>CAVRZO010000003.1:0-609932 GCA_963725615.1 Terriglobia bacterium | reverse complement strand
GCGGTTTCGAGGATTTCGCGCTTGTCGATCATGAGGCTGTCTGTTTCCTGATGAGGGCACCCAGAGCCGCCAGGCAGTGATCAGCTGCTTCGAGGGAAGGGCGGGATCGAGCCGCGCATAGCCCTGCGTCAGGCGTGACCGGCACTCAGCCGCGAGTTGTTTGTCGTGCAGCCGCGTGTCTGCAATGTATCCGAGACGCTTGAAGATGACGCCGTTATCGAACTGTTCCGCATAGCGGATCAGCAGATCACGATCGGCGGTCTTCTTGGAGAGATAAGCACTCAGGCAATCACTCACGTGATCGATGCCGCCACCCAGTTCCGGCACCGCGATCATATCGACCAGCGTGCGTGCCGCGTCCGATATTGAGACTTTGGTGGAGCCGCGCCACAGTGTTTTCAATCCGAAGAGGCGCTTCGCCCTTACGCTTTGCAGTAGGAAAGTTGCGCCCTGTGCAGTTACGCGTTTCTTCGCGATTCGACGCGTCGTGAAGACGAAGGTTTCATTGAAGAGTTGTTCGGTGAGTTCCCAATGGTGGGCAGCCGTCCAACCGCCGATGTAGCATTGATTGAAAAGCGTTGGCACGAGCACCCAGGGATCTGCGACCACCTGTTCGCTGCGGGCCAGGTCCAAAGGTACGGAAACGTAGAGCCCGTGTCCTATCCGTCGGAGCCAACCCTGTTCCTTCCAGCGCGACAGAAGCTTGGCCGCTGCGCGCCGCTCGATGCCGAGTGTCTGAGACGCAAGGTCAACCGATACCACGCCTGTAGCTGCGCGAAGTACGGCGGCTAGCCGTGCACGGGAGGCAGGCAAGGAGTTTTTCTCGCGCATCATGGCTGTACTATATCACGCCAAGTTCGCATTTTATGGGAACTATATGCATAACAATATAGTCCTTGACCTGTACAGGAGCGTCAAAAACTGTGGGCGTGGCGAGACGCAGTACACGAAGGATGAAAAACGATCCAGTAGCTCTTCCAAGAATGGCAGCTACGTTCCCGGCTCAATGTGTTCGTACGTGTTCAGAAATTTCTGCGTTAACGGCATTTTTTTCAGATCTGCCGGTATCTCGATGAATTTTCCATCCTGATCCATTATGAGCCAGGCAAGACGGTAGAGACCGTAACGGATACGCTGAGCGGCAATTTTCTCTTGCTCGGTGACTTCCGCCTTCGCGCCGTCTATCCCACGCCTTATGCCGCAAAGCGTGACCGAATTTTCCGCGGCGGTCCGTGTTGGATGGGCGAGTTCGCTAAGTAGGTTGTAATCAGCACCCATTTTCGGACCGCTATGGCCACGGCCCTTTGCAAAGTCAATTAAGATACCGAGCTTCGCCTTCCATGTGTCTTTCTTTTTAGTTAACCACCCGATCGCTTTCTCCTGGCGCGCAATGAGGCGAAGTTCGTGCCCCAAGAACCAGCTCTCCTCGAAGGCACGCAACACAGCGTCAAAGCCGTCGTAGTCGGCCGCTTCATGAAGCAAAAGCAGAGGGCGCATGAGCGATGCCATCCGGAAAAGCAGCAACAGGACGGCGGTGAGCTGAGTGTCCTTGTGGAACCGCTGACAATCCTCCTTATCTGCTGCGCCGAAGAGCTCGCTTTCTATCTCGTCGAGGCAGTTGCGGATTTCTTTCGGATCAAAGCTTGATTCTGTTGCTTTCTCTATCAATCCATACCGCTTTCGCGCTCCTGAAATAAATATACGGTTCGGCGCACGAACGTCTGCCATCTTTGAAGTTGGTGTAATTGATGGGCAACTTATTTCTCATCTTGCGTTCGAGGAAATCAACAAGTTCTTCGTAGGTCATGGGAATGGAAGTATCGTAGTACGGTTTTGCCTTCAACGGTATCCTTACGAGGATCGCCGTCTAGCCTATCAGCTCAACACCGCGTGTACTTCGAGAGAAGGAAATCCATGTCATCTCCGACGCCATAGCCAAACTCATGGCCAATGACCCGCACACCGTCTAACCTGGCGACAAGGTCGTCCCTTCGGTCGACGGATAGTGCGTTTGCAAACTTGAGGGCCTGCTCAAACATGCGCACCAGTGCATCGAAGTATCCCTCATCTTCATTGCCAACGTCGCTGCAGAATCCAGCGGCCCGCTCGCAGTAGAAAACCATTAACTCGGTCAGTCCCTCGGGATCGCCAACTGCCTTCTTGCAATCAGAGATGGCCCGCTTGGCTTGGGAGACAGAAGTGTCCTGCTTCCGGAGCACGTCGGGCCAAAGCCACCGATCAATGATTTTCTTGTACGGTTCCAGCACGTCCTCGCCCAAGCCAAAGCGGGAATGAAGAAACGTCTGATTGTCCTTGTGCGCACTGTAGAGACTCTGGATCAAGCCTAGCAATGCTGCCCGGTCAAAATCCGCGAGTTTTGCTTTGACATCTGTCCATGTGGGTTGCGATTTCGGCTTACGTTTGGCCATACACATCCTCAGATTCTACCGATGCGGGCCAAACGTCAGCATGCTGCAGACCGTCCATGGGAAAATGAATCCCCGATGAATGCCCCAATCCCTGAACGCAGACCCGCGACCGAGGAGATTTCCGGCCTGATCGAGCGCGTAACGTTTCACAACGACGAAAGCGGCTTCTGCGTCCTGCGGGTCAAAGTACGCGGGCAGCGGGATGAAACAACGGTCATAGGATCGCTGGCCTCGGTGACTGCCGGGGAATATCTGAGCGCGGAGGGCTGGTGGGTCAGGGACAAGGAACACGGACTGCAATTCAAGGCGACGACCATGAAGACGGTGCCGCCGACGACCTCCGAGGGGATCGAGCGGTACCTCGGCAGCGGCTTGGTCAAGGGCATCGGGCCGATTCTCGCGAAGAAGCTGGTCGGGCGGTTCGGAGCCGAGGTTCTCGCCGTGATCGAGAACCGAGCCGCCGAACTGCAAACGGTCGATGGCATCGGCCCCAAGCGCCGGGAGCGAATCGCGCACGCATGGCAGGAGGCAAAGCAAGTCCGCGAAATCATGCTCTTCCTGCACAGCCACGGCGTCAGCACCAGCCGGGCGGTGCGAATCTTCAAGACCTATGGCGAGCAGGCAATCGAGAAGGTGCAGAGCAATCCGTACACGCTGGCGAAAGACATCTACGGGATCGGCTTCGCGACCGCCGACCAGATCGCGCAGAAGGTCGGGATTCCGAGAGACTCGCTCAATCGGGCACGGGCGGGCATCGACCACGTGCTGCTGGAAGCGACTTCGGACGGACACTGCGCCCTGCCTCTGGAGAAACTCAAGCTCGCGGCAGTGAAACTGCTGGAGGTGCCGGAAGGGACAGTCGAGCAGGCGTTGTCGCAGATGCTCACGAGTGGCTCCCTACTGCTAGAGGAGATCAACGGCGAGCCCCTGATCTTCTTGCCGCACCTCAGGAGGGCAGAAGAAGGCATCGCGGCAAGGATCAAGAGCCTAGCGGAAGAGGAGCTGATCTATCCCCCGATCGATTTCGAGAAGGCGGTCGCGTGGTGCGAGCGCCAGACTGGGAAGACGCTGGCTCCCAGCCAGCGCGAGGCGCTGAAGACGGTTCTCGGCAATCGGGTCGTAGTCATCACCGGCGGACCGGGCGTGGGCAAGACGACGCTGGTGAACTCGATCCTGATGATCCTGGGTGCGAAGGGTGTTAAGTGCTTGCTGTGCGCCCCTACTGGACGGGCGGCGAAGAGACTCACTGAGACCACGGGATTGGAAGCCAAGACGATCCACCGCCTACTGGAAATCGATCCCGCAACAGGGCGGTTCAGCAGAACCGAATCGAACACGCTCGCCTGCGGCCTTCTGGTCGTGGACGAAACCTCGATGGTGGACGTGCCGCTGATGCACTCGCTGGTGCGGGCTGTCCCCAACCGCGCCGGGTTGGTTCTGGTCGGGGACGTGGATCAGCTTCCTTCGGTCGGTCCGGGAACGGTGCTTCAGGACTTGATCGAGAGCGGCGTTGTACCAGTTGTGCGTCTCACCGAGGTGTTCAGGCAGGCTGCGGACAGCCACATCATCACCAACGCGCACCGCATCCGCCGAGGGCAGATGCCCGATATGCGGGGAGCCGACCCGAGTTCCGACTTCCATTTCGTCGAGCGTGACGACCCGGAGAAGATCGTGGCAACGTTGGTCAAGCTGGTGCAGGAGAGAATTCCAGAACGCTTTCGTCTCGACCCGATCCGCGACGTTCAGGTTCTTTGCCCGATGAACCGTGGATCGCTCGGCGTGCGCGAACTGAACACAGCCTTACAGAAGGTATTGAACCCAGCCCGACCCGGTCAGCCTGCCGTTGAGCGGTTCGGATGGCGATTCCAGATCGGCGACAAGGTCATCCAGACGGAGAACGACTACGACAAGGACGTGTTCAACGGCGACGTGGGGATCGTCGAGCGAATCGATGCCGTCGAGCAGCAGGTCGCCGTGCGCTTCGACGAGCGGCTGGTGAAGTACGACTTCGGGGAATTGGACGAGATTTCGCTGGCCTACGCGATCACGATTCACAAGTCGCAGGGATCGGAGTTCCCGGCAGTGGTGATCCCGCTTGCGACCCAACACTACATGCTGCTGCAACGCAACCTGATCTACACGGGGATCACGCGGGGCAAGCGGCTGCTCGTGCTGATCGGGCAGAAGAAGGCGCTGGGCATCGCGGTCCGCAACGACCGCCCGCAGCGGCGGTATTCGGGGCTCCTCGCCAGCCTGAGAAGTGACACGCGGAAGGCGTTGGCTTGAGAGGAAGCTCCCAACTCCAGAGTGCGATAATTGCGACGCAAGAGGTTTGGTCATGAAGAGCAGGCAGGGATACAAGGGCTATGTCATCGAGGCTCGGTTATCCGAGTTGAAGGACGGCGGCTTCTCGGCGGAGTTCTCCATCGAAGAACACGATGGGACGTGGAGTGACCGAAACACAGTTCTACCTGCCCGGCACCTTCCCGACGCAAGACTCAGCGATTGAGGCAGCAATTCATGCTGGACGGCGGAAGATCGACGTAGGTTTTGAACGGGGATCGGAAGTCGTGAAGGGCTGAGACCGCTCTTCCAAGAAATGGCCTAAGACCTTCAGACTCGGGGAGAACAAAATGATTCCTCCCACCTACAAACCGAAGAAAAAGTTTATGCAGCTTGCTATCGCGGAGGCAAAGCGCGCCCGCGACCGGGGCGACTATGCCATCGGTGCGGTCATCACGCGTCTTATTGGGAAACGGGAAGTGGTTATCGCTTCTGCCGGCAACCGGGTAAAAACTTCGGGTTCCTCCATCAAGCACGTGGAGCTTGAAACATTGAAATATGTCTGCTCCGGCTATGGCCGGTACCTACCGGATTTCGTGTTGTATTCCACACATGAACCTTGTGCTATGTGTGCGGGTGCCTGCGTCTGGTCGAAAATAGGAGCCGTGGTGTTTGGCGTTTCCCAGGAAGACATCACCGCCTACGGCAAGAAACACGGGACCGAGGAATTCAAATGGCGGGCCTGTCTCATTTCGTGCAAATTCGTCCTTGAAAAGGGCGGCCTTCACATTCCGGTCTTCGACAATTTTTTGAGACTGGAGTGCCGAAAGTTATTCGGATATCGAGCCTCCTGACGTGCCTCGCCCCACTCGGCCCCTCCCGGGCGAACCCGTTACGTGAGTGCCTTCTTCAGAAACTTGAGCGTTCGCTCCCACGCCGTCTTGGCGCATGCTGCGTCGTACACCTCGGGGCGGGCTTCGTTCATGAAGGCGTGATGCGCGTCGTAGCGATAGATCTCGAACTGTGATTTCGACTGCTTGAGCGCGGTCTCCAGCTCGTTCACCTTGGCGGGCGTGCACCAGTCGTCCTTGTTCGCGAAGTGGCAAATCAGGGGAATTTTGATTTTCTTCAAATCGGCGGCGTCGAGGGGCGGAATGCCATAGAAGCAGGCGCCGGCGTCCATCTCCGGCACCCGCACCGCCGCCAGGATGGTCAGCGCGCCGCCCATGCAGAACCCGCCCACGGCCACCTTCTTCGAGGATTGTTTCAGGTACTGCACGGCGCCGCGGATGTCTTGACCGGCGGCATCGGGGAAGTTGAGGTTCGTCATCAGGTGGTTTGCTTCGTCGGCGGCCGTGGTGACCTTGCCCCGGTAGAAGTCCGGCACGAGCGCCCGGTAGCCAGCTTCGGCGAGCCGATCCGCGGTCTTCTTGATCTGATCGTTGAGCCCCCACCATTCCTGGATGACGACAAAGCCGGGCGCGCCTGATCCTGCTTTGGGAGGTGCCAGATAGCCAGGGCAGGTCTTTCCGTCCGGTCGCTTGAACTGAATCATCTCGCCCATCTGATCCCTCCACTGGATGCGGGACTGCCACCTCATACTATGACTTTGTGGCTTTCTTCGCCGGGGGACAACCGTGACAATCAAAGCCATCTACGAAGGCGACGGAACGTTTGCTTGTATGGATTGGTTCGTCTTCTGCAACGTTCCGGGCTGGTACCCCAGCGTCTCAACCAGCCTCAGAACTTCCTGATACGTGGTTTCCTCCATGCTGGGTGCGCGGCTCAAGATCCACAGGTACTTCCGGCTAGGTTCACCCACAATCGCGTACTGGTACTCTGGGCTCAAGCCAATGACCCAGTAGTCGCCGTAGAACGGCCAGAAGAATGTCACTTTCAGCTTGGCATTGGTCTTTTTGTCGACGACCTTGGCCGTGCCCCGCGCGGTTGTTATCTTCCCATCCTTCTCGCGGCACGCATTCACGACTTGGACCCTTCCGTCATCTCGTAGCGTGTAGACAGCAGTCGTGTCGGATTGACAGTTGCGCTGGAAGCGGTTCGGATAACGAGCAATTTCGTACCACTTGCCGGCGTAGCGGCGGAGGTCAACATGATCCACCGCGGTCAGCGGAGAAGTAGAAGTGGCTTGCGCAGAGCTGCGCTGTGCTCCCAGCAGGGGACCTGCAAGTAATGCGAATGCCCCAAACACGTTCATGGCTAGCTTCTTCAATGCCAGTTTTCCATACTTATGCAGCAACCGGATTCGCCTTGAGATACTTCTCGATCTCGAGAATCTCATCGGCAGTCAGACGGAATTCCGCCGAGCGCACGATCTGCTTTGCCTGCTCGGCAGAACGCATACCCACAATCGCTCCGGTGACGACCGGATCACGCAGCGTCCAGGCAATCGCGACCTCGCCCGGCGTGCGGCCGTAACGCTCACCGATCCCGCGTAGCACCTCCACCAGCCCAAGGTTGCGACTCAGCAGCGGTTCCTTAAAGCTGGCGGTTCTCGGGCGAAAGTCGTCTGGCGGCAGCGACGCGATGCGCTCGCGTGTCATTTTGCCGGTCAGCAGTCCCGACTTCATCGGGGAGTACACGATGACGCCGATCTTCTGCTCACGGCAAAACGGCAGAACGTCCTTTTCGATGTCGCGGGTCACGATGTTGTAGTTCGGCTGCAGCGAGGTGATGGGCGCGATCCTCTCGACCCGCTTCATCTGGGCCACGTTGAAGTTCGATACGCCAATGTGACGAACCTTGCCTTCCTTTTGGAATTGGGCCAGCGTCTGCCAACCTTCTTCCATCTCGGGCTCGGGATCGGGCCAGTGGATCTGGTAGAGATCGATCACATCCACCCGCAGCCGCCGCAAGCTTGCTTCCAGCTCGCGGCGCACCGAGGCAGCTTTCAGGCTGTGCCCGATCTCGCGCTGGTCATTCCACACTAGGCTGCACTTGGTAAAGACGTAAGGACGATGTGTGCGTCCCGCGATCGCTTTGCCGACGACCTCTTCCGAGTGCCCCAGTCCGTACACGGCTGCAGTATCGATCCAGTTGACGCCCGCATCGAGCGCCACGTGAATCGCTGCAATCGATTCACCGTCCTCCTGCCGTCCCCAGGAGAACGCCCAGTCGCCGCCCCCCATCGCCCATGCGCCAATACCGATGGGAGTGATCTTCAAGTCGGAGTTGCCTAGACGTCGAGTCTGCATAAGTATTCTTGGATGATTCTAAACGCAGGACGACGTCCCGAGTTGCTCTCGTCCCGTTGTGTTGTATGTATAGATGTCTGCTGTTAACGCTGCCTCTCCTTCCATTGGAGGATTCGGACCTGGATTCAACTGAAGCCCAGGACAGAATGCGGCGCGTACGGCTCCTCGAGAGACGCAACCTCTTCATCGTAGCTACCCGTACAAGGATCGCCGTCTAGCCCCGCGCTGTTCAGCTAAACTGGTTCGTCATGAGTGAACGTCTGAAGGGCAAGATTGGGATCGTCACTGGTGCGGGCACTGGAATTGGCCGCGCATGCGCGATCGCCCTAGCGAGGGAAGGAGCGCAGGTGGCGCTGGTCGGCAGGCGAAGGGATCGCGTCGAGGAGGTTGCTCGCGAAATTGGCGACTCTGCCTTTGCGATCCCAGCCGACGTTTCCAGAACGAACGAAATTGAACGCCTGCTGGATCAGACGGTGAGGCGCTTCGGCGGATTGAACTTTCTGCTGAACAACGCGGGCGTCCTGCACGTTGGAAACGCCGAGCAGATTACCGAAGAACAGTGGGACGACACCTTCAACGTGAACGTTCGTGCCATTTGGCTACTCTCTCGGGCCGCGCTACCCCACATGAGAAAGGTTGGCGGTGGTTCGATTATTAACGTGGCTTCCACGCTTGGAATTGTCGGAGCTCGAAACCGCGCAGCCTATGCTTCATCCAAGGGTGCGGTAGTCCTGCTGACCAAGAGCATGGCGATCGATCACGGACATGAAAACATCCGGGTGAACGCAATTTGCCCGGGGTTCGTAGAGACTGATCTGACTGCGGCGGTCATCGGCCAGGCTCCGGATCCAGCAGCGGTTCGTCGGGAAAGAACCGCCGCGCATCCCATCGGCCGGCTCGGCCGGCCGGAGGATATTGCAGGTGCGGCGGTTTATCTGGCGAGCGATGAATCGTCCTGGGTGACCGGAGCTGTCTGGCCGGTGGATGGAGGCTATCTCGCTGTCTGACAAATGCCATCCGGACGCGGCGTGAGCGCTCGGAGTGCCCTCCAGCTTGTCCCAAAAAGCTCCCAGAACCTTTAAAACCCCCGATCCGACCCGAACCTCATCCCAGCGGCCAACCCCCTTGGAATCGGCTGCCCGATGGATACTCCCGAACCCAGCCGCCTCTGCCGCAGGATTAGCGGGTCAACACCTGGTCGTCCTCTCTGGGGCGTAGTCGAGGAACATCTCGGTGAGGTTGGCGCCAGATGCTCATTCCGCGATTGGGTTTTGCCCCGATTTTCTTGAACCCAGTATTGAATAGTGGGTGCTCTTGCGTTCTGCCGGTTTGACCTCCTTACAAGGCTGACGTGACGCGAACGCCATGAGAACCGATTACAGGCTTGAAGGGCGAAGTCCTTGGAAGAGAATCTACACATATACGGTCAAACACCCGCGTCCGCGTGGGTCGTCCTCACCGCCTCGGCACTATTGGCGGTGAACGGACAGGTCTGCGCACCGCCGGCTCCCAGATTGATTGCGGGGGTTCCCGCAGCCGTCTACGAAAACAAAGTACAATGCCCGCGAGAGTCGTCGGGTCAACGGAACGGAGGTTCCGTGGCTCGAAAGCGATACCAGCAGGGATCGCTGATCCTGCGGGGCACAAGGGTGAAGAAGTGGTACGGCCGCTGGCTCGAAGACGAACTACAGCCGGACGGGAGTATCATCCGCATCCATCGTTCGGAGGTCTTGGGCGATAAGTCCGAGTTTCCGACCAAGCGCCTCGCACAACGCGAACTCGATCGTCGCCTGGCGGCGATCAACAGCCCCATCTACAAAGCAAAGCCAACTGCGAGCTTCGAGGACTTTGCGGAGAAGTGGAAAAGCAAAGTCATGATTCACCACGAGGGAAGCACCCAAGATAGCGATAAGAGCGAGATTAAGGCTTGGGTTGCGGCCCTCGGGGCGATTCGGTTAAGAGACATCTCAACGGAGGTCGTGCAAGACGTGATCACGCTGTGGTCGAGTCCTGGGAAGGACAAACGTAGCGAGAAAACGATCCGTAACCGGGTCGCTACGCTGCGCCTTCTTTGGGCATCGGCAAAAGCGTGGGGTTATGTCACTCACGACGTCTGCGACGATCTGGTTCTTCCGACCTGGAATCGCGAAGAGCAACCGAGCTTCACGGTGGAGCAGGTCAAACAGATCATCGATGCCGCGAACGAGCCATACAAGACCGTCTTCTGGCTGGTAGCGGAGACCGGCATCAGGCGCGGAGAAATCTGCGGCCTGAACGTCGGAGATGTCAACTTGAACGAGCAGGCAATCACGGTTCAGCGAAGTAGGTGGAAAAGCAAACTGAAGCGGCCGAAGAACGGCAAGAAGCGATTCTTCGCTCTCTCGCCGCAGCTCACCGAACGTCTTCGGTTCTACGTCGAGGACAGGAATCCCGAGGAGCCACTTTTCCTGAGCAAGGAAGGTCGTCGCCTACACCCGGACAACTTCATCAAGAGACAGTTGAAACCGATCTTGAAGAAGCTCGGACTGGATGGAGCAGCACATGCGTTCCGGCACGGGAACGCAAGTCTGCTCGATCACCTGGCCGCGCCGATGAAGGTGCGGCAGGATCGGTTGGGTCACGCCGACCCACGCACAACCATGGGCTACACGCACGTGATTGGGGACGACCACAGGAAAGTGGCAGAGCAACTCGGGGGATTCTTTGCCCAAGTTCGCCTTAACTTGCCCAAGAAAGAAAGCGGCTCAGGAGATGATAGCTCCCAAGCCGCTGAAGTGTAACAAGATGTTTGGTTGCGGGGGGTGGATTTGAACCACCGACCTTTGGGTTATGAGCCCAACGAGCTACCAGACTGCTCCACCCCGCAGAATCATCATAACAACCTAGTTTGGAGCGGTCAAACTTCTGTCGGGTTTGCTTAATGCTTGGGCAACCATTACATTCGTTTTGTAGATCACTTCCTCTTTCCTAATGAGCCTGCGCACTCTCAACGATGTCTTTCTGGCTGTGGTCGAGCGTAAGAACTGCAACGTAATGTTGCAGCGGCTGGGGGATGAGTGGGTTCCGATTTCTTCGGAGACACTGCGCGAGCGGGTCTTGGCGGTGTCGGGGGCGCTGCGGAGCTGGGGCATCGGCAGGGGCGACCGGGTTGCCATCCTGAGCGAGAACCGGCCGGAGTGGACGATTGCCGACTTCGCTTCCCTGCTGAACGGCGCGGTGACCGTCCCGATTTATGCCACGCAAACGGCTGAACAGACTGCGTACATTCTGCGGGACTCGGGTGCGCGCGTGGTCTTCTTGTCGAGCGAAGCGCAGTTGCGGAAAGTTCTCTCGATCCGCGGGCAGACGGGATTAGAAAAACTGGTGGTCATGGACGCTGTCGAAGGCGCCGATGCGGTCCGCATGTCTGAGATGGAATCCAGCGCCCGGGCGAGCTCGGGCGCGGGGCTCGATACGCTTCAAGCCACGGCTGGCGCAGTTTCACCGGACGATCTGGCCACCATTATCTATACCTCGGGCACGACCGGCACGCCCAAGGGAGTGATGCTCACGCATGGCAACATGGCGTCGAATATAAGCTGCTCCCTGGCTGAGTTTCCCGTGAAACGGGGCGATGTGAGCATTTCGTTCCTTCCTCTCTCCCATGTCACCGCCCGGCATGTGGATTTTGCGCTGCTCTATCGTGGAGTTACGCTGGCGCATCTCGCCGTGGTTACCGACCTGCCGCGAACTTTGCTGGAAGTGAAGCCTACATTTTTTGTTTCGGTGCCGCGGGTTTACGAAAAAATACACTTTCAGACGGAACAGAAGGCACAAGGTTTTCCGAACTCGACTTTTTACAACTGGGCCCTGTCCGTGGGGAAGGAAAATAAGGCAGAAGTCCTGGCGGGCCGGAAGCCGAAGTCTCGATCCTGGAAGCTTGCTGACCGCCTGTTATTTTCGAAAGTGCGCGCTGGCATGGGTGGCCGCATCGAGGTTTTCATTGCCGGCGGAGCGCCCCTGGGACGCGAACTCGCGGAATGGTATGCCTCCATCGGGATCCGCATTCATGAGGGTTACGGGCTGACGGAAACATCTCCGGTGATTGCCGTCAACACACCCCAGGCGCACAAGATTGGCACGGTGGGAAAGCCATTGCCGAACGTTGATGTGCGCATCGCGGAAGACGGTGAGATCCTGGTGCGGGGACCGTCGGTATTCAAGCAATACTGGAACAAGCCAAAAGAGACGCAGGAAGCGTTTGTGGACGGCTGGTTCAAGACCGGCGACATCGGAAATCTGGATGGGGATGGATATCTCTCCATCACCGACCGCAAGAAGGACCTGATCAAGACATCGGGCGGAAAGTTTATCGCGCCCCAGCCGATCGAGAATTCGCTCAAGCACAACGTTCTGATCGCAGAGGCGGTTGTGTTGGGGGAGAAGCGCAAGTTCCCTTCGGTGCTGATTGCGCCCAATTTTACGCTGCTGGAGGAATGGGCCCGCGGTCGTCAACTGGCTTTCGCTTCGCGGCAGGATCTGGTGGCCCATCCCGAGGTGCGCACACTGTACGAGGGCATACTGGAGGACTTGAACCAGAATCTGGCCCGGTATGAAAAGCTCAAGCGAGTGCTGCTGGTGGCTGATGAATTTTCAGCCGAGAACGGGACGCTGACCGCCAGCATGAAGCTGCGTCGCCAGGTGGTGGCGGAGCGCTACCGCCAGCAGATTGAAGAGATGTATCAGCAGGCGGAAGAAGCCGGGCCAGTTGCATGAATCGTCCGATTGACTTCCCCGCCCTGTCTCTCCAAAAAACGGAGAGACGAGGACGGGGCACCCGCGGTTAATCTACATCCCGGCAGTTCAGCCTCTCATCCAATACGGAGACCTCTGATGGAGCACGTCCGCATGTCTAGCGCATTCATTCCTGGCCGAATCCGCGGTGCTGCGGCATTAGTCCTTTTGCTGTTAGTTGTCACCACGCTTAGCGTTGCCCAGCAGCCAGCCGGTAAATCGCCGGATAAATCGAAATCCGCCGCTGATTCGCGCGCGCTCGATTCCCAGAATGTCCTGCGTCAGATGAACAGTGCGCTCGAGGAGCTGGCTGCCCAGGTCTCTCCCGCGGTGGTGCAGATTCAGACCAGCGGGTACGGGCCGCTCAGCGAAGGCGACAGCGACCGGGGCCGGACGGCGCTGATTGTCCGGCAGCGTGCTATCGGTTCGGGCGTGATCGTGGATGCGAACGGCTACATCATGACCAACGCCCACGTGGTCGAACGCGCGCATCGCATTCGTGTGGCTTTGCCGATGTCGTCCAACAGTTCTCCAGCCAACCTGCCGGCCGGGAGGCGCCAGCTATTTGACGCCAAGGTACTCGGAGTCCACAAGGAGAGCGATCTTGCGCTGCTCAAGATTGACCAGACCAACCTGCCCACCCTGTCGCTCGAAGAATCACAAAACATTCGCGTGGGACAGATGGTGCTGGCCGTCGGTAGTCCCGAGGGTCTGCAGAATTCGATCACCATGGGAGTGATCAGCGCCGTGGCCCGCCAGGCCGATCCCACAAAATCTCTGAACTACGTTCAGACCGATGCGCCGATCAATCCGGGCAATAGCGGCGGTCCGCTGGTGGACATGGACGGTCATGTGGTTGGCATCAACACTTTCATCCTGAGTCAGAGCGGCGGAAGTGAAGGCCTGGGCTTTGCCATCCCGGCGCGGGTGGTCAATTTTGTCTATCGCAGCCTGCGCAAGTACGGACACGTTCACCACGTCGAGATCGGCGCGGGAGCACAGGAGATCACGCCGACCATGGCGGAAGGCCTGGGACTGCCGCAGTCCTGGGGCGTCATCGTAGACGACGTCACGCCGGACGGTCCCGCCGCCGCCGCCGGGGTGCAGGTGCAGGACGTTATTCTTACCGCCGACGATCGGCCGATTGAGACTCTGTCGGCGCTGACTGCCGCCACTTATCTTCACAACCCCGACAAACCCGTGAAACTCGAGATTCTGCGGGGCACGGATGCAAACAAGAATAAAGAGAAGAAGACTCTCTACGTCGCTGCCGTTGAGAAGCACGACCAGATGGACTTGCTGATGGACGCAACCGATCCCGACAAGAGCCTCGTGCCTCGCCTCGGTATTCTGGTGGTGGATATCACCGATCAGATTCGCTCGGCGATTGGCACGGTCCGCTTGCCTGGCGGAGTCGTCGTGGTGGGCCGCGCCGCCAACCTTATTGTGTCGGACAGCGGGGTGCAGACCGGGGACATCATCCACTCGCTGAACACCAAGCCGATTGATTCTGTGGAAACGCTGCGCAGAGAAGTTCGCGAGCTTAAGTCTGGGGATGCTGTGGTTTTGCAGATTGAGCGGGATGGCGGGTTGCAGTATTTACCGTTTGAGATGGAGTAGGGGGCAGGTTTTCCTAGCTGCGATAGAATAAGGCGAGTGAGGTGGTCATGGCACAGATGACGCCCGAAGTTTCCAAAGTCCTCGAAAAAGCGTTGACCCTGTCCACCCGTGAGCGTGGTCTGCTGATCGATCAACTGATTGCCAGCCTCGATGACGGGCCAGCCGAAGAAGGAGTCGAAGAGGCGTGGGCCGCGGAAATCAAGCAGAGGATCGATGACATGCGATCTGGTAAAGCTAAGATGATACCCGGCGAGGAAGTGATCCGACGCCTCGGCGCGCGGTTGCGGAATGGTGGAAGTAAGGCTTATCGTTTCCATCCCGTCGTGAATTGTGGCGCACCCAGCGCTCAGCGTTTAGAAAACACCGCTTTATCGAATACCCTTCGCTCGCGACTCTCTAAAGACTTGGACACAGCTTTAGGCATCTGTCTGGCCAAATCCCAGAAATGATCCGCGATTTTGTCCGAGAGAAAAACGTACTCCGAATGTGCTTCGGTGAATTTCTTATCAAGAAGCTTCGTCTTTTGCAGATAGTCTTCGGCGCGTCGGTATCCGCCGCTGAATTGTTCTTCGCCCCTTTCCGGCGTCCAATACGCGATCACGTGCTTGGCTATAACCTCTCGCCCGTGGCCAAGAACATTGCGCAATTGAAATAGGACCGTGATTCCCTCCCAGAAGGGCGCAACCTTCGGTAGTTTGCTCAAACGCTGACCGATCAAGAGATCGAACATCGGATCGTAACCGTCGGTACCTGTACTGCTACGAATGCGCTTCTCTAAGTCGTCCTCGATTCGGTTGTAGAAGAAATTCATCGGCCGTTGTTCCGCCATCTTGCCGCGTAATCTGCGGTAATTAGTGCGGCGATGTGCGAGCAGTGCTTTTAGGGCGGTTTCCAGCACTCCTTCCAGATAGCAGGCCGAACCAAGGATGATTGAAAAATTGATTCCCGCCCGCACCTTGGACGACATCTTGTCGCTACGCTGTTGCTGTAAGTAGGAAAGCGCAGCAAAGATACTCGGCCAAATGGTCTCGCTGTAGATTGTCGTCATCATGGCTGCCCAGAATCTTACAATTGACCCGCCGGAGCAGCCAAGCAAACCGCATTTTGTGGAGCTGCCGGATGCCCCACTTATTCGTGTTTTTTGGGGATGAATGGGTAACAGGCGTCGGCGCACGCGAAGGAAAATCCGAGAATGACGCGACCGTGGAATCCCACCCTTCGAAAAACGAAGGGTGGGGCACCCGGCCTCGGCTGGTCTGGGAAGATTTCAAGGTCTCGCGGGCGAGTCGCCCGCGACCACACAGGTGGGGCAGAATGTCCTTCCTATTTTTTCGCGGTGGCTATTTTCTTGACCTCACTTCTTGATTACGTGATAACCGAACTATGACCGCGCAATCCCCCAATCCGGACGCACCGTCCGACGAGCCCGTGTCTGCGCCTAAGAAACCTCGGAATACCAAGCGAACCGGAGAGCTTGCAGAAGCGGCGTTTCTGCACAAGGCGGTGGGGCTGGGGTTCAGGGTGACCAAGCCCTGGGGCGATAGTGAACGTTATGACTTTGTCCTGGATTCGGGCAAGCGGTTGTGGCGGGTGCAGATCAAGTGCACCTCAAGTGTCATCGCAGGTGGATACAACATTCAGGCGACCCACGGCGTTTACGGCAAGAGTGGCGTGGCCTATACCAATGAAGATATCGACATTCTGGCGGCGCACATCTCGCCACTCGACCTTTGGTATCTCATACCTGTTCAAGCCCTTGGCAGGCGACCGTCCTTCACGCTTCGCCTGGACGGTTCCTCCAAATCCGCTTGCCTCGAAAAATACCGCGAGGCCTGGCATGTGTTTCGGGGCGATCTTCGAGAAGACGAAGAGCAGGTGCCGGGGGTCGAGACCGGGTCTCCCGCACCTGCCGGAGATGACGATCCGGAGGATGAGTCGATTCCGTTGTGTTTTGCTCGGCGTCTTCCCGTCTGGAAGCCGCGGTTTTTTGGGCGTTAGGGATGGATGAGCTTCCTCCCACCCTCGTCTCCCGTTCTTTGGGAGACAGGGTGGGGTTTTTTATGCCCGACGCGTGAGCCTTGGCATTACGCCAAGCTGCTCTCTTTTTCTTGCTGTCCACTGGGACTCGATTTCCACCACTCCCTCGACGCCATAAAGATGATGACGAAAGCTGCTCCATTCCCAGTCTTCGGGACTCTCGCATAGTCCGCGTTTCACCGGGTTGCGGTGGATGTAGCGCAGTTTCTCGACCCGCTTACGTTCGCTCCATACATTGAAGTCGTAGTAACGGGCTTGCCAGAAGATCCCAACCTGGGAGTACGACATAAGTCGATGGGCGGTGATCTGCTTGAGCATCTGCAGCCCTGTGGATAGTCTTCCCTGCTCCGGCTCACTGATCAGCAGATGAACATGCTCCGGCATGATGACGTAACCGGTCACGTAGAGCCCGTACCAACCGCGGACCTGTTCCAGAGTTTGTTCGAAGATGCGGCGCGCTTCGGCAGAGGCGAGCAGCGGAGCGCGGTGGTAGCAGCTGAAGGTTATGAAGTGCAAGCAGCGGGTTTCCTGGAATCGTCTTAGTCCCCACGGCATTTGTGGAGCGTACGACAAGAGGCCCACGGGACGATGTGACATGTGAACTTCCTCCCGCCCTGTCTCTCCCAAAAGCGGAGAGACGAGGACGGGGCACCCTCCTCGTCCCGTTTCCCAATGCTAATGGTGGTTGACCAAAGAGCGTGTGCCGCGTCCATTCGGTAGCCAATTGCCGGGGAAATGCATGCGGAGGTTCCAGCTTGCTGTCTTTCTCTTAATAACCCTGTCCGCTTACGCGGCTGAGGACAAGTACGTCAACGAAGTGTACGACCTGCAGAAGGTTGCCGATGGCATGTACTCCTTTATCGCACCGGAATCGGATAGCGGCGTGGTGCAGAGCAATTGCACGGTGATCATTGGGGAAGATGCCGTCATGGTCGTGGATACGGGGCAGTTTCCGTCGCTGGCGGAGCGCATGGTGGCGGATATCAGGAAGCTGACCAGCAAGCCGGTGCGGTACATCGTCAATACGCATTGGCATTTTGACCACTCCTGGGGGAATGCGGTGTTTCGTGACGCGTACCCTGGGGTTGCGATCATCAGCACGGAATTCACGCGTGAGTTGATCGAGGACCAAGGGCCCAAGGTGCTTTCCACCCAGCGCAAGACCAACCACGACCAGGCGGCGCAGATGCGCAAGTATGTGGCTGACGGCAAACTTCCCAGCGGAGGAATCGTGGACGACGACTTGAAACACAGATTGAACCGCCTTGCGGACACGCTTGATCACATCGATGCGGATCTCATCCACACGGTCCACGCGCCACCGACTATCGGCTTTGAAAAAGAGCTGACCATCAAGCTGGGTAGGCGGGATGTGAAAGTGATGTGGCTGGGGCGGGCGAACACGGGTGGCGATGCGGTTACTTGGATCCCTGACGTGAAAGTGCTGCTTGCGGGCGATACGGTGGTTGCTCCAACCCCGTTTGCGTTTGGCTCTTACATGTCGGAGTGGCCTGTCACCTTACAAAAGATGATTGATCTGAACGCCACCACAATTATTCCCGGACACGGGCCGGTCATGCACGACGCATCCTATCTGAAAACATTGGTCGAGATGTTTCAGGCGCTCTCGACCCAAGTAAAAGAAGCGGTGGCACAGGGTCTGAGCCTGGAAGATACGCGCAAGAGAGTGACGCTCGAAGATTTTAGCCAGCGGCTTGCAGGCGCAGACCCGGGCCGCTTGATGGGCTTTCGCAGCGCATTTCTCCATCCCGCGGTGGATCGGGCCTACCAGGAGGCTACCGGCAAGATGAAACCCGAGTCGGACGATTAGCGGAAGTTGCTGATGAGAATTACGTCGCTGGTTCGGTTGAACTTGGTCAGGAACAGCTGCTTGCCGTCGCGGGACCAGGCGAAGTTGGAGATCAGGCCGGAGGCGAATTTGGTGAGCTGTTGAGGAGGTCCGCCGGCCACGGGCTGTTCCCAGATGTTGGAGGCGCCGTTTCGGGTCAGCGCGTACTGGAGGGCCTTTCCGGAAGGCGACCAGCACAAGCCGCGGGAGCCGAGAGGGACCTGGCTTATGAACTGAAGGGGTCCGCCGGTGGCCGCAACCATTCCGACTTTCGGGATTGGGACGGGGCTCCCTTCCTGGTAAGCGAACGCAACCCGGCTGCCGTCGGGTGATACTCGAATCCCATAACCCCCTTCGGGCACACTCACGAGTGCGACCGGGTCACCACCTTCGGCAGATACGCGATAGACTTTGTCTTTGTTGCCGTAGAAGACCCATTTGCCATCCAGCGAGCAATCGGAATCACCGGCCTGATCCACAAGCTTCCGGCTATTGGAACCATCGGCGTCAGACCGCCAGAGTTCGATCTTGCCGTCACGGTAGGAGTTGAACACCACGTAGTGGTCACCACAGGACGAAACGGAACTGACGTTGCTGGCTTGCGGGATCAGGACGGCCGGCGCGGTGCCATCTGAATTCATCAGCCACACGTCGCCATTTCTGCTGGCGGCCAGCAACTTGCCTGAAGGGCCGATCGCCAGTCGATCGTAGGCCGGCTCGCCTGCGGTGATCTGGCGAGCCTGCGATGAATCGGCTGCGGGCGCGCTCCAGATTTCCGAGGTGCGGGTGCGCTGGATGGCCGCCAAGGTCTTGCCATCGCGGGTGACATCCAGGTCCGGATCGTAGTCCGAAAGATCGTTGGTAAAGCGATGAAGCTCGCCCTTGGGATAGTCAATGCTTTGCAGTTGAGTGCGGCCCAGGGTGGTTTCGGCGACGGGAGCGATGAGAGAGTTGCCGTCCGGCATCCAGACGGCCCGTCCGATGAGCCTCCCGCCGGTGGAGATTAGTGGGCGGACACGGCCATCCGCGACCGTGATGAGATTCAATTGCCAGTTGACTTGGTTGCCGACGCCCACCGTAGGCACTGCGATGGTGTTGCCGTCCGGGGACCAGGTTGTGCCGAACTGAAAGCCCGCACTGGCCGACAAAGAAGCCAGCAGCCGTTCGCCGGTGCCGTCGGCCTGCGCGATCCTAATCTCAACCACATTTTGTTCCGGGATTCCGCGCTGGAAGACGAAGCGGCTGCCATCCGGGGAGAAGTCGATGGGCGTGTCGATGTCGCGAACCAGTTGTCGCGGCGAACCTCCGAGGACGGGCATTTGGTACAAGTACCGAAAGTTCTCCGTGGTCTTATCCGAACGCACGAAGTAGATATAGTTGCCATCGGAAGAAAAGTTCAGTCCTGCGAACTCCACGACATCCGGCGCGAGCACCTGAACGTCGCTCTTGGTAGCTACATTGCGCACCCACAGACTCTGCTTTTCGGCATCGCGCATGGCGTACACGATGTAGCGTCCGTCGGGAGCGATCGCCACCTGGCTGGCTTTTCCATTTTCCGTCAGTTTCGTGATCTGCATATTTTGCAGATTGAAGGCGCGGGGCCGGGTCAGAAGCTTGTAGCCGCCGAACCCAACAGCAGCCAGCAAGACTGCGACAGCAGCAGCGATTGCAAGTTTCGGCAGACTTTTCTTTTCGGAGGTAGCGGCGGCGGGCACGGGCACTGACTTTGAGGACGCGCTGGACGGGTCCGCGACCGGTGCTACGGGCGCTGATTCGTGGGCGGCGTGGGAGCGTCCTGAGGTGGTATCGCGTTTGAGGCGCTTGAGGTCAGCGCCAATCTCGGCTGCGCTCTGGTAGCGCAAGTCACGGTCTTTCTCGAGAGCCTTATTGATGACCTCTTCCAACTTGGGCGACAAGTCGGTGTTGACGCGAACGGCAGGCGTTGGCTCGCGGTTCAGGATGGCGTCAAAGATGACGGCGGAAGTATCGCCGCGGAAAGGGACGATGCCGGTAGCCATCTCATAGAGGACGGCTCCGAAGGAGAACAAATCACTGCGCGCGTCGAGTTCTTTGCCTTTCGCCTGCTCCGGGGACATGTAAGCGACCGTCCCGATGGCTGTGCCCGGACTGGTAAGAAATTCGACGCTCACCGCGGCGGTGGCCTGGGTGTGAGAGCCGGCAGGGGCTGATGGATCAGCCGCGGGCGAGGTCACTTTCGCCAGGCCGAAGTCTAGAATCTTGGCGTGACCGCGCTTGGTGACGAAAATGTTGGCGGGCTTGATGTCGCGGTGGACAATGTTTTCGCTGTGCGCGGCGTCGAGGGCATCGGCGATTTCGATGGCCAGGCCGAGCAGGACATCCATTTCGAGCGGGCGTCCGGCGATGCGATGCTTGAGGGTCAGGCCGTCGAGGTACTCCATGGCGATGAAGGCCTGGCCGTTTTCTTCGCCAATGTCGTAAATGGTGCAGATGTTGGGATGGTTAAGGGCGGAAGCCGCTTTGGCTTCACGGCGGAAGCGCTCCAGCGCCTGGCGATCCTGGGCGACGTCTTCGGGGAGGAATTTCAGGGCGACGAAGCGATCGAGCCGGGTGTCTTCGGCTTTGTAGACTACGCCCATGCCGCCACCACCCAGCTTTTCAACAATGCGGTAGTGCGAGATGGTCTGGCCGATCATGGACGAAAGACGAACTCCGGCGCCTCATCTTAGGCGGGTGAAGGGGGCAAGTCAACGCGGGGCGCGGCGCACTCTAAATACGAAAGGAGGACGCGTCCCGCCCGTCTCGCAGCAAACATTGGAGTCATCCAGAGGGGCTTTGGTCCGAAGGATCTTGTGCGCGTCGCTTCGGGTGCAGACCGATTGCATATCCGCTGCGCGCAACATGCGTCGCAAGCTCAGCATGACGCCTCTCGGGGACTAGCTGGCCGTGCCCGAGCCCCGGCAGTCGCGGGCGAGGGCGCCCGCGCCACACGGTCTAACTTTCATTACAATAGGACCATGACTGATCCATTTATCATCGCTGGACGCGAGTTTCGTTCCCGGCTCATTGTGGGCACGGGGAAGTACAAGTCCTTTCAGGAAACCGCGCGCGCGCTGGAAGCCAGCGGCGCGGACATGGTGACCGTGGCGGTGCGGCGGGTGAATCTGGACCGCAGCAAGGAATCGCTGCTGGACTATCTGGATCCGAAGAAATATTTTCTGCTGCCGAACACCGCCGGTTGTTACACCGCGGATGAAGCCATCCGGACGGCGCGTCTGGGGCGCGAAGTCGGGCTGTCGGATTGGGTGAAGCTGGAAGTGATTGGCGATCAAGCCACGCTCTATCCCGACGTGCAGGCTACCCTCGAAGCGACTCGGGTATTGGTGAAGGAAGGCTTTACGGTTCTTCCCTACACCTCTGATGACATTGTGTTTGCCAAACGGCTGCTTGATGCTGGGGCGGCGACCGTCATGCCCCTGGGAGCTCCGATTGGGAGCGGGTTGGGGATTCAGAACGCGGCCAACATTCGCATCCTGCGGGAGATGATTACCGGCGTGCCGCTGGTTCTTGACGCCGGCGTGGGCACGGCTTCCGATGCTGCCTTGGCGATGGAACTGGGAGCAGACGCCGTGCTGATGAATACCGGAATTGCGAGTGCCCAGGATCCGGTGCTCATGGCGGAAGCTATGAAGCACGCGGTGCTGGCGGGACGCGAAGCTTATCTCGCGGGACGGATGCCGCGCAAGCTTTACGCGACGGCGAGTTCGCCTTTGGAAGGTGTGGTGCGCTGATCATCCCTCGCAAGCCGTGCCTGGGAAGCCGTGTCGGGAAAGCCGTCAGCTATCCTTGCGGTAGAGAAGATCGCGCATGGCTCGTCTGCGAGCCTCGTTCGCTTCCGTCAGAGCCTTCCGTTCGTCAGCGTCCATGCTCGGCTTCGTTATTGGTTCGGTGTTCTCAGGTTCGCTGCACGCGGGGCAGCGGTTGGCAAAGCCGGGTTTGTTCGGCCTCAGTTCGAATTCTTCCGAGCAGACCGCGCAGACTTTGATAGGAAATGCCATCCACCTTCCATGATACAACGGCTCTTCCTGGGAGGCGCGGCCACGATTACGTCAGCAGCTTTAAGTACACGAAGTAGGGTTAGCGCCACCCGAACGAATAACGAACCACGTAGGCCCGGACGCCATCGTCCGGGCGGGCGAGCTACGCTCGCCTAGGTTTTGGGGAAAGCAAACAAAGCTGCGGAGCTTCGCTCCGCTGGGCGGGCGGGGGCGCCCGCCCCTACGTGGACGGTGGAAATTTCTTAGGACCCTTGGCGAAAAACTGGGCAGTCCCCTCTACTACTACTCAACCGCAGAGTAACGCTACTAGGCCAGGCCGCCTTCGCGGGCAAGTTTCAGGGCTTCGATGGCGGCGCCTCGGGCTCCGGCGGTATCGCCATTCGGCATCACATAGATGGGAATGCCGGCTTGTTCTTCGCGCTGTGCGGGCATGGCGGCGCGGATTTCTGCGATAAACCAATCCTGAAACGGCTTGCCGGTTTCCAAGGCGCCTCCGCCGACGATGAAGGCATCAGGGTCAAAGGTGTTCACCATCTCATCGAAGAAGAGACCCAGGGCATGGGCCTGTACGCGGAAAACTTCCTTACTCAGCGGGTCGCCCTTCTCCGCCAGGCCACGCACCAGCTTGGCCGCCTGGTGGAGATCCACTTTAGCCAGCTCGTGACCGGGATAACGTGGAAGAAAGTAGGGCAGGATATTTCTCTCGATGGCGGTGAGCGAGCATAACGACTCCAGGTCGCCGGTGCGTCCGCAATTGCATTCCGGTTTGATCCCGCTGGTTCCGGCGATGCTCTGATACGGAATCAGCACGTGACCCAGTTCTCCGCCGAATCCATTCTTGCCTTTTACGACATTGCCTTCGATGATGACGCCGCCGCCATTGCCCGTACCGATCACACTGGAAATCGATGTTTCGTGACTGTTCGACCCGAAGATGGCGTAGTGGCCCCAGAGAGCCGCTGCGTTGGCATCATTCAAATAGGAGACGGGTTTGCCGAGCTTGCGGGCCAGGCCGTCGCGGATGTCGTATCCAGCCCAGTTCGTATGAACAAAGTTGGTGGAGCCTCGGGCGCTGAGTTGGCCCGCGGAACTGGCGGGACCTGGAGTGTCGAGGCCGACGGCGACCACGTCGTCAAGAACGATGCCCGCTTTTTCGGCGGCCAGCTTCAGACCGTCTGCGATCTGCTGCAGGCAGATGTCGGGTCCCTGCTTGGCCAAAGCGGGATGCTCGAACAGGCCCTCGATGAGGAACTTCTCCTGCTGGTCCAGTAATGTGTAATTGATGGCGGTTCCGCCCAGATCCACTCCGGCCACGACTTGCACAGTTCTCTCCTCGGACTTCGACACCGGCTCCGCCACAGCTTAGCAGAAGTTGGTGCAAAGGCAGTCGACGACAGTTCCGACTTAAGAATGTCTTTGCGTCCTTTGCGGGTTCCTTTGCGTCCTTTGCGTTTTAAGATTTTTGATCTCGGCCGGAAAGCACAAAATCTTAGACCGCAAAGGACGCAAAGGAACCCGCAAAGGGCGCAAAGGAACCCGGGAATGAAATTACGGTTTGCTGGCCGTGCGTGCGTTTTACGATTTCCCGGAAGAGCTCACGAATGGGCGCCGGCCGGCATGGAGTTTTCCCGGGGGCGGAGCGTTTGCCGAAATGCGGTTTTCTTGTTCTGATAAGGTCAGCAGTTGCCGGATGATCTCTGATTTTTCCTGTTTCTTGGCCTTCTTGGGCTTGTCTCCCCAGGTCTTCACAAACATGAAATATGCCGCCAGGGCGATCGCAAGGCCGATGAATAAGATGCCAATCATCTTGAGTGCCTCCTTGGCATTGCCGAGTTCACCACGAACTGCCTGCCGTGCTGGAGCCAGAGCGCCCAAACCCAAAACCAACTTCAAAAGCGGCGGACATGGGTGCCCGCCCCACACTTAGGCTGCCACACATTGTCATCTCCATGTTTTTTCTATGACTCGCGTGGCAATCGCTCCCATCAGAGCGGAGATGACGCCTACAATAATTTCCGGTTTATGGTCTTCCAGCCATCTTCCCACTCCGACTCTTTTGGGATAGCGCAGGTACACCACGCTGTGCGAGCTGATGAAGTAGTACACGACAGTAGCCGCCAGGATGATGCCGGTCACGAGATGAGTTAATTCATCGATGGAGAGAGGTCTGGCGGCGCGGGGCGCAAACGTCCACACCGCCAATGCCAGGAGCGACAAGCCTGCAAATAGCAGCGGGGCCAGGGAGCGAACCGCCGATTTCAGTCGTAACTTTCTTCTCTCAAAAATCGCTGCAACATTCACATATTTCGACCATGCCAGCAACTGGTCGCCAATTTCGTCGATGTGAATTCGCGTCGCCGAGGGTGTGAGTTCAAGGGTCTGGTGCTTGCGGGGCGACGAAATGTTCATCACGAAATGGGTGGCGCGCCCGCGAAGTTCCTTCAAGTCGTCCAGGGTGTCGCATTTCGTCTGGCCCGCAACGAAGGTTGCCTGATAGTCCGGGCTCGAATCGGTCAGGATCTGCAGGATCTCGGTGATGTCGTCGAGATAGAGCTTCGCCGGTGGGAGAGTGCTGGGGATGGTATGCGGGATAGGTTTTATCGCCACCGGAACCGTCTCCTGTTATCGAAGATCCGCATGACCGGCGGCTATGTCATCTCGACGCCCAACCTTCGGACTCGCCGTCCGGACGAACACGATGTTGTGTAGTTCAGCCAGCGTGGTCAACGCGTCGCTGAGTGCGATGCGTTCCGAAACCAATCTTCCGTTCTCGTTCTTGTCATGCCTCAAGACGTCAAGCCGGTTGTTTATTGCCTGTTTGGCGCGCTCGATGCGCCGACGCAACTTCACCCGGTTGGGCTCAAACAATGCAACGTCGAAGAGTTCGCGCCAGTCTCCCGCAATGTTTGCCATGTTCAACCACCTCGAATAAAGGGCGCGTGACCATCTTAGTGACTGCATCCGGAGCGGGCAAAACACTAAGGTCTTCTACGGGGGATGTCCCTGAGGACCATTTCGGAGCAGAAATTCGAGGTTACTACCGGGACCTACAGATGGGTCGCAACTCGCCGCCGGAGGTGGGGTATCATTTTGTCGGCCCCACTCGCGCAGCTTCTGTTCCCAGAATCAAGAGGTACGCAATGCGGCGCCTTCTACCAATACTTGCTGTGATCGTCGCGGCCGTAAGCCTGCTCGCACAAACCTCTCCGCCGCCCGGTAAACCAGATGCGCCTCCCGAGTCTTCCTGCAGCGTAGAGGGTCGAGTCGTGTCAGCAGTGGATGGCAGTCCATTGAAATCGGCTAAGTTAACGTTGGTGCCGGAGCATGATGCGCGGAAGACAAAGTTGTACGCGGTAGCGACCGACCGTGACGGCCGTTTCGTCCTCAAGGACGTTGTGCCCGGGCGCTATCATTTTTCTGCCATTCACGCCGGTTTTGTGACCCAGTCTTACCAGGCGAAGGGAGGCGATGAGGGGGCGGTGTTGTCGCTCAGGCCGGGTGAACGGGTCAGTGATGTGCTTTTCCGCATGATGGCCTCCGGGGTCGTTACCGGACGCGTGACCAACGAAGATGGCGAACCGATGATCGACGCGCAGGTCGTGGCCCTGCAGCGGCCGAACGAGGAGGAACTGGAGGACCAAGGCGCATCTGCTTCCCGGAAATGGAAACTGCAACCTGTGGGTTCGGCGCAGACCGATGATCGGGGCCAATACCGCCTTTTCGGGCTCGACCCTGGTGAATATTACCTGAAGGCGGTGGATTCGCCTGAATCCAGCTCAAACACATTTGGGAACGAGGCTTCCTGGATTCGGGACCTCATTGGTAACGAATATGCGCCCACGTATTATCCCGGAGTAGCGCAAGTCAGCCAGGCCCAGGTGGTTTCGATAAAGGCTGGGGACGAGGTGCAAGCCGACGTTTTCATGCAACGCACCAGGACGGTGTATATCGCAGGACGCGTTATAGGAAGAGATGGACCGGCCAGTAGTGCCTGGGTGAATCTCAGGCTCGCGGGAGACGACTACGGCTTTGAGCGCCAGGCCTCAACCGACGACAAGGGCCGCTTTGAGCTGAAGGGAATACCCCCAGGCAGCTACTTGATTTCCGTGTACCAAAGAGACGAGGGCGGCGGCCCGTATGAACCCCGCGGACAGCAGAAGCTCGAAGTAAGCGACGCGAACATTGATTCCATTGTCATTTCGGTTGGCGGCGGCGCCAGCTTGCAAGGTCGAATCACGGGTGATGGCCCGAACTTACCCAGGCTAGAGCGGATTGGCATTGTCCTCATCAATGTGGACGACGAAGAAAAAATAGGGGGTCAGGGTCGCGCAAAGAAAGATGGAACCTTTGAGATCAAGTCGGTCAGTGATGGCAGCTACGCCGTTACAGTCTGGGGGCTCGAGGCCAACTGGTACGTCAAATCGGAGCGAATCGGCGGGGACGACATACTGGAAAAGGGATTGCAACTGGAGAAAGGCGGCGCAGGTAGAACGATCGAAGTGGTCATCAGTTCTGCCAGCGGACAATTGGATGGTTCGGTCAGCGATGATGATACCGCAGTGGCGGGAGCCCACGTTCGCGTCGTACCCGAGCCCGAGACACCCTACAACCGGTTTCGGGTGCATAGCTTGAGGACCGACCAGACCGGCCATTTCTCGTTTGTCGGTCTGGCCCCAGGCACGTATCGGGTGCTTGCGAGGTATGGAGGGTCAGCGGGGAGCGGGGCTCGCAAATCGGAAGCACAGACCGTCACGCTGTCCGAACGTGATCACAAGACCATCCAACTGACGATGGTGAAGCATGAGGTCGAGTAGGTTTGCGCCGAAACAAAACCTTTTAAATTAGTTGCGCCGCCATCCCCTGTGGCGGCTGTCGCGAAGGCTTGTGCCTGATGTGAGGGCGGGACGCCCTCACGACAGCCGCCGGGACGGCGGCGCTACTTTGCTGCGGCGCTACATTACTTCAGAATTACTTCAGAGCATTTTGACGCTTTCGACGTGAATGGAATCGCCTTTGACGTGTCCGGTGACGGCCACGTGATGGCCTTCGTGTCCCTTGAGGGCGTCGGCGTTGTCGACGGTCAGGACTTTGTTATCGCCGTCGGTGACCACGACTGCGGAGGCGCCGCCTTCGATGCACTTCTTGGTGCAGGCGGCCGCGCCGGCATTGGCGCCCTTGGCTCCGCACTTGGAATCGCTGACCCAGCCATTGACGGTCTGGGCTTTGCCCATGTCGTCGGCTGCGACCACGGCCACCAGCAGAAACAACACGGAGAGGGCGATACAGATGACTAGCAGTTTCTTCATGGCTAAATTCCTCGATTTTTGGCGGCCGGTAGCCGCGGATTGTAGCAACGCCCCGCTGCGAGCGTTTCTGTGCTACTTGGATTGACGTAGCGAAGTAGCAGTTGGTTACTCATCAATTTTTCCAACTGGAATTTGGGCAACTATATCACAGAGGTGGAGCCTCGGGAGATTCCACCGGAAATGGCGTGCAGCCCTATAGGGGTCCCGTCAACTTCGCTCGGGGCAGGCTGTTCGACTGCGTGGCTGCTTCCGCGTGGCGAAGGGCCCCCTCCGCTCAGGATGACAACTCCGGTTGTTTATGCGGTCCCGGGCGCTCATAGGTCTCCCGAAGCGTTTCTCGTTGTAAAATATAAAGTTACGTCGGCCTCGCACTTCCCTTCTATGCCACAGGAAGAAAAGACTACAGCCGTCCGCGACGGTCAGAACGACGACCGTTACGATGCCCAGCGCATCGAGAGCAAGTGGTTTGAACGCTGGCGGCAGGACTTGTCCCTCTATGCCGCCGAACCGCCTTCCACGCGGCAGAAATATTATGTGCTCGAAATGCTGCCCTATCCCTCGGGCGCCCTGCACATGGGACACGTGCGCAACTACGCTATTGGCGACGCACTGGCCCGCTACATGTGGATGAACGGGTACAACGTGCTTCATCCGATGGGCTGGGATTCGTTCGGATTGCCAGCGGAGAACGCCGCCATCCAGAACAACACGCCGCCGCGCGAGTGGACGCAGCGCAATATCGCTGCCATGAAGGCGCAGATGAAACGCCTGGGCTTCGCTTACGACTGGTCGCGCGAGGTCACCACCTGCCTGCCGGACTACTACAAATGGAACCAGTGGTTCTTCGTCAAACTCTTTGAGAAAGGCCTGGCCTATCGCAAGAAGAGCCTGGTGAACTGGTGTCCGAAGTGTTGCACCGTGCTGGCCAACGAGCAGGTGGTGAACGGCCGCTGCTGGCGGCATGAGGACACGCTGGTCGAGCAGCGCGAGCTGGAACAGTGGTTCCTGCGCATCACCCAATACGCGGAGGAATTGCTGCGCGATCTGGACCGCCTGCCCGGATGGCCGGAAAAAGTCCGTACCATGCAGCGCAACTGGATTGGCCGCAGTGAAGGCACACTGGTTGATTTCAAACTCGACGGCGCGACTGATGCAGCGACCGCGACCATCTCTGTATTTACGACGCGCGTAGACACCATTTACGGCGCAACTTCGTTGCAGCTCGCCCCGCAACATCCCCTGGTCACCCGCCTGGCGAAAAATAACGACCTGTTGCGTGCCGAGGTCGAACGACTGATCGCTGAGCAACGGAAAGCTCGGGAGGTGGGCGATATCGGCGAAATTGAGAAGCATGGCGTAAATACAGGGCGCTACGCCATCAATCCCTACAACGGCGAGAAGGTCCCAATCTGGGTGGCGAACTACATTCTTATGGACTACGGCACCGGGGCCATCATGAGCGTGCCCGCCCACGACGAACGCGATTACGAGTTCGCCAGGAAATACAAACTCGAGATTCGCCTGGTGATCCTGCCGCAGAACACCGATCCAGAGGAAACGGCCGTCGAACCGAAACTTCCGTTTACCACCATGCAGGGCACGCTGGTGAATTCCGGCCGGTTCAGCGGCATGGACTGCGACGCCGCGATCAAGGCCATGTCTGAGCATGCGGAGAAAAACGGTTTCGGCAAGGCCACGGTCACATATCGCCTGAAAGATTGGGGCATCTCGCGTCAGCGCTACTGGGGCACGCCGATCCCCATGCTTTACTGCGAGAAGGATGGCATTGTCGCTGTACCGGAAAAAGACCTGCCCGTAATTCTGCCGGAGAATGTGGATATCACGCTGACCGGCGGCTCTCCACTCGGTCGAGTGCCAGAGTTCGTCAACGC
Source organism: Terriglobia bacterium (assembly GCA_963725615.1). GTDB lineage: Bacteria > Acidobacteriota > Terriglobia > Terriglobales > Acidobacteriaceae > JAIQFF01. Next base: position 580,494 of record CAVRZO010000003.1, on the reverse strand, counting down.
TACTTGCCCAAAGTGTGGAGGCCCGGCCCGCCGCGAAACTGACACCATGGACACCTTCGTGGATTCGTCCTGGTACTTCTACCGTTATACCGATGCGAACAACGATCAGGCACCTTTCGACTCCGAGAAAACCGGTTACTGGTTTGGCGATCGCGGGATTGATCAGTACATCGGCGGGGTGGAGCACGCCATCCTGCACCTGATCTACTCGCGCTTCTGGACCAAGTTCATGCGCGATATGGGACTGATCAAGAACGACGAACCCGCCGAGCATCTGTTTACCCAGGGCATGATCATCAAGGGCGGGGCGAAGATGTCCAAGAGTTTGGGCAACGTGGTTTCACCGGATGAGATGGTTGAACATTACGGCGCCGACGCGACGCGTATGTACACGCTGTTTGCTACCTCTCCCGATCGTGAACTTGACTGGCAGGACGAAGGTGTGGAAGGTATTGAGCGCTTTCTGTCGCGGGTGTACCGGTTCGTCAAGAACAATGCGAAGCCGGAAGACCCCGGTTGGCACGCTCCTGCGAAGCTAAATGAGCAGGCTCGACGCGTTCAGCGCAAGCTTCACCAGACCATCAAGCGAGTGACTGATGATTTCCAGGGGCGCTGGCATTTCAACACCTGTGTCTCGGCGATCATGGAACTGCTGAATGAAACCGGCCGGTGGGTTCTAGGAAGTCCGACCATTCGAAACCCCGTAACAGGAGTGGAAGTTGAAGGGTACGAAATCCCCATGAACTTCCTTGCAGAAGTCCAGCGTACCATGGCTTTGCTGTTGGCTCCCTTCGCCCCGTACCTGGCCCACGAGCTATGGGAGATGTTGGGCGAGCCGGCAAGCCTGCTGCGCGCTCCGTGGCCGAAGTACGATCCCGCACTAGCCAAAGAAGATGAAGTTGAGATTCCAGTCCAGATCAATGGCAAACTACGCAGCCGCATCGTCGTGCCCGCGGATGCGGCGGAGAACGACGTCCGCGCCCGTGCCCAGGCGGACGATAAAATCGGCGCCATGATCGCGGGCAAGCAGATCGTGAAAGTGATTGTGGTTCCGGGCAAGCTGGTCAATATCGTGCTGCGCTAAGACTAGAGAACAGCGCAGGCTCTCGCCCGCGAAGCAGCCGCAAATCCTCTTCTGCCTCCAAGATGGAAGACAGGCGTTCTCGGCCGTCAGGCGATGGTCCCTACATGACGGGCGGGACGCCCGTACTCCATATCCATAGGGAAGGCCGGTTCCCCTGCTAGTGCAATATCTTGCACACTTATTACGCCCGACTGCGGATGCACCGTCTTTGGTGCGGCTGGCGCGGAGCCGAGATTGCAATGAAATAAGCTGATGACGTCACGAGACTGGCGAGTTGACAGCTTGCGGGGCTATTTCCTCGTCGTCATGACGCTTGCGCACCTGCCTCTGCACCCTTTGCAGCGGTTCTTTTCGTATACCTTCGGCTACGCCTCGGCTCCAGATGGATTTGTCTTTCTCTCCGGGCTGGTGTCCACCTGGGTTTATTTGCGGGTACGCAACAAGCACGGCCAGCGGGCCCTAGAGGCGCGGGTGCTGCGTCGAACCCGGGATGTGTACCTGGTTCATATCGTTCTGCTTGGCGCCAGCATCGCGGGAGCGGTTGTTCTCAACCACGCTTCTTTTCAGGCCGCGCATCCGGTTCAGACATTTATTTCTGGATCTTTGCTGGTGTATCAACCGATCCTCAGCGACATTCTCCCGATGTATTGCGTTTTCCTTCTGTTCACCCCGCTGGTGCTGGATCAAATGATGAAGGGCCGCGCCTGGCTGGTCGGCCTGATCAGCGCGACCCTGTGGTGGGCGGCGCAATGGGGTATGGGAGACGCGTCCCACCTGGTGCCCTGGATCAACCTGGGAACATTCAACATTCTGGCGTGGCAGGCGTACTTCGTGGCCGGGCAATATCTCGGTTACCGGAAACTCAGCGCCGGAGAAAATGCAGTTCCGAAGTCGCGGCTGTTGCTGGCGGCTTGTACTGTGCTTGCGCTGTTTTTTTCCCTGGACCGCCACAGCTGGTTCCTGTTCGGAGCATCGCCGCTTCTGAAATTCTCGATTGGCCCCAGCCGGACCCCCGCGAGATTCCTGGACGCTGCCTGCCTGGGTTATGTGATCTGGTGGCTTCCGAGGACAATCGATCGAAAGCTGATGACGCTGCGCGTGTTCAATTTTTTCAACCTGCTGGGCAAGCACTCATTGCAGGTATTCGCGGCTTCTTTGTTCATCACCGCTGGGTTGTCCCGGATCGGAAATGTCTGGGTTGGCTTGCCGGGCATGGCCCGGGCTGGGTTGGCGCTGGTGGTGGTGCTGAGCCTGGCTATTCCGGCGTGGCTGCACGACATGTATCGAAAACATGGACGCGAAAGACTCCCGGGCATGGCGCATCCGGTGATCTTGGGCGCAACTCCGAACTTGGTCGTGACTACCAGTGAAGAACCGGCCTGAGGAAACAAGGGCCCGGTTAGGATCTCCCGCCGAGTGAGTATGACGTCTCGAGCTGGGAGACTCGATGGTTACAGGAGACATTAAAATGACAAGTCAGCTGTCCGTTGAAGTCAGCCCACTTCGCAGTTTCATTGACCAGTATTTTGAGGCGTGGCGAGGAGGCGTTCCCGAGGAAGTTTTAGGCTACTTCAGTGAGGACGCTGTGATCCATCTATCCAGCTCCGCCGGAACCCTGGCTGGCAGGAAAATGGTAGCGGAGAAGTGGGTGATCCCTACCGTGACGAACTATCCGGGCAACGTTCACCAGATCGAAAGCTTTCTCGAAGCGGGCGACCAGGTCGTGGTGGAATGGCTCTTCACCGCGGCTCACGTCTCGACCGGCAAGGAAATCCGCGTGCCGGGCCGTTCCGAATATTGGGTGAGCGGAGGTCTGATCCGGCGCGGGAAGGTTTACTTCAATCGTTCCAACGCGCGGGTATAACCGGCTCGGCCTCTCTCAAGATTCGCCCTATCGCAACTCTTCCATCACCTGCTCGAGCACTTCCCTGCCCGGCCGCACGGCCGATTCCGGCAAGGTGGCCAAAGGCTCTTCGGTCATGTTCAGCAGGTCAACGAAAGTCGGGGTCTTTGAGTTGACGTAGAAGACACCGGTCAGGACTTCACCCTTTTCGTGGGCCTCGTTCAGACGGGTAATTGCTTTGATCCGGTTAGTGGGGTCGTACTCTTCTTCGAGCTTGCGCAGGCGAAGGTGCGAACCATCGTGCATAGTGACATCGATTGTGGTTCCCGGGTCGTAGTCGATGGCGATGTCTTCGAACGCCGGCACGAAGCTGACTTCCTGCAGCGGCTCTTCGTGGTCCTTCATGTATTTGTAGGATTTGGTGGAGCCCTCGTGATCGTTAAAGGTTACGCAGGGTGAGACCACGTCGAGCATGACCGTGCCATTGTGCGCGATGGCTGCTTTCATCATGGCGTGGAGCTGCTTCTTGTCTCCTGAAAACGACCGGCCGACGAAAGTTGCGCCCAGGGTGATGGCCATGGCGCAGGTGTCGATGGGAGGCAGATCGTTGACCACGCCGGTCTTCAGTGTGGAGCCCATGTCGGCGGTGGCGGAGAATTGCCCCTTGGTCAATCCGTAAACGCCGTTGTCTTCGATGATGTAGATGATGGGCAGATTGCGCCGCATGAGGTGAACGAACTGGCCGACGCCGATGGAGGCTGTGTCGCCGTCGCCGCTGACGCCAAGAGCGATCAAATGGCGGTTGGCGAGCACGGCACCGGTGGCCACCGATGGCATGCGGCCGTGCACGGCATTGAAGCTGTGCGAGCGCCCCATGAAGTAGGCTGGGCTCTTGGACGAACAGCCAATGCCGCTGGGTTTGATCACGCGCTCGGGCGAGACTCCCATTTCGTACATGGCGTCAATGATGCGCTCGGAAATTGCGTTGTGGCCGCAGCCGGCGCACAAAGTGGTTTTGCCGCCGCGATAATCCAGCACGGACAAGCCGATGCGATTGGTTTTCGGTGCCGGAGCCGGCTTGTCGGGGGTCGAGGTTGCCATCTACTTACCCTCCATGGTCATGAGTTCGTCGGTGACGGAGCGCGCATCGAGCGGCAGGCCGTGAATGTGTGCGATGCTGCGCAAACGGGTGTGGAGAGCGGCATCGAGATCCATCTTAAGCAGGGTGAGCATCTGGGCGTCGCGGTTCTGTTCGACGACGTACACCACGTCGTGCTGCTTCACGAAATCATGCACTTCGCGGGTAAACGGATAGGCGCGCAGACGGAGATAGTCGGTCTCGATGTTGTACTCCTGGCGCAACTGGTCGCGAGCTTCGATCAGGCCCCAGTGGGAGGTACCGTATCCGATGATGCCGATCTTTGATTTGCCTGTGTCTACTTCTGGCCTCGGCACAAATGAACGAGCCGTCTCGAATTTGCGGTTGAGCCGTTCCATGTTTCTTTCGAAGTCGTCGGGGCGTTCGCTGTATTGAGCCTTCTCGTTGTGTCCACTGCCCCGGGCGAAGTAAGCGGCGGCGGGATGATCGGTACCGGGCAGAGTGCGGTAGCCGACGCCATCTCCATCGACATCCTGATAACGCGCAAAGCCGCCCAAGCGATCGAGATCTGTTTTGCTGAGCACTTTGCCGCGGCTGATCGGTTTCTCCGGATACTTGAAAGGATCGGCCATCCAGTTGTTCATACCCAGATCAAGGTCGGACATGACAAAAACCAGCGTCTGAAACTGCTCAGCCAGATCAAAAGCGTCGCCTGCCATGGCGAAACATTCCTCCGCCGAACAAGGAAGCAGCAGGATGTGCTTGGTATCGCCATGGGAAAGGAACGCGGTGGAAAGAATGTCGCCCTGCGAGGTACGGGTAGGTAAACCGGTGGAGGGGCCAACTCGTTGGATGTCCCAGATGACCCCCGGAACTTCGGCGTAGTAAGCGAGGCCGGCAAATTCGGCCATGAGCGAAATTCCAGGTCCGGCAGTTGCAGTCATGGCACGCGCTCCCGCCCAACCCGCGCCCACCACCATGCCGATTGCAGCCAGTTCATCTTCCGCCTGCACAATGGCGAATGTAGCTTTGCCGTCGGCGCCGATGCGGAAGCGCTTCATGTAGTCAATCATGCTCTCGGGCAGCGACGACGAAGGCGTGATCGGATACCAGGCGACCATGGTCGCGCCGGCGAACATGCAGCCCAGAGCCGCGGCGGAGTTTCCGTCAATAATGATTTTGCCCGCAGTCTTGTCCATGCGCTGGATGAAATACGGATCGCGCTTGGTGAGGTTGGCTGCGGTGTAATCGTATCCCGCTTTTACCGCCGCCAGGTTCAGGTTGGCTGCCTTTACCTTCTTGGAAAACTGCTTGCGGATCGCCTTCTCGACTTCCGCGATGTCGATTTGCAACAACTGGGCCACCACGCCCACGTAGATCATGTTCTTGACCAGCTTGCGCAGCTTGGCCTCGGGACAGACAGGGGCGACCAGCTTGTCGTAAGGAACCGGATAAAAGACGAGATCCGAACGCAGAGTGTTGAGGTTCAGGGGCTCGTCGTACACAACGACTGCGCCCGGGGCCACGGACATCACGTCCTCGTGTGCGGTCTCCGAATTCATGGCGACTACGAAATCAATTTCCTTCTTGCGCGCGATGTAGCCATCTTTGTTGGCGCGAATCGTGTACCAGGTGGGCAGGCCGGCAATGTTCGAGGGAAACAGGTTCTTGCCCGAGACTGGAACTCCCATTTGAAAAATGCTGCGCAGCAGGACGGTATTGGAACTCTGCGAGCCCGAGCCGTTAACGGTCGCGACCTGAATGCTCATGTCGTTTACAACTGGTTTTTGTTCCGGTGGGCGGCTCTCGGCGTGGAGAGATACATCCGTGGTGGCCATTCACTTCCTTCCTTGTCCCTGAGCGGAGTTTCTCCCGCCCGCAATGCTGGTGTGGCAGAACCCCTCATTATACGGCAGCCCAATCGGCAGGAACAGGAATGGGTGGCTGAGGTGAATCTCGGAGGAATCAACCTACGAACTGGCAATCGCCCGAGGAATGTCTGTTCCAGTTCCGGAACAGCCTCAGGAAATCGTTGGCTACCCACGAGCCGAAGTGGCACTATTTCGCTTGCTTGGGCTGTGCTTCGGACTGCCGACAGAATTCTTCCTGAGGAGAGGACCATGGCCGTGAACATTAAGGTCGCCGTCTACACCAATAGTGATGATGCGTTCGTCGCATGGGCCCCCAGCGAGTTTATTCCAGGATGTCGAGGGTTTCTGCTGGAGCGGGCGCGCAAGACCGCAGCCGGAGACAAAGTCGAACCGGTCGCGAACAGGGTGGGATTCAAGAAAGACAACCCCAAGTCCGGTGATCACAAGCCCTCAACGGAGTGGCCGTTCCAACGATTCAATTGGACCGACCACGCCGTCGACGTGGGGAACGAAGTGCGATACCGGGTCACGGCAATGATCGACGACGGTAGTGGCCGGCCTCACAAGAAGGGCGCCGCGAGCAACTGGACTCCCTGGGCCAATCTGTCGGCCGACGCCGGAGGAGGATTCTCCTGCTATTTCAACCGCGGGCTCGCGCTTTCGCAGTTTGTTGCACGATATCTGGCGGAAAAGAAGATCACACCAGCGAAGTTCAAGGCCCAACTTCAGAAAAACGTCGACCCAAAATTCCGTACGTTCCTGGAAGGCGACCTTGGCGCCAGAGTCTTCCAACTTCTGAAGGATGCCAAGAGCAACGGCACTGACCTGCACGCCGCACTCTATGAACTCGGGGACAAGAAACTGGAGGACGCAATGATTACTGTTGCGCCGCATCTCCACCTCATACTATCCAATGGATCGGACAAATCCGGCGACGGGAACCAGGCAGCTCGCAAGCATTTGAACGATGCGGGAATTCCTACCATTGACCGACTGCTTAAGTCGAAAGGGCTTGGCCACAACAAATTTGTGGTGCTGTCGAACTCGAGCGGACCCACGGCGGTGTGGACCGGGAGCACCAACTGGAGCACAACCGGGCTATGCACGCAGGTCAACAACGGGTTACTCATCGAAGACGCCGCGGTTGCGCAGTTGTATCGCCAGCAGTGGGACCGGCTGAAGAATGCTTCCCCGCCGGCACTTGATCCCGCCGGATTTCCGCCTGCGCTGGTCAGCGCCAACGACACATTCCATGATTGCTCGGTGGGCGGGGCCAAAGTCACGGTCTGGTTCACTCGCACATCGGACGGCCGCGACATGGACGCGCTGCGCCACCTTATCTCCTCGGCGAAGGACTCGATTCTGTTCCTCATGTTTACTCCGGGCAAGCAGGGCCTGCACACGCTGGCGGGCCAGCGAGCCAATGAGAAAAACATGTACGTTCGAGGCGTGGTCAGTACTCTGGGCAACACAAAAGCAGACAACGAAAAGAACGTGCTGGACATTCGCCTGGTGAGCAGCGACAAGAAGTTCGCGCCTGACCGCTACACCGTCATACAGCCGCAGGGCATTGGGGTTGCCCTGGGTCCGTGGATTGGAGAAGTGACACGCCGCGACTTTCTGGCGCAGATCGGTCATGCGATTGTTCACTCCAAGATACTGGTGATCGATCCGCTATCGGCCGCTCCGGTGGTGGTCACCGGAAGCCACAATTTCTCGGCCCCGGCGAGCGAGAAGAACGACGAGAACCTGGTAATCATTCGCGGCCATAAAGAACTGGCCAAGGCATACGCCACCTACGTCATGTCCGTGTATGCGCACTACCGCTACCGGTCATATATCCGCGAAATGCTGGCGCAGGGGAAGACACCCTGGAGCTATCTGGACGATGACGATAAGTGGTTGAAGCAGGAACTGAAATCCAAGGCCCTGGAAATTGGTTATTGGACCTGAGGTCAAATTGCGGGGCTATCGCCGGCAGATGGCTTCTACTCGTCGCCGGTAAAGAATTGCGCCATCTGGCGGAATTTTTGGTAGCGGGTGGCGACCAGTTCTTTGATCGTGCCTTGCTTCAACTGGGCGAGATTTTTCTGCAGGCTGCCATCGAGCAGCGCTGCTGCGGCTTCGTGGTCGACGTGGGCGCCGCCCTCGGGTTCGGGGACGATGCCGTCAATGCAGCCCAGTTCTTTCAAGTCCTCGGGCGTGATGCGCATGGCCTCGGCGGCGAGCGCTTTTTTGGTGGGATCGCGCCACATGATGGAAGCGCAGCCTTCGGGTGAGATCACGGAATAAATCGAGTTTTCCATCATGAGGACGCGGTCGGCGATAGCGATGGCGAGCGCTCCGCCGCTTCCGCCTTCGCCGGTGATGGTGGTGATGATGGGAATCTGCAGGCGCGCCATTTCTCGCAGATTGTGAGCAATAGCTTCCGCCTGGCCGCGTTCCTCGGCTCCCAGGCCGGGATAGGCGCCCGGCGTGTCCACGAAAGTGAACAACGGACGGCCAAATTTTTCTGCAATCTTCATCACCCGCATGGCCTTGCGGTAGCCCTCCGGGTTGGGCATGCCGAAGTTGCGGTAGACCTTTTGCTTGGTGTCGCGTGCCTTTTGGTGGCCGACGATCATCACCTCTTCGCCGTGGAAGCGGGCCATGCCGCCGATGATGGCGGGATCGTCCGCGTACCCGCGGTCGCCGTGGATTTCGCTCCAGTCGGTAAAGATGCGGTCAATATAGTCGAGCAGATACGGGCGCTGGGGATGGCGTGCCAGTTCGGTTTTTTCCCAGGCTTTGGAATGCGAAGATGCCATGTCTTTGCGTAACGCCTGAATGCGGTCGTTCAAGAGCTGGATTTCGCGCTGCGTGTTCTCGTCGGGTCCGGCGGCCACCTGCAAGCGGGCAATCTGTTGCTCGATCTTTTCCAACTCCTGGTGCGTCTTTTCTCCCGATTCCATGTTGCTGCCGTTGCCGTTACCGTTGCGCGCCACGCGCGCTTCCACCATGGACAGGAGAAGCTCGGTTCCCGCCATCACCAGCGCTTCATCAGGCACCGATGGTGCAATCTTCGCTCCCAGCTTGAGATTCTTTTGAATGGAAACTCTAATCTGCCGCAGATTTCAGTGCGGCTCTTCTTGGAGCCTGAGTGAAGTCTGAAAAGAGTGCCTCACCAGATTCAGGAGCGAGAGCGCTCTAACGCGGCCTCGCTCACGGTCACTTGCTTCAGTCAATTACACGCACGGCGCCCCGGCCGCACAACTCTTCGACCCGGGCAATAAAGTTACGGTCTGGCATCACATTATAGCCTTCCGCCTCCATCACGACCATGAAATCGCCCTGGCGTTCCACGTCAAACAACACCTTGGCCGCCCCCTTTTGCTGGGCGCACAGGGTGTGCAACGCGTCCACGGTGGACTCATTCGCGGTCTCGAGCGGGACGCGAATGCGAAGCGAATTGGGCAGCGGCACTTTCGCGTCTTCCAGCGGACTGATGTCATTCACCGTCAACTTCGGGTTCGCGCCTTCTTCGATACGCACTCCGCCGCGGATCAATACCGGCACTTCCAGCTTCACCTTCTCCTGCAGTTTGCGGTAGGCCTCTGGGAACACCAACATCTCCACCGAGCCCGCCATGTCTTCGAGCGCGCCCTGAGCGTAGAAATCGCCGCGCTTGGATTTGAGCACGCGAAGATTGGTGATGATGCCGGCGGTGGTGATGTTCTCGTCCTTGCCCGTGGATTTGGTCAAGGCGCTGATTTCTTCCGTGCTCAAGGCGCGCAGGTCTTCCAGCTTGTCGCGATATTTTTCCAGCGGATGTCCGCTGATGAAGAAGCCGAGAATTTCTTTCTCGTTGGCCAGGCGCGTGTGTTCGTCCCAGTCAGGGGTGTCGGGCAGCTTGTTGTGCGACGCGGACACTTCTTCCTGCTGGAAGACGCCGAAGAGGCCGTGCTGGCCGCTTTCGGCATCACGCTGAGTTTTCTGGGCGCCTTCGATGGCGCGGTCGAGAACGGCTATGAGCTGGGCGCGGCGGCCGAGCCCGTCCATGGCGCCGCTCTTGATCAGCGATTCGAGAACGCGTTTGTTGAGGAGGCGCAGGTCCACCTTCTCGCAAAATTCATAGATCGAACTATAGCGGCCAAGGTCTTTGCGTCCGGCGACGATGGACTCGATGGCGTTGTGGCCGACATTCTTGACCGCCGCCAGACCAAAACGAATCGCGCTGCCATGGGGCGTAAAGTTCGCATCGCTCACGTTGATATCGGGAGCTTCGACGGCGATGCCCATCTCGCGGCACTCATTAATGTACTTAACAACGTCATCCGTGCTGCCAGTCACCGAAGTCAGCAACGCCGCCATGAACTCGACGGGATAGCGCGTCTTCAAGTATGCCGTCTGGTAAGCCAGCAGGGCGTAGGCGGCGGAGTGCGACTTGTTGAAGCCGTAGCCGGCGAACTGAGCCATCAGGTCGAAAATCTTCTCAATCTTTTTCGGCGGATAGCCACGCTGGTTGGCTCCGGTGACGAACCGTTCCCGCTGGGCGGCCATCTCCGACGCGATCTTTTTACCCATGGCGCGGCGCAGCAGATCGGCTTCGCCGAGGGAGTAGCCTGCCAGCCGGTTGGCGATCTGCATCACTTGCTCTTGATAGACGATCACGCCCAGCGTCTCCTGCAGGATCTCCTGCAGTTCGGGCAGTTCGTATTCGATCTTCTTGCGGCCGTGTTTGCGGTCAATGAAGTCGTCAATCATGCCGCCCTGGATTGGTCCAGGACGGTAGAGCGCGTTCAGGGCGGTAAGGTCTTCGATGGAACTGGGCTGGTAGCGCCGCAGAACGTCGCGCATCCCGCGAGATTCAAACTGGAATACGCCGGAGGTGAGCCCTTTGTGAAATACCTTCTGATAGGTTTCCTGATCGTCGAGCAATAGGCCTTCAAGGGCGATGCGCTCGCCCCGAGTCTGTGCGATCAGCTTCACGGCGTCATCGAGAATGGTAAGCGTGGTCAGGCCGAGGAAGTCCATCTTCAGCAGGCCCAGCTTTTCGATGGCCACCATGTCGAAGGCGGTGACGATTTCGTCGTTCTTCGTCTTGTGCAGCGGGACGAGTTCGTTCAAAGGCCGCGGCGAGATCACCACTCCGGCGGCGTGAACTCCGGCATTGCGCACCATGCCTTCGAGCTTCTTGGCGGTGTTGAGCAACTCGCGTATTTGCGGATCGCTATCGTAGGCCTGCTGCAAGGCCGGTGATTCCCGGATCGCATCTTCAAGCTTGATGTTCAGCGTGGTCGGGACCATCTTGGCGATGCGGTCCACATCGGCATAAGGAACGTCCATCGCGCGGCCGACGTCTTTGATTGCCGCCTTGGCCGCCATGGTGCCGAAGGTGATGATCTGGGCGACGTTTTCACGGCCATACTTGGCGGTCACGTAATTGATGACCTCGCCGCGGCGGTTCATGCAGAAATCGATGTCAATATCGGGCAACGAAATGCGCTCGGGATTCAGGAAGCGCTCGAAGATCAACTCGTGCTGCAGCGGGTCGAGGTCGGTAATGCCCAGCGCGTACGAGACCAGTGACCCCGCCGCTGAACCACGCCCCGGTCCCACCGGAATGTCGCGTTCGCGGGCGTAACGGATGAAATCCCAGACAATGAGAAAGTATCCGGAAAATTTCATCTGCTGAATGATGGCCAGTTCCCGGGCCAGGCGCTGCTCGTATTCCGCGAGACTGTGCTTCAGGCGCCCCTGGGCATCGAGGGGGCGCAGTGTTTCCAGGCGGCGTGCGAATCCTTCACGGGAGACGTGCTCGAAGTAGCTGTCCAGGGTGAATCCGTCCGGCACGTCGAAGTGCGGGAATGGGTTGCTGATTTTTTCCAGCCGCAGATTGCAGCGTTCCGCGATGGCCAGGGTGCGGGAAAGCACGTCGGGCGCGTCTTTGAAGACGCGATGCATTTCGTCGTGACTCTTGACGAAAAAGTCCGTGCCCTGGAACTTCATGCGATTGGTGTCCTGGATGGACTTGCCAGTCTGGATGCACAGCATCACGTCCTGGGCGTGGGCGTCGTCCTCGCAAAGATAGTGGCTGTCGTTGGTCGCCACCAGGGGAAGGCCAAGATCTTTTTCCAGGCGAAACAGGTTGGAGTGGATGCGATGTTCCTGCTCCAGGCCCTGGTCCTGAATTTCCAGGAAGAAATTGTTCGGGCCGAAGATGTCGCTGTAGGTGGCGGCGGCGTTCCGGGCCGCGTCGTAATTCTCTTCCATCAACCGCTCGGCGACTTCGCCTTTGAGGCAGCCCGAAAGTCCGATCAAACCCTTGGAGTGTTCGGCAAGAAACTTTTTGCTTACCCGAGGCTTGTAGTAGAAGCCGCGTAAGGAGGCTTCGGAGGTAATCTTGGCCAGGTTGCGGTAGCCTTCCTCGTTTTCGGCGAGGACCAGGAGATGGTTATAGGTGTCGCCGTCGGGAGGTGTGCGTTCGATGTTGTGGTCGTCCTTTTTGCAGACGTATAGTTCGCAGCCGACGATCGGCTTCACTCCGGCTTTGTGGGCCGCATTCACGAAATGGACCGCGCCAAAGATGTTGCCGTGGTCGGTCATGGCGACCGCCGGCATACCGAGCTCTTTCACGCGCTGGACGAGCTTTTCCACGTCGCAGGCGCCGTCGAGCATGGAATAGTCGGTATGGAGGTGCAGGTGGACGAATTGGGACATGGGTGATTGTGGCGAACTAGCTTCCTCTTATTCTAACGGGAAATTGCTGGGGCGTAATGCAAGTTTATCCACAGAAGAAAGACGCGGGCGAGTCGCCCGCGACCACACTGAATCCTGCGCTCCCGACTTCAGCTATTTGGGGAGTTGGAAATCTACGCCGCGGTCTTCGTTGGCTTTGGTGGTGGCCTCGATGTCGAGCCAAGACAACGGGAGCTTCGCGGCCTTCTGCTCGCTGAAAATCCAGAGTGTGCCGCCGACGATGGCGTAGTTTTGCACTTCCTGGGTGTGCTTGTCACGGAAGACCAACAGAGTGGGAGTGGAGATCACGGACCTGCTCTCCGGTTCAGGCATTGGGGTGTCGCGCGCTTCGCGCTGCTGCGATTCCCGTTGCTCGCGCAAACTTGCTACTTCATTTTCCAGGCGGTTAATGTCCTGTTGCTGCTGCGCGATGTCGTTTTGCGCGGCGTAATACGAGGAGCCGTAATAGTCGTACGACGGGTAGTAATCCGCTGTGGAATAGAAGTCGCCGCCGTAGTAGGCAGGGTATCCGTAGTATCCAAAAAATCCGGGAGAATATGTCGAGAAGAAAACGCGATGACCGAAACGACGAGGGCCGAAACCAGGCCGGCGAAATCCTCCGAAGGATGTGCCGGAACGAAAAGACCCCTGGTGTATGCCGCTATTGAAACTGGCGCCGAAGCGCGACCCAACGCCTAAGCCCCCTCCGCCATGGAAACCAAAAGAGGAGAATCCGCCGCGCGAGCCGGATGAGGAAAATCCTCCGCGTCCCATGGACCCTCCACCGCGGGAGCCACCATGCATTTGCGCCAGCAAGGGCGCTGCCAGCATCGGAATGGATAACGCCGCAATGCCCAACCAGCGCCGCATGTGAGGGATTATAGCGCTGGCGGGAGCCCTCAATTGTCAAATATTTTGCCCAGCTATTTGCAGCTGTAAAAATCTAGTTTTGATCTCCAGCACCGTGCTTGAGCTGGCAGAGTTTGCAATAGGTTGGCGGCAGGCTGTTGTCCACGCGATGCTTTACCGGCTTCAGCGTGCGTACGTAGGCAAACATCGCCTTCAGATCGTCGTCGGTAAGTCCGCCGAATTCTCCAAAGGGCATGATGGAGTTTAGCTTTCTCGCTTTCACGTAGCCGGCGCGCATGGCCTGGATAAATAGCGCCTCATCGTAGTAACTGATTCCGGTGGCATCCGGTGTGATATTGGAGCTGGCGACCGTACCCCAGGGGCCGTCCAAGGTGAAGCCGCCGCTGTATTCCAGTCCCGGTTTTGGCGCTCCACGATCCTGAGGAGTATGACATTCGTTGCAACTTCCGATGGTTATCAGATATTCGCCCCACTTCAAGCGATCGCTGCGGTCAGGACTGCTGACCGGCTCGGTAATGGGTTGGGGCACGGTGCGAATCAGATACTTCACCGGAAAGATAATTTCAGTTTTCGGCAGCAGGTTCCGAACTGGCGGCAGCGATCGCATGTACACGACAAGGGAAGCCAGGTCCTCATCTGACATATGCCTCAGGTTTTGGTAAGGCATCATCGGGAACAATGCTCGCCCATCGTGGCCGATACCTTCGCGTATGGCACGAGCCAACTGGTCGTCGGTCCACGTGCCAGCGCCGGTTTCGGGATCTGAAGTGATGTTCGAGGCCACAATGCGTCCCGGAAGGTTGTTGAACCACATCACCTGGCCGACGCCTTCGGCGCCAGCTACGACCGGGCCACCATGCGTATTCCAGTCGTGCACCGAATGGCATCCGGTGCATCCGGTCGACGAAGTGAAGATATAACGGCCTCGCTCCAGCCGTTGGGGTGTGCGCTCGAACTGTCGCGAAGTGAGGGGCCGCGCCCTGGGGCCGATGAACGGCCGCCATCCGATGGTGAAACTTATTCCGATGGCTATGAGGACAACTAGAGTGATCACGGTCCAAAGAAAAATCTTCCCCAGCTTTTTCATCACTCCTCCTGATGATTTCACGCGAGCATCTTCCAACCTGGAAACCGGTGAAATTGCATTTTGAGCGACCGCCTCAGAACCAGCGGCGTCAGGACGTTCGTTTGCGAAATCCTTAGTGAATTTTGCGGAGGATCTCCGCACAGAAAGGACAAGACCTTGAGCCGCAAGTTCGCAAAGGATTCCGCAAAGGACGCAAAGCTTCTTAACTCAGGACACGACCAGCTGTATCTAGCGCTTCTTCTTCGCTTTCTCTTTCTTATTCGTTGCGACCGGCGCCGTTTTCGTTGTCTTACCCTTCTCCGGCTTGGGCGAAGCGCTGGCTTTAGATCCTTCCGCTTTGGCCTTAGCCGGAACTGGGGCAGCGGCGGCCTGGCCCTTTCCCTTCTTCTTGCCCGCAGCTGACGTAGCCGCAACCGCGGCTGCAGCGGCTGCAGCAGCGGCCGCTTCGGCAGCGGCGGCCTTGGCTGCCCGTCCGCGCTTGGGCGGGGGAGGTGGTGGCGGCGGTGGCGGTGGCGGCGCCAGCGGCTTCAGGTATTTCAAGGTCTCGGTTCGCGAGCGCAGTTTGCCGTCGAGCAACAGCATGAACACGTCATGCGCGATCTTGGGATACTCGGGCAGCTGGGGCGTGATGTGCAGTTCGGTCATCTCCGGCAACGGAATCTTCTGTTGCACTTGCCGCCACTTGGTAAAGAAATTCTTGATCTTCTGCGTTACCGCCTGCTGGCGAGCAGTGAGCGCCAGGAACAGGATCATCTCCGGACGCGCCTCGGAAAGCAGTTTCCAGGCGCGGGAGGGCGTGGCCGCTTCCTTCCCGACGAGACGCTTTGCGAGTTCCTTGGCGTGGTCTTCAAGATCGCGCCAGGCCTCGACCAGGTCTTTGCGCGGAATCTGTTTGCGCATGTCAGCGATATCTTTGTCGGCGAGGCGGGCGGTCAGGAAGTACATGACTGCAGGCGCGGGATCGGGAGCGTATCCCAGTTCCGTCATCTGCTGGCGGGTCTTCAGGAGTTGGCCGAGCTGTGCCGTATCCACCTTGGCGCTGGTCCAGTGCGGATTCAGGACCTTGAGCCAGCCTTCCTTCTCCAGCACGCGGACAATGTGCAGCGGGTCTTCTTCGTAGGCCAACTGCTCAATTTCGTACCCGATGGCTTTGTTGGTGATGTACTCGATGTAGTTATTTTCTTTGGCGGAGTCGTAGCGGGCCTGAGTGCGCTCTTCAAGCGGCCAATGAAAACGGGCGGCGAAGCGAGTGGCACGGATCAGCCGGGAGGGGTCCTCGACAAAAGCATAGTTATGCAGGACGCGGATGAGCTTGGCTTCGATATCGGCGGCGCCGTTGAAGGGATCCATCAGCAGGCCGCGCGAGCCCGGGTTCAACGACAGCGCCATGGCATTGACGGTGAAATCCCGGCGGCGCAGATCTTCGATGAGGGTGGCGGGAGAAATGACCGGCGGCTTGCCGGCCTTCTCGTAGTGCTCAATGCGCGCCATGCTGACTTCGGCGCGAACGTTACCGGGCAGGCCCAGGTACAGAGTTTTGAAGTCGTCGTCAACGCCGGCAATTCTGACACCGGCCTTCTCGAGGTCCCTTTGCAGTTTGAGGGGATTGCCCTGGACCGAGAAGTCGAGATCGCGGATAGGAAAACCACTGATAATGTCGCGGACTGCGCCTCCGGTAAGGTAAATATTCATACCGGCGGCCCGCGCGATGTCTTGTACCAGGGTGACGCCGCGCTGCTGGTCCGGCGTCAGCCGGATTTCCATAGTGTAAATATAATCAGCCATGCTTGCTTATGGACGCGGGTCCGCGACTCGGTTTGCCGCAGTACAGCGCGAGTTTTCCACAGGCCTTGCCCCGAGAAAACAGACTGCTCCAGTCGCTTTTACGTAAGTCACTCTATTCAATGGGCTTAGAGTACATGAGATGGGACGCCGTAAGCTACTGAAAATAACACAAGGTTAACGGTTTGGCTACAAGGAACGTACGACGAGTCCTTTTTTGCCGGAAAAGTGCGAGAATCGGGAGGAAAATCGGTTGTCGGTTGTCAGTTTCGGTTCCCAGTTTAGTCGGCGGCGGTAGCGTCCCGTATGGACGCCTGAAACACGTCGACGCGGTCTGGCGAACAATTTGACCCTGCGTCCGAACGGAAAAACTTGACCTTCACGACCCGCTGACGACCGAAATGCCTTCAACCCATAAAAAAGTCGTGGTCCGGAAAATGGACCGGGATACGATCAACGGGCACGTTGCTCCGTCGAATTTCGTCCGTGAAGGCAAACTTGAGCTTTTGAACACGTCGGGCAATGTCGTCGCCATTGACCTTAAGGACATCAAGGCGGTCTATTTCGTCCGCGAGTTCGGCGATTCTGAAGCGCTGAGCCGCAAGACCTTCACCAGCCGGCCGCGCACCGAAGGACTCTGGATCCGGCTCAGATTCAAGGACAACGAAGTCCTGGAGGGCATGATGCCCAACGACCTCAGCCTGACCACGGCCGAGGGCTTCCTGATCAATCCGCCCGACCTGCGCTCGAACATACAGAGGATTTTCGTGCCCCGCAGCGCCCTGGAATCGCTGACCGTGCTGGCCGTGATCGGCGCAACTCATCGCCGCCGCAAGGGGGCACCCACCGACGCCCGGCAGGTGCCGATGTTTGGCGAGTGAGAAGGCAGGGGTCGGACCTCGGACTTCAGACCCCGGACCTAAACACCTTGCCGAGGTCTGACGCCCGACGCCCTAGGTCAGGGCTTAACCACTTGCAGATTGTTTTTTACAGAGAATACTCCAGACACCCCGTTGGCCCGAACGTTGGCGATGTTCTTGTCGGCGTCGTTGTCCACGACGCCTTCGAGAGTTACATTTCCGTTCTTCACAATGATTCGTATGGGTTGTTGAACCCCCAGGGCGTATTTCTGTAACGCCGGGTAGCCATAGATCGCGCGATAGACGGCGCGGCGAATACGGTCGTCATTTGGGGACAAGGGCAGGACTTCGATCTGGTTGTCGACTTGTTCCACGCCTTCAATTCTCTTCACTACGTTCTCGGCGTCGGACTTCAAGGTCGGCCGGGTGACCTGTCCCATCAGGGTCACGTTGTAACCATCAACTTTGTACGAGAGATTGTCGAACACGCTGAAGTAAGGCAGCATCAACAACTCGTGCCTGACTTCTTTCGTGATGCGCGCGGTGGCGGCCGCAGAGGGTGCGGCGGCTTGACGGCCCCATGCGGCCGATGCCAGGGCCAGCACCAGGCAGGTGACAAGCAAAGGTCGTTGTTTCATTTCACTTTCTCCTTATTGAATCGATGTCGGCAGGAAAGACAACTACGTTTCCAGGCTGCACATAGTAGCAAATGACGATACGGCTTGTCCCATGAAGTTCAAGGGTACGCGTGCGGACATATTTCATTCGCTGCGCCTCAGCGCATCTGGAAAGTCAGGCCTCGCTCGGTTCTTCCCGGCGCTCACTCGGTGTAACATATAGGAACGATCTATGGAACCCCGCGAGGATAGTCAGGAACTGGATCTTTTGCTCCCGTCAAGCGTGACTGGTCCGCTTTGGAAATCCCTGCTGCGTAATCTTGGCGATCGCTTCTTTCCGGAAAAGCTTCCCCCGTTGCAGCTCACGTCCCGTCCGGTAAATACCGGCATGCTGATCGGCGACGCCGTCAGTTTGCCCTGGTATCGCACGGTGTTTACCAACCTGGGCAACGTGATCAATCCCGAGGTCTTGCCGCCGCTCGAACTGGAGTCACGGCCGATGGACGTAGGCGAGCTGATCAGCGACCAAATGGGACAAATGTGGTGGAGTTCTCTGCTGCGCAACCTGGCCGATCGCGTCGCGCCCGAACGGTTGCCGCCGCTACAGCTGACTTCCGCGCCGGTGGACGCCGACTTGAAATCCGGATCCATGCAGTTGGCACGCTGGTCTTCCCTGATTACTCTGCCCAAGGTCCCGCTGGCGGAGCGCAAATACTTTACCGCCACGCCGGCAAGACCGAGTGCGCCTCGGGTCGGTCCGGTGGCGCCATTCACGGGGTTTGCGGGGATGCCGGCCGGCCTGTTCGAAGGAGCGCCGACGCATGCGCATCCCGGTAAATTGAAGACCGCGCTCTCGCGCTCGAAGCTGCGGGAGGCTCTGCTGATTTCCCTCGCCGTTCTGGAAGCGGTGTACCTAGTGGGCTCGCTGCTTGGTCTGGTCTGAATTTCTTCGCGTCCTTTGCGGTTTTCCTTGGCGTCCTTTGCGGTTAAGCAGTTGATCTCGCCGCATATCAGCCAAAACCCTTAACCGCAAAGGATGCCAAGGAAAACCGCAAAGAACGCAAAGAACTGCAAAATCTACCCCTGCTTTTCCTTCCTGCGGACTGGCTCCGTTACAATCACGATCTTGCCCGCTATCTTCGGGACAACGCCTATGAAACTCGCTCAGATCGCTGCTGCTCTCAACGCACGCCTAGAAAATGGTTCGCCCGACATCGAAATTACCGGGGTTGCCGGAATCAAGGACGCGGGCCCGGGACAGCTTACTTTCGTGGCCAATCCCAAGTATGGCGGGGCGGCGCGGACTACCAGGGCTTCCGCGGTGATCGTGACCGAGGAGTTCCCTGCCGTTCCGACGGCCCTGTTGCGCAGCAAGAATCCTTATCTGGCCTTTGCGCACGCTTTGGAACTCTTCTGCAAGGCGCCGCGCTATGAGCCGGGCGTGCATCCGACGGCGGTGGTAGATGCTTCGGCCAGGATCGGTGCCGGCGCGCACATTGGCCCTTATGTCGTCATCGATCAGAACGTCGAAATTGGGCGCGACGCGGTCTTGCTGGCGCACGTGGTGATCTATCGCGACGTCAGGATCGGCGACAATTTCTTTGCCCACTCACATGCTGTAGTACGCGAAGGCTGTCGGCTGGGCAATCGCGTGCTTCTGCAGAATGGCGCGGTCATCGGAGCCGATGGCTTCGGCTTCGCCAAAGATGACTCGGCGCACTGGTACAAGATCATGCAGCCCGAGCCGGTGATTATTGAAGACGATGTCGAAATCCAGGCCAACTCCTGCATCGACCGGGCGAGCGTGGAGAAGACCCGGATCGGGCGCGGTACCAAGATTGACAATCTGGTGCAGGTCGGTCACGGCTCACGCATTGGGGAACACTCGCTGCTGGCCTCACAGGTAGGACTCGCGGGCTCAACCGATGTGGGCAACCACGTGATCCTGACCGGTCAGGTGGGCGTGGTCGGTCATTGCAAGGTCGGTGACGGAGCGATCGTGACGCCACAGAGTGGCGTGGCAGGAGATATAGAGGCCGGGGCGATTGTGAGCGGAGCCCCGGCGGTTGATCACAAGTTGTGGCTGAAGTATTCGGCCCTGCTGAGCAAGTTGCCTGAGATCGCGAGGGCGGTGCGGGCTAAGGCGTCGAAGGATTAACCACTGAGGACACAGAGGGCACGGAGGGAATTCTTACTTCCTGCATCTCTTCCGGTAGACCGCTGTCGATGGCTCGCCTGACTTTCTCCATCAGTTCCTCGCGGCTGCCAAAGTCTGCGGGTTCGAAGGGAGGGTGAAAGGTCAGGGTGACGGTTCCTGGTTTGATGGCGAATCTCCCTTTCGGCATGACGTAATGCGAACCCGAAATGGTTACCGGCACGACCGGCACGCCACACTCCATGGCCAAATAGAATGGACCTTTCTTGAAGGGCAGGAGTCTTCCGTCAAACGAACGATGGCCTTCGACATAGATGGTCATGTTGATGCCCTTCCGCAGGACGGCAGCGGCGGCCCGCACTGCCGAAATGCCTGCGTCCCGATTTCCACGGTCTACCGGAACCAGCGAACCTATCCTCATCGTCTTACCCAGTAGGGGATAGTCGAACAACTCCTTTTTGGCCATCACCGACGTGCGGCGAGGAATCAGCGGCAGCATGATCGGCGGATCGATGTTGGACACGTGGTTGGACATGAAAACGTAGGTGCGATTGGGATCGAGCTTATCGAGTCCGATGGTTCGCACCCGTATTCCCGCGAGGCGTGCTCCGGTCCAGGCCGCTCCCATGGCGACGCGGTAGAGGAAGCGAATGTCGCCGGTGAGGAAAGTCCAGGGAAAGCACAGCACGGCTGCCAGCGGAAGGGCAAGGCTCCAGAACGCGAGCATCACGACGGTGCGAATCATGGCCGAGTTTCTCCCACCGGTTGGGCTTCGCCCTTGAGCCACGCCGCACGGCGGGCCTTCTGCGCGGGCGTGACTTTGTCCAGATCGGTTAGCTCCAACTCAATTTCCTGGCGGGTGCCCAGCGTCCATTGCAGTTCGCGCTCGACCGCGGAGTTGCGGACACGCAGGTGAAGCGTCTCGCCCGGAAGCAGCGCTGCAAGATACCGGGCCACGCTGTCGTTCACTCTCTGGCCGTTGATCTCCAGAATCGTATCTCCTACGGACAGGCCGGCACGCTCGGCGGCGCTTCCAACTGAAATCGCAGACACCAGCGGTGCAGCATCGAAGTTCTGGGTGGCAACGAATCCCGGATCGGCAATCGAGATCACCCGTTGCACCAAATGTAGCCCCACCGTCCGAAAGAAATCATCCCACGGAATCTCGTCCGTGCCGGCGACATACTTCTGAAAAAACCATCCCAGATCGGAGTGGCTGACCGCCTCGGCGGCACGGCGCACTCCCTCGCTGTCGGGAAAGAACAGCCCCTTGCGCGCGTAGTTTTCATTCATCCAACGAAAGACCTCGCGAATCGAAGCGGATCCGTGCGAATCCTCGCGCACCTGCAGGTCGAGCAGAACACCGAGCAGATAGCCCTTGTTGTAATAGGAGATGCTGCGGGTGGGTAGCCGGTAGTAATCGTACTTCTCGAGCCATGCGTCGAGGCTGGACTCTTCCACCGATTGGGTACGATGAGCTGGGCGCCGCTGCACTTCGGCGATTTCGTCGGCCAAACCCTTCAGATTGCGAGCATTGTCGAGCAGTCCAGCCCGCACCCGGATGATATTTCCCGCCGTGGTGGTCACGCCCTCGCTGAACCACAGGGAGCGGGTGTAGTTCTCTTTCGTGTAGTCAACCGGCTCAAGGGCCTGCGGCCGGATGCGCTTCACGTTCCACAGATGAAAAAATTCGTGCGCTGTTAAGTCGCCTAACGATAGCGGGTTCTCCGCCAGCCGGCTGGCGCTGATGTCAATGGCTGTCGAGTAAGCGTGTTCCATGCCACCGCCTGCGGGGCCGCGCGGGAAGTGATAGATGAACAAATAAGTTTGAAACGGTTGGTCATCCATCCAGGCAGTGGCTGCTGCAACCAGGCTGCGTAGCGTTGCGACGATGTTATGCATGTCATAGTCGCTGCGATCTGCATCCACGACCACGCGGTAATGACCGCTGCCCTGGTCGAAATCGGATTCCTGAAACATGCCGAGTTCGACTGGAGAATCAACCAGGCGATCATAGTCTTGCGCCGAAAAGCCATCTCCCGACGTCTGGAGCGTAGTTGCGATCCGCCAGTCCACAGGCAAATCGGCGAACGAGACTTCGGCGGGCGAGGTGCGACTGTCCACCGGATACATCAGAATCTCCGCCAGATTGAAAAATGCATGCTGCGAGTTCAGCTGCGCGCCGAAGGGCCCGGACTGGTCGGCGAAAATTTCGTATTCGATCTCAGCGCCGGGTGCGATGCCGCTCAGGTGCCAGGTTGTCTTATCCAATTTCCGCACCACGATGGGTTGTCCCCCAGCAGTCTTCGCTCTGACCCAGCCCACATACTGGGAAAAATCCCTTACCTGGTACAGGGCATTCCAGACCGGCAGCTGCACATCGCGTTCCGATGCGCCGGGACCGAGGAGAATCTTGACCTCTACCAGATGTTCCGGCCGATGGGCCAGAGAAACGATATACCGGACCGGCGCGTGCTGCGAGCTCGCGAGGGAATTCTGCGCTCCTGCCGGGAGCACAAGCTGCACGGCGAACCAGAGGAAAGCAGTTGCAAGTCCCGCTCTCGGCGAATGCTTCACGCTTTGGCGGACGCCTTTAGCGGATGGTTGCCCGAGGCGCCTCCGGCCAGCGATTTCAGGCGTTGCGGCAGCTTTTCGTAGATGCCACCAAAGCCGCCGTTGGAGAGGATGGCCACCACATCGCCTGGACGCATTTCGGGAGCAACAGTCTGCACAATCGCGTCGGCGTCAGCGGCGAGGCGCGCGCGCCTTCCTTGCTTGTGAACGTCGGCCACGAGGGCGGCGACGTCCATGCGCTCGCGTTCGGGGATGGATTCCGATTTGAATACGTTCGCAACCACGATCTCATCGGCTACAGCGAGACTTCGCGCCAGCTCATTTTGAAAGACGTTGCGGCGGAGCGTGTTGGACCGCGGCTCCAGAATCGCCCACAGCCGTGACCCGGGATACCGCGCATGCAGCGCCTTGAGCGTGCCCGCGATAGCGGTGGGATGGTGTGCGAAGTCATCGATGATGGTGATCCCGTTCACCTGCGCCCGGACCTCGAGACGTCGCTTCACGCTCTTGAAGGTCTTCAAGGCGGCGGCGATTTGTTCTTTCGGAATTCCGCATCCCGAAGCCAGGGCTGCTGCCGCCGTTGCGTTCAGGACGTTGTATTCACCGGCGAGAGCGAACTCAAAATCAGACCACGGTTCGCCGTTGTGCAATACCGTCCATGACGTGCGAGCGGGATCGAGCCGCAGATTAGTTATCTTCCACGCGGAGGACGAGCTGCTGCCATAGCGTTCCACCGGACAGAACGCCTTGGCCAGACATCGCTCAATGCTCTCCCCCGTGTCCAGCGCGACGATTCGTCCGCGGCCCGGCACCAGATTGACCAGGCGCTTGAAGGCGGTCTCTACGGCGTCCAGGTCTTTGTAGATGTCGGCGTGGTCGAACTCTACCGAAGTCAGGATGATGGCGTCGGGAAAATAGTGCAGAAATTTTGGGCCCTTGTCGAAGAATGCGGTGTCGTATTCATCGCCTTCGAGGATGAAGTGCTTTCCCTGCCCCAACTGAAAACTGCTACCGAAATTTTCCGCAATGCCGCCGATCAGGAATGAAGGCTGAACTCCGGCGCTGTGGAAGATCCACGCCAGCATCGAGGTGGTCGTGGTCTTGCCGTGGGTGCCGGCCACCACCAGAACTTCTTTGCCGCGCAGGAATTCGTCGTGCAGGATTTGCGGCAGCGAACAGAACGGGATGCGCTGGTCGAGAATGTATTCCAGTTCGACGTTTCCCCGCGAGATGGCGTTCCCCACGACGACCATATCGGGCCGGGGCTCGAGATTAGCGGGGGCGAAGGGTTGGGCAAGCGGGATCTCCAGCGAAGCCAGGAAATCCGACATGGGCGGATAGGCGGCTGCGTCGGAACCGGTGACACGAAAACCGCGCTGCTTGAGCATGCCGGCCAGCGATGCCATGGCAGTGCCGCAGATACCGATCAGGTGAATGTGTCGCTTATCGCTCATAGTTCATATCCGGGCTCTCGAATCGAAAACTAATAACCACAGAGGACACGGAGGGAATTCCTCTCATCCTGCAGACTTTGAAGAAACGGCCGCGGTGGTGGCTGCTTCCACTATTTTCAGGCTTACTCCGCTGGGCGCGACATTCAGCGCCGCACGAACGCCGAAAGGCAGCGTCACGTTACGGTGCGAAACATGCCCGGAACGCAACCCGTAAGCTACAGGCACGCCCAGGTCGCCCACCACGCGCAGCACGACTTCTTCCAGGGTATAGCCCTGATTTTTATTGGTATTGGTGTTCTGTCTGCAATCTAACATTTCGCCAAAGATGATGCCCTGCACCTTGGCCAGTTTTCCCGCCAATTTCAACTGCATGAGCATGCGGTCGATCTGGAAAGGCTTGGCCGCGATGTCTTCGAGAAACAGAATCGTCCCCGCGGTGCGGATTTCGAAGGGCGTGCCCAAGGATGCCACAAGAATGGAGAGGCATCCACCGTAGAGAATTCCTTCTGCCGATCCTTCGACCAGCGATTTCACGTCTGAATCCAGGTCCAAGGCCCACTCTGATGATCCGTTCAGTGCACGCTCCCAGGAACCCGGATCGACGCCGTCTGCGTGTGCGAAATCCTTGGCCACCATGGGACCATGGAACGTAATCATTCCGGCCGAGTCTGCGAAATAAGTCAGCAGAGAGGTCAAGTCGCTATAGCCGACAAAAATCTTGGGGCGGGCCTTGATCTTGTTCAGATCGAGAATATCCAGAAGATAGTTCGAACCGTACCCGCCCCGGGCGCAGATGATCGCCCGCACTTCGTCACGGATGAACATCTCTTCCAGTTCGCGTGCCCGGCGCGTGGCCGAACCGGCGAAGTAAAGATCTTGTTCGAGGATTGATTCGAAATAGAAGGGCTTGTATCCCAACTCGCGCAACGCCGCGCAGCCCGCCTGCAGATCGTCAGGGTTCACGTTGCTGGCGGGGGCCACGATGCCCACGGTGTCGCCAGGTCGGAGTGCCGGAGGTTTGATGCGCGCAACTTTTGGAACTGAAGCCATCTGAATGCGAACCTTAAACCAATACCTTAGCTATCACATTAAATGAAGAACTCGCCGCGGCAGACCAATTGCGCGGGCCCCCGAAGGAAGACTTGTCCATCTTCCCATCGAACGGTCTGAACTCCGCCAACGGCGTGCACCCGGACCGGCGACTGGGCCCGCCCGGCCGCAATGGCCGCGACTGCTGAGGCGCACGAACCTGTCCCGGAAGACTGGGTTTCGCCGACACCTCGCTCGAAAAATCTGACTTCGACATTACTCTTATCTTTAACGATTACCAGTTCAACATTAGTTCCCTGGTGGAAGTGAGGTTGGCGTCCGATTTCCGCCGCCTCAGCCTGCCAGGTTCGATTGAATTCCTTAAGAAAGATGACGTAGTGCGGGTTCCCCATGGAGACCGGAATGCCGCGCACTTCCGCGAATGACAGCCGAAGGGGAAATTCATCTCCAACCTGCGGTTCGCCCATGGCGGTTTCGAACTCGTAGCCGGATTCGTTGCGACTGGTTAGCATGCAGGTCTTGACTCCGGCGCCGGTTCGGATCGCGAAACTTTCTTTGGCCTGCTGCGAGCAGAGATAGGCAGCGACGCAGCGGGTGCCGTTGCCGGAGATCTCAGCTTCCGATCCGTCGGCGTTGAACAGCCGTGCCTGCACGTCCGCATCCGTGGCGGGAAACAGCCATTCCACGCCGTCAGCTCCCACGCCGTGATGGCGGTCGCAGATGCGCCGGCTGAAATCTGCGATGTCGGCAGGGACATCTACACCATCGATAATCAGGAAGTCATTGCCACAGGCATTTGCCTTCACGAAAGGAATCACTGGATCCGATGGCGTCATTCCGGCTGCACCGGGCCCAGAGGGGTAACGCTCTCGAGCACGGAGGATTGCTTCAGGACGTGCAGCACCTGCTTCTGTTCCTTGTTCGTCCCTTCCAGCTCAAACTGGAGGCGAACATGCTGCCGGGTTTCGGCGACAAGGACGTTGTCCATCATGGCGTGGATAGACTCCAACGCGCGATTCACTTCCGCCTTGATATCGTCCACAGAGCTGCCGGTGACTTCGTAGCCGTGCACGGTCAGTTTGAGATTGAGTTTCTGTTCAGCATTTCCGAGCAGGAACAGGCACAGCAAAATGAGCGCGGTGCCAAACACTGCGGTGACATACATTCCGCCGCCCACTGCCATGCCGACGGAGGCTACTACGAACAGAGTAGCGGCCGAGGTGATGCCAGTGACCAGATTATTCCGGTTGTGCAGGATGGAACCGGCGCCGATGAAACCGATGCCCGGGATGATCTGCGCTGCTATGCGGGTGTGATCGCCCAGGAACTTGACCGCCAGCGCATCCGACAGCAGCGTATACATGGCGGCGCCGACACAGATAAAAAGATTCGTGCGCAAGCCGGCAGGGCGGTGCTTGGATTCGCGCTCCAGTCCGATGAGGCCTCCCAGGAGCGCGGCCAGCATCAGGCGCAACAGGGATATCCCGGCCGAGGACATCTCGCTCTGCAGGACCTCGTAGATGTGCTGGATGAGCAGCATGAGAGCGTTCGTGGCTGGATTTTATCACCGGAAAACTTCGCTATTAGCGGCTTCCCCGGCCGGAAGTTAACGCAGATGATTACCGGGCGAGGGACGAGTGCGGTAGATCGTCGCCTTGGGCTCTCCGGAAGCGCGAATCACCGCGAGTGGAATGAGGTCCTGTTGCTGGACATTTTTCAGCACAGCGGCGGAAACTGCATCGCCTTCGAAGGCGATGACGAAGTCGGCGTATTCCGCCGGATTGGCCAGCGCCCGTTCCCATAGTCCGTCGAGGTCAAGGGGCTGCTTCCAGGTGCGATGGTTGCCTTCGTTGATGACTCGGCGCAGGGGGATGCCGGCCTGCTGCATCGCCCCCACGTGGTTGCCCAGGTACATGAGGACGGTAGAGTCCGGGGGCAACGCCTTTACAAAGTCAGCGAGTTCGCGCTCCAGAGCGATGCGTCCTCGGGAGTTGATTACGGCCTCGTTAAACGAGACGGGAGCTGACCAGATCGAGGCATAGCTGGTTGCCACGAATAGTAAGACTGCAGCCGCGGCAGCCAACTTGAAGGCGCGATGTTGCACCGCCTGCGCAACGCAGTAGAAGGCCAGAGTCACAAATACCGCGAACGCGGGAAGCAGTTCCAATCCATAACGCACGTTGTAATAGGAAAATGGCCACCATGGCGGCACGTAGATTGGTACACCGCTATAGGCGACAGAGAGTGAGTAGAAGGGCAGGGGAATCCAAAGCATGAGCATTGGCCACATCTCAGGTCGCGTACGTTTCCAGGTAAGACCCGCGATCACTCCCGCCAAGGCCAGCAGAAGCCAGAGTTTCTGCCAACTTCCCGCCGCGAGGTTCAACTCCGCAGACTTCA
Source organism: Terriglobia bacterium (assembly GCA_963725615.1). GTDB lineage: Bacteria > Acidobacteriota > Terriglobia > Terriglobales > Acidobacteriaceae > JAIQFF01. The sequence goes on along the minus strand of CAVRZO010000003.1, from coordinate 553,031 downwards.
AGAAATAACTGAAGGCAGTTTGAAGATCGTGGGAGCCGGGATGAGTAGCCGCCGTGCTTCTCTGTTCGATGGCCCTGGCTGAGTACGGCCCGGTGGCAAATTCCAGCGGATTGCGATAGACGATGGCGTTGTAAGCCAGCCAAAGGGCTGGGGCGGCCGCTGCGATGAGAAGGAATGTTGCCAGTTCGTTACGGAGTATGTGTCCGGTCCTCTTCCCGTATAGCACAACCGGGAGTGCAGCGACACACATTGCAACCGCCAGAAACCACGCGTCGTAGCGCGTCAGGCACGCACCTGCCAAGCAGAAGCCGCACTTGACAAGTGCAAATGAAATTGTTGATAGCGAGCTATTTTCGGGAGGCTTCGTGGACTCTTGCACAAATTCGTTGAAGTAAACCATCGCCCAGACGAACAGGGCCAGGTAGAGCGGTTCGGTCATGGCCGTGGCTTGCAGATAGATCAGGTTCGGATTGGCGGCATAGATGATCGCAGCCAGCCAGGCTGCACATCTGGTCATCAGGACGGGTTGAGCAGCCGAGCCGAGCCCATCACGGACGAGACGAAATATCCCGATCGTTCCTAAGACATAGGCGGCCATGGACGGAATCGACCCGCCCACTCCTGTCTTCCACATCCAGTTTGAAAGCAGAAACGGGATCATCAGCAGATGCGGCAACGGCAGCCATACCGTCCCTAGTTGCAGCAGGCCGGGGGTGCGGGAATCGAATACCCGGCGCGCGATGTTGATGTGTGCGACCGCGTCGCCATAGAGCAGAATTTCGCCACGCCGGAAATAGAACAGGAAGGAAAGAATTGAAATGCACGCGGTAAGCCATGCCAGCAGGGCGGTTTCGCGGTCCCAGCGCCGGATGGGCTGAGCGCTCATTCCAGATGGGTCAGCTCGCGGAAGATTTGAAAGCGGGCATCAATTTCTTCGCGGGTGAGCGACAGCAGACGCTCGGTGCCAAAACGCTCAACCGCGAACGATCCCATCACGCCGCCGTAGAAGAGAGCGCGCTTCAGAACTTCGCGGCTGAGTTCTCCCTGCGAGGCGATGTATCCCATGAAGCCGCCGGCGAATGAATCTCCGGCTCCGGTCGGGTCTTTGACTTCTTCGATGGGCAGCGCCGGGGCTCGAAAAGGATGGCGGCCGACGCCGAATGCGGATTCACGGAAGAATATGGTTGCACCGTATTCGCCGTGCTTGATCACCAACGCTTGCGGACCCATGGCCAGGACTTTAAGCGCGGCCCGCGGCAGGTTGGTCTCTCCCGCCAGGCTTTTGGCCTCGGTATCGTTGATCAACAGCACATCGACGAGCTTCAGGGTCTCGGCCAACTGCCTGCGGGCTGTGTTGATCCAGTAGTTCATGGTGTCGCCGCCGGTCAGACGCACCGTCTTCATTTCTCTACGAACTGTCGCCTGCAACTCAGGTTGGATATTCGCCAGAAACAGAAACTCCGAGTCCTGATAATGAGAGGGGATGTGGGGCTGAAAGTTCTGGAATACATTGAGATCGGTGAAATCGGTCTTGGCCTCATTCAGATTGTCGAGATACTGGCCGCCCCAGCGAAACGTTTTCCCCTTGGCGTGTTCAATGCCGCGCGTGTCCACGCCGCGTTTCTTCAGAACGTCTTCGTGCTCGGCGGTAAAATCTTCTCCCACAATCGCGACCACGCGGACATCGGTGAAATAGCTGGCGGCCAGGGCGAAATACGTAGCCGCGCCGCCGAGAACGCCTTCCACTTTTCCGGAAGGGCTGGCAATCGTATCGAACGCCACCGAACCCACTGCGACGATGCTCATGCCTTTTTGGCCTTCAGATACTTGTCCAGAATGAGTTTCAATTTTTGACGGGTGGCCGCGGGAATCTTGCTGCGGTCGGTGAGAATGGCATGCGCCAGCGATGAGCCGCACTTGCAGGCACGATCTTTTGGCATGGAAGAGACGGTCTCGCGCACGACGCGCGTGGCGTTTTCCGCATTTTTCAGCAGTACGGCCACGATCTGGTCCACGGTCACAGAGTCATGGTGCGGATGCCAGCAGTCGTAATCCGTCACCATCGCGACTGTTACGTAACAGATTTCCGCCTCGCGAGCCAGCTTGGCCTCCTGCAGGTTGGTCATGCCGATCACGTCCATGCCCCAACTGCGATAGACGTTGGATTCGGCCTTGGTCGAAAACTGTGGGCCTTCCATGCAGACATAGGTTCCACCGCGCTTGCCGGTCACTCCAGCTTTTTTGCACGCGCCTTCGACGGCCTGGGCCAGTTGAGGACAGATGGGCTCGGCGAAGGCGATGTGGACCACGATGCCGTTTCCGAAAAATGTATCCACGCGGTGGCGGGTGCGGTCGAAAAACTGGTCCGGGATCACGAACTCCAGCGGCTTGTGCTCGTCTTTCAGCGACCCCACGGCTGAGATCGAAACGATCCGCTCGGCACCCAGTTGTTTGAAACCATAAATGTTGGCGCGGAAATTCAGTTCGGTGGGGAGGATGCGGTGTCCGCGGCCGTGGCGAGCCAGGAAGGCAACTTTGCGGCCTTCCAGCGTGCCCAGGACATAGGCGTCCGAAGGCTTGCCGAATGCCGTCTTGAGACGTACCTCTTTGACTTTGGTGAGGCCGGGCATTGAGTACAGCCCGCTGCCGCCAATGATTCCAATTTCTGCTTGTGCCAACAGGTCTCCTCAGAAGTTTCGAATATCCTCTGACAAAGTGGTGATTATACAGAAGGAAGCATTGCTGGCTGTGTGGGACCGGGTCTCCGACCCGGTCGGGCGGCCCGGAGGGCCGCAGTTCTTCCAATTGATGCAAATCCGGTAGCGGTGCTCCGCACCACCTTACCGGGTCCCTTCGACTTCGCTCAGGGCAGGCTCCGACCCGGTCCCACACGATCAAAAGCTATTTGGCGGCAACCGCTCCGAATACTTCCTGCTGCAGAGTGTCCGTTGTGGCCTGGTCCAAGCTTTCCGTGACCACTACAGTGTCGCCCTGCACGTCGATGACGACGGGGCCGTCTTCCGTCAGCCACGCCCTTTTGCCGGTCATATGATCCAAGGCGTCAGTTTTAATCGCCGGGTCTTGGCCATCTTCCGGCACGTCGTGCACATGCAAGTAGCGTTTCCCGAGCGCCGAGCCGTAGATCGCGGCAAAATTGGACGCCTTCTCCGGACTCGACCAGCGCGAAGCGTACAGCAGGCCCAGGGGCGCGGCCGGATCGCCCTTGGAGCGAACCGCATAGTAGTAACCGCCTCGCCAGTGGGGATACAACTTGTTCGAAACCTGAGCCCCGGCATATTGATCCACCAGGACGGCCACATCGAACTCTCCGACGGAGCCCACATCGAAGCGCTCATAGTTCTTGAAGACCTGCCGGAAGTCGGGGACATTCATCGGCTCCAGGCGTTCACCTGAGAGGTAAGTTTGCGGTTCCATGATCTGGCGCGTGGTTCGCGGAGGATTGCGGAAGAGCTCCGCGAAGGCCTTGTCCTTCCCACCCTTGATCAGCAGGTCGGCGATGAAATCGATGCCATAGCGATAGGGGAAAGTCAGGGCCTCCTTCATATAGATGGGTGCTTTGCGGAATTGCACGGCGTCGGCGGTGCCGACCAGCATGCCATCCTTCAGGGACTGGACTACTTGCGGCGAGTCCTTCAGGGACAGGCCCATCGGCTCCAGCATGTAATCCACAAGTACGACCATGGCCTGGCCTTCGACGACGGCTTGCCGCGTGGTGCTGACCTCATCGTTCTCGATGTCCTGCGCGGTGATTTCTTTCTTGCGGGACAGGTCGGCTTCGGACGGCTTCATGTATTTCTCGAGATTGAAAGACTGGTCCTGGAGCGCATGGGTCAATTCGTGGGCCAGCACCGGCTTTTGCTGGTCTGCGCCTAACCAGTCGAGGAGATTTACCGTTCTCGTCTTGGGATCGTAGTATCCCGCGACTTGCTCTTTCAGCAGCGCGACCAGAAATTTGCCCAGGTCGAAGTCTCGCGGCAGCAGCCCAAATTTCTTGAGCACCAACTCTGACCGGCGCAGGCGTTTGGCATCCTCGTCCTCGCTGGTGTGCTTGGTGACATAAGCTTCCACCTCGTCGCGGCTGACCAACTGACGCTTCACCTCGCGCTTGATGGGAAGGAGCGTGTCTTTGCTGGCAAAACGCAGGATCTCGTCCACCGAGCGGAAGAGTTTCTCCGCCTCCTGCGGCGAAATCTTCTGCTCTTCTGGAGCAGCCTGGGTAGTTGGTTGTGTGGCGCGGGCGCCCTCGCCCGCGGCTCTCTGTCTCCCGTCCGACTGCCAAGCCTGCGCCTGCCCGAAAGCAGAGAGCAGCAGAAGCATCAGAAGCAGTCGAAGAATCGGGGCCTTGGGTCGCGTACCAGTTGTGAACTTAGCCATTGAGATGAGTTTATACTTTTCGCATGAGCGTCAATCTATGGGTCTCAACTGAGCACGCGCTCGACTATCTGGGCCGCGCCGACTCGATCCCGCACCGGGTCGAAGGCGAGTCGACGCTTCTCGAATTTATTCCGCCGACCGCAAAGCGCATCCTCGATCTCGGCACCGGGGACGGGCGCCTGCTTGCCCTAGTCAAAATGGAGCATTCAGACACCACGGCGATAGCCGTTGATTTCTCTCCCGCCATGCTGGAAGCGGCGCGCCGGCGTTTTGCCGACGATCGCTCCGTCACGGTGTTGACCCACAATCTTGAAGACCCGCTTCCCGACCTCGGCCGTTTTGACGCCGTAGTTTCCAGTTTCGCCATTCATCATCTCATCCATGAACGCAAGCGCGCGCTTTACGCCGAGATTTATGCCAGGCTGAATCCCGGCGGAGTGTTTTGCAATCTCGAGCATGTGGCTTCTCCCACGCCCCAGCTTCACGAAGAATTCTTGAGCCGCATCGGGTGCACATCGGAGACGGAAGACCCTTCGAACAAACTGCTGGACCTGGAAGTCCAACTGGGATGGTTGAGAGAGATCGGCTTCCGCGATGTGGATTGCCACTGGAAGTGGCGTGAACTGGCCCTGCTGACAGGCCGGCGAACTTAACTTGCTTATGTCGGACCCTCGCCAAAGCGCCGCTGAGTATTTTCAGAAAGGCTACGAACAGCAGATGGCCGGCGAGTACCGGCAAGCGATTGATTTCTACACCCGTTCCATCGATGCCTTCCCTACTGCCGAGGCCTACACCTTTCGCGGTTGGACTTACTCCTTCCTCGGCAACTACGACAGGGCCATCGCCGAATGCCTGCAGGCCATCGAGGTGGACCCCGATTTCGGAAATCCTTACAACGATATCGGAGCTTATCTAATCGAGCAGGAAAAGTGGGATGAGGCCATTGCGTGGTTCGAGAAAGCCATTGTGGCCAAACGCTACGAAGCCCGTTGCTATCCGCATTTCAACCTGGGACGAGTGTACGAGCACAAACACGATTGGCGGAAAGCGAAAGATTGCTACGCGGCAGCATACGCGATGGATAAGAGATATGTGGCGGCGCTGGCCGGGCTGCGACGGCTGAGCGCGGCGTGGAATTAGGCTTGATTGACCATTTCGGGAATTCCTCGCTCCTGGTGTGATCAACATCACATCTTTGCATCCCTGGTTGCGTTCAGAATTGACGTTGAAAGCGCGTGGAAGCGCACGGCTTCCAGCCGTGCGAAAAATGTCACGACAGGAGGCGGCTTTAGCCGCTGTGGATAGCTTCGCGGATCGCATATTTTTCGTAACCTCTGTGACCTGGGGACGCCGATCCCTGTTCCAGTCCGGACGGGCGGCAAGGCTGTTGCTGGAAACAATCTTTAACTATCGCGAACGCGGTAGCTTCGAACTCTACGAGTTCGTAGTTATGCCCGACCATATTCATCTTTTGCTGGCTCCGAAGGCTGGGGTTGCAGTGGAACGGGCGATGCAATTCATTAAAGGCGGATTCTCTCATCGCTTTATGAAGGAGACCGGTTCGAGAATGGAAATCTGGCAAAGGAGTTTCACGAATCATCGAATTCGGGATTTGACGGACTTCGAAAAGCACAGGCGCTATATTCATCTGAATCCCGTTCGCGCGGGGCTGGTCGAGTTTCCCAAGGATTATCCGTATTCGTCGGCGCGTGCTGGATTCGTGGTTGATGAGGCGCCACAGCGGCTAAAGCCGGTCGCTTGACGCTCTCTGTCGGCACGGCTGGAAGCCGTGCCCTTCCACGGCGCCATCGGCGCCTGTGACGAACTCCGAGCTGCAAATTGGTCGAGATGACGTACTGCCCCGCGCGACGGGCGAGTCTCATCCAAGCACTATATACATCTGAATCCCGTCCGCGCGGGCTCTGGTCGAGTTTCCCAAGGACTATCCGTATTCGTCCGCGCATGCCGGATTCGTGGTCGATGAGGCGCCACAGCGGCTAAAGCCCGTTGCTTGACGCTTTTATTGGCACGGCTGAAAGCCGTGCCCTTCCACGGTGCCGTCGGCGCCTGTGACGAACTCCGAGCTGCAAATTGGTCGAGATGACGAATTGCCCCGCGCGACGGGCGAGTCTCATCCAAGCGCTATATACATCTGAATCCCGTCCACGCGGGACTGGTTGAGTTTCCCAAGGATTATCCATATTCGTCTGCGCATGCCGGATTCGGGGTCGATGAGGCGCCACAGCGGCTAAAGCCGGTCGCTTGACGCTTTTATTGGCACGGCTGGAAGCCGTGCCCTTCCACGGCGCCGCGGCCGCCTGTGGCACCTCTTGAGCAAATTGGTCGAGATGGAGAATTGCCGCGCGATGGGCGAGTCTCATCTACGTATTCGTCCGAACGCAAAACCAGACTCCGACCTACCGTGGAAGCGCAGGGCTTCCAGCCGTGCGGAAAGAAACGCGACAGGACGCGGCTTTAGCCGCTGTGGCGTGTTTTTTGTCGAGAGATCGAGTCAGCTTCTCACTCTTTTCGCCACCCATTCCCCCGCTTCGCGCGTCCCCAAACTCCCACCGATATCCTGCGTGGTCTTCTTTTGCCTTACCGCTTCCAGCACTACGGCTTCGATCCGTTCAGCCTCCGGCGTCATCCCCAAATGCGCCAGCATCATCGCCGCGGTCAGGACTGCGCCCAGCGGGTTGGCTGCATTCTTTCCTGCAAGCGGCGGCGCGGACCCGTGTACCGGCTCGAACATCGACGTTCTCCCCGGATGGATATTCCCACTGGCCGCCATGCCGAGCCCGCCCTGCAGTCCGGCGGCCAGGTCGGTGATGATGTCGCCGAACATATTGTTGGTCACGATTACGTCGAACTGCCGTGGGTCGCGCACCATTTGGGTGCAGAGGGCGTCCACATACATGTGCTGGGGAGTGATCTGCGGATACTCGCGGCTCACTTCCTTGAAGACGCGCTGCCACAATCCCCCCGCGTAGGTCATGGCGTTCGACTTGTCGCACATGAGGACGCTCTTGCGCGCAGTGCCATCCTGCTTCTGGTGGCGCTCGCAATAATCGAAGGCATAGCGGATCACTCTCTCCACGCCCTTGCGGGTGTTGATGTCTTCCTGTACTGCGACCTCGTCCGGCGTGCCGTGCTTGAACACGCCCCCGGCGTCAACGTATACGCCCTCGGTGTTTTCGCGCACCACGACAAAATCAATGTCCCTGGGTTCGATTCCTTTCAGCGGGCATAACGATGCATCGAGCAGGCGCACCGGACGCACGTTGGCGTACAAGTCCATCTTGAAGCGCATGCCCAGCAGGATCTCCCTGGCGTGAATATTCGAAGCCACTCGAGGATCGCCGAATGCGCCCAACAGGATGGCGTCGAAATCGCGTTCCAGCATGGCGAAGCCGTCGGGCGGGACAGTGACGCCGTCAGCCAGGTAGCGATTGGCGCTCCAGTCGAAATGGGTCAACTCGACGGCGGCACCCGAGGCTTGGATGACGTCCACGGCCTGAACGATGACCTCGGGGCCGATGCCGTCCCCGGGAATGATGGCGATTCGCTTCTTTTGGCTCACGGGTTGGAAGGTTATCAACTCGGTCGGCGCTTGTCATTCCACTCTTACATGGAAGGACGGGCGTCTCCGCCCGTCATGACGGCCATTGCCTGACGGGCGGGACGCCCGTCCTCCATCAGTCCGCTATAATCAAATCAAGAGAAAATGAGCGTGATGGCACAGAATGACAGCGTCGCGACACAGCCCGCCATGGCCGAGCAGGGCGATGTACGCGCCGAGTTCCAGGCCCTGGTTTCCGCATCTGGAGTCCACGAGCTCAGTTCGCGAGCCAAGATTTCGCTTACCGGCGGAGATCGGACGCGCTGGCTGAACGGCATGGTAACGAACAATGTCCGCGATCTGGAGGCCGGGCGTGGCGTATACGCTTTTCTGCTCAACCCGCAGGGACATATTCTGGGCGATTTGTACGCCTACAATCGAGGAGAGTCGCTGCTCGTTGATACCGACCGATCGCAGGTGGAGAAAATCCTCGCCGTCTTCGACAAGTACATCATCATGGACGACGTCGAGGTGGCCAATGTCAGCGACCGTTTGAGCGCTGTCGGAATCGCGGGACCGAAGTCCCGAGAAACGCTGCAGGCGGCGGGATTTGAAGTACCCGAGCTCAAGCCACTGCAATTTGTCGAGATAATGTGGCAGCAAACCGGCGTGACCGTGGTCCGCGGAGATAACCCGCAGGTGGAGTCTTTCGAATTGTGGCTGGCGCCCGGCGACAGCGAGAGAGTTTCTGCAGGGCTGGTGAACGCGGGGGCGAGGCCGGTGGGGAGCGCAGCTCTCGATCTGTTGCGCATTGCGGCCGGAATTCCGCGCTACGGCGTCGACATCCGCGAACGCGACTTGCCCCAGGAGACCGAGCAGGAACGCGCTTTGAATTTTTCCAAGGGCTGCTACGTGGGCCAGGAGATTGTGGAGCGCATCCGATCGCGCGGACAGGTTCGCCGCAAATTCACTGGCTTTGCGATCGAAGGGCAACTGCCTGCGGTCGGCAGCAAACTTCAACTGGACGGAAAAGACGTCGGCGAAATCACCAGCTCCGCTTCCCTGCCTGCAGCCGGCAGCGAACGCCGCCTGGCGCTCGGTTATATCCGTCGCGAAGTTGCCACACCGGGCAAGCAAGTTGAGGCCGATGGCAGCGCCGCTACCGTGGCAAATTTGCCGTTTTCGGAAATATTGAAGTAGTTCGAAGAAGGAAAACGAATTATGTCTGACAAAAAACAGGAAAGCTTTACCGTAACGGACCGGCGACTGTTCACATCCGATGGTGAACTGCGCCGCGAAGTGAGCGAAGAAGAAGTGTCCACCGCGAAACCAACTCCCCCGGCGGCGGAGACGAAGGTCACCTCGATTGCAGCTGAGCCTTCCGCGCTCGATCAGTCGGCACCGTCGGGACTCGATCCGTCCGCTCCGCCACCTCCCACCGCGGCGGAGCAGAAGGAACAGGCCGATGCCTATCACAAATCGGCGAAGGAACTCGATGCCCGCGTCGAACTAAGCGGCCACTCCGCCAAAGAAATGGCAATGACCTTCGAGCGCTTCATGGCTTCGCTCTACATGACCGCCATGCTGCAACTGGGATTGATGCAAGAGGAAAGAGGGCAGCCGCGGATTGATCTTTTGGGGGCGCGCCAGACCGTTGACACGCTCGGCCTGCTCGCCGAAAAGACCAAGGGAAATCTCACGCCAGTGGAAGAAAATTTCCTGCAGAATTGTCTCTACGAACTGCGCATGGCCTACGTAGAAGTAACCAACGCCCTGGCCCGTCCACCACAGGCGACGGGCACGAATCCTGCGAAACGATGAAAGCCACGCTGACGGTGCTGGGTAGCGGTACGTCCATGGGCGTGCCCACCATTGGCTGCGATTGCGCCGTCTGCCGATCTCCCGACCCGCGCGACCGGCGCACCCGGCCTTCCGTGCTGATTGAATATGGCGGGAAAAGTGTGCTCATCGACACCACTCCGGATTTCCGGGAGCAGGCGATCCGCGAGAATATTCGCAGCCTGGATGCGGTGCTCTACACCCACGCCCACGCCGACCATATTCTCGGCATTGACGACCTGCGGCCGTTGAGTTTTCGCCACAAGCCCGGCAAGCTGCCGCTCTATGCCCGTCCTGATGTGGCCGAATTCATACGCAACATGTTCCGCTATATCTTCGACGCGGAATACAAATTCGGCGGACTACCGCAGGTGGAGCTCAAGCCGCTGGATGGATCCCTGGCGTTGTTCGGTGCGCGCTTCGAGCCTGTGACCGTGATCCACGGCGAGACTGAGATCTACGGCTATCGCTTTGGGTCGGCTGCGTATCTGACTGATCATAGCGTCGTACCTGAAGCTTCTTTTGATCAGCTGCGTGACCTCGACATTCTGTTTCTCGACGCGCTGCGGCACAAGCCGCATCCCACGCATTCGACAGTCGAGAATTCGCTGCGCATCGTGGAGCGCGTCAAGCCCCGGCGCGCGTTCTTTACTCACATCTGCCACGATCTGCCACATGAAGAGACCAACGCATCGCTGCCGGCAAATGTGCGGCTTTCGTACGACGGGATGAAACTGGAATTTGAGATTTAGGTGGGAAGGAAGATCTTTAACCGCAAAGGGCGCAAAGAGAATCCGCAAAGTTCGCAAAGAGGGCCGAGACGATTCCTCGTCCTGTGCTCGGGACGGCTTGGATTTAGCTAGACGCTAGGAGCTAGAAGCTAGAAGCTGCTTTGATGCAAGTCTTTCACAAACTCGAGGACGTCCCCTCCGGCTTCGGCACGACGCTGGTCAGCATTGGGAACTTTGACGGCGTGCATCGCGCGCATAGCTGCGTGCTCAAGGAGATCGTTGAGCGGGCGCGGCAGCAGGGCGCCAAGGCGATGGCGGTGACCTTCGAGCCTCATCCGGTGCGCATCCTCAGGCCGGATTCCGGCCTCAAGCTGATCACACCCACTCCCGAAAAACTGCGCCTGCTCGAAGCCAGTGGCGTGGACGCGGTGCTGCTCCTGCCTTTCGGGCGCGATCTTTCGCTGATGACTCCGCGGCAGTTTGCCGAAGAGATCCTCCAGAAGCAACTGCACGCCCGCGAAGTGCATGAAGGTTACAACTTTCATTTTGGGCACAAGGCTGAGGGAAATGTGGAGATGCTGGCGGAGTTCGGGCGCGAGATGGGCTTCGAAGTCAAAGTGTATCCCGAGATGAAGCTGCGTGGGGAGCCAGTCTCCAGCAGCCATGTACGCAGACTTCTGAGCGAAGGGCGAGTCAGCCGGGCCCGGCATTTGCTGGGACATCCGTTTAGCATGCTTTCCACTCCGGGCCGGGGGCGAGGATACGGGTCGAAGTACACCGTTCCCACCATCAACCTCAGCCGTTACGAAGAACTCGTGCCCCGGGACGGGGTCTACATCACCCGCACCCGGGTGGGCAACGAGTGCTTCGACTCGGTAACCAACGTGGGCGGCCGTCCGACATTTGGCGCGGAATCTTTCGCGGTCGAAAGCCACCTCTTGAATTTTCATCCCATCGAACTGGCGCCCGATACGGAAGTGGAGATTTATTTCCTGCAGCGCCTGCGTAACGAAATCAAGTTTCCCTCCGTGGATGCGCTGCGTGAACAGATAGCACGTGATGTGCGCAAGGCTCGGAAGTACTTCCACCTTTTGAAAGCCCTGTAAGCGCCGGTTCGCATAATAGCTGTCATCCTGGTTAACAGTGTCCTTCGCTGCGCTCAGGATGACAAGGTTTTTGTGGATTACGCTGCGCGCTCCCACCGCAGATTTTTGATTGCCAATCGGCGCTCGACCATTAACAATCCGTCCAATGCCAACGAGCCTCGCCTTCCCCTTCGCGCAGGCCACCTCCGCCCAACGCCGGACGCTCTTGGCGGCCGCGCTGGGCTGGATGCTCGACGCTTTCGACGCCATGCTCTATGCCCTGGTGCTGGCGCACGTCATGCGCGACCTGGGCATGACCAAGGGCACCGCGGGACTGCTGAATAGCCTGACGCTGCTGGCCTCCGGGATCGGCGGCGTTGCATTCGGATTCATTGCCGATCGGCTAGGCCGTAAACGCGCCTTGATGCTTAGCATCCTTACCTATTCAATTTGTTCTTTCGCCTCCGGCCTCGCGACCTCGGTGCTGATGCTGGCGGTCTTCCGTTTCATCCTCGGGTTGGGGATGGGAGGAGAGTGGAACACCGGCGCCACTCTGGTGGCTGAAACCTGGCCCACTGAGTTGCGAGCCAAAGCCATATCGATTGTTCAAAGTTCGTGGGCGATTGGCTACGCTCTGGCCGCTCTGGCGGTAGGAATCGTGTTGCATTATGCCGATTGGCGAATGGCGTTCTTCGTGGGGATCCTGCCCGCGTTGGTGGTCTTATGGATTCGCCGGGGGGTGCCTGAGTCCGAGATGTGGCTCGAACGTCAGGGCGAGAGCACGGACCCGGTAAGACGCTTCTCAATCACGACCGTGTCGCAGACAGGATTCGCCGGACTCTTTAGACCTCCGTATGCGAAACATACTCTGGCGCTGCTGTTCATGAATTTCTTCGGAATGTTTGCCTGGTGGGGATTGTTTACATGGATTCCGCCTTATCTTTCGTTGCCGGTCGAGCAGGGCGGACGCGGCTTCGGAATCATGGGGACCACCACTTTACTGGTGGTGCTGAATTTGGTCGGAATGTTCCCCGGATACGCCAGCTTCGGCTGGGTTGCGGACTGGCTGGGGCGTCGCAAATCTTTTCTTCTGTACACATTGATGGCAGCACTTATCGTCCCGATTTATGCACAGGCTCGGGCACCTTGGGCCGTGATGGTGTTGGGCACGGTGCTCGCGTTTTTCGGCACCGGGTTTTTCTCCGGCTCGGGAATTATCGGAAGCGAAATTTTTCCCACTGAAGTCCGGGCACGGGCCCTGGGTTTTACCTACAACGGCGCACGCACCATGAGTTCGATCGCACCTTTTGTCATCGGGCACGTGGGACAGACGAAGGGTTTGAGTTGGGCCTTCTATTTGTGTGGCGTGTCGTTCTTGCTGGCGTGTCTGGTGGCCACACAATTGCCTGAGACCAAGGGGAAGCAGCTGGAATAGCGCGTCTGATACCGCCTTGCTCGCGATGGATGCCATCCAAGCGAGTGGCCTGATCGCCTCATGGCACCGGTTACCTTAGCGCACCGGAAGGAGTGCAGCTCGGGGTAGAATCGTTCTGTAGGACAGAAAATGATGAGGAAGTGCCTGCTGTTTTTTCTGTTCGCAGGGCAGCTCTTCGGACAGAGTAACTCGGGAGTAGTACGGCTCAAGGTTGTGGATCCTGCTGGACTGGGTCTACAGACTTCGGTGGATCTCGTTTCGGAGGCAAATCAGTTCCGCCAGAGCTACATCACCGACCAGGCAGGCGCTCTGGTAGCCAGAAATCTGCCATTCGGCCTGTACCGCATCGACGTGAGACGGGCCGGCTTTGCTCCTAACTCAAGCGTCATAGAAATTCGGTCTGCGATTTCAGTCGAATTGCGGATTCAGTTATCGGTTGCACCCACGCAGACCGCGGTTGAAGTCCGCGATTCGGACACCCTGGTTGACCCCCACCGAACGGGCACAGTCAATCGAGTGGGAAGCGACACCCTTGAACATCGCAGCACCGCGCTGCCCGGCCGATCAGTCATTGATCTGGTGAACTCGCAGCCGGGCTGGCTTCTGGAATCAAACGGCGTGTTGCATCCGAGAGGCTCAGAGTACCAGACGCAATACGTCGTGGATGGAATTCCGCTGACCGACAACCGTTCGCCTTCGTTCGCGCCCGAGATCGAGGCCGACGACGTGGAGTCGGTCACCATTCTCACTGCGAATTTCCCGGCTGAATACGGGAGGAAACTGGGCGGCGTGGTTGAGATTTCGACCGCTCGTAATTTACGGCAGGGCCTGCACGGCCAGTTCGTCGCTTCGGGCGGCAGCTTTGGCACGGCGGACGGCTATCTGATGGTGCAGCAGGGTTGGGGCAACAACACTCTCGGAGTCAGTGCGGAAGGCGCGCTTACCGACCGCTACCTCGATCCGCCCGTGCTCGACAACTTCACCAATCGCGCTACTACCGGCAGCTTTGCAGCGCACTACGAACGCGACCTTACGGAGCGTGATCGTCTCGGATTTATCGTTCGGCACGAGCAGACAGTATTTCAGGTGCCCAACGAATTTTTGCAGCAGGCCGCCGGACAACGCCAGGATCGCAGCAGCGACGAAACTATCGGCATTCTCTCCTACCAGCACGTTTTTTCGTCCAACGTCCTGGGCGATTTCCGGTTGATGTCGAGAGACGATTCGTCCGGCCTCTCGTCGAACCTTCAATCCACGCCCATCATCGCAGGACAGCAGCGCAGCCTCCGCGAGATCTACGTCAAGGGCAATATCTCGATTCATCATGGCATCCACGAGATCAAGGCTGGCGCCGACATGGATTATGGTTCGATCCATGAGCAATTCAACTACGCCATTACTGATTTCAGCCAGTTCGATCCGGACACGCAGCCAACATTTAATTTCACCGGCCACGGAGTCGATCGCGAACAAGCTATATATGTCCAGGATCTCATGCGCCTCGGCCGATTCACCCTGAGCGCCGGCCTGCGGTGGGACCACTACCACCTGGTGGTTGATCGCAACGCGCTGAGCCCGCGGCTTGGAATCGCCTGGTATTGGCCGCGGGCAGATTTGGTGTTTCATGCTTCTTATGACCGGATTTTCCAGACGCCTGCGTCGGAAAATATTCTGCTCGCCAGTTCGCCGGCCGTCGTCGCGCTCGATCCGGAAGTGTTGCGCCTTCCCGTGGAACCTTCGCACGGGAATTTCTATGAGGCGGGTTTCACCAAGGGCTTCTTTGGAAAGATGAAGCTTGACGTGAACTATTTCGACCGCACCTTTGACAACTACGCCGACGACGACGTCCTGTTCGATACGGGAGTGAGTTTTCCCATCGCTTTCCGCCGTGGAAGCATTTACGGCACCGAAGCCAAACTGGATCTGCCTAACTGGAGACGACTCTCCGGCCAGATCAGCTACTCGAACATGGTGGGCTTCGGCTACACGCCTGTGACCGGCGGGCTATTTCTTGGGGATGATGCCTCGAACGCGCTAGCGAATACCGGACGCTTTCCAGTTTCGCAAGACCAGCGAAACACCGTCAGCACCCGCTTTCGTTATCAGGTTGTGCCGCGTGCCTGGGTGGCGCTCGGAGGATCCTACGGCAGCGGCCTGCCTACTGAGTTCGACGGCACCGTACAGGATGCCGTACAGCAATTCGGGGAGCAGATTGTCGATCGCGTGAACTTCGATCGCGGCCGGGTAAAGCCTTCGCTTGCTCTGGGGGCTTCGGTAGGCACTGAGCTGGTGAGGAGAGAACATCTGCTCATGCGCCTGCAGGCCGATGTGCAAAACTTTAACAATCGCCTGAACGTAATCAATTTTGCCGGCCTCTTCTCGGGCACCGGAATTGCGCCTCCGCGCAGTTACAGCGTTCGCCTGGGAATCGAATTCTAGCCGGACACAACCACTTCGACGCAGTCGCACTAAGCGTTTCGGGCACCGCGCCTGCTCTCTTTCCTTTTCGACTGGACAACCGAAAGCAAACGATATAAAAAGAAAGGGCAATCATAAGCCCGGGTTTCGGGGAAAACGTGCTCAACGAAGAACGCCGGCGGGCCATTATCGAGATTCTGGAACGGGACGGACGCGTGCTGGTCGCGGACATGGCCCGGAAGTTCGACACTTCGCAGGTCACGATCCGCAAAGATCTCGAGGTCCTGCATGCTCACGGACTGGTGCATCGCACCCATGGCGGCGCGTTACCGGCCCGCGAGGGCGCGCTCGAGGACCCGACCTTGCGGGAAAAAGAAAAGCTGCACCGCAAGGAGAAGCTGCGGATTGCGGCCTCCGCGGCGGCCCAGGTGAAGGAAGGCCAGGTGGTGATTCTCGATTCCGGCACCACGACCACGGCCATCGCGCGGGCACTGCGGAGCTTTCATAACATTACGATTATCACCAACGCGTTGAACATCGCGGCGGAACTTACTGGCGCTCCCGTCGAAGTGATCCTGACGGGCGGCACACTGCGCAAGAACTCCTTTTCGCTGGTGGGCCCGATTGCGGAGGAAACCCTGCGTGGTCTGAACGCTGACCTTCTCTTTCTCGGAGTGGACGGTTTTGATGTGCACTACGGCCTGAGCACTCCGAATCTTCTGGAAGCCAAAGTGAACCGCGTCATGGTGGAGGTTGCCAAGCGCACGGTGGCGGTATGCGATTCCAGCAAGTTTGGCCGAAGGAGTTTGTCCATGATCATTGCGCCCTCGGCTTTGCAGGAAGTCATCACGGACCACGGTATTCCCAAGTCTGACCTGCGGGCGCTGAAGAAAGTCGGAGTTGAGGTGACGCTTGTCTGACGCACGGACGGTTGAGCCATCCACCAAAGCAGTGCCGGGCGCACATTCTCTTGCTGAAATACTGTCCCAGCCCCAGTTCTGGGGCCGCTGTCTGGAAGGGTTGGAGCGCCACGGATCACTGGCAGAGATCCGGCAACCATTTCGCTCCGCCAGGGAATGGTTGTTTGTCGGTTGCGGCTCCAGCTACTACCTCGCGCTCTCAGCGGCAGCGGCGTGGAGCGGCATTACGGGCATGCGGGCGCGAGCCATCCCCGCTTCCGAGTTGCTGCTCTTTCCTGAAATCGTGCTGGCGGGGTCGGAGAATCTTGCGGCAGTAGTGATCTCGCGCTCAGGCCGTACCTCCGAGGCGGTGCGAGCGGCCCAGGTGCTGGAACGGGAGAAGAACATTCGCGTTCTTGCAGTTACCGGGACACCCGATCAGCCCCTGGAACAGATCGCTACCGCCACCCTGCCGCTGCTTCCCTGCGACGAGCAAAGTACGGTGATGACTCGCTCGTTTACTTCCATGCTGATCGGCCTGCAGTATCTGGCGGCCTGCGAGGCCAACCATTCGGCGCTCTTGAACTCGTTCTGCAGGTTACCCGGGCTGGCACAGAGAGCCATGGACAGCCTGCACCCGCGAATCCGTGATTTTGTTGGTGCAGGGCAGTTTGCCGACTACGTGTGTCTGGGCCAGGGCCCTTTCTACGGTCTGGCTTGCGAGACCGCGCTCAAGATCAACGAGATGTCGGTGTCTTACGCGCAGAATTTTCACACCTTGGAATTCCGTCATGGACCCAAGTCGATTGTTGGACCTGAAACGCTCGTAATGTTTCTGCTGTCTGAACAGGGCTACGATGCGGAGTGCGAGGTCCTGCAGGAAATCAAGGGGCTGGGGGGAACAACGCTGGCGGTTACAAATCGGGCGGACAACAGGGCTCGGGGCGCGTCGGACCTTCTGATCGAGTTCGATTTTGAGCTGCCCGAAGTGGTACCCCTGGCGCCATACGTTTTTGCCGGACAATTGACTGGTCTCTACACCGGACTGAAAAAGGGTCTCGACCCCGACAATCCACGGCATTTGAGTCGCGTAGTAGTCCTCGACGAAGAAGCAGTCACTGAGCAAACCGAGCCTGCCCAATCGTGAACTGACGGAAGGCTTCGGTTTGTCCCGGCTTTCGATTGCTTTCCCTTTTTTTCCGGCCGGCGCGCAGCCCCTCCGGTTCTTGCGCTGGCGCTGCGCTCGCGTACCGGTCTGGTGCTGCCAGAGCTTTGATTTTCGCTGCTTGCAGCAAAGCTTTGAATTCGCCGCATTCGCCTTTTGTGGGGACGGAAACCCGACTTTTGTCTTGACAACCGACACAGAACGAAAGTAAAAGTAAGTGTTCGTAACAATTCAGCACAGGTCAAACTCAGATAGCCTGGCAGCCGCGTAGTCTTCGGCGGATGCCAACGAACGAGTTTCAAGGAGGATCGCATGCCCCACCTGGCCAGTTTCCGACTTCCAGTTCTTCTTCTTGCCGTGGTCTGCTTGGCTTCCTCGGTGCCGATGTGGGCGCAAAAAGATGCCGGCAGCATTGTCGGAACCGTCAAGGACCAGACCGGCGCGATCGTGACGAACGCCAAAGTCACGGTGAGTGATGTGGAACGCGGCATTCACCTGGAAACCACGACCAACGAATCGGGCGAGTACGTCGCGGGCCCGCTGCGGGTTGGGCGCTACACGGTCACGGTCGAGCATCCGGGGTTCAAGAGGTCAATCACACCGCCCGTGGATCTGGATGTGCAGCAGCGCATCGCTTTGAACATCGAACTGCAGGTGGGCCAGATATCGGAATCCATCGAAGTCACCGCCGCCACTCCCCTGCTTGAAACTGAAACTTCTGAATTGGGCCAGGTGGTGGACAACAAGCGCATGGCCAACTTGCCGCTCAACGGCCGCAACTTTGCCCAGCTTGCATTGCTGACCGCGGGCACGGCCCCCAGCGAACCCGGCGCCCGGGATGAAGGTGGATTCGGATTCTCCGCCAATGGAGCCCGGTCGCTGCAGAATAATTTTCTGCTGGATGGCGTGGACAATAATTCCAATCTGCCTGACTTGCTAAACGAAACGAATTACGTGATCCAGCCGTCCGTGGAGGCGATCGAGGAGTTCAAGGTCCAGACCAACGCTTACAGCGCCGAATTTGGCCGGGGCAATGGCGCCATCATCAACGCCACGATCAAGTCCGGCACCAACCAGTTTCACGGCAGCGCCTACGAATTCCTGCGCAACGAAAAACTGGATGCCAAGAATTTCTTCGACGATCCCAACAGCCCGATCGCGCCTTACAAGCAAAATCAGTTTGGCTTCACGATTGGCGGACCCATCGTTCGCAACCGCATATTCTTCTTCACCGACTACGAGGGATTGCGGATCCGGCAGGCGCAGACCCTGACTTCCTTTGTCCCCACGGCGGCCCAGCTGTCCGGCGATTTCTCCGACCAATTGGACTTGACCAGCCCGCTGCAGGCTTTGGCGGCTGACCACGTGACTATGATTCCCGCGCTCGACTGCGCCGGACATCCGACGTATGCAGGGGAAATTTTCAACGCCCGCCAGGCTCAGAACAGCGGCCTTTACGACAGCGGTCTATGCGGAGTTCCCTTTGGAGCCTATGACGCGAGCGGCAACCCGACGAATATTATTCCCCAGGGGCAGCTTGATCCGCTCTCGCTGGCGATTGCCAAACTTTATCCCGCCCCCAACGTCAACGGAAACGGATTTAACTTCCTCTCAAATCCGGTGCGCCGCGAGACCCGCAACAATTTCGACGTTCGCATCGACCAGAAATTTACCGACAAAGACTATGCCTTCTTCCGCTTCAGCTATGAAGATCAGCCCAGCCTGATTCCCGGGCCTTTCGATAGCACGGGAGGCGATGGCGGCGGGTTTTTCAGCGGCGTGGAGGACAACGCGTATCGCAGCTTCGCCACCAGCTGGACCCACCTGTTCCGCAGCAACCTGACCAACGAGTTCCGGCTGGGCTATAACCGGGTCAATTCGCAGCGCCAGCAGATCAATGCAGACAAGACCAGCGAAGACTTGCTGAACTTTCCCGGCGGTTTTCCCGGCATCCCGAACGTGCCCGGAAACGGCGGTTTGCCGCAACTAACGTTCAACGACATCAACCAGATTGGCAGCCCCACATTTCTGCCGTCGCACGAGGTGCAGAACACTTACGGGCTCTCAGAGAATCTGACCTGGGTACACGGCAGTCACTCTTTCAAGTTCGGAACCGACATCCGCTCGGAAGAATTCACGATTTTTCAACCCGCAGCGCCTCGAGGCACGCTCGATTTTGGCCCAGGGTTCACCGACAACCCCGCAGTGCCATTCAGCGGCGGGTCCGGCTTCGCATCCTTCCTGGTCGGACTAAGCGATGGCGGCAGCATCAACAATCTGCACAACATCGACTATCACCACCAGGTCTACGCTTTCTACGCACAGGATGATTGGAAGCTCACTCCGAATCTGACGCTGAACCTGGGGCTGCGCTACGAGCTGTTTACCACCATCAAGGAACGGAACAACGAGCTCGGCACATTTGATCTGACAACCGGGGCCCTGATCGTACCCAAGGGCGTGACCGCGCAGCTGACACCACAACTGGCTGCGATCGTTCCGGTGCAGGCCACTGGCACTCCCGGACTGATTTCTCCTGACACCAACAATTTTGCTCCGCGCATCGGCCTGGCGTACAAGGTGAGCCAGAAGTTTATCGTGCGCGCCGGTTACGGAATCTTTTATGGCGGCGACGAGGCTGGGCCCTATTCGAATCCGAGCATGGGATTTAACCCGCCATTCTTCGTCAGCAAGAATTTCACCAATCCCTGTGGCGCGGCTTCGGCGAATCCCGCAACCGTGGACTGTTCCCTACCCGGCATACCCACACTCTCCAGCGGCTTCCCGGCAAATTCTCTTACCGATCCCGAGCCGCCGCCACTTTTCTTTTCGCTCGATCCCAAGCTGGTGACACCCTATATGCAGCAGTGGCACCTGTCGACGCAATACGAGTTGCCGTCGAACACTGTGTTTGAAGTCACCTATGCGGGATCCCGCGGCTTGAAGCAGTACATCTATCTGAATGGCAACCAGGCTGAGCCGAATCCCGATCCTAATTTGCCTTTTGCAGACCGCCGTCCTCTGCCCCAGCTTGACGGCTTCATTGGCTGGTTCCGCTCGGCGGGCTTTTCGAATTACAACTCGCTGCAAACCCGGGTCGAGAAACGGTTCTCGCGCGGGCTCACCTTCCTGGCGTCGTACACCTGGGCCCATGCCCTGGACATCGCGTCGAACGCGGATCTCGGGGCGCAGAATGGCGGCGACTTCCGCGATTTCAGAAATCCCTCACAGGAATACGGCAATTCTGATTTCGACATCCGCCATCGTTTCGTTTTCAGCTACCTGTACGAATTGCCGATTGGTCAGGGAAAACGAATGCTGGGCAATGCCAGCGGAGTGCTGAACCAGATCGTCGGTGGCTGGCAAGTGGGCGGGATTACGTCAGTCTCAACTGGAAACTGGTTCACCATATTGGACGACAACGGGGTCGCGAACTCGGACGGCCAGCAGCGGCCCGACCTGATCGGCGATCCACGCGGCCAGCATTGCGTGCCGAATACCTTCTTCAACACCTGCGCGTTCGCCGATCCGCCCTCGGGATCGTTCGGTGACGTTAGCCGCAACAGCGTGCAAGGGCCGGGATACCAGATCTGGGACTTCTCGGTATTCAAGAACTTCCCAATCACCGAGCGCACCAAGCTGGAATTTCGCGCTGAGTTTTTCAACGTGTTCAATCATCCCAACCTTCAGTTTGCCAAGTCCGGACCGCAAAACTCGATCAATACGACCACATTTGGCACGCCGCAGTTCGGATTCCTGACCGGGGCGCGCGATCCGCGCCAGGTCCAGTTGGCGCTGAAATTGTCGTTCTAGAAAAACGCCGTTCTATAGAATGGTGGTCCGCTCATGAGATGCCATCTGCCGCGCGTTCTGGTGGTAGTGTGTCTGATTGTCACAGTGTCTTCTTTGCAAGCAACCGCTCAGGAATCTCCCAACCTCACCGAACTCGGCAGCGGATGGAAGATGACGTCCGCCAAGAACGTCAGCGTCGAACGATGCATTGGTCTCGCAAGCCGCCTTCGACGCGTCGCATTGGTATGCAGCGCAGCACATGCCCGCCACCGTTCTGCAGATCTTGCAGGAGAACGGAGTTTACAAAGATCTGTATTTCGGCATGAACCTGGCCACTCCCGGAGACCTCTGGAAACAGGATTGGTGGTACCGGACCACGTTCACCGCTCCGCCCGGCCGCGAGGTCTACTCTCTCATTTTCAAAGGCATCAACTACCGGGCTGATATCTGGCTAAACGGGCGCAGGGTGGCGAACCGCGCGACGGTTGTCGGTATGTACGACGAGTTCGAGTTCAACGTCACGGAATTCATCGTGCGTGGCGGGTCCAATGTTTTAGCGGTGAAAGTCACGCCCGAGCAAAGCCTGGATGGAGTGAGCGGCATCGAACTCGGGGACAGCTGGCTCGACTGGATCAACTGGAAGTACCTGGGCTACCACGATTCTCAGAAGCATCTCGATATCCCGTTCGTCCCCGACCGGAACGCGGGCGTATGGAAGCGGGTATTTCTCAGCAGCACGGGCGCGGTGAGGATTCGAAATCCTTACGTCGCCACTGATCTGCCACTTCCGGCAACCGGCCCAGCCACATTGACCGTCTACTGCGACTTGAGCAACAGCACGGCCAAGCCGGTATCGGGGACGCTGTCGGGAGAGATTTCACGTCCTGGCAAGGAAACGATTAAGTTCCAGAAGAATATCCAAATGCTTCGAAACCAAACCAAAGAGATAGGGTTCACGCCGGCCGACTATGCTCAGCTCACGGTGCAGGATCCCGATCTGTGGTGGCCTTACCAGTGGGGCGACGCGAAACTTTATCACTTGAAGTTGGACTTCAAAGCGGACGACAAAGCTGAGATTTCCGATTCGCAGGCGATCGATTTCGGCATTCGCAAGATTACGCAGGCCCGCGATTCTGACAACAGCTTTCCTGACATTGGCAGCGGCGGCAACTTCTACCTGCAGATTAACGGACGAGATTACCTGATCCGCGGCGGCGTGTACTCGCCCGACTTGCTCTTTCGGAACGACCCGGCGCGAGACGCGAACATCATGCATTATGCCAAAGATCTTGGCCTTAACCTGCTGCGCTGGGAGTTGAAGATCGCCGACGACAGCATGATGGAACGGGCCGATCGCGAAGGTATGCCGATCATGCTGGGGTTCATGTGCTGCGCGCAGTGGGAGCACTGGGACTTGTGGGATGCCGAGGACCAATGGGTGGCCAGGGCCAGCCTGCGGGCGCGCATTCGCGAGCTGCGATCACATCCTTCGGTCGTCATCTGGGCCAACGGCAGCGATGGATTGCCGCCGGACCCGGTCTTGAACGACTATCACCAGATTCTGAACGACGAGCACTGGCAGAATGCCGTGGTCGATACGGTCTCGCACGTGAACCGCGACTGGAGCGGCATCCACATGGCGGGGCCGTATGTGTGGCGGCCACCTTATTACTGGTTCAGCGACCAGTACGGCCCGGCGCGGGGTTCGTCGGCGGAAGAGGGCGACAACGAAACCATTCCTCCACTTGAGAGCCTGAAGAAATTCATACCGGCGGACAAGCTGTGGCCGATTAACGAGTACTGGTACTTTCACTCGGGCGCAAACGAAGGCAACAGTACGCTGGAAAATATCCGGCGTGTCATCGACAAACGGTACGGGCCCTCTACCAACGCGGAGGAGTTCTCGCGCAAGGCGCAGCTGGCGCACTACGAAGACGTGCGCGCGCAATATGAGACCTACGCCACCCATTGGGCCGATCGCAAGATGATGATCCACTGGATGATGAACAATCCCTGGCCGTCATTCTTCGGACATCTGTTCGACGATTACTTCAAACAAGGTGGCGGATATTTCGGCGCCAAGAAGGGTCTGCACCCGCTCAACGTGGTTTGGGATTACTACGCCACCGGGGATCGAAGCCAGGCCAAGGTATACGTCGTCAACCAGACTTCCGAGGCCCGCAACAATCTGAGAGTGGCGGTGGAGTTCTTTAACCTGGATGGAACCCGGCAGTATTTCTCGGAGATCGGCGGCTTCAGCATCGAGGCGAATACATCCCGCGAAGCCATGGCAGTACCGCGGGTTCCGAAACTGGCCGCAACTCACCTGGTCCGCGTCGCCTTGATGACCGCGACGCGCGAGGTGCTGGCGGAAAATGTGTATTGGGAATCCACCACGGACGACGATCTGGGCAGCGCCAGGAACGACCAACAATTCAAGACCGATCTCACCAAGTGGGCGGATATGTCAGCTCTGAATACCATGCCCCGGAGCGACCTGGATGTGTCCGCCCAGATCTCCGACTCGAACGGTGAAAAGCAGGTGACCATCACGCTTACGAATCCGGGCAGCCGCGTAGCGTTTTTTGTGCGTGCGGAAGTTACGCAGGGAGCCGATGGAAACGAGATTCTGCCGATCACTTACGACGACAATTACATCACCGTCTTTCCGCATGAGATCCGGACGATCGTCGCGAAATTTGCCGCTGGGCCTGGCGGATCCGCGCCTGGCGGGCTTTTTCCGGCCCTGCGAGTAGAGGGCTATAACGTTGCAAAGAAAGTGATTTCGCTGAAGTAACCAGCGCCCAGGTTACTAACAGGCTATGAGATAGCCCATTCGGGCCATTCCCGCGCCTCTCCTCTGTGGGTAGGATGTTCTTGAACAATCTTTCGGGGGAGGGCTTGTTCGACGAGCGTCCCACGACTCAATTGAGTCTGGGACGTTTTGTTTTGTGGCCTCCGGAACCCCATCTTTCCGCCTGAAGTAGACGATCCATAGCATGAATATATTGCGACACGTACTAGCAGTTGCGTTGTTTGTCGGTGCTACCGGATCGGCGCAAAACGCTCCAGCCGATCATGCTGAATCCGCTCTGCCTACATTCCGCGAAACTTTCTCTGGCGGAGCTCTGGACAAAACCAAATGGTTCATCGACACCGGAAGGGCTCCGGGAAACATTGCCGGGGTAAATAGCGGTACGCTTAGCGCCGAGCACGTTGACCTTTCCACGGGGATGCTGCGGCTCAAGCTGACCCAGAGCGTGTCTGGCGGGCTGGCTACTTCGATCGGAGCGGAGATCCGTTCGAAACAGTTATTCGGGTACGGGACTTACGTGTGGGTGGCGCGGGCAGCTTCAACCTCGGCCACGCCTCGCGGCGCCGGTTCCGCGGTTTCAGGGACGGTCTTCGATGTATTCAATTACATCAACGACAGCGAGACGGAAATTGATTTCGAGTACCAGGGACAGTCTCCGGCGACGCTCGAGATGACCAACTATTCGACGGTGTCGCACAGCCAGAGCACTTCGACTCCCGTCTCCGGCGCCGACAGCAGCTTTCACGAGTACAAGTTTGTGTGGAGTGAAAAGAAGATCGAGTTCTTTGTAGACGGGACGCTGGTATCAACCCACACCGAGCATATTCCTTCCGCGCCCGCGGCGGTGCTGATCAATCTGTGGGGAACGAATTCCGCTTCGTTTGGAGGCCTGGCGACTCCCGGCGCCGCCAGTTATCTCTACGTGTCGTCATTTTCCTACACTGCTTCCCACTAGACCCATCCCACGCTTTGTCGTACTAGCTGAAAACGTCGCTCACCGGGGCTTCAGGACGATCTGACCATCCGCCGGTTTTTTTGACGTGGCCAACTGTACGACTGACATCTTTCCGTCGGTCACGATCTGGTCGCCGGTGGCATTGGACAAGGTTCGCAGAGCGTTCGGACGTTCCACCTCGGCATACGCTACGGCAGTTCCCACGAAGAGCAGGTCGGTTTCAACCCAATCGCGTTCGCGATCTACGTGCGGGTCTATCCGATGCGACCATTTCGAACCGGCCCTGCTGTTGGTAGTGTCAATGTCATGCGTGGCGGCGCCCACCCACACTTCCTGTCCGTTGTAGGTTTGATTCAGTTTCCAGATGCGCAGGTGATGGCGCATGGCAAAAGTGTCGAGGGACTTTTGGAAAACCAGGTCCGGGGGGTGTCCTGCCACCAGGAGCGTGGAAACGGGGCCGGTGTCGTACCCAGTTTGCCGCAAGGTCGCCTGGGCGGTTTTCAGGGCGGACTTCACGCCGAGATCATCCGGAGCATACCATCCGGCCTCGCCAAACGCAGACATCAACTGCTCTCGCGCGCCCAGGAACATCAGATTGGTGGGATCCGAAGGCGTCTTGTTCGGAGTCTGGGTGCGCATAGGCGCCGCCGCGACCAGTTGCTGCAGCTGCGCATCCACAGGCAGGCGCGGCCATCCGGCCCACTCTTCTCTCTGCTTCAGCATTGATGGCCGCACCACTTGAATCTGCATGTCAGTTCCCGCCGGAAACTGAATCTCGCGGCGTATCGACAAGCCATAAACCGTCTGCACGCTTTTCAGGGTGTAGCCTGCAATCGGATTGGTGGCGCCCAACGCTGCCATGGCGATACTGAGTTTGTTGGAAGCGTGGGGCTGGATGATCCCCAGAATTTCATTGTTGCGGACGGTCTCACGAGCGTTGTCCACGTCAAGCACATGAGCATAAAGCGGAGATCTCCCGCCTGCCTTATGGAGAACGTTCGAGAAGTCGAGTACGAGCCGCGGCCTGGAATACTTGTCCGGCGCCTTTTGCGCAAACAGTATGGTGCCGTTGATCGCGGTTCCCGGCGGAATCAAGAGCTCTCCCGGGTTGCACAACATTTGCTCCCCGTTCTTGCAGAGTGGGTAGGTTACAGTTGCGGATATCGGGTCGCCGGTGCGGGAGCGGTCGCTGTAGACGGGGGTGTTGAGCCGCACGCTCAAGGTCTGTCCTGGGGCAAGGTCAGCTTTGCGCGACAGGGAAACCGCGGCCGCAATGGTCTTTGGCGGGGCCTGGGACTGTTCTAGAAAAAAGTGGAACGAGGCAGCAAGAAACCCGCTGGTGGCGCCGTTCTCGATTAGCAGCGTCTGTATTTCGAAACTGGGAGAGTACAGCAGGTAGTCGAGGGCGGTGTCCTGATAGACGTCCTCACGATTGATCTCGACGCCGCGAGTGATCAAAGCGTCAGCGATTTGTTCGTACGCGACCAGGATGCTGGTCTTCACGTTGTAACTTGAACCGAAGATGGTCCAGTGCAGGGCTGTCCGCCCTTCCGCGTCGGTGGCCTTCACGTCAGCGCCGTCGTCCAATAGCTTCTTCGCGTTTGCCAGGTGTTCAAGAATCGCTTTTTCTTTGGTCTCGCGTGTGGCCTGGTAGAGCTCGCGAATCAGAGGTGAAGAGTTGGAAACATCAATCTCCAGGGCGGCGGGTGCGGATTCCTCCTCGGCCTCCTTCTCGGAGTCGGCCTTCGAGTCGGCCTTTGCATTTCTTTTTCTCGTGATCGTCCGACAATGGCTCGCCGGCGACTGGCGCGTCAGCAGCGAATGGATGTGCTGCGCCCGCGGTTGGTATCACAGCGACGACAGCGCAGAAGGCGAGTAACAGGGTTTTGGATTTCCAGGCTATTGGCATAAGTCTCCGGCGAAGCCCCGATTTTCGTGCGGCACTATATCCAACCAATCTTGCTCTGCATTTTACTTGAGGGACGAAAAATCCACGATGTTGAGGTCCAAGGGAAACTGGTTGTGCCGTTGGTTCGAACTACGGAGAAGCCCTTTGCTCCAATTCCCTTCCACACCGGTTGCCGCTGCGAAGTCGGCCGCAGAGACTTGCCCCGCAATGGCGAAGGAGTCGATCTGGTAAGGAATGCCGTTCGAGCCAAGGACCGAAGGGCCTTCCATCAAGTGAAAGTGCAGGTGCGGGGCAGACGTGTTCCCGGTGTTTCCCAGCTTGCCCAGAACTTGACCGCGTTTCACCCGATCGCCCGATCCCACCCGGACTGAGCCCTTTTGCAGATGGGCATAGAAAGCAAAGACGCCATCCCCCAGGTCCAGCACGACGTGATTGCCGTCAACGTTTTCCAGCGTGATGGTTTTCGGATCAGGTAAAGTTCCGGGCTTCTGGTCATCCAGGTTATTCAGGGTTTCAACCACCGTGCCGTCGGCGACCGCCAGCACATCCGCGCCATAACTGTCGTAATTGCGCACGTCTGAAGGGTCGCCGTGGACGAACCGTCCAGACTCATCCAGGCGCATCCAGTCAATCGCGAAGCGCTGAGCAAAATAGATTCCGCCGTTGACCGAAAGATTGCTCGAGCGGTGGATAGCATCTGCTCCGCAACATCCGTTGACGGCCACCCAGCCCTTGCCCGAGAGCGGGGCGCTGATGACGGGCAGCTTGCGGAAAACATCCAATGGCGCCACGGAATAGCTGAGGAGAACCGGCGTCGTCGGCTTCGGGCCGGGAGACGGGGCGCCGAGCAATTCGATCTGGTGCATCAGATGTTCGGGCAGCGCGATCGCAGTATCCAGGCTGAGATCAATCAGAAAGAGGCGGGTGCTGTTGAACTCGATCGTCGGATTCTCTGCTGTCAGCCTGCCGGTCGTCCGCAGACACGCCAGTAACCCCTGGCCGTCGTAACTGGCCAGAGCCTTCAACGAGTTCGACCCGTCGAGTACTTCAATCTTTTTCAGAGTGGCCGGGGTTGGGCTCGTATTTGTCAGGATCAGTTCGTA
The DNA here is from genome assembly GCA_963725615.1 of Terriglobia bacterium. Lineage (GTDB taxonomy): Bacteria > Acidobacteriota > Terriglobia > Terriglobales > Acidobacteriaceae > JAIQFF01. Next base: position 524,931 of record CAVRZO010000003.1, on the reverse strand, counting down.
GACCAGATGCACTCGCCCGTCGGTTCCGTGGAATGGCCGGGTATTATTCCTGAGGGCAGAGACCACTAACGGGGTGAACTGATCAGGTCTCGGGGTCGCATGGGCAGAGGGCAGCGCGATTACAAACAGCAACAACAGATAGTGTGGCTTTCGCATGGCGGGAAATTGTATCCGACTCGTACGCGATGTGGCGCTGAACCGAGAGCGCGTGGGAGAATAGTGGTCTGCCAGGCTGGGCCGGTGGGTTGGCCCGCAGCCGAGAAGAAAACAAAATGGCGCACAACTTCGGATCCCTGGTATTCACGCCGCTGGTCAAGGCTTTGCAGGAGCAGCACGGCAGCCGCCGGCAATACGCCAGGTTGGAGGCATCCGATTCGTCGCCCGGCCGGCTGGGCCCCCAGGAGTCAGAGTTCATCGCAGAGCGCGACACGTTTTACATGGCGACTCTGGGCTCGACCGGTTGGCCCTACGTTCAGCACCGGGGAGGCCCCAAAGGTTTTCTGAAGGTGATTGACGCGAGCACGATCGCCTTCGCCGATTTTCTCGGCAACAGGCAATACATCAGTACCGGGAATCTGCTAAGTGACAACCGGGTGGCGCTGATCCTGATGGACTATCCCAGGCAGTTACGTCTCAAAATCCTCGGCCGGGTCGAGATTTTCGAAGGAGAGCGGGCGAAAGACTGGATCGGGAAGGTCCGCGATCCCGAATATAAGGCCACCGTCGAGCGAGTGTATGTGATTCGGGTTGAAGCCTTCGATTGGAACTGTCAACAGCACATTATTCCCAGGTACACGGCAGAAGAAATTCGGGAAGCGCTGGCGCCCGCGGAAAAGCGGATGCACGAACTGGAGCAAGAGAACGAGAACCTCCGCCAGGAGCTCTCGCAGGCCAGCAAGAAAAACTACAGTCATTAATTCAATCACTGCAAGGAGGACGCATCATGCCGACAATCACTGTGAAGGACGGAACGCAAATCTACTACAAAGACTGGGGTTCGGGGCAACCCATCGTGTTCAGTCACGGCTGGCCGCTCACCGCGGACGACTGGGACGGACAAATGCTGTTCTTCGGCCAGCAGGGCTATCGGGTCATCGCGCATGACCGGCGCGGGCATGGCCGCTCCGGCCAAACCTGGGACGGCAACGAGATGGACACCTACGCCGACGATCTCGCAGAACTCACGGCGAAGCTTGACCTGAAGAACGCAATCCACGTCGGACATTCCACCGGCGGCGGAGAAGTTGCGCGTTACATCGGACGGCATGGCTCCAAGCGTGTCGCCATGGCCGTGCTCATCAGCGCGGTGCCGCCGCTGATGGTGAAGACGGAGAAGAATCCCGCGGGAGCGCCCATCGCGGTGTTCGACGACCTGCGCGCTCAATACGTGAAAAATCGGCCGCAGTTTTACCAGGACCTTACGCTTCCGTTCTACGGCTACAACCGGCCTGGCGCAAAGATATCGGAAGGCATCCGGCACAAGTGGTGGCTCCAGGGGATGATGGGCGGAATGAAGGCAGGCTACGACTGCATCAAGGCTTTCTCCGAGACGGACTTCACCGAAGATCTAAAGAAGTTCGACGTGCCCACTCTCATTCTTCACGGCGACGATGACCAGATCGTGCCCATCGGCGCGGCGGCCCTGCAGTCATCGAAGCTGGTGAAAGGGGCGACGCTTAAGGTGTATCCAGGTTTCCCGCACGGAATGCCCACAACCAACGCGGACCAGATCAATGCCGACCTGCTCGCATTCATCAAGCAAAACCGAGCAGAAGCAGCAGCGTGACTCAAGCCCGGCCGGTACGTTGGCATCCAGGCTCACGTACCGGCCGCTTCCTAGCGCGTTGAATGCTGATAGGAAATGGCGCCTGTGCTTTGCTTGAAGAGGTAGCAGAAACATTGCGGACTCATCCCGGCCAAGTCCGCCAATTCCCAGAACCGCCTCTCCTGAGCGCAATTCTGTCGCATGAAATCACGCCTGGTAGACCGTGGAGCCGCCTACTACCGTGCGAACGATCTCGATGTCCTTGATTTTCTCCTTGTCCACCGTGTGAGGGTCGTCCGCCAGCACGACGAAGTCTGCCAGTTTGCCGGGGGTGATCGATCCTTTGATGGCTTCCTCGTGCGAGTTGTAGGCGCCGTTGATGGTGTTGACCTGCAGCGCTTCATCAACGCTGATGCGCTGGTTGGCTCCCCAGGTTTCTCCATTCCAACCGGTGCGCGTCACCATGCCCTGAATGCCCATGAGCGGGGCGAACGGTCCCGGACTGAAGTCCGAACCGGCCGCCGCCGGAATCCCGGCGTCGAGGAAGCTGCGATAGGCCATGCAGTGCTTCATGAGCTCTTCGCCATAGAAATGGAACTTGTCGGAGTTGTAGTACGCGTACGTCGTGAACACCGCGGGCACGGCCCCAGCCGCCTTGATGCGGCGCAGCAGGTCGTCGTTGATCAGGGTGCAGTGAGTGATCTTGGGACGAGCGTCGGCTCGCGGGAACAGCCGCTGCGCGCGCTCGAACGCGGTAAGTACCATGTCGATGGCAACGTCGCCATTGGCGTGGCAGTTGACCTGGATGCCCGCCCGATGCACCCGCTCGATCCAGGCGTTGAGGTCGTCCTGCGTCTCCGTGATGTTGCCGTTGTACGGAGGATTGATGCCCGCATAGGGCCTGCTGAGCGCCATCGTGCGCTCGGAGAACGACCCGTCGACGGTGTGCTCGGAGGTGGCTCCGAATCGAATCCACTCGTCGCCGAAGCCGGTCGCGATGCCGCTGGTGATCATCGCCTCCAGCACCCTGCCGCTGGTTTCGTAGCTCACCCGGTGCAGGAGTTCTCCGCGCGCCCGTACCTGCTGCAGGGCGAACAGATTGCCGCCCTCGTGATGCACGCTGGTCAGGCCATAGCGGACGAATTGTTTGGAGATGTAGGCCAGCCCATCACGATCGCGCTGCAGCTTCTGCTCTTCTGTAAACGTCTCGTGCTTGCCCACTTTGTCGAACACGCTCCGCGCCCGGTCGGTAACGCGGCCGTTGAGTTCGCCGTTGGCGTCGTGGTCGTAGGTTCCGCCGGGCGGATTGGGCGTGTTCTTGTTGATGCCGGCCATCTCGAGGGCCTTGCTGTTGTAGTAAGAGGTGTGGCCGCCGCGATGATGCACCGCAACCGGATGGTCCTTCGATACCTGGTCGAGATCGTGAACGTTGAGCTGGCGATTGTCCTTGACCTTGGTGTCGTCGAAGAAATAGCCGTCAACCCAGGTGCCTGGCGGGCGTTTTCTGGGCCTTCGCGCGGAGCTTGTCGATGATGCTGGCGATGGTGACGAACTCGACCTCGAAGGGATTGCCGACGATCACCTCGTACAGCAGGGTGTTGCCGCCCGCATGATTGTGGCAGTCGATGAACCCGGGCACGATGGTCATCTGCTTGGCGTCGAACGTCTGAGTCCCTTTGCCGATGAGCGCCTTGATGTCGTTATTACTACCTACGGCGACGAAACGGCCGGCTTTGACCGCGAACGCCTCCGCCTTCGGCGTGCGCGGATCGACCGTGTAGACCTTGGCGTTGAAGACGACGAGCTCGGCGTCCTGCGGGTTGAGATCCGCGCTCTGTGCTTCGACAGGGGTTGCGGCGCTCAAGAAATGTCCCGCCGGCAATACCGGCCATGCCCGCTCCGGTCAGACTGAGGAATTCTCTGCGGCTGTGGTGGTTCTTCTTCATCGCTCGTTTTCCTCTAATTTCGTTCTTCCGTCCGACGCAGATTACTCCGCAGCTCGAACTGAATTTTATTGAGTTGGTCCGGCGACTCCAGAGCTGATTTCCCCGACTGGAATCCTTCCCTATGAAAATCTGGCCATTCTTGCCAGTCCCCATACCCTACTAGAAGCGTGCAAGGTTATAAACCCTGCTCGAAGGTGTCAAGCAGGAATCTGTTCTTATCCCAGCCACATAAGGTTCCCTGGAGCCAGGCATTCTTTTCGGCGATATGGCTCGTAGAAGCTTTGACGCCCTCCCAGACCATGACACGAGAACCATCTATCATCCCGGTGTTCGCATTCTCGAATGGTTCGAGTTACCATTACCAGTTTGAAACGACGACTTCCATCTGCAGCGCGCCGCGCTTCGAAGCGCCGGTCCAAGTCGCAGAATGTTCGTTTCCTCACTGTGGGACAAACCGCCCGCATTCTTGAGATCAGCCCTTCAACCTTGCGCCTGTGGGAGAGTGTGGGCCTGGTGACCCCAGCCCGCAGTGCCGGACGCTACCGCCTCTACTCTCCTGATCTGATGGACATTCTGAAACGGATCAAGTACTTGCGTGACGTGAAGAGATTGAACGTTCCAGGAATCAAGCAAGCTATGGCGGGTTCTCTACCTGCCAAATCAAGCTACGACGGCAAGCCAACGCGTGATATCGGTGAAAAGCTAAGACGGCTGCGAAAGAAGTGCGGGCTAAATGTGACCGATGCAGCCCGGCGAGCGCAAATTTCTACCGGGTTCCTCAGCGCCATCGAACTCTCCCGTGCCAATCCTTCGGTGGCCACGATTTACCGGCTGGCGGCGGCATACGGCACTACCGTACTGGAACTTTATGATCTGCCGGTGCAGTCCAGCCGCGTGGTCCGGCCGGGCAACCGGAAAAGCCTCGAGACTAAGTCCGGCGTGCGCATGGAGTTGCTTTCGACCGGCACCAAGATGCTTGAATCCATGTTGATTCGAGTTCCTCCAGGTACGGGCAGCGATGGCGCCTACATGCACCAAGGCGAGGACTTCCTTTATATATTGGAGGGCAGCCTGGAAGTCTGGCTCGATGAAGTCGAGTGTCACGTCTTGCAGCAGCACGATAGCTTCTGGTTCGAGAGCAACCGGGGCCATCGCTGGTTCAATCCCATGAAAAAGCCGACTGTCATTCTCTGGGTAAACACCCCACCAACGTTCTGATTGTCCCTCCGTCTTAGAAGAAGAAGCGCAGGGACAAGTCCCGACCGTTAATGTTTCAAGCTTCCTCGGAGCTCACCAGAAGTTCGTTTACAGCTCGGTGAGCCTGATCTATGGCGGAGTCCGTGTAAGCAGTCGCCGCTGAATCAGTGTTCGCGATGGTGATTCGTCCGAAGCGTTTTCGTCCAATCACATTAGGACGCTGGTCTTCGGGCCAATCCGGATCGAACAGAGGGTTGTACTCATAGCCGTAGCCGTGCGGCCATCGGTTGATCGTTATGGCTTCAATATCTCGCGCTGGATCGAATCCGCCTTCGCTCAGGATTCGGGCGAGCTGGCCCCGGGTCTCACGCTCGAAGGTCTCGAAGGTTGTCGTCTGTAGTTCGTATCTACCAATCTTGTGCTGTTCTCGGGCTGGCAGGCCGGGCTTGCATGGAGTTCGGCTGAGGTGCAGCAAGATCGGTTCCTCGGGGTTCGTGGGACTTCGATATTCCCCGATGTTCACAGCGGCATTCAGACCCACGTTCGACCAGTAGGAGCCCGGTGCGGAGACCCCTTGCATGCCGAGTTTCTTGAATGATGTCCAGTTTCGAATGCCCACGCTGGCATAAACCAACGGCACTTTGACCAGGTAGTGCAAGGCATCTTTCTGCGCCTGCGGAAGTTCTGGACACAAATAGGGAATCACCATATTCCAGCAAGCCAGCACACACCCCTTGGCATGCACTTGAAACACCTGCTTCCCGCTGGCGTAGGTAATCTCAACTTCCCTGGCGGCGGAAGAGGTTCCGACATTGCGGGCACCTACCACCGTACTGTTCAACCGGATTCTTATAGGGGCTCCCTCCCGATCCAGGCGGCTGTAATCCACTTTCGCGGTAACGACATCTTCAGCAGTGTGGCCGGGGACTGCATCCGGAATCAGCGCGCGCACCAGCAACCGCGCGATTGAGGCGTTCCCGTCCGGAAAGTGAAAACGATAGGAACCTCCGTTGGCATAGCCGGCCGCTGAATAGCTCATGTTGGGCGCAGATCCGGGCTCCAGATTCATGCCCTGAAATCCCGGCAAGCCCAATGCCCAGCAGTCCAGTGCGGGCTCGGCGTCAATCCCCACACCCCACTCGCCGTTGGTTCGCGTTTGGTAGAAAGCAATTACTCCCGGGTCGGCCTTGACTACATTCAGCAGGAAATCGCGATAGCTGATTCTTGAAAGTCGCGCTTTCTTCTCCGCGGAAGAGAGGCCCGACATGTAATCGACTTTCGCCTCCTGAATGCGCACGATGTCGCGGCGAACCTCCGGCGACAGCGGCGTGCGCGCCACAAAGTCCGACCACGACATTGTCTTCTGCGTCTGGCTTTCAGAAGTTTCCTCATCGTCCCAACTCTGGCCCGGAGTGCCCACGACCACGCGATCCTCACCAAACGTTTCCTTGTCAAAAAACACTGCGGAACGCAGACCGAGGGACCGATAGAGTTTGTGGTCGGTGAATTTCGCCTCGAACTGCGGAGGATCGATGCCAAGCTTCTTCAGCAATCCGTCGGCTATCGGGCTGTAGGGGTTCGGACTGTCGATCAGGAGCGTGCCTCCATTCAACAGCTGCAGCTTGCCCCCCAGGTGGAACTCATTGCGTTTGGCATGCCCTCCGAAATCGTCGTGGTTCTCCAGAATAAGGATGCGAGCCGATGGTCCCACCTTCTCCCGGAAGAAATATGCGGCCGCCAAACCGCTGATCCCTCCTCCGACAATCACCAGATCGTGGGATTCGCCTGTGTCGACCGGCTTGTCGGCAGTCTTCCAGAAAGTGCCGTCGCGCAGGCTGTGGGCAATCTCAAATGAACCGGGATGGCTGCCACGCAGTCCATCCTTCCCTGGCGGATCGTATCCCGAATGGTTTTGAGGTTCCGGCGCGCCGGTCGCACCAAACACATGGCCTTGCGGCAACATGGCCGCGCCAATCACCATGGCTGCGCCATTCATGAAATCGCGGCGCGTAATGGGCCGGTCCATGCCCAAATAGCGGTCATACGAACTCGTCATGAAGACTCCAAGGCCCGATTTGTCACGCCCCGAGCAACTCCTGCACCGCTCGATATCCCTGATCGATGGCCTGATCCGTGTAGGCGGCAGCTGCGGCGTCGGAATTGGCGATGGTAATCCGGCCGAAGCGCTTGCGGGCGATATCGCAAGGCCGCTTGCCCTCGGGCCAGTCCGGGTCCCACAAGGGGTTGTATTCGTACGCGTATCCGTGCGGCCAGCGGTTCACCATGATCGCCTCGATGTCGCGGGCCGAGTCGAAGCCGCCAACTCCCAGCACACGTGCCAACTGGTCGCGGATATTTCGCTCGAAAGTCTCAAACGACGTGGTCAGCAAGTCGTAGTGTCCGACGCGTTGCTGGTCTCGCGCGGGAAGACCGGGCTGACAAGGTGTTCGCAGCATGTGCACCAGGATGGGCTCATCGGGCGATGCCGAAGGTTTGTAGCCGCCGATACTGGGGCCCTGGTCCAGGTTGATCGAAGAATGATACATGCCGGGACAGGACACGTTCCTGATCCCGAGCTTCTGAAACGCGTTCCAGTTGCGAAGCTGTACTACCGAGTACACCAGCGGCACCTTGACCCCGTAGCGCAACGCGTCCTTCTGCTCTGTGGGGAGGTCCGGACAGATGTAAGGAATCACCATGTTCCAGCAAGCCAGCACGACCCCTTTGGCGCGTACGCTGTACACCTTCTCTTCACGCCCATAGAGGACTTCCGCTTCTTTTGCGGCCACAGGATTTCCTACATGACGCACCGCGACTGCCGTGCTGTTCAGCCGTATGCGAACCGCGGAACCCTTCTTGTCCAGACGGCTGTAGTCCATGGTCGCGGTCACAATGTCCTCGGGTGTGCTACCGGGAGCGGAGCCCGGAACCAGCGAACGCACCAGCATGCGTGCGATGGACGCGTTGCCATCGGGAAAATGAAAGTGGTACTCCTCCTGAGGAGTGACGAATCCCAGAGCGGTGAAGGTCAGGCCCTTGGACGGAACCCGGTCAAGCCCCATGCCCTGAAATCCGGGAAAGCCGATGGCCCAGCAATCGAGCGCCGGGACGGCGTCAATGCCGATCCCGTAGAGACCGTGCGTGCGGCTCTGATAGAAAGGAATGACATCGGCGTGGACCTTCACCACATTGAGCAGGAAATCCTTGTAGCTCATGCGCGAGAGCCGGGACTTCTTCTCTTCCTGCGAAACCCCGGCCATGTAATCGTCCTTGCCCTCCTGTATGCGGACAATGCCCTCCTGGGCCTGGGCGGAGAGCGGGGTCTTCGCCAGGAACGGCGCCCATTTCCCGCTGGATGCAGCTTGCCGCCCGAAGGCGCGGCCGGGCGCTCCGGTCACCAGGCGCTCGGTTCCGAAAGTCTCTTTGTCGAAGAAATAGCCGGATCCCAGACCGCGGTTTTCGGGGCTGACATATTTCTTCTCCATGGCCGGAGGATCAATGCCCAGCTCCGTCATCAGCCCCGCCGCCACCTTGCTGTAGGGAAACGGAGATTCAATGGATACGGTTCCGCCATTGGTCAGCAACAGCCGCCCACCCGGACGAAACTCATTGCGTTTCGCGTGTCCGCCGAAGTCGTCGTGATTGTCGAGGATGAGAATGCGCGCGGACGGCCCAGCCTGTTTGCGATAGAAGTACGCCGCTGCCAGACCGCTGATGCCGCCTCCCACGATCACCAGGTCGTACGTCTCGCCAGACTCGACCGGCTTGCCTGCTTTCTCCCAGAAATTGCCGTCACGCACGCTGTGAGCAGTTTCGAATGCACCGGCATGGCTGCCTCGCATTCCGGTGCGCGTGGGAGGGTAATAGCCAGGAACGTCCTGGGCCGACGGAGCGGAAGCCTCCTCCGCCAATGCGAAACCCGACATCCAGAGGCCGGCAATCGCGCCGCCCACGCTGACGGCTACGCCGTTCAGAAAGTCTCTACGCGTTATGTCACGGTGCATTCCCAGTTGGCGGTCTCGAACCGGGTTGGAGTCCTGGTGCTTGGGATTCGTGTGCTTCGGGTCAGTCATATATTCAGGCTTTCTTCAGTTGTTCCTGAACCGCGCGATAGGCTTGGTCAATGGCGGCGTTTGTATAAGCGCTTGCGGCTGCGTCGGAATTGGCAATCGAGATCCGCCCAAACTGCTTCCGCCCAATCACGCACGGACGTTCTTCCCGCGCCCATTGCGCATCGGAGTAGGAATCATATTCATATGCATATCCATGCGCCCAGCGATTAACGGTAATGGCGGCGATGTCTCGCGCAGAATCGAACCCGCCCGGAGCCAGCATCCGTTGTAACTGGTCGCGGATGTTGCGCTCAAAAGTGGAAAACGGCGTGCCCATCAATTCAAACCGGCCCATCCGGTATTGGTCGCGGCGGGGCAAGCCAGGTTTGCAGGGCGTACGTAGCATGAACAACACCATGGGTTCTTCAGGATTGCTCGGAAATTTGTACTCCCCCAGGCTGACCGGGAAATCCAGCATGGTAAAGCTGTGATAGCCGCCGGGTGCGACAATTTGCCTGATTCCCAACTTGTGAAACGCCGTCCAGTTGCGAATTGCCACATGCGTATAGATCAACGGTTCCTTCACACCGTAGTGCAGCGCTTCTTTCTGCTTCTCAGGAAGCTCCGGACAAAGATAAGGAACCATCCCGTTGTAGCAGCCAAGGACGCAGGCTTTTCCCGTCACACTTTGCAACTTTCCTTTTTGCACGTAGGCGACTTCGACGCCGGTCGCGGACTCCGGCGGACCGGAGTGGCGCGCGCGGACCGCGGTTGAGTTCAGACGAATACGAACGGGAGACGAGGGCTGATCAAGCTTGCTGTAGTCCGCACGCGCCGTAACTACATCTTCCATCGTGTGGCCGGGAACACTTCCTGGAACCAGCGACCGGACCAGCAATCGAGCAACTGAGGCGTTGCCATCCGGGAAATGAAAAATGTAAGGCTCTTCTTCTTCCCCGCCTTCCGCCAGACCCATGCCATCGAAGCCGGCATATTGCCAAGCGCCGTAGTCGTTGGGGTTTCTATAACAGGACAGGGCTGAGATCGCGTCAATCCCCACTGCGAACAAATCCTGCGGGTAGACTTGGAAGAATGGCAGCACACCGGGATCGGCCTTGCACACATCGGTAAGAAAAGTGGCGTAGCTGATCTTGGCCAGGCGGGCAGTTTTTTCCTCGCGCGACAGGCCCGGCAGGTAGTCTTTCTTCTCAGTGTAGAGGCGGGCAATTTCCCGCCGTATATTTTCCGCCAGCGGAGTTTTCTCCAGAAATTCTGGCCACGGCACCGATCCCAGTCCGGGCACCAGCCGGTCTTCCCCGAACGTTTCTTTGTCGAAGTAACAGGCCGAGCCTAGATGGGAATAAAGCTTTTGATCGTAAGCCTGATAGAAACGCCTGGTTTCAATCCCCAGCTCTTTGAGGACCTGTTTCGCCACCTGACTGTATTCCCCGGGGCTCTCGATCGACTGAGTCCCACCGTTGCTCAGAAGCAGCCGCTTGCCCACCTGAAACTCGTTGCGTCGCGCATGCCCGCCGAAGTCGTCGTGATTGTCGAGAATCAGAATCCGGGACTTGGGTCCCGCCTGCTGGCGATAGAAATAGGCGGCCGCCAAACCGCTGATGCCGCCGCCAACTACAATCAAGTCGTAGGCTTCGTGGGTGTCAGCGGGATCCCCTGCGCTCTCCCAAAAGGTGCCATCGCGCAGCGCGTGGGCCACATCAAAAGCCCCTGGCTGGCTTCCCCTCATGCCATTAAGCCCCGGAGGATAGGTCGGAGGAGCGGCAGGGGCCGCAGTTCCCTCGGCGCCGGCAGGTGGTTCCGCAAAGCCGGCGGTGCCGAGCACGCCGATTCCCACCGCCATGCCGTTCAGAAAATCGCGGCGCGTAATGCGACGATTCATTCCCAGTTCGCGGTCGCGCTGGTCTTGACTCATGGTTTCAATTCGGCTACTGGAGCGGCATTGGCTCCGGCTCAGCCGCGCCGTCGGCCCGGGGGTCCGAAGCGCCAAAGTTCATTCCGGTTGTTAGGCTTCAATGAAAATGCGATCGCGAACACTGGCGCGGCCGCCCTATCGCGCAGTAGGCGAATTGCTCACCTGACGCCATCGCCTGCCGTCGCTTTCTCTTACGCTCCCTGCGGCCTGTTTTGGCCCGTCACAATTTCCTGCACCGCACGATGACCCTGGTCAATCGCAATGTTGGTGTAAGCATGTCCATCGGCGTCGGAGTTGGCAATGTGAATGCGTCCAAAAGGTTGCCGGCCAATCACGCACGGCCGCTCAGAATCTGGCCGGTCGAGCGGTTCGAAGAGCGGATTGTACTCGTAAGCATAGCCGTGCGGCCAGCGATTCACGGTGATGCCTTGAATGTCCCGTGCCGGATCGAATCCGCCGCCGGCTAGCATGCGGCCGAGTTGATCTCGAATGTTGCGCTCGAAGGTTTCAAAAGGCGTACTCAACAACTCCCAGCGTCCTGCCTGGTATTGCTCTTTGCAGGCCAGTCCGGGCTTGCACGGCGTCCGCAAAAGATGCAGCAGGCAGGACTCCTTGGGTGAACTTGAGAAGCGATACTCGCCCATCGAGACAGGAAAATCCAGCGACACGCTGCTGAAGTAACTGCCCGGGGCATAAATCGAGTTCAGACCCAATTTCTGAAAGGATTCCCAGTTCCTGATCTGCACGTTGGTATACACCAGCGGAAGCTTCACGCAGTAGTGCAGCGCCTCCTTCTGCTGTTCGGACATTTCCGGACAAAGATAGGGGATGACCATGTTGTAGCAGGCGAGGACGCAGTGCTGCGCGCGGACCTTGTGGGCAATGCCGCCACGAACATATGTGACCTCAACTCCAGTTGCACTTTGCGGTTCGCCGATGTGCTTGGCGCGCACAGCCGTGCTGTTCAGGCGAATGCGAACCCCAGAATCGGCATCGTCGAGGCGGGCGTAGTTGACGCGCGCGGTCACAACATCCTCCATTGTGCTGCCGGGCACGGCGCCCGGGACCAGCGACCGCACCAGCAGACGTGCGATCGAGGCATTGCCATCGGGAAAATGAAAAATGTAGGGTTCCTCCCGCTCGCCCCCGCCGCGCTCGCGTGACTCCAATTTCATGCCTTTGAAGCCGGGATAGCCCATTCCGAAGCAGTTTTCCGCGGAGACGGCGTCGATCCCCACGGCATAGAGCCCATGAGGCGCGGCCTGAAAAATCTTTACCACCTCGGGATCGACCTTCACATATTGCAGCAGGAAATCGCTGTAGCTGATCTTGCTAAGCTTGCGCTTCTTCTCGGCGACGCTAAGGCCGGGCAGATAGTCGATATCGGCTTCCTGCAGGCGAGCCAGATCCTTGCGCGCGGCGTCGGAAATCGGAATTTGCGCCAGGATATCCGGGGGATAACTCAGCCCGAGATAGTGCGTTCCAAAGCCGGGCAGGAGACGATCAACCCCGAACGTTTCTTTATCGAAGAACGTGGCCCGCTTCAGGTTCATCGATTTGTACAGATTCTGGTCGAAGTATTTGTAAAAGCGTTCGACATCGACACCCAACTCCTGCAGCAGGCCAAACGCTTCCTTACTGTAGTGATGAGGCTCTTCGAGGGACTGCGTTCCGCCGTAACCGATCAGCAACCGCTGGCCATCATGGAACTCGTTGCGTTTGGCGTGTCCGCCAAAGTCATCGTGGTTATCGACAATGAGAATCTTCGCCTTGGGCCCGGCGTGCTTGCGGAAAAAATAGGCCGCCGCCAAGCCACTAATGCCGCCCCCCACGACGACAAGATCGTAAGATTCCTTGTCGTCCGCGGCATCCGCCCACGCCTTTCCGTCGCGCATCCCATGCGCCACTTCCCAGGAGCCGTCGTGACTCCCGCGCATTCCGGTTTTTGCCGGAGGATAATAGCTGGGACTTTTCTCTGGAGCGAAGTCGGGCGCCGCCATCGCCTCCAGCCAGCCTGGACTTGTCGCCGCCAGAGACGCGCCCGCGGCGACGGCGCAGCCGTTCAAGAAATCGCGCCGAGTGATGTAACTGCCCATTCCCAGTGCCACGTCCCGCTTCTCGCTCATTTGCTTCTCCCCGTGAAAACCGCTTCGTTCGCCCACAACCCATTAAAAACACCGGCCCCCATCTCCCGGGGCGCCGGTGTTGTTGAACTGCTATATCCCGCATGAACTGGCAACTTCGCCCGTACCAACCTAGAAGGTCAGTTTGAGAGCCAGTTGCAGGATTCTTGGATCGTAGGTTCCGCTGATTTGCCCGAACGTTCCAGACAGGACCGATCGATCGGCAGGCGGCCGGAACTCTGCGTGATTGAAGATATTAAACGCCTCGACGCGGAAGATGAGCTTTGTCCGTTCCCCGACGAGGTTGGTTGACTTTTCCAGCGCCAAGTCCAGATTGGTTCGTCTGGGGCCGTGGAATGAGTTTCTCCCATAAGTTCCATAGAATCCCAGCGGACATGTCCCTGCGTCGATACAGGGATCTTGCTGGAATGCGTTGGGGTCAAACCAAAAGTTTCCGGTGGCTCCATTAAACGTCTGCACCTGACGCGGATTGAACGATTGAACGGAGCTGACGGTTTGGTCTGCTCTGACCAACTGTCCATCGCCTGCTCCCGATGGGCCAGGAGAGGTGGAGCGCTGGCGTGTGCCGGCAGTAAAGTCGAGCGGAATTCCAGATTGAACGAAGAAAATGGGATACAGGCTCCAGCCGCTGGTCAGTCGTTTCGGACCATCAGACCACGCTTTGGCGAATGGCAGCTCCCAACCACCGCTGAAGGTAAACCGATGGCGGACATCAAAGTCGGAGTTTCCGTAGAACTGATGATGATTGTAGAAAGGAATGGACGAGATGCGCGAATTGAATCCCGATCCATCGTCCAGGTTATGGGACCATGTATAGGCGAGCGTAAAAAACACGTTCCCTAGAATGGGTACATCGGTCCCTCTCTTCGTCAAGCTGGTCAGCAGGCCGTTGTAGTTTGCGTTGTCGAGGCCAGCAAACGTAGGCATGTACCCGAAGGTGCCGGGAGGCAGGCCTAGACCACGGACCCGCGTGTTGGTCCCCAGAATAAACGGGTTCTGGTCAACCCACGTTAGCAAGTTGTGCGAGGAACTCCCGGCATAACCGATCTCAGCCATGAGACCGTTGGCCACCTGGCGCTGGACGCTCAGGTTGTATTGATAGATATAGGGAGTCTTCAGGTGAATATCCACAAAGTTGTTGCCCGGTCCCAGGGGAAGGAATCCGGCATCGCCAAAATTGATGTCCGACGGAGGCGGTATCCGTGAAGGGAAAGGATCCGGCTGGCCGACAGACTGATAAGGGGTGGAGAGTATTTTGCTTGGACCGTCCGGGGGAAGAGGGTTAAGAACGGGGTCCGTGGGATCGGGCGTCAGCACAGCGCCACCAGCCCAGGGGGCTTCATCGGTGGCCCAATCCGACATCCAGCCGTTTAGGGTGTCAAAGAACATTCCAGCCCCGCCGCGGATACTGGTTTTGCCATCTCCGCGAGGGTCCCAGGCAAAGCCGAAGCGCGGAGAAAAATTCTTGCGGTCGGGGAAGTACCAGCCTCGCGGCGCTCCCGGATCGCCGGGAACAACAAATCCGAGGGGCGAATTGGGAAACTTTGTCGACTGCGCGCCCGGAACAATGCTGAAGCTAAATCCATGAGTATCGGTTTCGGGGGTCGTGTACTCGTACCGAAGCCCCAGAGTCAAAGTAAGGCGCGACGTTGCTCTCCATTCGTCCTGGGCGAACACGGCGTACTGCTTTTGGTGTTCGTTGCTGGGCGCCTTGGAGAACTCGTCAAACTCGTCCGAAGCGCCGAACAAGAAGTCCGCCAAGTCGTTTCCGGAGCCGATTCCATCCGCACCCGAGAAATAGAATATTCCGTTGGTCTGGTAGGCATACACCGTGTTTTCCTGCATGATTCCGAAACGGCCGCCAAACTTCCAGGTGTGGTGGCCTCGATTCAGGGTCAGCGCGTCCGAAATCGCATAGTTGTTGTCTGCCTTCCAATGTACGTTTGGATCAAAACCAACAGTCATGCCGCTGGCGAACGAGAGCGACGCGGGTCCAAAAGGATCGTCCGAATTTACGTTGATCCCCAATGCCGCGAGGTTCGGCGGATGACTGGAAGGAATGGCGGTTTGATACCAGCGTTGCGCGGTCACGTGAAACTCATTCAGGGTGGATGGCGAAATCGTTCTGGTGTAGCCGATGTTTCCGAAATAGTCCCAGGTCGTATTGGCAGCACTGAAACCGGGCACGTTCGCTCCAAAGAACGGATTGAGGATTGGCTCTTTGTTGTAGCCGAGGGACAAGGAGATGTGATCGCTGACGGTTGCGTGATAGTCGAACTTGCCAACGTACTGGTTGACGTCGTCTTTTTGAGATCCCTGAGGAAATACCTGCCCCGCGGGAGATGTCGGAATCAGACCTGCTGCGATATATTTTTGCGCCACAGGATCGATCCTGGTGGGATCGATAATCCCCAGGTTGGCTTGGGCTGGGTTGGATTGGTAATAGGGATGCGTATTCAGGAAATCGACGACTCCTGGGTCCGGACCCGCGCCCTGGAAATTTGAGAAATCGCCGGTCAACTCCGCGGGCGTGTAGGTTCCAATGAATCCCTGGTTCACGGTTTGCGTCTGTCGCTGCCCTTGATAGCCAAAGAAGAAGAAGAGCCGGTCATTGCCATTCACTAGCCTGGGGATCGTAACAGGGCCGCCAATCGTACCTCCAAATTGATTGCGCTTCAGGGTCGGACGGGGATTGCCCTGGGCATTATCAAAATAGTCGTTGGCGTTGAATGCGTCATTCCGCAGGTAGTCGAACAGACTCCCGTGCAACGCATTCGTGCCCGACTTGAGGACCACGCTGACCGTGCCTCCTCCGTTGCGGCCGTACTCGGCGGTGTAGTTGTTCTCCAGCAGACGAAATTCTTCTACCGCTTCGGGATTGGGATTAAACACGACCTGGTTGCTGGTCGTTCGATTGTTAAGACCGCCATCGAGGAGATACGTTACCGAATCCCCGCGCCCCCCGGCCACACTGATGCCGCCGTTGCCGTTGCTCCCTCCGTTGCTCGTGCCGTAGGTTCCGATGTCGTCGGCGATGGGCATGACTCCAGGCTGGGTCAGGGCCAGATCCAGAGTGTTGCGGCCGTTGAGCGGGAGATTCTGAATCTGCGTCCCCGTAACCGTCGCTCCGAGTGTCGCGTTTACGGTTTCAACCTGTGCCGATTCCGCTTCCACTTGTACGGTTTCAACCACCGATCCAGGTTTCAGGTGCACATCGATTCGCAGCGTTTGACCGATGTCCAGCGGTGTGGCCGCCGTCACTGCCTTGCCAAAACCTGCATGCTCGGCCGAGACGGTGTAGGAACCGACCGGAAGCTGCAACACCTGGTAGTAGCCCTCATTGTCGGTGACGGTATCCGAAACGCCATTCGTGCCAACATTGGTGACGATGATCCTGGCGCCGGCGATGGCCGCGCCCTGGGTGTCCGTCACCATGCCGACCACGCGTCCATTTGCGTTTTGAGCGGAGGCCGAAACTCCGAAGAGCACAGCCGTGATCACGGAAAGCAAGAACCACTTCGCGCAGAAGGAGCGGGAAAGACTGCACATTTTAGCTGGCATGGTCCGCCGGGCCTCCGCCGGAACTTTAGGCTTTGTAGATTGACTACAAGGGGAAGGACAAACCGGACTCGTGGCAGTCCGGCGCCGGGTAGAGCGAATGGCAGCCGAATAATGAACTCCACGTCCACAAAAGACTTCGAAGCTCATTAAACACGCTCCTCAGTTCCTTGCGTGTCGCTGATAGCGCAAATTCAACAAACCATCCGGCTTTTTGTACCTTACAATAATGCCGGAAGGTTAGCGAACACACCCCAGCATTGTCAACCGAAATTGAGCTCTTTGACGCCCGTCCTGGCCGGCCAGAATTACGATTGTTGGGCTCACGCCGAACGAGTCGATCCGCTCGACGTCGAAGAACTGACGACCTCCTGCTTGCAGGCTTGCGAGGAGTGCGACACCCACCGTGGAAAGCGCATTGTGCCGCAGACTTGGAACCCAGCGTAGCAGAGTTGGCTGGGCGAACGTATAATCGCGAGGCGAAACAGGCACTGTGGCGGAGGTGGTTATGTCGGTTCGCGTGTCGATCGTCTTCTTTCTTCTTCTGTTAGTTCTCCCCGCTGATGCGAAAAACAAGAAAAAGCAGTTGCTGCCGGACACCGTACTGAAGGCGCAAAGAGTACTCGTGGTAATTCGTCCCGATGCGGGGGAACCCCTACCGGTCGTCCTCCCGATCTCACGAAATCCCGGACTTGGACCGGAGGACAGCGGACCGCGCCTGGGCACCCAGATTGGTCCGTCGCAAGATATCTTTGGAGTTTATATAGGTGGTATCAAGGATCCCCTGGATGCGCCACCTATTTGGCGCTATAGCGCCAAGAACGCATTGAACGGGCCGCAGGTCGCCGCGGTCGAGCAGTTCCGGAAGGCGATTGAAGAGTCTGAGAAGCAGGGCCAGCAGAAACCCTGAAATCTTGTGTTCGCCTGGAAACGGCCGAGAAAGCGCAAGCGGAACAACAAAACGCGACGTAACCGAAACTGAGTCACGATTCAGTCACGGTGACCCTGAGGGGAACCGCCCGCAGTCAACTGATACACTGTTTTCAATCACTTCCTGCCCGCCCGGGTGGCGAAACTGGCAGACGCACGGGACTTAAAATCCCGAGACTCGAAAGAGTCGTGACGGTTCGATTCCGTCCCCGGGCACCATCCAGGGAGTTAAATCACAAGAATGAAAACAGTCCTGCTCTTGCTAATTATCATCGCAGCAACGGGTTGCGGCGGGGGCGTGCCCGGCATTCCCCAACCTCCAGCAAATCCCCAACCTCCAGTAGACGAAGTAGGCATAACAATCACAGATAGAGAAGTTATTGAAAGCGATGGCATGTACAACAGCACACCCGGCGTCATCGAGACCAAAAATGGGGACTGGCTTCTTACCTATTTGAAGGGAGTCGGGCATGTCAGTAGCAGTGTTGTGATCATGCGGCGGAGCCACGACTTCGGGAAAACTTGGAGTCCTGAAAAGATGTACTTTGATACCTCCAAGCCAGACCCTTCGCTGGCTAAAACCCCTAATGGGGACCTCCTAGTTTTCTTGGTCAAGCAGGATTCTCAAGGCATCAACGGCGCAGCCTACAGTCGCTCACAAGATAACGGCTTGACATGGAGCCTATTCAAGTTTTTTAGCGATCCGGGAAATACGACTCTCGCATTTGGGCCGAGTCCTGTGCAGGATGGTTCCACGATGTTCGGTTCGGGGTATGGTGCCGACGGTACGACGCTTTGGGATTCCACGGACGATGGCGACACATGGGTCAAACTGTCATCCATCGAGCAGCTTAACGATGCGCCCATAAATGAAACTTCTATTGCGAAGGTTGGACCCGGCAGATTTCTGGCGGTTAGCAGAGACTATGCGATCACCAATACGTGGGGTCATTTTTCCGACGATTCGGGGATAACTTGGGGTACGCAGATCGACTACACGTCTCAGACCGGAGTTCTTCAAGCCCCACAACTTCTTCAGGTAAGGAACGCCTTACTTTTGTTTGGCCGGCAATGGGATTATGTAAAGCTTCCACACGAACTGGTAGTGTTTGCTTCCTATGACGGTGGATTGACTTTTACCGATCGAACGGTGCTGGACACTTATACGGGCCTCGCCATAGACGGCGGTTATTGTTCGCCCCTATTGAGATCCGACGGCAAAATCTTTGTAGTCTATTATGCCGATTCAAACAATCTTGAGAAGCCCGACATCAAGTCGTTAGTGCTGCACTGGAATAAACATTAAGAGACCCTTCGGCGGCGTCCGTGGCACTGCGGCACGAGCGGGGCGCTCGCGCCTACATTAATCCTTTAGCGCCTGGTCAATTCTCTGTAAGCCTTCGCGGAACATTTCATGGTCTACTCCCATGCCGATGCGGAAATGGTTGGGCAGACCGAAGAAGCGTCCGGGCACGACTGACGTTTCGTAGTGGGTGCGCAGGCGGGTCAGGAAATCATCGACATTGCCACTTTCCAGGCGCAGGATGGCGGTCGTACCGAATTCGGTGCGGGGAGTGGAGACGGCTTCCTGTCCGGTCAGAAACTGCTGCAGAACGCCGCGATCTGCTTCAACGATTTTTCTTGAGCGCTCGCGAATCGTGTCAAGGTTCTCCAGGGCCACGACACTCAGGAGCTCCGCGGGGTGGGCCGGGATGGACGCGAACAGGTCGTTCAGCCGCCACATGGCGCGCGCCAGGTCAGGCGCGGCCAGAATCCATCCACAACGCAGGCCGCTCAGGCCGTAGACTTTGGTCAAGCTGCTGGTGACGACGAACTCGGGGCCCAGATGATAAGAGGGCTTGGGCGTGTTGGTGTAAACCGCGTCGAGATAGACTTCGTCAACCAGCACGTGGGCGCCGACGCTGCGTGCCAGGCCGCCGATTTCGCGCAACGCCGTTTCGGAGGCCAGGACGCTGCTGGGATTGTGCAGGTTGGTGAGAACGATCAGTTTTGTCTTGCGCGTGATGGCACGCCGGACCTGGGCGGGATCGAGGGCGTACCCGCTCTCCTCGGTGCGGGCAAAATGTTTTACCCCCGCGCCCAGGTATAAGAGCGTGGAAGTCAGCAACTCATACGTGGGCTGTTCGATGAGAACCTCGTCACCCGGATCAATCAGCGTGGCCATGGCGAGATGGTTGGCCATGGAAGTGCCGGCGGCCGCGACCACGCAGTCGGGATCGACACCACATTTCTTCGCGATGGCGTGCTGCAGGGGGGCGTAGCCGTAGGTGCTGTCGCCGTTGATCTCCAGTTGAGCGATGGTGACTGGAAGTTCATGCAGCGGAAACGATCCGACGCCGCTGGTCGCGAGATTGAATCGTGCGCGGCCCTGGGTTTTCGCCCACAGCATGTAGTCGGAATGGCGCTGTTTCATAGATCAGGATTCGGATTCGGGGCCGGTGGCAGCGCACTTCTCCGCTTGGCGCGGCTCCAATACAAATATACCGGGATGCCGGCCAGCAGAATAATCAGTCCGATGGCAGAGTTGGCGGGGAAGGTCGTCGTGGTGGTGATTACGATGGCAGCGCAGGACGACACAAAGAGGGCTGTGGTGTAGGGGTGACCCGGTGTGAGATACAGCGATTGAGGTGCATCCACTTTTTGCCGCCGGAAGACGAACAGGGATGCTGCGGTCAGGCCGAAGGAAATGAAATCGACGGAGATGACGTAGTTTAATATCTGCTCGTAGCGTCCAGAGAGCGCAATGACGGTCGCGGTCACGCCTTGCAGTACGATGGCCACCACCGGGACTCCGCTGCGGGGAGAAAGCCAGCCCACACTCTTGAAGAAAAGACCGTCGCGCGCCATGGCGTAGTAGACGCGCGGAGCGGTCAGAATTCCCTGGCTCAGAAACCCCAGCGTGGAAATAGCGATGCCGAACGCAATCCACTGGGCGCCTCGCTCACCCAGGGCGGCGCGCATCACCGCCGACGCGGGAATGCGGGTGGCGGCCAGTCCGTCGGGACCGAGCACGCGCAAGCAAACGAAATTGACCGCGAGATAAAGCACGACGACCCCGATCACGCCGATCACCAGCCCGCGGGAGAGATCGCGCCGGGGATCGCGCATCTCGCCGGCCACGAAACTCGCGGTCTGCCATCCGCCGTAGGCGAAGGCAACCGGAATCATGGCGGCGCCGATCGCGCTTCCAAGTCCTAAAGAAACAGGCCGGTCGAGCAAGGGCAAGGCCCGCACTGTTCCGCCGCCCCATAGAATTCCTGCCACGACCATGGCAGCGATAGCCGCGGCCTTGAGCAGCATGAGAGCGCTCTGCACGTTGCTGCCGGCACGGACGCCGAAGCAATTGATCGCCGTCAAACCCAGCAGGGTCACGGCCGCGATCAGCCCATCGCTGGCGGAGAGGCCGGTAATCTCGCGATAGTAGCGGCTGAATGTGACCGCGACCGCCGCCATCCCGCCGGTCTGGGTCACCAGGAGGAGGACCCATCCGTAGATGAATGCGACCGAAGGATGGTAGGCCTCGCGCAGATAAAGATACTGTCCGCCCGCGCCCGGCAAACGAGATGCAAGTTCGGCCCAGATGAACGCGCCGAGCAATGCCAGTCCTCCGCCGAGAAGCCACACTCCCAGAATCAGGAATGGAGTGTGCACGCGCAGCGCAACCACGTAGGGGTTGATGAAAATGCCGGAGCCGACAATGCCGCCCATGACGATCATGGTGGCGTCGAACACTCCGAGCAGTTGCCGAGGTTTGACGGGGTCCAAGAATCAGCCTAAGGGAGTCGTTGTCGAGTGCAAAAAACAAATCGCGTCGGGCCTGATCTCGATCACCTTACCATAGGGTTAGGAAGTTCAGTACCTCAGCGGCTGAAGCCGTGCCCAGACTCTGCCTTCAATGCAGCGCTAAAGCGCTGCTCCACCCAAAAGGCAGATTCACCAGCGTGGTGTTCGGATAGTAGTGCGCGAGAATCTCACGGAAGTTAACCCCGGACTGTGCCATGGCTTTGGCCCCGGCCTGGCAAAGTCCGATGCCGTGGCCCTGGCCGGTTCCATCCAGGACGACGCCCTTCGCATCGCTGCGGGCGGTGAAGTTATTGCTGGGTACAGCGTCCCAGCCGAGGCGGCGACCGATGTTCAGCCGGGAAGCTTCTCCGGGTTCGCGTAGATTCATATCAGTAGCATCGGCCTGCGCGAGATGACGGACCCAGTGCGCCGGATGGCGAAGACAGTAGTCGCAAACTGCAGAGAAATACGGGTAGCCGTCGCTCGACAACCCGACCTCCTGCGGAGTGCGAGTGCGCCCGCCGCAGCTGCGAGTGAACATGGCTGCCACGGCGTGGTCCTGATAGGCCAGGACCAGGCCGCGGGTGGCGACGGTGGCGCGGGAAGCGTTGCTTTCGCGAGGCGGCGGCTCGCGGAGAAACTGACAATGAGTGGTGTCGCAGAAATCGAAATCTTGATGACGTCCTCGGGACGCGATGAAGTATGAGCGCGTCGCCACGGCCTGAGCCTGCAATGCTTCGAGGGGCGTGTCGGGCGCACTCTCGGCTTGAACTACCGATGCCACTGCCGTCTCCAGATCCATTTGCACAACTGGAACCAGAATGCCGGCAACGGCTTTGACCTCAAGCACACCGTGGTATCGGCGGCTGATTTTTCCCGGAATCGCGAGCACGAAGTCGGCCGCGCCGTTGCCGCGGCTGGACGCGTGCAGTTCGGATATCCGAAGCGACTGCTGCCCGGTGTGGAGTATGAGATCGCCGCCGGAAACTGTTATCTCTGCAGTATCGCTTCCGGAACTCCGCTCCAGCACGAAGCTCTTCTCTGCCTGGGGAAGCTTCGTCTGAACGGTCTCGGTCTGAAGGGTCAACGCCTGCCCGGGCGCGGCTTTCAGAGTGAGCACGTGAGGCCGGAAGAGCCCGAGCACTCCGATGCGGACATCCTGAGCGCAGGCCGCTTGAGCCGCAAGCAGCACGCACGCGAGCAACCTTATTCTTAGCGACACTCTGGATTACTCCTCGATCCGGCTCAACATGCGCCCCGCGGTCAGCGCTGCTTTGGCGCCTGGAACTCCATGCACGCGGACCATCAGCAACAACTCCGGTCGCTCGGCTGGGACCAACGCGACCACAAAGCCATCGCCCGGAGCGTGGTCTGGATGGGTGCAGGCTGCGGTACCGGTTTTCACCAGCGCGCGAGAGTGCTTCAATGCTCGATCAACTTCTGCTCCCGTACCCTGGCTGGCGGACTGCGCCATTCCAGCTACCACTTCGCGCGCTCCAGACTGGTCGCGACGCCGATTGAGTTCCAGATAGGCCTGTGCCATGTGCAGAGGCGATATGAGCCAACGATTCCCTACCCCGATCAGATCCGGGCCCGACAATTCGGGAGCGGGTGGGTCCAGCCCGAGTCTTGCCGCCGAAGGGATGACGTCCGCACTGGTCATGCCCGTGGTAAGCATTCGAAAATACGAATTGCAGGAGTCAGCGACGGCAGCGGTGATGCCGATCTCTCCGTGTCCGTGGGGCAGCCAGCAGCCGGTTGCGTCTCCGCGACATGCATGAATCGGATAGCGAAACTGATGCTGTTCGCCGTAGGCCAGAGCGATGAACGGTTTCACCAGCGAACCCAGGGGAATCGGCTGGTCGGCATTGTCCCACCGAGAAGAGAGCAGCGCCCCCGTGTGAACATCCAGAAGGAGATATGAGACTTCCCTGCCGGTAAACTCTCGCTGCAGAATTTGGGCAGCAGATTGTGCGAAGAGAGAATCTCGAGTGACTGTATTTTCTGGGAACGCTGCGCCGGCGGGGGGAGTGGCCGCGGGAGTAACGGCCAAGACTCCGATCAGCAGTAGCTGGATTTTCTTCACTGCGACCATTGATAAGTGACCGTTTGCAGTACCTTGTCGCCAGCATCGCGAACCACAATCTTCTCCGAAGAAACGGCGGCCAGGGTATTGCTGAGGCTAACAATGTTTTCCGAAAGGAATTGAGGTTGTCGCTCGCTGCCCGGAATGCCGGACGGATTCATGTCCGGGCGATCGACCATAGTGACCAGGCGGGCAAAGTTATCTCGCTCACGCTTGTGGTCGAACTCCGCCACGAACACTGCGGGCTTCAGATCGAATTTCCGATTCACGTTCACCAGCATGCTGCTGATTAGCGCAGGATCGTCGGAAACTATGAGGTACCTGCCTCGCACTGCGGCCAGGAGCGGGTGCAGCCCGTCCAGTTCGTAGTAGCCGCTGGTCTGCTTCCAGGCCATGCCTAACTGGCTGGCGGTCAGACTCGGCCGAATGAAATTGGTCAGCGCACCGCGGGCGGCGGTTTCATCCCAATCGGAGCTTCCGGACAGCGCCACCGCTGAGTGAATTTTCACGAACACGCCAGCCGGGTCGCGCTCCGTGGATTGGATGTGAAGCACTGCATTGACCTGACTCTTCTGCAGCAGATTCTTCAGCGCAACCGTCCCGTCATCGTCAGACTTCTGCGATGCCGGAGCCTGGTCGATTCGCGTCTCCAGATCAGAACTCGAGCCCGTTTCGCCTGACGTCAGTTGAGTCTGCGGTGCGAGTTGATCCGGGGGAACTGGTCCCGAGTGCGGGGCCAGGATTTTGGTCTTTAGCGTATCGAGACACGGGTCGATCGATGGGCAGAGTTGAGCTTCGTAGACGCCTACTCCTGCCGGCACCAGGCGAACCAGATCAGACACTTCTTCGCCGTGCTCGGCAGTTGAGGCGGCGTCGGTGGTCTTCTTAAGCAGGACGCGCTCTTCGCGGTATTCCTTGCCGGTGCGAAACAGATCGGAAACAGCCGCGGCATACGATTTCGTGTCAGAAATATTCTGTTGCACCCAATACGAGCGGAAGTAAGGGCTGGGCACGATCTTTTCCAGGTTCAGGACCATGCGCAAGTCGCCAACCGGCCCGGCAGCAGCCACGGATTGGGCAAACCAGGGCTCGGCGTTAATGGTGCGGTCCTTGCCTCCTGCCATCAACTGCAATGCGCTCGCCATCAAATCTTCCCGGGTGGCAAGCAACAGATAATTCTCGTGAACGGCGAACTCCACCTCCCGCTGCGATTCGGGATCGCGTCGCAGATAGAACGTCAAGCCGCCCGCGCTGCGGGTTTCGAACTTTGCACGTGTCTGCCACAGCTGGTTCTGCATCGCATTCGCCGAGGGCAAGCGCGTGATGTAGATGAACTGCAGCTTCCCGATATCGTACAGCGCCAGGGCGCTCTCGCTCCCCGCCACCTGAGACATGAAGTTCATATCGGGGGGAAGACCGGCAGCCGCAGCGAATTGTCTTCCGGCATCGTTCAAGCGCAGGAGCAGCCGGGAGCGGGAAAAGACCTCGTAGTTGCTGCTGCCCAGCCAGGCCTGCTTCTGCGGCGAGCCGTTCCAGTCTGCAAGCAGGGCGGCGAAATCTTTCGCCTGCAAGTACAGGAGCGCTCCCGACGGAACATATCCGGACAGCGGCACCTCGGGCGTTGCCGCGGTTTGATACGCGGCCCACCCCAGACCCATGCTGATGACGCCGATGAGGAGGACAATCACTGTGGCTATTTTTTTCATTCTTTCGTTCCTCCTTTAGTGGAGGCTTTCACAGGAGGCGCGGAACGAGCCAGCAATCGGGGACGAATCAGGCGGTCCTGCTCCAGCGCTTCGTGCAGGATTGGCTGTCGTGTCGCGTTCAGCCGTTGGCGGCGGAGCCGGGCGTTTACCTCCGTGATTGCGCTGCTGATTTCTTTGCGGGGGGCAGGCGCCATTTCCAGTTTCTGCGCGACCCGCAGGTAACGCAGACCGTCGTCCAGACGATCAAGTCTGATCATCAGATCACCCAGGGTTCTTGCTACCTGCGCCTGCTGTGCGACCGGCAGCTTGAAGGGACTGTCCACTTGTCCGAGCATGTTTCCTTCATCGGTATCGTTATCAGTTTCACGAATGATTTCGCCTTCACGAGTAGCCAGGGGCGGCGTAACCGATCTGAAGAACTGTTGGCGGAGCAGCGGCTCGATCACGCCGCGGGCGAATTCATCGGAGTGCAAGCCAGCCGCTGCCAGGAACAACGGGATGCGTGCGTCGTCCCGAGCAGGAGCATCTGCCAAAGCGTTCTCAAGCAATTGGACCCTTACTTGCGCGTCAGCGGATGTCTGGGCCGTTTTCAACCGGGCATCGTAGAAGAACGGCTGGTCCGCCGCGGAAGTGGTAAACGCACTCGGACCACCGGCTAGAAGATTCAATTCCGCGCTTCCGAGTTCGACCTGGCGATGATTGCCGGCCAGGGCCAGCGCCGATTGGGTTCGCACGCTGTAGGAAACGTCCGTCCCAGATGCAATCGCTGCAAGAGCGTTCTGTGCCGAAACCGCGTCCTGGCCCGCTGCGACTCTTGCTCTCGCCAGTCGCAGCCGATACGCCGGCTCCCAGGGTAATGCTTGTACGAGTTGTTCAAGAAATTCGATGGCCTCGGCATTGTGTCCTGTCTTCTCCAGCAGGGCGGCCGCGGGATCCACGTTCTCGAAGGGATTGCCCACTACCACCACCAGCCGTCGCAGCAACTCGACTGCACCGGGCGTATCGCCAGCCGCAAGACGAATTTCGGCCAAGCCAAGGAAATTCGCGGCCTCAAGCTTGTGCTCGCTAATCTCACGAGCAAAAACGAACTCCAGTACTTTGCGCGCCGACTGTTTGTCTCCGGAGTCAAACAGCTGGCGTGCCGCTGCGCGCAGGAGTTCCGAGGCCGGGGTAGTTTGCGGATCCGCGCGATAAGTCTCTAGTTTGGAATCCAACGCTCCCATCTGCGCTGCGACCTGCAATTCCAGGGGGACGATGGCCGCCGCTTCCACAGTGCGGCTTTCCCGGGAAAGCGCGGCCATCGCGCCGCCGGCCAGCGCGTACTGTTTCGTCGCGACCAGGTACTTGATCCATCTTACCTGCCATGAGCGCAGGACCTGTTCCGCACCTTCTTTCTGCAGCCCTTCCGCTTTCGAGACTGCGTCTTGCTTCGCTAGCAGGATGCGTTGATAGATAGGTGCGCGTTGCGCCAGCGGGATCCACGAAGCCTCCACGACATCGGCCAGCACCGTGGTGGGATCGTCCGCAGCTGAACTCACATCAAGCAGCCAGTTGGTGGCTGCCGTGAGGTCCGGCATCGCAACATAAGCGCTGTGCAGCAGGGCGTTGGAGCGGTAGTTGCCGTTGCGGTGGAAGTAGGCGCGTAGCAGCGCGTCCACATCTGGTTTCAGATCGTTGAAAAGCTTTCTGCTTCGCAGGCGCTCGCAGGTTCGCGAGAAATCCGCCCAGAAACTCTCCGGCACGCGTGCGTTGTTCACCTGTTGTGCGAGCGTGGAGAAGGCCAGCTTCCACTCAGCAATGGCTTCTGCGCGGGCGCCCTGCCTGTAATGAGCCACGGCGAGGCTGTCGTGCACATCGGCTCTCCCCGGCGCCAACTCCAGAGTGTGCTCGTAGTCAGCAATAGCGCGGGCGCTGTCGCCGCTGTCGAAGTAATAGTCCGCCACGGTCAGGTAGCCGGACGCGCTTGCGGGACTTTGTTCCAGTATCGCGGGGAGAAAGTCCTCCGGGTTGCCTTGTCTACTCATGCCGGCGTATTCGCCGTAGCGCGAGCCATAGTAGAACCAGACGTTTCCGGCGAGCTGCTGCGACCGGTCAACCGGTTTGGCCAGGCGCTCGGCGATGGCGTCATCTCCCAAAGCAGAGAGGAACGCGCCGTTCACCTCAGGTGTTCGCTCCGCAAAATAGAGTCCGACGAGCGCGTTGTACGACTTCGCCCAGACCGGCGTGCGGGTGCGGCCACGCGACGAAACCAGAGCGTGCGCCTGGGCCGCGTCCCCGTTAGCCACGAGGAAGTCGGCGGCGTCCTGCCCGGGAGAATTCCAGTCGGAGGCGCGCTGCAGCAATTTGTCAGGGTGGCGAGTCAATAACAGCTGGAACAGACGCGTCTGCTCGTCGCGCCCGCCGGTGCCAAACGGCATTCCCGCGAAAGCGCGCAGCTCGCCCTCGGGATCGCCGGCAGACTGGTATGCTTGCTGGGCCGCGGCCCAAACCGCATAGCGCTGCTGAGGCTCAATCCGGGGCGCAAACTGTTCCAGCTGCGCGCCCAACTCTGCGAATTTCAAACGCCGCCGCTGCAATTCGACGAAGGGTTGCATGCGCGAGAGCAGAAGCGAGGAATTCACGCCCTTGCTCTTGTCCATCATCAGCTCGTAACGCCACTGAGCCTCAAGCTCGGCGAGTCCCGCGCTCTGTGCCAGCGGGACGGCGAAAGCGTCTACGTCCGCCAGGCTCATGCCAGAGCGCCTGGTCTCTGCGAACTTCGCGAAAGCAGCTTTCTCCTCGGGAGTGAAGTAGGTAGAGACTGCGGCTCCCATTTCGATCAGAGCTGAGCGCATGCCGTCGCGGGCGCTCCGGACGTGGTTTTCCTGAGCGCGATCGCGCCACTCCCTGTCCGTGAGCGCAGCGATGCCTTGCCGGGCCACCTGTTCCTTAAGGACGGGCAATACCGACGATGCATCCGCCAGAGCGTTCTGCAATGTGGGGTAAGCTTTTTCTTGCTGGCGGAGGCGAGTCATGATGCGCGTGTAAACTCTAGCCCCGGATTGCTGCTCGGGCGTGACCAGCAAATCAGTTCCGGCGGCGCTGACTCCCTGTTCGGCAAAGCTGCGCGCCTGAGTCAGCAGACCCCACGATTCCAAACGACGCGCGACGTCGAAATACTTTCCGGCATTGTCCGGTCCCACATCGATGAGCGCGATCTTCAGAGCGGCGACTACGTCGTCGGGGCGTCCCTGACGCGCCCGGATCTCCGCGACCTTTTCCATCCACTTCGGGTCTTTGAAGGCCAGTTGATATACGCGCTCGTAGTCGGCAGCCGCGTCGTCGAAGCGCATGAGGCGTTCTTCAAGGCCGGCACGCGCCACGCGCAAATCCGTGCGATCGGGCCGGACTGTAACCGCCTTGCCGTAACTCTCGATGGCCGCCGGATATTGTTCGAGGCTGGTTTGGATCTGGGCCAACACCATCGGCCAGTGATAGTCACGCGGCGACTGTGTAACCGTTTTGCTGTAGAAATCCAGGAGTTGCTGCTGCCGCTGGTAACGCTGAGAATACAGAGCGGCTTCGGTCACCAGGCCTGCATCTTCGGGAAAATTGTTGATGAGTTCGATGTACTGATCAACCGCGCCCGCATAGTCTTTCATGCGAGTCAGCGCGGGAACGAGTCCGCGGCGCAGCGTGGCGATCCTTGTCTTGCGTTCATCGCCGGAGAACGGCGCGTTGCGGAAGAGCGCGATTTTGTCCAGATAGAATTGACGCAAGCCTCGATCATCGCCGGCCTGAGCGTAGGTATCTGCCATCGCGGCCAAGTATTGGCCGTCGTAAGGAGAAGCGTTCAGAAGCGTGGTCAACAGGTCTCGCGCCTGAGCGTACTGGCCCGATTCAGTCGACTTGCGCGCCGCTTCAAAAGTGAACTGCTTGCTCAGGTCCGGATAAGCATCCTTCGAGGCCTGCAACAGGACCGCGATGGCCTGCGGATAGCTCTTTATGCGCCAGTAGAAATCCACTGTCGAACGTACTACTCCCAGAATTTTCGGATTCTCGTGGTATAGGGCCTCGACCACGCGTTGCGCCGACGGGAAGTCATTGCGGTTCTCGTACAACTGGACCAGCCGGTAGCGCAACTGGAGGCGATTGACTGGATCGGTAGTCAGCGCCGCCTGCTTTTCCAGGGCGTGCTGACGAACCGCCTCCAGCGATTTCTGCTCGGCCAGGACTTCAACCTCCTCGGCTTGCTCGATGGAAGTAGTGCTGTTGGCGATTGAGTCAAGAAGAGTCTCCATCTCGGACTTGCGGTTCTGCGCTTCCAGCACGCGGACGCGCAGATAAACCGCCGGCATGGGTGGAGTGGGTAAGGTGATCAGCTTTGCAGTTGGCTGGTCGACCTGGTCGCGCAGCTTTGGCCGGCGAGCCAACTCCAACAATCTTAAGTCGGCAGGCGAATTTTCTCCTGCGGCCACAGCGCCTTTTACGTATTCGTCGATGGCGCGGGCATAGTCTCGTTGATTTTCGTAGATTGCTCCGGCTTCATAGCTGTAAAGATTCTCGTCGCCGAGCTTCTTCCGGCCTTCATCCAGCAAACGGAGAGCGTTGTCGAAGTCGAAATAATCCCAGTAGATGCTGGCCGCCTCCAGATAGCCGGCGGATTGTCCTGGAGCGATCGTGGGAATTCGATTCCAGTAGGGTGCGGCCTTGGCGAACAGATCCCGGTCGGCATAAATGTCGCCGATGCGCGACATGATTTCGCTGTTGCCGGGATTCGCGTGCAATAAATTGTCTTCGATCTTCGCGGCAATTTCTGTGTCGGCGGGTTCGAAATAAGCCAACGAGCGATACACGGCGGAGGCTGTCTGAGCGGTCTCGGGATCGGCCGGATATTGCGCGGCCAGCGCCCGGAGGACAGGCGCACTGTCCTCGAAATGCGATCGCCAGAGTTCCGCCTGGGCGACGAATTCCCCGGCCGCGGGATTGGTGCGGACAATCTCGTCCCAAGCATTCTGGCCCGGCGTTTGGCTTACCACTGGGCGCAAGGAGTTCAATTCGGACTCCAGTTCTCCCTTTGCCGACAGGTACTCGAAGAACTCGCTGCGCAGGTCAGACTCTTCGAACCAGTGCTGCCGCAGCAGCGATTGCCAGGCAGCATCGTTGTAGGTGTGAGAGTCGTGATATGCGCTCAGCAGATTGCGTACGAAAACCGGGTTATGCGGGAAGCGCTGGTTGGCGTACTGGTTGAGCCGCAGGTAGAGCGCCGGCGTTCCGCCGTAACCTACGTTTCCGAAATATCGTTCGAGGTCGGTGCCACTGAAAGTTTTGACCACTTCCTGGGTCAGCTTTTCAAAATCTGCGTTTCGCTTGTAGCGCAAGTAGAAACGCGCGAGCTTGTCGTACCACGAGGGCTCGGGAAACCGCGCCAGCGCTCGCCGGTAGATCTCCTCCTGCTCAATGCCCAAGCGGTTCTGTTCCAGGAATACGGCCAGGCGCTCATAGAGCCCGGGGTCGTTCGGGTTGCGATCGATCTCGCGCCGGAGCACCGCCAGCGCCTCGGGAATTTGTTTCAACTGCACCAGGCGGGCCAGATAGCGTTCTAACACTCTCGAATATTCTGGCGAGCGTGCTCCAAACTGGTTGGGAGCTGAAGTTGTGTGCACCTGAAATGCCTGGTTTCCTGTTCGCGGTGTAAAGTTGCCGCCAGCGTCTGCGTTGTCGGATTCACGGTACGACGTTTCCTGATCAGCCGGCTGCGAGTAGTTCGGGCTATCTCCACTTTTGCCCAGCGGCATCTTCTCAGCCTTGAGGGCGAGCTCCTGCAAGACGGAATCATAGATGCTGAATTCCTGCTGCGTTTTGCCGGTGCGCGCGTAGGCGTCTGCCATGAGCAAAGCCACGGATGTGCGTTGCGGAGCACGGGGAAAATTCGCCAGGAAATTGTTTCCGGCACTAACCACGGCTTCGCTTTCGCCAGAGCTGGCATAAAAATCCAGCAGCTTGGCGTGCAGTTCCGGGCGTTCGCCCGAGTTGGGAAACTTCGCATCCAGCAAAGCCAGCAATTCCGCTGCGCGCGACCGGTGGAAGTATGGGATGGCACGCTGCTCTTCTTCCGAGAATTTAGCCGCCGGGGCGGTCGTATTCAGGACAAGAGAAAGGATGCCGTTCAGATAGCCGGGGCCCTGGTCCATGGTCGCGATGTCGCGATACAGGGAAAGTTCTCCACTACCCAGCCGGATCGAAGTTTCAGGGGCCGTGAGCAGCAGGTTGGTGAGCGCGGCGAGCGCCCGCTCCTGGGCATCATTCATGCCCTTGCTGTTGTATAGGGCAAAATAGTAGCGGGCCGATTCGGGATAGGCGTGAATATCTTCCAGCAGACGAGCGCAAACGTAGAGTTCCTGCCCCGTCCACTCTGACTTGCTGGTTTCCTTGTGCAACCGAAACGCCGTAACCGTTTGCTGTGCGGCATCGAGCTTGCCCTGTTGCTGGTAGTAATAGAAGAGGCGCGCCATCGCGTTCAGGTCTTCAGGATTGGCATTCAGAGCCGCGCGTGCCTGATCCAGAAACTTGCGCAAACTCTGGGTCTGCGTAAGCAGGTCGAAATAACTTTTCACCAGTTCCGGCGCCCACAGCGGCTGGAAACTTTGTTCGTACACAGCCAGTCCCTGCTGGACCGAACCTCGCCGGTACTCGAACATCGCCTTAGCTTTAATGGGAAAGATGTCGTCGGCCGGAAACTGCTTGTGATAGTCGGCGACCAACTGCTGGGCGGCGGCATACTCTTTTTGCGCGACCATAAAATCCAGAAAGCGGGCGTAAAGGGACTGTTCCTGCGGATAGCGCGCCAGCCAGGCTCGATACTGTGCCACTGAGAAATCCGGGGGCAAAGCCTGATCACGAATAACGGTAAAGATTCGCTCAAACGCCCGCCACGAGGGCTGCTCAGTTGGAGCAGTCAGCGCCTCCAAAGAATCGGCAGGGGCGTTAGCCACGGCAGACAACGCCTTGATCTCATCCAGTGGCCGAACCCGGCGATGATAAAAATCAGCCAGCGCAATCTGGGCGGCGGTCTTCCCGGAGGCATTCTCCTCATACTTCTTCCAGTCCGACTCCGCGGCGCTGAAGTCGAGTTGCTGTTCATCTTCAAGAGCACGCAGAGAATAAAGCGCGGCGTTGTTGGGTTGAGCCTTGATCAAGTCGCCCAACGCAGGGCGCGTCTCGGCAGGAGGCCGGCGAAACAGCACCGAGCCGCCGGGCAGAGACATGGCTCGAAAGAGCGCTTCTTCAATTGCCGTTCCGGCTTCGACGTTTCTCAGCCACGCTGGCAACTCACCGCGTACGGAGACCAGCCATCCCGCGAGAGAAATGAACACAACGATTCCGCAGGTGCGCACGAAATGGGGTAGGGGCAAATCAGGGAAGCACTTCAATCTGCACCTCCTGTGTCCCAATGTTGTGGGCGATATCTTCCGCGGTCACGGTCAGCTTGTACTTCCCGGGCACCGTCTGCTCAGGGATGATCAACTGTCCTGCATTGATACCTGCGCGTGCATCCCAATTCAGCGCCACCGGGGCGGCGCCTTCCAGTCTTGCGACTAACGTACGTGTGCTCTGTGAGGCACTGGCTTTAAGATCGATTGACTGGCCGCGATGATAGCGCCTGCTACTGAGTTTTATCTGAACCACGGGCGGCGTGCTGGCGATGACGAACGTCTTGAATTCACGATAGGTGTGGCCAGCGCGGTCTCGCAACACCAGGCGGACGGTGTAGGTGCCATCCTGCATATCGTCGGGAGCGAGAAATCTTGTCTGCCACACGTCCTCTCCGGAGAGGTAGCGGAGTTTCTGTACCAAGCCAAACGGAAAGAGCGCGGTGACCGACGAGATGGATTCATCGGTCTTGACCCGCAGCACAGGATCTCCGGGACGAATGACGCGGGGCCGCAACAACGCGCGGGGCACGGCAAGAAAGGACGTATAAGGAGTAACAAATTTGTACTGCCGGGCGAGGCGGATGATTTCATCGATGGTGGCTTGATCTTCACCTTCGCGCTGGATTTTTTCCAGCAGGGCATCCACACGAGCCCTGGCCCAAAGGCGGGGGAGCTGTGCATGATCGAGGGCTTCGCGCGGCAAGTTGGCCTTCGCTGACATATCGACCGATGCGCCATCGCGCACACCGTGGACCGTGAACGTTACGTTCTCTTTCGCAGCCTGATACCGCCCCACCCAGGAAGCAAGCGACCCCGCGAAGATGGAATCCTGCAGCGGGTAAACCGTGTCCACCGCCGATTCCGGGGCCACAGCCAGAATCAATTCGCCGATAGGGGTGCGCCCGATCTTGGAGAGGAACGAATTCAGCTTGAATTCGGCGGGCTCGGTGGAGAGCACGTGCTCCAGCAAACCATCCTGCCGGGCCAGCACACTTAGCAGCGGCAGGTTGGCATCGTCGCCCACTCCGAAAATGTAGGTGCGCGGACGTTGGTTCTCCGCCAGATGTTTCCAACTCTCTGCATACCAGCTGGCGAGCTTGCCGTTCTGGATGGGGCCACGGGTGGCGCCACCGTCGCTCAGCAATATCAGATAAGGGCTGACCGCTCCTGAGCCAGAACACTGCTGCAGTCCAGTCTGAAGCGCTTTTTGAAGATCGGTGCCACCTCGGAGCTTGCTCGAGCGGACGAAGTCCAAAGCGCGCTGCACGGTGAGCGGCTCAGCTAAGACGGGGGCGGGCTGAAAAGTCTGGACCTGGTTATTGAACAACAGCAGATTGAAACGGTCGGAAGGCCGCAGCGTGCGCAGCAGACTCTCCAAAGCCTGATAACTGCGCTCCAGCTTTTCCCACTGCATCGAGAGCGACGTATCGAAGAGGATCACCAACGTTTTCGGGACACCAGTCGCCGGGTTCCCACTTGCACTCGGCATCGAGTTCTTGCTGCCAAGCAGAGCTTCGGCCTCGAAAAACCCCGGCTCGTTGGTGCTTCTGACTGGCGCGGTCTCCGTGGGCGCGGGCTGTGGGCTTACCGGATTTCTGTAGGTCAGCACGTTCAGGGTGTCGGCTCCGGAAGCATCGAGGTCATACGTGGCGACAAAGTCCTCGGAAAGATTTACGTTGTCGCCTTGGAAGCTTCCCTTTACCGAGTGCGGCGTATTTTCGTCGAGTTTTACCGGGAACACCTTCGCGGTGGCCTGGAAGTTTGAGATT
The DNA here is from genome assembly GCA_963725615.1 of Terriglobia bacterium. Classification (GTDB taxonomy): domain Bacteria; phylum Acidobacteriota; class Terriglobia; order Terriglobales; family Acidobacteriaceae; genus JAIQFF01. The sequence continues at coordinate 490,626 of CAVRZO010000003.1, read as the reverse complement.
GAGTGCTCCGAATGCAGTTCGAAGTTGATGCGAAGATGCCGTGCGACCTGCGACGAGTACGCGTCCGGGCGCAGGGGAATCGCGAAATACGATTTCAGGTTCTCGACCGGAATGGATTGGTGATACTCGATCTCCAGGCGTTTGGTTCCATGCGGCTGAATGGGGACGATGCGCGCGCTGAACACCGAGCTGCGCTTGGCTTCTTCCGAGCCGCGTTCTCCCATCTGCAATAACCCGGGATCAATCGCCTGCTGCTTGAGCTGGGTGTAGATATCTTCTGCCCGCTTGCGTTCGAGCACGACCGCTGGAATGCGAGTGGGCCCGTCCCAAACCGCAAAATCGGAAACCGTGGCCTGGCTGGGCAGCGCGAAGATGTAGTTCCCTTCTTCGATCTTGCTGGTGTGGTTGGCGAAAATCTGCCGCACGAAGACGCGCGCATCACCATTGTCGATGCGAACGGTAATCTCCATTTCCTCGAGAGAGAGGATCGCCGGGTCAGGCTGTGCTTTATCGCGTGGAATCAGGATGCCCGCATCTGCCAGGAGCAGTGCCGGGGCGAACAGCAACGCGAAGAGCATGAGCATCTTCTTTTTCATGGATGCAGCTTCTGCTCCAGCACGCGAACCAGACCGTTGTCCGTGCCCACGTAGAGATATCCGTTGGAGAGGGCGAGCGCGGTTACGTTGGGGGAAGGCAGTCCACGCTCGACTGCGAACCAGCGGTCGGATTCGCGCTCATACACGTACAAGCCTTTGCCCAGCGTGCCCGCGAACGCATGACTGGGGGTGACCAGCATGGCATTGGGATTGATCTCGAATGGTCCGGTGGCAGTTTCGAAGGAGTGGAAGTGACCCGAGCGGTCGAGTCCGAGCACACCCGCTCCGTAGGTTCCGATCATCCATTCGGCGCCAACGGGCACTACCGCTGTGATCCAGTTATGCTTGAGGCCGGGCGTTGCAGTCGTGTAGCTGACTTGCACGTCGCCCTTCTCGAGCTGAGAAAGACCACCCAGCGTGCCCGCCATCAATTCATCGCCCGACACGCCGAGGGCATACACGTGGTTGTTGACCAGTCCCTGGAACGCGTACATGCTGCGCGCGCCGGTGGCGTCGAGAAACGTCAGCCCGGCTGGCGTCGCCAGGGCCAGGCCGTCCTGATAGAAAGCCACGTCGGTGACGTGGTCAGCGATGAGGCCGTCGGCGCGAGTGAGGACCTGCTCCTGGCTGCCGGCGGAATCGAAGCGAACCAGTCCGTTGGCGGTGGCGACGTCAATGGTTCCGTCTTTCAGGTTGGGCAGGATGCGATTCACGCAGAACACGTGTTCGTTTTCGACATGGGTGGCGGGTCCGTGATCAGTCTCCAGGCGGTCGAGGCCGCGGTCGAAGTAGCCGACCCAGAGGCGGCCTTTGCCGTCCGCGGCCAACGCGGATACATTGCGATCGCTCAACACCGCCGTCTCCCGGCCGCAAGACTGCCTGCCAGCCGAAGCCATGAGCTCCCATGTGATACAGACCGCTGCGGGTCAAGGCAAAAACAGCATCATCCATGGCGAAGAGCTGATGGACTTCGGCCAATTCTGCGGCATCCGCCGGAGCAGAATTGCGGCGATGCCTTCCTTCCAGCGGGATGGCGATCACACCTTGATCTTCAGAGCCCACGAAGAGCTGCCCGGCATTCGGCAGCAACGCAGTGGTAAGAACCCCTTCAGCCAGCGTGCGAGAAAAACGTCCACTCTCAAAGACCGCGACGCCGAGCACGGTGCCGACGAATGTTGTGTTCCCTGAAACTGCGATTGACTGTACCTGGCGGTCGGGCAGTCCCTGCTCTTCACCGAAGGAATCGGTCTCGCCGGCGTGCCAGTGGAGCACGCCCTGGGTGAGAGTTCCAACCCAGAGATCGGATTCCATGCCGCCGAGCGTTGTGACGTAAAGATTGCTCAGCGTCGAGTGGAGAACCGTTATTTTCTTTCCGTCGTAGAGCAAGACGCCGCGCTTCCTGGTTCCAATCAAGAGATGTCCGGAAGCGGCGGGCAAGATCGAGGTAATGGTGCGCGCATTTGGATCCTGCGGCAAAATCTGGCGGAAGGCACGACCGTTGAAGGCCAACAAGCCATCTTGCGCCGTGGCGATGACGAGTTCCGGTTCGCGCGAATCCGCCAGCACCGCCGGAGCGATGGCCACCAGCGGAGACGAGGGCAACTCTCGTCCAACCGCGTAATGCTTGAGCAGGGTCCCGCTGGCGTTATATTGCGAGAGCCCGGCCGGGCCTGCGATGTAGAGGTTGCCAAGGAAGCGGGCGGCCTGGAAGAATACCGCCGGCGTGCTGATTGATTCGAAGTCTTGTTCCTGGGGCTCGGGAAGTGGCCGGGCGGTAAACCGTATCTCGCCCTCAGTCCGAACTTCCTGGGTGGCTGTGCGTAATGCTCTGGACGCTCTCCAGCCAACGACACCGGCGAGCAGAATAAGCAGGCACAACACCATTGCTGCAACCGCCCGCCACGACCTTCTTAAGCTCCAGCCCATAAGTTCCCAAGTGCCAGGAAGATGAAAGACAAACCCGAGGACCAACAGCGTAATCCCATTGCAGCGAAGCGGCCAAACTGATTTTGATTGATGAAACTAGACTTACAAGAGCAAGACGAGATCGAACCTGTGTCAGCAGGCGCACAGCGTGTAAAGAAAGACATGGGCTCCGGACGAGGAAAGCACTACTTCGTCATCCCGTCGTTCGGCTTGGTCAATAGCCCTCTCTGGCGCATCCAGTTTGCGAGAAGCACCGGCCACTCGGCCAGGGCCGGATCAGCCAGGGCAAGACCAACTCCATGCGGGCCCTTCTCGAACACATGCATTTCCGCGGGGACACCGGCCTTATGCAGCGCCAGGTAAAAGCTCACACTGTTCTCCGGGGGCACCACAGTGTCTTCGCTGGTGGTGAACAAGAACGTTGGCGGGGTCTGAGGAGTGACGTGAAGCTCGTTCGAGAGTTCCTGAACCAGCTTCGGGTCTGGATTGTCGCCCAACAGGTTCTTGGCCGATCCCACATTGACGTAGGGCGGTTCGAAAGTTATGACCGGGTATCCCAGTATGACAAAATCGGGACGGCTGCCGGCGTGATCGATCGGGTCCGCGGCTGCGGAATTCCCGCCGTCGAAGTGGGTTGCAGTGGTCGAAGCAAGATGTCCGCCAGCCGAGAAGCCCATGATTCCAATCCGATCCGGCGAGACATCGAACTCTTTCGCGCGGCTGCGCACCAACCGAATTGCCCGTTGCGCATCTCCCAGCTCGATGGGGTGATGGTAGCGCGGCCCAAGGCGGTACTTGAGAACGAAAGCGGTCACACCCATGGCGTTGAACCAGTTCGCCACTTGCCGGCCTTCGTGGTTGGCGGCGAGACCTCCATATCCGCCGCCGGGAGCAACAATGACCGCCGTACCCGAGACGTTCGGCCGCCAGGGGCGGTAGAGAGTCAGAGTGGGCCTATCGTCGCCACCTTGCCCCAACGCTCCGGGAGCGCCGTTGTCCCACAACAGAATAGTTTGGGTCTCAGCCGTGGGGTCGTAGTGCGCCTGGCCAAGCGCGATGGACACGGAGATAAGGCATAGAACAATGATCGCAATGGTTCGTGTCTTCATATCGAATCAAGAAACAAAACAAGGTTCGGGCCCGCGAATGGCGTCAGGATTTGCCGCGCGCCGTCCACTCCGCGTCAAAACGGGCGCGATCGTAGAAGGATTTTTGCGTTCCGATACCGGTGGTTGAGAGTCCGGCGTACAGGTTGGCGCGTTTTACAGCGTCCCGCTCGGGAAGGCCTTCTCCCAGGAACACCGCGAAGCTGCCGATAAAAGCGTCGCCCGCTCCTGTGCTATCGATGCTCTTCACCGGAAATGCGGGCACGTGTTCCATGCCTTCCCTTCCCGCAAGCAGCGAGCCGTTCGCGCCGAGTGTAATGATGACGCGCTTGATGCCATAGCCCAGCAGTTTCTCAGCGCACTTTTTCGCGTCGTCGAGATCTTTGACCGGCATCCTGGTGATAGTCTCGGCCTCACTCTCGTTAGGAACGAAGTAGTCCAGGCCTTCCACAAATTTGAAATCAATGGGCTGAGCGGGCGCGGGATTGAGAATGCAGCGAATGCTGTTCTTTCGCGCGAACGCGATGGTGTGATAGACCGTCTCGACGGGAATCTCGAACTGGAGAACGATGCAGTCGACGGCCTTCAGCAAGTCAGCTGCGGCATCCACACCGGCGGGTTTCAACTCGTCGTTCGCTCCCTTCACCACCAGGATTCGGTTTTGCCCGTTGGGCTCGACAAAGATGGGCGCCACCCCGCTGGATACGCCTACCACCTGCTTCACGTGGGTCGCATCGATGCCCAGCTTCTTGAAATTTTCAATCGTGGCAGGACCGAAGAGGTCGCTGCCCACCCGGGCCACCATGAAAACATTGGCTCCGCAAAGCTTGGCCGCGACTGCCTGATTGGCGCCCTTGCCGCCGAACCCGAGGTCGAACCTTTGGCCAAAGATGGTTTCGCCTGCCTTGGGAAATCGGTTCGCGAATGTTACCAAGTCAATATTCGCGCTGCCCACCACCGCAATTCGAGGAATTTTTGCCATGATTCAGGAGACCCGGTCGATAGATTTGATCGCGACTACGAAGTGCCGAGGTGAAGAAGGCCGAGTCTATTTTGCGGCTCGGATTGTGTCAACGGATGCGACAAGTTGGTAGTGTCCTCACTCCGAAGTCTTTGCGTTGTTTGCGGAATCCTTTGCGGTCGAGGATTGTGATCTCGACCAGAAAGGACAAAATCTTAAACCGCAAAGGTCGCAAAGAATTCCACAAAGAGCGCAAAGGAACCGTGGAGCGAAATCAGGAACTCGACAACTCACTCGCCATACGGCACCCAAATATTCTTGACCTGGGTGGCATGCTGCAGGAACCAGCGGCCTTCTCCCTGCTTCACGTCGAACCAGTCGATGGAGCGGCCTTCATTGGTGAAAACCTGCTTGAGATTCCCAATCGAGTAAGTCTTAGCGGCGATTGCGCTGGCTTCATCCGCGAAACACCAGACAGCATCCACGTCGTCGTGCTCGGCGAGAGTCTTCAACAATTGCGATGCGTAGCCGGTCACGATGTTGACGGCTCCGCCTGGCAAGTCGCTGGTGTCGAAAAGCTGGTACAAATCGGCAGTGATTAAAGGATACGTCTCGGCGGGAACCACCACGGCTACATTCCCCGCCGCAAGCACCGGCATGACCAGCGACAGGAATCCGAGCAGCGGCGCCTGGTTCGGACAAACGATTCCCACTGTGCCGAGGGGTTCATTCATGGCCAGAGCGACATTGCGGAACGGAGGGTTGTGCACTGCCCCGTCAAACTTGTCCGCCCACGCCGCATAGGAAAAGATGCGCTCGATGCCGAGGCTTACTTCGGATGCGGCCTGAGTTTCCCCGACTGCAGCCGCCAGGCGGCGTGCTATCTCCTCACCGCGCTGTGAAAGATTTTCTGCGATGTAGTAGAGAACCTGCGCCCGGTTATGCGCCGTGGTCTTCGCCCATCCCGAGGCCTTGTGTGCCGCTTCGACCGCGTTGCGAATATCTTTGCGATTGCCCAGCGGGGCCTCGCCCAGAGGACGGCCATCGGCGGCACGTACTTCCATGCTGTAGCCCGAGTCGGGCCGCGCCTGTTTGCCTCCGATGTAGAGCTTTACGGTTCGATCAATCGCGGGCGTTGCGGGATCGGAATCTTCCGTTGATTTCTGTTCGGCTGGCGGCCTCGTAGCGGGTAGTGCCGGAGCATTCTTGAACCAGTCCGGCTCGAGATACTCGAGCAAGCCTTCCCTGCCGCCTTCGCGTCCGTAACCACTCTCGCGGTAACCGCCAAATCCACAGGAGGCGTCGAACAAATTCGTGCAATTGACCCAGACCACTCCGGCTTTCAGTTGAGAGGCCACGTGCAGCGCGACGTTGATACTCTCGCTCCAGACGCAGGCGGCCAGGCCATAAACGGTGTTGTTCGCCAGTTCGACCGCTTCGCTCGGCGTGCGGAACGTCATGGTTGCCAGCACTGGACCAAAAATTTCCTGCTGGGCCACGATTGACGTGGGATGGACATTGCTGAGCAACGTCGGCGGATAGTAGAGGCCGCGCGACGGCAATTCGATTTGCGGTTGCCAGCAGGTGGCGCCTTCGGCGACTCCCTGATCCACGAGTCGCTTGATCCGGTCTAGCTGCACTCGCGCTACGATGGCGCCGATGTCGATGGATTTGTCGAGCGGGGACCCGGCACGCAGCGTGCTCATACGATCACGCACCTTCGCGATGAGCGGCTCCGCAATGCTTTCCTGCATCAGCAGGCGCGAGCCGGCGCAACAGACTTGTCCTTGATTGAACCAGATGCCGTCCACCAGGCCTTCGACCGCGCTGTCGAGATCGGCGTCTTCGAAGATGATGAAAGGCGATTTGCCTCCCAGTTCGAGCGAGAGCCGCTTGTGGCTGGACGCAGTTGCGCCGCGAATGGCGCGTCCTACTTCGGTGGAACCGGTGAATGCAATCTTGGCAACCTCGGGATGCTTCACCAACGCTTCGCCCGTCGCGCCGTCGCCGGTGACGATGTTGACGACTCCTGGCGGCAGTCCGATTTCCGAGCAGATCTCTGCGAAAGCCAGCGCGGTCAGTGGCGTGAACTCCGCCGGCTTTAGTACTACGGTGTTGCCAGTGGCCAGAGCCGGCGCAATCTTCCAGGCCAGCATCAGTAGCGGGAAATTCCACGGGATGATCTGCCCTACGACACCGCACGCGGTGTATCCGGGAAATTCCTGGTGGAGTAGCTGCGCCCAGCCGGCGTGGTGATAGAAGTGGCGGACAACCAGCGGAATATCAATGTCGCGGCTCTCACGAATCGGTTTGCCGTTGTCCATCGTCTCCAGCACGGCGAGACGGCGGGAGTGCTTCTGCACGGTTCGCGCCAAGGCATAAAGATAGCGAGCTCGCGCGTGCGGAGTCAGGGCCTGCCATTTTGGTAGAGCTGCGCTCGCGGCCCGGACCGCCGCATCAATGTCTGCTGCCGATCCCTGGGCAACTGTAGCTAGTATTTCCCCTGTGGAGGGATCGGTGGTTTCGAAGTACCCGCCTTCGGCGGGTTGCCGCCAGGCGCCGCCAATGAAATGTCCGAAGCGGCGATTATGGACATCGAGCCAGGCCAGGACCTCTTTTGGGTCCTCGGGTGCGGGGCCGTATTCCATGGCGACGAACTTTTCGGCGATGCTCATATGAGGTGCTATACCGAAGACAAATCAAAAGCGGCGGGCGAGGGCGCCCGCCCCACAACGATTCTTGCTACGCCAACGGATGGCGATAGTCTGCCGAATAACGTCCGGTAGCGTAGTGTTCCAGTTGCCGTTCAATGTCGTTCAGCAGCCCGCTGGCTCCGAAGCGAAACAATTCTGATCTCATCCAGGACAGGCCGAGTTCTTCTTTCATTAGCGCCAGCCATTCGATGGATTGTTTCGCCGTCCGAATTCCTCCGGCGGGTTTGAACCCGACCGCCATTCCGGTTTCCTGTGCGTATTCACGGATACATCGCGTCATCACAAAGCCGACCGGCAGCGTCGCATTCGTCGGTTCTTTTCCGGTCGAAGTTTTGATGAAGTCCGCACCCGCCATCATGGCGACGAAGCTGGCTCGGGCCACGTTTCGCAGAGTCAGCAGATCGCCGGCGCCGAGAATTACTTTCATGTGCGCCGAACCGCTCGCCTGTTTGAACGCTGCGATCTCGTCGTAGAGCGCTTGCCACTTGCCGCCGAAGACATGGGCGCGTGTGATCACCACATCAATATCGTTCGCTCCCGCCTCGACCGAACGGCGAATTTCGGTGACACGCTCGGTAAGAGGAGAGAGCCCTGCGGGGAATCCGGTGGAGACCGCGGCCACCCGCACGCCGCTGCCCTCCAGCGCACGCACCGCCGTTTCCACAAATGTGTGGTACACGCAGACTGCGGCCACTCGGATATTCAGCTCTTCAATTCCAAGGCGTTTGACCAGATCATCCTGGATGGGATGCCGGGCCTTGGCACAGAGACGGCGCACCCGCTCCTCAGTGTCATCGCCCGAGAGAGTGGTGAGATCCATGCAGGAGACGGCGCGCAGCAGCCATGCCGCCTGCCAGTCTTTTTTTACCGTCCGGCGGGCAACGTGGCTTTGTGCGCGGCGTTCAACCGCACTTGTGTTGACGCGAACCTGCTGCAACCAGTCGAGATTGAGAGGAATGCCGCGGTTCGAGATCAGCGGCCGTCCGGCGAGCGTGGCAATGGCGTCCCCGCGATCGCTGACGCCGCTTGTCACTCCGTGACGGGTTTTGTTCTCGACTGACATGCTGGCGATTGCAATTGTACGGCACTGCCCCATGTAGGCGCGAGCGTCACGCTCGTCCGGGAGCCATCAACCGGCCACGTGCCGCCCTCGGCTGTCCGGTCGAACGCAGTTCGACAGATTTGTGGGGCATGCTTTGAAGCAGGAGATTGTGCCTGTGACCCGATGCAGAAGAAGCTGGACATCATTTAGGTTGTTTTTGGTCGGCAGGGTGGAGCAGGCCTCAGGCCTGCATACCGGCTGCGTGGCGCGGGGCTTCAGCCCTGAGGTACCTCAGCGGCTAAAGCCGCACCGTAGTAGGGCTTTTAATGCAGCGCTAAAGCGCTGCTCCACCCAAAATCCAAAACTCTCCCGAGTGGAAGAGACAGCGGAACCGCACTCCGCCGGAGAGCCGGAGCGGCTGTCCCCCGCGTGGTTTGTGGTGGTTCCAAAGGCGCACGAGCGGGGCGCTCGCGCCCACATTTGACCTTGACATCATTTCAGTTTGAAAGCTAGGCTACGACGCTGCTTCGTGTGCGGAGACAATCATCCTGAATCGCGCAAAAGTTTCGATTTTTCGGCTCTCATTTGTTATTGTTCTGCTCCTGATTTGGCTGGCCGGAGCAGCTCCTGCCTCGGCTGCTGGCAAAAAGATCATTTTTGACACCGACCCTGGAACGGACGACGCTCTGGCCCTGATGCTGGCGCTGAATTCGCCGGAGTTGGACGTCCGCGCCATCACTGTAGTCCCGGGAAACGTAACTGCCAGTCAGGGTCTGGAGAATGCGTTGCGGATGATGTCTCTCGCCAACCGCTGCGACATTCCGGTGGCGGCGGGAGCGCAGCATCCGCTCTTTCAGAAGCTCATCACCGCCGAGTTCTGGCACGGAAAGAATGGTCTGGCAAATGTCGAACTGCCTCTCAGTAAATGCAAAGTGGATTCGCACTATGGACCGGACCTCATCATCCAGATGGTGCACGCCGCGCCGCATGAGATCACTCTGGTACCGGTCGGGCCACTGACCAACATTGCTCTCGCCATCCTCAAGGATCCTTCGATTGTTCCCCTGGTCAAAGAAGTAATCATCATGGGAGGATCCATCACCGGCGGCAACGTGAACGCCGCGGCCGAAGCCAATATTTATAACGATCCCGAAGCCGCCCAGATTGTCTTCCAGGCCGGCTGGCCGTTGACCATGGTTGGACTCGATGTCGGCGACAAGACGCTCTTTTCGAAAAAGTATCTCGACCAACTAGCCCAGATCCACGGTCCGGTCAATGACTTCGTCTATGCGGTGGGAAAACATCTGATTGAGCTTTCCGCGCAATTCGGGTCGCAGGGCACACCGATGTATGATCCTCTGGCGGTCGGTGTGGCGATTGATGCCACACTGGTCAAAGCGCCGGAAATGCACGTGGACGTCGAGACCCGCGGCGATTTTACCCGGGGTGAAACCGTCGCCAACCGGCGCGGCGCAGTGGAGCGAAACGTGCTCCACGGCGATCATTATGTGATTGAGGCTGTGGACAAAGTCACGGCCAACGCCAAGGTCTGTGTCGATGTCGATGCCGACCGTTTCCTGCAGCTTTTTGTTTCCAGAATCAAAGGCAAGTAGCAGGGCCTGTGCCAAGGAGGACCCATGTACACCCCACACAGTCTGGAAATTGCGCTGTTGATGATGATCACGAGCGCCATCTGCTGGGGCTCCTGGGCCAACACCTTCAAGGGCGTAAAGAATTATCGCTTCGAGCTTTTTTACTGGGACTACGCTTTGGGAATTTTTCTGGTCTCGCTCATTCTTGCTTTCACCATGGGGAACACCTCGGCGAGCGATCCAGCCAGCTTTCTGAATAATGTTCACTCCGCTGACAGCTCGAACATTGTTTACATGTTGATCGCCGGCGCCATTTTTAACCTGGCGAACCTGCTGCTGGTCGCGGGAATTGACATGGCCGGGCTGGCGGTGGCCTTTCCCGTCTCCATCGGGATTGCGTTAGTGGTCGGAGTCGTCTCCAGCTACGCGCTACAACCCAAGGGCAACCTGGGGCTGCTGGCGGCGGGTGTCGCCTGCGCCGTGGTTGCCGTAATTCTGGACGGTAAGGCATACGGCAGTCTCGCCAGCGCGGGGCGCGTTGTTTCGAAGAAGAGCATCGTTACCTGCATTGTCTCTGGAGTTCTGATGGGCCTGTGGGCGCCCTTCGTGACTCGCGCCATGACGCACGGCAACCCGCTCGGACCTTATAGTGTTGCCGTGTTCCTTACCCTGGGCGCATTACTCTCCTGCTTGATCTGGAATGTTTACTTCATGAGGAAGCCGCTGGTCGGCGAGCCTGTCAGTTTCAGCGGCTACTTCAGCGGGCCGCCGTCCGGACACGTTCTCGGTCTACTCGGGGGATTCATCTGGGGCCTGGGCATGGTTTTCAATCTGGTGGCCGCCAGTTTTACCGGAGTAGCGATTTCATATGCGATCGGCCAATCGGCTCCCATGGTCGCGGCGCTGTGGGGCGTCCTGGCCTGGAGAGAATTCCGCGGTTCGGGCAGCCGGGCTAAAATATTTCTTGTGTTCATGTTCATTTTCTATGCGCTGGCGATTCTGCTGGTAGCAAACGCGAACGGATAAGCTTCGACTCTTACTCAATTTCAACCACGAGGATGCCTTGGGAAGCCCGGATCGACGCCAATTTCTGGAAGCAATTGCCACTGTCGGAGCGATGACCACCTTATCTGGGACCATCAGCGCAGCCTCCAAGCCTTCCGCCATTCGCTGGCCCAAACTCACGGGCAGCCCCGTGCTGGACAGTCTTCATCCGGTGATTGAGCACTCCCGCGACGTTCGCACCCACGTCGAGAAGATCGTGGAGGTCGCCCAATGGATGGCCTACGAAGAGCTGGCCATGCCGGACTATCAACTGCCGTTCGGTGGCGAAAAAGACACCGCCGATGACGTCCTGGACTTCATCCTCACCGCCGATTGCGTGGACACAGCCTTCACCGATTTTTCCACCCACGTGAAGTTCCAGGTGGATTATGCGGGACGGCACTGGTCCGATTCCGATGCTCTCTTCGCCTGCATGAAGCGGGCCATGGACAATGGCATTCCAATTCTCGACGGCAAGTATCTTGCCCAGGTGACGCGGCCCGACCTCGAACGTATTTTCGCCGGCAACATCGAAATGCCCATGCTCGACGAAAAGACGCAGGTCTGGCGCCAGGTAGGCGCGGTGCTGGCCGACAAATACACCGGCCGCTTTCACAATTTTGTGAAGTCGTGTCCGCCTCGGCTGTATGACAACGGCGCGGGAATCGTGGATCGCATGGTGGTGGAGTTTCCCCGCTTCAACGACGTCAGCCTGTACGACGGCGCCACCATCAAGTTCTACAAGCTGCCGCAACTGGGAATCTGGCTGGCGTACTCAGCGTTAAGAAAGAACAACCAGTTCCCTCTCGAAGACACCGGCAAGATGACGGCCTTCGCGGACTACATCGTTCCCGTCGCATTGCGGCTGCTTGGAATCGTGAGCTACTCGACCGAACTTGAGCATGCCATCAATACCTACCAGATGATCCCGCGCGACAGCCGACAGGAAATTGAAATCCGGGCGCACTGCATCTACGCCACCGCCCTGCTGTGCGAAGAGGTCAACAACATCCGCCCCAAGGACCAGCAGATCATCATTCCGCAGATCGACGCCCGCCTGTGGACCCACTATCACACCACTTGGTGGCCGCATCATTTGACCAAAACGATCATGTACTGATCGCTACTCCCCGGGGGCCGCGTGGAATATTCTTTTCTCTTTCGCCTCTTACGATCGGTTGCAGTCGTGTTCGTGGCGCTCGCGGCGTGTTTTGCCTTTTCCGACGAGTGGAAGGCACGCCACCCCCTGATTTCGCCGACCGGAGTCATGACCCTGTCCGAGCCTCCGTTGGCGGATGAGATCTTCTTCCCCGGGCCGCAGGATCCGGCCGATGCCGAAGCGTGGCGCGCGGGCCTCAAAGCGTGGCGGGCCGAGCGCCTGATCCGCCTGCGTTACGACGGCTCGCAATACGTCCGGCCCGAACTGGCCTGGACGCAGCAGGTCGTCTCCCAGGTGCAACTGCTCATCTGGGACCGGAGTTTTTACGATCCGGAAACCGGCGAATACACCGTGGACCGATTTCTTTCCGAGACCGAGAGTCGTATCGGCCCCATTGACGCCGTCTTGATCTGGCCCGTCTATCCCAACCTGGGAGTGGACAGCCGCAATCAGTTCGACCTTCTGCGCGATCTGCCCGGCGGTGTGCCCGCGCTCCGCCAGATGGTCAACAAGTTTCACAGTCATGGCGTGAAGGTGTTCTTCCCCATTCTCGCCTGGGACAGCGGTACCCGCGACGAAGGCACATTTCCCTGGGTTGCAATTTCGCAGTTGCTCGCGGACATTGGCGCCGACGGGATCAATTTCGACACGCTCGAAAGCATTCCCGCACCCTTCAGGCAGGCTTCTGACGCCACTGGCCAACCCCTGGCGCTGGAGCCTCAATTTGCAATTCGCGATGAAACCGTGGCCTGGTCGAACATCGGCTGGAACGACTGGGTGACCTGGGAAGGCAAGGAATATCCCTTCGTGCCCATGGTGAACAAGACCAAGTGGTTCGAGCCGCGGCACATGGTCAGCGTCACTGATCGCTTTACCCGCGACAAAACTGACAGCCTGCAGCACGCCTTCTTCAACGGACAGGGCTACGCTACGCTGGATAACCTTTGGGGTTTCTGGTACGGCACGGTTCCGCATGATGCGGAAGCCATCCTGCGCTTCACCCGAATTGAGCGCGCCCTGACCGAGAACTTGCGCAGCCCGGATTGGGAGCCGCATTCCCATACTCTGCAAGCCGGAGTCTTCGCCAGCAAGTTCCCAACCGCGACGAACACGTTGTGGACCATCATCAATCGCAATGAGTACGACACCGCAGGCGAGCAAATCCGCACGCCGCACAAAGCGGGCGTGCACTACTACGATCTGTGGCATGGCGTCGAGCTGACGCCCGCGTTGCATGGCAATGATGCAACGCTCAGCTTCACCATTGAAAGCTTGGGCTTCGGCGCGGTTCTGGCGACAGAGCAATACCCGGCCACTGGTGCGATGAAAGATCTGCTGAGTTACATGGCCGAGCGTTCCAAGCGACCGCTCTCAACTTACTCGCGCGAGTGGAAGGCCGTTCCGCAGACGATGGTTGATATTCCGGCCACTCCGCGGGCGCAGACTGCGCCTCCGGGCATGGTTCGCATTCCTGAGAGCGACTACGACTTCCAGGTGCGGGGCATCGAGATTGAAGGCGGGAACGATCCCGGCGTTGATGTGCAGTATCCCTGGGAAGATGTTCCGCGGCGCCTTCATCGCCACCGGGTTCATGTTGCGAGTTTCTATGTTGACCGCACTCCGGTGACGAACGCGGAGTTCAAGAAATTTCTGGACGCCACCAGCTACCATCCGAAAGACGATCACAATTTTCTGCGCGACTGGAAGAACGGCAGCTATCCCGAAGGCTGGGAGAAAAAGCCGGTAACCTGGGTTTCGATCGAGGATGCTCGCGCCTACGCCAAATGGGCGGGCAAGCGTCTGCCCCACGAATGGGAATGGCAGTTGGCCGGGCAGTCAGGCGATGGACGTCTTTATCCGTGGGGAAATGAATGGAACTCTCAGGTGGTTCCTGCGTCGGATCGTGGTCGCACCATGCGGCCCCCGGCGAATGTGGATGCGTTTCCGCAAGGGGCGAGTGCGCTGGGCGTGCTCGACCTCGAGGGAAACGTCTCGCAGTGGACTGACGAGTATCGTGATCCTCATACGCGCGCCGCAATCGTTCGGGGCGGCGCGTCGTATCAGCCCACGGGCTCGATCTGGTACTTCCCCCAGACCTATCGGCTGGACGAGCACGAAAAGTATTTGCTGATGTCGCCGGGACGCGACCGCGCCGGAACCATCGGCTTCCGTTGTGTGGTTGACGCGCAATAGCATCAACTGGTTCTATGTACATGCTCCTGCTCTTGGCGAGGAAATTTCATGGGCCCGGCGATTCAACGTCTGCCCCCTATCTTTGCACGTTGTTCCTGGTTGTAATCATTCTGTGTGTTCTCGCGCCAAACTCCGCCGACGCAGCCACCAAAGGCAAGTATCTCGTCTATATCGGCACTTACACGCACCACGGCAGCAAAGGCATCTATGCTTACCGCCTTGATGCCAAAACCGGCCAGTTAACCGCGCTGGGACTGGCCGCCGAAACCGTGCAACCATCCTTCCTCACCGCCGATGCCAGCGGACATTTCCTCTATGCGGTCAATGAGACGGAGAGTTACGAAGGCCAGCCAACTGGTGCGGTGAGTGCCTTCGCCATTGATTCGGGCAGCGGCAAGCTATCCCTATTGAACCAGGTGTCATCGCGCGATGGCGGGCCAGCCCACATCACGCTCGACCAGAGTGGCAAGTATGCCATGGTATCGAACTACACTCGGGGCAGCGTGGCGGTTTTTCCGGTGTTGAAAGACGGCCGCCTGGGCGAGGCGTCTGCCTTTGTGGAGGATCACGGCGCGGGCATGGACAAGGAACAGCAAGAACAGCCTCACGCCCACGCCGTCGCGATGTCGTCCGACAATCGGTTTGCTCTGGTCACTGATCTCGGGCTCGACCAGGTATTCGCGTATTCTTTTGACTCCGCCAAAGGCACCCTCGGACAAGACCCTAACATCACCAAAACCAGTGTCGGTGCAAGTCCACGCCACCTGGTATTTAATTTCAAAGGAACGTTGCTGTACGTGATCAACGAATTGCAATCCTCGGTCACAACCTATGCTTACGATGCGGCGAATGGCGGATTGCGCGAAATAAGTACGATTTCTACGCTGCCGGATGGATTCCCGGGCCACAGTGCCGCGGCCGAAATCGCGTTGCACCCTTCTGGCAGGTTTCTCTACGCTTCAAATCGTGGAGCTGACAGCATTGCCGTTTTCTCGGTCGCCGCGGACGGAGCCCTTAGCCACGTTGAATTCGTCCCCGTGAATGGAAAAACGCCGCGAAACTTTGCCATCGATCCGACGGGCTCCTGGTTGTTGGCGGGGGATCAAGAATCGGACAAGATGGTCGTTTTTCGCATAAACCACAAGACCGGGCGCCTCACTCCCACTGGGCAGGTGCTTCAGGTCAGTTCTCCTGCGTGCGTGACCTTTGTGCACCTGCCGTAGCCGGCGCTACAGGTTTGCCGTGGCGCTGTACAAAGCCCGAACGTTCGTATAGAAATGCGAATTGCGGGTGGGGAGCCAACGTGTATTCCAGGCCCAAGACGCTCGACGCAGCCCTGCATGTGCTGGCCCGGGATGGCGGGCAAATTCTGTCGGGCGGCACGGACTTCTTCCCGGCGCTGGGTGATCGGCCCGCTCCTGAGCGGGTGATTGACATCTCCGCTCTCAGCGAAATCAAAGGTATCGCAGTCGAAGCCGACCACATCCGCATCGGCGGGCTCGCGACCTGGAGTCAACTCGTCGCCACTCCCCTTCCCCGATGCTTTGACGGTCTAAAGAGTGCAGCCCGGGAAATCGGTGGGATTCAGATACAGAATCGCGGTACGGTTGCCGGCAATCTCTGCAACGCGTCCCCGGCTGCCGACAGCGTGCCCCCTTTGCTGACGCTCGATGCGGAAGTAGAACTTGTCTCCGAAGCCGGAACACGCCGCCTACCTCTGTCTAACTTCATCGTGGGAAATCGGAAGACGGTTCTCCGCCCCGATGAGATCCTGGCCAACGTGTTTGTCCCGCGCACACTCGACGACGCCACATCGGCGTTTCTAAAACTCGGCGCACGGCGCTACCTCGTGATTTCGATCGCCATGGTGGCGGCGGTGTTGAAGGCGGACGACGCCGGCCGCATCGCTCAGGCCCGCATCGCGGTCGGTTCATGCTCGGCGGCCGCACGCAGGCTCACCGCGCTCGAGCAAGCATTGGTCGGCCTACGGGTGCGCAGCGGATTGGGCGCGGTTCCCCAAGCGGAACATCTGGCGGAGCTCTCCCCCATCGATGACGTGCGTGCGAGCGCGACTTACCGCAATGATGCCGCGCTGACTCTGGTAGGGCGCGCGCTCGACGCCTGCGTGGGGAGTTGCTGATGGTCACGACGACTGGTCCTGTCGCCGGCTCTCAGACTTTAATTGCATTTTCAGTAAACGGAAAGAACGTGACAGCTGCGGTCTCGCCGCTGGAACGGCTTTCCAAAGTTCTTCGTGAACGTCTTGGGCTGACGGGAACCAAGGTCGGCTGTGACGCCGGGGACTGTGGCGCCTGCACGGTTTTGCTTGATGGCGAGCCTGTCTGTTCCTGCCTGATCGCAGCCGGTCAAATCGAGGGGCACGAAATCACGACGGTAGAAGGACTCGCGACCCGCGCACCGATTTATGACCAGTTGCAGAAATCCTTCCTTCACCACGGGGCCGCGCAATGTGGCGCCTGCACGCCCGGCATGCTGGTGTCGGCCACGGCTCTTCTGGAACGTGCTGCCGATCCGACCGAAAGCGAAGTCATGGATGCGATCGGCGGTGTGCTCTGCCGCTGCACTGGCTATCGCAAAATCATTACGGCTATCCGGGATGCCTGCTCCGGTAACATCGCGGAACCGTCGCCCCAGGCCGGCAAAGCGGTGGGCTCGAGGATGGTCCGTCTTGACGGCCAGAGCAAGGTAGCTGGCTCGGAGATTTTCGGAGCTGACGAAATTCCAGCCGGAGCGCTAGTGGTCCGCGCCATCCGCAGTCCCTACCAGCGGGCGCGCTTCAGTTTTGGCGATCTCGACGCTTTCGTTGCCACGCACCCCGGGATCCACCGCATTCTGACCGCGAAGGATATCCCCGGAGAGAATCGTTATGGCGTGATTCCGCGTTTCGCGGACCAGCCGGTGTTTGCGGAAGTCGAAGCCCGGTTTCGAGGTGAAGCCGTCGCCGGAGTCGTGGGTGAGGCCGAGGCCATTGACGCCCTCGACTACGCGAGTTTTCCGGTCGCATGGGAGGAACTGCCCGCGCTGACCACGATTGCCGCCGCGCTCGCACCTGACGCTGAACGCATTCATCCCAGCCGCGAGAATAATGTGCTGGTTCGAGGCCGGGTGGTCCGTGGCGACGTGGAAAAGGCTCTGGCCGAAGCTGACGTTGTAATCGAAGATGAATATGAAACGGGCTTTATCGAACACGCCTACATCGAACCGGAAGCCGGCTTCGCGCGGCGGGTCAACGACCAGATTGAGATTCAGGCCTGCACCCAGGCCCCGTATATGGACCGCGCCGATATCGCACAGATTCTCGGCATCGCTCCCGAGGCGGTGCGCATTATTCCGACAGCCGTAGGGGGCGGCTTTGGCGCCAAGCTTGACCTTTCTGTCCAGCCCTTCGTTGCGCTGGCCGCCTGGCATCTGCGCCAACCGGCGCGCATGGTCTATTCGCGGTCGGAATCAATCGTCTCAACCACCAAGCGTCACCCATCGCACATCCATGTTCGTGTGGGCGCGACTCGCGATGGCAAATTAACCGCGATGGACTTCACGGCCGATTTCAACACCGGCGCCTACTCTTCCTGGGGACCGACGGTGGCGGCGCGCGTCCCCGTTCACGCCTCGGGGCCCTACTACGTGCCGCACTATCGAGCGCTCACCCGGGCGGTGCACACGCACCTGGTACCAGCGGGAGCTTTCCGCGGTTTTGGCGTGCCGCAAACGACGATCGCGCAGGAGCAGCTTTACGACGACGTCGCTGACCGGTTGGGAATTGACCGCCTGGAATTCCGAATCATAAATGCGTTGGACAACCAGACTCCCACGGTCACCGGCCAGGTTCTCGGCGAGGGAGTTGGAATTCGCGCCTGCTTCGAGGCGCTGCGGCCCCGGTGGACAGCCGCGCGCGCCGACGCTGCGGCCTTCAACGCACAAGGCAGCGGTCCGGTCCGCCGTGGCGTTGGCGTCGCGGGAATGTGGTACGGATGCGGCAACACCTCACTGCCCAACCCTTCTACCATTCGCGTGGGATTGAAAGCTGACGGCCGCATCGCGCTGCACCAGGGCGCGGTGGATATCGGACAAGGCTCCAACACCATCGTCACCCAGATCTGCGCCGACGCACTCGGCGCTCCCATAGATCGCTTCGATCTGGTCTCGGGCGATACTTCGATCACTCCCGATTGCGGCAAGACATCGGCGTCCCGCCAGACTTTTGTTACGGGCAAAGCTGCGTACCTGGCTGGCGCCGAATTGCGCCGCGCCATCCTGCGCCTGGGGGACGCGTGTGAGTGCGCGGTCATCGAGTTCGAGAATGGCGCGGTCGCGATTAAAGAAGATGGCAAGCAGCGCAGCTTCAGCCTGCGCGACCTGCCTCTGGACAAGAATGGCTACGTGCTGACTGGCGAGGCAACGTTCGATCCACCCACCAGTGCGCTGGACGAAAATGGCCAAGGAACACCTTATGCCGTCTATGGGTTCGGCGCCCATCTGGCGGAGATAGCGGTCGACACCGAACTGGGCACGGTGCGGGTGCTGAAGATCACGGCGGCGCACGACGTCGGCCGGGCTATCAATCCAACTCTCATTGAAGGACAAATCGAAGGCGGCGCCGCCCAGGGCCTAGGGATGGCGCTGATGGAAGAGTTCTTCCCCGGCAAAGGCGAGAA
Source organism: Terriglobia bacterium (assembly GCA_963725615.1). Lineage (GTDB taxonomy): Bacteria > Acidobacteriota > Terriglobia > Terriglobales > Acidobacteriaceae > JAIQFF01. The sequence goes on along the minus strand of CAVRZO010000003.1, from coordinate 471,617 downwards.
CCTCCACGACTACCTGATTCCGTCTGCCGGCGACATGCCGCCGGTCGAGTCGATTCTCATTGAAGATCCTTCACCGATCGGCCCATTCGGTGCCAAAGGGATCGGCGAACAGGCGGTGATTCCCACCGCGCCCGCGATCCTTAACGCCATTCACGATGCAATTGGGGTACGCATTCGCCGCCTGCCAGCAACGCCCGACCGCATACGTGCCGCCTTGGTAGCGCCGGCGCCTGGCGGGCATCCTGCCCGCCCGTCGGGCCGGCGGGACGCCGGCGCTACAGGACAGAAGCATGCTTGAAGACGACGCCATTCGCTGCGATGCCTGCCCGGTGCTCTGCTACATCAAGCCGGGAAGAACAGGCGCGTGCGATCGTTACGCCAACGACAATGGACAACTCATCCGCATCGATCCTCATGTCGTGCTCGATCGCGCCGTCTCGCGCGGCGATTCCGTGGTTCCCTTCCTGGATCGCGATCGTGAGTGGGATGGCAGCATCGTGACCGGCCCCGAGAATTTCGTTACCGCTATCGGCGCCGGCACCACTTATCCGGACTACAAGCCGGCGCCATTCATCATCTCTTCCAAGGTGCAGGGCGTGGACATGGTCACGGTGGTGACCGAAGGGATCTTCAGCTACTGCGGCGTGAAAGTGAAGATCGATACCGACCGCCATCTCGGCCCTGAGACGAATCTCGTCCGCGCCCAGGGAGAGCCCGTCGGACACGTCACCACCAGCGAATATGGTTCGCAGATGCTCTCGCTCGGAGGCGTGCGCCACCTCACCGGCGGGCAGCCGCAAAGAAGGCACGGTAACCTGCGAGACGCTGCTGAACCTGTGCGACCGCAAGCCGGTGGAACTCACTATCGACGAAGGGGCCACGATGATCGTGCAGGCCGGCAAGCCGCCTGTGGTTGATAGCACGCAGGAAGAGCGCATGCGCGTCGGCTGCGGATCAGCCACCATCGGCATGTTCGCCAAGCAATGGTTCGGCAAAGTGGATGAAGTGGTCGTGGTTGACGACCACATCACCGGAGTTCTGTCCGAGCATCAGGCGGGAAAGTTGCTGGGCGTACGCGAAACCGGCATCAAGATGAAGGGCCACCGCTCCACTCCGGGCCGCTACTTCCGAGTGGCGGAACCGGGAACCGCCTGGGGCGGCACCAACATCGCAGATCCTCTCTCTATTCTCCAGAATTTCAATCCCAAAATTGCCTGGCCGAGGCTCCGGTTGTTGATGGTCAGCACCACGGGCGAACATCACGCTTATTTCGAACTGGATGAAGCGCTGCAGCCGGTGGAAAAAGAATTACCACCTGTCCTCAGCGAATCCATCGCCCGAATCAAGGAAAATTGCGAACCCGCGCTGTGCACCGTCCTATTTATGGGAGGGGCTGGAGGGTCGCTGCGAGCGGGCGTCACGGAAAACCCGGTAAGGCTCACGCACTCGGTGCGCGATGCGTTGACCCGTGTCACCTGTGGCGGCGCGCCGGTTTACGTCTGGCCCGGTGGGGGCATCACGTTCATGGTGGACGTCAGTCGCATGCCGGAGCATGCCTTTGGCTACGTGCCAACGCCGGCGCTGGTTGCGCCGATAGAGTTCACCTTGAAGGTTAAAGACTACGCTGCCCTGGGCGGCTATATGGACCACGTTCGTTCGCTCGATTCCATCATGGACGGAAAAGGCCGCCGCCGGGTCTCTGCCAATCCGGACAACCCCTGGCCACTGGCGCCTGGGAAATCGCCGAGGCCGGGTGAATGAGAACACGGGCCCAAATGCGATTCCTGGAGGATGGCCACCGGCTGCATCTTCATGATGGACCTATTGATCTGATCGTCGAAGCCTTTGGCGAAACGAACGAAATCAACGCCGCTTACCGGGCGGCGGCCGAGCGCTTCGTCGATGTGCTTGATGAACTCTGCGGCGAGCTCACGTTTCTCCGACAGGCCACGCGAGCAGATGGCCCGCTTCCATCCGGTGTTATCGCACGACGCATGGTGGCGGCAGTTGAGCCGTACTGTGAGCAGACTTTCATCACCCCGATGGCGGCCGTCGCAGGCGCAGTCGCTGAGGAAATTCTGGGTGCCATGACGACGGTGGCCCGGCTTTCACGGGCTTACGTGAACAATGGCGGAGACATTGCGCTACACCTTGCGCCCGGAGAGAATTTTGTCGTGGGCATGGTAGAGCGGCCGGACTGTCCATCAGTTTTCGCCACCGCGACGCTGGACTCAGCCCAGCCCGCGCGGGGCATCGCGACCAGCGGCTGTCACGGCCGCAGTTTCTCACTCGGGATCGCGGACGCCGTGACAGTCCTTGCGGACCGCGCAGCCATGGCGGACGCGGCTGCAACTATCATTGCCAATGCCGTGGACTTGCCGGGACATCCCAGTATCGTCCGTGTACCCGCGCGCAGTCTCACGCCCGATAGCGACCTTGGAGACCGGCTTGTGACCCAGGAAGTTGGCGAGCTTTCGTCCGCTGAGATCACGGCCGCACTCGACGCCGGCGCCGGGGTTGCCCGCTCACTTCTTGCTGATGGACTTATCCGCTCTGCCGCACTGCATTTGCGGGGCGACACTCGCGTCGTCGCTTCAGAATCGTCGTTCATCGCTCTCCAAGAAAACAGGAGTCTTGTGCATGCCTGAGGTCGAGGTTCGCAAGAAGTTCACGGCGGTCGAAGAAATCTTCCACGAGGGCGGCCCCGTCTCGTCCACGCCGCTGCGTCGTGCAGCGGCGCTGGCGGTGATCCGCAATCCATTCGCCGGCGCATACGTGAAAGAGATTGCAGGCTTCATGGATGATCTGAAACCGCTGGGCCTTGAGATGGCGCGATCCCTGGTCGCTGCCTTGGGCGGGGATCCCAAAGTGGTAGAGGGCTACGGCAAGGGAGCGATCATCGGCTCGGCCGGCGAACTCGAGCACGGCGCCTTATGGCACGTGCCCGGCGGCTACGCTATGCGCGAGATCCTCGGCGACGCGAAAGCCATCGTGGCGTCGACCAAAAAGGTAGGCGGGCCGGGCACCAGGCTCGATGTGCCCATCACGCACATCAATGCTTCGTATGTAAGAAGTCATTTCGATGCCATGGAGATCGGCCTGGCCGATTCCCCCCGCGCCGACGAGATTCTGCTCGCCCTGGTGATGACCACAGGCCCCCGCGTTCACGCCCGCGTCGGCGGTCTCAAAGCCTCGGAGATCAAAGGAGAGGACGGATTGCGCTGATGGTCGAGACAATGATGGCCGAGAAAATGACACGCCAGAGATCCGCAAGATTGTGACATTCGTGGAAGAAACGCGCAGCGAGATGGGACGCGCTGTCGATCCGCCGACTCGACGCGCCGCTGCCGTCGCGGTCATTGAGAATCCGTGCGCGGGAAAATACGTTGAGGACTTGTCCGAACTGATGACGATCGGCGAAGAACTGGGACAACTGCTCACGCTGCGCGCAGTCGCGGCCCTGGGTATTCCAGCGACCACCGTCGAGAGCTACGGCAAGGCGGCTGCCGTGGGAGAAAACGGCGAGCTCGAGCACGCTGCCGCAATTCTTCACCCCAAGCTGGGCGCACCGGTGCGAAAAGTCCTGGGCAAAGGCGCTGCGCTGATTCCGTCTTCGAAGAAGCGCGGCGGATTGGGCGTGGTTCTCGACATTCCTCTCGGCCACAAAGATGCTGCTTTCGTCCGTAGTCATTTCGACGGTATGGAAGTACGAATCAACGACGCGCCCCGCGCGAATGAAATCATGGTTGCAGTCGCGGTGACGGACAGCGGGCGCCCGCTGCCCCGCGTCGGAGGTTTGACCAAGGCCGAGATCAAGGGCGAGGACGGCTTGCGGTAGCCACGAACCAGGCGCCGCTTCGGTTCGAGGCTATCTCCGTTTACCAAAAAGCCCTCCCGTTCAGAACCGAGCGGGAGGGCATCTTCATGACTATGGTCTGCGGCGGATTTCGCGTTACTGCTTGTCGTACACCGCAGTGCTTTTGAGCTTCTTGCCTGCCGAATCGGTTGCGGTCAGCTTGACGGTGCGGGTCTTACCATCCGCCGATACCGCAATTCGACCTTCGGAGACGACTTTGCCATCTTTCTTGCCGGTTAACATCAACGTTTGGGCGTCAATTCTCTTGTACGACCTTGCGTTCATGTTCGAATCGCCCGTCACTGGATAATCCTTCCCATCGAACTTGCCCGTCCACTCGTTATGAACGGCTTTGCCGTCTTTGTCGGTTCCATCCACGGTGACTTTAACGTCATCACCCGCGGCCTCATAGACAACCGTTGAGTTCTTCGTGGCTCCAGCGGGGAACATGGATTTGGCCTCGTTGAGTTTCCAGGTACCCATGTTCGCATCTTCCGCGACAGCCACCGAGATTCCGACAAGGCACAGCGCCAGAGTCAGTAGAACGGTTCTTGTTTTCATGTTGCCTCCTGTTTCCCTAACACAATACATCCCTTGATTGCTGCGCGCCATTGTAGTTCTCTGTGGCCGCGCCAACAACACGGCCTGACGCGCCGCGTACAATACTTTCGGCTTCCGCCGCCGGGGTTAAGAATGCCGAGATCACGAATACCTGGGTCACGAATGATCATTCGACGCTCTGCCATTTTTATTCTCACATTTGTATTTCTCTTTTCCGGACTCCTCGCGTCCCAGACGCACAAGGAAAGAGCCGACCTGCTCGTGGCGGGAGGCACTGTGGTCACCATGGACGCCTCCCGCGCGATCATCGATGACGGCGCGATTGTCGTAAGAGGCGACGCCATCGTCGCCGTCGGCCCGCGCAGCGAACTCGAAGCCAGGTACATTGCTGCCCAGACCATCGACGCCAAAGGCAAGTTGGTCCTGCCGGGATTCATAAACGGCCACACTCACGTACCGATGACGTTGTTTCGCGGCTTGCACGATGACGTTACGCTTAGCGACTGGCTCTATAAATACATTTTTCCGGCGGAAGCGAGGAACGTGAACGAGGAGTTCGTTCGCTGGGGTACACGGCTCGCGGCAGCGGAACAAATTCGCGGAGGCGTCACGACCTTCGCCGATATGTACTACTTCGAAGACGCGGTTGCCGAGGAAACCAAAGCCGCCGGCATGCGCGGGGTGTTGGGCGAAACCTTCATCGATTTTCCCGCGCCAGACAACAAGAGCGAAGCTGAAATGCTCGCCTACACCGAGAAGTTCCTGAAAAAGTGGCAGGGAGATCCGCTGATCCACGCTGCCGCGGCACCCCATTCGATCTACACCTGCTCGCAGAAAACGTTGCAGGATTCAGCAGCCCTGGCGCGGAGATATCATGCGCCCATCCTGATTCACACCGCCGAAATGAAAAAAGAGTGGGAGGACAGCCTGAAACAAAACGGAATGTCGCCGGTGCAGTATCTGGATAAGATCGGCCTGCTCGGTCCGGACGTCGTCTCGGCGCACTGCATCTTCGTGGATGAGGCCGACCGGAAGACGCTGGCGCAAAAGCAGGTGGGCTGCGTGCACAACCCGTCGAGCAACATGATGATTGCCAGCGGAGTTTCTCCCGGTCGCCGAGATGCGCGCCGCTGGGGTCGCCGTCGGTCTGGGCACCGATGGCCCCGCCGGCAGCAACAACGATCTTGATCTTATGGAGGAAATTGACCTGGCGGCGAAGCTGGCGAAGATCAGCAAGATGGATCCGCTGGCGCTCAATGCGAAGGCAGTGGTGGAAATGGCGACCATCGACGGCGCCAGAGCGCTGCACCTGGATAAAGAGATCGGTTCACTCGAGACGGGAAAGAAAGCTGACTTTATTCTTATCAGCCTGGATGAACCTAACGCTGTTCCGATGTACGACATTTACGCCCAGATTGCTTACGCGCTTAAGGGCAGCGACGTGGAGACGGTGGTGATCGGCGGGCAAATTGTCATGCGCGATCGAAAACTGCTGACGGTGAACGAAGAAGAAGCTATGGCTAAGGCCCGTGAGTACAAGAAATCTATCGCCGCATCGCTGGGTATGAAGTAGCGCCGGCCTCCGGCCGGCCCGAGGGCGGGCGGACGCCGGCCGGACAGCGGGCGCTACACTGACTCATCAGCCATCTCGCGCTCGCCGCTGCGGCCAGTCGCAACGGTCACCTTGTCCCGTCCCGCCGATTTGGACTCATAGAGACATTGGTCTGCCGCTTTCAGCACTTCTTCAGACGTTCGTCCATGCTCGGGAAACGAAGCCACACCGACCGACAGCGTGATCCTTCCCAGAGCGTGATTCTTGTACTGTATTTCCAGCTTCTTGGTCTCTTCGCGCAGAGCGTTGGCGCGTATGGCAGCATTCTCGGCTGACGATTCGGGCAGGATAATGCCGAACTCTTCTCCTCCATACCGGCAAATCACATCATCCACCCGGAAGAGCTTGCGAAACAGGTCTGCGAGGGATCGCAAAACCAGGTCGCCGGCGTCGTGACCAAAGGTGTCGTTGAAGCGCTTGAAATGATCGAGGTCCACGAACAACACCGATACCGTATGGTTCTTGCGCACGGCCCGCTGCATTTCCCGCTCCAGCGATTCCTCCATGAAGCGGCGATTGAAAAGCCCGGTCAGCGGATCGCGGATGGACTGGTCACGCAGGGTTTCGCGAAGACGCAGGCTGGCCAGGGAAAGCGCGATCTGGCCGGACGCCGTGGATGCCAGGCGCAGTTGAGAATCCTGCAGACTTCCGGAACTCGAATCGGTCTTACTCTTTGCTTCTGCATCGCCCGCAAACTCGAGATGGAGAATACCCAGCGTATCGCCCTGTCCAACCATGGGCACGCACAAACATTTGTTGGTCGAACCCTCGGCCAGATGCGAGCAGTTGATGCCTCCCGCCCGCTCGCTCCACTGCGGCTGGCCACGTCGCAAACCCCAGCAGGACTCGGGAGAAAACAGCGGTGCGGAGACGTAGTCATCCCCCCAACGCACCGCCGCTTCAACCAGATTGCGTGACGATCTGAACAGGTACAACGTTCCGGAAACGGCCTCCGGCAGGAGTTTCTGCACCGACTGGGCCACAACCGCGCAGGCTTCCTGGGTGGTCCCGCAACACTCGAGCAGATCTCCCATTTCGCTCAACAGGGTCATCTGCTTGGTTCGCAGCTGCAATTCTGCCACCAGCTCATTCAGTACTTTCGCGTGCTCGCGTTCGGCCTCGGAGGCTCGGATCTGCTCCGAAATATCCTTGTAAATCATGTAAGAACCACACATCCGGCCTGCCACCACCAGCGGGACGGCATGCACTTCCAGGTCGAGGATCTGTCCGTCCTTGCGCCGTCGCCTGGCCGTCGTACGCAGGGTTTCTCCGGCAATGACCTTCTCAATCGAAAGCGTGGATCCGGTTGAGGCAGCATCGGGCACGAGTATGCTGCCAAGATCGCTGCCGGTGAGTTCTCCGTGAGTGAACCGGAACAGCTGATCGAATGCAGCATTCGTAGACTCGACGCAACCCTCCTGATCCAGGACCACAATACCGAACGGGCTATTTTCGATCAGCGAATTCAGCTGGATGGTCTGATCCTGCAGGTCAAGCGCAATCCTGTGCCGCTCGCTTACGGCAGATCCGACAATCAATCCGACTCCGGAAACCACCAGCATGAGAAGGCCGATCTTGGCAGGAACGCCGGCCATCGCCGGGAAAATGTGCAGGGCAACCACTATGCCGAAATTGAGTGCCAGCACTCCCGTGACCGCCCGGCGAATGCCCTGGCGCATGGCAATCCAGATGATGGGAACAAAGCTCAAAAAAAATTGTTGGCGAGATCCCAAGCGAGGTCCGAACATGACCCAGAGAATCGCCACCATCAAGGCAGCCTGGCCGACGGCTTCCGCAAGAACAGCGAGGTCGAAGCCGAAAGACTTGTTCGGGACGCGCTGGCTGTCCCGGTTTGCTGCAAGGGCCTTCGGCGAGAGCTGCTTCCTGACCCACGGGCACACGTGAACCAGGAGGAATGGAGCGATGCCCAGCAGTCCAATACCATCGCCGGCGAACCAACTCCATGATGCACTCCAAAACTCGCTCCACGCGATTGACTTGTCCGCGGCCAGGCACGACACGCCGATAGCTGTCGCCACCACCGCGGCAGACATGGTCACGAAGACATAGCGCACGACATCCCGACGACGCCGCAATCCCAAATCAATTTGCAGCGGTCCTCGAAGAATGTAGGCCGCCGTGCCGTAGCAAGCGGCAACTCCGACGGCTCCGACCGTCTCGCCGAAAGATATAAGGGGCTGGTGATAGATCAGTGCGCCCGCCAGCGCATCAGCAAAACAGACCAGCAGGACATACCACGGACTGACGCCCAACAGGACGGCCAGCACCAGGCCCGTGGCCGGATACCAAGCCACGGAGCCGAGCTGAGAAATGAGAATAACTGGAGGCTGATTTAGAGCGAAATACACCGATACGAAGGCGATGGAAAGAATGGCGTGGCGAATAATCAGGCGTCCGCTATGCATGAATCAAATACAGTGCCCAAAGAGTCCGCGCCGCGCTGACGCAGCACCATCACCGGCTGTTCGAACTGTTTAATCGAGCAAGCACTTCTCCCCATCATCCAGTCTATGAGACTTCTCCGAGACTGAACTTTTCTGCGAGTCACCTTGGCGCACTTAAGTAACCAGGCCGAGGTGAATCTTTCAGATCCTATCGGCCCGGCACGATCTCCGGAGACCTTGTTGTCGGAGGCGTGTTGCGGCTGCGCTGGACGCTCACCACGCCGTCAACGATCACCATGCCGATCCCCGGCAAGTCTCCGCGCTGCATGCTCTCGAGCACGGTCTTCCCTGCCGAATGCTGGGCTCTGTCCATCATCACAAAAGTGGCGTCGCAACCCGGCGCAATCCGTCCGCAGTCGAGCTTCCGGATCTTCGCCGTGTTGCCGGTAGCAAAACAGAAGGCGATCTCGGCTGATATCTCTCCGAGTGACGCCAGCATCGCAATCATGCGCAGAATGCCCAGCGGCTGCACTCCTGAACCGGCTGGCGAGTCCGTGCCCAGGATCACGCGGTTCAGCTGCTTCAGCTCACGTGCAGTCCGCAGCGTGAGCAGTGCGGCTCGCTCATTTCCGTTGTGGACAACCTCCAGCGCGCGTGAAGATTTCTCGCACAGGGTTACGATCTGATCATCGGGCAGCGCCGTGTGACCGCCGTTGATATGGCCGATGACGTCGGCGTCGGCAGCCAGCACAATATCTTTGTCAATCAGACTGGAACCGGGAATCGAAGGTCCACCGGTGTGGATGGTGCTCTGAATCCCGCAGTTGCGCGCCCAGGCCACCATCTGGCGGGCCGTAGCTCCGTCTTTCACACTTCCCAGGCCGACTTCTCCGAGCAGGGTGACGCCGGCTGCGGCCAGATCTTTGAAATCCTGCTCTACCATCCCATGCTCGATCACCGGAGCTCCGGCGTGGATCCTCACCCCGCCGGGTCGAAATGCCGAGAACGCGCGCTGGGCAAAGATGGCCATGGCCTTCAGCCCGACTACATCTTTCGGACGGCCGGGGGTGTGCACTTCTCCCGCGGAGATCATGCTGGTGACTCCGCCGTGCAGGTAGCTGTCAATCCAACCGATCTGGTTCTGGCGCGGCGTCCAGTCCCCGGCCACGGGATGCACGTGGCTGTCGATCAGTCCCGGAGTGAGGGTTGTGCCCTTAGCATCGATGACCAGCGCCGCGCCTTCTCCATCGACGTCTTTTTCCTTCCCTAGCGCAGCGATCTTTCCGTCAACTGCCAGCACGGTATCGGCGTCGAGAATGGGCTGTTCCAGATTGCCGCTCAGGAGCAGACCGATGTTCCGGATCAGAAGTCGGGCTGGCGTTTTCTTGACCGGCTCGTCGTGGGCCATCGCGCATACCTCACTATGCTGAGAATTTGGTCGTGGGTCAGTTTGGAACTGTTAAAAACATAAGGACCCTCCAGAGACAAAACGCCAGTCCTCAGGCTCCACGGACATTTCTTGCACCGTGAAAGAGCGGTCCTTCAGGGCCGCGTTTTCACCACTGTCCACGACGACCATTAGGCCCAGTGGCGCCACAGGGGCTGAAGCCCACACCCATGTCGCCGATGACGCGGCGCTTGAAGCGCCGCTCTTCCACGGGATTACCCAGGTCTTCTTCGTGTCCCTCGTAGTTCGATGAATTTTGAAACTGGCCCGCTGCCGAGAATTTGGCAGAGTTCCGTTGTCCGCAAACAATGTTATAAGCTGTTTGCTCGTCCAGCCGCAGCCTGACGACTGAAGACTGACGACTACTCAAGGGAGCGTATGTTATCGCGCAATCTCGTTTTCTGGGAAGTGGACGTTCAAGCCGATTTCATGCTGCCCGGCGGAAAGCTCTACGTGCCCGGCGCCGAAAAATTGCTGCCTAACATTCGCCGGCTCACCGACGCGGCGCGCCAGGACCGCGTCTTTCTGGTCTCGCACGGCTGTTATCACACCCCGGATGATCCGGAGTTCACCACCTTCCCCCCGCACTGCGTGAAGGCAACGCCCGGCGCCAAGATGGTTCCCGAGGCCATGACTGCGAGGGTGGTCGTAGTTCCGAACGAAGCAGCGGCTGCCCTGCCGGACGACCTGTCTCCTTACCAACAGATTCTGCTGGAGAAGCAGACGCTCGACATCTTCAAGAGCGCTCATGCCGACGAACTGGTGAAGCGCTTCGGTCCGGAAGTCGAGTTCGTCGTGTTTGGCGTGGTCACGGAATACTGCGTTGGCTTCGCAGCCAAGGGTTTGCTCGAGCGCGGGCGGCGAGTCTCGGTCGTTCGGGATGCGATCGAGACTCTGAATTCCGAGGATGGGAACCGGACCGTAGCGGAACTTCAGGCCCTCGGTGCAAGGTTCATCACTACCGACCAGGCGCTGGCCCGGCTGGACATTGCAAAATGAACCGCGATTCCAGGTCTTTGGGTTGACACTTGCCGTCGAATGGAAGTATCTTTCTGCGCACCAGATTTTGGGGCAAAGTCTGCAATCTCACTATCCGTTGTCCGTGACGACAACAAATCAACCACGAAGTTTACGAAGGATGGACACGAAAAGTCTTGAATATAGACTCGGTGTCCGGGTATGGTCGCGTAATCAGCAACATGGATTGCGTGGGGCAAGACCGCGTCCCGATCGCCACTCGACGAGGGACTGCACGGGGGGATTTTGATGCTGACGAAAAAAGCACTGCTCGTAGTTTTCTGTTCGCTGGTATTTCCCATCTGCCCGCTTCTGTACGGCCAGGCCACGGGAAGCTTTTTCGGCACGGTTACGGACAAAACGGGGGCGGTACTTTCGGGCGCAAGTGTGAAAGCGACCGCACAAGGCACCGGTGTTCCTCGCGAATCGAAAACCGACGACAGCGGACATTACCTCATGCCGTTGCTCCCCATCGGGGACTACACCATCCGGGTGGAAGCCCAAGGCTTCGGGTCTGCCCAACAGAAGGACGTCCGGTTGCAGGTGGACGAGCATCGTGAACTGAACTTCGTCCTCTCTCCCGCCTCGGTCACGCAGGCAGTGGAAGTGAGTGCCACCGAAGTGTCGGTGCAAACCTCGAATCCCAGCCTAGGACAAGTAATCACCTCCGAGCAGGTCGCCGACCTGCCTTTGAATGGCCGCAACTTCGTGCAACTGGCGACGCTGACGCCGGGCACTACGCAGGAGACGAATCCGAGCAGCTTCTTCAACGGCGGTCCCAGCAGCGAAGTTTCGGCTCGTGGAACTTATTCACTGTCGGTCGGCGGGTCGCGTGCCCAGAGCACCGACTGGCTGCTCGATGGAAACGACAACAACGAACTGACCGCTGGCGGCTTGGCCATTGTGCCTTCGATTGATGCCATCCAGGAATTCAAAGTTCTGACCTACAACTACTCGGCGGAATACGGCACACGCGCGGGTCCGACCGTGCTGGTGACTACAAAATCGGGGACGAACGCTCTACACGGGTCCCTGTTTGAGTTCTTCCGCAATACCAAGCTCGATGCGCGCAGTTATTTCGCCTCCACCAAAGAGCAATTCAACCTGAATCAGTTCGGAGGAGCGCTGGGCGGCGCCATACAGAAGGACAAGACTTTCTTCTTCGTTGACTACCAGGCAAAGATGCAGCGTCACGGGATACCGTTCGTAGGTCTGATTCCGACGCCGGCCATGAAGAACGGCGACTTTAGCTTGGATCCTTTTGGCAATGCGCGAGGACCCAGCAATCCGTTCGGCTTCAGCGACCTTAGCAATCCTTACGCGGCTACACCAACGCCGTTCCAATGCGACGGCACAGGCAACCCGATTCCGGCGAATCCGGACGGCTCCCAGGCAGCCGGCGTAGCTTGTAACAAGATTCCGGTGAACATGTTCGATCTTGCCGGTAAGCAAATGATCGATCTTTATCCGGTGAGCAACGCGAGCAACGGGAACCTGGGAATCAATTTCACCAATGTGCCGGTCAGGAAACTCAACGAAGGCCAGTTCGACGTCCGCCTGGACCACAATTTCTCCAGCAAGGACACTGCCTTTGCACGTTTCAGCTACGATCAGGCCACATCGTTCGTCCCCGGCGGTTCGCCGGGATTCGCGGAGCAGGGCGCCTTTGCCAGCACGCAGGACATCCTCAACCACGGACGCAACGTGGCGGTTTCGGAAACCCACATTTTCTCAGATCGCACCGTCAATCAGATCAACTTCGGTTTCAACCGCATTTTCAACCACATTTCGTCCTTCGGCGACGGCACCTGCGAAGCGGCAAATATTGGTATTCAGGGCGCAAACCTGAATAGCAAATGCCCCGGCGCCCCCGCGGGCTTATCGCAGTCTTCAAAAGACTGTGTCAGTTGCGGCCTGAGTTCGACGCTGATGGGCAACTACTGGTCGCTGGGGGACCGTGGCTTTGCTCCCTTTCAGGGCGGAACCAACGTGTTTTCCATCTCTGACTCGTTTGACATGATTCGCGGCAAACATGACATCCGGTTCGGTGGGGGAGTCCGGGCCAATCAAATGAATGTGCGGACCAACGCCTTTCAGGATGGCTTCCTGATTCCCTTCGGCTTCAGCGGGGACAACGCAGCGGACATTCTTCTGGGACAGATCGGTATAGGGATCCACGACCAGACATTCGACGGAGCAACAACCGGGCGTCGCTGGAAGATGTTCCGGCCCTACGTGCAGGACGATTGGCGTGTGACCAACAATCTTACCGTCAACGTCGGACTTGCCTGGGCCTTGACCACGCCCATCACCGAAGCCCAGGGTCGGCAGGCGAACTTTGACGTGGCCAGCGGCAAGCTGTTCGTGGCCGGGTCGGCCTCGATTGCCGGCTGCAGCATCTGCGTTCACACTGACGGGGCGGTTGGGGTAAAGATGGATAAGACGGCCCTGGAGCCGCGCATTGGACTGGCATGGAAACCTCTGGGCAGCCAGACCACGGCCATTCGCGCGGGATACGCCATCTTCCACGATTCCTCGTGGAACCAGGGTGGGCAAGGACTTTGGGAGAACCCGCCATACTTTGCTGAATCGGTGAATGGCTTTGTAGTCTGCCCATTTGGCAACGCCACATCAGCAACGCCGGCTAACTGCGGAATTCAACGTGTTTTTCTCGATCCCATTACCTCACCTCCGAATCCCTCCACTTTTCCCGGGACCGTGCAGTCGCAAAATCTTGACTTCAAACAGGGTATGGTTCAGCAGTTCAACCTGAACGTCGAGCACCAGTTGCCTGGAAACATTGTGCTGACGGCCGGGTATGCAGGCTCACGCAGCACCCATATCCTGGTGGACGGACAGAACTTGAACGTGACGTCTCCATCAGCGTGTCCTGGCGGCAGTGCTCCGGTTCCGGGCTACACGTTCGGTTGCGGGTACACGCAGCCGGTTTCGCCCTTCGGAATCATCGCAAATAACAACGACATAGGTCGCGCCCGTTATGATTCCCTGCAGGTGAAAGCCGAGACCAAGAGTGCGCGCCATGGCATTTATGCCTTGTTGGGCTACACCTACTCGCGCACCTTCGACTCCGGTTTTGCGGACGGACTGGGAACCCCCCCGGGGGCGGACTACTGGCCGCTACCGGGATCGGAGAAGGCGGATTGGGCTCTGTCTCAAATCAATCTCAACCAGCAGTTCACGGCCAGCATCCTTTACGATCTGCCTTTCGGCAAAGGCAAGCGTTTTGGCGGGAACTGGAGTGGTGCAACCAACACGATCCTGGGAGGTTGGGAAGTGGATGTGATTGAAAAGGCCACTACCGGATTTCCCCTCTTCGTTGTCGATAATAACCGGACAGGCTCCAACTTCCAGTTTAACGGGAACAGCTTGAACCGTCCCAACCAGGTAGGCGACCCCAACAAAGCCGGGCCGGTGGCTGCCAATCCAACCTGCACCGCACCCTCTGAAGTGCACACGCTGGCGCACTGGTTTAATCCTTGCGCATTTGCGGAAGCGCCTGACGGAGAACTCGGCAATTCGAACCGCGCCCCGCTTTACGGGCCGCGTTTCGTCAACACGGATCTCTCCTTGATCAAGCACATTCCGATCCGCGAGGACATAAAGCTGGATTTCCGGGCTGAGTTCTTCAACCTCTTTAACCATGCGCAGTTCTTCTTGCCGGGGGATGCCACCGGGATGCAGAACATAGATTCAGCTTCGAGTTTCGGAGTGATAACACAGACCGTGAACAATCCGCGATTAATTCAGTTTGCCCTCAAGCTCAGGTTCTAGGGCAGGCTGAGAACCGCGGTATCAACTTCGGGTAACAAATTATTTGACTCATCCAATCCATGAGGGCTCAAAGCTTCCAGCGACCAGGCCTGCGATTGCTGGGCACGTTCGCTTTGCTCGCGCTGGGAGTCATCGGGGCCGCCCCCCAGGAAACGCCACCGGCGGAGTTCCCGATGACGGTAACCCCGGAAGCGCACCTGAGCCAGGGCTATGACGCCCTGAAGCTGGACCGATACGATGTAGCGGTCAGAGAATTCCAGGCCGCTTTGACGGCCGATCCTGGCGCTGAGTCTACGGGCGCGATTTCCTCTGGCAGTGGCGCTTTTCGAACTGCATCAATCCGATGAGGCCCGTCGCCAGCTGGAGCTGGTGCGCCGCGAAGTCGGAGACCATCCCAACGTCTTCTATTACCTGGGACGACTTGATCTGGACGACCACAAGTACGTCAGCGCGGTGCGGAATTTGAAGTTGGCGGCGGCCAAGCCTCCATTTCCCGACACCGCCTACTTTCTTGGCTACGCCTGCTTCAAGCAAGGCGATCTGCCGGCCGCTGAAAAGTGGCTGAGGGAAGCTTCCCGGCTGACTCCGCGCGATGCCCGCGTTCCGTATCAACTCGGATTGGTGTATCGCAAATTGGGGCGCGAACGCGAAGCTACCAAGGCTTTGGCCCTGTCGGAGGAATTGCGACAGCGTGATTCCGACGAAAGCCGGGTCAGGCTGGAGTGCAGGCAGAAACTCGAGCAGGGTCTGCGCGAGGAAGCCCGCACCGTCTGCGAACAGCTTTATGATCCTGACAACGCGGACAAACTTACCGAGCTGGGCACGATCTACGGGCAGCACGGGGACCCTGAGGCGGCGCTAAAGCCCTTGCGCCGGGCGGCAGAATTGGCGCCGCATTCGCCGCAGATGCAATACAACCTTGCCCTGACGTATTACCAGCTGAACCAGTTCGAGAAGGCCCGCGGCCCGCTGGCCAATTCACTCCAGCGCTGGCCAGACTTATTTCAACTGAACGCTCTTTACGGAGCCGTCCTGGTAAAGCTGGGCGAGAACCTTCAGGCTTACCAGGCGCTGCATCATGCGCATGAGCTCAATCCGAAGGATCCCGAAACTACGAACTTGCTCTATGCCCTGACCCTGGCACTCTCCCAGGAGAGTAAGCACGCGTTGCGGTACGCCGATTCGTTGCGCTATCTGGAAGAAGCGTCCGCGCTGCGGCCTCAGGACGCCGAACCGCACCGCCGCCTGGCTGAAATCTACACTCTTACCAGCCGTCCCGCGCAGGCCACGGCTGAACAGAAAAAGGCCGACCGCCTGACCAATAACCCCGGCGGCTTGCCATGAATCGCCAGACGACGCGGATCATTCACCAATTGGAACCGAGCAATAAGCACGAGGATTGACAGGGGCTCAATGACGAAGCTTCGCAAGTTCCACCTGGCATTCACAGTCATGCTCCTGGCCAGTTCGCTGGGCTGGGCCCAGCAGCGGAGCAAGGTAATTATCAACCAGGACGGCTCCGGGCCCGGAGGCAGCAACATGCAGACTCTGGCGCTGCTGATTCAGTCGCCGCAGGTTGAAGTCCTCGGAATCACCGTAGTCAGCGGAAACCAGTGGCGCGACGAAGAGGTGGCGCACACCCTGCGCCTGCTCGAGATCATGGGCCGCACGGATATCCCTGTGGTGCCCGGGGCGGTCTTTCCCCTGGTGCGGCGCCGCGAAGAAACCCTCATCTGGCAGCAGCGTTTCGGGAAAGTAGCTTTCGCGGGCGCGTGGGACGAGAGGTGGTGGCACGAGCCCTTCGTGGTTCCAGCTCTGCCCGAGGGGCGGCCCACGACCAAGCCTGCGGACGAGGACGCGGTTCGCTTCCTGCTTCGCAAGGTGCACCAGTTTCCTCATGAGGTGACAATTTACGAGGGCGGTCCGATGACCAATCTGGCGCTCGCCGTCTCCATCGACCCGCAGTTCGCCGAACTGGCGCAACAACTGGTTTTCATGGGCGGGAGCATCGCACCTCAGACCGACGATCCTGAATTTGTCAGCAACCCCCGCCACGAATTCAATTTCTGGTTTGATCCGGAGGCGGCGCAGATCGTGCTGCGCGCGCCGTGGAAGAAGATCGTCTGCACCCCGACCGACATTTCAGTCAAGACACGCCTTACACCCGCCATGATCAAACAGATCAACGCCAGCGGGACGCCGTTGGCGCATTACATCGCCCGTTTCTACCAAACCGGCCAGGGCGGCGAGTACATGTGGGATGAACTGGCGGCCGCTGCGTGGATTGATCCCTCCCTGATCACACAGCGGGAGACTCGCTACATGTCCGTTGATCTTGAGCGGGGCGCCGGCTATGGCAATACGCTGACCTGGGGGGAGAAAGATAAGCCGAAGATCGCCGTGCAGCCGGTGGAAATCCAGTTTGATCTGGACAAGGAAAAATTTTATCGGATGTTTATTGGGTTGATGAGCGCTCCGACAGGAGCGCACTGAGCCGCAAAATCTTAAAGATTTTTAACGAGACTGCGCTCCCGCCGCCGGACTCCGCAGCGTATACACAAACTGCCGGCTCTCCCGCCGCTCACGCTCGACTTCTTCGTCTTTGCTCTTGGATATCCGGTTGTAAACCCGAAGCTCCTCGTCTGCTTTTTCTTTTTCTCCCGTCCGTTTGTAAGCCTGCGCCAGACGGTAGTGCGCCTCTTCCAACTGGGGAGTGGCAGCGATCGCACCCTGGTAGCTGGAGATCGCGCGGGAAAAATCTTTTCGCTCCGAGTACAGAACACCCAGCTGAAGATACCCAACCCCAAGCTTCGGATCGAGTTGAACAGCGCGCGTCAAATGAGACTCCGCCTGCGCCACGGTTTCAGCGTCGTCGGGCCCCTTCCGTCGCTTCCACAGGTTGACCCCGTAGTAGTAGTTAGCCAGCGCATTGTCCGGCTGGAGCTTCACGAATCGCTTCAGCCTCTCGACCGGGCACTCTGACTGGTTGGTCTCGACACTCTGTATCTTGCCCAAAAAAAGGTACGGCTGCGGGTCAGCGGGATCCAGGTCGGAAGCGTCGCAGAGCCGCTGGGCGGCTTGATCGTACGAACCGTTGCTGTACCAGGACACTCCCAGTGCCACCAGCATCCGGGCCGAGTATGGGAACAGGCGAGTGCCCTTGCTGAAAACTTCAATGGCCGGTTCAGCGGCGCGATGCAGCAGCAGCTCGGCACCCCAGTCGAAGAAATTAGCCTCGCTGGGATCGAGTTCCGCCGCCTTCTGATATTCGCGCACCGCTTCCAGAGGATCACCGGATTTTTCCGCGATGTCACCCCGCAAGTGATGCTGCCTGGCTTGATCTTGAAGAGCAGGACCCAACTGGGCCGGATCGCCCGAAGAACTCGCCGCCGGCCCGGTGGGCTTATCACCCGAAGCACCTAGAGTCGCGATGTCTTTGGCTAGCGATTCCTTGGTTCTGACAATCGTATTCGAGCCGTGCCCACCCAGATTGGTGCCATCGGTGACGCCCGCTACGGTGAATTGAGGCTCGTCGAAAAACTCCGGCGAAGTTCCGTCCAGCTTGGCTGGCGATGCCAAAACTTTTGCAGATTCGAGAACCAGGTCAAGCTTCTTTGATTCCTTCGATCCAAGTGTGCAAGGGCCGATTGTGGCCTGGCTGTATCCTGCCATTTCCACGCGCAATACATAGATGCCTTCGCGTAGCCCTGAAAAGTGATAGCTGCCCGTCTGGTCGGCGTGCGTCAGCTGAACCTGCGGGCCGTCCTTCAACTGTAGATACACCGTCGCACTGGCGGCCGGACGGCCGCTTGAATCTCGCACCACTCCTTGTAACGTGGCCGAATCGGCGGGGAGCTGAGCTTGGCTCTGCAGCATACCCGGCGCGCAAAGCGCGATCGCCGCCAGAAGACAGATCGCAAACTGACTGGCAAGATATCGAGATCGCTCTAAGGTCAAGTGGAGACGACGCATATTGGAAAGACGACTATGGAAAGGTTCACAACCGGATACGCCACCATGTGTCGATCACAGGCGATCATTTTAGTCGTGGGCATGTTCATCCGCAATCGGCACGCTGGTCAAATGCTCGCAAACACTTGTTCAGTGCGCAGCGAATACTGGGTAGGGGGTCAGTTGAACTTTCACATGCTGTCATCCTGAGGAAGCGGAGTCCTTCGGCGCGTGAAGGGCTCCCAAACGAAGGACCCATGCATTCCCTGGCGATGACAGCACCAGACTATGCTCATGTTCCCTCGGTTTGGATCCGTAAGATGGATGTTATGGGATGCGGGGCGCGGAATGCACAGGTCCTTCGCTTGCTTTCGTCCCGCTTCGCGGGACGAAAGACTGCGCTCAGGATGACATCCTGCCGGGATGATGGGTGGGAGGTTGCTCCAAACTGACCCACTATCCAAGGTTGAAGCGCTTGGCACTTTCCCTCCGCGAGGCGTTACAATGCAACGTCTTCCAAGCCGTACAGTTCGATGTGTGCACCGCAAACTGTACGATCTTTCTATATCAAGCTAATGACGCGACCGCCGCGGTGGGCGCAATCGCCACAGTTACCGGAGCCAACGACATGGATTCGAAGCCACCTTTTCGTCTAACACGGCGCCAGTTCGTGACCACCTCGGCCGCGGCGGTGGCCGCGGGTAGCATCACGGCCAGTCTCGCTCTTCCTTCCCAGGCTGCCACAGCGGCGCAACAGGGACAGCCAGGTGAGCGAGGCGATCACGGACCTTTCCGCGTGATCATTGATACCGACCCGGGCGTAGACGATGCTCTGGCCTTGCTGCTCGCCATGCGGTCGCCGGAGCTGAAAATTGAAGGCATTACCCCCGTCGCCGGAAATGTCCCGCTCGAACTGGGCCTGCCCAACGCCTTGCGCATGGCGGAAATAGCGGGTCGCACCGACATTCCTGTTGCTCCCGGCGCCAAGACGCCCCTGCTGCGACGTCTGGTCACGGCAACCTACGTGCACGGCGAGAATGGACTGGGAGGAGCGGTTTTCCCCGAGCCGAAGACAAAACCGATCGCCGAGCCCGCGGCTGACTTTATCCGCCGAATCGTCCGAAAATACCCGGGAGAAGTAACCCTGATCCCGATCGGTCCTCTGACTAATATCGCAACCGCACTCAAGGTCGACACAGAACTCGCTGGCATGGTTAGGGGCATCGTGCTGATGGGAGGATCGCTGTCCGGCGGCAACATCACGCCCGCGGCGGAATTCAACATTTATGTCGATCCAGAAGCAGCGCGAATCGTGTTTCAATCCGGCGTTCCCATCACCATGGTTGGCCTGGATGCGACCCGCAAAACCTCGCTTACCGAAGCGCACGTGCGCACGCTCGAAGCGGCGCAGAATCCGGTCAGTCAGGCCGCGGCGAAGATTGGCCGCAATGCCATCAACCGTCACCGCGAGCAAGGCTTCCTGGTGGGGCCGAATATGCACGATTCACTCGCGGTCGCCGCATTTCTCGACCCGTCCATCCTGACGTTCAAAGAGTATTACGTGGATGTAGAAGTCTATGGCGAACTGACGGCGGGAGAGACTTTGGGCTACAGCCCAAGCGCGGGTGATTTGCGGCGGAAGCCGGAGATGGAAAAGCAGGCAGCCGCTACGAACATGTCGATTCGTGGATCGGCGCCTACTATGGCGAGCACCAGAACATCTCCGGTATTGCGGGATCGATACGTACCTAACGCAAAGGTGGCTGTGGACGTGGATTCTGCGAAGTTTTTCAATTTACTGATTGGCCGTTTGTCCGGATCCGTGTAGCGGCGACGGTTAAGAGTGGACAAAGAGCTTTTCAAACTCCGAGGTGAACAATGAAATTCGGCCGAGTCTGGGTTGTGGCAACGTTGCTGATCGCATGCCTCACGTGCCGGGCACAGGAAAAACGTAAGATCATCATCGATCAGGACGCCGCCGGTCCCGGCGGAACCGACCAGCAGTCCATGCTGCTGCTGATCCAGTCTCCGCAGACGAATGTCCTCGGCATCACCGTCGTGACTGGTGACGCGTGGCTCAAGTCCGAGGTGGCGCACACTCTCCGCATGCTCGAACTTATCGGCCGAACCGACATTCCGGTGGTGGCGGGAGCGGAGTATCCGCTGGTCCGCAGAAAGGAAGAGACGGAACTCTGGCAACAGCGTTACGGATACTACAGCTGGCTGGGGGCCTGGACTCCCAGGCTCTACCACCCGCCGGACCAGTTGGGAGATATGCCGGAGGGCAAGCCCGCCGCCAAGCCGATTGACGAAGACGCGGCCCATTTTCTGATACGCATGGTCCGCAAATATCCCCCACGAGGTCACGATTTACGCCGGTGGCCCCATGACCAACCTGGCGTTGGCCATCTCGATTGATCCCGAATTTCCGCAGCTGGCGAAAGAACTGGTCTTCATGGGCGCCAGTTTGAATCCGCAGACCACTGATCCCGAGTTCATCAACACTCCGCGCCGCGAATTCAACATCTGGTTCGATCCTGAAGCCGCCCACATCGTGCTGCGCGCGCCCTGGAAGAAAATGACCTGCACGACTGTGGACATCTCAGTGAAGACCCGAATGACCACTGAGTTGATCAACCGGATCAAAGTCAGCAACGCACCGGCGGCGCAGTACATCGGCAAGTACGCGCGCCTGTTTGGGGAATATAACTATCTGTGGGATGAGCTGGCGTCGGCCGCATGGCTTGATCCCAGCCTGATCACGAAGACAGAAACCCGCTTCATGGATGTAGACCTGGGCCGCGGCGCCGGCTACGGCAGCATCCTCAGCTGGAGCAATCAGGACAAACCGAAACTCGATCTCCAGCCGGTCGAGATACAGGTCGATCTGAACCTCGAAAAGTTTTACAAAATGTTCGTGGACCTGCTGAGCGCGCCTACTCCGAAACCGTAGCAGCGCCACGGAGGCCGGGAGGGACGTCCGTCCTCACATCCCTAGCGCGTCAATTGCTCGAGCGCCTGTTGCGCTGCACATGTCCCGGATGCTGCTTAAGCAGATCAAGCAGCACGCTCCTCGCCTTGTCTGGCGTGCCCTCCAGAGCATACACGCGAGCCAGGTTCATGTATGACTGATCGAACGCGGGCGCCACGCGGATGCATTCTTCGAAGCTGGCCACGGCTTCATCCCGCCGTCCGGTGCGCAGGTAGAGCACGCCGAGGTTGTTCAGCGCTTCGGGATACCCGGGACGCGCCTGCAACGCTCGCCGCAAATATTCATAAGCCCGATCGTTGTCGTTGAGCTGCGCGAAGACCATCCCCAGGCTGTAATTCGCCTCGGGATCCTGAGGGCCGACCGCTACCGCCCGTTCCAGCACTTCGCGGGCATCGTCCCAATTTCTCTGCTGGCGATACGCGTTGCCCAGGTTCTCCAGCGCAATCAAATGATCAGGATTGATTTTGAGCGCCTCCTGGAAATACGGAATCGCATCGCCGGTGTGGCCTTCACGAGTCGCCAGAAGTCCGAGGTTGTTCCAGGCGTTGGCCAGGGTGTCAGGATAACTGGCTTGTAATTTAGTCGCACGCTCGAAACTATCGCGCGCCTCGCGGGTCTTCTCTTGCTTCAAATAAACACTGCCCAGTCCGTAGAGCGCCTCGGCGCTCGAGGGGTCGTCGCGCAAGGCCTGTTGAAACGACGCCTCGGCTTGCTCCAGATATCCGCGTTGAAAGTAAACCGAACCGTAGTTGAGATCGTTACGCTGGAACTCCAGCGTGTCGATCACGCCAGGGAATGGCAGCGCCTTGGCCAGTCTCTCGGCTGGAGTTTGGGGGATATGCTGGAAGTCGTGCTCGACATGTTCCGCGTTCAACGGCCCCTGATAGATCTTTACGATTTCTGCGCTGCCGTTAATCAGAAATGAAGTGGGAAGACTCAGGTCGCGATGGCGGTCAAAAAGATAGCGATAGAGAAGGTTGTAAATGCCGGCCAGATCGTCGGTTCCCTGCAGAATGGAAAATGAGAAGTGTCGGTCGCGCGCGAATGCCCGCACATTGTCGGCCTCAGTTGAATGGTCGACGTTCACCGTCAGGAGTTGAAGGCCCTGGATGGCCCAACGCGTGTGCAAGCGGTTGAAGAGCTCCAAATCTTTCTGGCAACTCGCCGACCCTGCAGCCCACAAGTTGAGCAGCACCGGCTTACCCTGAAATGCGGCGAGAGTCCAGGTCTTCCCGCCGATGTCGGGAAGAGCAAAATCCGGCGCGGCGACTGGCGAGAGCAGCCAGGTTTCAACAATGCTGGGGAACTGTTCGGATTGATCCGACGCGGGCTTAGGGGAGGACACGGCTTCAGCCGTGCCGCCCCGAGCCATAAAAGACGCGGGGTTCAGCCCCTGAGGGTTTGCTTTGAACGCTTCCAGACGCGATGGCTGTGAACCTTCTTCGACCCATACCCGGTGGTTCAACGGAAGGTCACGGAGTTCCTGCACCAACCCGCTCGGCCAGCGGATGGACGCTCGCACCGGGCCTTTGGCCTCTCCGAGTCCAAAGAAAACTTCCTTGCTGTGCTGTGAAAGAAATCCGGATCCGGCTTGAAGCATGCGGGTTTGCCGCCCCGCCCCGGTTTCCACCGTGATCGCCGCACCGATTGCGTCCCGATTGCTCTTGCTGCCGCGCAGACGGAAAGCGATGGACGGCGGGAGTTCCTTCATCACATTCTGCAAGAGCCTCAACTGCGGACCGTTGCGATTTTTCAGAAATACTTCCAGCCGGCCGTCGTGATCGAAGTCGGCGAGTGCGAATGCCCTGCCGTCCTCGACGAAATCCAGGCCCACCGCGCCTGAGATATCGGAAAATGTTCCATCCCGATTGTTTGCATAGAAGACATTCCGTTCGTATCCGCTCCAGGTGCCATCCGACCGGATAAGTTCGTTAATTGCGCTCCAACCTTGCTCGTAAGCGGGCGAGGATTTGGCCTCTACCGGAGAATTTGCGACCACCTGCCGCCAGAAAAAACTGTTCAGGTCATCGCGGGAAGGGCCCGACACCATTCCGTTGGCCACGTACAGGTCGGGAAAACCATCATGATCAAAATCCCAGCTGTCGCTTGACCACGCCCAGCGCC
The DNA here is from genome assembly GCA_963725615.1 of Terriglobia bacterium. Classification (GTDB taxonomy): domain Bacteria; phylum Acidobacteriota; class Terriglobia; order Terriglobales; family Acidobacteriaceae; genus JAIQFF01. The sequence continues at coordinate 447,860 of CAVRZO010000003.1, read as the reverse complement.
CCATCTCGACGCCGGCAGACGCACTGCGTGTCCTGAAAAGCGGTGCCACCGTTGGTTCGCGAAACAACGAATTTCCCATGGCATGTTTCCGGTAGAGCGCGCGCACTTTTTCGGGCGCATTTTTCTGAAAGATCTCCTGGGTTGCGATGCGCATGCCTGCAGCAGTCCACATGTTGGCGACGTAGAGATCCTCGGCCCCGTCGTTGTCATAATCGAGCCAGCAGACGCCCATGCCCGCACCGACGTCTTCCACTCCCGCCTGGGCTGCGACATCGGTAAAAGTCCCGTCGCCATTGTTGCGATAGAGATTCTTACGGCCAAAGTCGTTCACCACATAGAGGTCAGGCCAGCCGTCGTGGTTGTAATCGCTCCAGCCGCAGCAGAAGCTGTAGCGGGTATTGTTCTTGTCGAGACCGGTCTCGGCGGTGACGTCGCGAAACGTTCCGTCCCGCTGGTTGCGCATCATGAAGTTGGGCGGGCCGTTTTCCGCGTCGTAATAAGGAGAGGGATACTTGTACTGGTCGGTGCCCTGGTAATAAAGATAGAGACAGAAATAAATGTCCAGCCAGCCGTCGCGGTCATAGTCGGCCACGGCCGCGCCCGTAAAAGTTCCTCGAGGAGGATTGGCGAAGCGAAAAGCGTCGGGCTTTGGGTGAAACCTGCCTCCGCCCTGATTCACAAACAACAACGGCCCGCTAGTGCGTACGACGACCAGGTCCTGGCGGCCATCGTTATCGAAATCGGCAAAGAGCGCACATGCCGTATTTTCGAGCAGACCTACTCCGGAGGCTTCCGTGATGTCCTCAAAGGTCCCATCGCCCCGGTTGCGATAAAGCCGATTAGGGAGGCCGGCGGGCTGGCAAACATAAAGATCGTCAAATCCGTCGCCGTCAATGTCGCCGATTGAGACCCCGTTGTGTCCGTAAATATCAATGCCGCACGCGACATCGAGGACGGTTCGCCAGTAGTCGGCTCCGCGCAGCAGTTGGGATGGATAAGATGCATTGCCGCCAAGAGCCGCTGCCGTAATGTCGGCGAAGACAGGTGCGAAAGAGCGGCTTCGGGTTTCATCAGACAGAAGCCAGCTGCTCAGCCGGAATTCACCTGCAGCCGACGATTCCCAGTCCAGCTCCCAATACCCAACGCGTTGTTCGCGGTAGAAATCTTTACCCGAGCCCACCAGCTCATATCGCACACGCGTGCGCAACCGGCTGGGAAGGCCGGAGGCCGCCACGGGTGGAGATCCCGCATCAATGCTGGTCACCTGAAATTCAGCGGTGATGACTGCCGAAAAGGAATCCATCGCGGACCGCAAGTCCCGCAGAAAAGCATCCCTCGGCAGAGCAGGCTCACGGGCAAATTTGTTTTGCCGGACTTCAACCGCGGGACTGGAGCGCACCAGCCGCGATTCAACCAGCCGAAATGAAGTTCCGGAAAAATTCGGAGTGAGAATCTTTTCCACCGGCCGCAGGTCCTGCGGAGACCCCATGAAGCCCGCACTCCACTCCGACAGAATGGCAGCAATCTGGTCGTGATATTTCTCCGTGACGAAATCGTCCAGGCCCGCCCGCGTCTTGAGCAGCGTGGCCTCCAGCGGCAACTGGGCGCGATAGTGAGGATGCAGATGGAAATCACCACCGGACGACGGCAGGTCCGGCGAACCGGAAGCGTAGCCGGAAGGAAATGCCAGGCCGCGCAAACCTGCAGGGATGAACGCCGCGGAGGCTCCCTGGCAGCATTTGACTAGAAAATTGCGGCGGCTGGAGTCCGCTGGATCACGACCGCGAGAAGACCGACTGGACGCCGCCTCTTCCCTGCCCGATTCAGACTGGCGCCCCTTGGACATTCCGGTGTGAAACCGAAACTAACATCCGCGCTATGGGCGGTCAAGGTTGCCACACCACAAGCCACGTGGGGACAGCCGCCCCGGCTGTCCGGCGGAGCAACGCTCTGCTGTATTTTTCGCTTTCCACAAACACCGGGTCGAGCTTTTGCTCGACTGGACAGCTGAGGGCAGCTGTCCCTACGTAGTTCGTGGTGAGAACAGCTTGTTTCCCCTAGACTTCGCGCGTAGGTGCATCCTTGAGGCTTCGCCGCACCAGCCAGGCTACCGTTGCCAGCATTCCGAGCCAGCCCATGAAACTCACGACCGCGGCGATTTTTGTGTCGTACTGCAGTACGCCCAGGTTGGAGAAGATAGTATGCCAATCGTGTTCGATGTAATCGGAATCGCCAGCCGTGACCAGCGGCAAGAGCATCGCGCGAGCGTCCGCCATGTAGGTTGCGGTGTAGAGCCAATTTTCGAAGAAGAAAAATGAGCAGAAGGCAAAGGCTGTCGTTTGTCTTTGACTAAAGAAGTATGCGGCCAGAAGCAGCGGCACCAGCCACTGCAGAATCGTGCCTCCCCAGAGTCCGAGAGTGGGGCCAAACCAGCCGAATAGCATATGGCCGCCTTCGTGGACCACAAGATTGGCTAGATCAATAAAGAGAAAATCGCCGTGCTTGCTGAAGGCGTAGATCAGGAACCCTATATAGAAGACCAACCAGGCTGCGACGCTGTAGCGCGAGGTGGGCCGCCAGTCTTCTCCCCGCCAATACCGTGCCTGCCAGTACTGGGCAAAGACGTTCTGCAAGTACTCGCCCATCCGCCGGATTGTAACGGGATCGCGGGCCGCGAGACAGGTTACGCCGGTGCTCCTGCGTCGGAGTGCACTAGTGATTGGACTCGACGCAGACATTCGAGACGTATAATCACGGCAGGCGAATTGGTTCCAAAGCCATATGTGGATGAAAGCTCATCAATGGATTGTGACCCTGGGGTTGCTGGCCCTGGTGTTGGCGGCTGCCGTGGGCCTGATCCTGACTCGTCAATCGGCGCAGTCGAACACATCCGCCTCACGCACGCGCCGGCCTCCGGTCGTAGATGAGCAACCGCTGACCACTGCCCGCGCCATGGCGGCCTTGGCCACCGACTGGGAAGAACAGCGATATGCGCGGCAGACGCTCAAGCTGGCAGACCACACAGTAGACGTGGCTTTCAGTTACGAGATGCGGCAGGCTACCGAACATCCGGCACCGCCGACGCCCGAGAGCAAGAAACTGTATGCCCAGGCCAATCAAGCCGAGGCAGCTGTCAAAACCGATCAAGACAGAATTGACCAGCTGCAGAAACAACTCGCCAGCGCAAAAGATGATCACGGACGAAACAGCCTGCAGCAGCAGATCGACTTGACGAAGGCACAACTGGAACTCGATCAGGATGAATTGGAGGATGTAAAAGGAAACCTGATCCGCTCCGGAGTGGACCGCCTCAGCCGAATTCAACGCCAGTTCAACCGGCATGAGGCGACACAGAAAGAGTACGAGACCAATAGTCCTCAGCCCAGCGCGGGCAGTACCAACAGCAGCCCTCAGACTGGTTCGTCTGCTGCGATCGTCCAGTTTTCCGCCTGGAACAGCTTGCGCGGCAAAATGAAACAGCTGCAGCAGGCATTGGACGAAGCCAAGCAGACGGGCAACACCCTCAAACAAAGCCATGAAATGCTCCAGGGCCAGGTGGCCATGGAAGTCTCCAACAAGGAGGCGATCGCGCAGCAGGCGAAGAGCCAGCTCGAAGGTACATCGGGTAACTTCGGCAGCGCCGCGAGCAGCACGGCCTCGGCGATCACATCACTGCACCAGATTTCGGTCGACCAGAAAGATCTGAGCGATCTCGCGAAGCGCGTGCAGGACCAGGACGATCTGGCAACCGCGTACAGCAGCTGGATTGATGTCGTCAAAGTTCGCCAGCGTGCGGTTGAACACGGAATCCTCCAGTCCGCGATGCTGATTTTGCTGGTGGTCTTCGGCGTGTATCTCTCGAACCGCCTGGTGGATCATTTCTTCGTCGGACTGGCCGTCGAGCGTACACGCTTGCATACCTTGCGCGGAGTGACTCGTTTCGCAGTGCAGGCGCTGGGCCTGGCTTTGATCCTGTTCATACTGTTTGGTCTGCCTAACCAGCTGTCCACCATTCTCGGGCTCGCCGGCGCCGGGCTTACTGTGGCGTGCAAAGACTTCATCATGGGATTCATCGGCTGGTTCCTGCTGATGGGCCGCAACGGGCTCCGGGTGGGCGACTGGGTGGAAATCGATGGAGTGGTGGGCGAAGTGGTCGAGATCGGTCTGCTGCGCACGGTGTTGCTCGAAACCGGAAACTGGACGGACAGTGGACATCCGACCGGCCGCAAAGTCGCCTTTGTTAATAGTTTCGCGATTGAGGGTCACTTCTTTAACTTCTCAACCACCGGGCAGTGGCTCTGGGACGAAGTCGAAATTCTTGTTCCGGCAAGCCAGAATCCCTATCCGATCATTGATGCCATCCAGAAAATGGTCACCGAGCAGACCAAAGCCAACGTAACCGCGGCCGAACAGGAATGGCAGCGTGCCGCCAGCCGTTACCGGGCGCAGCCGGTTTCAGCAGCCCCGGCCGTCAGTCTGCGTCCGACCAGCGCAGGAATTGACGTGCACGTGCGATACATCACGCGGGCGGGCGAGCGGCACGCCATGAAAACCCGCTTGTACCAGGCCCTGGTGGAGTTGCTGCATGGACGGCAGGGCGACCCCGCAGTGGCAGCGACTGCGCAGGCTGCGCGCTAGGAGCCGGCCTTCTCAGCACTACCGCTTCTTCCTGCTACATCCTTCAACAGACCTTTTTTCGTAGCGGCGGGCAACTGTGAACCGTGCAGTATGTCGCGGACCACGGCGGGCGGCAGAGATCGCGCGAATTCTAACGCCCGGCTCAACGGCGTCTTTCCGTTGCGTAGCAGAGCAATGCGGATCTCCCGCCGCGGCGACCATTTGGAATGATGGCAGACAGCCCTGACGAATACCTCGTGCGCATCCCGCCGCATCAGGGCCTTGATGACCGCTGATTCGGTCAAACGGCAATTTTCCAGCGCGGCATGGATCACGCGCGATTCCGCATCGAGCAGAAGGACGGCGGCGACGCGTCCCGAGGCCCGGCGCGCCAGCGAGAGCCGTTCGCCTTGCGACAGCCTTTCCAGCCGGTTGATGAGAGATTCCTCGGCCGACATTTTGATGTCAGCGGGAACGACGGGCCTAAGCGCCACCCGCATGAGGTCGAAGGTAAACAGATGCCTCACCATGGGGATGGAGATATGTCGCGGCGTCCGGGGATGCTCGACCAGCGCCAACTTCACCTTGCGGCTTTTCATGACGCCAGCTATTCCGGCCCAGGCGATCAAGCACGTGAGAGGGCAAATCGCTCTGCTTCAAAAGAACCAGGGCAAGGTCTTTGGTGAGCGCGGGGTCCGAGGCCGCTTCAGCCAGCACTTCATGGGACGTGCTGCGGACAGCCTCCGGCAAAGAACTAGCCAGGGCTTCAGAAGTTGTAGGGGCCGCAGTAGAGTCGTCGAGAGGCATGAGTTCTTCCAGCGGTGACAAATTGGATTCTTCGCTAACCGCGAAGCGGTGCCAGAGTGTACCCAGGGCGCAAGCTCTGGGGGAAAAGCGAAAATTACCCAGCTCCGAAGGAGCGAAAGAAGGGCAGCGCCGGAGTTCCATCCGTTCCGCACAGCTGCCCCAACAGCGTCGGCCTCCGTGGCAGAGGCGGCGTTCGTCCCCTCAGCGGCTGAAGCCGATTCCTTCCGTCGCCTTAACGCAGCGCTGAAGCGCTGCTCCACTCTACCGTCTGCCGCCCCGACCTATTTCGTCACGCCTTTGCGCGCCAGCTCCAGCGCTCCCCGAACCGGTTCAATCACGCTGGGATTGAGGGCCGCATGGGGATGCACCGAACCAAGAGTATTGTAAAAAACCTGACGCACCAGCGACGAGCTAGCAAGAACGCCGCCGGACATGGCCACCGGGACAGCGCCGGAATTCGGAAATAGACGGCTAAGCAGCGTCCCCGCTAGAGTCGCAAGGTGGGCGCCTGCTTTGGTCAGAACGTCACGCGCGATGCGATCACCCGAATCCGCAAGCGAAAGCACGGAAGGAAATAGCGCGGCAAAATCGGGCGGGGGCGTGGCGTTAGCGGCCGGAACCAGTTGCTCAATCGTTTCCAGGCGCCAGGATTTCAGCAGAATCTCAATCAATGGGACGTTCTGGCCAGGGTTTTCGTCCCAGGCACCGATAGCGGCGGCAACCGCTGTGCGACCGATCCAGTGGCCGGATCCCTCGTCGGAGATGGCGAATCCCCAGCCGCCGGCGCGCGCAGTCTGGCCTTCGGCGTTGCGCCCGTAGGCAATTGAGCCGGTGCCGGCGATCACGATCACGCCAGGTCCGCTTCCGAAGGCGGCTTCGAGAGCAATCACCATGTCTCCGACAACTTTGATTTCGGCGGGCTTGCTTTCACCCGAAATGACATCCGAGACTATGCCTCTTACCAGTTCGCTGATCTCCGGCCGAGCTGCGCCCGCGAGGCCAACGCAGACGCTGCTGATCTGAGATGGCTCGATGTTGGCAACCCTGCAGGCCTGTCGGACGGCGGTAGCTAGCGCCTGGCGCGCTTGGGCTTCGCCGACGCGGACCACGTTGCTGGGCCCGCCTGTCCCCGCGCCCAGGACGGAAGTTTCGTCGCCAAGCAGGCAGGAAGTCTTGCTCCCGCCGCCGTCAATGCCGAGGTAGATGGCCACGAGCGTAGTTCTACCATAAGCGTTTCGGTTCTCCCCTGACACCGAAGTACCCACGATTTATCGCGATTTTCGAGCAAGTGAACTTGACGAGCTAGGTACCTCGCGGCAGATCGACAGATCTTTGTTCCGAAACCCCGCTACTCTGGGATGGCATGCTGCTGCGAGGAGGGCTCTCGCCGGAGCAGCATCGGCCTACGGTTCGGAGTGCTTGCCTCCGGCTGGCAGGCGGGCGAGGTCGCCCGCTCCACACGGTTCGGTTATGGTTCTGGACAAGCTTGACCTCGCCATCATCGCGTTGTACCTGGCCGGGATTACTCTGTTCGGATTGCGTTTTCGCAAGAAGCAGCGCACTTTGCGCGACTACTTTCTGGCGGACCGGAACATTCCGTGGTGGGCGATTGCGCTTTCCATCGTCGCAGCGGAAACCAGCACGCTGACTATCATCAGCATTCCTGGCCTCGCGTACGACACGAACTTGACGTTTCTGCAGGTGGTGATGGGGTACGTGGTGGGGCGATTCATCATCAGTTTTGTTCTGCTGCCTCATTACTTCCGCGGCGATCTGTACACCGCCTACGAACTGATCGAACGCCGCTTCGGCAAGAAGCTGCGCTCTTTGACCGCCGGCCTTTTTCTGGTGACGCGTGCCGCGGCGGAAGGAGTGCGGGTCTACGCGGTTTCGATCGTGGTGGCCATCGCTCTGGGGACGGGCGAGGTCGCGTCCATCGCGATCATCACCGCGTTGACCCTCCTCTACACCCTCGAGGGCGGGCTGGCGGCTGTGATCTGGACGGATGTGGTGCAGACCGTGATCTACGTAGGCGGTACGCTTGTAGGGCTGTTCACGATCCTGCATCTGGTGCCGGGGGGCTGGCCGGCGATTCATCACCTGGCGGCGAGCGCGGGCAAACTGCAGGTTTTCGATTTCACTCCTACGTTCTGGAAGCCTTACACATTCTGGGCCGGGTTGATCGGGGGGGCCTTCCTGACCACGGCCAGTCACGGAACCGATCAATTAATTGTGCAGCGGCTGTTGGCGGCCCGCAGCGAGCGGCAGTCTGTGGCAGCGTTGCTGTCGAGCGGAGCAGCGATTCTTTTCCAGTTTGCTTTGTTCCTCATCGTGGGCGTCATGCTGTTCGCGTTTTATCACGTGCCGTCGGCGAATTTCGGGCGGGCGGACAGGATTTATCCGACGTTCATCGTCAGCCAGATGCCCCACGGGATCTCGGGATTGCTGATCGCGGCGATTCTGGCGGCGGCGATGTCGAACCTGAGCGCCGCGCTCAACTCGCTTTCATCCACTTCGATCATTGACTTCTATCTGCAACGCCACCCCCAGACCGACGAACGCCGCAAGATTCGCCTTTCGCGGATCGCAACTTTGTTGTGGGCGCTGCTGCTATTCGGACTGGCGGTGCTGTCCCTGCATAAGGTCGGACGTGTCATCGAAGTGGGACTGCAGATTGCATCTGTGGCTTACGGTGCATTGCTCGGAGTTTTTCTGCTCGGCGTGCTGACGAAGCGGGCGAACCAGGAGGGCGCGATGGTGGGAATGTTATTTGGGTTCGTAACTGAGTTATACCTGTGGCTGGATACGAGGGTGCCGTGGACTTGGTATGTCGCGATTGGGACTGTTGTTACGTTTGTAGTCGGGTATGCGGTTAGTTTGATGATGAAAGAAGAGCTTTTGACCGCAAAGGATGCAAAGTGAACCGCAAAGGTCGCAAAGAGGACCCTAAGAACTGCCCAAAACGGGATTGCCGAGGGATTTTCTTTGCGACCTTTGCGGTTCACTTTGCGTCCTTTGCGGTAATGTTTTGCCCTTGAGAAGCCCGGACCTAACCCGCGAAATAATCGGCGCAGCAATAAAGATCCATAGGGAGCTGGGACCGGGGCTCTTGGAGTCCGCGTACGAAGCCTGCCTCGCCTACGAACTGCAGAAACTAGGGTTGAAGGTCGAACGCCAGAAACCTGTCCCACTCATCTATGAAAGCGTCAAACTCGAGTGCGGTTTTCGAGCTGACCTGGTAGTGGAAGGCAGTGTCGTAGTCGAGACCAAATGCAAAGACGCACTTCATCCCATTGATGACGCGCAACTACTTTCGCACCTCCGTCTACTGAATATCAGTGTTGGCCTATTAATCAACTTCCACGTCGTGGTTCTCCGGGACGGCATCAAGCGGGTGGTCAATAACTATCGTGAGCCGATCGGCCTCATAGTCTAACCGCGAAGGTCGCAAAAGAACCCCTCAGGCCCGCGCCGCTCGTCCCGTATATACTTTCCCATCCTCTTATGGCCCAGCCCACCGAGCTTGCCCGTGACCTCCGTTTAAGCCATGCCAGCGCGATTGTGGTGGGCACCATCATCGGCAGTGGAATTTTTCTGGTGCCGGCCGAGATGATGCAGGCCGCCGGATCGGCAAAGCTAGTCTATCTGGCATGGCTCGTAGGCGGGCTGCTCTCTTTCTTCGGGGCGTTGACCTACGCCGAGCTTGGCGCCATGAAGCCGCAGGCCGGCGGCGAGTACGTTTATGTTCGCGACGGCTACGGACCTCTGGCTGCATTTCTTTATGCCTGGACCTGGTTTCTGATCGCCAAGCCGGCGTCCATTGCCACGCTGGCTACCGGCTTCGTGCGCGTCCTGGGAAACTTTCCTGCCCTGAGTTTCTTCGCGCATAACGCTGTCTCCGGCCCTTTTCCGATTACTTACGGACAGCTGGTAGCCGTTGCGGCAGCTACCTTGATTTCCATCCTCAATTACATCGGGATCAAGAAGGCGGGTGACTTTCAACTGGTGTTCACGTTCTTGAAAGTTGCCATCATCCTCGGCATTGTGGTGATCGGCTTCAGCTACAGCGGAGGAAGTTGGCAGAACTTCGCGGGCAGCTTTACCGGCGCGAAGGGTGGGATGGCTGGGTTCATGGCTGCGCTGGTGGCCGCGCTGTGGGCCTACGACGGCTGGAATGATCTGAACATGGTCTCGGGAGAAATCAGCCATCCCGAGCGCAATATTCCCCGGGCATTAATCTTCGGCGTCGCGCTGGTGGGTGTCCTGTACATGCTGGTGAATGCGGCGGTGCAGTATGTGCTGCCGGCGGCTGCTATTGCGGGTTCGCAGAGGCCTGCTTCGGATGCCATGGCAGTGGTGCTGGGAGGCCTGGGAGCAGGCATGGTGTCAGCCGGCATGGCGCTCTCTATGCTCGTTGCCATGAATGGCACGGTCATGAGCGGCGCGCGTGTGCCTTACGCCGTGGCCCGGGACCGGTATTTCTTTTCCGCGCTGGCGGAAGTGCATCCGCGCTTTCGCACTCCGTCGGTGGCGATTGTGGTGCAGGCCGTACTGGCAATCGTCCTGCTGTTGTTGGGCGGCAGTTTTCGCCAGTTTTTCTCGCTCGCGATTTTCGCCGAGTGGCTGTTCTACATGATTGCCGGCACGACGGTGTTTGTGTTTCGCCGGCGCGACCCGCAGGCGATCCGGCCTTATCGGGTCTGGGGATATCCCGTGGTCCCAATCCTGTTCGTTCTGGCTTCTGCCGTCCTGCTGTACTTCACTTTCAGGGACAACTACCCCAATTCCGCCATCGGTTGCCTGGTGATTCTGGCGGGCATACCGGTCTTCTATGGTTTCGCCCGGAAGCGCGCTCGGGGTGCCTGAGACCCGTTGTCGCAGTAATTACAACGCAGGCAATTTCGTTTCCCAGAGCCCCCATACGTCTTATCGCCTCGGTGTCCTCCCTTTTCACTCCACCAGCCTTATTGCACCGTGAGCTGGATCTGCGTGGATTTTGAGATTGAGCCCGCACTCGCCGTAACGGTGACGGTATAGATTTTTGGCTGTGGCGGGGGACTGTTGCTGCCTCCTCCACCACAGGCAGCTTGCAGTGCGATAACGACGAGGGCGAGGGCGCACAGCAGCCAGGCCAGAGTTCTTCGCTTTCTGGATTTGCCGGACGTGAGGCCGATGCCGATGAACGCAATGGCCGGCAGCGGCAGCAGCGCGGCATAAAACAATCCTTGAAGCCCGGGCCGGTGGGAAGGCTCCAGAGCGGCGCTGAGGGCCGCGAGCTTGAGCATCGCGGTAACCGGGTTGGGGCCGGCAGTCACCGATGACGGCGACACCGAGCAAGACGGTGCGGGAGCAGGACCGGCCACCGAGCACGCCAGCGAGACCGTGCCGGTGAATCCTCCCAGGGAGGTAAACGTGAGCACATCCGTTCCCGAAGTTCTCCGCTGCATAGTCAGAATCGGGCTGGCAGGAGTCACAACAAAATCAGGCGCCTGGACGACGTCAATATTCAGGTTGGGCTGGTTGTTGGAGGTGTCCGAGTCCGGCTCGGTGGCAGCAATGTTTGCGCTATTCGTCCATTGCCCGGCGTCGGTAAAGGTCACGGGAATTGTCACGGTCGCGGTTGCGGATGGGGCGAGCGATCCTATGTCACAGCCGATCTGGCCACCTGAGGGCGGGCTGCATGACCCCTGACTCGCGCTGGCCGAGGCCAGCGTCCCGCCCGCTGGTTGCGAATCGACCAAGGTAACGTTGTTTGCAGTCGCGGGTCCCTTGTTGACCAGGTTGAGAGTGATGGTTACCTGAGTTCCCGTTAACACACTCACCGCGGAAGCGGTCTGCGTGACTGCGAGGTCCGCAGGGTTGACCGCGACAGTTACGGTGGCGTTGTTGTTGTCTCCGGCCAGGTCGGGCTGGTCTGATCCAACACTCAAATTGTTGACAAGAAATTCGGGGGTCGCCATCGGTGACCACGAAACTCAGCGTGGCGCTGGCTCCGGATTTCAGGGTACCGATCGAGCAGGTAATCGGTGAAGAACAACTTCCCTGGCTGATCGTGAGCGAGTTCACAGGAAGACCATCGCTCAGGGAATCGGACAAAGTGACATTGGTCGCCGTGGCCGGGCCATGGTTGGTGACGGTGATGTTGAAGGTGACGTTATCGCCAATCTTCGCGACGGTTTCGGATGCCGTACCGGAAACGGCCAGGTCCGCGGGCAAGACTGCCGTGATTGTCGTTGAAGCGGAATTGTTCTTCGAGTTGAGGTCTGGTTGGGTGGCCGTGACGTGAAGGCCGTCGGTGAAGATTCCCGCGGCGGTCGGCTTTACCGTGAAATCCACCGTGGCTGAGGATGGATCCGGCATGACGCCCAGATTGCACGTAATCGTGGTCGTGCCGGAACACGTTCCCTGGCTGGGCTGAGTGGAAAGCAGAGTGAAGCTGGCGGGCAGCGTTTCCTTCAGAGTAACGCCGGTTGCATCCTGCGGGCCCGCGTTCAGCACCGCGGCTCGATAGCTGAGGTTGTCGCCGCCAATGACTGCGTTCGCTGTCGCAGGCTCGGTCACAGACAGGTCAGCCCCCGAGGTTGGGCTGGTGTTCAGAAAGACGACAACGTTGTTGTTGGCGGGATCGGTAACGGCCAGGTCGGATAAATTGTCGCCGTTCAAGTCCGCTGCAACCACAAACGAGCCCAGCCCGATCCAAAGCGCAGGATGGGCTAAGAACGTATCATCGTTGCGCCCAAGATACGGGAGCCCCGACCCGGAACGAGACAGGATCAGGTCCAACTTGCTGTCGGCGTTGAAATCGCCAGCAGCGAGGTTGCCCACGCTGGCACTGAAGATAGACACCAGGGTTGGGGGATTGAATGTTCCGTCGCCTTTGCCCCCGAGAACCTGCAAGCGGTCGAAGCCTATGCATGGGGGTCTTCTGCAAGGGGAAGGTCGTGGCGCTTCGGATCGCACCACCAGGTCCAGCTTGCTGTCGGCGTCGAAATTGCCCACGAGAAGATGAGGAGAGGTCGCGGCCGTGGTGATCTGTACCGGGGCTTGGAAACTCCCGTCTCCTTTACCTGACAGGATAAAGACCGGCCCGGATAAAACGTCGGCGACGATATCCACGTTCTTGTCTGCGTTGAAGTCACCCACTGCCAAGGCCGCCACGACCGCGCTCGTGAGGGTCACGGTCGATGGCTTCTGGAACGTGCCATCCCCCTTCCCCATGAGAATGGTCAAGCTGCCATTGACTGCATCTCCCAGGATCAGGTCGGATTTGCCGTCACCGTTGAGATCCGCGGCGGCAACACTGGCGGGATACAGATCGGCCTGAATCTGTACCGGAGCCTGAAAGGTGCCGTCATTGTTTCCTGGCAACAGAAAAATCGCACCGCTGGGACCGCTCGGCGGACTGCCTTGATTGATCAATACGAGGTCGAGCTTGCTGTCCCCGTTAAAATCGCCAGCCGCCATTGCCTGCGGCGCTGTGCCAGTCGGAGAGGTCACTGCGGCGTGGAACGTCCCGTCACCTTTGTTGACCAGAACGCTGACGTTGGCGCTCCCAACGTTCGCGACGGCTAGATCCGATTTGCCGTCACCGTTGAAATCGCCGACTACGATTGCTGAAGGAGAAGTGCCGACCGGGTAGGCGGTTGCCGGTGCGAAGTCAACGGCGCGACTCCTCTCAGGAAGGCCGAGGACAATGAACAGCATCACAACAATCCCTGAATACTGGCGCATTCCGCGCATGGCTGGGGCTCCTGTCACGGCTCACATCCCACTGAGCAATCAGGGTTTCCAGAGCTCAGCCCTGGAGTCTTAATTGCCAGGTTGGTTCGGCCCTACGAACTAAAAAGCCCGGAAACAGCTGGGGAAGTCGATGAAATCGACTGCGGAATGAAAAGAACGGGCGGTATTTTGCTCTCCTGAGACCCCTGGAGTCAACCCCAAAAAAACAGCCCCAATTTCAGGGGATTACGAAGGTTACTGAAGGACACCCACGCAGGGCACGTTTACCCTTCGTGCTTTCTCCCGTAGCTTTAAAACTCCACCCGGTGCATCTCCCCTCTGGCTCGGGTCCCAATTTTGGAGTTCATTGCATGGCTACGTCTGTAGGGTTTCAATTAGGGATTCTGCCCGAGCGCAAGATGGATCGGCGCGCCTTGGCAGCCAGTTACGGCCTGTTGATATTTCTCATCATCGTGATGATCAACATCGGCTGGATCTGGCCGGATAGCCTGAACATCACTCGGCAGTACCACGTCACCGAGTTGATCCCGCTACCGAGTCTGCAGCCCAAGCCATTGGAGGTGAAGACTCCTCCGCGTACCTTGCGGGCCAAGTTGCTGCCCAAGGCCCCAGTTTTTGATGCTCCCAAGCTGTCTGTACCCCGCGAGATCCGCGCGCCGCGTCCGCAACAGCCGGACATCGCGCCTCCGAAGATTGAAGTGAACAATTTCACGCCCGCGGTGGTGAAACAGGTTACGGGTGGAGCCCGGCCGACACTGATTGTCCATACCGGCGAGTTTGGCAGTTCAGCGACTCCGACCGTAAACGCTCCTATCCAGAAGGTACAGACGGGCGGTTTCGGCGATCCTGACGGGCTCAAAGGAGAGGGCAAGCCCAACGCCCATCTGGTAGCCGCGAGTACGGGTGCTTTCGATCTGCCGCCCGGACCGGGAAATGGTAACGGAGCGGGCGGAGCCAAAGGTATCAAGGGCACGATCGCCAGCGCCGGGTTCGGCAACGGTATTGCACAAGCTGGACAAGGCGACGGCCGCAGCAACGGGCGCGGAGCTACTGTCCAGACGGCAGGATTTTCGACCCAGCAATTCAGCCAGGGCGTGGCCCGGCCACAGCAGGCGGAAAGTGGACCGGCCACGACACCTGTGGAAATCATCTCCAAGCCCAATCCGGTCTACACTGAGGAAGCTCGACAGCTTAGGCTGCAAGGTGAAGTATTATTGGAAGTATCATTCGGAGCTAATGGGCAGTTACACGTGAATCGCGTGGTGCGCGGTTTGGGTCACGGCCTGGACGAGGCCGCGATCTCGGCTGCCAACAAGATGCGATTCAAACCGGCTCAGCACCTCAATCAGCCGATAGACTCGACTGCTATCGTACATGTCGTTTTCCAGCTGGCGTACTGAGCATAAGTAGAGAGGATTTGAGTATGCGTACTTGGAAATGGATGATCACCGCTTCCCTGCTGGTCGGGTTCAGCACCATGGCACAGCAGACGACCGCACCGGCTTCGTCATCCGAGGCGCCGACGCCGTCGGCGCAGCCAACATCGAGCCCGTCTCAGGTGGTTGCGCCAGCCACCCCATTGCAGAACGCCCCGCAGCCTGCGGCCACGCCCAACCCTGCAACGGCACCCACCACCATGGACCAGGTGGTTGATCGGGCCATTGTGCGCGAGCACGCGCTGATCACATTTCTGCAAACGCGTACGCCTCTGGTTGAGACTTACCTGCAGAACCTGAAGCTGGATCAGCAGATGGGGCCGTCGCCCCGTGAGGACCACTATTTCTTCGGCCGCCTGGACCTGAGTGATTCGGTGGACCGGCAGGACTATCTGTCGAAGGATACAAGCTTCCAGAACCGCATGATGGGCGGAGTTACCAAGCTGTTCAAATTCGAATACAAGCCCATCGGGTTTTCCTGGATGATCTTCGCCGACCGCGACGATTTTGACCGCGCCCACTACGATTTCAAATATGTGCACCGCGAGTTTCAGGGCGACGTGCGCTGCATCGTCTTCGACGTGACCCCCAAGAAAGATGCCGGCAAGGGCCGCTTTCTGGGCCGCATCTGGGTGGAAGACCAGGATTTCAACATCGTCCGGCTCAACGGCACTTATGCGCCGCGGCCCCGAAACGCGCAGTTCTTCCACATGGATAGCTGGCGCCTGAATCTGATTCCGGGCTACTGGGTCCCGACCTACATTTACAGTGAAGAAGGCGATTTCAGCTCCGGCTCAAAGGACAAGCTGGCTTTCAAGGCGCAGACCCGAATCTGGGGTTATGACCTCAAAAAGAACAACAAGGAAGACGAACTCACCCAGGTGCTGGTGGATTCGAGCGTCAAGGACGAAAGCCCCACGGCGCAGGATGCTTCCCCGCTCCAGGCTCAGCGGGAATGGCAGCAGCAGGCCGAAGACAACGTGATCGAACGGTTGCAGAACGCCGGCTTGCTGGCCCCTCAGGGCGAAGTGGACAAGATCCTGATGACGGTTGTGACCAATATAGAAGTCACCAACAATATTGAGCTGCCCCGTCCAGTTCGCACCCGCGTGATGCTGACATCACCGCTGGAAACCTTCAGTGTGGGCAACACCATCGTCGTCAGCCGCGGTCTGATTGACGTCCTTCCCGACGAGACCAGCCTGGCCATGGTTCTTTCGCATGAACTGGCGCACATTGTCCTCGGACACAACCTGGGCAGCCGCTACGCCTTCAATGACCGGATGCTCTTCTCTGACGAGTCGACCTATCAGAACCTGGGGTTCAGGCACATTCCAGAGGAAGAAGTTGCCGCCGACAAGAAAGCTATAGACCTGTTGAAGAACTCACCGTACGCCCAGAAGCTCGACACAGCTGGCTTGTTCTTGAGAGAGCTGGCCGACAGAGGTCCGGCACTTTCAGCGCTCCTGACCCCGCACCTGGGCAACAGCCTCACCGATCCCCGCGGCGGTGTCGAACGGATGGCAGCGCTGATGACGTCGGCCCCAGCCCTCGATCCGAACAAGCTGGACCAGATTCCAGCGTTACCGCTGGGCGGACGCGTCAAGCTGAATGCCTGGGATAACCACGTGGAGCTGATCAAGACCGCACCGGTTGCCATCACCTCCGCCCGCGACAAGATGCCGTTTGAAGTGACGCCATTCTTCCCGCGGCTCACCCGCTACGGAAGCGGCGCCAATCCAGGGTCGCCGACAAGCACAGCCAACGCCACACCCAGCAACTAACACTTAACGATGGAGGACGGGCGTCCCGCCCGTCTTCCTTCACTTCCGACGTCGAAGAAAGCGCAGGCCGGGACCGGAAATAATCCGGGTTCCGGCTTTCGTGTTTTGGCAAGTAGTAGCGACGATCCGAACGCTAGGGCGTGCAGTAGAAAATCCGGGCTGGCAGTATGTTGAGGAATTGGAAGCCTTGCCGCACGCTGCCGAAGCTCGACTCGAGATAGGGCAAAACGGTGTTCGTAAATTGATAGACCAGCAGCGCCCCCTCGGGGTGAAGCACCTGGCGCGACTCCTGCATCACTTCCCGGCGCACTGAATCGGGCATGGTGCTGTAAGGAATGCCGGAAATGATGTAGTCGGCGCTTGGCAATCCGAGTTTCGCCAGAACCTTGCGGACATCTGAAGCGGAAGCATGGACCGCATGGAACCGGGGGTCCACAATTTCTTCCCGCAGGAACGTAACGAACTCTTCGTTCAATTCCAGCGCCAGCAGGACCGCGTCCGGACGCATGCGCTTGAGAATTTCCTGGGTGATGGTTCCGACGCCCGGCCCGTACTCGACGATCACCCGCGCTTTTTCCCAGTCCACCTGGTTTAGAACGTCATTCACCAGAAATCGGGAGCTGGGGATGAGCGAGCCCAGCATGGCGGGCGACTTGAAGAAATTGAGCGCAAACAGAAACCTTCGGGATGAAGCAGGAGTGCGGAGTACGGCAGTTTGAGATTTTGACATCCCTGATCACCCTTCGTCTTTCATTTGTAAAGCTGACTCCAACATACACTGGACGGCTTTCGAAATCGTACATTTTTAACCGTACTTCGGTTGCCGAGAAAGGGTACTTTCGTCACTCCAGAATTCCGCCATGGGACTCCCGGGACCTTGCCGCAGGCTCGTCCTTCAGACACAATTGAGACTTAACCGAAAAATTGGCTGTTAAGAACCGAGGACTTCGCCGTGCGAAGGTGGACCGCTACATTCCTGAAACTGCTTTGGGGAATTTACCTTGTCCTGACCTCGATCTATTGCCTGCTGGCGTTCCTGCCTTATACCTACTTTGCCCTGATCAAAGCGCCAGCCTACTTCTGGATGCCCTGGTTTGCCCACCATCACTGGCTCCTCTACTGGCTCGCCCTGCTGGCTGCCGCGGTCGCGAGTTACGCGGGAAAGAAAACGCGCGTCGACGCCCTGCTGTTTGGAACGCTGGCTCTGGGTGGGATCTACCTTGCCGCCCGGCCCTTCATGCCAACCCTGCAAAATAATTGGGCGGCCTACTGCTGGAGTTTGATTGCCTTGCTGCCGCTGATCGCAACCGCAGCGTCGGACCTGCACCACCATTGGCCGGCTGCAGACAACCAGCACAAAGACATCTCTCTGCTGGAATATTCGAGCGGAGTCCTGGTGGCGATCGCCGTGGCGTCTATCTACGTGGTTGGCGCCGCGGTGCGCAACCATGCCGAGAAAGTGCCACTCAATTTCGGACTGGGCAGGCTCGAAATCATAGGCTGGAGCCTGCTCTCACATGTTCTGGTCGCCATCATCGTGATCTCGATCCTGAATCTGATCCGCCTGCTCACCCGGCACGCGCGCCGTCCCACCAGTTTGCGACTCGCCCTGAACGGAATGGCGATTGCGCTGGTAATTGGTGTCGTGCTCGACCATTTCCTGGCCAGCGCTCTCAGCTTCGAGGGCTGGGCTGCGCACCTGTACGCGGTTCTTTTTGCTGTCGCCCTGACGCTTTTCTTAGGCTATCTGGTCTCACCCTTCTTATTGGCACAGGACGCGCCGGTCCGATCTATATCCGTGCTCCGGTCAACGCTTCTGCCATTTGCAGTTGGCCTCTCAGCGTTGGCTATTGCCATGCCCACATTGGTGGGCGGAGGCGACTGGAATGGAGTGCAGCAGAGCACCTTCACCATACTCTTCTGGATCGTTCTAAGCCTCTGCGTTTACACCCTGCGACCACGCCGCAAAAGATATTCGGCTGCCACCATTCTGGCAGTGCTGCTGCTCGCCGGATTTAGCTACAAGGCCCTGCAGGCCACCGACATATTCTGGGCCCGGGCTTTGGGTTCGACTGATGATGATGTCGCGCGCGCCATGGAAACCTATGCGGGGCAGGACACGTCTTTCCAGTTGGCCCACCACATCCTGGGCAACGCGCGCGAAATGCCGTGCGGAGACTTGTGCCGCATCCTGCGGCAGTACACCAACATCCGGGACGCCGAGGCCAAGACGGATGTGAGCCTGGTGGATGACCTCGTCGCGACCACAACCCAGCGGCCGAACATTTTTATCCTGGTGATCGACTCGATGCGCCCGGACTACGTGGGCGCCTACAACCCCAAGGTGGACTTCACGCCCAACCTGGACGCATTGGCGCGCGAAAGCATTGCGCTGCGGAACGTGTTTACCCAATATGCCGGCACGACCCTGTCCGAGCCTGCGATCTGGTCCGGCACCATGCTGCTGCACGCCCACTACATGCAGCCATTTTCCCGGGTCAACGGGTCTGGAAAAGCTGGCCAACACGGACGGCTACCAGATAGTGGTCAGCTACGACACTGTGCTAAGCCAGATCCTCTCGCCGTCCGCTAACTTAACCAAGCTCGATACCGACAAGCCGCTGTGGAACAGGTTTGAGGCATGCTCCACCCTGGGACAGCTGACCAACAACCTGGACGCTCGCACCGATCGAAGCCGTCCCGTGCTGTTTTACGCGCAGCCCATGAACGTGCACCAGTTTGCTCGGAACGATCTGCCGATGGGGGACGACCCCGACTGGCATGTGCGGCCGGGCTTCAACGACCGCATCGCCCACGAAGTCCACCAGGTCGACGGATGCCTGGGCAGTTTCTTCGCGTATCTCAAGGCGCGCGGTCTGTTCGACGAGAGCATTATCGTTGTGACTTCCGACCACGGAGACGCCACCGGCGAGTTTGGCCGGCGCGGCCATTCGATTGCGATTTTTCCCGAAGTTATGCGCGTTCCCCTCATCCTGCACCTGCCGGCAAGCATGCGCAGCCGGCTCTTGCACGATGACAACCGGCTCTCCGCGCTGACCGACATTACTCCGTCGCTCTACTATCTGCTGGGACATCGGCCGATTCGAACGAACCCTCTTTTCGGGCGGCCACTCTTCGTGGAGAGCAAGCAAGAGCTGGAGACCTATCGCAGGACCGAGCTCTTTCTGGCCTCCGACGAGCGTGCGGTCTACGGCTTGCTGGCAGATAACGGGAGGTTCCTGTACACGACGTACGACTTTCCCGCGGAGAGCTTCCTGTTTGACCTGAGCCAGGACCCGAACGCGGAGCACAATCTGTTGACCAAGCCGCTGCAGGAAGAATATGCCCAGCAGGTCATCGAGCATCTGCACTCAGTAGCCGACTTTTACGGATACAAACCCGGAGTGGGGTCACTACTGGCGGCTGCTCACTAGATTTTGGAGGGCGGGCGTCCCGCTTTGCGTCCAGAGTCAAGAGCTAACCGCAAAGGTCGCAAAGGATCCATGGTCGCAAGATAACCAAGTTCCCCGAATGATCTCCCGATTTTCTCTTTGCGACCTTTGCGTCCTTTGCGGTTAAGAAGCTACTCACTCGCTACTCTTCCCTTTCCCCGGTAATCCCACGGGATTCTCGTGCGTCCGTTCACGAAACCCGCCCCGCATTCCGCTGGCCAGCGAAACGCTGGACTCACCAAACTTGTCGCGCAGCTGATCCGCCGCCGATAGCGCCTGCTGCCAACGCTGGCGGCGTCCGTCTTCCAGCAAGTCTCCCTGCCCGGCCTGGGCCTCGAATGACGACGCCTGCACTCCGAGCAGCCGCACCAGAGCGCCCTTGCGCCAGTTCTTGCGAAACAGCAGCCGGATCTGCTCGAAGATTTCGTTGTCGAGTTGGGTGGGAGAAGGCAAAGTGTGAGCGCGGGTGATGGTGGTGAAATCTTTGTAGCGCAGTTTGAGCTGGAGGGTACGGGCGTGTAGCCCGCCCTCGCGAAGGCGGCGGCCCACCATCTCCGACAAACGCATCAATGTGGATTCCAACTGCTCTGCGCTGGCCGTATCGTCGTTGTAAGTGTGCTCGTGGCTGATCGACTTGGGATCGCTGTCAGCGCCGACTTCGCTATCAAACCAGCCGCCGGCATCCTCCCCCCGGGCTTTCCCCGCCAGCGCCAATCCCCATTTGCCGAATTTTTCTTCGAGAAAGTTTTCGTCGAAGCGGCTGAGGTCTCCGACTTTGTGAATGCCCAGCCCATGCAGGCTTTGTTCCGTGACCTTGCCAACGCCGGGAATCTCGCGCACGTCGAGCGGCGCCAGGAAATTCGCTTCCTGCCCGGGCACAATCCAGAGCACCCCGTTGGGTTTGGCCCGGGCCGATGAAACTTTGGCGATGAGCCGCGAGATGCCGATGCCGATCGAGCAGTTGAGCCGGGTCTCGGTCTTCATCTTCTGGTGAAGCAAATGAGCAGCGCGGAGCGGCGGGCCGTGCAGCCGTTCCGTGCCGGTCATATCGAGATAGGCTTCATCGATCGAAGCCATTTCGACCTGCGGCGAAAATGAGGTCAGAACCCGGTGCACTTTTTCAGAGCACTCCCGATAACGGTCGGGATGGCCGTTTACGAAGATGGCCTGCGGGCAAAGCTTGGCGGCGGTGCGCAGCGGCATGGCAGAGTGCACGCCAAACTTGCGGGCTTCGTACGAGGCGGCGGAAACTACGCCGCGCTCGTCGCGCTGTCCGCCCACGACTACCGCTTTCCCCTTTAGTTCAGGATTGAACAGTTCTTCCACGGACACGAAAAAGGCGTCCATGTCGACGTGGAAGATCGTCCTGGTAAAGCTGGCCATGGGAATGCGGAGCGACTCATTTTACCAAGACTGAAGCGGGCGCGATTGTGGGAGGTATCGCAAATTCGTCAACCACGAACAGTGGAGGACGGGCGTCCCCCCGTCGGGCAATGGCCTGTGCCTGACGGGCGGGACGCCCGTCCTCCACCATCCCCAGCTGCATATCGTTTATAGTCTCCTGAACTCATTTCCCAGGTCGAACCTCATGACTCTGATCCGTTGCTGTCTGATTGCGCTGTGCATCGTGTCTGCCGCCGGCTCGCATGCACAGGAGCGCACAACTCCTCTGCCTGCCCAGCTCTCGTCGGTAGGAAGAAAGGCCCGGCTAGCCCTGCTGTCGCAAATCAGTTCGAAGTCTCCGAGCGGTTCATCGTTCATGGCGAAGCTTGAGGACCCGGTCGAGGTGGACGGCAAGCCCGTGCTGCCCAAGGGAACCCTGGTGGAGGGTCACCTCGAAACAATTCCGGCGCGCCGTATGATGCGCCGGGGCGCCCTGCGCATGATCTTCGATCGCATTAAGCTGCCTGATGGCACCGTACAGCCCGCCCGCTTCGAGCTTTCTTCGACCGAAAGCAATTCCGCGAAAACAGACAGCGAGGGCACCGTCCATCCCACTGTCAGCAAGAAGCGGTTGGCACTTCAGCTGGGGGGCACGGCACTGGTGGCAAAGCTGGCTGACGATCTTTCGGAAGAAGTCCTGGCGACTAGCGCGGGGAGCGCGCGCTGGTACGGACTGGTGGCGAGCACCACTTTCCTTCTGCTGCAAAAGGGCCGCGAGGTGAAACTCAAGCCGGGAGAGGTAATCGAAGTCGATTGGTTGCGGGATGGATCTGCACTGCCCATGGGCACGTCGCCCAACCCGCAATAGTGCATGCCTGCGCTGCAGAGCTACACCAAGGCCACGCTTGGATTTCCGCTGATGGGCTTCATATCCGCGGATGCTCCCCGTCCCTGCCGGACTCGCTCGTAAACGCGAATGTATTCCTTGGCCGAAGCGTTCCAGGAAAAGTCCCTGCTCATCCCGTTGCGCATCAGTTGCTGCCAGGAATTCTGATCGCGGAAGGCCCGCAGCGCTTCTCTAATCGTCAGCAGCAATGCCTCGCCGTTGTAGTCCGTGAACTTGAAGCCGGTCCCCTTGCCGGTGCGAGGGTCCCAATGTTCAATGGTGTCGTCGAGGCCCCCGGTGGCGCGGACGATCGGGACTGTGCCGTACTTCAGGCTGTAGATCTGGTTGAGGCCGCAAGGCTCGTATCGGGAGGGCATCAGAAACATATCGCTCCCGGCTTCAATCTTGTGCGCGATAGCGTTGTCGTAGGCCACTTTGACCGCTATCTTTTGGGGAAATTGTTTGCTCAGGCGAAGGAACATCTCTTCGTAGGGTTTGTCGCCGCTACCCAGAGCGACAATGATCATCTCCTCGCGCGCCAGGCGGTCCATGATCTGGGAAATAAGGTCAAAACCCTTCTGGGCCGCGAACCGGGAAACAATTCCGATCACGGGCAGGCGCAAATCGGCTTTGGTTAAGCCGAAGGTTGTGAGCAAATCTTCCTTGCACTCCGCCTTAGCGGATAAATCCTGTGCCGAATAGCGCGCTGCGATGAACTTGTCCGTCTCGGGACTCCACTCGTCGTAGTCCACCCCGTTCAGGATGCCGGTGACGGTCGAGGACCGCGTACGCAGCACCCCTTCCAGGCCAAAGCCGAACTCCGTGGTCTGGATTTCCTGGCTGTACTTTCTGCTCACCGTGGTAATGAAATCAGAAAATATCAAGGCTCCCTTCAGGAAGTTCACGTTGCCGAAGAATTCCATCTTGGAAATGGTGAACAGATCCCAGGGGAGGGTCAGCAACGGCAAAGTATCGGGCGGAAAAAGGCCCTGATATCCCATGTTGTGGATGGTGAAGACGGTGGACACGTCGCGGAAGGCCGGGTCCTCGGCGTATTGCGTGCGCAACAGCACGGGCACGAGCGCAGATTGCCAGTCGTGACAGTGAAAGACCTGGGGCACCCCCAGAATCTTCGAGGCTTCCAGCACGGCGCGGGAAAACAAAGCGAAGCGTTCGGCGTTGTCGGGATAGTCGCCGGCGGACGTTCCGTAAAGCGCATCGCGGTCAAAAAACGGCGGATACTCGACAAAGTAGAACTTCACTCCGGAGCGCTCGCCCCCGCTGACGATGGAACAGAAGCGGTAGCGGTCGTCGAAGGGTACGGTAACGCTTTTGACCACGGTGCGAGCGTCCTTGAGCAGGGTTGCGCGGTAGCGGGGAAGATAGACGCTCACCTGGTGTCCGGCCGCAACCAGGGCGCGCGGCAGCGCACCTACAACGTCGGCCAGCCCGCCCGTTTTGGAAAATGGCACACACTCCGAGGCCGCAAAAACTATGTGCATCAGGCCACTCCTTATAAACTGCCAGCCCCGGCGCGCCAGCACACGCTATCATAGGGTGCTGCTCTCAGCATACGCTGCTGTCGGAGCGAACTGGCAGAGTGAACTCGCCAGTTTAAACGCCGGGACGCCGGCAGGAAAGCGGGTCAACGTGACAAAAATCGCGGCCGCGGAAAAGCCCCACAGCCGACCCAAACTGGGACAGCACTTTCTGGTGGATTCCGGCGCCAGCGCCCGCATTGTGGAGGCCTTGGGGGACATCTCAGAGAGCACAGTCCTCGAAATCGGCCCGGGACGCGGCGCCCTCACCGCCATGCTGGCAAGACGGGCGCGGCGGCTGATCGCCATCGAAATCGATCGCGTGCTGGCGGCCCAGTTGCGCATGAACTTTTCCCAGGAGCCGAACGTGGAAATCATCGAGGGCGACGTGCTGGCCATTGACGTCCACACCCTGTTCGGGCCGAAGCCGGGAAGTACCCGTCCGGGAATGAATCACCAGCCTGAACCAGTTCGCGTGGTAGGCAATCTTCCCTACTTCATCACTTCCGACATCCTGTTGCGGCTATTTGAATTCCGGCAATACTTCGAAACCATCGTGCTCATGGTGCAACGCGAGGTGGCGGAACGGTTGGCCGCCGCGCCGGGAGGGAGCGACTACGGCCTGCTTTCCGCTACGGCGCAGCTTTACGCCCGCGTGGAAGAACTGTTCACGCTTCCGCCCTCGGCGTTTTCGCCGCCGCCGAAGGTGGAATCTACCGTGGTCCGGCTCAGGATGACCCCGAAACTCGAGAGTTTGCGGGTGCCCGAAGCCGGCTTCATCAACTTTCTTAAGCTATCTTTCGGACAGAAGCGAAAGACTCTTTCGAACAATCTCAAAGCGCAATACGAACCGAAAGTTTTGCGGGCAGCTTTCGAAAAAGCCGGAGTCAAGCCGACGGTGCGCGCAGAAGCTTTGAGTCTGGAAAAGTCCGCGGCACTTTTTCGTGCGCTTCAAGGCGCTTTGTCATCCTGAGTGGAGGATGACACCGTGGAGAAAGCAGCAATGGCCACGCCGATTCGCCATCCCGCTGTAGCCGGCCGCTTTTATCCGCGCGATCCCGATGACCTGCGGGCCGAGGTGCAATCTTATTTGTCCCCGCCCGTGGAAACGGTCTCGGCGCTCGGCTGCGTGGTACCCCACGCCGGATACATGTACTCTGGACATGTGGCTGGCGCTGTCTACGCCCGCCTCAATCCGCCCCGACGCTGCATTCTGATGTGCCCAAACCACACCGGCATGGGACATCCACTGGCCATCATGAGCACGGGTTCATGGGAAACGCCCACTGGGCAAAGTGCCCATAGACGCGCCACTCGCAAGTGCTTTGAAGGAACGTTTCCCGCTCCTGGGAGAGGACGCCGAAGCGCATCGCGCCGAACATGGTGCCGAAGTTCAATTGCCGTTTCTGCAAGCCAGGAATCCGGACTGCACGTTCGTCCCTATCGCTCTGGGCACGTCGCGCTACGAGGTGCTTCAGGCCTTGGGAATAGTGATCGCGGACGTAGTCCAGGCGGTAGCCGAACCGGTGCTGCTGATCGCCTCCAGCGACATGAACCACTACGAGAACGACACGGTGACGCGGGTGAAAGACCACAAGGCCATCGAACGGATTCTGGTCATGGATGCGCGCGGCTTGTACGACGTGGTCATGAATGAAGACATCAGCATGTGCGGATTCGGACCGACCGTCGTGATGCTCACCGCCGCCAGGCGCCTCGGCGCAACGGGCACGGAGCTGGTCAAGTACGCGACGTCCGGAGACGTTTCAGGCGACCGCGAACGCGTAGTGGGATACGCGGGCATCATTTTGCGATTAGGCGGGTTACACAATTTGTCGGATTCGGAGTCATCCTGAAGGACTTTGATCCTGAAGGATCTCGCGCGCATCTGTGCGATTGTAGACCAGACTGCACCTGCGGTTCACGCCAGATGCTTCGCAAGCTCAGCATGACAACTCGGATAGGCGGCAGGGCTGAAGAACCACCAAGGCTCGGTCAACCCATTTGCCTTTATTCGAGCTCGATTTCCGTTTCCTGCTTGCCTTTTGCAGGCGCCGAGGCCTTCACCTGTTGCTCCGGCGGTGCTTCTCCCAGGAGGTCGGAGAGCTGCAGCCGCAAGTTACCTGGGTTGGTGGCATAGGCCATGGCGGTGTCGTAGTCAATCATGCCGGCGCGAATCAATTTTTCGATTTCGCCGTCAAAGTGCTGCATGCCCTCGGTATCTCCGTCGCGCATGGCGTCCAGCAGGCTTTTTCCTTCTACCTCGCCCTTGTCCAGATACTCGCGGGTACGAAGCGTCGATTTGAGGATTTCTATGGCGGCCACGCGTCCGACTCCCTCTTTGCGCGGGAGGAGCCGCTGCGAAACGATGTAGCGGAAACTTTTGGCGAAACGGTTGCGAATGGTCTGCTGTTCGGCCAGGGGAAATACTCCGATAATCCGTTCCACAGTCTTCGAAGCGTCAGTGGTATGCAGAGTGGAAAGCACCAGGTGGCCGGTCTCAGCCGCCTCCAGCGCGATTTCAATCGTCTCCTTGTCGCGCATTTCACCTACCAGGATGACTTTGGGCGCCTGCCTCAGGGCCGCTCGCAATGCCAGGGCAAAGCTGGGCGTGTCGCTGTGTAACTCCCTCTGGTGAACAATGGACTTCTTGTGCCGGTGCATGAATTCCACTGGATCTTCAATAGTGAGGATGTGGTACGCCTTGGTTTCGTTAATGCGGTCGAGAATGGCCGCCAGCGTGGACGACTTTCCCGAGCCCGTAGGGCCCGTGACCAGGACGATGCCGTTTTTGATGTCGGCGATGCGGGCAAGTTCCTGCGGCAGTTTCAGTTCGTCAAAGCTGGGAATGCTCTTCGGAATCACCCGCATCACGATCGCGCTGCTGCCGCGCTGGACGAAGACGTTCACCCGAAAGCGCGCCGTGCCCGGCAAACTGTAGGAAATATCACACGATCCCTGCTTCTGCAGCATCGTAAGCGCCTGCTGGTTGTCTCCAATCAATTCGTGCGCGATGCGGTGCGTGTCTCCCGGCGTCAGTACCGGGACGCCCGCCATTTTCACCGGAACCAACTGGCCACTTACCTCAACGTGAGGATGGCTTCCGGGAGAGAAAATAAGATCGCTGACATGGGTCGAGACCTGCAGCATGGCCAATAAAAGGGCTGGCGTAGGTGGAACAGGAGCGGCGTTGGGAAGGGGCGCCCGGCCCGGTGTAGCCATGAAACCTCCAGAGATGTTTGGGTGTTTCTATAGCCTACGTGCCGGCACACTGAGCCTCAAGTGACTGTGGTAATTGATGGTGTCATAACTTCTCTGGCAATTAACACAAATCGCATGGGGACAGCCGCCCTCGGCTGTCCAGTCGAGCGCAGCTCGACTTGCTTCTTGCAGGAAAACCTTTGCGGAGCGTTGCTCCGCCGGACAGCCGAGGACGGCTGTCCCCACGTGGTCTGTGAAGGGTTAAGATTTGCTTATGTCGACACCGGTGGCCTACCGAAGAAGCTGGAAGTCAGCCCGGCAGCCGTGGTCCACCCAAATACCGCTGCGGTCGTAGCCCCAGCTGCGGCCTTGGCGGCAGGCTGATTCGCTGCGCTGCTTCAACAACTGCACCCCACCTCGCGTGTCGGCCGGACAGTAGTGCCGACGATTGTCATCGGACGAGCACGACACCACCTGGTTTTGCCCTCCGGCGTACGAGTTGCGGCCCCATGGGAGATCCTGATCGGGTTCTCTTTCCACGCCGCCGCGGCCTCCTTCGACTGCGAAATCAGCCCGGCAACCATGATCCACCCAGATCACCTTGCCGTCAGAGCCCCAGCTGTAACCCTCACGGCAAGGAGAGTCGCTACGCTGTTGCTGCAGCCGCACGCGGCCGCCCGACTCAACCGTGCAGTAGTGCCGGCGGCCATCGTCGGACGAACATGAGACCGTACCGACACTGCCCGGGGCGGAACCTCGATATTGGTAGGAATCGATGGCAAAGTCCGCACGGCATCCGCGGTCCACCCAGATGCCTCCACGATCAAAGCCCCAACTGTAGCCCTGGTTGCAGGCTGCATCGCTGCGCTTTTTCAATAACCGCACTCCGCCTCGCGTGTCCGCCGGACAATAATGGCGACGGCCATCGTCGGAAGAACAGGAAATGGTCTGGGCTGAACTCTTTGGGCTGAAAATGACCAATGCGGCGGCAACCAGGCCGAGCCGAACCCAAGTCCTCGCATTTACCATTCCCAACCCCTTGCGAAGTGGGGAAAACAAACCAAGGCCTACCTCCACCATCCTTGTGAATCCCAGTACGCTATTTATGAGCAGGGCCACGTGAACTGGGAGCCGAGGATCCTGACCCGGTACTCATCCGTGGACCGGCGGTGTTGCCCGCAGGCGCAGAAACCCTGGAGGAGCCTGCAGCGGGCAATCGTGCCGCGGACGCGGCAGACGGCGCACGCATGGTCCCACGCCCGGATATGGATGCGGATGCCGGCCGCTCGACCTGTTGCGAGATCCTGCCCAAATTGCGGACACTGCCTCGAGCAACTCCCAGACCTGCCGAATCGCTACGTATTGCCGATCGGCCCTGGATTACACCGCTCGCCCCAACGGGCGCGCCTCGATTGACCAGCAAGGTTTGTCCCGGCGTGGTCGGCATCCGGGGCGCGTTAAAGTGCTGCGGAGCGTTCACGATGCGAGGAACTGTGTTCCATCCCGTCCAGGTCCTCCCCGGCTGCCAGAACCATCCGTAGGAGTTGACGTACGTCCAGGAACCGTAGCGATACGGCGTCCAGCCCCACGGATAGCTGGAGATCCAGGCATATCCAGCCCCGGGATACCACATCCAGGCACCGTTCATGAACGGGTCCCAGCCAGCGCCGACCAGATAGGGCTGCCACATCATGCCGTAGCCGGGAATATTGTAGAAGCTCCCGTAGTAGTTCAGATCGCTGGCTCCGTAACCGTAAGGCGAGTAGCTGTTGCCGCGGTACTGCTGGTGATACTTATCCTGCTGCTTGTCCCATTCGTCGTAGGGGTCCGGCTCGAGATTCTTGGCGAGAGTGTAGGGAGCTGATCCGGCCAGGTCGAAAGTTGCGCTGTGCTTCTTTTCGACGTCTACCTTACCCTCGGCGCCATTGACTTCAACCGCGCCATTGAACACAGCCACGGTAGCGCTGGCATCTCTTCGTTCGAGACGAAGGTGCGAGGGCTTCTTGAGGGTCAGACTTTCGCGCCCAAAACCGAGAACAAACTCTTCCCCTTTGTCGCCTTTGAAATTCAGATATGCAGTTCCCTGCTGAAGGACCACGCTCGACGTCCGGGCGCCGGAGTCGCGCAGGGCCAGCTCCGGGAACTCTACGACCGACCCGGGGGTAAGACGGAGACTACTGCCGTCCTCGAACTCGATTTCGGCCCGTGCGCCTTGTCCAGTGCGCAATTTGGCGCCCTGGGTGACGGGTAAGTTGATGAAGGCTTTTTCGTAGCCTTGCCCCAGGTTGCGGTCAATCTGAACATCCCCGTCAACCTGGCTGAGGCGCACGATACGCGCTTGTGAATCGGCAAAGGATGGAACGGCCAGCGAGCAAGACAAAACCACCAGAGTGGAGAGAGCGGCCAATCGGCGTATCAACATGTGGGACCTCCCGAGACGACCCCATTAGTTGATTAGAACACTTTTCGGTCCTCACGGTTGTCAACAAATCGCGATATAGGCGGAAAATCGCTGCCAACCGAATCATTGCTTTGCGGACCCGGCCCGCTCAATCATCCTTTGGGCGCGGGCGCGGACGGGGTTGATCACGGAGGTGTCAGTCATGATGCGCTGCAGAATGGGTACCACCGCGGCCATCTCCTCAAGGTCACTCCGGCTGGCCGCATCATCCATGCGCTTCAGCTCTTCGTCCAGCGCCAGCTTCTGATAGCGATGGAAATACTCCAGGCGGCGTCCAAATTCCAGGGTGGTTGAAAGGCTCTGGAACAGCTGCGTAACCTGTTGCACTGCAGCCACCGGGGAGTAGTTGTAGGTAGCTGTCGTGCTGCGCCCGGCATCCTTGTAGGTCAGCGTCTTGACTCCCGTGGAGGCCAAATTCTTTTTCCGGGAATCTATCTCTCCTTCAAAGTAGTGCGCGCGTTCGGCCAGATCGAAAATCCGCCGGCTGGTCTCGGGGGACATGGAAAAGTCCAGATGGAAGGGATCGCCCTCGGAATCGGGGCTCAGCTTGCCGTCGGATTCGTAGGTGGAGCGGCCATCGGAGGACACCGAAATCGCATAGTGCGAAGGCTCGGAGCCGGGGAAATCCAGAGTAAAGGTGACGACTGCCGGCTGCTGCGCGCCGGCGGCACTGTGTAAGCCGATGACCAGGAAGAGGAGACAGAACGCTTTTATGGAGGACGGGCGTCCCGCCCGTCCTTGCAGGGTCATGGATGAGACGGGCGGGACGCCCGTCCTCCACAAGAGCGCGCTCGCGCCTGCATTCTTAGCCATGAAGAAAAGATTATGCCAAAAAAGCGAGGGCAAGGTCATCCGCTCACAGCGCGCTGTCGAACCAGCGTCGAGGAAGTGTGCAGATGGCAAATGGCGATGGCCAGGGCGTCGGCAACATCGGCGGGTTCGGGCACCTCGCTGAGGTTGAGCAGGCGAGCAACCATGTACTGGACCTGCGGCTTCTCTGCCCTGCCGTAACCCACCACGGCGGACTTGATGGAGAGAGGCGAATATTCGGACACTCCGAGTCCGGCCGAAGATGCGGCCAGCATGGCCACTCCACGTACCTGTCCCAGCTTGAGGGCGGACTTTACGTTCAGCGCGTAAAACACGTCTTCAATGGCGACGTTGTCGGGCCTGTGCTCTTCGATGATGGCGCCAAGGCGGTCAAAGATCGTCGCCAGTCGCCGGGGCATCGGCTCCCGCGGCGAAAGCTTGATGGCCCCACAAGTCAGGCAAACCAGCGTGTCGTCGTGGCCAAGTTCGACCACTCCAAAGCCGGTGTACTCGGTGCCGCAATCCACGCCCAGCACGCGCATGGGGAAGAGTCTATCTCAATTTTCAGAGATGCCTGTTGGCATTCGACGTTCGCAATGGAGGACGGGCGTCCCGCCCTTCTTTGCAGGGTCCGGGGCGAGACGGGCGGGACGCCCGTCCTCCATATCATTACTCATTACGAAATCAGCAGCACCTGGGGCGACGCGCCTTTGTAACTTCATACTCTCGGCGAAAAGAAGCGTAGGCCGCGCGCGAAGATGCCAATTGCCTCTGACTCAAGAAGCGCGAGTAGGCCGACTCATCGAAAATTTCGCGCAGGATGGCCAGGAAAATCTGAACGCTCCACCTCAATTGGTCAGCCAGCAGTCGGACCGACTTCTGGGCAAAACCCGTCGAGCTTCGCTCGACTGGACAGCCGAGGGCGGCTGTCCCCACGTGGCCTTTGGTGGGCTCAGTCAATCGTGCCTTCATCCTTGCTCCTCCGCGAAACGCGTAGCCACGAACGGCGACTCTTTTACTCTGGCTTGCTTGCGACCGGACAGCACTCGCGCCCATTCCACCCCCGACTCGATCAGGATCAGCGTGACCATCACGATCAGGGCTCCGGTCACCACGGCATCGAGACGATCGTTGAAAATCAGTCGCACATTTGCGCCGGGAGCAGCAGCCACCTGGGCCGCGTGCGACAGAAAGCCAATGCGTGGATTGGGATCAAAAACCTTGTGCCAGGAGGCCGTGTAAGTTACGGCGACCAGCCACAGCAGCGGGCCCAGCGTCACCGCGGCATAGCGCGCTCTGCCCATCTTGATGACGATGGTGGTAGCCACGCAGAGGGCCACAGTCGCCAGCAACTGGTTGGCAATACCGAACAGCGGCCACAGAGAGTTAATCCCGCCTAACGGGTCTTTGACGCCCTGCCACAGAAACAATCCCCAGCCGGCTACGATCAGCGCGCTGGTGGCGAGAATCGAGGGATACCAACTGGTGCGGCCCAGCGGCCTCCATATGTGCCCGAGGGCGTCCTGCACCATGAAGCGGCCCACGCGCGTTCCGGCATCGAGCACCGTGAGAATGAACAGGGCCTCAAACATGATGGCGAAGTGGTACCAGATCGCCATCAGGGCCTGTCCGCCCAGGCTGTGGGAGAAAATGTGGGCCATGCCAACCGCAAAGGCAGGCGCCCCGCCGGTGCGGTTGTAGAGCGTCTGCTCGCCTACCGACTGCGCCAGCGCGTGCATCTCGGCGGCAGTAATCGGGAATCCCCAGTTGCTGATGGTCGCGGCTGCGGCCTCCGGCGCCTGGCCCACAATTCCCGCCGGACTGTTGATCGCGAAGTAGATTCCCGGCTGCAGAACGCAGGCCGCGATCATAGCCATGATGGCGACCATGGATTCAGCCAGCATGGCGCCGTATCCCACCATGCGGGCTTCGGTCTCGCGCCGGATCAGCTTGGGAGTTGTGCCGCTCGAGATTAACGCATGAAAGCCGCTGATCGCGCCGCACGCAATGGTGATGAACGCGAAGGGAAACACATTTCCAGCGAACACGGGCCCCGAGCCGTCAATGAAACGAGTGAGCGGAGGCATGTGAAGTGTCGGGCGAAGGGCAACGATTCCCAGCGCCAGCAGGGTAATGGTTCCCAGCTTCACGAACGTGCTCAGGTAGTCGCGCGGAGCCAGCAGAAGCCAGACCGGCAGCGCGGACGCCGCGAATCCGTAGATGATTATGAGAATCGCAAGAGCGGGGCCCGAGAACGTGAACCAGCGGGCTACCGATTCGGTTTGCGAGACCCACTGTCCGCCCCAGATCGCGAGCATCACCAGGACAAAGCCGAAAGCCGAGGTCTCCAGCACTTTGCCGGGCCGCAAGGTGCGCAAATAAACGCCCATCAAGAGCGCGATGGGAATCGTCATGGCAATGGTAAACGTCCCCCACGGACTGGCCTTGAGCGCATTCACCACCACCAGGGCGCACACTGCAAGCAGGATCACAATGATGCTGATCACGGCGACGTAGGCCACCAGTCCGCCGAGGCGTCCGATTTCGTCACGCGCCATCTCGGTGAGCGATTTGCCATCGCGCCGCACCGAGAACAGCAGTATGACGAAATCCTGCACACAACCGCCGAAGACCGCGCCTGCCAGGATCCAAAGCGTTCCGGGGAGATATCCAAATTGCGCCGCCAGCACCGGACCTACCAGAGGTCCGGGCCCAGCGATGGCGGCAAAATGGTGCCCGAAGACCACCCACTTGTTGGTGGGAACGAAATCGCGGCCGTTGTCCAGGCGTTCGGCGGGAGTAGCCCGCAGGGCGTCCAGGGTCAGAAGCTTGGCCGCGATGAATTTGCTGTAGAAGCGGTAGCCCAGAGCGTAGGAGCAAGCAGCTGCGACCACCAGCCACATGGCATTGATTTGCTCGCCGCGATGCAAGGCGACCGTCGCCAGGGCCAGTGCGCCGAGAAGGGCCACAGTAAGCCAGATCAGAATGCGTAGAGTTTTCGGCATGAGATTTTTATGATTTGCAGAAGATATTGTGGCGAATTCGTCGCCCAGGCGCAATCGGCAAGGGAGGCTCCGGGCCGATGTAGGCGCGAGCGTCCCGCGCTCGTGCCTACATTTTCAGCAAGGTCTCACGGCGCCAAAATGCGGGGTTTGATGATAATCTCTTATGTTCCAAAGCAAGCGATTACAGCCGAAGTGTATCCATTGAGGAGCAGGCGATGAAAGTTGGCATACTCACCGGCGGAGGCGACTGCCCAGGGTTGAATGCGGTGATACGCGCCGTGGTGCGCAAGGGTTGCTTCCATTACGAAGACGAATTTGTAGGATTTCTCGAAGGCTGGCGCGGCCTCCTAGAAGACAAGACGATGCCGCTCGACCTCTCCAGCGTGGGCGGCATCCTTCCCCGCGGTGGCACCATCCTCCGCACCTCGCGCACCAACCCTGGGAAGAAAGCAGACGGACTGGACAAGTGCGTGGCCACCCTGAAGAAGCACAAAGTTGAGGCCCTGATCGCCGTAGGTGGCGATGACACGCTTTCGGTGGCCCAGAAGCTGCACGAAAAAGGGGTTAACGTGGTGGGCGTTCCCAAGACCATCGACAACGACCTTGCCGGCACCGACTTCACCTTCGGATTCGATACGGCGGTCAATATCGCCACCGAGGCCATCGACCGGGTGCACACCACCGCCGAGGCCCACAATCGAGTGATGGTGGTAGAAGTAATGGGCCGGGATGCCGGATGGATCGCGATGTACAGCGGTATTGCCGGCGGCGCTGACGTCATCCTCATCCCTGAAATTCCTTTCGATGTTGACAAGGTTGCTGAAACCATCCGTCTGCGGCACGCACGCGGTCGTTACTTCAGCATCGTGGTCGTAGCCGAGGGCGCGAAATTCTCCACTGAGGTTGATCCGAAAAATGGAGCGCCCATCGTGATCGACATGGGCAAGGATGAGTTCGGCCATGCCCGGCTGGGCGGAATCGCTGCCATCCTGGCCCGCGAAATTGAGCGGCGCACCAACTTCGAGACCCGCACCGTCGTCCTGGGACACGTGCAGCGCGGCGGCTCTCCCAGCGCCTTCGACCGTATGCTAGCAACGCGGTATGGTTTGGGAGCAATTGATATGGTCCATCGCGGCGAGTTTGGTTGCATGGCAGCCCTGCGCGGCAACAAGATCGTCTCCGTGCCCCTCTCGGACGCCATCGCCAAGAATCGCACGGTCGATCAGGAAACGATTGACGTTGCGTCCGGCATCCTCGACAAGCTGACTTCGGACAAGGTAGCGGTAGAAAAGTAAAACGGACTTCGGGCGCCAGACGTCTGACCTCGCGTCAGCTCAGTTCCCGAGTCTGACAGCGGAAGTCTGAGGTCTGAGGTCCGAGGTCCGACGTCTGACGCCCGAGGTCCGCAGTCCGATGAACATGGCCCGCCTCGCGCCGTCATTGGTTCCGATCATCGAGTTTGTTCTGGTGCTGGCTACGCTGGGACTAATTCTGGTTCGCTCCTGGAGCAAACCTCGGGAGTTCCATTCCTTCCATCCCATCGAACAATGGTTTTCCAGGCTGGCACACAGAAAAGTGCTCAGCGTGGTAACGGTTGGCTTGTTCGTTCTTGTCTCACGAACGGCCCTGATTCCTCTTCTTGGGATTCCTGAACCTCGCTGGCACGATGAGTTCAGTTATCTTCTCGCCGCCGACACCTTTGCCCATGGCCGGCTCGCCAACCCTCCGCATCCCATGGCGGCGCACTTCGAGAGCTTTCACATCATCCAGCATCCGACCTACATGTCGATGTATCCACCGGCGCAGGGCCTGGTTCTGGCTTTGGGCGAGCGTCTGGGAAATCCCTGGATCGGGCAACTGCTCATTACCGCCCTCATGTGCTCGGTGATGTGCTGGATGCTGCAAGGCTGGCTGCCTCCAACCTGGGCGCTGTTCGGCGGACTGCTGGCAGCACTGCGCCTGGGGATTCTCAGCTACTGGATGAATGGCTACTGGAGCGCCTCGATTGTCGCCCTCGGAGGGGCGCTCGTGGTGGGCGCAGTGCCACGACTGAAGCGCCAGCCGAAACTCATAGATGCTGCCTGGCTGGCCTTGGGACTCGCGATTCTGGCCAACAGCCGTCCCTACGAAGGCCTGCTGCTCGGCATTGCTGCGGCAACCTGCCTGGTGGTGCGGCTGGCCGGTCCACGACGTCCCGCATTCTCGGTTGCCATGCGAAAGGTGGTTGCTCCGCTCATTCTGATTCTCGCGATCACTGCGCTGGCAACTGGCTATTACTACTATCGCGTTACTGGAAACCCGTTACGCATGACTTACCAGGTCAATCGCCAGACATATTCGCGGGCGCCGTATTTCCTGTGGCAGGCGCCGCGCCCCGAACCAGTCTATCGCCATGCGATCATGCGCCAGTTTTACCAGCGCGAATTCAGCGTTTACGAACGGAGCCGCACGCTTGCGGGATTCCTGCGCAACTTGGGTGAAAAGATCTGGTCGTTGTGGGATTTTTATCTCGGCCCCCTGCTTACAATTCCGCTGCTGGCATTGCCCTGGATATTTCGCGACCGTCGCATGCGTTTTCCGCTCATCGCATGCGCGGTGCTTTTCCTGGGCATGCTGGTTGAAACCTGGACCTCACCTCATTACCTGGCCGCGGGAACCGGGTTGTTATACCTGGTGCTGATGCAATGCCTGCGCCATTTGCGACTCTGGCGCTGGTGGGGGCGTGCGGTTGGCACTGCTCTGGTTCGCGCCATCCCTGTCATCTGCTGCGCCATGATTGTGTTGCGGATCGCCGCGGTGGCGGTGCGAGTGCCCATTGAGCCGACCTGGCCGCGCGGCAATCTCGAGCGCGCTGCAATCACACGCGAACTACAGGATCTGCCGGGAGAGCACCTGGTAATCGTGCGCTACGGTCCGGATCACGATCTTGACCGGGAATGGGTGTACAACGCCGCCGCTATTGATGAGTCCAAGATCGTCTGGGCCCGCGACATGGGCGAGATGGACAACGAAGAATTGTTGCAATACTTTCCCAATCGCCACGTATGGCGATTGGACGCAGATCAACCAACACCGAGGCTGGAGCCATGAAGCCTGCATCGTGGCTTACGCTCAAACGTATTCGCGTTCATGGTCTGCTGCTGGCCGTATCGCTCTGGACCGTCTATGCCGTGGACATGTCCGTGCCGGGCTTGATCGACCGCAGCGGTCTGGTTAAAGGGACGGACTTTTTGCACTTCTACACCCTGGGACGCCTCGCGCTGCAGGGCCGCGGAGACCTCCTGTACAACATGCGGGCGCAAGCCGATCTGGCGCGGGAGTTTGTGGCGAATGCGCCGGACAGTTTGTACGTCCCGCTTTATGGGCCGCAGGTTTCTCTATTCTTCGCGCCCCTCGCCTGGTTGCCTTACGGCTACGCGCTGACTGCGTGGCTGGCGGTGAACGTCCTGATCTACGCTTTCTGTTGCTACGCGGTGTGGAGGACTTGTCCCGGCCTTCAAACGTATCGCTGGACGGTTCTAATTCTGGCAATTGCCTTTCCGGGATTTTTTCATCTGCTGGCCTGGGGACAGACTTCCGGTCTCGCGCTTCTGTGCTTTACCCTGGCGTATCTCGCCCTGCGACACGATCATCACCCTGCTCGCAGGATTAGCCATCGGTTCACTCATTTTCAAACCACAGTTGGGACTGGCTGCGGCGGTCGTTTTCGTGTGCGCACGCGAATGGAAAGTTGTCGCCGGCACCGTGATGGCCGCAACCATCCAACTTGCGGCGGCATGGCTGCACTACGGCACTGTGGTCATGCGTACCTACCTGCATGCGCTGACCCATGTTCGAGAGGTCCTGCCGCTGCTTGAACCACGCTTGTACCAGACCCATTCCCTGCGCGCTTTCTGGTCTCTGCTGCTGCCGTGGCCGCGCGTTGCGTTTGGGTTGTACGTGGTGAGCGCCGTGGCGATTCTGGCGTTGGCAGTTCGCGTTTGGATAAGCAGGTCCGCGCTGTCAGTCCGCCTCTCGGCGCTATTGTTTGCCACGGTGCTGGTGTCACCTCATTTGACCGTGTATGACCTGATAATCCTGGCGCCAGCGTTTCTGCTGCTCGGTGATTGGGCGGCGGCACAGCCTGAGCAGCTGTCAGCACCGCGAATTCAGCAGCTTCTGTATCTCTGCTATCCCTTGTTCCTGATGGGACCGTTGACGCGGATCACCCACCTGCAGCTTTCAGTGCTGGCCATAACGGCCTTGTCGTGGACTATGTGGCGTATATCATCCCGCAGCGTGCCTTAAGCACCAACCCTGGCAGTGTCATCCTGAAAGGCCGAAGAGAAATGCCAGCGCTTCCGGAAAGCGCTTGGCCCATTCTCGTTCATTGTGGGTCGCGCCTTCGTCAATCCTGACCAGCAATCGGTCTTCTCTCAATCCGGCGCGCCGGAGAACGCGTTCCAGGGCGCGAACGTCTTCCACGACCTGTCGATCGCGGGCTTCACTTCCCGCTTCGTTGGTTCCCATCGCCATGAAAATCTTGTCCGGCCACTGCCGGAAGGCGCGACTGGATTTCAGGAGTTGCCGGTTGGAGACAAACAAGGACGGGCTCTCCAGCAGCAAACGGCCGAAAATTCCCGGGCGGGCCATCGCGGTGTACATCGAGACGATCGCACCCAGGGATGATCCGCCCAGCCCCGTGTTCTCCGGACCTCGCGCGATGCGATATCGCTGATAGAGAAACGGCATCACCTCGTTCAACAGAAAATCGGGATAGCGTTTGCCCTGCGGCCGCATGACAGGAGGATTGAAAGAGCGGTAAGGCAGGTATTCCCGCGCGCGGTCCTTCTGGGCGTTATCAATGCCCACGAGGATGAGTGGAGGAATTCTGTCTTCGCGAATCAGGCGTTGCGCAGCTTCATCAGCTTGCCAGTCAACTCCGATGTACGCCGTCGCTGGATCAAACAGATTCTGCCCGTCGTTGAGATAGAACACAGGATAATGCCGGCCCTGATTTTCGGGTGCGCTATATCCCGGTGGCAACCATACTCGCAGCGTGCGCGTGTTCCGGAAAATCCGGCTTTGCAATTCATGCAGCCGCAACTCTCCCGCGAGTTCCAGAGAGCTTTCGCTGCCTGACGCCGGGGATGATGTGGTTTCTTCCATGAACTAATCCACCTGCCGGACACCATGCACCCACAGAAGCGACGAAAGCACTGTGATGCTCAAAATCAAAATCAGCGACGACAGGCACAAAACGCACCACACCGCCAGGACAAAACCTTCGATGTAAGTCAGGTAGAGCGTGAAGCCCAGCCCGGCCAGGGAACCGATCGCCAACATCGCGGGGGCCTCGTCCCGGTTCCGAAACACGGTCGTCAGCGCCAGAACAGCGAGATATCCGGCCACACCAATCAGCGCCACGGGAACGCCGGCAACTGTTGAGTAGGTGCTGCGGTTCACGATGTCACAGTTGAAACTCTCTCCGATATCGCAGTAGGAGGTGGCCGAAGTGCCATAGTGATGATAGAGAGACACCGACGAGACCAGTGTGCCACCGGCTGCCAGCACAGCAATCACAATCAGAATGCGCCGGGCAAAGGGTGACGTTGCAGCTGACATCATGGCAGGCTGCATCCGGTCTTAGCGCCGAGAGCCTGCAGCGCAAGGGTCCCTTCCTGACGTTCGCCGCCGGCAAACTCCCAGGTGGGGAAATGTTTTATGCCGGCGTCTTTGCAGACTTGAGCCTCATCGCGCGAGCCCGGCACGCCACATTCGACATATGGAACATACTGGAAGGAAGATTCAAACATTTCCTTCTGGTCCGCACAATGCGGGCACCAGTAAGCGCCGTACATCTTCGTCGGCTTGGAAGCCAGACATTTCGCGAACGCATCCAGACGGCTGCCGCGTTTGCGCAATCCCAGGTAGATCACTACGGCAAAAGCAGCGACGATCAGCAACGCAGTAACGATCTTGCGTGCCGACGATGATCCGGGCTGCGACTTTTCCACGCGATTCTTGCTGTCTTTCGGCATGGAATCTTCTTATACCACGACGTTCAGCGCCGACGGCAGCACGTCGAGGCTTTGGCACTGCAAGGTGAATACCTCGCCATCCACCATCACATCCACCGGCGCGTCGAGGTCGAAATCTATGCGCTTCGCCGGCCGGCGTTCCGCCAGCGGATGGTTAATGTGGGTACCGTCGTACAGCGTTGGCAGGTTGCGGATCAGTCCCAGGCGCCCGATCGGGCCCCAGCGCACGA
Organism: Terriglobia bacterium; assembly: GCA_963725615.1. Taxonomy (GTDB): domain Bacteria; phylum Acidobacteriota; class Terriglobia; order Terriglobales; family Acidobacteriaceae; genus JAIQFF01. Next base: position 408,490 of record CAVRZO010000003.1, on the reverse strand, counting down.
ACTCGATGAGCCCGTCGTTTACCTCGGCTTTGGGGGCGATCATCATGGTGCCGCCGGTGAATTTGCTGTTGCTGAAAGTGAGAAACAAGCACGGCCGCCGGTCGACTTCCGCGTCTCCATCCACTCGCAGGGGAAAGGGACGCCGCCGGAAACGCGCCAGGCTGATGAAAATGGATGACTGGTAGCCCACCTCGCCCCAGCCGCTGAAGCGGCGTGCGCGCAAGGTGGCTACATCCGCAGAAAATCCCATGCTCAACAAATTGATGTAGTGCAGCACTCCGGTTTGGTGGGTCAGCCTGAGAACATCGCAAGGAATTGAGCGCCGCGCGAGCAACGCCTCGATGGCGAACTCTACGCCGCGGTCGCTGAAATCACGCAGGAATGAGTTGCCCGTTCCGAGGGGAAGAAATGCCAGCGTCGCCGGCTCAACCGTCTCCGATGGAAAGAGTCCATTGACGACTTCGTAGGAAGTTCCGTCTCCGCCGACTGCGACAAACTTTCGATAACCTTGCCGGTGAGCGTCGCGAACCAGCGTCGTCGCCTGGCCCGGAGCGCTGGTTTCAACCACTTCGAGATCAATGCCACCCGCACGCAAACGATCGAGCGCCGGCCTAACCAGTTTGCGGCATCGCCCTCCACCTGCTACCGGGTTGACCACCGCAAGAAACGTTTCGGAATCGGTCACGGTTGGTCGCTCATGTTTTGCTTATAGCTCGACAACCGCAGCCCGGCTGAGGGTTTTGCGAATCTCTTCAGCGAGAACCATGCGCTTGATTTTCATGGCGGCGGTGCGCGGAAAATCTTTCTCCCAGACCAGGCATCCACCGACACGCTTGAAATCAGGCAGGCGGCGGTTGCGGGCAATGATCTCCTGTTTCAGTGGCTCGCCGAATTCCGAAGCTTGACCTTCTTGTCCCGGCTCCAGGCGGAGGACCAGAATCAGCATCTCGTGGCCCAAGCTTCTTGCCGGCCAGATGTAGTTGGCCGCGAAGACGCAATACTCCTTGACCAGGAGCCCGTCGAAAACAGTTTCGATGTCCTCCGGATAAATATTTTTCCCGCCCTCCGTGACGATCATGTTCTTCTTGCGGCCGAAGAGTTGCAGATGACCGCTGCTGTCAAAGCGGCCCAGATCGCCGGTCAGCAGCCAGCCATCCACGATGGTTTCCGCGGTCAACTCGGGATCGTCCAGATAGTGCGACATGACGGTCTTGCCCCTAGCAGCCACTTCACCGATACCCTCCGAGTCCGGATTCAATACGCGCAATTCCACACCGGGTAGCGCCTTACCCACGGTATCGGCGCGGAAGGGTTTCAGATCGTTGAGCGTGAGCACAGTGCCGGCCTCGGTCAGACCATATCCGTTAGCCACGGGAACGCCCAGATCGTAAAAGAACTGCAGCGTGGAAGGCTCCATAAATGCGCCGCCGGTAAACATGGCCCGCAATTCCCCACCAAAGGCTTTGTGCACCTGGCGCAGCATGACCCGGCTTAAACGAACGTCGGGACGCCACCCCGTGAAGAATTTGTTCACCGCGATCGATCGCTCCAACACGAAGCGCTTGGGCTTAGACAGCGCATCGAACTTCGCCTTGAGTCCTCGCTCCAGGTTCTTGAGCACCATGGGAACCAGGCTTACGTAGGTGATCTTGTAGCGGACGAAGGCATCGCGCACATATTCGGGCCGCAGCGTGCGCAAATGCACGACGCATGCGCCACAAACAAACGGCCCGATAAAACCGACCATGAAATCGATGGCATGGTTGGTGGGCAGAATACTCAAGTAGCGAACGCCCGGCCAAAAAGGATACAGCGTGATCAGCGCTTTGCACTGCTCCAGATAATTCTCATGAGTGAGCACGCATCCCTTGGGACTTCCGCCGGTTCCCGAGGAATAGACGATGCAGGCCATATCCTGACGCTGGCGGGGGACAAACACGGGGTCACCCTTGCGGCGAAAATCCTCCCAGCGGAACGCGCCCGCCAGCTCCGCCCCCGGCGGCGCCTCGGTGACCAGAACGGTTTGTACTTTGTGGTCTGTGAACCCGGGCGCCTGCATGATCGCGCGCCACAAGTAATATTCGATCACCAGGAATTTTGCTTTGCTGTGCGCCAGCAATTGCAGATGCTCGGCCGCGGTCAGCTTGTAGTCGAGCGGCACCAGCACGCCACCCTGATGGAAAATGGCATAGGCGGAAATCAGCCACTTCGACTGGTTGGTCATAATGATCGCGGCCCGGTCGCCAGGGCTGAACTCGGCGTCTTCCAGCGCGCGCGCCAGCGGCAGCGCCATTTCTTTGAAGTCAGAATAGGTGAGGCGGGTCTTTTCCTTGTCGCGGTCAGACTCGATCAGGCAAGTCTCATTCGGCCAACGTTCGAGCGCCTCGCGTAGCGCTGCGCCCAGGCAGGTGTATTGGTCGAGGTTAAGCATTAATGCTTTATTTCACCACAGATGCCAAAGGACTGAGAACGGGAGGACCATGAACTGATACCTGGCCTTCGCGGTTTGCCCTTCTCGCGGTATTGCAAACGTCTCTCAGAAGTTCGATGCTGGATGCGATTCACAGCCGCGCCTGGATGCGGCTGGCGAGCGTCCTGAAGTCCGAGACCCCTTGCAATTCGTAGTCGGGGAGCTCGACGTTGAAATGGTGCTCGAGCCGGGTAAGCAGGTCGAGCGCTTGCAGGCTGTCAATCCCGAGCGTCTTGAAGAAATCGTCGTCAGGAGTCAGCTTCTCACGCGGCACTTTGAACTGCGCTGCCGCGAGGTTGAGGATCTCGTCTAGCGTTTTTCCACTGTCTGTCATTGCTCTATTCTCATTTTAGTCGAAAGATGTCAGGGCAAGTAAGGTAGGGCGTCCTTGCTTTCCACGAACTTCTTCAGTCCCGCATCGACGGCGGGTTGAGTGAACAGATCGCAGAAGATATCAATTTCCCGCTGCAACTCCTCATAAGGGATCGGCTTGATGAACTTCTTGGCTGCGATTGCCGTGCGGCGGTCGAATTTTCCCAACTGAGCGGCTGTGCTACGCGCCGCCTTCAGCGACTCGCCTTCCCCGACCACCTGACTCACGAGTCCTACCTGCTGTGCTTTCGTCGCGTTGAAGCTGCGACCGGTGAGTAACAGGTCGCGCACCACGCCGTTCCCCAGATCGCGCTTCAGTCGCGGAATGCCGCCGAACCCAGGGATCAGGCCCAACCGCAATTCAGGAAAACAGAAGCGTGCCATTTTGTCGGCGATGATCAGGTCGCAAACCAGGGCAAGTTCGAAGCCGCCGCCGAAGGTTACGCCGTTGAGGGCTGCGATGGTGGTGAGCGGTGCGGCGTCGATCGTATTCATCACCGTGTGAATACGTTCAAGAAATTCCCGGACGCCACGAGCTGCCGCTTGCTTCTCCATCCCTTGAGCGCCGTGATAGAGTTCGCGCAAGTCGGCTCCGGCGCAGAATCCCGATTTTAAGGTGCTGTACAGAATCAGGGCGTGGGCGTCATCTTGCATGAGCTCGAGTGCGGATACGAACTTTTCCAGCTCCTCGAGCGTGAGCGAACCGATCTCGTTGCAGGGATCGCGATGCAGCGCCAGCTCGATGGCGCCGTCTTTAAGCTCCCAAGAGAGCGCTTGGCCTTTGAATTGATTCGTCTTCATTAAATGACTCGAAGCATGCCCCGAATACGTTACTTAACGCTCCGAGGGCGAGACGCCCTCGAGACAGCCGGCGGGACGCCGGCGCTACCTTTACGACGCTTGCTTGACTGCGTACATTTCTTCGATTTCACTTTGCAGGCGCGCTGCGATCAGGTCTCGCTTGAGCTTGCCGTTTGCCGTGAGCAGGCCGTTGTCGATCGAGAACGGCTCGGTGTGGATGTGAAGAGCGCGTATCTGCTTATAGTGCGGCAGGCGCGAATTGACCTCGTCCACGGCTGCCTGGGCTTGCTCGCGGGTGGCGCTCCCGGTCACGATTACCGAGAGATATCCGCGCCCGTTACCGACCAGAACCGCCTGCTGCGCGCCGGGCAGATTCCTCAGCAGTTCGTCCTCGATGGGCTCGGGCGCAATGTTGTGACCCGATCCCAGGATGATCAGATTTTTGATCCGCCCGATCACACGCCAGTTCCCTGCCGCGTCAACTTCTCCCTGGTCCCCGGAGTGAAACCATCCGTCGCGCAGCGTCTTCGCCGTTTCCTCCGGCCGGTTCCAGTACCCAGGAAAAATGTTTGGCCCGCGCACCACGATCTCCTCGTTCTCGCCGAGCTTCATCTCGATCCCGCTGATGGCCGGCCCCACCCGTCCGGGTTCGACGTGGCGAGGATCGTCCATGGTGCAGATGGCGGTGGTCTCCGTCAGTCCATAGACCTGTAATACCGGAATATCCAACATATTGAAGTAGAGCTGTGTGTCCACATTGAGCGGCGCCGAGCCGCAGATCAGGGCTTTCAGGTTGTCGCCAATCATTTTCTTGCGGATGGTGGGGAAGATCATTGTATCCGCCAGGGCCAGGCACGTTTTGTCAAAGAGCTGCATTTGCCCCTCCCGCTGGCGCATCCACGCTGCCTTGGCGCGACTGTAAATTATCCGCGCGAGGCCGCCTGTCTTCCAAAGTTGCTCGTCCACCGCCTTGCGCATACGCTCCAGCAGGGCCGGAACATTGAGGAAATAGTCGGGCGCGGCTGCGCGCATTTCAGCCGCCAGCTTTCCGAGGTCTGTATTCAACGTCAGCAGGCTGCGCCGCAGAAGGCATGTCAGCAGCATGATCCAGGAGCCGGCAAAACAGAATGGCAGATAGTGGAATACGCGATCTTGTCCGGGCTTGTTCTCCATCAGCAGGCTCTCCATCAGCAGATCCAGGCGTGCCGACGTGCAGCCCAGCATGTGGCTCACATTGCCCGCGGTCAGGATGACGCCCTTGGCCTCGCCCGACGTCCCGGACGTATAGATAATGGTGACGGGATCGGACTCTGCGAGTTTCGGGTTCCCGTTGACGCTCGCGCCAGCGTGGGAAAATATCTCGTCGAACAGATATTGCGGAGGCGCCTCAGGCCACTCTTGCAGAATGCCTTCGCGTAACGCAGCATCGCCGCAGCAGATCAGCGCGGGAGAACAGTCTTTCATCATGGCGACCAGCTCCGCGGCCGCCTGCCGTGCATACAGCGGGACCACAATTACACCTTCCGCCATCAGGGCCAGGTCAAGCGTAACCCACTGGATGCCGTTGTGCGCCAGCAGAGCGCAGCGGTCACCTTTCTTTAGACCCCGCGACGCAACGAAGGCCCGGGCCTGCCCCACCAGGTTCGACAACTCGCGCGCTGTGACTGGCACTGACCTGTCATCTCGAATCTCCTCCAGGACAGGAGTATCGTCGGCGGCGTCGAGCTGGGCGAAAATGTTTTCGAGAAAGTTCATGTGCTTGCGTAGGGGCAGGTGCCCTCACCTGCCCGGCGGAGCGAAGCTCCGCAGATTTTGGAGTTTGCCAACGATAAGACCTCTGGCGAGCTGCGCTCGCCTGCCCGGACGAGGGCGTCCGGGCCTACGTGCTTCGTGCTATCCGAATGCTTCTACCAGCTGCTTCAAACTCTTGCTGATTGGCGGCAGGTAATCTTCCCAGCTCCACTCTCCTTTGCGCGTGGGGAACTCGGGATACCGCCGCTGCACTTCCTCCTCGACATACACTCCCATGCGGGCCATCACTTTCAAATTCTTTACCACGGTCTGTCCGATTCCCACCGAGATTGCTTCTCCCTGCGTGGCCAGTTTCTCGAGGGCCGCCATCAGCCTGGGTTCGAGATCGGGATCGTCCACGTTCATCAGCAGGTCCTGGTGTCCACGCTCGCGCATCAGGTTGCGGATGCGTTCGTCCATGGTGATTCCCGCTGACGGCACCAGCCCTGGCATCGAGGTCACGATGCCGTGATAGCGCGACGAAACCATCATGTGGCAAGCCCGCAGAATGCTGACCAGCTCATGCATCTTGTAGTCTTCGGAACTTAGCACGGGCACGCCTCCGAGCTTTTCCGAGATGCGACCGGCCGGGCGCGCGTCCAGGCGCTCGGTCGCGGCGAGCACCACGAAAACCTTGCGCTGCTTGCGGAATGCGGCGACCGCGTTGGCGATGGCGGTCAGGTAGTGCTCCAGCGCGCGATCGGCTGCTGCACCGGAATTATGAAAATACACCGATCGGTAGTGGCTGGCTTTGAATGCGCCGGTGAGGGTGCGCGCCGCAAACTTGGCGACCGAGGCCTTGACCGGCCACTCGAAAGGATTGATGGGACACACCACCAGCACCGGCGTGCTGCCGTCCCAGCCGATTTTCCGCAGTACCGCCCGACCATACTCAGCCGGGGCGGGATCGAATGTCCACGCCGTGTCGGTGCCCAACTCTGTCGGCACTCCCAGCTCGCGCAGCAGGGTTCGCGATTCCTCGTTGCGGGTGATTACCAGGGAATTCTGGCAATAGCGCGCGCACATCTTGGCGATCAGCGGATCCATGTGCCCCGCTTCCGCGCCGTAACCTACCGAGAGCTTGTTTTGAGCTGCGGCAATGCCCAAAGATCCGATCATCATGGTGGTGAGCGCGTTGGCGAACTTGCTTTTGAACATCGAGCCTTCGCACGCCACCACGCCGTGATGCCGGGGCACTTCGTCTGACAGAAACGGAGGGAAAATGTCCGGCAGATGCACCTGCCGCGTGCCCTCGAAGTAGCCGTCGGTAAACTTGAAATTCTGCGTCATCACACTGAAGGCGGTGTTCTCCGCGCCAAGAATGTGACGGGTTTGACGCAACATTTCCGAAACCCTGACGTCGGAGCCCATGTTGCGCGTGCCGTTATAGCCCGCAAAAAGCAGCTTTAGTTTTTCACCCGGCTGCCAAGGTTTGCCTTTGCCCATCATCCAACCCAGCTTGGCGGCTTCGATGCTGCTGCTGACCCAGGCTTCGAGGACCAGATCCATCATGCGGCGGACCCTCCGGCCTTGGTGCTGGGCCACTCCCGGTAGGGATAGGTGAAGTTGCTCTCGCGGCTGAATTTGAGCAGGGGATAACTGTACTGCGAGAACGGTACCGGCTTGCGTCCAAGTTCCTGGGTGACGCGTGTGTTGTCGAACACGGTGTTCCACACCAGGTAGGGCATGAACACCTTCATCAGCGAGGCGCCGTAGGCCATTGATCCGTGGCGGTTTGCCAGGAAATTCACAGTCGCGTCGAACGGCCGCTCCAGGAACGGCAGGAAGATGGGGCCACGTTTGTTCTGCGCCGCCGCCAGCGCGCTGGTCAACTGGCGGAAGGTCTGCGAATCCGTGCCGGATGAAAGGTGATACGTGTCATACAGCGGGCTTTCTTTCTGATGCAGCGTGGCGATGGCGTCCGCGACAAAGTCCACGTTCACGATGTCAATCTTGTCTTTCGCGCGGAACGGCAGCACCGGCAGGCCGGCCAGAAATACGAAGGCCTTCACCATGTCGAACTGCGTGGTCTCGGGATGGCGGCTGTCGCCCAGAACGATGCTGGGCCGAAAAATCGTGATTGGAACCTCGGGGAGAAGCTGCCGCATCATGTGTTCGGTGAATTTCTTGGTGCGAGCATAGGGATCGTAATCCGAGCGGTCCCAATCGATGGAACGATCTTCGGTGACTACTTCGTCCTGCCGCTTCCCCGCCACCGCGACTGTGCTCACCTGGCTGAAGCGGCGCAGCCCGTGATAGTAGTTCGACTTTTGCGCCAGCAGGAGCACTTCGAGTGTGCCGCGCAGGTTCACGTTGAGGCAACTCTTTTCCGATTTGCGATTGAGCGAGGCGGCGCAATGGATCACCGAATCGGTGGTATGGATCAGGCGATCGTAATCGTCAGCGGAGAGGCCAAAGTGCGGCGCAGTCAGATCGCCGCAAAAAATTCGCATGCGCGTCTGGAAGTGTTCGTAGAAGCGCGGAAACTCCAGATGCAGTTGCAGGGCATGCCACAGACGGCCCGCGGCTTCCTGCGGATCGCGGGCGCGGACCAGCAGATTCAGCGAAGCGCCGTGTTCCTCAAGCAGGTTGGCGGCCACGTGGGCGCCGATGTATCCGGTGGAACCAGTCAGGAATATCGCCACGTTGCTCCGTTAGTGCCGGTTTTGACCACTTCCCCGTTTTCCGGGACGGCCGCAGGCTGCAAGGTACGCGACGGGCGCGCTTCCAGCGGACGTCCTTCAATCAGAGGATAAGTCCACTTGCGCAACGCCGGAATGTGGATATTGATCCAGTAGTCCCACCAGTCGATGGATCGCGTGTCGTATCCGAACGCGGCCTTCTCGTCCTGGGGCAGCGCGTAGGAGAGCCTCTCTACGTTGTCCGCGGCGAAGTCATGCTCATTGTGCAGAATGAACGGCTCGAATAATTTGATGAGCTTCTCCACCTTTTCCAGGTTGCGTTCGGCGCGGACCAGCGGTGTCTTCTTCAGCGGCAGGGGTGACATGATGCGCTGAATGGATTTCACGATCGCCTTCTGCGCCGGCGCCGACATGCGGTTATAGCGTTCCTTGGATACAGGAATTGCGTCCAGGCGCAGCCGCAGCCAGTATTCCAGGCCTTCCTGGGCGCGGTAGTGCTTGCGATGCGCCAGCGAGGTCAGCTCGATGGAACGCCGCATGTCGCAAGGATTGGTAACAGAAGTTGCGAGCTGATAGAGCGGCTCGTGACGCCTCTCCACAATCGCCGCGCCGATCAGCGTCATGCCGCGGCACACCGAATCCACCGGGATAATGTCGAGGCGCTTCTTCTCGTTCGTCGGAAGCTGGCGGAAGGAAGTCCCGAGTAAATACGAAAGCGAGGCCGAAGTATTGATGCCCTCATTCCATCCCACAAACGGCTCGTGCACCGATGTTTCGACGATAGCGGGACGCACCACGGCGATGGGCAGGCCGACGCCGTATTTGGCCATCAGCGACTCAGCCAGACTTTTGGTCAAAGTGTAAGTATTGGGCCAGCCCAGCTCAGCGGCGCGCTTCATGCCCGCCTCCGTCAAATACTCGCGCAGCCAGCGGAAGCGATTTTTTCGGATCTGATTCTCCAGGGCCGCCCCGCGAAGATCTTTGGCCGCGTGCTCTTTGCTTAGCGCTTGCTGGCGAAGCTCTTCGGTGACCTCGGCGCTCTCCGCCAGCTGTTCGGCTTGCTTGACGAAGGCATGCAGAGAACGCCATTCGTTTTCCGCGTCGAAGCCGGAAACGCCCGCCGGCGTGTAATCCGGGCGCATGGTCTCGCCCACCCGACCGTCGCGCGCGCCTGCTACATAGCAGGTGGAAAGATGCAGCAGCCCGGCATGGTCCGACCGGCGCACAAATTCCGTGACGTTCACAGCCGCATCAACGTTGGTGGCCAATGCATCCCGCAGATCGGGATTGAAGTCGGTCAGTCCCGAACTGTTAATGATGAGGTCGAGATTTTTCTGCAACGACTGGCTGACTTCAGGCGTCAGGCCCAGGCCGGACTGGCAAACGTCGCCTTCGATCACCTCTACCCGCTCCCGCAAGAATCGGGACAGGTCTGCGCCGTAGCGCGCGTACAGCGGGTCGAAGACCGGAGACTCCTCCACCAGTTTTTCGAAACGCCGCACCGCCGGATTGGATTTCTGCCGCCGGATGAGCAGATAAATCCGGCCGATCTCAGGCAGCTCCATCAGGGTGTTGACCAGCCAGACTTTGCCAATGAAGCCGGTCACACCAATCAGCATCACGTGCTTCCCTGAAAGCGCCCGGCGAACCGAAAGCGGGCCGGTATGGCGGACGCCGTCGAAAAAAACAATCGGCCGTTCCGGGACCGGGATTTGGCGTGAAGCCGGAACCACAGCGGTCCGCAAAGCTTCCGCGTTCGGCAGACCGAGGTCGCGCACAAGTCGCTCCTCGGCACGCCTGCCATCAGGCCCGGAGCCGTTGATGCCGGCAAAAAGTCCGCGCGGCCGCACCACCGGTTCCAACAATCTTCCCGTAGCAATTCCGTCGCGGAATTCCAGGCGATTGGCGATCATCCACTTCACGCCCAAATGCTGTGCCAGGGGGCGCATCACATGCTCCAGGCCCTGGCTTACCAGGACGACCTCGTCGCCCCCGGCAACGTGAGACTTAAGCAGCTCTATACCATCAATTTTGAGGTAGGGTTGCAACTTGTACTTGAAGTATTCCTCGCCCAGCAGATCGAGCCGGTCGCGGCTGGTCCCTCGCAACACGGTATGAACGATCCGGGTGGCGAAGACGCGGTGCACGGCATAAAGAAACGGCCGCAATATAGCCATTACCAATACCAGCCCGCGCCGCACCCAGCGCTCCAAAAACGTCTGCGCATTCCAGGTGAAGAAAGCGACGGGGCGGACGGTGGTCAAGTCCGCGAGGCTGCCTTCTACCCGCCAGTACACCCGGGGCGTGGAGCTTGAATTGTGGTTGGGTTGATCCAAATCGTTTTTGTCCTGATACTTAGGGGCCGTCCCTGGCGTCGTGGCCGAAACCTATTGTAAACAATTCGGTCAAAAGGACGAAGAAGGTTGCCACGGCATATCCCGCATGGTTACGGTTTAGGGGTGTGCACCTTGTGTGAATCCGTGCCGTACGCCAGGAGCGCCAGCGCCCCACTCACCGCCAGCAGTGCCCCGACGGCCAGCAGACCGCCGCGAAAACTTCCCGTCCAGGTGCGGATCAGGCCAATGGTGTAGGGTCCGAGAAATCCACCCAGATTGCCCAGAGAATTGATCACCGCGATGCCGGCCGCCGCCGAGGTTTCAGTCAGCATCTCGGTAGTGGTGGCCCAGAACGGGCCATTCATCGAGAACGCTCCCATCAAAGTCACGCTAAGAAAGACGACATCCGCAGTGGTCGAAGTCGAATAGGCGGCACAGCCCAACGCAATCGCGCACGCAAATGCTGATCCTGCCAGGTGCCATTTTCTGTCCCGGGTGCGATCGGAACTAATGCCCACCAGCACCATCGCCACAACCGTGGCCAAGTACGGAATGGCCGAAAGCAATCCGACGACAAGGTTGCTGGTGCCCGAGACGTTGCGCAACAGGCTGGGCAACCAAAGACCGATTCCATAGGCGGCAGTGGTCACGCCCAGATAGACCACCACCAGCATCCACACTCTGAGCTGTGCAAGTGCGGAGAAGATACCGCTCGAGGCCCGTGGATTTGGCTTCTCCTCTCGTGCCAGTTGTTCCACCAGCCAGGCTCGTTCCTCGGTGGTGAGCCAGGTCGCGATTTCTGGCCGGTCAGTGAGATACACCAGCGCCACTCCGCCCAGCAGCACTGCGGGCAGACCCTCGATCAGAAATAACCACTGCCATCCCATGAGATGGCCTCGCTGCACTCCCAGCAGCAGGCCGGAAATCGGGCCGCCGATCACCCCAGCCAGCGGCGCAGCCGTCATGAACAATGCAATCGCCCGTGCCCGCGCTGCGGACGGGAACCATTGCCGCAAGTAGAGGATCATACCGGGAAAGAATCCGGCCTCGGCAACGCCCAGCAGAAAGCGCAACCCGTAAAAGTCGCGTGGACTGCTGACAAAGATCATCGAAGCAGAAATGATGCCCCAGACCACCATGATCACTGCAATCCACCTGCGCGCCCCAAAGCGGGCCAGCGCGAGATTGCTCGGCACCTGGAAAAAGAAGTATCCAGCGAAGAAAATTCCCGCGCCCAGACCGTAGACTTCATCGCTGAATCCCAGCTGCCCCTTCATCTGCAGGGCGGCAAATCCGACATTGATTCGATCCAGGTAGGCGACGATGTACAGGACAAACAGAAAGGGCAGCAACCGCCGGGTGAGCTTGGCGACGACCTTCGCTCCGAGGTCAATTCCAGTTAGCGATTGCATAGGGAACGCATTAGTCGAATCACAAGCTCACCGCCGGCCAAACTCAAGTCCGGTCAGGGGCGGGGACACCGAGCTGTCGAACAATCTCGGCGACGATCTCGTCTTCCGAATGATCAATGTCCACAGTGATCGCATCGTCGGGCTCTTCCAGCGCAGCAAACTGACTGGCCAGAATGGTCTCTGACGCAAAGTGTCCATGCCGATGCCGCAGCCGCCGGGAGATCAGTTCGTAGCTTCCCTTCAGGTAAACAAACCTGGTCTCCCCAGTGATGCAAAGCTCATCGCGATAACTCTTCTTCAGCGCCGAACACGCCAGCACCACGTTCTTGTGTTCCGCCACCCAGCTCTCCATGGCGTCACGAAGAGCCCTGAGCCAGGGCGCGCGATCGGCATCATCCAACGCAATTCCCTGCCTGATTTTCTCGACATTTGCCGCTGAGTGAAAACTGTCGGCGTCTACGAACTCCCATCCAAGCCGTCGTGCCAGCAGGACGCCGATGGTCGTCTTCCCCGAGCCAGTTACACCCATCACCACCACGATCACAGGAGTGCGCCCGACCAGCCGACATTCATGCTTAGATCTTTTATCACTGATTTGAAGATTTGGGATCGGTAGATTCGCGGCGAATACGCGTTTTGAGAAGGCTACCTGGAACCACGTAGGGGCGGGTGCCCTCACCCGCCCGGCCGGGCAAGGCCCGGCTGCGTTTTGAGTTGACGCTGGCGAGCTGCGCTCGCCCACCCGGACGAGGGCGTCCGGGCCTACGCGGTTCGAGATAGCTTAGCGACGCTCGGGATGACAGGGCTACGCAACTTTGCGAAGCTTCGTGACCCGCCCCGCCTCGACCCATTCCACCACGAAGATATTGCCTTCATGATCGAAGCAAGCGCCGTGAGGACATACAAAGCGCCCAGGCGCAAACGTCCCCGGAGCCTGCGTCCGCACCGTGCTCCAGTCCGTTTTCGAATATTCGCCTTCTCCCAGGCTCGCCACGACTTTATTCTGCCGATCGAGAATGATTACCCTGCTCAGCAGGTCTGCAATCACAACCTCGCCGTTGCGCTCGTCCAGGAAACACGGCATCTTCGACGTGCCCTCGATGGAATCGATGCGCTTCCCTTCCAGCGTAAAGCGCTGCAGGCGGCTATTGCCGCGGTCGGTCACGACCAGCACCGGCGTCTCCGAACGCGTGTCTACCCAAAGGCCGTGCGGACAATCCACCTGGTCGTCCCCCTTGCCGAGCCCGGCGAAGGTGCGAATGAACTCGGCTTTCTGGTTGTATTGATTGATGAAGCTTGATCCGTATCCATCGCCAACGTAGATGTCGCCGTTGGGAGCGATGGCCACGTTCGTCGGCCTGTAAATCACGGCGGACCCATCGCTCTTCTGCTTGTAGGCCGCCGATTCCGCCGGATATCCCAGCGTGAATACCTCTTCGCCCTTCAAAGTCCGCTTGGTCACGATGCCGTGCTGGTAGTCGCAGAGGTAGAGAAACTCCTCATTCCCTTCTTTACGAAGGGTCAGCCCGTGGGCTCCGCCCTTGAACTGTCGTCCCCCAGGAGCGGACGAACTTGCCCTTCTGATCGAAGACCACCACCGTGTCCAGACTCTCGCTGGTTGCGTTGACCGTGTGATGGACGTATATGTGACCCTGTGAATCCTCGCAGACGCCATGAGTGTTGCCGTATCGGATCGTACTTGGCAGCTCACCCCAGTCGTGGAGTGCCTCGTACTTGTGCTCGCCTTCTCCAAGGATGGGAGGCTTGTTGCCCGCTTTGTCGGTTGCGCCAAGTAAGAGCGGGGCCACGACAGCTGCGCCCGCTGTGACGACAAAATCACGCCGTGTGACTTTCATTGGAAGACGCTCTTGATTTCTCTCTGTACACCGGCGTCATCCCGAGGGACTTCAGTCCCGAAGGATCTGGCGCGCGGCGTCACGATTGCGGAAGAACACCCCGTTCATCCCCACACCAGATCCCTTCGCAAGCTCAGGATGACGTCCCATATCTTTATGTTCACTTCTGCGCCACCGCAGCTTTGGCGTCCACCGGTTTGGGATCGGCAAATTGCAGCCAGAAGCCCATCATCTCTTCGTCGCTGGGCTCGCCCCAGCGAATTGCCTTCGAAGGATCGGGATTCTGCGGATTGTTCAACGAATTGTCGAAGTAGGACGTGGTCACCAACTCTGTCCCCTTCGGCAACAGGAACTGGTGTTTCAGGAAATAGGTCTCCTGCCAGCGGAAGTCGTAGTTAGGCACGTTGAGGATCACTTCGTGCCGGCCGTCAGGATAGAAGGCTTCCGTCTTCATGCTCTTCCCACGGAAGTGCATGTGCGCGGTATACGCCACGACGGTCACGTCTTTGGGCAAGGTGAAACACGAGGTCACTTTGTGGTTGTCGGCATTCGGTGGAATCAGGAAGAGATTGTTCCAGATTTCGTACTGTGCGATCTCGTGCTTCACCGGCTCCTTGGCAAACACCAGGCCGATGCTGGTGCGGTCTTTTACGTCCTCGCCGCTGTGGTTGCTGTAGTGCACCTGAAACTGCAAGTACGATCCCGCGGGAATTCTCAGGGCGAATCCGGGAGGCCGAACCTCCGCCAGATGCCCCGGCAGGTAGATGCCGGGCACGATATTCAAATAGCCGGACGACTCGCCCGGAACTCCGCCGCCATCGGGCGACGAGCAGCCATCGTCGAGCACCGGCGCGTCCTTTCGAATGTGCAGGACTTTGCCGGTGCGGTAGTGATACTTGTCTACTCCAGCGTCGGACTTGGCGTTTTCTTCTTCTTTCTTGGCCACTTTGTCGGCGGCGATCACTGAGACGGTCGCGTGATGCACCACACGCCGGTCTCCAGGAAGCACTTCCGCGGCCTGGATCCATTTATCTTCGGTGAAGTTGGTGGGAACGTAGATGTATTCGTAGTCGTCCATGGTGGAAGCACTCACCAAAGACTCGGGAATGCTCAACACCACGTCGGGTTTGATGTGCCAGCCTTCCGCGAAAACGGGGGTTGGCGGCAGATCCTTGGGGTCGCCCTCTTTGGCTCCGGTTCGCACCCAGGAATCAATGGTGGCAATATCCGCGTCGGACAGGCGAGGATCATTGATGAAATCGCCCACCTTGGGGTCGGCATGCCAGGGCGGCATCTTGCGACTCACCACCGCGTCCCGAATCGGCCGTGCCCAGATACGGCTGTCCTTATAAGTCATCAGCGACATGGGAGCGATGTCGTTGGGACGATGGCAGACTACGCAGTTCTTGAAGAAAATCGGAGCCACATCGCGGTTGAAGGTGACTTCTTTTGGAGGACTGGGACTCTCGTTGGTGGCTCCCAGGAGCAAAACGCTAAAAGCTAACGCCACCAGGACGAACATAGTTCTTCGCGGACCCATGTGCCCTCCAGCTCCACCCGGGATGGTTATTCCTGAAATCGCTTCGATGGGTATTGTAAGGCCGCAGGCCAGTAGAGAGAAGCCACCCGTGTGGGGCGGACACTCATGTCGGCCCCACACACGGGCAGTATTAACTTTGAGTTTCGGTTGACGGATCGTTGAGCGCGATCAGTTTTCCCGGCGGATAATCCGCTTCAGTCAGGGGATTTTCCGGATCCGCGTTTTTTATAGTCAGGACGTCTCCGCTGCGGATCCCCCGGAGAACGAGGTTCTGATCGTCAATGGCGATAACTCTGTATCTTTCCCCGAATATCGCATTGTTGTCCATAGGCCAATTAGATGCCAAAATCTTCGATTGTGGTACAAGAATCCCGATCTTACAGTAACTATCGGGCTCACCCGCCAAGTTCATTCTTAAGATTCACTTAGCCACATCTACCCCGGCAGCTTTGCGGCCAATACGTCGATTTTCTCGATGGCCGGAGCTTTCGCCAGCAGCTCGGACGCTTTCGCCATCAGCGCCGCAGCCACGCGCCCTGAAAGGTGCGCCTGCCGGCCAGCCTCGTTGGGGAAAGCATCAAAAATGCCAAAGATCGACGGTGCCAACTTGATGGCAAACCACGCCGTGGTCGCCGGCTCCTCTTGGACAATCGCCAGGCCACTCCGCAGAAAATCAGCGACTTCTTTCTCCTTGCCGGGCTTGGCGTCCAGGCGAACCCACAGTGCAACATGAACATCAGGCATAAATCGACTCCATTTTTGAGTGCAGTACCCAATATGGCGACTATAGCGCAAATCCAGGGGCGGATTTGTCAAGGATTTGTTTCTGGCGAATGAACGTGGAGGCCGGGCGGGACGCCCGGTCTCCATAAGATAAGTCCCTAAAACGAGCAGGGCCGCCTGGGAGGCGGCCCCCCTATCTTTACTTACTGCGCGGCCGGCTTCTCCTCCATCTTTTTTGGTGCTGCCGCTGCTTTTGCTTTGGGCTTCCAGAACTCCGGGTCCGCCTTGATCCATTCATCCGAGACATAGCTCATCGACGGAGTGAAGGAAAACAGATTGTGCTGGCTGGTCTCGATTGCCGCAGCCAACAGGTCGCTGAATTTCTTCATGCCCTCTTCGCCCATGTTCGACATGAACTGCTTGTCCTGATCAAATCCCTTGTCGATCTCTGACGCGGACTTCATGGGCGAGAAAACTACGTAAGTTGTGCCCTCCTGTCCGTAAACAGCGAAAAAGGTGGCAAAGCTTACGTCAGGAATCTTTTCATAGGACGCCTTCACCATCTTGACGATTGCGTCCCAGTCTCCTTCGTGACCAGGGCGCACGCGATACAGGGCGATATCGAAATATCGCATGTGCGCGATATCGATATGCGCACGCAGGCTGTATTCCTCATGAAAGACCAGCGCGCTGGCGTCGATATCACTCAGCAGATCTCCATCCGCCACGGCCGCACGGTCGAGTGCAGCCGAAAGCGCTGCGTTAGCCTGGGTTGCCTTCTGGTCTTTCTCCCAGGCCTCAAATGAATCGTAGCCCGTCAAAAATAGCACTCGTGGCTTGCCCGTGAGCGCGGTCACCGCCAGGTAGTGGGTAGGCCATTTCGCGTGGGCCATGGCTTGCACGAAAGCGCTCTCCGCCTTCTCATGTAACGCGCCACTCCTGCCTGGTTTCACGAATTCGCGGGCAATGGTTAGCACTTTAGGAGGCAGCGGTGGCTCCTCCGCTGCAGCCGTTGCCAGCCCGCCTAGCAGAACGTACGAACCCAACAGCAACCCTGTGATTCTTTTCATGTTCAGAATGCTGACCTCCTCGGTCGCGAGATACTTTGGATTGAGATTTTGGAAAGGGCCTGACCCCAGCGCGAAAGACGAAACCCGAAGTTGCGCGGAGAGTATCTGAGAGCCACCGCGAAGTCAAGCTGGCAAGCGCGTGATTGAGGACGGGCGTCCCCGTCGCCCGTCCTCCAGCAAAGAAAAAGGCCGCCGGAGTGGCGGCCTTTGAAACAAGAAACCAGAAACCAGAAACTGGCTCTTAGTCTCCCAGCACCGGCTCCGCTTCCGACTTCCTCGGAGCGGGAGCGATGCCGCCATTCGCCGGGTTGGACAGCGCGCCCAGCGGAATGAAGCCGTTCTCTGCCACCACCGGCTTTTCCTTCAGCACGACTTCGCGATAAAGCGAGGCCATGCGGGCGTTGTATGCCGGATCTTCCTTCTGCTTGGCGTCGCGGGCCCGCATCTTTTCCTCACGCGAGTTCTTGGCGATGCCCAGCTTGTCGAGATCGTGCTGTTCTTCGTTGGTGACCAGTTCTTCCTTAAGAACCAGCGCGTGCTCGACCGAGTCCATCTTCACGTTCTTGCCGCCGGCGAAGATTTCGTGGCGTCCATGCTCGTCGTACCACTTGGTGAGCGTGGCCGTCATGTGCATCTTCTCGATGATGTTGCGCCAGCCTACGCCCGTGTTGTAAGCGCAGAAGGAAATTTCGCCTTCCTGCGTGGCGTAAGGAATGATGCACTGCTCGGTGCGGCGGAAGTCGTAGTTGAACAGGTCCTGGAACCACATTCCCGCGATGAACAGGAAGTTCCAGCGGTCCTGACGGCGTTTCATGACGTCATCAATGGTGCGGTCCGGACCGACCTTGCCGTAGTTCTTGCCGGTAGCGTTGAAATTCTTATCGAACTTCTTCAGCAGATCCATCATCTTGAAATGCGTCGGCGACTGGAACGGATCGTAGTTCTTCATCAGGCAAAGCGCCATGCCGACGACCGTGAGGAACTTGCCGCGAGCAGCATCGTTGACCTTGGCAATGTCTTTGGCCAGCTGATCGCCCTTCAGGAATGCCGTGACCGGAACCGCTTCCTTGGTTTCCTTGTCGATCATGAGGGCCATGCCAGTTCCGCAATTCGGATGGCAGCCACAGCTCAACTGGCCCCAATCGTTGTTCGAATCATTGACGTGCATCAGGTCGGCCCAGTCGGAGAACGTTCCCATGAACGAAATGGGGAACCAGTCGCGGGCGGGCTCGCCAAGGCCAGTCTGGTTTTTCACATCGTGCGCCAGATGAGACAGCGTGTAACGCTGCGCTTCGCGGCGATCGTCGGTCACAGCCTCGTCACGTCCGGTAAACGACACCGGCTGGAACGACAGGAACCCGATGGTCTTGGGATTATCCAGCGCGAACTTGATGATGCGTCCGACCTGCTCGTTGTTGATGCCGTTGACGATGGTGACGACCGGAACGATCTCGATACCGGCCTTGTGCATGTTCTCGATCGCCTTCAGCTTCACATCGAACAGGTTGCCCACTTTGCGGTGGGCGTTGGCGGCGTTACCGATTCCATCAAACTGGAGATAGGCATAGCGCATGCCGGCTTCGGCGGCCTGCTGAGCGAACTCGAAACTCTTGGCAAATTCGATTCCGTTGGTCGCGGCCTGCACTGAGTTGTATCCAACCTTGCGGGCGTAGCGGACGGCGTCGAGGAAATAGGGTGAAAGCGTAGGTTCGCCACCGGAGAACTGCACCGACATCTGGCGGCGCGGCTTGATGGTGATGGCGTTATCCAGCATGGTCTTAATGTCTTCCCAGCTCAGTTCGTGGACGAAGCCAACCTGGTTGGCGTCCATGAAGCAGGGGTCGCACATCATGTTGCAGCGGTTGGTCAGGTCAATGGTGAGCACCGAGCCGCGACCGTATTTCACCGTGGAAGACCCATGGTGATGGAGCTTCTCGTCATTGTGGGCGCGGATGTCGCGGCCGGGGAACACGTCTTCCAGGTGTTTCGAGAATTCGGTGTCGATCGACATCACGTCTTCGAAGTGGCCGTGGATGGCGCAGTCTTTCACCATCAGAATTTTTCCGTCGCGCTCGACGATTTCGGCCTTGATCTCGCCGACCTTTTCGTTCATGAGCACGTCGTAAGGCAGCTTGCCGTCGAGAATCTGCTGACGGATTTCGGGCACGCACTTGGGGCAGAGAGAGTCCGTGGAGCGCGGCCAGCCCAGAGGCGGCTTGGTCTTTTCGTAGGACTTCAGCAGCGGCTTCTCCGACCATTTCGGCGTCGGCGATGGGTTCTGCTTGATCTTATTCAGGCTATTGAACACCACCCACGCGCCTTTGGCGGCGACGGTCACTGCTTTTTCCACGTACTTGACTGGCTTGTGCATGTGTTCTCGCTTTCCGTGCTGGTATGCCGCGGCAAAACTCCACCTTCAACGCGGATTCCCGATTTGAACTCTGTCTGAACCGGCAGTTGCCCGGTTCTCGTACGCTAATCACCCGAGAAGCGCTGGTTAGCGTCTTCCGTCTGATGGATTGACTCGACCTTATGTTATTGAAGACACGGGGGAAGGACGAGCATATGTCAACGAAAGGGGAAAAATGGGGGTTTAGCGGGAGATTGGAGCATCGGACGGCGGGTAAAGTATTGAAAAGGAAAGGGTACTATCTTGATTCCGCACCTCAATAGAGCTTCAGTGGCAGAACCTTGCGGTAGCGGATGAAATCGCGGTCTGCGGTGAAGACTTCCCACCCGCGCAGGTGGGCAATGGCGCAAATCAGGAAGTCTATGGCTGAACCGGCGATGCCTCGGGCGCGGCATATATTGCGTGCCGCTGGAAATAGCGGAGCTTCGCTCCGCTGGGCGGATGAGGGCATCCGCCCCTACGTGGTTCGTGGAGGTTTACGCGAGGAGTAGCTCGGCCGTCGCGAGGTCTTCCAAGGCACAGCCAACACTCTTGAACAGCGTGATGTCCTCGGCGCACGTCCTGCCTCGCTTTTTCCCGCTGGTGAGTTCATGAAGATCGCCAGCCACGTGAGTGGAACCGATCGCGCCTTCCTGCAACGGAATGAGCAGGTCGCCGGTTCCCCCGAGAGCGCCTTCATAGCTTTCCACGAAAACACGGGCGCGCCGCACGGTGACGGAGTCCACCTCGCGCGCGTGCGGTTGAAAGGTACCCACCAGATTCAGGTGGACGCCGGCGCGCAGAAGTTTGCCATCGAACAGAAGCGCGTGGGACGAGGTGCAGGTGCAGAGCACATCGGATTCAGCGGCGCAGGTTTTCGCATCGGCAGCTGCGACCGGCAAGCCGGTCTCCGCGGACATGCTTTGCGCGAAGTCCCGGCTCGCGGCGTCGTTACTGCCGCAGACCAAAACCTGTTCAAAGCGGCGGACGCGCGGGATGACCTTCATATGCGCCCGCGCCTGCCGGCCGGTTCCGAACACTCCCAAAACCTTGACCGGTTCGCGGGCCAGGAATTTTGTCGCGACCGCAGATGTTGCGGCGGTGCGCAGATCGGTGAGATATCTTGCCGGCATGATGGCCAATGGACAGCCGGTCTGCGGATCAAGCAACAGGTAGGTGGCCTGAATCCGGTCTTCAGAGCGCTGCGGGTTTTCCTGCACCACAACCAGTTTCATGCCCAGGGCATGCCCCGCGCCGTCATAACAGGGCATGGCCAGAAATATTCCTCCGGACATTTGCAGGTTGGACCGCGCCGGAATAACGGTGGAGGGATAACGATCGCGAAAAGCTGACTCGATGGCAGCGATCACCCGATCGGGATCGAGCCGTTTTCGAACCTCGTCTTCAGTCAGAACCTGCATGGAGTGAAAGAATAGCGCAATATCCCGGCACCAACGTGGCCCGTGGCAACGCGATCAGGTAAGATACTCCGCGCCGTCCCCACTGACGGTCTCGCCATCATGAACCGCGAATATCACAAAGGGTACAGTTCCGAACTGCATCGCGATATGGAGCTGCTGATTTTCGGACACTCGGGCACACCCCTGCTGGTGTTCCCCACTTCTCAGGGAAGATTTTTTGAGTATGAAGACCGCGGCATGACTGGGGTACTGGCGCCGAAGATCGATGCGGGCGAGTTGCAGGTGTTCTGTCCCGATTCGGTCGACAGCGAGAGCTGGTACAACAAGGGCGTGCATCCCCGGGTGCGGGTGCTGCGTCATTTGCAGTATGAGCGCTACATCCTGCACGAGATGCTTCCTTTCTTGCGCTGGAAGAACAACGCATCCCGGCTGGCAGTTACGGGTTGCAGTTTCGGCGGCTATCATGCGATGAATTTTTCACTCAAGCATCCCGACGTGGTGACTTACTGCGTGAGCATGAGCGGCGCGTTCGATATCCACCAATTTCTGGATGGGTATTACGACGACGATTGCTACTTCAACTGTCCGCCCGATTTTCTGCCGCACATGAGTGACGATTGGTTTCTGAGCTGCTACCGGAAAATGAACATCGTCCTGGGATCGGCCGACTGGGATATCTGTCTGGATCAGAACATCAAGTTTTCAGCCATTTTGAATGCCAAAGGGATTCCGCACTGGTTGGATGTGTGGGGAGACAACTCCAAACACGACTGGCCGCTGTGGCAAAGGATGGCAGTAAAATATTTTTCGTGAACGTGTCCGGGAGGCGATCGTGAAGAAAATCGGCATCATGTTCGGCATGGAAAATACTTTTCCTCCCGCGCTGGTGGAAAAGATCAACGGCATGAAGGTCGAGGACGTGAAGGCGGAGTTCGTCAAGCTGGGCGGCGTCAAGATGGCCGATCCCAGCGGCTATCGTGTCATCATCGATCGTATTTCGCAGGACATCCCCTTCTATCGCGCTTACCTGAAGAATGCCGCGCTCACCGGAACGATTGTCATCAACAACCCGTTCTGGTGGAGTGCCGATGACAAGTTTTTCAACTACGCGCTGGCGTCCAAGCTGGGAGTTGCGATTCCGCCCACCGTGATTCTGCCGCACCACAAGCATCCCGATGGCACGACTGATCAGTCCATGCGCAACCTGATTTATCCCGCTGAACTGGGAAGAGATTTTTGACTACGTGGGCTTCCCTGCTTTCCTCAAGCCGTATTCGGGCGGAGGATGGAAGCATGTGTACAAGGTCCACTCGCCGGAGGAGTTTTTCCATCACTACAACCAGACCGGGGATCTCTGCATGACCCTGCAGCATGGCGTCGAGTTCAAAGAGTATTTTCGCTGCTATGTAGTAGGACAAGAGAAAGTCCACATCATGCACTACGATCCGAAGGCGCCGCATCATGAGCGCTATGTGAAAAATCCTGCACCTGCCGATCCCAGGTTGCTGGACCGCGTGGTAAAAGATTCGCAGACGCTATGCCGCGTGCTGGGTTACGACCTGAATACGGTCGAGTTCGCGGTAGAAGACGGCATCCCGTACGCCATTGACTTTCTCAACCCGGCGCCCGACGCGGATATTCATTCCGTGGGCCGCGAGAATTTTGACTGGATCGTGAATGCGGTGGCGGAAATGGCTGTAGCCAAAGCGCTTAGCGACGAGAATCCGGCCAGGGAGTTGCGCTGGGCATCGTTTTTGGCGGGAGGAAATGCAGCGGAAGTTGCTAAAGCGAAAGCTCCAGCGAAAAAGAAATCAAAGCTGTAACGCCGTTGGAGGACGGGCGTCCCGCCCGTCCCGCGGCAAAGACGGGCGGGACGCCCGTCCTCCATCCTCTGTACCCCTTCGGTATTTCGGCAGAGGATTGCTATACTAGTCCCCGCTTCGGGAAGGCTGGCCCATGCTTCCGACTTTCACGATCGGGATCGAAGAGGAATATCAGACCGTTGATCCGGTCACGCGCGACCTGCGCTCCCACATCCACGCCGAGATTATCGAAAAGGGCAAGCTGCTGCTGCAGGAGCGCGTCAAGGCCGAGATGCACCAGTCGGTAGTCGAGGTCGGGACCTCGGTCTGCGCCAATATTAAGGACGCCAAGGAAGAGGTCAAGAAGCTTCGCCGCGACATGATCGCGCTGGCCAAGGAGAACGGCCTGCGGCTGGCTTCCGCCGCTACCCATCCGTTTGCCGATTGGCGGGTGCAGGAGATCACGGAAGACGTCCGTTACAAGAACATTGTCGAAGATCTGCAGCTGGTGGCGCGGGCCAATTTGATCTTCGGCCTGCACGTCCACATCGGAGTGGAAGACCGCGAGACCGCGATCCAGCTGATGAACCACGCCCGCTATTTTCTGCCACACATCCTGGCGCTTTCGACCAATTCCCCGTTCTGGCTGGGGATGAACACTGGACTGAAATCCTATCGCTGCAAGGTCTTCGACAAATTCCCCCGCACCAATATTCCGGACTACTTCCCCAGCTATGGCGAGTACGAGAATTTCATCAAGCTGCTGATCAAGACCAACTGCATAGACAACGCGAAAAAAATCTGGTGGGACATTCGTCCCCATCCCTTCTTTAACACGCTGGAGTTCCGGGTGTGCGACATCCCCATGCGAGTGGACGAGACGATCGCTCTCGCGGCGCTGATCCAGGCCACCATTGCCAAGCTGTACAAGCTCTATACCGCGAACCAGGGATTCCGGCTCTATCGCCGCGCCTTGATTATGGAAAACAAGTGGCGGGCTTCGCGGTACGGCATCGAAGGCAAGCTGATTGATTTCGGCAAACAGAAGGAAGTGTCCGCCCGCGAACTGGTGCTGGAATATCTGGAGTTCATTGACGACGTGGTGGACGAACTCGATTCCCGGGAAGAGCTAAACTACATTCATGAGATCCTGAACAACGGCACCGGCGCCGACCGCCAGTTGCGGGTGTTTCGTGAGACCGGCGATCTGAAAAGAGTCGTTGACTACATTATTGAAGAAACGGAAGTGGGACTGGCCGAGGCGGAAGCCCAGGCTCCCGCTAGAAAAGTAGGGTAATGAACCTTCCTGCCAGTCAAGCCAACCGCGAGCTCAGCACGCTCCCTTTCGACCCAGAACTTACTCCCGGCGCACGCAATGCGGTTAATGTGTGCCTGCGCATCCAGCCCAGCGAGAAGGTCACGGTTATCACCGACGATGCGACGAGAGAAATCGGCGCCAGCCTGGTACGCGAACTGGAAACGTTAGGCGCGCCCTATCGCGCCTGGGTTCTGGAAGAGCTTGCCCCCCGGCCGCTGATCGATCTGCCGCGGGAAATTATGGACGACCTCGAGACCAGCCAGGTCAGCATCTTCGCGGTGCAGGCCCAGGCCAACGAACTGCGCTCGCGCATGCAGATGACTGACGTGGTGAACCGCCGCAAAATCCGCCACGCCCACATGGTCAATATCAACCACCAGATCATGCTGGAGGGTATGCGGGCCGACTTCCTCAAGGTAGATCGCATCAGCACCAAGGTTGTAGAAACGGTGCGGCGCGCGAAGCAGGTGCGGGCCAAGACTGCCGCCGGAACGGATCTTACCGCCGACCTGAATCCCGATTATCGGTGGCTGAAAACCAGTGGCATCATCAGCCCGGACAAATGGGGCAACTTGCCCGGTGGCGAAGTGTTTACCACTCCAGGCGAAGTAAACGGGACATTTGTCATTGATGGAGTCGTCGGCGACTGGCTGTGCGCGAAGTTCGGCAGCCTGCGGGATAATCCGCTGACCATTCACGTGAAGGGCAATCGCCTGACCGACGCCCATTCCACGAACCGCGAACTGGAAGACGACTTCTGGCGTTACACTCACACCGATGAGAACAGCGATCGCGTGGGAGAGTTCGCCATCGGCACGAATATTGAGCTGAAAGACGTGATCGGACAGATCCTGCAGGATGAAAAATATCCCGGCATACATATCGCCTTCGGCAATCCCTATGGCGCGCACACCGGAGCCACGTGGGACTCGTCCACGCATATTGATGTCGTGGGCAGGAATTTCGACATCTGGGTGGACGAGGCGCAGATCATGCGGAATGGGCAGTTTCTGCTAAAGGCGTAGTGGTTATCAGCAGCCACGTGGGGACAGCCGCCCTCGGCTGTCGGGTCGAGCGAAGCTCGACAGGCTTTACCAGCCAGAAATAAGCGGAGCGTGGCTCCGCCGGACAGCCGACGGCGGCTGTCCCCACGGGGCCTGTGGCAAATGTCAGCCTTATCATGATTCCCGCCCTTCGACAGCAGTTCAACGCGAACTACACTCCGGAAAAGTATCAGCAACTGCTCAAGCTTCTGGAAGAACGTTGTGGGACGCCCGTGAAGTTTCGCGTCTGCGAGACGCCTTGCTTCTTACCCAAACCCCTGCTCGATCTGATGTCAGAGTATGGCAAGGAACTGATTCATCAATTGAACAGCATCGAATATCGCAAAGCCTCCTCGGTGGCGATTCCAGATCAGTTCAGAGTTCCGCGTGAAACGAATCAGCCTCTGTTTGTGCAGGTGGATTTTGGACTGGTACGGGACCAGTCAGGCAAGATCCAGCCCAAGCTGGTCGAGCTGCAGGGCTTCCCTTCTCTCTACGCCTATCAGGCGATGCTCTCGCAATCCTATGGAGAGGTCTTTGGCCTCGACCCGAGCCTGAGATATTTGCTGGGCGGGCTCAATTGGGATAGCTACAAGAAATTGTTGCACCGGGCCATTGTGGGCGACCACGATCCCAATCACGTCATCCTGATGGAAATTGACCCGCTGCACCAGAAGACCCTTCCCGACTTTCTGTTGACCGAGAAGCTATTGGGAATAAAAACGGTCGCAATCACCGACATCCGCAAGGTGGGCAGGTTTCTGTTCTACGAGAATGCGGGCAAGCGGACCCCGATCATGCGCATTTACAACCGCGCCATCGTGGACGAAATGGTACGCAAAGATCTCAAGCTTGCCTTCCAGCTCACCGATGATCTGGAGGTGGAATGGGCCGGGCATCCCAACTGGTTTTTCCGCATGAGCAAGTTCTCGCTGCCCTATCTGAAACACGAGTGTGTGCCGAAGACCTGGTTCCTGGACCGCGTGGAACAGGTGCCGAAGGACCTCGACCACTACGTAGTCAAACCGTTGTTCTCCTTCGCCGGACTGGGCGTGATCATCAATCTCACGCCACAGGACCTGGCAGCCATCCCCAGGGAAAAACGCTCTCAGTACATTCTTCAGGAACGCATGAATTTCGAGCCGGTGGTGGAAACGCCCTTTGGCGGCAACAAGGCGGAAGTACGCATCATGTACATCTGGCTGGATGAACTGTTGCCGGTGATGACCATCATCCGCATGGGCCGCGGGCTGATGATGGGTGTAGATCACAATCGCAATATGGAATGGGTGGGCTCTTCGGCGGGTTTTTACGCTTAACTAATCTCGAGGGTGCCCCGTCCAAGCTCCGCTTGGGCGGGGATTTTTCTTGGACTTCTGATGAAGTGAACTCGACATCAAAACTCCCGCCCTGTCTCTCCACAAATGCGGAGAGACGAGGACGGGGCACCCTCTGGAATCTAGGAGTCTTACTGCAACCCCTTCACCACGTACGCCTGTGACAGCCCTCGCGAGTAGACATAAGCATACGAACTGCCATCGCTCGAAAAGCGTGGTCCGCCGACGCTTGCCACTCCCGCCGGGAGGTTTTCCCCAAATGTTTTCCAGAATTCCATTTTGCCGGTCATGACATTCACTCGATAGACCTTGGCGGCGCCTTCGCGATTCTGGCTGGAAAGTGCGTACAACGAGGTTCCATCCGGCGACCAGTCGGAGACGTAGTACTTCGAGTCCAGTCCTGGAACCGGACGCAAACCGCTGCCATCAAGCGGCCAGATGCCCCACTTCCCGTCCGGCCCAATCACTGCGACACTGCGGCCGTCGGGAGACAATCGTACGCCGGCCGTACCTTCCGGCGTGATCGGCTTGGCATTGCCGTTGCTGAGATCAATCAGATAATCGCGGACCCCATGCCCGGCCTCGATTCCGGAGGCCACCAACTGTTTGCCATCAGGCAAGTAACGCACGGTTCCGTAGCTGATGTTGTCGTGGGTCAACTGCCTGGCTTCGCCGGCGCCAGTCGGCACTACGCTTAGCGCCCCTCCCTTTGCGGGTTTAGTGATCACCCACTTATTGTCTGGCGAGATCGCCTCACCGGTACCCTCGCCGATCCGCACCGGCGGCGACCCGTCTGTATCGCGCAAAAATACCGTGTAGTTCGGCCCACCGCCTTCCGCCTCTTCCTCAAACAGAACTTTTTTGCCGTCGCGGCTTATATCTCGCGGCAGGGACCAACCGAACCATCCCAGTTCGACTTCCTCTTTTCCTCCCGGCGGCATGGCGCGAATTCCGAGACGGGCCTGGTTTGTAATCATCAAGGTCATTCCGCCGCGCGCGTCCTGCAGCCACATGCCTCCCGGCACGTTAATGATCGTCCGCACCTTGCCCGCCAGAGTTACGCCCCGCAGGTTGGCTGCGCTGCCGCTATCGGAGGCGGTGAACCAGATCTCATCGCCCGCCGGGGACCACAGGATTCCCTGTACCGACGACCAACCCGTCGAGAGCTTCTTCTCACTCCCGTCCGGTTCGACCACGGCCACAGTACCCCGATCGTCGCCGCTAGGGTTTTCGTGGTCCGCGAACGCGACTCTTTTGCCATCCGGCGAAATCTTCGGATGGCTGATCCAGTTAATGCTGTCGACCAACACTTTGCCCACCGGATATTCCAGACGCCAGTGGCCGTTCTCCGGAACGAAGCGCACCACCGCCATGTTCTCGCCATCTGCTGCCCAGTCGGCGTCCTGAACGTTATCCAGCACTTCGCGCGGTGTTCCCCCACTCAGAGGGACTTTCGCCAGCGTCCCCGCCCGGGCATAGCCGCCGTAAAAAACGGTGTTGAGCCGGATTGCCAGTTCTCCGCTCTTCGAGATCGAAAGCAGGGTCGTACTCTTCAGTCCCAATTCGCGCGAGCCATTGTCATCGGTACGCGCCAGATACAGTTGGTGCGGACCGCCTTCCCAGGACGCGTCGTAAACCACGCTGCCGTCGGGAGTGAAGCGGGCGTTGCCAATCGATCCCGTACGGAACGTAATCTGCTGATACTCGGGTGCCGGTGCGGCGCCCCTGCCCCGTCCCAGCCACCAGCCCAGACCGATCATCGCCGCCGCCAGCGCGACCACGCCCACCACGCTAAATATCTTGCGGCGCGACTCCTCGCCCCGGACTTGCGCCACCGCTGCTTGCGCGCCCGATTTGCTGCTGGTGGCGGAAATTTCGGTCAGCGATTCCAGATCAAACGCCAGGTCACCGGCCGAATGAAAGCGCTGCGAAGGATTTTTCTCCAGGCAGTGCCGGACAATTCGCTCCAACCCCGCCGGAACGTTGCGCGCGGTTTCGGAAAGCTCGGGCACCTCTTCTTTCAGGATCGCGCTCATGGTGTCGGCCGAGCTCTCGCCGTGGAAGGCCCGCTTGCCGGAAATCATCTCGTACAGAATCGCGCCGAAGGCAAAAATGTCCGACCGCGGGTCGGCCGCCTGGCCTCGTACCTGTTCCGGCGACATGTAACCGGCCGTGCCCATGATCAGGCCCGGTTCGGTCACGCCGTGGACCGTCGGCGCATCGGCTCCGCTCACGGCTTCCGGCCGGGTCAGCTTGGCCAGGCCGAAGTCCAGAATCTTCACTCGGCCGTCGCTGGTGATGAAGAGGTTTTCCGGTTTCAAGTCCCGATGCACGATACCCTTTTCGTGCGCCGCCGCCAGCCCCCGCGCCACCTGCAACCCGTATTCAATCGCCTTCCGGATGGAGAGCGCGCCATTCCGCAGACGCTCGCGCAGGGTCTCCCCTTCCAGCAGCTCGGAGACCACGTAGGGCGATCGCCGCTCGTCCCCGATATCGAAGATCGAAAGAATGTTGGGATGGTTGAGCGCCGCCGCGGCCCGGGCTTCCTGGGCAAAGCGCTGCATGCGATCAGGGTCCGCCGAGAAAGATGCAGGCAGAATCTTGATGGCCACGGTGCGATCCAGCCGGGCGTCCTTTGCGCGATAGACCTCGCCCATTCCGCCCGCGCCAATCAGCGACTGAATCTCGTAAGGGCCCAGCTTTGTTCCTGAGGAAAGTGCCATGAGTGGCAAGAATTATAGCGTTATTTGAGGCGCAAGATCTCCGATGGGATATCAGAACCCGAGGGTGCCCACCCTCCTCGCGCCTTTTGCGAGAGGGTGGGGATTTTCAGTTTCCGCCACCAAGACCCAAGAGGACTGGTAAAGAAGCCTCCACTACACGCGTCCGTGGAATCCCACCCTGGCAAAGAACGGAAGGATGGGCCACCCCATCGCCCGACCCGGCGATTTCAGCCCACCCCCTCCAACTAGTTGACCAGATACGACCCACGGCCTAACATTGACCGCCTAAAGGGGCTGAGCTCCGCCATGGACCGCGAAACGTCCGGCCAAAGTTCGAGTAGTACCATGATCGGCCAGACGGTCTCCCATTACCGCATTCTGGGTAAACTGGGCGGCGGCGGGATGGGGGTCGTCTACGAAGCGGAAGACATGCGGCTCGGCCGGCACGTCGCTATCAAGTTTCTCCCCGACAACCTCACCGGCGACAGCAAAGCCATGGAGCGTTTCGAGCGCGAGGCCCGCGCCGCTTCACTGCTCAATCACCCCTCGATTTGCACCATCCACGAGGTCGAGGATCACAACGGGCATCCCTTCATCGTCATGGAGAAGCTGGAGGGCGAGAGCCTGAAGCAGCGCATCCGGGGCAAGGCCATGGACATCGACGAATTGCTCGATGTCGCCATTCAAGTAGCCGACGCCCTCTCCGCTTCCCACGCCAAAAACATTATTCATCGCGACATCAAGCCAGCCAACATTTTCCTTACCTCCAGCGGGCAGACCAAGGTGCTGGATTTTGGCCTGGCCAAACTGTTACGGAACGAGAAAATGGCCACCAGCGAAGAAACGCCGATCGAAGATTCCCTGACGGCGGTGGGCGTGATTCCTGGGACCGCGGTTTACATGTCTCCGGAACAGGCGCGCAGCGAGGAGCTTGACCCGCGGACCGACCTGTTTTCCTTCGGCGTCGTGCTCTACGAAATGGCCACGGGGAAGAAGCCGTTCACCGGCAGCAACGTGATCATGACGCTGGATGCGGTGCTGCATACCAAGCCTCCGTCACCTCTTACTCTGAACCCCGCGCTTCCCAAAGAACTGGAAAGCATTATCGGGAAAGCGATGGAGAAAGACCGCAACAAGCGTTACGCGAATGCGGCGGAGATGAAAGCCGATCTGCAGCACCTGAAGAAGGAAACGGAATCCGGACTGACCCGGACCAGCGGGCGTGAAACCTCTCCCATGCGGCTGGCCAGCAAGACCTTCCAGAGGTCCGGCAAGCCGCAAAGTTATCTCTTGATCGCGGTCTCCGCCTTACTGCTCACGGTGCTGGCAGCGGTTGGAACCTGGTTTCTCAAGCATCGCGCCGGAAGTATCGAGGGTGCCAAGAATTCGATTGCGGTGCTGCCGCTGCAGAACCTCAACGGGGATTTCAGCGTCGACTATCTCCGCTATGCGCTGGCCGACGAAATCGCCAATACCCTTACCTATTCGCGGACGCTCGATGTTCGCCCTTTGGCGGTCACCAGAAAATACGTAAGCGCGGACCTCGATCTTAAGCAAGTGGCACGCGAGCTCCATGTGGCCACAGTCCTGAGCGGGCACTTCCAGAAGCAGGGAAATCACCTCCTGGTTACGGTCGAGGCGATCGACACTGGGACGGAACGGCTGCTCTGGCAAACCAGCCTTAACGGCTCCACCCAAGATCTGATCGGCGTGCAGGAGCAGCTGGCCAAGCAGGTCCGCCAGGGTTTGCTGCCGATGTTGGGCGCAGCTGGGGGCTTCCTAGAAACCAGCACTCGGCCCAGTAATCAGGAAGCCTACGAGCTTTACTTGCGCAGCGTGGCCTTGTCTCACGACGCCGCTCCCAATCGTGAAGCCATCAAGTCTCTGGAACACGCCGTCCAACTGGATCCGAATTACGCTCCGGCCTGGTCCGAAGTGGGCCTGCGATACTACTACGATTCCACTTACTCGAATGGCGGAGAGGAGATGTACCAGCGCTCGAACGTGGCTTTGGAACACGGGTTGGCTCTCGACAGCAATTTGATCTCTGCGGCCTCTCAACTCATTGTCAATCATGTGGACCGGGGGGAGTTGGGGAAGGCCTATGCGTCGGCCATGGAACTGGTCAAACGCCGCCCCGAGAACGCCCAGGTTCACTTCACTCTGGGCTATGTTCAGCGCTACGCCGGCATGCTGGAGGAATCAGCTCGCCAGTGTGATACGGCGCTTACCCTGGCACCGGGAAACTACTCGTTCCGTTCCTGCGCCTGGGCCTTCATGGAACTGGGCAGATTTGACCGGGCGCGTGATTTTGTCCAACTGGATGCTGGCTCCGAATGGGCCAGCTACGCCACTCCTTCTCTGCTACTGCGGGAAGGCCGGGTGGCGGAAGCACGCGAGGCCGTTAAGCGTATGGCCAACGCCCCGCACTACCATCGCGACCTTCTGGAAGCGTTGCTCGGTCTCCGGCCTCCGGCTGAACTGGACCGGATGGCTCATGACGCTGAAACCAGCGGACCTGCCGACCCGGACCCGGAGACCTCCTATTATCTGGGCGCGCTTTTCGCCTACGCGAACAAGAAGGAAGCGGCCTTTCACCTGCTGAAGACAGGAATCGAGCAGAACTATTGCGCCCACTCCAATCTGCTTTCTGACCCGCTGCTGCGAGGCCTGCACAGCGATCGCAGGTTCGACGAGTTGCTCACCGCCGCACATGAGTGCCAGCAAGCCGTGACCACCCCGCCGCCGAGCCACTGACTCAGGTAGGATTAAGCACACGGTCAGCGGCTAACTCTTCGTTTTCCGCGCAGTCCATATCCATATAGAAGAGGAACACCAGGAAAAATCTTGCCTCCCATCTCCGACAACCACAATCCCATACGTATGAAAAATGCCGGTCATCGATTTTTGCGCTTGCGCGCACCCCACTTTGCTCTTCAGGGGCTCATGGAGGACGGGCGTCCCACCCGTCCAGACGTCGTCGGTGCAACGACGGGCGAAGACGCCAGTCCTTCATCTAATTGCGCTACTTTGACGAAATGTCTGATTCGGACGCTGAGTCTCGCCTTACTTGCGCTTCTAGTAATGCTGGCAGCGCCGATCCTGGCTCAGGCTCCCGCCAGCCACTCCAGCCCGATCGATCCTCTGCCTCCGGATACTGGCACAGCGGGCTTGAAACAGATGCTGCTTCGCCTCCAAACCACGGCCCGGCTGATGCAGACCGTCGCGCATCCCGACGACGAAGACGGAGGCATGCTGACTCTCGAGTCTCGCGGCAAAGGAGTGACGACACTGCTGATGACTTTGACCCGCGGCGAAGGCGGCCAGAACAAAGTGGGAAGCAATCTCTTCGATGTGCTGGGCGTGCTGCGTGCGCTGGAACTCACCGCCTCCGACCGCTACTACGGAGTAGAACAGCGCTTCAGCCGGGTGGCGGACTTCGGCTACTCCAAGAATCCGGACGAAACTTTCCAGAAGTGGGGAGGGCACGATATCCCGCTGAGCGACATGGTGCGAGTGATTCGAACGTTTCGTCCTGACGTGCTGCTGGCGCGCTTCTCCGGGACGGATCGCGATGGACACGGGCATCACCAGGCCTCCGCGATTCTTACCAAAGAGGCGTTCCGCGCGGCCGCGGATCCCAAGCGGTTCCCCGAGCAGATCAAAGAAGGCTTGCAGCCGTGGCAGGCGAAGAAAATATACATCGGCAATGTCTGCGGCTTCGGGGCAAGCACGTGCCCCGCGGAGAATTACACCATCCGGTTGAACACGGGACACGTGAATCCTCTGCTCGGCATGTCGTATATCCAGTTTGCGATGGAAGGATTGCGGCATCAGCTTTCGCAGGGGGCAGGTGGCTGGTCAGTTGAACCCGGCGATCGCTATACCTACTACAAGCTGGTGGACTCAGTTCTTCCGCCCGCTACGGATAAAGACGGTCACGAAAAGGACTTCTTCGATGGAATCGACACGAGTTTGGGAACCTTGATTTCTCCGCCCGATGCCCCGGCGAGGAACGAGCTCGCAGGAGTCGAAGCGAATATTGCTGAGGCAGCAAAAGCTGCGGAGAAGGATCCGGGCAGCGCTGCCGCGCCATTGTTCTCGGTGGTCGAGTCGCTTGGCCGTCTCGAAGGTCGACTTCGCGGTAGCAACAATCAAGACCGGCTGGCCCGTTTGATCGAGAAAGAATCGCAGGCCCGGATCGCACTCAATCTTGCGCTCAACCTTTCACTGCAGGCCACGCTGGTTTCGCCGCAGGGTCCAAAGTTTCCGCCCGCGCCGGGAGAAGAGCCGTTGGCCGCGATCTCTCCCGGCCAGAAAATCACCGTGAGGGTGCAGCTGCACAACGGCTCGACCCATGCGCTGCAATTGCGTTCTCTGTTTCTTGAAGGTCAAGTAGACGATAGCGAACAGAAAGAACACATTCCGCCAGTGCAGCCAGGGAAAGACTATCAGACGGATTTCCACCTGGATCTTCCGTCGAACACCCCGCCTACGCGACCCGCGTTGCACCGCAATGATCCGGAGCGCGACGGCGTCTATGCCGTCGACCAGCCGCAATACCAGACGCTGCCGTTCCCGCCAACGCCGTTTCGAGTGAGTGCTCACTACGATATACCTGACCTCGCTCTTCGAACTCGTGGCCTCGACACCAAGACCCCTACTGTCAATTCCCTGCCCGAAATTTCGACACCCGTGCTGGTGGCATTTACCGATGAGCAGGGAGCGGAGCAGAAGCGTCCGCTGGCGGTCGTTCCCGCGTTCTCGGTCGAACTGGAGCCGGGCGAGCAGATCATTCCAATCGCGAATGGTTCCGAACGTAGCGTGAAGGTGGGCGTCAGTTCAAACCTGACCGGCGTTTCTAGTGGCAGTCTGCGTCTGGAGGCACCCGTCGGCTGGCAGATCGAGCCCAAAGAAATTCCTGTGGAGTTGCACGAGCGCGGGGACAAGAAGCATTTCGAATTCATAGTCGTGCCGGGCAGTTTGAAAGAAGGTCACACACAGATTCGCGCAGTGCTCGCGGCCAATGGAAAGAGCTACAGCGAAGGCTATAACTTCGTGACTCGTGAAGATCTCGCCAGCGCCTACTACTACCAACCCGCGCTGCAGCGGGTCAGCATCGTGGATGTGAAAATCCCGAAAGATCTAAAGGTTGCGTACGTCCCCGGCGCCGGGGATGAGATTCCGACGGTACTCCAACAGATCGGGATTCATGTCACGGTGCTCCCAGCGGAAAAACTTGCCAGCGAAAACCTGGCGCAATACGGAACCGTTGTTCTAGGCATCCGCGCTTATGACACTCAGAAAGATGTCGCGACCAACAACAAGAAGTTGCTGGACTACGTTTCCGCAGGCGGCACTCTGATTGTGCAATACAACGCCAGCACCGCGGACTTCAACAGCGGCCACTTCACGGCGTTTCCCGTGACCTTGAGCCGTAGCCGGGTTTCTGTCGAGGAAGCCCCAGTAGAGATTCTGGCTCCCGAGGACAGTGTATTCCACTACCCCAACCAGATCACGCAGCGCGACTTTGACGGCTGGGTGCAGGAGCGTGGTTTGTATTTCGCGGACCAGTGGGACAGTAACTTCCGTCCCCTGCTGTCATCTCATGATCCAGGCGAGGCGCCGCTCAAGGGCGGCCTGCTGCGAGCGCAGTACGGCAAGGGCACATACATCTACACCGGATACGCTTTCTTCCGTCAGCTGCCGGCTGGCGTTCCGGGGGCAATTCGACTGTATGTGAATCTGCTGGGCGCGGGACACGAGTAGTCGGAGGCTGGGAGAATCGTCGTTGGTCGTTGGCCCTTGGTCGTCGGCCCCAGCTTGCGGCGTACTTATTGGGGGCCTTTGGCAAGTGAAGGCTCCCGCATAAGACAAACTCACGCAACAGAAATGCACCTTATGGCTAAGGCCAACGACCAACGACCAAGGACCAACGACGGTTTCGACGGTTTCGGCGGTTCCCAGGCCAACGCCCCATCGTCGACCAACCCACCCTCCTCTCCTCTCATCCGCGGAATCGGCGTGAGCAGTGCCACCGCCCTCAACATGATCGACATGATCGGTGTGGGGCCGTTCATCACTATCCCGCTGATCGTGGGGGCCATGGGCGGACCTCAGGCCATGTTGGGTTGGATCCTGGGCGCAATCTTCGCCATGTGTGACGGCCTGGTGTGGGCGGAACTGGGCGCGGCCATGCCCAAGTCGGGTGGATCGTACAACTATCTGCGCGAGATTTATGGCCCGCGTCGCCTGGGCCGCCTGATTTCCTTTCTTTTTATCTGGCAGCTTTCCTTCAGTGCGCCTCTTTCGGTAGCGTCGGGAGCGATTGGGCTGGCTGGTTACGCGTCCTACTTTTGGCCTGGGCTGGAACATCAATACGCGGACTATCTCTGGGAATTGCATGTTCCTCTGCTGGGCCCATTGCAGGCGCGTTGGCTGATGTCGGGGGCTACGTTTGTTGCCATCTTTATTGTTGTGCTGGCTGTGATCTTGCTCTATCGCAAAATCACCAGCATCGGCTGGATGTCGAAGCTGCTCCTCGCCGGCGTACTGATCACTATCGGCTGGATCATCATCGCGGGATTCACCCACTTCAATGCGGCCCGCGCCTTCAGCTTTCCAGCGGGTGCCTTTACCTTGTCCCACAACTTTTTTCTCGGCCTAGGCTCGGCCATGCTCATCGCCACTTACGACTATTGGGGCTACTACAATGTTTGCTTTCTGGGCGATGAAGTAAAGGATCCGGGCAAGACCATCCCGCGGGCGCTGCTGCTATCCATTCTTTTGGTGGGATGTCTATACGTGTTGATGAACATCAGCATTCTGGGCGTGGTGCCCTGGCAGGAGATCACATACACCGCCCACTCCAATCGCGGTTTGTATGTGGTTTCCATTTTCATGCAGAAGATTTATGGGACATGGGCGGCAAACCTGGTAACCGCCCTGGTAATGTGGACAGCTTTTGCTTCGGTCTTCTCGCTGTTGCTGGGCTACTCCCGCGTACCTTACGCGGCGGCGCTTGACGGCAATTATTTCCAGGCGTTCGCCCGGGTGCATCCGCAACACCGCTTCCCCTACATTTCGTTGCTGGCTCTGGGAGGAGTCGCGGTGCTGTTTTGTTTCTTTTCTCTGGCTGACGTGATCGCCGCGCTGGTGGTGATCCGCATCACTCTGCAGTTCCTGGTGCAGGCCATCGGCGTCATCGTGCTGCGCATCCGTCGGCCTGACTTGCCTCGCCCTTTTCGCATGTGGCTGTATCCTCTGCCTGCCTTGCTGGCCTCCATCGGATTTATTTTCGTGCTGGTCTCACGCACCAATTCGTTGAAACAGGTGCGCTACGCGCTGGTCATTCTGGTTACCGGCATCGCCATTTACTTGGTACGGGCGTGGCGAAATAAGGAATGGCCGTTTGAACTCAGCCCGGTTGCTGCGGACGGGACGGCGAGCCCCTGACTATGTCGGAAGCGATCAACACTCCCGCGCCTACAAGCCTGCCCCCGCCACTGGCACACTCAGCCTGGGCTCCGCTCGGCGAGCCGCTCTTCCGTTCGCTTTGGATTGCTGCCGTAATTTCCTACACCGGAACCTGGATGCAGAACGTCGGCGCAGGCTGGCTGATGACGCAGCTCACCATGTCCCCATTGATGATCAGTCTGGTCACGGCCGCAACTACGCTGCCGGTATTTCTTGTGATTTTGCCTGCGGGCGCTCTGGCAGACATGGTTGACCGCCGACGATTTCTGCTCATCACTCAGAGCTGGATGGTCGTAGCCGCCGGTGTGCTCGGCGTGCTCACGCTTTCCCACCACGTGACACCGTGGATGCTCTTGCTCTTCACCTTCATCCTGGGGCTGGGCGCGGTCATGAACGACCCGGCCTGGCAGGCCATCACGCCGGAGGTCGTCTGCCCGGAAAATCATGCCCCCGCGGTGGCCCTGAATTCTGTCGGCTTCAACCTGGCTCGCGCCTTCGGCCCCGCGCTCGGTGGACTGGTGATCGCGGCGGCGGGCTCCGGGGTTGCGTTTCTGCTCAATGCGGCGTCGTTCTTCGGCGTGATCTTCTTCCTGTATCGCTGGAAGCGTCCTCATTACGAGCACGTAGCCACCGGCCGCGTGCGCGACGCTCTAGTAGCGGGTCTGCGCTATGTTCGAGGCGCTCCGCAGGTGCGGTCTATCCTGATTCGGACGGGGGCCTTCAGTTTGGCTGCGAGCTCCCTGCCCGCGCTGCTGCCGATTCTGGCGCGTCCCCACGGCGCGACCGGATACGGCCTGCTGCTGGGATTCTTTGGCCTCGGAGCTCTGGCCGGCGCGGCCGTCCTGCCGCGAGTGCGCAATCGTCTCTCCGTGGACGGGCTGGTGGCCTTCGACATCCTGCTCTTCGCCGCTATGACTTTCGCCGCCGGACGCGTCCAAACATTTTCGTTGCTCTGTCTGGTATTGTTTGCCGGCGGAACGGCATGGATTGGAATCCTGGCCTGCCTGAATATTGCGGCCCAGACCATGTGTCCGTCGTTCCTGCGTGCCCGCGCGCTGTCCATGTACCTGCTGGTTCTTCAGGGAGGGATGGCATTGGGTAGCACGGTCTGGGGAGCTTTGGCCACTCGAGTCGGCGTCCCGGCAGCGCTGTTGTGTTCAGCGGTCGCGATGGTCGTGGGACTGCTGGCAGTCCGCCGCCATCGCCTTACATCCCAGCAACTGGAATTAACGCCGTCAGTCGTTCGAGATTAATGTAGGTGCTCGCGCCTACATTAAAACTTTCGAAATCGCATCATCCAAGGAGAAACTCATGCAGAAATTTCACACCGTATGCACCTGTTTGCTCTTGCTCTCTGGCATCGCTCTCGCACAAGCCGCAAAAACGGAGCCCAAAACCGTAAGCCAGGTTCTGGACCGTTCCCTCACCAACGTGGAAAACGAATTCGTGCCCGCTGGCGATGCGATGCCTGAGGACAAATACTCTTTCGTTCCGACGACCGGGGAGTTCAAGGGTGTCCGCACCTTCGCCCAGCAGATCAAGCACGTGGCCGCAGTCAACTACATACTGGCCGCCGCTATTCTGGAAGAGAAGTCACCAGCCGATACTGGCGGAGAGAACGGTCCAGACTCGGTGAAGAGTAAGGCCGACATCATCAAATACTTGAAAGATTCCTTCGCATACCTTCATAAGGCGACATTAAGCACCAACGATAAGAACCTGGTTGCCCCCATCAAGAATCCCTTCGGCGAAGGCACAGCGACCCGCCTGGCGCTGGCCACCGGGGCCGTGGGCCACTGTTTCGACCATTACGGCCAGATCGTCGAGTACCTGCGTTTGAACGGCATTGTTCCGCCAGCCAGCCGCTAGCAGACCGGCATTGTCGGCTGAGGAAACAGGGGTATTTTCTCCTCAGCCGCCATCTCTTTCCCTCTATAGCACGAGAGTGCCATTTACACTTCCGGGCGGCGACCGTAGTTTACTGGCTTCCCCTGATTCTGTAGAGAAGCTTGCCTGACTGTTACTGGTACTTCCACAGGATACTGCCGTTAGCTCCCGTGTCGATGGGCGAAGCGGGCAGGGAAAGAGTCCCAGGAGTGGTGGAAATGAAAACCAGGAAACATCGTCGGATCACGCCGTCCTCATCAAGCGCTGCCTTTGAGCGCGACGCCCGGCGCGAGATCGAGTCCTTCAAGAGAGCTCTTAATTCTTATGCGGATCGCTTTGCCAGCGAACCCCATCTGAGTTTCGAACAGCATTTCTATCGCCTCGCGGCCACAAGCCGGCTGGCGGATGGAGAAGAGCGGCGCCGCGGTTAGCCGCGTCGCCGGGTCCAGGCTTTGCCCCGGCCAGCTCCTTGTTTGGTGATGGCAGTTACGATCAATTCCGCTTTAAGCCCGCGGGCTTGAAGCCGCTTCTGCATTTGCGCCTTGGCGCGTTCTGCGCCGACTTTGTCATCCAGAAAAATCAGTACTGAAGGTCCCGCTCCGCTCAAGACCGCACCCAGGACGCCGGCAGTGTTCGTCGCCAGCTTTTGAAGCTCCGGCAGCAGCGGACACAAGGGAGCGCGATAAGGCTGGTGCATGCGATCGTCAAGCGCCGCGGCCAGCAGATCGCGGCGCCCCTGCACAAAAGCCGCCAGCAGCAACATGGAATTCTGCACGTTGGTCACAGCGTCGGCCCGTGAATATTCCGATGGAAGCACGCGGCGGGCTTCTTCAGTCGCCAGCGCTTCGTCAGGTACAGCGAACAGCAGCGGCCACTTCCCTTTCGGAATCACGCAGGCGACTTGAGCTTCGCTCTCGGCGGACATTCTCGCCACCGCCAGTCCGCCCATCCAGCAAGCCGCCGCGTTATCGGGATGATGTTCCCGCCGCGAGGCTTCGCCGACGATTCGGCTATCCGTCCAGCGCAACTTGCCAAAGTGTACGGCCAGTGCAATTCCAGCCAGGCGTGCCGCTGCGGACGAACCACATCCCTTGCCGATTGGGATCTGGTTGTCGATCTGCAGGGCGAGCGGTTGCACCGGCTTGCCTGCCTCTTGTAGCACTTCACGATAGGTCGTGAGAATGAGATGGTTCTCGACCCGGCTGCAAATATCGGCGTCGCGACCCCGCGCAGCGATGGAAAATTCATCCGCGGGTATGGCGCGGACTTTCAGGAACAATCCGAAGGCAAGAGCCGCGGCATCAAATGCCGGGCCCAGATTGGCGGATGTTGCGGGCAGCACGAGTTCCAGTGAGGAGCTAGAGCGACTCTTCTTTGCAGTTCTCATTCGTCGGGATTTCGTAAGCCTACCTACTCATCCGAGGCGTCATGCTGAGCTTGCGAAGCATCTTGCGTGTAGCGTATGTGCAGATGACAGTGCATTCGTGGCGATGCGCGCCAGATCCTTCGGGACTGAACTCCCTCAGGATGACTCCGAAGCTGAGAAATAGCCCAACAAGACGTACCCGGCTCAAATCCTACTTCCTTGGGTCGGTCTGCTCCGCGTACTCCAGCACCTTCACGACGGCATTCGCGCTGGCATCGAGCACCATCGGAGCCCGCTGCCGAGGGGCCAGCACCTCGGCCGCTTCCTCTTCGTGCTCGGAGCCCGCAAACAGATCTCCGCGATGGAACTTGAGAGTGAAGTCGGGATCCTTGAGCAGGTTGCCAGTCAGGATCAGCACCACGGACTCATTCTTCTTCACGAATCCCTGTTTGACTAGCTTCTTCAATCCGGCGAGCGTGACCGCCGATGCCGGTTCGCAGCCGATGCCATCCGCCCCGATTTCCGCCTTGGCCAGTGCCATCTCCACTTCGCTTACCTGCTCCACCGTGCCGCCAGTGGCCTCGATCACGCGTACAGCTTTCTTCCACGACGCCGGACTTCCAATCTTGATGGCAGTTGCCATGGTTTCAGCATGGACCGAGATAAGCTCCTTGCCACCGGTTTCACGCATGGTCCGCACCAGTGCGTTGGCGCCTTCTGCCTGAATCACCGAAAGCCTGGGGAGCCTGGAAATAAGACCAAGCTGCTTCATCTCGAGCAGCGCCTTGCCGATCGCGGAAGAATTCCCCAGATTCCCTCCCGGGACTATGATGTGGTCCGGAGGCTGCCAGTCCAAACGTTCCATCAACTCGACAGCAACGGTTTTCTGGCCTTCAAGACGGTACGGATTCACCGAGTTCAACAGATACACCGGCATGCGCTGCACCACTTCATCGAGCACGCGCATGCAGCCGTCGAAGTCAGTCTTCAACTGGCAGGTCACGGCGCCATAGTCGAGCGCCTGTGAAAGTTTTCCCCAGGTGATCTGGCCTTGCGGAATCAGGACCAGGCTGCGCATTCCTGCACGCGCAGCATAAGCCGCCATCGAAGCTGAGGTGTTACCCGTGGAGGCGCACGCCACCCAGCGAAAGCCTCCCTGCCGGGCGAAGGACGCGGCCGCGGTCATGCCCGTGTCCTTGAAAGACCCGGTAGGGTTCATGCCCTGATGTTTGGCGAATAGCTGCTCAACTCCGGCGGCGCGGCCGCAGGAAGGCAGTTCGTACACCGGCGTGTTGCCTTCGCGCAGGGTGATGACGTACTTCCAATCATGCAATGCGGGAAGGATTTCGCGAAAGCGCCAGACCCCGCTTTCATCGAGAGCATTCCGGGAAGTCCGACGCTGCATCCAGAGTTTTCTGAGTCCGGCAGCGTCGAAGCCTGCGGCACGCATGCCAGCGCTGGTCTTCCAGCCGGGGAAATCTACTTCCAGCAAGTCGCCACACTGTGCGCAGCGGACGCTTTTGGCGCCCTCTTCGCCCACGGCTCCGCACGCAATGCAACGCAATTGCGATACGCCGGTTTCCGATTTGGATGCCAATGCGGCTTGATCAGTCATTCACTTCTAGCATACGGGATGGATGAATCACTTGTCTCCACGCAGGTATTGATCAGTCTTGTTAATCCAGTCGGCGCGCGGTGGATTGAAAATGTCGAGGTCAACCGTGTCCTCCAGGGCTTCCGCCTTGTGCGGCATATTTGAGGGGATGGTCAGGACCTCGCCGGCATTCACCACGATCTCTTTGCCGTCAATCCAGAACTTCAACGCGCCTTCCAGAATATAGCTGAACTGCTCATTGTGATGGCTGTGCAATGGAATGATGCAGCCCTTCTTCATCAGGACGCGCGCCACCATGATGGCCTGTCCGACAACAAATTGCCGCTGCAACAGCGGGTTCAGGTCTTCCAGTTCGACGGTATGCCAGGGAACGTGTTTCAAGTCCACCTTGCTGATGCGGCTTTTCGTTGCGGTCTTGCGACCCACGCTTTTAGACCCGGCGGCTTTGCGTCCAGCTGGTCTCGCCGGCTTGCGTTTTGTCTTTGCCATTGCTGTAAACCTTTCCCTGAGGATCAGAAGATTCGGCGGCACAATCGTAACAGCCTGGTGGAGTGTGGGCGGACACTCTCGTCCGCCGCTTTTGAATTGGCCTTTGGTTTTGTCGCGCCGGGTACATGAGAACACAAGTCAAAAGCGGCGAACAAGAGTGTTCGCCCCACAAAGGCCCTTGCCCCGTTTCTCTGTGAACGTTACCCTTGGAACGCCCAGCCATTGAAGGAGCAGGCATGAAAAAGCACAAGCACCATCCGGAAACGGAAGCGGTCCGCGCCGGCACCGATCTGCACAAAAAGAATGGACCGGTCATCACCCCGATCTACCAGACTTCTACGTTTGAGGTCAGGGACAGCGATGAGCAGCTGCGCGCCACTTCCACGGACATGTTCTACACCCGCTACGGTAACCCCACCCACACGGTGGCAGAAAAATCCGTCGCCGAACTGGAAGGCGTAGACGCTGCGCTGCTCTTCGCTTCCGGCATGAACGCCATCACGACTTCGATCCTGGCCCTGTTGAAGGGTGGCGATCACGTCGTTGCCCAGCGGGACATTTATGGCGGCGCCACAAAATTCTTCAGCCAGTGGCTGCCGAAACTCGGCATCGAAACTACGTTCGTGGACACCACCGAATACGATCAGCACGCCCGCGCCATTCGTCCGAACACGAAATTGCTCTACCTGGAATCGCCGACCAATCCGTTGCTGCGCGTGGTTGACCTGCAAAAAGTGACTGCCTTGGCCAGGCAGCACAACCTCATCACTTTCATTGACAGCACCTTTGCCACGCCCATCAACCAGCGCCCGGCGGACTTTGGCATCGATCTGATCATGCATTCCGGCACCAAGTATTTTGCGGGCCATGCCGACCTGATCTGCGGCATCGTGGCCGGACGCCAGGACCTGATTCAGAAGATCCACGAAACTCGCACCACGCTGGGCGGGGTCATGGATCCCCATGCCGCCTGGCTCCTGCTGCGCGGCATCAAGACGCTGGCGGTGCGAGTGCAGCGTCAGAATGACAATACCCTGCGCGTCGCTCAATTTCTGGCGCGACACCCCAAGGTGGCACGTGTGCACTATCCCTTCGTCGAAGGACACCCCCAGCGTGCCCTCGCCATGGAACAGATGCACGGCGGCGGCGGTGTCCTGAGTTTCGAAGTGGACGGCACCGGAGAAGATGCCAGGCACCTGTCGGAAGCACTAAGCCTGTTCACGCTCGCGCCCAGCCTGGGTGGCGTGGATTCACTGGTTAGCCTGCCAGTGCTCACATCGCACGCCATGATCTCCCCCGAGCACCGCCAGAAAATGGGAGTAACGGACCAACTGATCCGGCTTTCGGTAGGAATTGAAAATGCTGACGACCTGATCGCCGATCTGGAACAAGCCCTGAACGTTGTGGCTGGCAGCCGGCAACACGCCCAGGTGGGGTAAGAATCCTAAGCAAGGTCAAACAACAAATCCTGGCCTCGTTCCGGAGGCCAGGATTTTTTACTACGCGCGAATTCCTCTAGAAAACAAACTTGAGGCTGAGTTGCAATATGCGCGCGTTGTGTGCCGTTCCCGTGAACAGGAAGTTGTTCGAGGGGAACTTGTTGCTGTCGGAATTCACGGCATTAGCGCCGGATCCAGAATCCCCGGCGATCGCCCCGAATTGGGTGTGGTTGAACACGTTAAAGCCCTCGGCACGGAACTCGAATGCCATGGCCTCGTGGATAACAAAACGCTTGGAAAGGGCCATATCGAAATTGATCCGGCGGGGATTGACCAGAGTGTTCCGGCCCGCATCCCCAAACGTCAGTCCGCGGGGAAGCGTGTAAGCCGCCGGGTTATAAAGGAGAGGCCCGAATCCTTCCTGAGGCGGCGGCTGGGT
Source organism: Terriglobia bacterium (assembly GCA_963725615.1). Taxonomy (GTDB): domain Bacteria; phylum Acidobacteriota; class Terriglobia; order Terriglobales; family Acidobacteriaceae; genus JAIQFF01. Next base: position 364,733 of record CAVRZO010000003.1, on the reverse strand, counting down.
GACGCCCGACCGCGGATCACCAATCACATCAGGCCGCGAACCCGAGGTGGCCAGGCCATTTCCCACGCCGGCGTTGTCCGTAAAGCTGCCACCAGAACCGCTCGCGATTGGGCTAAAGGGCGTTCCACTCTGCAAACTGGCAATGCCCGAGAATCCCCACCCGCCCAGTACCTTGTTCGTAAGTCCGGGAGACTTGAAGAACGGCAGCGACCAGATATAACTGCCGGTGAAGATATGCCGCTCGTCGAAATTTGAACTGGCTCGATTGGAGGAGGGGTTCGACGAATCGACGAAGCTGGCGTCAAAGCGATCCGAGGCGTCGTCAATTGAGTGGCTGTAGGTATACGCTCCGCTTAGCTCCAAACTGCCGACGCTTCGTCGTACCGACACTTGCAGGGCATGGTAGGTCGATGACGCCGCGTTCTGCAGACTGGCAATATCGGAGTACCCGAGGAAATGCCGCAACGGGTCCGCGCTGGCGCCGCAGGCCACGGACAGGTTACGTGCTGCCAGACCGGTGATAGGGACGCCGCTCGGCGTGGTCAGGGTGCCGCAATCGTCATGAATCGGATTACCCAGCGCGTCGACTCCGCCATCGATGGGTTCGCCCGGCTTGTAAGGATTCTGGCTCAGCGGGACGGCGCTCAACTGGTTGATATCGGTCTCGCGCGCCAACTTCGTGCCTTTACTGCCCACATAGGAAACGGTCATGACGGTATTCGGCAGCACTTCGTGCTGTATATCGAAGTGCCACTGCTGCACATAAGGCCAGATGGCTTTGGTGGGAATGGCAGTCACGCTGAGCGGGAATGGCGGTGACGCAGAACCTGCCCCTCCGCCGATGGCGGCGTAATCCTGAATATTGTTTTGCTGTGAGGCAAAGGCCAGTGGCGGTGAGTTCTCCAACGATTCCGTGCTGGACTCATTGCCGTTGCCGTGCTCGAAGAAAATGCCGTAACCGCCGCGGATCGCGGTCTTACCGTTGCCCCTGGGATCCCAGGAAAATCCGATGCGGGGCGCAGGATTGAACAGATGTCCCTTCATGCAACCCGCGGGCACTGAACCTTTACCGCACTGCACCAGGCCATTGAACAGATTGCCGGAAACGATACCCGTGCCCGGATCGACTGACGTAGCGCCCACAACGTAGGCTGCGGGATCAAAATTGAAGGCCTGCTGCTGTTTTTCCCGATAAGTACCGAACAGACTCACACGCAGACCCAGGTTCAGAGTCAGGTGGCTGGTGATGTGCCAGTCGTCCTGGAAATAGGGCTCAAATATCTTGTAGCGGTTGTAGTACTTGAGGCGAGTGTTTTGCTGACCAAAAGCGCTGATCGAACCGAGCAGCAAATCAGCAAAAGGATTGCCGCTCGAGATGGATTGGTTGGACGAATCAAAGGTCAGGTATCCCGGGATCGAACCCGCAGCCAGTTCACCGCCCAATTCGTTCTTCTGGGCCGCTACAAAGTACCCGCCGAACTGCAGATTGTGTTTTCCCATGATCTTGCTGACATTGTCCCGATAGCTGTACGTCGGGTTGGAGTTGTACGGTCCATTCGGGATATATCCGGCGTCCTCACCGAAGCCACCGCCATACGCGTTCCCTCCTGACAGATTAATTCCGGGCAAAATGCCATCGCCATTGCCGGGGAATAGATCTCCCATGGGGAAGGGCGAAGGCCGCTGCCAGTTGCCCACGTTGACCAGGACGATGTGGTCGGTGGTATAGCTGGCCACAAATTCATTCAGCAGCGTGGGAGAGAAAGTCGAACTCAGCCGGGCCACCATGCTGACACCGGGCCCGCTGAAATCGGTCTGAATCGTCGGGAAGCTCCCCTGGTTTGTCCACAACGGGGTTGCGGTGACCGTGCTCCAGGAATCGTGGATATAGCGGAACGTCACACGCTGCTTGTCAGTGAGATTGTGATCAACGCGAATCAATTCCTCGCGCCAGTTCGTAGGCTGCACCGGAGAATCATTGAACAGTGCAGCTCCGGGCTGTCCCGCATTGGCTGCCGGGATCATGCCGAGCAGCGCTTGCGCCACGGTTGCGTTGGCCTGAAACGCCGGCACAATGGTCAAATCCGGGGTGTGTCCGCTGCCATCCAGGAACCCGGGCACGGCCGGACAATCGGAAAAGTCGTTGGTGGTGGGATTGGGGCAAAGATCGCTGAAATTGCCTGCCCGTTCGGCATCGGACGGAACAAACTGGCTGAACACCTGTCCCGGCACTCGATCGCGCCGCCATTCCTGGGACCAGAAGAAGAACGTTTTGTTCTTCCAGATGGGGCCGCCAATGGTGTATCCAAAATCATTCTTCTTGTAGCCTGGCTTGGGTGCCGTCGGATCGTCAAAGTAGTTAAAAGCGTTAAAGGCATCATTGCGCAGGAACTCGTATGCATTGCCGTGAAAGCCGTTGGTGCCGGACTTGGTCTCAACCTCGACGGTGCCAGAACCGTTCCTGCCATACTGCGCGCCATAGTTCGAGGTGAGGACTTTAAATTCGGCAATGGCTTCCAGGCTGGGATAAACATTCAATGTCCCATTGCTGCCGTTGTCCATGTTGTCGCCGCCGTCCAGCTCCCAGTTGTTGTACTCGGTGCGACCTCCATTGACGCTGAAAGCAACGCTGCCGTTAATGCCAACCGTGCCCTCATCCTGACCGGTCTGGTTACTCACGCCCGGCACAAGGGTAATCAGCTGCGTAAAGTTTCTGCCATTCAGTTGCAGTTCCGTAATCTGTTTTCCATTGACAGTACCCGTCAGATCCGACGACTGAGTCTCCACCTGGGCCACGCTCGCTGCCTTCGACCGTCACCTCTTCCTTGATCGCGCCGACTTCCAGGGCTATGTCCGCACGGGCCTTTTGGCCCACCTGCAGAATTACGCCCTTGGCCTCATACTTCTTGAAGCCTTGGGCCAACACGGTGACATTCACCGGACCGGAGGGCAAACCGGCAACCAGGTAGTCGCCACTGCTGTTCGTTACCGTAGGGCGTACAATCCCGCGTTCCGGACTGCTGACCGTTACCTGCGCGTTGGGGACGGCGGCGCCGCTCTGGTCGGTGACCGTACCGGTGATGGAAGCGGAGTCCTGACCCCAGGCCGCCAGCGAAAGAGACAGACAAACACCCAGCCAAAGCAAGCGGGACTTCATAAACACCCCCAAAATAATTTCAATCGCCTAAGATTGTTAAAATCGAGTCCTGTTGGAATCCTATTACTGATCTTCCCTTCGCGAATTAAACCTTGGTAATTCCCGCATCCGGGCCGTAAACCTGCTCGATCGACATCGAAAGCTTTGCTTAGCTAATTTTTGTCGTTTCTAAATGGAAACTACCGGCACGACGATTCAAGCCATTTCCCATGAAAGGGTTTATTAAAACGAATCAATAGCTCGGATATTGCGGTAGTTGGACTGCCAGTGTCAAGAGAAAAAGGCGGAAAATGATGCCGATCGGCTTTTTGAATGACCGGGCAAATCGCGGTTTTTGACCGTGTTTCTGCCTAGAGCAGGCTGCGGGTGGATTCTCGCACCGCTAATTCGGGCGCCATCTTGCGGTGTACTGCCGCTATTTCCCGTTTTTCCAGCACGGCATTGATCCGTTCGATCGCCAGATTCGCCGCCATCGCTCCCATCGCTTCCATGGGCTGGCGAATGGTGGTGAGCGGCGGCGTATACAGACTGCAAGCCGCGACATCGTCAAAGCCGATGACCGAGCAATGTTCCGGAACGCGCAGACCTGCCTTCGCCAGTGCACGTATTGCGCCAAACGCCGTCATGTCGTCAAAGGCCATCAATGCAGTGAATGGCCGTTTCCGTTTGATCAGTTCCTCCGTTAATTTGTAGCCCGCTTCAAAACTTGAAATCGGGTCCCCCGATTCCGGAAGGTCCACGATCAGGCGCGGATCGAGTTCCAGGCCAGCACCCTTGGCAAACGAGCGGACACCCTGCCAGCGGGGAGCGCTGTCCCCCAAAGTCTTGGGCCCGCGGATGAATGCAATCTTGCGGTGTCCCAGCGAGTGCAGGTGTTCAACCGCGGAGTACCCTCCCATCTCGTTGTCTACGATCACCGAGCTGACGGAATCGGTTTGCAGCTCGCGCGCGATCATCACACTGGGAATGCTGCTCTTTTCGAGATCGGCCAAAACATCAATATCCACAAACAACCAGTTGGCCAGGACGATCAACGCTTCCACGCGGCGGTCCAGCAGCATCTCCAGATAGCGCTCGAACCGGCTGCGTTCATTGTGCACGTCGGTCAGAATCGGCAGGAAGGAGGATTGGTAAAGCGAGTTCTCAATGCCGCGCAGAATCAGCGTGCAGTACGGGTCGGTCATGTCAAACACCATCACGCCGACGGTGTGACTACGTTTGCTGCGGAGCGAACGGGCGAACAGGTTGGGGCGATAACCGAGTTTCTTGGCCGCTTTCTCAATTCGCTTCTTGGTCGCCGGCGGAATGTAGCGCGCCAGCGGAGCATCATTGAGGACGATGGACACAGTGGTCGAGGAAAAACCGCTCTCCTTGGCCACATCGCGAATGGTGATTACTGAAGTCTTGACCATAAGGAATGCCGCAGCGGCGGGTACTTGGCAATTAGCAATTGGCACTTAGCTAATTGCCATCTGCTAACTGCCAGCTTGAATTTCAGGCCGTCGCTGGCGGACACTACAGCAGAGTGAAATCACTGTCAAGGCTGCTCGCCCCGGTTTTGTGGTTCCTGTTCGCGTTCCCATCGGGTGCGGAGACCCAGACTGCGCCCGCACAAGTGCCCGCTACAAGCCCCCAGGAACTATTTCAGCAGGGCGAAGCTGCGCTGAAAAAGAACAATCTCGATCTGGCCGAGCATTCCTTCCGTGGTGTGCTGGCGCAGGATCCCAAGGCCGCGGGTGCATACGCCAACCTGGGCGTAATTTACATGAGGCGTAAACAATGGCCGCAAGCGCTGGAAATGCTGCACAAGGCTGAAACCCTGGCGCCGCAAATCGCCGGAATCCGTCTTAATGTCGGGCTGGCCTATTACCGGCAAAACAACTTTCGCGCCGCCGTCGCTCCCTTTGAATCGGTGGTGCACGACGCGCCAAATTCCTATCAGGCACGCTACCTGCTCGGACTCTGCTACTTCTTCACCGAACGTTATGCCGATGCTACCAGCATGCTCGAGCCGCTTTGGGCGCAGGCTTCGAATCAGCTGAATTATCTGTACGTGCTGGGAATTGCCGCCGGCAAATCCGGGCGGCCGGAGATCGAGCAGCGCGCGCTCGGCACCCTCGCCGAAATCGGCCAGGACTCCGCCGAGTTGCATCTGCTGCAGGGTAAGGCACACATCAACCGCGAAGAGTATGACGAGGCCATCAAGGAGCTAGAACTCGCCGCCAAGGCCAATCCAAACCTTCCCTTCGTTCACTTCAATCTTGGAATTGCTTATTTCAAGAAACAAGAGCTGGCGCGGGCCAAAGAGGAATTCCTCAAGGACGCAGCCCTCGAACCCGATGTGGCGTACAACTATGATCAGCTGGGATTGGTGAACTCGCTGCTGGGGAACAACCAGGTAGCGGAAAACAATCTGCGCAAGGCATTGCATCTTGATCCTTCGCTGGCCAGCGCCCGCTACCAGTTGGCTCAAATCTATCAGCGAGAAGGCAAATATTCTCAGGCGCTGTCCGAGATCGATGCCGCGCTCAAACTCGATCCTGAGAACTCCAGTGTCCATTACTTGCGCGGGCAACTGCTGCAACGCCTTGGCCGGACCCAGGAAGCCCGCGCAGAAATGGACGCCACCACGAAGATGATGAACCAGCAGCGCGACAAGCGACAAAAAGAGCTCTACGGTGGCCCCATGCCCAATCCCGAACTGACGCAGGAGCCACAGTAGCCCTGCTTTTTGGTAGACTGTGGGCCACTCGCGGCTTACTCCACCACCTCGTCGGCTCTCTCAAGGATTGAATGCTCGTGAAGGAGTTCCTGTCATGAAAGCACTGAAAATTATCGGGATCGTGGTTGCGATCCTTCTAGTCATCGCCATTGCCCTTCCCTTCCTGATCAATGTAAACAGCTTCCGTCCCAAACTCGAATCGGAGCTTACCGAAGCGCTGGGCCGGCAGGTCAAAGTCGGAAATCTGAGTCTTTCCATCCTTTCCGGAAGCGTCTCGGCGGAGGACCTTTCGATCGCCGATGATCCCGCATTCAGCAAGGATCCTTTCATTCGCGCCAAGTCGCTGAAGGTGGGCGTGGAAGTGATGCCGTTGATCTTCTCCAAGACTTTGCACGTCACCGATATCACCCTGGACAAGCCTGAAATCGCCCTGCTGCGTGATGCCTCCGGGAAATGGAACTTCTCCAGCCTGGGCAGCAAATCGGCGAAACCGACTCCCTCAAGCGCACCGTCGTCCACGCCCGAACTCTCCGTGAGCAAGCTCGACGTGAAGGACGGCCGGCTGTCCGTCAACCGCGCGAACTCTTCGATCAAACCTCACGTGTATGACAACGTGGACATCAGCGTGCGCGATTTTTCGCCCAAGTCGCAGTTCCCGTTCACCATCACCGCCAATCTCCCCGCTGGTGGTACCGCCAAGCTTGAGGGTAAGGCGGGTCCGATCAACTCCACCGACGTTTCAGAAAGTCCGATCGAGGCGCAGATCAACGTCAAGGGTCTCGACCTGACCGCTTCGGGATTCGTTGAACCCTCCACTGGAATTGCGGGCGTCACCGACTTTGACGGCACCCTCAACTCGGACGGAAAGGTACTGCGCACCAGCGGCACTCTGAAAGCTGCCAAGCTCAAGCTGGCGGTAAAGGGCTCGCCCGCATCCGAACCGGTCACGGTGAAATATGCCACCGACTACGACCTGAAAAAGCAGGGAGGAACTCTTACCCAGGGCGACGTCTCGCTGGGCAAGGCACTGGCTAAGCTCACCGGCAGCTACCAAAGTCAGGGCGAGGCGACGATATTGAACATGAAACTCAACGCCGACGGCATGCCGGTGGACGACCTCCAGACCATGCTGCCTGCCCTCGGCGTCATTCTGCCTTCCGGATCGAAGCTGCAGGGCGGCACTCTTTCCGTCAACGTGGGAATTACAGGGCCGGTCGATAAGTTAGTCATTGCTGGCCCGATTCGCCTGTCGCAAACCAAACTCGCTGGCTTCAATCTCTCATCCAAGATGTCGGCGATCTCGGCGTTGTCCGGATCGCAGAGTGGATCGGATACCTCCATTCAGAATCTGAGCACGGATGCACGCGTGGCCCCCGAGGGGGTGCGCACGCAAAATATCAATCTGACGATTCCGGCGCTCGGCACGGTCACGGGAAACGGGACGATCAGCCCGGCGGGGGCGCTCGACTACAAGATGAGCGCAAGCCTTTCCGGTGGCGCCGTGACCGGGCTTACGCAGCTGGCGGGTATCGGCGGCAAGGGCGGCAGCATTCCCTTCTTCATCCAGGGCACAACGTCAGATCCGAAATTCATGCCGGATGTGCAGGGCATGGTGGGCAGTCAGTTGAAAGGCGGACTGGGCGGCGCTCTGGGAGGCTTAATGGGAGGAAAGAATTCTTCCGGAAGCTCTCCCTCTCCCGTAGACGCGCTGGGCGGTCTGTTCGGGAAAAAGAAAAAGCAGTAGAGCGGACGTCAGACCTCGGACCTCCGGCCGAGCGTCCCAGAACGTCGTTGGCTCTTGGTCGTTGGTCATTGGCTAAGATCAACGCCCGTGGCTAGAGGCCAGCGACCAAGGGCCAAGGACCAACGACGTTCTTCTTATTAAGGAGCCATTCATGGCTGAGAAAGTGCCTCAAAGTCTTTCCAATCACGCCCGCTTTGATCCCCTGTTCCACTTCTTCGTTCTGCCGGTGTTTGCGATTACCGTCATCGTTGCGATCGTGGACCTGGTGAGATATCCAAGTCTGAGTGCCGCCTGGTTGGTTGTACTCGCGCTCGCGGCCGCGACCGCGGTGGTCAAGATGCGTACCTATGCTTTGAAAGTGCAGGACCGCGTCATCCGGCTGGAGGAGCGGCTGCGCCTTGCAATCCTGCTGGACAAACCTTTGCGCGCCCGCATTACTGAACTCTCCGAATCGCAGCTGGTCGGGCTGCGCTTTGCTTCCGACGCAGAGCTTCCCGCCCTGACTGCTAGAACTCTCTCCGAGAAATTATCGAGGGCGGAGATCAAGAAGGCAGTTACCCAGTGGCGGCCGGATTATTGGAGAGTGTAAATGCTCACGTGGGGACAGCCGCCCTCGGCTGTCCTGGGCGAGCAAGGCTCGCCTTGCTTCCAGTGCGGCAACGTCTCGGTGGAGTCAAAACCTGTCGAGCTTCGCTCGACCGGACAGCCGAGGGCGGCTGTCCCCACGTGATTCTTGCTCACTTCTCGGTTTCGTGCAGCTGCTGGGCCAGGTAATTCTCCAGTCCCATTTGGCTAATCGCGTGGAGCTGCCCTTCCAGCCAGTCAATGTGCTCTTCTTCGTCGGTGAGAATGCCTTCCAGAAGATCCCGTGAACCGTTGTCTCCCGCCTTGACGCAGGTTTCGATGCCGGTGTTCAGACGCTTCACGGCGTCGTATTCGACCTGAAGATCAAACTCGAGTTGCTGCTTGACGTTTTGTCCGATATTGATCTTGAAATAGTCGCTCATGTTGGGCGTGCCATCGAGGTACAGGATGTGCTCGATCAACTTTTCCGCGTGCTGCATTTCCTCGATGGATTCGACCCGGGTGTGCTTGGCTAGTTTCTCGTAACCCCAGTTTTCGCACATTTCCGCATGCAGGAAATATTGGTTGATGGCGGTCAATTCCGCTTTGAGTACCTCGCTTAAGACTGCAATGACTTTGGCATCGCCTTTCACGGTTCGCCTCGCGGGATGAGGATGGGAAAATGAACAGAAAAACTATAGCACCGGAGCAGGAGAGTGACGGGACATTCGTAGGATCGTGTGGGGCGGACACTCTTGTCCGCCACTCGTAAGGTTTTGATGTTTGGTTTCTGACAGCTCGCGAATTTAGGCGCGATCGCCCTCGGTCGTGCGGAGTCGTCCGTAGCCCTGATGATCGAAGCAAGAGCCAACTCCAAGTCAAGGGTGGCGGACAAGAGTGTCCGCCCCACATCGAGTTCAGTCGGCGGCGACGTCCTGGGTGGGAAGCGGGTCTACCCGGCGGCGGGAGGAGCGGTTGGGAGGCAATCCGGCATCGCGAATCTTGTACAGCAGCGCGCGGTAACTGATGCTCAGGGCGCGGGCCGCCTGCTTGCGATTCCAGTGGTGGGCCTGCAGCACTTTCAGGATGACCTTGCGCTCCAGTTCCCGGGTGGCCTGGCGGGTAATCGTCTTCAGCGCGATCGGTCCGTCGAAGTTCAGGTCGAGGGTGGGAAATTCCTGCTTATGCGCCATCAGATCACTGCTGATGACTTCCTCGTTGCCTAAGATCACGTAGCGCTTGATCAGGTTCTCGAGTTCACGGATGTTGCCCGGCCAGTGATGCTTCTGCAACGCCGTCATCAGATCGCCCGAAAGAGCGCGGGCGCGGCAGTTGTATTTGCGGTTGTAGTACTCCAGGAAATAGGTGACCAGGTCCGGAATATCCCCCTTGCGTTCCCGCAAAGGCGGCATCTGGAGATTGACCACGTTGATGCGATAGAACAAGTCCTGACGGAAAGTGCCGCTTTCGATCTCAGCTTCCAGTATCCGGTTGGTGGCGCAGACCACGCGCACTTCAACTTTCTTGTCTTCCTGGGCGCCGATCCGGCAGAACTGACCGTCTTGCAGCAACTGCAAAAGCTTGGACTGCAGACCCAGGTCGAGTTCAGAGATTTCGTCGAGAAACAGGGTGCCGCGATGGGCGAGTTCCACGCGCCCGGGTTTCGATCCGTAAGCGCCGGTGAAAGCCCCTTTTTCGTATCCGAAGAGTTCGCTCTCGAGGAGCGTACCCGGAATTGCCGGACAGTTGACCTTCACGAAGGGACCAGTCCGCCACGGAGACAACCCGTGGATCATGCGGGCAATGATGTCTTTGCCGGTACCGCTCTCGCCCTGGATCAGGACGGGGACGTTGGCGCTCGCAACCTTGTCCATGCGATCGCGAAGTGACTGCATAACCTCGGAGCGGCCGAAAATCACAGCCTCGGGTGGAAACTCCCCGAGTGAAGTAGCCAGCGAAGTGACAGAAGGAATTGTTGTCATGAGTGATCGAGTGGCCCCATAGCCCGTTCGTACACGGCTTGATGTGCACCCCAAGAGCCAAACCGGGCCAAGCTGGACTTTGGGTGTACAGATTCTATCTAAACCATTTACCTATATTGGCTTGCATGGCTGCGAGGCGAGGAATTCCTGTTCCGGGACGACATATTAAGACTGGTCCGGCGACCTTAAATACCTTGGGACCTATGGGAAAATGTTTTCACAGCGCGGAAGCGGCTTTCCTTGGGCGGGAGGTACGCAAAGCAGGGGGTTCCAGCAGGGGACGGGAGAATTTGAGGCCCACCAGGTGATAGCCATCGGCGTGCGTCACCCTCAGAGTTCGCGCCCGCAAATTGCGGGCTGCCTTGGGCAACGAGTTCGCAACCGCCAGGGGAGCACTGGGGATTTCCAGCAAAACCTGCGTGGAGAGCGGCAAAGAGCGGCGCACGGCGACCAGGGCGCCACCTGCCGAGATGTTAAGCGCGGTGGCGAATTCGAGGATCTCCTTGCCTTTTTCGTCGCGGCTGCGCACGAAAACAGGTATCGCGATGGGGAGACGCGGCCACTTACGGCGCTCTGCTGCGAGATTCAGACGCTTCAAACGGACCTCTTTGAACCCGAGATGAACCTACCTACCGCACCTTGGGGGCCAAACCAGCCATGCGACAGTTGTGATTGCCCCTAAGAAACCCGGAGAATCCGGCTTGATTCGCCTGTAACTCCTCCATTACAGCCCTATCAGAACCAGGCTGTTTTCTCTCTATATTCGCCCCACAAGTGGCAGTTAGTGACGAACTATGAAGCGGTTAGGAGTGCAAGGTTTTGCTCATCCTGTACCATTGAGTTGCATTTTCCGTTGACAGCCCGAAGGCTATGTCATACGATTCGATAGCACTTAAATTAAATACGCTGGGCTATTTTCGTCCCCTCCCCTTACAAGCCAGGTAGTGAGTTTTCCACATATGGGAGTGGTGCCAGAAAAAGCGTTTGTGTCTCGGGAGGGGGAGCCTGGGTTAGCCGGAACATCGCCGGTCCCCGCCCAACGACCTGCCGGAGACCCCCTCACCTACGACGAATTGCTCCACGAGTACAACCAGCTGCGTGAGCGTTCCGGACGCACCACCAACGCCTTGGCATCGGCCGCGCACGACCTCAAGACACCCCTCGCGATCCTGAACGGATACATCGAACTGCTGCAGAATGAGAAGTTAGGCTCGCTCAACGAGCGGCAGCGCGAGATCCTCGGCGATATGCACACCAGCGGGCAGCGCCTTCAGAGTTTCATACAGGACTTCCTCAGCTACAGCGTTCTCGAAACCGGCGAGATGAAGATGCGCTACGAGACGGGCAACGTGAACCCTTGCCTGTCCGAGGTCTGCCGCCTGTGGTCGCACCGCTTCCAGGAAAAGGGGCTGGCGCTCTACTTTCTGGCCAACGAGAAACTCCCCGAGCTGGCGTTTGATTCGGCCAAGTTGCAGCGGGTTATTTCGAATCTGCTGGAGAATGCCTCCAAGTTCACACCCGCGGGGGGCACGGTCTGGCTGCACGCCGAGCCCTACATGTGGGAACGCCGCAACCCGAACAGCTCGGGGATTCCGAGCGAACGGCGCCGGCAGAACAATCCCCTGCCCAACTCGGTCAAGGTCAGCGTGTCCGACACCGGACCGGGAATTCCGGCCGAGTATCACATTGAAGTTTTCGACGATTTTTTTCGCTTGCCGCAGAACGAAGCGCAAACTGAGGGCATGGGTCTGGGACTTGCCATCGCACGCCGGCTGGTGAGCGCCATGGGCGGGAAGATCTGGGTGGAGAGTGAACTTGGAGCAGGCGCGAAATTCTCGTTTATCATTCCGCTTAAACCAGTCGCCGCTGCACCAGGCAAAGGACGGAATAAATGACCGAAGCGGTCAACATCCTATTGGTCGACGACGAACCCGGAATGCTGCGCTACATCCGCACCCTGCTTGAGGTGGATGACTACAGCGTGCAGACCGCATCCACCGGCGAAGAGGCCCTGCAACAGGTAGAAAAGGGTTTGCGCCCCGATCTGGTCCTGCTGGACCTGCTGATGCCGGGAATTGACGGCTTGCAGACGCTCGAGCAATTGCGCCAGTCGGTGCCAGGACTGAAGGTAGTGATGCTCTCCTGCGTCAGCGATACCCGCAAGGTGGTGCAAGCCATCCGCCTGGGAGCGCAGGACTATCTGACCAAGCCTTTTCAAAAGGCCGAGCTGACCACGGTCATTGATCAGTGTCTGGGAAAAAATCAGCAGAACCTGCCGGGAGAGGTAGAAGAACTTTACGACGACGTATTTTTTGTGGCCGCCAGTCCGGCCATGCGCAAGATTCGCTCCCAGGCAGCGCTCGTAGCCAATGTGGATATTCCTGTCCTCATGCTGGGAGAGAGCGGCACGGGCAAGGAAGTCGTAGCGCGGCTGATTCACAAGTTGTCTCCGCGCGCTCATCGCACGTTTCTGAAAGTGAATTGCGCTGCCGTTCCCGGAGACTTGCTGGAAAGCGAGTTGTTCGGCCACGAAGCCGGTGCGTTTACCGGTGCAACTCACGCCAAGCCGGGCAAATTCGAACTCTGCAACAAGGGCACAATCCTGCTCGACGAAATCGGCGAGATGCCGGCGCTGCTGCAAGCCAAGCTGCTGCACGTCTTGCAGGACCAGACGTTCTCGCGGCTGGGCAGCCGGTCAGTGATCAAAGTGGATGTCCGTATCCTGGCGGCAACGAATATCAACATCCCGGAAGCCCTGGCCAGCAAGCGTCTGCGCGAAGATCTCTATTACCGCCTCAATGCCTTCACCATGCAGTTGCCGCCGCTGCGGGAACGTAAGGAAGAAATTCCCGTCCTGCTAAAGCACTTCATGTCTCGCATGGCGGAGCAGTACGCCCGCCCGCCGTTGCCGCTCACCCCTAATATGCTGCAGGCGTGTCAGGATTATTCCTGGCCGGGCAACCTGCGCGAGCTGAACAACTTCATCAAGCGATACCTGGTGCTGGGCGACGAGAAGCTGGCGATTCAGGAATTGCAGCCGCGCGACGACGGCCACGGTGTGCGACCTGAAGCGGCACACACTCCCGCGGAGCCCGGTGGCGGATTGAAGTCGGTGGCGCGCAGCGCCAAAGATGAAGCTGAGGCAGAGGCTATCCGGCAGGCGCTCGACCAGACCAACTGGAACCGCAAGCAGGCCGCGGCGCTGCTTCAGATCAGCTACAAAGCGCTGCTCTACAAGATTCGCCAGTACGGCATCGCGCAGTCGAAGAGCCACAAGCTCACCGCGGGCGCCTAGGTCAAACCGAAATCGCTTCATCCCTTTACCGATCGAACCATTCGAACCCACAATCTGTGGAACCGGACGGGCCCCACTGCTCGCGAAAGACGCGAGAAATGGGGCACCCTCGCGTGATCCTTCTCTGGGAATATAATCGTCTGAAGAATGGCTCTCTCCCCTGGCACCAAGCTCGGGCCCTACGAGATCATCGCCCCGATTGGCGCGGGCGGGATGGGCGAAGTGTACCGGGCGCAGGACACGCGGCTGGATCGCACTGTAGCGATCAAGATTCTGTCTCCCGCATTCTCCGCGGACAACGATCGCTTACGGCGCTTTGAGCAGGAGGCGCGCTCGGCGTCCGCCCTCAATCATCCCAACATTATTACCATCTACGAACTCGGACGCGACGGGTCAACTCACTACATTGCGATGGAGCTGGTCGAAGGCAAGACCGTCCGCGAACTGATGGTCGCCGGTCTGCTGCCCATCCGAAAAGCAATTGAAATCGCGGCGCAGGCCGCGGACGGTCTCACCAAAGCGCATGAAGCGGGCATCGCGCATCGGGATTTGAAGCCCGAGAACCTCATGGTCTCGAATGATGGGTTTGTGAAGATCCTGGATTTTGGCCTGGCCAAGCTCACGTTACCGCCCAGCGGCGAGGTAACGGACATGAGCCCGACGGTCGCGTGGCAGACTCGGCCGGGCATCGTGATGGGAACGATGCAGTACATGTCGCCGGAGCAGGTCAGGGGCGCCCGGCTCGATTTCCGCTCAGACCAGTTCTCCTTCGGCCTGGTGCTCTACGAGATGGTGACCGGAAAGCTCGCCTTCCGTAGAGACACAACCGCGGAGATACTGGTGGCGATTCTTCGGGAACACGCTGAACCGGTTGGAGTGCAGAACTCGGACGCCCCAGCTCCCTTGTGTTGGGTCATCGAAAGGTGTCTGGCTAAAGAGCCCGAAAAACGGTACACCTCGACCCGGGAGCTTGCGCGCGAGCTCGCAGCCATTCGCGAGCGTCTCTCGGAAAAGCCGGCGAAGCAAGTGGAGAATCGCCCGGCCAATCTTCCGGTGCAACGAACCGGGCTGGTGGGACGCGACAAGGAAGTGGCTGCCGCCAAAGAGCTGCTGTTGCGTGAGGATGTGCGGCTAGTGACGGTCACAGGTCCCGGCGGGATCGGCAAGTCACGCCTTGCGGTGCAAGTGGCGAATGATCTGGTCGAGCAATTCCCGGGTGGCACTCATTTTGTTCCACTCTCCTCGTTGAGCGATCCGGCGTTGATATCCTCCGCGATCGTTCAGGCCATGGGGATTCAGGCGGGCGGCCGCTCGCCGCTGCAAATACTCAATGAGAATCTGAACGATCCCTTGGGCGCTCCCATCCTGCTCCTGCTGGACAATTTCGAGCACCTGGTCCAGGCCGCGCCTATGGTGGCAGGGCTTCTGGCGATGGGCCCCAATCTTAAAATCATGGTGACCAGTCGGTCGGCACTGCACGTGTACGGAGAGCACGAATTTCCCGTGCCGCCGCTGGCCATGCCGGATGCGCAGGCCTTGCCCGCTATCGAGGCCCTGTCGCAGTATCCCGCGGTCGCGCTGTTCGTGCAGCGTGCCATCGCCGTCAAGCCGGATTTTGAACTCAACCGGGAGAATGCATCTGCCGTTGCCGAGATTTGCGCCCGGCTGGATGGTCTGCCTCTCGCCATCGAGCTCGCAGCCGCGCGAGTCAAGGTACTTTCGCCCTCGTCCATGCGGACGCGCCTGACCAGCCGGTTGCAGCTGTTGACGGGCGGCGCGCGCGACATGCCGGAGCGGCAGCAGACGCTGCGCGCCGCCATCGACTGGAGCTACGACCTGCTGACTCCTGCCGAGCAGAAGCTCTTCCGACGACTTGCGGTGTTTGTAGGCGGATGCACGCTGGAAGGCGCAGAAGCGGTTTGCGATGCCAGAGGTGATCTGGATTTGGACCTGCTCGATGGCATGGCGTCGATGGTGGACAAAAGCCTGGCGCAGCAGATCGAGCCAGCCCGGGGCGAATGCCGCTTCGTGATGCTGGAAACGATTCGCGAGTACTCTTTGGAAAAGCTGGAGGCAAGTGGGGAGGACCCCTTGACCAGGCGCGCCCATGCCGCCTACTGCCTGGTGCTGGCGGAAGAACAGGCTGCGGACCAAAGCGCCGCCGAAGGTCCCGAATGGATGGAACGCCTGGCCTTGGAACATGACAATTTTCGCGCGGCCCTGGAGTGGCTGACCGAAACCGGAGATGCCGACTGGGGCCTTCGCCTCGGCACCGCCCTGTTTCGCTTTTGGGAGATGCGCGAGTATCTCGCCGAAGCCCGGAGCCGACTGGGCGAACTGCTGAAACTCCCAGGAGCGGCCGCCCCTACCAAGGCGCGTGCGCGCGCGCTTTTTGCTGCGGGCGTGCTGGGAGCTGAGCAGGGAGATTACGCCTCGGCAGATACGCTGATCGGGGAGAGTCTGGACATCGCACGCCAGCTGGGGGACAAGCAGGGCGCTGCCGTTTCTCTGAACGCACTGGCGGTCAATGCTCGAGACCGGGGCGACCTCACACTTGCACGCCCCCTGTTTGAAGAGAGCCTGGCGCTGTGGAGAGAGTCGGGCGATCCGAGAGCTGTGGCTCGTTCTCTCAGTAACCTGGCGAGCATCGTCAAACTGCAGGGCGACAATAACCGCGCGAGCTCGCTCTATGCGGAGTGCATGTCCATCTTCCAGGGACTGGGGGACCGGATGGGCGTCGCGTGGTCGCTGAACCATCAGGGGGACGTGGCTCGCGATCAGTGTGATTCCGCAACCGCGCGGACATTGTACGAACAGGGCCTGGCAATTTTTCGGGAACTCGGTGACCGCTGGGGCATTGCGGGCACTCTGGCTGATCTGGGGAACCTGGCGAGAGAACAGGGGAATTATTCGGCCGCGTGCTCACTGTACCGGGAAAGCATAAGAATCTTTCAGGAACTGGACCACAAGCGTGGAATTGCCCGGCTGCTGGAGTGCTTCGCGGGTGTCGCGGCCGACCAACTCGAAGCCGAGCGCTCGCTGCGGCTGGCGGGCGCGGCGTCTGCGCTACGCCAAAATATTGGCGCGCCACTCACGCCGGCGGAGCAAGCCAAACTGGAGGCAAGTCTCAACCAGGCACGGCAGGCACTGACCAACACAGTCGGGGTGACCGCATGGCTGGAAGGTTGGACTTTGCCGGTCGAGAAAGTTATTGAGGAAGTGCTGATGCCCGAGGCTGCGTCTTCTTCAGGCCGCACCGAGGCCGGGGCAAGCTGAAGGTGTTTGGTGAAGGAAGTTGAGATACTCCCCAAGCCGAAGCGCTTACTCTGCGCTTGAAGCGTCAAGCAGCCGGCGCACCGCAGACACGCGATTGGCAGGAAGGCCTACCCGCCTGGCGTGTTCCTGAATAGTCGCTTCGTCGGGTGCGAGGTAGACGCAGTACACCTTGTCGCCGGTCACGTAGCTATGAAGCCACTGGATTTCGGGACCCATTCCCTTCAGAACGTTGACCGACTTCTGGGAAACTTCCCGCAATTGGGCGTCGGATAGACTTCCGGCTCCAGGGATTTCGCGTTCGATGACGAACTTGGGCATGAATGCATCCCCCTGATGCGGTTATATCCTAGCAAGCAGAGGGTGGGGCTTCAAGAATGGCTGAGGACAAAAAGAATATGGATCTTCGATCGCTTCAAAAGCCGCTGAAAGAGCGATACCGCAGTGACCCCAAGGCTTCACACATCACGCTTCGGGCGAAAGGCGGACAGACGGACGTTCCGGTGTCGTGCTCAGTTGATATCGGACGCGCCATCTATCAAGCCGAGGCGCATAAGGGCGTTGGAGGAGCCGGCGCAGGGGCCTGTTCCGGTGATCTCTTGCTGGGAGCTTTAGCGGCTTGCGCGCAGATCACCTGTCAGATGGTGGCCGCGGCCATGGGCATTCCCACAGAACGCATTGCGGTCACGGTGGAAGGCGACTTGGATCTCCGAGGCACTCTCGGCATTGCAAAAGACGTGCCCGTCGGCTTTGAGAGCATCCGTCTTAATTTTGATGTAGCCGCGTCCCAGGCAACGCCGGAACAAATCCGCGGATTGCGAGAGAAGACCGAACAGTATTGCGTGGTGATGCAAACCCTACTGCGACCGCCGAGTCTGCAGACCGAGTGGGCCAGTCAGCCCCAAATCTGACGCAGGATACGGACTCCAGGTTTGCAGCCAGAAACCGGAAACAAGAAACGGAGCACTACTGCACAACCAGCACGATCTGCTGCGTCCGGCTGGCTGCGGCGGAGGTTGCGGTTACGGTGAGATTGTAGGTGCCAGCCGGAGTCCCCGTGGTCGTCGTGGTCGTGCTGCTGGAACCACAGGCAGCCTGGAACAGTGCCAGGGAGAAGAAGCAACCCAGCAGCGCCGCCATCAGCACCCGCCGCCGTCGCGACTTTCGTCCGCCAATGCCGGCGCCCAGCAGGGCCAATCCTGAGACTGGCAAAAACGCGGCGTAAAAGGGTCTCCCTACCGGGAAAAGGCTGGCGGGCGTAGTAACGCGCGCCGTGGTGTTGACCACCAGTTGTCGGCTTTGCGGCCCATTGCTCAAGTTGGTAAACGATGTGCCATTGGGAAATGTCGTCGTGCCGCCGGTGGGCGCGCCCGACGCGGATAGCGTCACCGTGTTCGGAATGTTCCCGGTGGGATTGACGGTGACTGTGAAGCTCGCGGGGGTGCCAGCGGCCACGGTTGCCGTGGTGGGAGAAACGCCGATGCCGAAATTGTTGACCACTGCGACGGCCGGCACCGCTGGCGTCGCGACCTTCGACGTACCGAAAATACTGACCTTCCCGCCATCGCTCAAAGTACCAGGTTGGAGCGGAAGAGCAGGCAAGGTGGGAGCAAGCACGACGGTTACGGTTCCAGTCGCTCCGCCGTTTAACGTTCCTACGGTGCAGGTCACGATGCTATTGGTCGGAGCCGGGCAGTTGGTCTGTCCCGGAGAGGCGTTGGCGGAAACAAAAGTGGCCGTCGACGGCAACACGTCCGTAAAGATGATGCCGGTGGTCAGGTCTCCATTGTTGGTGATGGTGTAGGTGAAAGTGGCGTTATTGCCAACGCCCACCGTAAGCGGGGTCACGGTCTCCGTGAGAGCCAGGTTCAGTGCCGGGCCCAGCTTGGTCACAAATGCGTCGCTCGTGCCATTAATATTTGCCTGGATCGGATTCGCCTTGGGAAAGTTTCCGGACGCAGTCTCGCCGACAGCGTAGCTGCTGCCCTGCGCGTCGGTGGCAATGCCAGTCCCGAAATCGTTGCCCGTGCCTCCCAGGAAAGTGCCGAAGTGTCCTAGCGAAACCGTCGAACTCGCCGTGGTGTCAACCCGCGAGACAAAGGCATCCACACCGCCGCCGATAGCAGGCTGGACGTTGTTGTTGTTGGGAATGGGAAAGTCAGCCGAATTGGTCCAACCGGCTATGCGCGCACCCTGAAGCGTATCCACCGCGATGCTTAAGCCGACGTCGTTGCCCGCACCCCCCAGATACGAGAAGTAGGTGTAGGGCACGGCTGTGTTCGTGCAGGTGGACCCCGTGCAAGGAGTTCCGACCTTGCCGACGAAAGCGTCGCTGTTGGTGGCGGCGGGACACGGAGAAGGGTTAGTGGGATTGTCCAGGCATCTTTGGAAGGGCGTCGTGGCGCTTGGGATCGTGACATCGGTGGAGGCAGTCGACCCGGTGATGTATGCGCTCAGGCCGGAATCCACGGCGATGCCGAATCCCGCATCATTCCCGGTGCCGCCCAGATAACTTGAGTAAAGCAGTTGTGCTCCAGCAGCGGCGGCAGGATTGAGCTTGGCTACAAAGGCGTCGGTCGCCGTAACGTTGGTGGCGCAATTGGTGGTCGGCGGCGTAGTCGGAGGAGTCGCCGGCGGCGGTGTATCCAGGCAGCCCTGGAAAGCGTTGAGGATGGGAAAATCCGTGGCCGGGCTTCCGGTGTGCTGGAAGTTGGTGCCGCCGGTGATGTAGACATTCGAGTTGGCATCCACGGCGATACCTCCACCCAACGTCAATCCGTCGATCGGATTGCCTCCGCCAAAGTATGTGGAGTACGCCAGGCTGGGAAATCCGATGAGCGTGGGGTCAATCTTGCTGACAAAGAACTGGCTGTTACCCAGCGAAGACACCTGAATCGCGCCCAGCGTAGCAGGAAACGCATGGGTTGCGTCGGGCTGGTCCTTGGAGGTGGTGGTACCGATGACATAGATCTTGTTCCTTGGATCGAGCGCCAGGCCGCGGGCGGTCTCTGACCCGCCGCCTGAAAGATAGGTAGAGTAGAGGAGATTTTCTCCCGTCGGACTCAGGACGCTGACAAACGCGTGCGGGTTTCCATTGGTGGGAGTGGTCTGGAAAGCCGACGAAGTGCTGGTGGGAAAGTTACTGGAAGTCGTCGTACCCGCCACCACTACGTTAAAAGCGGTGTCCACCGCCAAGCCGGCGGTGTAGTCCACATTGTTGCCGCCCAGGTATGTAGAGAACAAAATCGCGGAGCCGGCTGCGTTCAGTTTGGTGACGAAAACGTCGGAAGCCCCAGCAATGTTAGGCTGAAACGCCGAAGGCGGAGTCGCGACCGGTGGAACCACGGGGAAGTCCGCGGAATTGGTTGAACCCGCGATGTAAATGTTGGACGAGGGGTCGATCGCGATCGCAGGACATCCGGAAGGCGGCGATGCAACTGACAAAATAGCGGAGCAGGATTCAACGCCGCTACCCCCGAAATACGTCGAATAGGTCAGTTCCGGGTCAATCACCAGCGTCCGGCGACGATCATAGGCTGCGAGCTCAAAGCCGACCTTGCCGTCCTGCTGCAACGCGAAACGCCCCGTAACCGGTCGCCGCTCGGCTCCAAATTCCTGGTAAATGCGCGGAGCTTTCAGCCGGACTTCATGGCCTCCGCTGGCCAGTATCAGATTGCCGCCGGCATCCAGGTTTGCACTTTCCTGTCCGTGAAGCCGAAACCCGATTTGACTGGGATCCGCTCCCGGAGCAACTTCGAAGTCGTACTCCAGCTGTCCCTGGTTGCCGTAGTACACCAGGTCAACTCCGGGATAAATACTCTGATACCGCACTCGCGCGAATTGGGGAACGCCGCTATGCCATTTCGATGGGTCGTTGCCGATGAAGTAGTTGCTCTTACCGGGAAGTGGAGCGGTTCCCGAAGCCGCTGCGGCCGGGTTGGCCCCAGCCAACTGCATGCGCACTATTGAAGAATTCCTGCCGGACGAGCGCAGGGTCAGAACCGCTTGATCCGCGGTCAGGAACACTCCGTAGCCTGCTCCACGTGCCAGAAACTTGACCTGAGGATCGGTCTGCCCCTGATTGGGCTCGAAGCTTAGAGGAAGCTGGCGTAAATCCAGATTATTGGCGGTGCGGTTCGAACCGAGGTTGGGGGCGGCAAAGGCCTCCAAGGTTGACGGGTTACTTCCTGAAACGGCCAAATTTAGCGCCGGACCACTTGAGTACAGAGCCAGACCACCCAAGAGCAACAGCAACGCGAACGACAGCAGGACAGGGGAATAGCCTGTTCCCAACTCCCGGAAATTCAATTTCACTCGCTCCTCCGAATATCCCGATTCATGGAGAGGAAGAAAAACGGCACACAGACAGCATCGCGTCCGCCGAGCGGCATGCGCACTGGTCACCAGAATAAGGGCAAAAAATAAGTAACTACTTAAACATCTGACGGATAGCCTGTCAAGCCGCGCACCATTCCCATGTCAAGACTCGTTAGAAGTGTCCGCGCACCATTCCCACACCCTGCGATGGTCAGATGCGGCGAGCAACTACTTGAGATGCCGATTCAAAATGCAAAACTCGGTTCCGGCAGAGGAAAACGTGGGAAGGCGGGCAGACAGAACACCGTTCGTGCGCAAATTCTTTCACCTGTATCCTTATGAGAAAGCTGGAACCTGCGGCGCAACTCATTCGGTCTTATGAGGCAAGAGGCCTGTGGCAACTGGCAGTTTGTTGGTAATGCGCGTGCATCCATCCAAGCTTCGGCCCAAGTCTGTATTTGAGGATCCCTTCCCCGAGGCCCTCCCCTCTGTTGATGCGTTAACCGAGTCTGTTCCCCGCGCTTTTTGCGCTTGCAAACTGTTGCTGAATCAGTAAATCTGGCACCACGTCTTCCACTTACTGGGTGGTGCCTGCCATTTGGGGTGAAACTTGGCTGGCTATGGGTTCATGCATCTGCGCAGAGAAAACTCGATGCAACACCCCGCACCGGAGCGCCGCACCATGCGCCGCTTCGACATGCGGCTGCCGGCGTCGGTCCGGGTAGCGGGCAACGGTTTCCGCGACCTGATGACCGAAACCCAGAATGTTAGCGCTCGCGGCGTCTTTTTCTATCTTGATCGTCCTCTGGCCGAGGGCGCCCGCATTGAAGTGACCATGACGTTCCCCCCGCACGTAACTCTCACCGAACCAGTACGGGTGCGCTTTACCGCCCGGGTAGTCCGGGTGGAGAACTCGCACTCCGCTTCGAGCATCGGCGTGGCCGCCATGATCGAAGAGTACGAGTTCCTGCGCTCTAATGCCGCCAGCGAGTTCAGTAGCGGAATGAGATAGAGCAGCAATTGGCAATTAGCAATTGGCACTTAGCCAAATCCCCAAGACGACCAGATTTAGCCAATTGCTAAGTGCCAATTGCTAATTGCTGCCTCCCACCTTCTTCAGCTCATCAATCTCGTGGCTCAGGCGCTGATAGCGCCGCACCAGCGTGCTTAGATAAACGATGTGGATGATCCACGTGGCGGCGTAGGCGGCGTAGAGGAAATTCATCGTCGGCTCCGGGGTTCGAGCATGGCTTCGAGAGCCTGGGTTTCTTCCACTTCCCTTTGCAGAATCTCCAGGCGATAGCGCGACCAGCAAACCAACGCGGCAAAGCTGAGGAATGCGAGCCAGTTGATCAGCAACACGTGCAGCATGCGAGGATCAATCGAGCCGCCGCCTCCGATCACCGGCTGGGGATGCTGGGTGCGGAATATCCATATGGAGAAGTACACCAGGGGGACGTCGAGCGCGCCAAAGATCGCCAAAGCCGCGGCCAGCACCGGGGTCTGCCCGCTGGTGGAAAAGCGACGCAGCATCAGATAGCTGATGTAAATGAGCCAGAGCACCAAGGTCGAAGTCAGACGCACGTCCCAGGTCCACCAGATACCCCACACCGGACGCGCCCACAGCGGCCCTGTCACCAATACCACGGTGCAAAAGACGACGCCGACTTCGGCCGTGACTACGGCGACGGCATCCGTTCTGGTCTGCGAGAAACACTTCTTGATCAGGAAATACAAGCCGGCGATGGCGAGCCCGGTCGTGGCCACGGATGACGGCTCCATGCCCTGCGGAAGTGGACGAATCGCGAACGCAGCGATGCAGGCCGCGACGCCGATGGCAATGACCGTCCAGTTCGCCAGCTTGTCGGCCACCGGGTTGGAGCGCACCAGATACTGGATGGAGCAGACAAAGTTAATGAAGAAGAGCAGAAACGCCGTCCACGCCGAGGGGACGTGGTAATAGAAAATGCGCTGCACGTTGCCCATGGTCTGCTCAGTGGGGGCGGCCACCAGCGCCTCATAGAGCGCATAGCTCAGCAGCACCGCCGTCAACAGGCCGAGGATCGGGAATACCCGTTTCATTTTCATTCAGTCTGTCATTCAGACTTCATTTCGTGTCGGCTCTATTCGGCGTTCAGCACCAGCTCGAACAACATCAGACAAGCGATAGTAAACACCACGTCGTAAGTGGTAAGCAACACAATCCAGAACCTGGCCGAAAGCTCGCCGGTCAAGATCGCTGTGGTGGCGTTCACCATGGCCAGCAGCGCAGGGATCGAGACGGGAAACAACAGCAGTGGCAGCATGATCTCGCGGCTGCGGGTGCGCAACGAAATGGCGGCGAAGAACGTGCCGTTCACTACCAGCGCCCACGTCCCCAGCGCAGCGACAGGAATCAGCTGCCAGGCCGGGCCCAGCGCCCGCAGCTTGTAGAACATGATGAACAAGGGCGTCATCAGTATTTCCAGCACTGCGACGAAGATAAAGTTGCCCAGCGCCTTGGCCATGAACAGCGAATTGGCCGGAGCGGGCGAGACGCGGTACGCGTCGAGAACATGATTGCGCAGTTCGCGCGCCCAGGTCTGATTGAGCGCCACGACGGCGGCAAAGAGAAATGCCACCCAGACCAGTCCGCCCGCGATCTGGCGCGACTCTTCAGCGTTGGGGTCAAAAGAAAAACTGAAAACGACGACCACCAGCAGGGAGAAAAACAGCATGGAGTTGAGGGCGTCTTTCGATCGCCACTCCAGGCGCAGATCTTTGGCCAACGTGGCTCCGGTTACGCCCGATGGGGCAGTGGATGATTTGCTCATCGCGCCTCCACCGCCCGCAGTTCGCGGGTGCGATTGGTGATTTGGCCGGCTTCCATCCAGACAAATTCGTCGGCCGTCCCTTCTAGCAATGACGCCTGATGGGTGACTACGAAGACGGTTTTGCCCGCGCTGCGCATCTGCGCCAGAAGCGTGACCATCTCACGCGCTGAACGGATATCTACATTGGAAAAAGGCTCGTCCAGCAGGAGAATTTTAGGATCATTGATCAGGGCCCGCGCCAGCGAAAGTCTTTGGCGCATGCCTTGCGAATACTGCGCTACAGGGCGCGTCAGATCGGGATCGAGGCCTACTGCGGCCATGCCGCCGGCGGTCGAACGGCTCACCCCGTAGAGGCGGCCAAAGTAGCGCAGGTTTTCGGTGCCGCTCATCTCGTCATACAGCAGTGACGGATGGGCCATATAGCCCAGTTCATGGCATACGGATCGCAGCTCTGTCGTCCCCAGAATCGATACGCTGCCGCGAGTCGGCTGCGCCAGGCCGGCGAGCACGCGCAAGAGCGTAGTCTTCCCCGCCCCGTTGTCCCCGAGGATCGCGTAGAGCCGTCCCGCTGCGAATTCAGCGCTGACGCCGCGCAGCGCGGCGAAGCGGCCGAACTGCTTGAAGACGGCCGTGAGCGTGATGATGGGAGCAGCGTCCACGTGCTTGGAAGATAGCCGAAGGCAGGAGTGAAGTCGAGAGCTCCCCCGGCCACGTAGGGGCGGATGCCCTCATCCGCCCGGCGGAGCGCAGCTCCGCAGACGCAGTAGACCTCACGAGAGCTGAAGTTCCATGCTCTGTGGCCAATCCCTTGGCGAGCTTCGCTCGCCCGCCCGGACGAGGGCGTCCGGGCCTACGTGGTTCGGGGATCTAGTTCGACATGGCGGGGGCGGCGTTGGCTGTCTGCCCCGGTTGCTGAGGCGCATACTTCGATGCGCATTTGGCCTGCAGCTGTTTGGCGTGGAAGACTCCGTCGCGGCCAAAGCTGCCATCCGCCAGGGCCTGGGAGTTGTCTTTGAAGGTATCGGGCGGAGCTTCGGTTCCGCTGTAGACCACGGGCAGAAGCTGATCGTTTTCTACCAGGGCGAATTCGACTCGCGTTCCACTTCTCTTGATGGAACCGGGCTGGACATTCCCGGCCACGCGCAAATGCTTGGTGTAAGCGCCGTCGCCCATGCCCCGCAACTCTTTGATGGTGACGTAGTAGCTCTTGCTCTCCTGCACGCCGGTGTAGGCGAGATAGCCCAGCGACAGCAGGATCAATGCCACGGCCCCGCCGAATTTGAGGTACTTCTTTGCGTCACTCGCCATAAGCCTTAACCCAATATGACTGTATTCCGGCGTGAAGTGGAGGTCAAGATGTACCAATGGCCGATATAATTATGTGCTGTTTTCATAATCCCAACGAGGCCTGATGATGCATCCCTGGCACGACGTGACACCCGGCGACAAACTACCGCAAGAGTTTTACAGCATTGTCGAGATTCCCTTCGGATCCAGCGTGAAGTACGAACTCGACAAGACCAGCGGCATGATCAAGCTGGACCGGGTTCTCTATTCCGCCGTCTACTATCCGGCCAATTACGGATTTATTCCGCAGACGCTGGCCGAGGACGACGATCCTCTCGACGTGCTGGTGCTATGCCAGGAGACTGTGGTTCCGCTCACTCTGATTCACGCGCGCACCATCGGGCTGATGACCATGATTGATACCGGGAAGCAAGACCACAAGATCATCGCCGTCGCCACCCAGGACCCGGAATTCAATACCTATCGCGAAGCCAGGGACATGCCTCCCCACCGGTCGCTCATGTTGCGTCGCTTCTTTCAGGATTACAAACAACTGGAAGGCAAGGCGGTCGAAGTGGATGAGATCCAGCCCGCGGCGAAAGCCTATCCCATCATCACCGATGCGCTGGAGCGCTACAGCGAGCAGCGGCGCAAAGGTTTTAAAGGATTTGGCGGGGCTCACTGAGGACTCGAGCGAAAGGGCGATAAACTGGAGTTGTGGCTTCTGCTCAGTTTTTGCTTAGAGCAGCTAAAGCCGCCTGCTCACGCCGGGCTTCCTGCGCGGGAATGAAATCAGGGTCAGCATTCTTCCAAAGCAGGAGCAGCTGTTCGTAGCTGCGAGCGGCTGCCGCCCGGTCGATCTGGGTTTGGGCTCGCGCCGTTCCGAGTAAACAGAGAGCGTAGTCGGGGACCTGCGATGTCCCGTTCGCGCCTTCGCCCAGAGAAAGGGCGCGATAGCGGGTGCCGGGCTCATAGTCTGGTATGGCCTGTTGCGCATTCTTTAACTCTAGAGACGCTCGGCCAAGCAGATGAGGAGCCTTCGACACCAGCAGGTAGGGAGCGGCCGGGGACAGGAGCGCTGAGACCTGCTCCGGATGATGTTGAAGGAGGGCAGAGGCTGCCTTCACTTCGGGCAGGTAGATCTCGTTGATCAGGGTATTGTTTGGCACTTCCGCGGCCAGGCGTTGTATTTCCGCAATCGCCGGGCCGGTATCGCCGCACAGGGCAAGAGCCAGCGCTGCGTCCGGGACAGTCGCCGCGGAGCGGTCGAGTGTCAGACCATGGTGGGCAGAATCGCGAGCCGCGGAGCAGTCCGAGGCCAACGCATCGTGTACTGCTTTGACGGAGTAAATTCCCCCCGCGGCGTCGGGCAGGTGTTGCTGCTCGGCCCTCTGCGCTGCGTGTTCCCATAGCCGGTCAGCGTCGTGCATCCTGCCCATGGAAAAGTAAATCGTCGCCGCGCCCGCTTCCACGGTAAAACCGTCGGGACGGACGGCAGCCCACTGCACATGCTTGTCCCAGTCCGGACGATTCGACAGAAAATCGTCCATCATTGCATTGCTGTGGTAGTTGGTGTCGTCGCTCCCGCCCTGGTCCACCGCTTCTTTCAGGTAACGCTCGCCTTCCTGCAGGCGATCCATGCCAATGAGCGTGCCCGCCGCATTGTTGGCCGCGACGTTGTTCCACTTGGCAATCTCCCAAGTCTTCTTGAAGCCGGCAAGGGCTTGTTCCATGTCACCGACAAGTCCGTAAGCGTTGGCCAAGTTGTTCCACGCGGCAGCATCCCGGGGATAGGTCGCCACAAAGAGTTTGTAGGATTGCAGCGCCTTGGGCAAATCGAATTGCTGCAGCGCGTACTGCGACTCGATGTACATTCGCTCCCGCTCAGTCACGCGCTCGCGCAGGTCATAGGCCTTCTTCAGATACTCGATCGCTTTTGTGAACGCGCCCTGGTTTCCGTACGCCACACCCAGTCGCGCGTAGCCCATAGCAAAACTGGGATCGAGCCGCAGCGCCTCCTGGTAGAACGATGAAGCCTGAGGAAAATCCCGGCCCATGCGATGCTCTTCTTCGCCGAGTGAAAACGCATGGAAAGCCTGCAGCGAGGTCGTGGTGACGTTGGTATAGGGCGTGGAGAGCTTCTGGATCGACGCCATCGACTCGCCGAGCCGGGCCCGCATTGCCGTGGCAGCCTTCGCAACTGCTGCCAGAACCGCCGTCTTTTCGGGTGCGGTCTCTTGCTCCCGCGCAAACACTTCTCCGGTGGCGCAATTCACTGCGTTGATCGAAATCACGTATGAAGACCCCAGGTTGGCGATGGTTCCCGCCAGGTAGGCCTTCACACCCAGCCGCTGGCCCAGCTGTTGCGCCAGCTCTGGAGTAATTTTTTGCGCGCCCGACTGTCCCAGGTATTGCAGGTTATTGTGCAGTTCTGCATCGCTTACCAGCTGCAGCAATGGAGACTGCTCCAGCTGGATGGCCAGCGCTTCCTTCAAGGTCGAATCGAAAACCGCGTCGCCGGTTTGATTGGTGAAGTCGGCGAGGATGAGCTGGTCTTTGTCCGTCAGCTGCACGGTCTGATGTTTGCGCCAGTAGAATCCGCCGGCAACCAGGGCCAGCAGGAAGACCACGGCGGCGGGAATCATGAACTTCCGCCATGCCGGCCGCGGTTGAGGAGCCGCGGGCACGGTCGCTACAGCGCCTGACGAGACAGCGCCTGAGGAGGCCGAAGCAACCGCCCGTGCTGAACCGCTAGTCCGGTGCGCCGACGCGGATGCGGCTTCAACCGGCGTAGGGCCTCCGCTGTATATCGGCTCGGACGACGAACTCACCGCGGAGCTTCGTCCCGACTCTAAATCGCGTTTCAGACGCCGTAGCTCCGACTTGATGTCTACCGCATGCTGGTAGCGCAGCTCGCGGTCTTTTTCCAGGGCGCGGTTGATGATGTCTTCCAGCTTGGGTGGCAGGTTCGGGTTCAATCGAATCGGCGCCAGCGGCGCGCGGTTCATGATCGCATCGAAGATGACCCCTGAAGTTTCGCCACGAAATGGCACTGAGCCAGTCGCCATCTCGTACAGGACGATGCCAAACGAAAACAGGTCGGTGCGCGTATCGAGAGTCTTGCCGCGCACCTGCTCCGGTGACATGTAAGCCACTGTGCCCAACGCCGATCCCGGGCTGGTAAGATGCTGCTGCGCGTGCGCTCCCTCGGTCTTGGTCACGTCCGACGGGTCGAGAGACCGGCTCGCGTCATCCGCCACCTTGGCCAGACCGAAGTCGAGAATCTTGGCGGCTCCGCGCGAGGTCACAAAGATATTCGCCGGCTTGATGTCGCGGTGCACGATACCCTTGGCATGCGCGGCGTCGAGCGCTTCGGCCACGTCAATGCCAATCGAGAGCAGCTTCTCCATCTCCAGCGGACGATTGCCGATAAGATGCTTCAGCGTCTCGCCTTCCAGATACTCCATGACGATGTAGGCCTGGTCGCCTTCCTCGCCGATGTCATAAATAGTGCAGATGTTGGGATGATTCAGTGCCGACGCCGCCTGCGCCTCGCGCCGGAACCGACTAAGCGCCGTGGTGTCGCGGGTGACATCTTCAGGAAGGAATTTCAGGGCAACAAAGCGGTGCAGGCGCGTGTCTTCGGCTTTGTAAACCACTCCCATCCCGCCGCCGCCGAGCTTCTCGATCACCCGGTAGTAAGAGATGTTTTGGCCGATCATTTCGCCCATGGAGAGGTTGCCCTGCAACGCCCGGCGCCCGAATTCGGGTGAGCCATCTTAGGGGTGGGATGGAAATAAAGTCAACGCGGGGGAAGCCGGGGCGTCCACGAACCACGTGGGGACAGCCGCCCTCGGCTGTCCGGCGGAGCAGGGCTCCGCTTCGGTTTTGGTTATCGGCAAAGGCTTTTCAAAAGCTATCGGCAAAAAGCAGTCGAGCTTAGCTCGACCGGACAGCCAAGGGCGGCTGTCCCCACGTGGACTGTGCTACCACACCCGGCAGGCGTTCTCCCGCACCATCGGTTGCCCTGCCTTGCAGTTAAATGCCTTCTGGAACTCGGGCATGTTTTGGACCAC
This sequence comes from Terriglobia bacterium, assembly GCA_963725615.1. Classification (GTDB taxonomy): domain Bacteria; phylum Acidobacteriota; class Terriglobia; order Terriglobales; family Acidobacteriaceae; genus JAIQFF01. Next base: position 335,503 of record CAVRZO010000003.1, on the reverse strand, counting down.
GCCATCCACCCGGTATTTCCCCGGAGAATGTGGATCGACACTCACCAGCATCCGGGAAAATTCGGGACGCCGCTTTTCGCACCAGGCGCGGCCGAAGCCCAGGAAGAACCGTTGCTGCGGAGTGTAACCATTGACGGTTTGCGCCGCGGGACCGGCCTGCCCATCGGCCATCATCTGCTCCAGCGCCATCAGGGCGATGCGTGCGCCGCCGTTGTCGGCGGTGTTTTCGCCCAGGGTGAGGCGGCCATTGAGTTTGAGATCGTCCACGGCGACGAAGCTGCTGTACTCGTCGGCAATGCAACTGGCGCGCTTTTCAAACTCCGTGCCATCCTGCGCGGTCCACCAGTCGCGCAGATTGCCTTGCGGATCGAACTTGCGTCCCTGATCGTCAAACCCGTGCGTCAGTTCGTGGCCGATGACCAGCCCGATGCCACCGAAATTCGTCGCATCGTCAGCCTGCTTGTCGAAGAAAGGCGGTTGCAAAATACCCGCGGGAAACACAATTTCATTCTTCGCTGAACTGTAATAGGCATTGACCGTAGGCGGAGTCATCTGCCATTCATTGCGGTCCACCGGCTTGCCGATCTTGGCAATCTGGCGGCGGGCTTCAAATTCGTTGGCTCGCAGGAAATTTCCCAGCAGATCGCCGCGGACAATCTTGAGCGAACCGTAGTCGCGCCAGACGTCGGGATACCCGATCTTGTTGCGAATCGCGTCCAGCTTCAACTTGGCTTGCTTCTTCGTTTCCTCGGTCATCCAGGGCAGGTTGCGGACGTCCTGATCCAGACTCTTTTCCAGCGCGTCCACCATCTTCAACATGCGCTGTTTGCCCTCGGCGCCGAAGGCTTGCTCCACATAGCGCTGGCCCAGAGCCTCTCCCAGTTCCGCGTCGGTGGAACTCACGCAGCGCTTCCAGCGCGGCTTGATCTCGGATTGCCCGGTCAGCGCCTTCTGCATGTTGAAATTGGCATCCACAAAGGGTTGGGAAAGCCAGGGAGCGGCCCCATCGATGAGGTGCCAGGTCACGTAGGTTCGCAGCGCATCGAGCGACTCCGATTCGAGAACGCCATTCGCCTGCTTAAAGAAATCCGGGTTGGTAACATTCAGAGTGGAAAACTGCGGCGTGCCCATGGCCGCAAAGTAACGATCCAGATAGAAATTAGGGGCCAGGGCAGCGGCGTCGGCGCGAGTCATCTTGTGATCGCGGGCCTTGGGATCGCGGCGCGCCGTGCGGTCCATGGACGCTTTGGCCAGCGCGGTCTCAATACGCAAGACGGTCTGCGCCGAATCTTCAGCCTGCTTCGGAGATTGCCCAATCAGCGTGAACAGTTGTGTCGCGTACTCCGCCAGGCTCTTGCGCGCCGCCGCCATCTTGGGGTCGTCTTTAAGGTAATAGTCGCGATCCGGCAGCGACAGGCCGCCCTGGTCAATGTAGGCGATGACGTCGTTGGCGCTGTGCAGGTCGGGCGATGAATAAAAGTTGAACAGCGGATTGGGCCCGATCATCTGCACCCGGGCGACGGCCTCGATCAGCCCTGCCTTGTCCTTCGCATTCGCAATGCGCTTGAGCTCCGGCTTCAGCGGGTCTACTCCGCGGGCATTTGCGGCGCTCTCGTCAATGCAGGAACCGTAGTAGTCTCCGATTTTCTGAGTGATGGCATCGCGTCCCGGGCCGCCGTCCGCAGCTTTCTCCAGAATCTCGCGCATGACGCCGGCATTTCTTTCACGAATGTCGACGAAGGTGTTCCATGAGGTCTGGTCGGACGGAATCTCTGTAGTCTTCATCCAGTTGCCGCAGGCGTACTGGTAGAAGTCGACACAGGGATCGACGGCCTTGTCGATGGTGTCGAGATTGATGGCCGGTTGGGACTGGGCAACACCGGCAATCGCCTTGAGCAAAAGAATTGCCAGCAGCAAGCAAAATAAGCGCATAGAAGACCTCGCGAGCATTGACCGTTGACTCCAGAGTCCCAGCTTAGACGGCTGAGCTGAGAAAATGTTATGTGACGGTCGAAGCAAAGAGCTTACCGCAAAGTTCGCGAAGAGAACCGCAAAGGGCGCAAAGAAAGACCTCTGCACGTTTTTCTTTGCGTCCCTTGCGGTTCTCTTTGCGCTCTTTGCGGTTATGATTTTTCTTGCCCTCCAAATCATCCTCCCGATGCGCGGCGTATAATCTTTGCCAGAGTTCACGAGGACAACCAGGCACAATGACCCCGACCAACGGCAGCAACGGACATAGTGTTCCTCCACCCCGGGCAGAGTGGATCGCAAGCCGCAAAGCCAAGAATACCGACGGCAATTTCTCCCAGATGCGCTACGCGCGCAAGGGAGAAATCACGGACGAGATGGCCTATGTCGCCCACCGCGAAAAGCTTGCGCCGGAACTGGTTCGCGATGAAGTCGCACGCGGGCGGATGATCATTCCCGCCAATATCAATCATCCCGAACTCGAGCCCATGTGCATCGGCGTGGCCTCGCTGTGCAAGATCAATTCCAACATCGGCAATTCGGCCGTGACCTCGAACATCGACGAAGAACTCAAAAAGTTGCACACCTCTGTGCACTTCGGCGCCGATACCGTGATGGACCTCTCGACCGGGGGCAACATTCACGAAATTCGCGAAGCCATTCTGCGCCACTCGCCTGTGCCCATCGGAACCGTGCCCATTTACGAAGCCATCTCGCGGGTCAAGCGCATCGAAGACCTCGATAAGAACGTGATGCTGGAAGTGATCGAAGAACAGGCGGAACAGGGCGTGGACTACATGACCATCCATGCCGGCGTGCTGATTCAGTATCTGCCTATGGTTTCGAAGCGCATAACCGGCATCGTCAGCCGGGGCGGGGCCATCCTGGCGCAGTGGATGGCGCATCATCACAAGCAGAATTTTCTGTATGAATGCTTTGACGATATCTGCAGAATTTTCGCCAGGCACGACGTTTCGTTTTCCCTGGGCGACGGCCTGCGTCCCGGCTGCATCGCCGATGCCAGCGATGAAGCCCAGTTCGCCGAGCTCAAGACTCTCGGTGAGCTCACCAAAAAGGCATGGGAATACGATGTGCAGGTCATGATCGAAGGTCCGGGCCACGTCCCTCTGGACAAGATCAAAGAGCAGGTGGACAAAGAAAAAGAGCTCTGCTACGAAGCTCCCTTCTACACCCTGGGCCCGCTCGTCACGGACATCGCTCCCGGCTACGACCACATCACATCGGCGATCGGGGCGGCCATGATTGGATGGCATGGCGCCGCAATGCTGTGCTACGTCACGCCCAAGGAACACCTTGGTCTACCCAACGAGAAAGACGTGAAAGACGGCATCATTGCGTATAAGATCGCGGCCCACGCGGCTGACCTGGCGCGGCATCGCCCGGGCGCCCAGGATCGCGACGATGCGCTCAGCTACGCCCGCTACAAGTTTGATTGGGAAAAGCAGTTTGCGCTGTCACTCGATCCTGAGACGGCGCGTTCGATGCACGACGAAACCCTGCCTGACGATTACTACAAAGAAGCAGCTTTCTGCTCCATGTGCGGCCCGAAATTCTGCTCCATGAATTACTCCAGCAAGGTGGACGAGTACAACAAGAAAGAGCACGGCCTGGAGAAGAAAGACTATTCGGAACTGGTGGACAAGCTGGTCAGTCTGAAGTAGGTGTTGGGGATGTGTGGTTTGTGTGGTCGCGGGCGACTCGCCCGCGATTTTTTCGTGCCCTGAATTGATGCTGTCTGTTTAGCTCCCCGATCTGTGGATCAGATCCCCAAAACCCCGCGGGCGAGTTGCCTGCGACCACCCAACCACAACACAAGCTCACTTGCCGAATTCGGCTACTCCGTCCCACACCAACTGAACGGCGACCGCGAATATCAGGAACCCGAAAATTCTGGTGATGCCCGCCACCGCCCCTGGCCCCAGCCTCGCCACCAGTGGGCCTCCCAGACGAAGAAACAAATAGACGCTGAGAGCGAGCGCCGTGATCCCAATCACCATGCCCAGGTAAGTCGTCATAGTATCGGCGTTGGCCGCCAGCCCCATCACCACGCCGATCGAGCCCGGTCCGGAAAGCATGGGCATGGCCATCGGGGTCAGGGAAATGTCGGTCTTCTCGGCGGCCTCATCGCTCTCTGCCGGAGTGATGCGGGTAGACGCGGTCACCATGCCCCAGGCGGTGTGGGCCACGATCAGCCCGCCGGCAATTTGCAGAACCGGAAGCGAGATTCCAAAGAAGTTCAGGACGAAGCGTCCGAAAAACATAAAAACGACCAGGATGGCGAAGACGTACAGGGCCGTCTTCAGCGCAGTGCGGTTGCGCTCGCGATTCGAGAAATCCGAGGTCAGAGCAAAAAACAGGGGCACTCCACCAAACGGATTCACAATGGGAAACAGCGCAAGAAAAGTCGCGCCTGCTGCCGAGGGCAGAGTCTTCAGAATCTGCTCGACAGTATTTCCCGCGATCATCACCGATAGTCCTCCAGCACCTTGGCCGCACGATTCAGCGCTGCGGCCAGAACCGAGATCTGCTGCCGGGTGCGTTCGAGATCGTGCTTGTCGATGGCCTCATTCACGCCCGGAATCACCACCGCCGCGTAGCCAGTGTACTGGCCGGGAGCGTAAATGACGTGACGAAACCAGGGACGGTTGGGCAACCCGTCCGGAATCAGCAAGGCGCGTTCCGCCTGGCGCAGCGCCTGATTCAACCGCGCGGCGCTACTCCCGGGATTTTCCTGCCTGCGGCGAATTTTGGCTCCCGCCTGCTCGAACTGACGGGCGGCGCGGACCGCCTCGGCAAAGCTCGGCGGCTGGCCTCCGAATATCGCGTCCGATTTCTTACGTGCGGCGTCTACGTAAGCGGCGATCTCCTTGCCATACTGCTCGTAGTCGTAAGGCAGCACATCGGCACCGGACATACGGATGGCTTCCAGTCCAAAGATGCGCGCCATTTCCTGCTCGTAAGCAAAATCAGGATCGCCGAATTTCTTGAACCAGTTGAAGTTGTCGAAGACGGAGTGATAGACGCCATACGATCCGCTCGAACTCACGTCCGACGAGGGCACGCCCAGATGCTGCAGGAATACCGTATAGTCCGAGCCGCTGCCCAGGTCTCCTACGGGCACATCGGAGTTGCCCTGCGCGGCCGGGGCGCGTTGCGTCCCGCCGATGTCCTGAGTGGGTCGGCGCTCACTATCTCCGTTTTGGCTGGTTTTTCGCCAATCGTCGTAGACCATGCCTCCCTTGGGGCTGGGCACGACTTTCGTCACGTCGCGGATAAATTGTTTGAGCGTAGGCACTGACGACGCCCCGAACTTTGCACCCGATACCGCAACATCCACATTGAAGTAGGCGACCGCGTTGGCCAGTTCGGCTTCGTGCTGCTCACCCCATTCTGTGGAGCCGATGAGTCCTTCTTCCTCGGCGTCCCAACTGCCGATCACGATGCTCCGCTTCGGCTTCCAGCCTGACTTGAGCAGTTCGCCAATGCCGTGAACCGATTCCAACATGGCCGCAGTGCCACTGTTGGGATCGACCGCGCCGTACACCCAGGCATCGCGGTGATTGCCCGCCACCACCCATTCGTCCGGCAGCTCACTGCCCCGTATGCGGCCGATCACGTCCCAGATGGTACGGAATTGGTAGTCCTGCTTGAGATGCATCTTCACCCGGGTCGGCCCCGGGCCGACGTGATACGTGAAGGGCAGCGAGCCTTGCCACTCGCGGGGCGAGTCGGGTCCGCCTAAGTGCTCGAGGATCGGCCACGCGTCAGCGTAGGAGAGGGGTGTCACCGGAATTTTTGGCAGCTGCGCCGACTGCTCGGGCGGCGTGCGTTGGGATTCCGGAAGCGAAGGCACCGACGCGATTCCCGGCGTGGTGGGATCGCCGGGAAACTGGAACATATAACCGACGGAGCCACGCTGCACGCCGGTATCCGGCCGCCACGGGCCCTGCGGATATTTGTCTCCGTGCCGCCAGCCGTCGTCAGCAGGGTCGGAATAGATCAGCACACCCGCCGCGCCGCGTTCCTGCGCCACGAATTCTTTTACTCCACGGAAGTTTTGCCCGTAGCGCACCAGGACAATCTTGCCGCGAACATCAATCTTCATCTGCTCCAGCTTCTGAAAGTCGTCGGGCGATCCATAATTCGCGTACACCACGTCGGCTTCGACGTCTCCCGACGGCGACATGCTGTTGAACGGCGTTACCACGCGGGGATCATCCTGATAAGGGTCGCCATTGACCCGTTCCCGTGTCGGGCCGTGCATGGTGACTCCGGCGGGTGCGGTCATGTCCACGCTGATCTCGGCGGGATAGTTCATCCAGACGCGATACTCGACAATTTCAGTCTCGAGGCCAGCTTCACGGAATTTTTGGGCGACATAGTCGGCGGTTGCCTTGTCTTCAGGAGTGCCCGCCATGTGCGGCGCCTGGGTCAGGATGCGCAAGTGCTCTTCCGCAAGTTTCGGATCTGGCACTGCGAGGAACCGGTTTTCCAGCGCGATCTCGTCCGCAGAGTTGCGGAACCCGAAAAGCGGAGCCGATGCGTCCTTCGCGTAGAAGGCCGCTTGCGAGGTTCCGCTTACATCGGCAAGGAAGAGAATGGAAAGGAAGGCGGATGGGAGAACCACAGCGGAAATAAATTTCATCGGGCTCCTGAAACGGAAACGGTGGCGCTCATGCCTTTAAGTTCTTGCCAGCTCGCGCAGTGCTTCGAGCGTCTCCTCAAGAGCGGGAAGCAGGTCCAAGGGATATATCCTGCTGAACCGGATCTTTCCCGCTTTATCCACCACGAAAACGGCGCGGTCACTGGCTCCCTTGAAGGGATCCGCCTCCCGCAATACGCCGTAGCGGCGGCTGACTTCTCCGTGCGGCCAGAAATCACTGCCCAGGAGGAAATCAAAGGGGCCAATCTCGCGCTCCCAGGAAGTGGTGTGCATGATCGAATCCACGTTAATGCCGAGCACTTCGGCCTGGCGGGCCAGGAATTTTTCCCGTTGCACCTGGTAGGTCACCATCTGCTGCGCGCTGACCGGCTCCCGGTTCGCAGGATAAAAGGCGAGCACAAGGTTGCGCTTGCCACGATGCTCGGAGAGGCGGAACTGTTTTCGCACACCGCCGTCCAGAACTGGAAGATCGAAATCAGGCGCCATGTCGCCGAGCTGCAACAACGTCGTCACCTCATCGAGCAATCCGGTGTGGGGCGGGCGCCCTCGCCCGCCGCTTTTGACTCATGTTCTAGTCTGCCGAAGTCTCGGATCAACGTCAAAGGCGGCGGGCGAGGGGCGCCCGCCCCACATAGGCAGATCAAAGCCTTACTTGTCCGCTGCCGATTACTTCGTACTTTGCCGAGGTCAATTCCGCGAGGGCGAAGGGTCCGCGGCAATGCAGTTTTTGTGTGCTGATACCCATTTCCGCGCCGAAGCCGAATTCGCCTCCATCGGAGAAGCGGGTCGAGGCGTTCCAGTACACCACCGCCGAATCAACCAGCCGCAAGAAGAGGCGTGCCTGCGCTTGATCGCTGGTCACAATCGCTTCGGAGTTTTTGGTGGAATGGCGGTTGATGTGCGTAATCGCCTCTTCGATACTCGGCACGACTCTTATCGCGATACACAGCCGCAGATATTCTTCGCCCCAGTCTTGAGCTTCGGCGGCGCGGACGCCCATCCCCGCAGCCAACCGGCGAGACTCATCATCGCCGCGCACCTCGACACCACCATCGAGCAGCTTCTTCACGATGCGCGGAATGTATTCCGCCGCGATACGCTGGTGCACCAGCAGCTTCTCCGCGGAATTGCACACCGACGGACGCTGCGTCTTGGCATTGATCACGATTGCGTCCGCCATTTCGAAGTCTGCAGACTCGTCCACGAAGATGTGGCAGTTCCCTGCCCCGGTTTCGATCACGGGCACCGTGGCGTTGTCCGCGACGAAGGAAATCAAGCCCGGTCCGCCGCGGGGGATCAGCACGTCCACCAGTCCGCGCGCCTTGATCAGCTCGAGCACCGAATCGCGAGTGCTCGAATCCAGCAGCTCGATTGCGCCCTCGGGAACTCCGTCCACCTGGTTCATGATCTCGACCAGCTTCTGATTGCTGTATACCGCTTCCTTCCCGCCTCGCAGGACGATAGCGTTTCCAGTCTTGAGCACTAACGATGCGCAATCCACAGTTACGTTCGGCCGCGATTCGTATATGACACCTACAACGCCAAGTGGCACGCGCACTTTGCGGATACGCAAGCCGTTGGGCCGGGTCCACTCGGCAATCGTTTCACCCACTGGATCGGGCAGGCTGGCCACTTCGCGAACACCGGCGACCATGGCCGCGGTGCGTTCCGGAGTGAGGAGAAGGCGGTCGCGCATGGCGCCCGCGAGGCCGGACTCTTCCAGGTCTGCCTGATTCGCTTCCATAATGCTTCGGGCGTTGGCCGCAATCGCGTCGGCCATCGCCAGCAGGATGGAGTTCTTCTCCCCTGTCGTTAGCTGTGCCATCCGGGCCGCGGCATTTTGCGCGCGTACAAGCTTGTCCCGAGTCGAGATCGGAGTACGGACGCTAGTTGCCATCGGAAGACTTTCTGCGCTGCGGCGGAAAATAAGTTCCGATCTTGCGCTCAAGTGCCCAGGGGATGGCGTGCGCATGGCGTCCATTGGCGATGGCGACATTGGCGCCGGCTTCGCTGGCCAGCTTCGCGGCGCGCAGCTTGGAGCGCATGCCTCCCGTGCCCAGCTTGCTCTGGCCGTTGCAGACGGCTTCCATGGGCGCGGTCAGCTTGCGTATCGTACGCAGCAGGCGCGGACGCTTGCCGTTGGGAAAATAGAAGCCGTCGACGTCGGTGAGCAGCAGCAGCCAGTCGGCTTTGACTGCGGTCGCCAGCAATGCGCTCAGCTCATCGTTGTCGCCGAATGCTCCCACCAGTTCGCGCACCGAGACGCTGTCATTCTCATTCACCACCGGCACCACGCCGAGCTTCAGCAGCTCATGCAAAGCATTCTGCAGGTTGCGGTAGCGGATAGGCGAAGTGAAGTCATCACTCGAAAGCAACAGCTGGGCCACGACTTTCTTGCCGAAGAAAAGCTGTTCGTAAGTGTGCATCAGCAGGCTTTGCCCGACCGCGGCGCAGGCCTGCATCAGAGGCACGGTGGACGGCCTTTGGCGAAGTCCGAGGTGGGTCATGCCGGACGCGATCGCCCCGGAACTGACGATCAGATATTCGTGGCGAGACAAGTCGAGCTGGTCCACCAGCGCCCGCATGCGCGTAGTGTCGATGCGGCCACCGGGCGCGATCAGACTGGTACCGACTTTGACGACGAGGCGCATATTAAGACTTCTAATTTAACAATTAAGGTGGATTTGGGCGAATAACAGCTGAGCTTCGCTCGGCCGGGCGGGCGAGGGCGCCCGCCCCCACGTGGTCATTGCCGCGTTAAACTGTTTTCATGGTTGTCAGAGACTCGACTCGGCGCTTTTCCTCACGGGTCGGAAACTACGTTCGCTATCGGCCTGCCTATCCCTCTGCGGTTCTTGATCTGTTGAAGAGCGAGTGCGGCCTGACTGCCGCTTCCCTCGTTGCCGATATTGCTTCCGGCACTGGCATCTTCACCCGCATGCTGCTGGAGAATGGCAACCGGGTATTCGGTGTCGAACCGAATGCCGAGATGCGCCATGCCGGCGAGGAGTTTCTGCGCCCCTACTCTCGGTTTACCAGCGTGGCGGGAACGGCGGAAGCCACGACTCTTGCCGATCACGGTGTCGACTTCGTCACCGCGGCCCAGGCGGCCCACTGGTTCGATCGGGAGAAGGCGCGATGCGAATTTATTCGCATCTGCCGGCCCGGCGGTTGGACTGTATTGCTGTGGAACGAACGGCGCACCGGATCAACGCCTTTTCTCCGCGCCTATGAGCAGTTGCTGGTAGAGTACGGGACCGACTATCAAGACGTACGCTCCGAACGCACCACGGAGCAAATTGAAACATTTTTTGCGCCCACCCGATTTCAGGTCCGCGCTTTCGACTATCAGCAGGACTTTGACTATCCCGCGCTCGAGGGTCGATTGCTGTCTTCTTCGTATAGCCCTCAAGCCGACGATAGCCGCCATGCGCCCATGCTGCGCGAATTGCGGCGGATATTCGATACGTACCAAGCAGATGACCGGGTGACGTTCGAGTACGATACGCGGGTCTACTACGGACAGTTGAGTTGATACACGAAGGGAATCACAGTTTCGTTCAGCTCGGAGAATGCATGGCCAGCGAGAAGACGTTTCACATGACCCCCGACGAATTCCGGCGCCATGGATATTCCATGGTGGACTGGATCGCCGACTACTACACGCGCATCGAGTCGTTCCCTGTGCTTTCGCAAGTCGAGCCGGGACAGATTCGGGCTTCGCTTCCGGCTGAGCCTCCGGTCAGGGGAGAAGCTTTTCCCGCCATCCTGGCCGATATTGAAAAGCTGGTCCTGCCCGGCATCACGCACTGGCAATCGCCGAATTTCTACGCCTACTTTCCTTCGAATGCTTCTGGCCCGGCGATTCTTGGCGACTTGCTCTCTTCCGGCCTGGACGTGCAGGGGATGTTGTGGGCCACCAGTCCTGCCTGCACTGAACTGGAGACGCACGTCCTGGACTGGCTGGTTCATATGCTGGATTTGCCTCAGACGTTTCTTTCGACCAGCAGCGGGGGAGGCGTCATCCAGGACACGGCATCGAGCGCTTCGCTGTGCGCACTGCTGGCGGCGCGGGAGCGGGCCACGAACTTCGCCAGCAATCGCTATGGCTGCGATGGCCAGTTGGTGGGCTACACATCGTCGCAAGCGCACTCTTCGTTAGAGAAAGGCGCCCAGGTCGCCGGTATTGGACGGGACAATCTGCGCCTGATCGAGGTTGACGAAAACTTCGCTATGCGTCCCGAGGCGCTGGCCCGGCAGATCGATGCGGACCGTCAGGCAGGCCTGATACCGTTCTTTGTCTGCGCCACTGTCGGTACGACTTCTTCGCATGCGATTGATCCCGTGCCTGAAATTGGCCGCATCTGCCGCGAGCACAAACTCTGGCTACACGTGGACGCCGCCATGTCGGGCACGGCCGCACTTTGTCCGGAATTTCGACACACTCATGCTGGCCTGGAATTTGCCGACAGCTACTGCTTCAATCCGCACAAATGGATGTTCACCAACTTCGACTGCGATTGCTTTTATGTCGCGGACCGTAAGGCGCTCGTCCAGACTCTGAGCGTGGTGCCGGAATACCTGCGCAACAAGGCCAGCGAGACCGGGGCGGTGATTGACTATCGGGACTGGCAGATTCCACTCGGCCGGCGCTTCCGCGCGCTCAAACTGTGGTTCGTAATCCGGCACTATGGCATAGAAGGGTTGCAGTACCACATCCGGCAGCATGTTGAATTGGCCCAGCAGTTTGCGGGGTGGGTCAGGGATGACAGCCGCTTCGAGTTAGCGGCGCCAGTGCCTTTGAACCTGGTCTGTTTCCGCCACAAGAGTGGAGATAGCAGCAACCAAACTTTGATGGATCGCCTCAACCGCAGTGGGGACCTTTATCTTACGCATACTCGGCTGAATGATCGTCTGACGCTGCGGCTGTGCGTGGGGCAGACAAATACGACGGCGCGGCATGTGGCAAAGGCTTGGCAGCGGATTCAGGAAGAAGCCACGAAATTGGCTTCGCCCTGAGGTGAATGTAGGCGCGAGCGTCCCGCTCGCGCCACATCGAAACTAAGGGAGGACGGGCGTCCCCGCCCGTCCAATCCGGGACGCATCCATCCGAGCCCTACGAGCGAGATATTTTCCAGGACCTGTCAGGAATCGAGCCAGAACATCAGCGACGCCTTCCAGTAGCACCCGGTCTTCCGCGCCGAAACCATTTTCGCGATCGCTCTCCACGCTCAGCACTCCCAGCTCGCGAGAAGCCAACTTCATGGAGATGAGTATCTTGGATCGGGTCTCTGGAAGCGCAACTTCATCGGGGGCATCGTCCCCCGCGCCTAGGGACTGCTGGGGCGCATGTTCTCCGACCGCCAGGAAGATTCCGGCCCAGGTATAGTGGCGGCCCCGGCAGAGCAGATCGATCACATCGTTCAGCGGAGAATGATGCGCGGACGCCTGGCTGGCCGCGAGCAAGCATTCGACGTCAGCCAGCAGCTGGCGGGTGGGGCGATAAACTTTCAAGGGCGAGTCCTGGAGGCAAGAAAAATCGACGCCAGTTTAACTGCGGGCGGGATGAGGGTCAACGGTTTTGGGAGCAGCAATTAGCAATTGGCCACATCCGGAGAGGAAAGCACCGGCGGCCAAATGCTAATTGCTAATTGCCAAGTGCCACGCTGCCCTACCTCTTCTCCAGCTCCTTGGGCTTGTCCGGTATCGGATGAGCGGAGGCATCGGGTCTCCATGCGGTCTGATTGGGCCCGGCGGATGGATTTACGCCGAAATCCCACACGTAGAGATTCATTCCATCTTTCCCTAACAGCTCGATTAGCGCATACTCCCCGGGCTCGAGATCGCTCGATGGCGTTACTTTCACCCAGCCGCCGGTGAGTTTCGTCGCAGTGGTTGGGACGAGTTTCTGCTCCTGGGTTACTTTGCCGTAGATCGCAATCTTGATGTCGCCGACAATGCGCTTGTCCTTATTATTGCTTTGCAGCCGCACGATGCGGAAACGGTCCCAGGGTAGCTGCTCTTCTTTAGTCTTCTCGGCAATCTGGGTCACTTTGTCGAGCTGGTCCTGCTGGTCGAGGTTGACGTAAATCGCGGGGACGGTGACGTGCGCCTGAATCTTGGCATGCAACCCGGGCAGCTCAATGATCTGCTTGTTCTTGGCAATAGGGTTGATGGTTGCGCGCAGGATGTTGCCCTTCATGTTCCGGTTGAGCTCTCCGCTGCTCTGTTGCAATTCGACCAACTGAGGTTGGGTCTGAAAGGTATCGAGCAGAATAATGCCGCCGTCGTCAGGCAAACGCAGGCCGGGCGCCACATGCGGAGACCTGGCTTCGTCGGCCTGGCGTTCAGCTTCCAATTCTTTGTCCAGCGCCACAGCTTCCGGGGCGGGCTTGCCTGCTGCACGGTCTTTTTCGTACTTTTCGGTCGCGGCCCAATCCACCATCGCTTTGGGAACTTCTTCCCACTCATTGCGTTCCGCACTCAGGTAGCGCACGCGCACGCCCTTGATCTCCCATTTGGTGGCGAGCTGGTAGGTGCCATCGGTGAGGATCAGGCGTTTGGCGAGCTCCTGCGCAGGCACAGGCGTGGCGAACAGGAGGACGAGGATGGTTCCCGCCAACAGGCCGATTGCGAGACGATAAAGCTGACGCATAGGATCAAATAATTGGATGCAGCCCCCAGATTCCCAGTGTACTCCGCAGGATCGTCTTCTTTACATGGGACGTGCGGTGCCACACATCTGCATAGACTTCGCCGCTTTCAACAAACTATCCCTAGTCACCCGAAAACATTTCTGGCATAATTGGTCGTGCACCCTTCCTGCACAAAATCTCAAAGACAATTCAAGGTGAGGAATCGATGTCGGCAAAGTACATCTTTGTGACCGGGGGCGTAGTGTCGTCGTTGGGCAAGGGACTGGCCGCGGCCTCGATGGGTTGCCTGCTCGAAAGTCGCGGGCTCAAAGTCAACCTGATGAAGTTTGATCCTTACCTCAATGTTGACCCAGGCACTATGTCGCCGTTCCAGCATGGCGAGGTCTTTGTCACCGACGATGGGGCAGAGACCGATCTCGACCTCGGTCACTACGAACGCTTCACTCACGCCAAGCTTTCCCGCGACAACAACTGGACAACGGGAAGGATCTACGAACAGATCATCGCCAAAGAGCGGCGCGGCGATTACCTGGGCAAGACCGTGCAGGTGATTCCCCACGTCACCAATGAAATCAAGGCTGCCATGAAGAAGGTGGCGCAGGATGTGGATGTCGCCATCGTTGAAATCGGGGGCACCGTAGGCGACATCGAATCGCTGCCGTTCATGGAGGCGATCCGGCAGATGCGGCAGGAGCTGGGCCGCGATCACACCTTGTTCATGCACGTGACCCTGGTACCGTTTATCGCTGCGGCGCAGGAACTCAAGACCAAACCGACGCAACACTCGGTGAAAGAGCTTCTCAGCATCGGGATCCAACCCGACATTCTGCTGTGCCGCACCGACCGGTTCCTTTCCAAGGAAATCAAGTCGAAAATCGCGCTCTTCTGCAACGTGGAAGAAGAAGCAGTCATCACCGCCAAGGACGTTGCCTCCATTTACGAGGTGCCGCTGGTGTTTTCGCATGAAGGCGTTGATTCGCTGGTGCTGCGTTATTTGCGCCTTGAGGCCAGGGATCGCGACCTCAAGGATTGGGAGGAAATAGTACACCGCGTCTATAACCCGAAGGCGGAAGTCACCATCGGGATCGTGGGCAAATACGTAGAGTACGAAGACTCCTATAAATCATTGAAAGAGGCGCTGGTCCACGGCGCGCTGGCTCACAACCTGAAACTGAATCTGAACTGGATTGAAGCCGAGGGGCTCGAAAACGGCGACCGCACCTACGAAGAACAGCTCGCCGACTATGACGGGCTGCTGGTGCCGGGCGGCTTCGGCAAGCGCGGCATCGAAGGCATGCTGATTGCGATCCGTTACGCCCGCGAAAACAATGTCCCATATTTCGGCATTTGCCTGGGTATGCAGACGGCGTGCATCGAATTTGCCCGCAACGTATGCGGATTGGCGGACGCAAACTCGAGCGAATTCGATCCTGCGACGCCGCACCGCGTGATCTACAAGCTGCGCGAACTGCGCGGCGTGGAGGAACTGGGCGGCACCATGCGGCTGGGAGCCTGGCCCTGCAAGATCGAGCCCGGAACCCTGGCGCACAAGATCTATGGCAAGCTCGAAATCAGCGAGCGGCATCGCCACCGCTATGAATTCAACCGCGAGTATGAGGAAACGCTGACCGCCGGTGGATTGCGAATTTCCGGATCAACCCCCGATGGCACCTACGTTGAAATGGTGGAGTTGCCCAACCATCCCCACTTCATCGGGTGTCAGTTCCATCCGGAGTTCAAGTCGAAGCCTCTGGAGCCGCATCCGCTGTTCAAGACATTCGTCGGCGCGGCGTACGAACACGGACTGAAGCGCCGGGCGGACAAGGCTGCTTCTGAAGTGGAAATGTTCCACCGGCCCGAGAAGGTTGGAAAGAGATAGTTAACCGCCGAGGTCGCCGAGGTCGCCGAGAAAACCTTTTGAATGTTTTTCTCGGCGACCTCGGCGTTCTCGGCGGTGAAAGCGAGCTAGGACCTGACTACTTCCTTCCAAATCGACAATGTCCGCATCGGAGCGGGGAATCTTTTTCTCATCGCCGGCCCGTGCGTCATCGAGAGTGAGAAGCACGCTCTGTTCATGGCGGAAGTGATTAAAGGTGTTACGCGCTCGCTGAATTTTCCTTTCATTTTCAAGGCCTCCTACGACAAGGCCAATCGCACTTCCATTCGCAGCTATCGCGGTCCGGGTTTGACGGAAGGTCTCCGCATCCTGAAAAAAGTGAAGGACGAAGTGCACGTGCCCATCCTTACGGATGTGCACGAGACTGCCGAAGTGGCCAAAGTCGCGGAAGTCGCGGACATTTTGCAGATTCCGGCGTTTCTTTGCCGTCAGACCGACCTGGTCGTAGCGGCAGCCATGACGGATCGCATCGTTAATATCAAGAAGGGACAGTTCGTCTCGCCCGTTGATATGCGCCACATCGTGGAAAAATGCCGCACCGCGGGCAACGACAAAGTTTTCGTCACCGAACGCGGATCAAGCTTCGGCTACAACAACCTCGTGGTGGACATGCGCTCGCTCGCCATCATGCGCAAATTCGTTCCGGTGGTTTTCGACGCCACCCACTCGGTTCAGCTGCCGTCATCTGCTGCCGACGGAGATCATGCCGTGAGCGGAGGGCAGCCCGAGTTCATACCGGTCCTGGCGCGCGCTGCAGTGGCGGCGGGCGTAGACGGAATATTCATGGAAGTGCACGACAATCCCAAGGAAGCCAAGTCCGACGGGGCCAACGCGCTCGAATCAACAAAGCTTCGTGGGGTCTTGAAAGAGTTGCAGGCGATACAGAATGCGCTGCCCGCCGCGCATGCGACGCCCTGAATCGGCCTGGCATCCAAATCTGTTACGATGGCGGCCTTACCGGAGAGCCGCAATGAAATATTCCTGGTTGGCAATTCTCACCGTCGGATTATTCACTGGGTTCACTGCTTCCAGCGCGCAGACCACAGCAACAACCGCTCCGCTTCGGGTCGCCATCGCGGGCATGGTTCACGGTCACGTCGAAGGATTTTTCCAGCGCTCGCTGCACCGCACGGACATCCAGATCGTCGGAATATCCGAACCGAACACGCAAGTTGCGGCGCGTTACGCGGCGCAGTTCAGCCTCGACCGCAGTTTGATCTTTACCGACCTGGAAGACATGCTGCAGAAGGCCCACCCGCAAGCCGTACTGGCATACACCAATACTTTTGACCACCGAAAAGTTGTCGAGATATGCGCCCGCCATGGCATCCCCGTGATGATGGAAAAACCACTGGCGGTCAGCGCCGAGGATGCACACGCCATCGCCGACGCCGCGCGCAAGGGCAACATCAAGGTGCTGGTGAACTACGAAACCTCGTGGTACCGCAGTAACCACGCGGCCTATGACATGGTCCACGACAAATCCATTGGCGACGTTCGTAAGGTTGTCGTTCACGACGGTCATCAGGGACCGAAGGAAATCAATGTGGCTCCTGAGTTCTTCGCATGGCTCAATGATCCGAAGCTCAACGGTGCCGGAGCGCTCTATGACTTCGGCTGCTACGGCGCCGATTTGATGACCTGGCTGATGGATGGGCAGCGGCCTACGTCGGTGATCGCCACGACGCAGCAAATCAAACCCGACATTTATCCGCGAGTGGACGACGAGGCGAATGTCATCCTGACTTATCCCAAGGCGGTGGCGATCCTGCAACCTTCGTGGAACTGGCCTTTCGATCGCAAGGATATGGAAGTGTATGGCCAGACCGGCTACGTGATCACGGTCCGCCACGACGACGTACGAGTGCGGCTCAAGGGTGGCGAAGAACGATTGCTACCAGCCAAGCCGGTAGCTGCTCCTTACGATGATTCGTTGTCGCTGTTTCGGGCGGTGATTCTGGACGGAATTCCGCCGGGCGCACCGTCGTCTCTCGAGACGAATGTGATCGTTGCTGAAATCCTGGACGCAGCCCGGCGCTCGGCGGCTTCAGGAAAGGCTGTTCGATTCACGGCGAACGGACCCCAATAAGTTAATCTGCTAACATTTCGTGCGCGTGAATGTGGGTGCGAGCGTCCCGCTTGTGCGGCAGCATTGAAGTGCCGCCCCTACGAAATGCCTTGTGGAACGCCAGTCATTTGCGCTTCTGCACCAGCGGGACGCTCGCGCCTACACTCTTATCTCATCGCCTGATGCACATCTTCTGCACTATTGTCGGAGTCGTCGCCATCCTGGGCATCCTGCTGGATGCCTTCGAGACAGTCGTTCTGCCGCGGCGAGTGCAGCGCACTTTCCGGCTGACCAGTTGGTTCTACCGTCGTACCTGGATCCCGTATCGAGGAATAGCGAGGCGCATTCCGTCGCGGGCGCAGCGGGAGAATTTTCTAAGTTATTTCGGACCGCTATCCCTGATTCTCCTCCTGATTTTGTGGGCGGCCGGACTCATCTTTGGTTTCGCCCTGCTGCAATACGGAGTGGGTGAACACTTCCGTCTAGGCGGCGAGCCTATTACGTTTGGCCTCCTGGTCTACAACAGCGGTGAGACTTTCTTCACACTCGGCTATGGTGACATTGTCCCCAGCTCCGGTCTGGCCCGCGCCCTGGCGGTAATGGAAGCCGGTCTGGGCTTTGGTTTTCTGGGCATGGTAATTGGTTATTTGCCGACGATCTATTCGTCATTTTCCCGCCGCGAAATCGAAATCTCCCTGCTCGATGCCAGGGCAGGCTCGCCTCCCTCAGCTGCCGAATTATTGTCGCGGTTTGGAAACTGTCCGCAACAGGCAGTACTCGACCAGATTTTCAAGGACTGGGAGCGTTGGGCGGCAGAGGTGCTGGAAAGCCATCTCTCATATCCCGCGCTCAGCTTCTTTCGTTCGCAACATAACAATCAATCCTGGCTGGGGGCGCTGATTACGATTCTGGATGCTAGCGCGCTGGTCATCGCGGGCGTAGACGGCCTGCGCAACGAGCAAGCCAAGATCACCTTCGCCATGGCGCGACACGCGGTGGTCGACCTGGCCCAGGTCGTGAATGCGCGCTACAACCCGAACACCGCTGACCGGTTGCCCGAGCAGGAACTGAATCAGCTGCGCCAAAAACTGGCGGAGCGCGGAGTGAAGCTCGGCGAGGGTGCCGCATTTGAGGAGAAGCTCGACCATCTTCGTTCGCAGTACGAACTTTACGCGGCAGCAATTGCGCTCAATCTTTCGATTGACTTGCCACCGTGGATTCATCCCGACAGGAAGAAAGATAACTGGCAGGCCGGACCCTGGGACCGGGCCATTCAGGCCAGAGGCCTGGCGGGGCGGGTGCAGAGTATGGATGATCATTTCTGAAGCAGCTATCAGCTATCAGCTCTCAGCACACCCTTTCCACGGTCCTGCACTGCGCTGAATTGGGCTAAACGCCAGGTGCTAATTGCCCAGTGCTGACTGCCGGGGTTCTGCTAACATCTGGTTTCTTCCATGAAGCACGTTGGTGAGAACGTTGTCCGGATCGAAGCTGAGGCCTTGCGCGCGTTGGCTGACCGAATCGCGGGCCCCATGGCTGCGGCCTTTGATCTAGCGGTTGAGTTGATTTACGACTGCGCTGGCCGGGTAGTAGTCACGGGCATGGGCAAGAGTGGCATCATTGCGCGCAAGATTGCAGCTACACTGAGTTCGACTGGGACTCCTGCGCTGTTCATGCATCCTGTTGACGCGGTGCATGGAGACCTTGGCATGGTGGTGCGCGGGGATGTGGTGCTGGCTCTTTCGGCCAGCGGCGAGACGGAAGAAATTCTCCGGCTGCTGGCGACTCTTAAACGGCTGCAGGTGCCGCTGATCAGTATGACGGGAGATCCGGTTTTTGAAAAAGCCGCGGGCGGGTCGCCCGCGACCACACAAACTACACCAACCACGGCAAAGATATCCACGCTGGCGGCAGCGGCTGATGTCGCGCTGGACTGCTCTGTGGCCCAGGAAGCTTGCGGCCTTGGGTTGGCGCCGACTGCTTCCACCACGGCCATGCTGGCTCTGGGCGACGGGCTGGCTATGGCACTTGCTGAGAAGCGCGGCTTCAAAGAAGAAGACTTTGCCAATCTGCATCCTGGCGGAAAGCTGGGCAAGCGTCTGGCCAAGGTCGAGTCGTTGATGCACAGTGGAGAGGCTGTGCCGCAAGTCACGCCACAAACCAGAATGCCGGATGTGATCTATGAAATGTCACGCAAGAAGCTGGGCGTGACCGCTGTAGTTGACGGCAAGAAGCTGGTGGGCGTGATCAGCGATGGCGATCTGCGGCGGTTGCTCGAAAAGCGCGGCAAGGACGTGTTGGACCTGACCGCGGGAGAGTGCATGACGGCCAAGCCCAGAACCATCGGGGCGAATGAATTCGCGGCAACTGCGCTGGCGCTGATGGAAGAAAAAAAGATCACGTCACTGGTGGTGGTCGATGGCGCAAACACTCTTTTGGGAATCCTCCACCTGCACGATCTGTGGGGAACGGAGATGATGTAGCGGCGGAGTCAGCGATGGCGGGCGAGACGCCCGCCAGACAGCCGGCGGGACGCCGGCGCTACAATAAAGCCATGTATCACTACGATCCGACGACCGCGCTGGAAGAACTCACCGAAGACGCTACGCTGCCCAATCCCGTGCACGTTCGCGACATGATTCTGCGCAAAAAACTCGGGCCGGATAAGTCGCTCGAGCTGAACCGTCTGTTCGTCGAGTATCAGAAGTTTTTCGGCGAGGCGCAGAAGCTGGGAAAAGAAATCTTGAAGCAGTTGGCGGGGTGAAGCGTCCGTCAGACTGGAACCTCATCCAATGAGACTATAAACTGGATGCCATCAACCTGCTTTTTCTGTAGCCTGCGATCATTAGTGACGAAGAGATCCACGACCGCTCCCGCGGCGCAAGCAAGCTGCACCGCATCAGGTGCGCGTACGGAACGATCACACCGGATCGAAGCGTAAAGCCGGGCCGCCTTCAAGTCGAAGGGTAGCACCAAAGACACCCTCGTAATCGCTTCTTCATATTTCCGACAAAGCTCGTCGTTTCCTTCTTCCGCGGGCTTCACAAGAATTTCTCCCAGGGTTAGCGCTGAGGTCAGTAACTGATCCCCACGTTGCAGCATGTTCCTTCTAAGTTCCGCCACTGCTTTCGAGAGTTTGCCGTAATCTTCTAACAGGTAGATGAAAAGGTTCGTATCCCAAAAGATGCGGCTCATTCCCAGCCCTCACGAATGCGTCGCACATACTCATCGGCGTGCTCGTCGGCCCAAAGGTGCTTGCCCGATCCCCGGAGAGCGAGCAAAGGGTCTTCTCCCTGAGCTTTGGTTCCCGCTACTGAACACCAGTCGCGGTACCAACTGAGTAATCCACTGTAGCCATGCGGTAGATTCTCCCTGCTCGGAGTCGTCTTCGCGCCCTCCCTCTCCGGATGGTAATAGTCGCCGGGGCGGAACAAACGACGACGCCCTGGTGCTGTTTCGACTAGCATACGCGGGCGGCCTGGATTGGGCGCGCGGTTGGCTACGCAGTGCTGCACCACATGGACATAAAATCCGGGCCGCAGCGAACCCGTGGATTCCCGCCACATCTGCCTGGCGCTCTCCATGATTTCTCCAATGGTGAAGTCGAAGCGCTCGGGGTGTTTCTGATGAAGCAGTGCGGTCGCGATCCATACTTCGTCGGCCACTTTCACCTGCGTCTTGCTTGCCGAAATCGTCATGTACGCCCCTCTCATGGCAATTGTATTTTATGTTTAGTATGTAAATCAAACATTATACATACATAACCTTATTTCCTCGTGTGAGCGATCACGGATCTCAATGCGTGTCTGTTCTTGCCTGGTGCATGTCTGGTCAGGGGTCGACTCTTGCGATCATTTACAATAGTCAATTCCCTGCTACCCGGGACTCCTAACTATGCATCGTTGGTCTCAACTCTTTATTCCTACCCTGCGCGAGGCGCCCGCGGACGCTGAAGTCGCCAGCCACAAATTTCTGGTGCGGGCCGGATACATCCGCCAATTGGCCGCTGGCATTTACTCCTATCTCTTTATGGGGCAGCGCTCCTTCAACAAGATCATGGGCATTGTTCGCGAGGAGATGGACAAAATCGGACAGGAATTCTATCTGCCGGCCATTCACCCGCGCGAGCTGTGGGAGGCCAGCGGGCGTTGGGCTGTGATGGGCGACAACATGTTCCGGCTGAAAGACCGCAAGGGGGCCGACCTCTGTCTCAGCATGACGCACGAAGAAGTCATGACCGAGATTGCGCGCAAGGAGCTGCGCAGCTATAAGCAGCTTCCCCAAATCTGGTACCAGATCCAAAGCAAATTTCGCGATGAAGCGCGGCCCAAATCAGGTCTGTTGCGGGTGCGGCAGTTCATCATGAAAGATTCGTACTCTTTCGACATGGACGCCGCTGGCCTCGACGTTTCGTATCAGAAGCATTACGACGCCTACTGCCGCATCTTCGACCGCTGCGGTCTGAAGTACATGGTCGTGGAAGCAGACTCAGGCGCAATGGGCGGATCGCAGTCGCATGAGTTCATGGTGCGGACGCCGGCGGGTGAAGACCGGATCGTCAGCTGTGAAAAATGCAAATACGCCGCCAATCTGGACAAGGCAACATCGAAGCTGGCAGCGGTCGAGGACCTCAAGGCAGAGGGCGATGGCAAGCCACTCGAAGTGCACACTCCGGGAATGAAGACGATTGAAGACGTGGCGAAATTCCTGGGCGTCTCGCCGAAGAACAAGATGAAGACGCTGGCGCTCATGATGGAAGGTCTCGATCCCAAGACCGGCAAGGCGTCCGCCCGTGCCATTGTCTTGCTGATGCGCGGCGATCATCAAATGAACGAAGTCAAGCTGTCGGCCGCGCTCGGGGGCAAGGAGACTCGCCCCATGCAGGAGGAAGAAATCCGGCAGCTCTTCAATTCTCCGGCTGGATTCCTGGGCCCCGTCGGTATCGCGTGGGCGAAAGACATGAAGGACAGCGAACATCCGGTGTTGCTGGTGGACAAGGCGCTCGAAGGCCGCGCCAGCCTGATTGGAGGAGCGAACAGGGAGGACTATCACTTCAAGAACATCACGCCGGGTCGTGACTTCCAGCCGACTGCCTACGTTGATCTGCGCAGTGTGACGGCGGGAGAAGACTGTCCGAATTGCGGCGGGACGCTCCACATCGATACTGCGGTCGAGATCGGCCACATCTTCAAACTCGGCTACAAGTACTCCGAGTCGATGGGGGCTCGGGTTCTGGACAAGAACGGCAAAGAAGTCACGCCCATTATGGGCAGCTATGGCATTGGAATTGAGCGCATCCTCACTGCGGCCGTGGAGCAGGACAACGACGAAAACGGGTTTTGGCTGCCGCAGCACATTGCGCCCTTCGAGATCGTGGTAACGCCCACCAACGTGGCGGACGAGAAGCTCCTGAGCACCGCCGTGGGCATCGCCGAGCGCCTAGAGGCTGCCGGATTCGAAGTCTTGCTCGATGATCGGGACGAACGGCCTGGGGTCAAGTTCAAGGACGCCGATTTGGTGGGTATCCCCTTTCGTATCACTGTCGGAAAGAAGGTTACCGAAGGTACCGTGGAAGTGGTTCGGCGCTCGACTCGGCAAATGGAGGATGCTAGCATTTCCGCAATAACCGAATATTTCGAGAAAAATCTACGGTCTGTGCCCTGATCCGTCCGGCGCACGACCGAAAGCGGAGTGCGCAATGGGCTCGCTGAAAATGGTTTCTGGCATCGTTGTCATGGTGGCTTCGGTCTACCTGATCGCCGTATTGGCTCCGCCCTTCTTTTCGAACTACCAGTTTGAAGATGCCATCCGGACCGAAGCCCAGATGGACACCTACAACACCAAAACTGAAGACCAGATCCGCGATGCCGTATTCAAGAAAGCGCAGGAGTTAGACGTCCCGGTCAGCCGGGAGCAGATCAAGGTCCAGCGCAGCGGCGTCACTGGCAGCGGCTCCGTCAGCATCGAGGCCCCTTACATCGTGCATATCAGCCTGCCGGGCTACCCCGTGGATTTGAACTTCGATCCGAGCACCAGGAACAAGGGAGTGATGTAAAGCCCCAGCGCCGGAAATAGGCGCATGCGCCGCAGGAACCTGGAACCCCACCCCCTCTTACTTCCGTACTCTTGTTTCCCCATCTCGTAACTACCTACCATTTAGAAATACTCGTTCAGAACGCACCCACTGGACGTGGGCTAATGGCGTTTTTCGCCCGGTCGGCATCCAAGATGTCCGACCAAATGTAACGGTCCGCAAGGTCCGGGATGTACGGAGGCTGTATGAAGCTGAGGAACAGGATCCTTTTTCTGGTGCTCGCCGCGACCGCGATGTTGGGGTGGGCCGGATGTGGCAGTGCCTGTCCGACTGCGACCTTAAGCAGCAGCGCCGGCTCCGGCGGCACGACCGGTGGGACATCGACCAATGGCACGGTTTGCGGGCCAGGAACGAACCCCGGCGGCGGAGGTGGAGGAAATAGTGCCGCCCTGCTGTACTACCTCGGCAGCAGCAACATTCTGACCGCCGGCCTCAGCACTACTGGGACTTTCACGGCCATCACCTCGGTTACACCCCCAACGCTCCCGAGCAGTTCCACCGATAACATGATTATCGTCAACAAGAAGTTCCTCTACATTCCAATGGGTGACTCCACGGTGCAAGCCTTTGCGATTGACCGCACGAGCGGAGCTTTGACGATTATCCCAGGAAGTCCGTTTTCAGCCCCAGGAGGAGCAGATACGGCCGTCACCGATCCTGCAGGGCGCTTTCTTTTTGTGGGTGGTGAAGTCATTGGAGAAATTGCGGTATTCCAGATCAATTCGACCACTGGCGTGCTGACGCCGTCTCCCGGATCACCCTTCCAGAGTTTCAATCTGATCAGCGCGGACAGTATGGCAGTCGACGGAAGCGGGAAGTTCCTTTACGCGGGACAGCTTTCGCCCTCGAATCCGGTAGGTGCTTTCTCCATCGACCAGAATAACGGCGGACTTACCGAGATCGCGGGAAGCCCGTTCCCTCTGGGCGTGGCCACAGTACACGCGGACGCCAGCGGAAAATTCCTGCTGGGAGTCGCAGGCATCCTCGATCAGGGGAACTCAATTAACGACCATCATGTTTACGTGTTCTCCATTGATCCCACAACCGGGGCGCCTACCCCCGTCGCCGGTTCGCCATTCCTGACGACGTCAGCTCCTTTCGAGTTCGTGTTGTCACCCAGCGGAAAGTTTGTCTATGTGTTTGGCTCTGACAGCACCGGGGCGACTGCCGCCATCGAGGGTTTCCAGCTCGACAGCACCACCGGGGCCCTGACGGCACTGCCGGGATCCCCTTTCACCACTCTGCCTTTTGTCGCGGACTGTCAGTTTGATCAGGGAGGCGGCGCGGCATTTTGCATCGACACTCTTTTTGGCACCAAGTTTTCGGTGCTCACCGCCGACCCGACCACTGGCACGCTAACGCACACGGTTCCAGACTTGACTGTCTCGAACAACTTCCCATTCGCGGTAACGGACTAGTTCCACGGTACGGGAGGCGCCAGCTTTGGGAAATGAATGGAAAATCCCGCATTGGCGTATCTGCCTGCCAAACTGTACCTGCGGGCCGAAGGGGTTAAAATAGACTATCTCTTCCGCAAGGGATCTTTCGGTCTCGGATAACGGCGAGGGTACGCTCCGTCGTCTAAGCCCGTAGCGCGCATCCAATCATTTGAATTGTGGCCATAAAACTCAAGATCCCGACTGGTAACCCGACCGGCAAGCCCGGCAAAGGATGGTTCACTCATGATCCTCTGCTGCGGGCGGCGTTGGTGGTCTTTCTTGTCATGGGGACCATAGGCGGGGCGTTCTTCACCTATTACTACGTCAAGTTCGGCCGGATGATTGACCAGCGGTTCAAGGGTCCGGTTTTCGGCAACTCCGCCCGCATTTACGCGATTTCGCGCCCCGTCCAGGTGGGCGAGAAGATTGAACCCAAGGACATTGCCGCCCAGCTGCGCCGCGCCGGCTATTCGGACAAAGATGGCAAATCGCCGATGGGCAGTTATCGCTTGTTCGAAGGCAGCATCGAGATCAAGCCTGGTCCGGATTCCTATCACAGCCCGGAATCAGCCATCATCCGCGTGCAGGCCGGCAAGGTTGCAAGCATCACCAGCAAATCGGGCGAGCTGGCCGCTTACGAACTTGAACCGCAGATGATCACATCTTTGTTCGACGCAGGGCAGCGGTCCAAGCGCGAACTGGTTACCTACGACGAGATTCCGAAGTTGATGGTGGATGCAGTACTGGCCATCGAAGACCGGCGTTTTTTTCAGCACGGCGGCGTGAACTTCCTGCGCCTGGCCGAAGCGACCTGGGTAGATGTAACCCACGGACGGCACGAGCAGGGCGGCTCGACCATCACCATGCAGCTTTCACGTGCGTTCTTCCTGACTCCGGAGAAAACGGTAAAGCGCAAATTGTCGGAAATGCTGATTGCTCTCGAGATGGAACAGAAGCTCAGCAAACAGCAGATTTTCGAGTTCTATGCCAATCGCGTCGATCTGGGCCAGCGCGGTTCGTTCACGATCAGTGGCTTTGCCCAGGCGGCGCGAGCATACTTCAACAAAGATCTGAAAGACCTAACCCCGGCGGAAGCCGCGCTGATCGCCGGAATTATCCAGGCGCCCAGCTATTTGTCGCCGTATCGCCATCCCGAGCGGGCCCTGGAACGTCGCAACCTGGTGCTCGACACGATGGTGGAAACTCACACCCTCTCCAAGGCGGATGCTGAGAAGGCCAAGGCCACACCGCTGAAATTGGCTCCGCCCAACGTCGAAGCCAGCGACGCGCCCTACTTCGTTGATCTGCTTCGCGAAACGCTGATCAGCAAACTCGACGAACGCCAGATGAACGACCAGGGCTATCGAATTTACTCGACTATTGATCCCGACCTGCAGAAAGCCGCGGCGGCCGCAGTCGAAACCGGAATGAAGCTGGTAGATGATCAGGTCACGAAGCTGCGCACGAAGCGGACAAAGATCGGAAAGAACAAGTACGAGACCAAGGTCTTGCCCGGACCTCAGGCGCAGGTCGCAATGGTGGTAATGGATCCGCACACCGGAGAAGTCCTGGCCCTGGTGGGCGGACGGAACTACGGCGTCAGCCAGTTGAACCACGCGGTAGCGAAGCGTCCGACGGGATCCATTTTCAAACCCTTCGTCTACGCTGCCGCTATGAACACGGCGTTGGACGGATCCAACCCGGTGTTTACTCCGGCCTCAACGGTGCAGGACGCGCCCGGCTCATTTGCCTACGGCGACCAGATTTACGAGCCCCGCAATTACAAAGAGGAGTATCACGGCGACGTGACCGCGCGCTATGCGCTGGCGTTGTCGTTGAACAACGCGACCGTAAAGCTGGCGGAAGAAGTGGGCTACGAAAAAGTGGCCGACTTAGCGAAAGCGGCTGGAATTGCATCCGTGAAGGCCACGCCCGCCATGGCATTGGGCGCTTACGATGCCACTCCCATGGACATGGCGGCGGCCTACACCGTCTTTGCCAACGCCGGGGTGCGCATATCGCCGACCGTGGTCAACTCGGTGCGAAACGCCAACGGCGACATCGTCCTCGATTTCAAACCGGAGGCCCGCGCGGTGCTCGATCCTCGCGTGGCTTACCTCATGACCACGATGATGGAAGGAGTAATGAATTTCGGCACGGCGTACCCGGTGCGCCTTCGCGGATTCACTGCTCCGGCAGCCGGAAAGACGGGGAGTTCGCATGATGGCTGGTTCGCCGGCTACACCAGCAACCTGCTCTGCATCGTGTGGGTGGGTTATGACGATTACAGCGATATTCGCCTGAGCGGGGCCCAGACTGCCGCTCCCATCTGGGCAGAGTTCATGAAGAAAGCGGTCACGCTGCCCCAGTACTCCGATGCACGCGAGTTCCCCCAGCCCGCGGGCGTGGTGGACGTGCAGCTCGACAAGACCACCAATCTGCTGGCGACGCCTGCTTGTCCGGAAGATTACAGCGCGGCCTTCATTGCAGGTACGGAGCCCAGCGAGACCTGCGACCAGAGCACGGGAATGCGTGGATTCTTCAGCCGGGTCTTTGGTTTAGGCGGCGATAAGGCCCTTCCGCCCCCGCCTCCCGGCGCCGAACCCGGTGCACCCGGGACCCCAGCCAGCGCCACGGCGGAAGACCCCAAAAAGAAAAAGGGGTTTTTTGGCAAAATTGCGGGTATCTTTAAGGATGACAAACCGTCTAATGATCCGCCGGCCAAACCGGCGGACACAGGCGGTAACGGTAAGAGTCCTCAGTAGACGGGCCCGCACCGAGTTGGCTCTGTCTTCAGGAGCGGACTTATGGGTCGTCAATATCTGTCGTACGTCCTGCTGGCAGCGATTTTCCCCACCCCTTCCCTGCTGGCTCAGATTCACCACTTTGATCAGACTCGTTCCACCGAGCAGGTGGAGGTCAGCTCGCCCGCGGTTCGCCGTGCCGAGGCGCCTCCTCCGGATGCGGCGCCCGCCGATCTGGAACAGCGCGGCGACGTGCTGCGAGCGGAAAAATCCTACTTGGACGCGCTCGACTATTACCGCGCTGCGCTGGCAAAGAAACCCGCCAACGCCGCGCTCTACAACAAGATTGGCATCAACGAGCTGCAGATGGGACGCTTCAGCGACGCCCGCAAGGACTTTGAGCGCGCCATCAAGGTGGACCGCCAGTTTGCCGATGCCCACAACAATCTGGGCGTAATTTTCTATCTGCAAAAGAAGTACGGCGCCGCCATCAAACGCTACGAGGACGCCATCAAACTGCGCGAGGATTCGGCGTCGTTCTACAGCAACCTGGGGGCCGCCTACTTTTCCAAGAAGGACTACGTGAAAGCCAGCGTCAGTTACAATCAGGCGCTGCAACTGGACCCGGAGATTTTCGAGCGGACCTCCCACTCCGGCGTGCTGGCCCAGATGTCGTCCCCGGGGGACCGGGCCCATTTTTATTATGTGCTGGCGAGGCTCTATGCCCAAAGTGGGATCACCGACCGCTCATTGCAATGCCTGCGCCGGGCCATGGAAGAAGGCTATAAGGGGATCGACGATGTGTATAAGGATGCGGAGTTTGCCGGCTTACGCAAGGACCCGCGCTTTACCGAATTGATGGCGGCACGGCCGGTAGGAATTCCAGAGTAAAAAATTGAATTACAAATATTTACAAAAAAGGACGAAACTTTCTCTCGGAGTAGGGTTTAATAGGTTCAATTACTCCTGAAAACAACAGGGTGAGTAAGGAGAAACGGTAGCCCATCGGTCGTCGACCCGAGCACGCCCCAAGCAGACGACCGGTGGGTTTTTGTCTTGTGACCCGGATCAGGGTCGCTAGTCCAGAGAACGTCAAACCTTCTGTGCTCGCGTAGGGGCAGGTGTCCCACCTGCCCGGCGGAGCAAAGCTCCGCTACCTTCGCTCTCATCCATCAGCGAGGGCGCGATTTGGATTTCTTCTGCGTGCTGGGTTTTCAGGTTGAAATTTGTGACACTATGCGTGCTCTCTGGCGAGCTTTGCTCGCCTGCCCGGACGAGGGCGTCCGGGGCTACGTGGTTCGTTCCGTAGGCGAATGTTTTACGAAAGTCGCGTGTTAGAATATTGCCGATGTCCTCCTTTCCCTCCTCGCTTGCTTGGTCGCACCCTCTGGTCGCGGAGTGGTTTGTCCAGAAATTCGGTACACCGACCGAGCCTCAAGAGCAGGGCTGGCCTCATATTCTTGCAGGGCGAACCACCCTCATCTCCGCACCGACTGGCTCGGGCAAGACGCTGGCTGCATTTCTCGCCTGCATTGATCGACTGGTGCGAAAGGCGCTGGCAGGTCATCTCAATGACCGCACCGAAGTTTTATATGTCTCGCCGCTGAAGGCGCTGGGCAATGACATCCAGAAAAATCTCGAAGTACCCCTGAGCGAGATTCTCCGGATGGCGGGCGAGCGCGGCTTGCTGATGCCGGAGATTCGCACCGCAGTTCGCACCGGCGACACGCTGATGCATGAACGCCGCGCCATGCTGAAGCGGCCGCCCCACATTCTGGTCACCACGCCCGAGTCGCTCTACATTCTGCTGACCGCGGAGAAGAGTCGCGCGATTCTGCGCGATGTGGAAACCGTCATCGTGGACGAAATCCACGCCGTTGCGGACGACAAGCGGGGTGCGCATCTGACGCTTTCGCTGGAGCGGTTGGAGGCCCTGACGTATCGTCCGCCCGTGCGCATCGGACTCTCCGCGACCCAGAAGCCGATCGAGGAAGTCGCTCACTTCCTTACCGGCAACGGCCGACCGGCACCGGTGATTGTTGACGTCGGACACAGGCGCAAACTCGATCTCGCGGTGGAAGTACCGGGCTCCTCCCTGGGACCGATCACCACCAATGAAATGTGGGACGAGGTTTACAACCGGCTAGTCGAACTGATTGAGCAGCATCGTTCCACTCTGGTGTTCGTTAACACACGGCGGTTGGCGGAGCGCATCGCTCACCACCTGGGCGAACGATTGGGTGAAGACAATGTCGCGGCCCATCACGGCAGTCTGTCCCGCAAGCTGCGGCTCTCCGCGGAGCAGAAACTCAAAGAAGGCAAAGTCAAGGTGCTGGTGGCGACGGCATCACTGGAACTCGGAATTGATATTGGCACCGTTGACCTGGTGGTGCAGATCAGCTCGCCGCGGGCCATCGCGGTCGCTCTGCAGCGAGTGGGACGCTCCGGCCACTGGCGCGGCGCCGTGCCCAAGGGACGGTTCTTCGCCGGCACTCGCGATGATCTGCTGGAATGTGCAGCGCTGGTGCGCGCAATCCGGCAGGGAGATCTCGACCGCCTGATCATTCCCGACGCACCCTTGGACATTCTGGCGCAACAGATTGTAGCCGCCTGCGCCGCGGAAAGCGGAAGTGCACGTGTGGCGCGGGCGCCCCGCCCGCGAACGCCGGAAGCCATATCAGGAGTTGGAGACTCCAAGGCGGAACTTTGGGCGAGCGGGACCGCATCGGCCGGTGCAGACCACATAACTGGTGCCGCTCTCGAGACGCGGGCGGGGCGCCCGCGCCACACCGACCAGGACGATGATGGAGGATGGAATGAAGACGAACTCTTCGCCCTGGTCACGCGCGCCTATCCCTATCGCAATCTTTCTCGCGATACCTACAACTCGATTCTGGAGATGCTTTCCGAGGGGATTGCATCGCGACGCGGACGTTACGGCGCTTACATTCATCACGACAAAGTGAACCGCAAGCTGCGGCCGCGGCGAGGCAGCCGACTGGCGGCCATCACCAGCGGCGGCGCCATTCCGGAGACTGCGCTCTTCACCGTAGTCGCCGAACCGGATGGCGTTATCATCGGCACGCTCGACGAAGACTTCGCGGTGGAGAGCAACGCCGGCGACATCATGCTGTTGGGCAACACGTCGTGGCGCATCCGCCGCGTGGAAGGCAAGTCGGGACGCGTGCTGGTGGAAGATGCGCATGGCGCCCCGCCCAGTGTTCCATTCTGGCTTGGCGAGGCCCCCGCGCGGACCCAGGAACTTTCCGCGCATGTGGCAGGCCTCAGAAAAGAAATCAGCGACCGTCTGCCAGGTATTTCTCCGATCGGCGTTTCGCAGAGCCAGCCTGCCGTCGCCGAAACGGTGGCCTGGTTAAAAGAAGAATGCGGGCTGGACGATTCCGGCGCTGAGCAGGCTGTCGAGTACATCCTGCAGGGACGCGCGGTACTGGGGGATGTCCCCACGCAAGACACGATCATCGCCGAGCGCTTTTTCGACGAAGGCGGCGGGATGCAGCTGATCATCCACGCACCTTACGGCGGACGTATCAATAAAGCCTGGGGACTGGCGCTGCGCAAGCGTTTCTGCCGCAGCTTCAATTTTGAGTTGCAGGCGGCGGCCACCGATAACGGCCTGAACATCGCGCTGGCCGAGCAACACAGCTTTCCGCTGGCTGACGTTTTTCATTTCCTCAACGCCGAAACTGTGCAACCCGTCCTGGAGCAAGCTGCGCTGGCTTCGCCGATCTTCGGCACGCGCTGGCGCTGGGATGCCAATCGCGCCCTGGCGTTGCTGCGGTTTCAAGGTGGCAAGAAAGTTCCACCGCAGATTCAGCGCATGCGCTCCGACGATTTGCTGGCATCGGTGTTCCCTGACGTGGCCGCCTGTCAGGAAAACATCGTGGGCGATATTCAGATTCCTGATCATCCCCTGGTGAAGGAAGTGATGAAGGATGTGCTCACCGAGGCCATGGATATTGACGGGCTCAAGGCGCTGCTGAGCGGCATCCAGCAAGGACGAATCCGCTGCCTGGCAGTAGACACTCCGGTGCCGTCGCAATTCTCGCATGAGATTTTGAACGCAAATCCCTACGCCTATCTTGACGATGCCCCGCTTGAAGAACGGCGGGCCCGCGCGGTCGAGATGCGGCGCATCCTGCCGGAATCGGTGCTGGAGGAGGTGGGCAAACTCGATCCCGCCGCGATCGCGCAGGTACGAGAAGAAGCCTGGCCCGATGTACGCGACGCCGATGAGTTGCACGATGTTTTGCACACCCTGATTGCATTCCCAGAAGCTATCCCTGCCAGTGTGGCGGCGGGCGACTCGCCCGCCCAAGCGGATGCCGCTTCCCTGAATTTGATCGGCCTCCACAAAGGTGACGAGGATAGTCGAGCTGCGCTCGACGGGACAGCCGAGGGCGGCTGTCCCCACGTGTGTCGTAGCGCCGGCGAGTGGCGGGGATATTTCGACAGATTGCTCGAGCACGGCCGCGCAGTTCGGGCTAAGCATGCCGGCATGAGTTACTGGGTAGCGGCGGAACGGGCGAAAACATTTTCTTTGCTGTTCCCGGGAGCTGAGTTCGATCGTCCCGTTTCCGAGATCCCGGCGTCTCTGCCGTCCTCTGACGACGCACTTCTGGCGCTCGTCACCGGTTGGATGTCGCACATAGGTCCCATCACGGCTTCGCAGCTCGGAAGTCTGGTTGGGCTTCCGGCTTCTGAGACTGAAAAAGCGTTGCTGCGGATGGAAGCTTCCGGTGCTGTGCTCCGAGGACAGTTCACCGACGCTGCCTCGCGGGCGAGTCGCCCGCGACCACATGAGCCGGAACAGCCTGAGCTGGAGTGGTGTGAGCGGCGCTTGCTGGCTCGCATTCACCGGTTGACGGTCGCCACCCTGCGCAAGCAGATCGAGCCCGTCACCGCCGCGCAATTCATGCGCTGGCTTTTGCGTTGGCAGCATGTTGCGGCGGGAGCCCAAGTTCAGGGTGAACGTGCCACGCTGGACGTTCTGCGCCAGTTGCAGGGGTTTGAGATTCCGGCCAATGCCTGGGAGCGCCAGATTCTGGGGCGGCGCGTTGCCGACTACGATCCCAAGTGGCTCGATCAGCTTTGTCTTACCGGTGCCGTCGGCTGGGGGCGGCTGTCACCTCATCCCGCTACCCTCGATGACACCGCGGCCGGCAAACGGCGCGTGATTCCGACCAGTGTGGCTCCGATCACATTTTTCGTGCGCGAAGAGGCCGATTGGATGATTCCGCATCGTCCCGAAGTTGAGCAGCCCGAAGCGCGCGGCCTGAGTGAAAGCGCCCGGCAGGTTCTGGACTTCCTGCGGCAACGTGGAGCGTCGTTCTTCGCCGACATCGTACGCGGCACGGGGCGGCTTAAAGCCGAGGTCGAGACTGGACTGTGGGAACTGGTGGCGGGAGGGCTCATCACCGCTGATGGCTTTGACAACCTGCGCTCGCTGATTGATCCCAAGCGTCGCGCCGGGCAAGGCAATGCGCGGAGCGCACGTCCGCGGCACAGCACCGGGCGCTGGGCGCTCTTGTATACCGACCAGACGGCGGACCGCAATCGCGCCGTGGAGGCGACCTGCTGGATGCTGTTGAAGCGCTACGGCATCGTCTTCCGTGACTTGCTGTCCCGCGAAACCAATCTTCCCAAGTGGCGCGAGCTGCAAATGGCTTTCCGGCGTCTCGAAGATCGCGGCGAGATTCGAGGCGGACGCTTTGTGGATGGTTTCCTCGGCGAACAGTTCGCCTTGCCGGTAGCGGTGGAATCGCTGCGTTCCACGCGCAAGCTGCCGCTCACTGGAGAGACGATTGTGTTGTCTGCCGCCGATCCCCTGAACCTGGTGGGAATCCTGCTGCCCGGTGAACGCGTCCCGGCTATCTCAGGCCGGACTGTCATCTTTCGTGATGGGGTCGCGGCGCAGGAAGCGGTAGCGGATTCGCAACGGTTGACCGCGATGGGCGAATAGCGACATCTGGGGCAGACGCGGTTGTGATTTCTTAAGAAGCAGTTCTCGGTTCTCAGTTGGGAGTTCCCGGCGGTTAGAAACGATCGGGAATCCGATGAGGGGGTCCCCCGGATTCCCGACCAGCGTATCCCGGCAGAAACTCAGAAAGCGCTTCCCCCGTCGCTTTTTGCCGAGCCGACGCTGCCCGGCATGTCGCACGTATCCAGCCATCCTAAGAGCTCGCCCTGAAAATCACAGAATAGTCTCTATCGTTATGATTTTAATATTGTTATGCGCAATTCGGTATGCCATTTCGGCGGGAAACGCGCCGCAACCACTATCCAACCGGATAGAGATATATCTGTTCGGATAGTGGAACAAGATGGCGGGCCACTGTTCTCAAAACCAGAAAGTATGCTAAACCGTTTACCTCGAACGAGGCTCGAAAACGGTGAAACCCAGAATACAGGTAGCGACTGGACCCTTGGCAGACTCGACTTATTTCTTGACCGAAACGGAGGTCCGAATCGGACGAGACCCCTCCAATTCGCTGGCCATCAGCGACCTCTCCCTCTCACGACGGCACTGCGTACTCGCCCGCGAAGCCGATGGATACAAACTTCGCGATCTGGACAGTCGCAACGGGACGTTTGTGAACGGCAGGGTCGTTTCGGAGAAACAGCTGAGCCACGGAGACCAGATCTCGGTGGGCGAATCTGTTCTGGTGTTCCTGCTGAAAGAAGAAACGGATGAAACGGCCCCACAAGGCGTGGAGTTCGACGACCGCTTGACACAGGCCACGGCACAAATACGCCCGCAGGATGTCCTCTATCTTCAGCCCGAGCGAATCTTGAGAGAATTACCAGCGGCCTCGCGGCTGGGACGGAACCTGAACGCGCTGCTGAAAATCAGCCGCGTGGTCCATTCCATTTCTGACCTCGACCAATTGCAGGCGCAAATTCTGGAACTGATTTTTGAAGTGGTGCCTGCCGAGCGCGGTGCCATCCTGCTGGATGGCAAAGGCAGCGAAAAGTTTTCTTCTCTCTTCGCCCATCCCGGACCGGCCAAGGGGGCGGAACCGGTGCGCGTAAGCCGCACCATCACTCGCCAGGTCATGGACCAGGGAGTGGCGATTCTGGGGGCGGACGTGCCGGGGAGCGGAGGTTTCAACGGCGTGGACAGCCTGGTGAGCTCTAAAGTGCGCTCGTTGCTGTGCGTGCCCCTGATCGTGTTTAAAAAAGTGTTGGGTTGCATCTACCTGGACACCACCAGTCCAGGCACCCGTTTTGATCGCGACCATCTCGAACTTGTGGCCAGCATTGCGGGCATCTCCGCGGTGGCGTTGGAAAACGCGAGGCGGCTGCAGTGGCTGGAGCAGGAAAATCAGCGGCTGGCGGCGGAGATCAACCTCCAGCACAACATGGTCGGTGAAAGCGCCGCGATCAAAGAGGTCTACCGTTTCCTGTCGCGGGTGGCTCCGACGGAATCCACGGTGCTGGTAGGCGGCGAAAGTGGGACCGGAAAAGAACTGGTCGCGCGGGCCATTCACCGCAACAGTCCGCGCGCCAGCCGGCCTTTTGTCGCCATCAACTGCGCGGCCATTCCGGAAGGCTTGCTGGAGAGCGAGCTGTTCGGCTATGAGCGGGGCGCGTTTACCGGCGCCGCGGTCCAGAAAAAAGGCCGCCTCGAAATGGCTGATGGCGGCGTGGTGTTTCTGGACGAAATCGGTGAGCTGGCGCCGGCGTTGCAGGTCAAGCTGCTGCGCGTCCTGCAGGAGCGTGAGTTCGAGCGCCTGGGAGGTTCCCGTCCGATCTCAATCGACATACGCCTGATCGCGGCCACTAACAAAGATCTGGCAGCGGCGGTAAAGGCCCGAACCTTTCGCGAAGATCTTTATTACCGGTTGAATGTAGTCTCACTGGTCCTGCCCAGCTTGCGCGAGCGCCTGCAAGACATTCCCATTCTGGCGGAGTATTTTGTCGCCAAGTTTGCCGTCAAGTGCAAAGTAAAGCCCAAGAAGATTTCTCCTGAAGCCATGGCTGGGCTGATGAACTACAACTGGCCGGGCAACGTGCGCGAACTTGAAAATGCCATCGAGCGGGCGCTGGTGTTAGGGGTGTCCGATTCAATCCGCCCGGAAGACCTACCCGAGTCGGTTACTGAGAAAGACCGGGCGCCGGGCGTGTACGAGGCGAAATATCACGTGGCGGTCACGCAATTGAAAAAACATCTCATTCTTACCGCCCTGGAGGAAGCCAAAGGCAGCTATACCGACGCAGCTCGAATCCTGGGAGTGCACGCCAACTACCTGCACCGGTTGGTCAGAAATCTGGACTTGCGAAACTCAGTCCGCTCCTTCCCCATTCTTCGTGGTGGTAACGGGGCAGGAAGGGTCATGGATGGCAGGCTGTGACGCGGTGCAATTAGATCTGTGTGCGGTGATGAAACTCGCCGGCCTTATGGCAGCTTGAGGGTCAGAAGCGTGGCAGGGTTCAGGTACACGCCCTGCCAGCGTACGGCCAGGTGGAGATGAGGTCCGGTAGCCCGTCCCGTGCCCCCGCTCAGACCGATCTGCTGTCCGCGCGCGACTCGCTCCCCTTGCTTTACCTTGATTTCCGAAAGATGAAGGTAAAGCGTCAGCAACCCCTGTCCGTGATCGAGCACCACGCAGTCACCTTCGAAATACAAAGGGCCAGCCAGCAGAACCGTTCCGGAATTTACGGCCGACACGGGCGTGCCGGTCGGGGCTGCGTAATCCAGTCCCTGGTGCATGCTTTGAACTTTGCCGTTAAAGGTGCGGCGGGTACCGAAGACGTCTGAAATCGGCACCTCTACCGGTGGACGAAATTTTCCGGACCACTCGCGTTCCGGATCGGTATGCTGAAACACGTCCTGCTTGACTGCCTTGTCCTGGTGGATGCGCTCCAGTTGTTCCTTGCTGGGTTCGGTATATCGCTTGGCGACCGTCACCGCGATGCTGGGATACTTCGCAGCCCGGATCGCAATATTTTTGGACAACGTGATTTCTTCCGACCGGGCAGTTGTTCCTTTTAGTTCCAGAGCATAGACCCCCGGACGAGTTTCCAGACTCACTCCCGCAATCCCGTACCAGGCTTTTGAGGCGGCGTCATAGCTGAAGAGAACTTCATGATCGAGCCACTTGGCGGAGAGATCGGTCAGTCGCACAGGCGGCACAACTTCAAAAACAACGGGAGCTCCATTCACCAGTTGTTCGGGTTGCCGCCGGACGGTCCAGGAGCGGGCGGCCACGGCGTTGGCAGTTGCGGCCTTGCTTTTGCCGATGGCTTGCTGTGGCGCGGCAAAGGTCACGCAGGCGAGCAGCAAGCAGCAGCGGTAGACGGCAGCAGACGACAATTTGAAAGACTCCATTACCAGCCTAGCATTCCTGAGAAAATTCGCGGTTCACAATCCGCGGCGAGTGAACCTGCCGTAGAACGGCTACTGACTCGGAATGAAATCCAACTGGACCTGGGTGGTGGTCGGACGATCGGCCGGCACATATTTCCACTGCTTGACCGCTAAGGTAGCGGCATCGACAAGGATGGGGTTTCCCCCGAGGGGCGAGATTCTCGCCACCGAGCCATTGGGGTTGATCGAGATTGACAAGCGAACGATTCCGCCAATCGCATTCTGCTTCAGTTCGCGGGGATACTTGGGAGCCACCTTGTACACCAGTTTGCGCAGGCCTGGGGTATTTTGAGCCTCTACGGGAGCGACCGAGAGTAAGCCCAGCACAGCAATGCAGAACGCAACCCTGGTCGGGAGTGCGCCGCGCGTTGACCATGATGTTTTCGATGGATCCACCAAGACTCAAATCCTGCGGCTGAACGTGAAACGCGATGCTGCGAGATTAGGAAATTAGTCACATTCCTACAAGTTACGGATGTAATTGTTTCGAGAGAGAAAGTCCCGGTACGAGCCCAGGCAAAAAAATAACGAGCACGACCAGGCCACAAGTTCGCTGCTCCCCGGGGGCCAAAGATGAATGTGCGTTCATCAACTCCGGCAAGTCATTCAATTGCAGCTATCTCCAACTGCCTCGGCCGGCACGGGACTAGTATGAATCAATTATTGACGCCTCAGCTTCTGCCTGTGATTCTGCTTGATTGGTTGCGGTGCTAGCGTGCGGAGATTGGCCTACGTCCGTCTATGGGTTCTGCTGCTGCCCGGCGTAGCCGCTTGGTTCGTGATCGGGTGCTCCAGGCCTAGCGATGCGTCTCATTCAGTTACGGTTGAGCACGCGATTTCGCCTGAACCGCCCACGGTCGGTCCGGCAACGGTCACCATCAAGCTGGCCGACACCGCAGCAAGGCCTGTTTCCGGAGCGAGCATCACCCTGGAAGCGGACATGTCGCACGCGGGCATGGCCCCCGTGTTTGAGGACGCATTGGAAACCGGGCCGGGCCAATACCAGGCTCATCTCAATTTCGCGATGGCAGGAGATTGGGTGATACTTCTGCACCTCCGGCTGGCCGGCGGGCAAAAGCTGGAGCGGCAGTTCCACGTAAGCGGCGTTCGGCCCAACTAGGTTAGCTGTTGAATCCATCCTCCATCCCGGCCCTGGACGCAGCCGACTCCCAACCTTTTGATCTGATGCGGCTCCCCGGACTGGGACCCCTGTTTCGCTGGCGTTACGTGCGTCCCCTCCTGCAATTGCCGCTGCTTATCGTCAGCGTGGTGATGATCCTGCATGGATTGTTCGGGCCCACGCTGGCGCCGAAGAATCTGGCGACCACTCTCAGCTGGCTTCACTTTCGCGGAGTGCTGGTGCTGCTCCTGCTGTGTGCGGGAAATTTCTTTTGCCTGGCCTGCCCCTTCATGCTGGTGCGCCAGATGGCGCGGCGCTTCTCTAAGCCGCGGTTCAACTGGCCGCGGGCGCTGCGCAATAAGTGGGTTTCAGTAGCGCTCTTCGTGCTGATCCTGTTTACCTACGAGCTATTCGATTTGTGGTCCTCGCCCTGGTGGACCGCGTGGCTGATCATCGCCTACTTCGTCACTGTGCTGGTGGTCGATGGTTTTTTCAAGCACGCTTCCTTCTGCAAATTCGTTTGCCCCATCGGACAGTTCAACTTTGTGGCCTCCATGCTCTCTCCTTTCGAGGTGAAAGTGCGGGAGACAGATGTATGCGTGACTTGCCATACCAAAGACTGCATCCGCGGGCGGCGCGAGCCAGTGTCTGAGCTGGTCACGATCCGCGGCTGCGAACTGGCCCTGTTCCAACCCAGCAAGGTGGGCAACATGGACTGCACATTCTGTCTGGACTGCATCCATGCCTGCCCGCATGACAACGTTGGGATCCTGAGCCGAATGCCAGGCGACGAACTGCTGACCGACCCGCTGCGATCGGGAATCGGCTATTTTTCGCGGCGAAAGGATCTGGCGGCGCTGGCCATAGTGTTTACTTTCGGAGCCCTGCTGAATGCCTTTGGCATGGTCAGTCCCGTTTACGCTGTAGAGAGCTGGCTGGGACGACTGTTGCACGTGAACCGCGAAGCCCCGGTGCTCGGCCTCATTTTCACCTTCTTTCTGATTCTCGAACCCATCATTCTGCTGGGACTGGCAGCGTGGTGCGCGCGCCTGTGGTCAGGCGATCAGCGCGCCCTGCTGCCGCTGGCGGTCAGGTACAGTTATGGTCTGGTTCCCATCGGCTTCGGCATGTGGCTGGCCCACTACGGTTTTCACTTTCTCACCGGGCTGTACACCGTGATTCCGGTCACGCAAAGCGCGCTGGTGAATCTGGGTTGGCCGATCTTCGGAGAACCTCGCTGGACTCTGACCGGCCTGCCGTCCAATCTGGTGCAGGTCATCGAAATAGGATTCCTGATACTCGGATTTGCAGGGTCGCTCGTGGTAACCCACGGCCTGGCAGCAGAGGATTCGCCGGCTAAGCCCCTGCGCGCGTTCGTTCCCTGGGCGGCTGTCTGTCTTATCCTCTGGATGGCGTCGATGTGGTTGGTGTTTCAACCCATGGAGATGCGCGCCACTCTGATGAGCGGATAATGACTCGTGTGGGGCGGGCGCCCTCGCCCGCCGACTTTGAATCTGATCTTGGTTCTGGCGATCTTGTTGTCTCTGTCCGATATGAAGACGAGATGCCGATGGTGCGCGAGAGTGTGGGCCATGTTTGCGGCTGTGCTTTGGCTATTGTTACCAGCCCGGGCCCACAACGGCCCTCCCTTCCCCATCATCGAGAACCAGAAAGTCGGACCGTGCATCATTTCGCTCTGGACCCA
Source organism: Terriglobia bacterium (assembly GCA_963725615.1). GTDB lineage: Bacteria > Acidobacteriota > Terriglobia > Terriglobales > Acidobacteriaceae > JAIQFF01. Next base: position 295,740 of record CAVRZO010000003.1, on the reverse strand, counting down.
TCCGGATGTCGGCACCGGAACGTTCTTCGTGCTGGTAGACCCTCTGCCGGGCAGCAAGATTCCTGATGATCTGAAGGTCGCAATCGGGATCCAGCCGGAGAGCGGGAGGCTTCGTGAAGTGGTTTACCCGGCAACACGCGAGGACAACCGAGGGCAGGTAGAATACAAAGCCCTCACCGAGTTTGACCGGGATGAATTCTGGCGTGTCCGCCTGGTTCTGCAAAGCGTTCAAGGCAGCAGCGAGATTCTTTCGAGAGTGGAAGCCACGCCTCCGGGCTTTGGACGGTGGGACCTTTTGTTGTACCTTTTACCGTTTCTCGCAGTCGCGTTCTTATGGTTTCGCGGGATGACACGCACCCGTAGCCGCAGGAAAAAGCTTCAGGTCGCGTGTTAGATCACGAGGAGAGTGAGTCTTGACGGTGGCCAATTCCACACGGATTGATTCGTCGCATAGATGGCGAGCGCGTCCCGATGTGCATACCCGACGATCCATGGGGGTTCAACGTTCCCTTATGCCTTTTATCTTGGGCGCCCTTGTGGCGGTCTCAGGTTGCCATTCGTCGCCCAAGTTGCCCGACAAGAATTCCAAGGCCTACGCCGATGTGGTTTCGGCCTTTTACGTCGGCCTGGCGGCGTTGCAGGTAGGCGACGATGTTCACGCCGAAAGCAAACTCTCAGAAGTGACGCAGCTGGTCCCAGGCGAACCCGCGGGATGGGCCAACTGGGGAATTCTGGCGCTGCGGCAAAGAAACTACGACACAGCGGCACAAAGACTGGACCGGGCACGCGATCTGGCCCCGAAGAACGATCGCATGTACGACCTGCTGGGAATTCTGGAAAGCCAGCGCGGCCATTCCGCAGAAGCGATTGCCGCATTACGAAAAGCGGCCGAACTGAATCCGCAAAATCTACGGGCCATCTACCGGCTGGCGGAAGAAACGGAACGCCAAGGCGATGAGAACGGCGCGGCCGAAGTTCAGCAGCTGCTGCAAAAGATTCTAACCGCTCAACCGGACAATCTGGCTGCGTTGCTCGAACTGAGCCGCGTCGCGGCCAAGCGCGGCGATGCAGCAACTTTGAGATCGGCAGTGGCGCAGATCAACGCTCGTTCGTCGGCGTGGCCGCCCGAGGTGCAACATCAGCTGGCAGCCGTGCAGGCAGCGGCAGCCGGCGCAGACCTGCATCCCGCCGCGACGCAGACTACCTTCCTGCGTAACGTAATGATGCGTGTGCCCGAGTATCGTCAGAGTCTGACGGCCATCAAAGCGCCTCCAGGCGATGAGGCCGAGCCCTTCACTCACTTCCTGCGACTCGAGTCTCCAGTATTTCGGCCAGCTCCGGCTGACACATCGCTGACCTTCAATATTCAACCACTCTCCGATCTTGGCGCGGACAAATCCGGCAAATGGAGTTGGATCGGAGCAATTCCATTGGGTAGTGCTGGCGCTCCGGCTGTAGCCATAGCGAATGGCCGCGAGGTGCGCTTGTCCACCGGGGCCAAGATTCCCTTCCCCAGCGGGACATTTAATGTGTCGCCCCTGCCCGAGGGCGTGGTGCCGATTGATTTTAACTATGACTTCAAGACCGACCTCGTGCTGGCAGGGGCCGGCGGCGTGCGCCTGCTGCGACAGGACAATCCAAACGCGTTCACGGATGTAACGCCGCAAGCGAAGCTGCCCAAGCCGGTCGCCAATGCCCGCTACAGCGGCGCGTGGGCGGTGGACATCGAAGCCGACGGCGATCTCGACCTCGTACTCGGCGCCAAAGACGGCACTCCGACGGTCTTAAGAAACAACGGAGACGGCACATTTCTTCCGATTCATCCTTTCGCCGGAGTTTCAGGCGTGACCGGCTTTGCCTGGGCTGATCTCGACGGCGACGGCAATCCCGACGCCGCGATCATCGACGGCGCCGGCAAACTTCAGGTGTTCATGAATCTTCGCCAGGGACAGTTCCAGGAGCGTCCGCTGCCGCCTGGTTTGTTATCGGTTAAAGCAGTGGCTGTGGCGGATGCCAACAATGACGGGATTCTCGATCTCCTCGCCGTGCAAGCTGACGGCGCGATCATCCGAATTTCTGACAAGAACGAAGGACAGAGCTGGGAGACAGCTGAGATCGCTCGCGTTCCCAACGCCAGCAGCTTCCTTGCGGGCGACGTACGATTGCACGTCGCGGATCTGGATAACAACGGTGCACTCGACCTGCTTCTCTCTCCGACCACGGCTACTCCCGGCGCGACGAAAGCACTGGTCTGGCTGGGCGACGCCAATGGCCGCTTCACGCTATTGACTCATCCTGAAGGCCCCGCATTGTTCTTCGACGCTGCTGACCTTGGCAACGACGGCCATCTCGACCTTGTTGGCCTGTCCGCGGATGGGCAACCGGTGCGGGGCGTAAATCAGAGCCCGAAGAATTATCACTGGCAAGTGGTGCGGCCGCATGCGGTGCAGGCGGTTGGCGATCAGCGCATCAATCCCTTCGGGGTTGGCGGCGAAATCGAAATTCGCTCCGGCCTGCTGGTGCAGAAACAGCCGATCACCGGTCCGCAACTTCACTTCGGCTTGGGAGAGCAGACTGAGACGGAAGTGGTGCGGGTCATCTGGCCCAATGGCACGGTGCGCGCCGAGTTTGGGGTGAAAGCTGACCAGGATGTCGTGACCGAACAGCGCCTGAAGGCTTCGTGTCCTTTCCTGTTCGCGTACAACGGAAAAGAAATGGAGTTCGTGAAGGACGCTGTGCCATGGGGTTCGGCGATCGGATTGCGGATCAACACCCTGGGCTCTGCGCAAATTGCCGCCACGGGCGAGTGGTACAAGATCGGGCGTGACCAGCTGGTTCCTCACGATGGCTTCTACGATATCCGCGTCACAGCAGAGCTGTGGGAGGTTTACTACTACGATTATCTGGCGCTGATGACGGTGGACCATCCGGCCGGCACGGAAATTTTTGTCGATGAGCGCTTCGTGATTCCGCCGGCGAAACTCGGCATCACCACGGTCGCAACGCCTCACGCCATCGCGCATGCGTTGGATGACACGGGTCAGGATGTTACGGACCTCGTAAGCACGCTCGACGGAAAAGCTGTGAGCAGTTTTGGCCGCGGCCAGTTCCAGGGGGTGACTCGCGATCATTACCTTGAAGTTGATCTCGGCGATGACGCGCCCAAGAGCGGTCCGCTCTATCTGATCGCGCAGGGTTCGATCCACGATACTGAGTCGTCGGTGAACGTCGCCATTACGCAGGGCAGCCGCTGGCGCGCTCATGGCCTGAGCGTTGAAGTGCCCGATGGCCGCGGCGGCTGGGTCACGGCACAGGACAACCTGGGCTTTCCCGCCGGCCGCAAGAAAACGATCCTGTTCAATCTGACCAATGTCTTTCGTCCTGGCACACCGCGCAAGGTGCGACTGCGAACGAATCTGGAAATCTACTGGGACCTGATCCGCTGGGCAAAGGGAGCACCAGACGCGCCCCTCAAAGAAACCACCTTGGATCCGTCGGTCGCCGATCTTCATTATCGCGGCTACTCGGTGATGCAAATGCCGGTGGGCGCGGGCGCACCGGAAGTCCCGGACTACAACCGCATTGAAGGAACTAAACAGCACTGGCGCGATCTGATCGGCTATTACACTCGCTACGGCGACATTCGTGAATTGCTCACCACCATTGATGACCGTTATGTGATCGTTAATTCCGGAGATGAAATGTCGTTGCGTTTTCCCGAGCAGCCACCACCGCCAGCCGGCTGGGTGCGCGACTTCGTCATCAAGGGCGACGGCTGGATCAAGGACGGAGACTTCAATTCAACTTTTTCCAAGACTGTTTTGCCGCTGCCCTATCACGCCAAGAACGAATACACGACGCGTCCGGGTGCGCTCGAGGATGAGTGGGTCTACCGTCAGCATCCCGAGGACTGGCAGAACTTTCACACGCGCTACGTGACTCCTCAAGTCTTCAAGAATGCATTGCGGAGCGAATTGTCCCAATGACCGGCAACCGAATCGCAAGGGCCATTCTCGGTATTATCTTCGTCGGGCTGTTAGTGGCTCCGCTTGTGCTCAAGCAGTTGTCAGCGCGGCGCACCGCCGAAAAATCGAGTGCCGACGCGAAAACCACGCTGGCGCGGCACGGCTTCTACCTTCAGGAAGTTTCCCAGGCTGCGGGCATTCAGTTTGTCCACCAAGCGCCGGAACTCGATCCCAAACTGAATCCCATCATGCCTGAGGTGGCTTCGATGGGGGCGTCGGTGTCCATCGTCGATTTCGATCGCGACGGCTGGTCAGACATCTATGTTGTCAACAGCGCCATCGGCAGTAAGAACGCTCTGTACCACAATCTGGGCGACGGCACTTTCAAGGACGTGGCCGGCGAGCTTGGGATTGCGGATGTCAATCAACCGGGCACCGGAGTTTCCACGGGCGCGGTGTGGGGCGACTACGACAACGATGGCTACGAAGATTTGTTCCTCATTAAATGGGGGCGCCCCGAGCTTTACCACAACGACCAGGGCCACGGCTTTACGCGCGTGAGCGAGCAAGCCGGACTGCCGCGATGGATTAACGCCAACACCGCCATCTGGTTTGATTACGACGGCGATGGACTGCTGGACCTCTTCGTCGGTGGCTACTATGCCGAAGACATCGACCTCTGGCATATCGCCACCACCCGGATCATGCCTGAGAGCTTTGAATACGCCAAGAATGGCGGGCGGAAATATCTGTTTCATAATCTGGGCCACGGAAAGTTTGAAGAAGTCGCCGAGAGAGTTGGCATCAACAGCCGGCGCTGGGCGCTGGCCGCGGCGGCAGCGGACTTGCGCGGCACCGGGCATCCTGATCTGTTCATCGCCAATGACTACGGGGTCTCCGAACTCTATTTCAACGATGGTAAACATTTCCATGAAGTGGGCCAGCAGACCGGCGTAGGCTTTGCCCCCAAGAGTGGAATGAACGCCGCCTTTGGCGACATCCTGAACCAGGGCCGATATGCGGTCTACGTTTCGAATATTTCCGAAGACGGCATTCTCATCCAGGGCAACAATCTGTGGGTGCCGAAGCAAGGTACGAGCGGTGACGCCATCAAGTACGAGAACCTGGCGCGGGATTTCGGAGTCGAACTCGGCGGCTGGAGCTTCGGCGCGCAGTTCGGCGATTTGAACAATGACGGGACTCTCGACCTCTACCTCACCAACGGTTACATCTCGCTCGACCGGAACCGCAGCTACTGGTATGACTTTTCCAAAGTCGCCGGCGGCAATAGCACGATCATTGGCGATGCCAGGAACTGGCCGGCGTTTGAGGGCCGCAGTTTGTCGGGATATCAATCCAAGCGGCTGTGGTTGAACGATGGCGCCGGAAAATTTGTTGATGTGGCCCAGGCGGTTGGTGTCCATGATACGTACGACGGTCGCGCCGTCGCGCTGGCGGACTTGTGGAATCGCGGCGTGCTCGACGTTGTCGTAGCGAACCAAAAGGGTCCGTTGCTGGTTTACAGGAACACGGTGATTCCGGAGAATGAGTGGATCGAATTCGAACTGGAAGGTACCGCGAGCAACCGTAGCGCGATCGGCACCCGGGTCACGCTGTTCTGGAACGGCCAGCAGCAAGTGCAGGAGGTTTCAGGCGGCAGTGGTTTCGCCGCACAAAATCAGCGCCGGTTGCATTTTGGATTGGGCAAATATCCGCAATTGGAGAAGGCCGTAATCCGCTGGCCTTCCGGCAAACTGCAGACCCTCGATAAGCCTGCTGCCGGCCAACTCTACAAGATTAAGGAGCCCGCATGAGCCCGCCGACGACCGCGTCCATGACTTCGCCACCGTCCTCGCCCGCCGGGTGGAAGCAATTCATCAGTCTCGACAATCGCTACATCGCCCCGATTTTCATTACCTGCATCCTGCTGGTGGGGCACTTGTCGTTTGGCATTCTCGAGAGCTACCAGAGGACGCTGCTGGCGATCGTGGTCAGCATCGCGACCGAACTGGCGCTGGGCCGGATTTTTTTTCACAAGTGGGTGCATCCGGCGAGCGCGTACATCAGCGGCATCAGCGTGGGAATTCTGCTGCGGTCGCCGGCGTATTGGCCCTACGCCCTGTGCGCGGCAATTTCCATCATGTCCAAGTATGTGCTGCGCATCAAGGGGCGCCATATCTGGAACCCATCGAATTTCGGCATCTCGGCCATGCTTTTTCTCGCCCCTGAGACCGTCGCCGGTTTGAGCATTCAGTGGGGCAACTACTTATTGCCCATGCTGGTGATCTGGGTGCTGGGCTCGGTGATTATCTGGCGCCTGCGGCGCTTTCATATCACCTTCACCTATGTAGCGTCATTCATCGCTTTCGGTTTCTTGCGCAGCTGGCTCACGGGAAGTCCCTGGCAGTCAGAAATTGCGCCGATCACCGGGCCGATGTACCAGCTTTTCATTTTCTTCATGATTACCGATCCGAAAACCACGGTACGAACGAAGAAGTGGCAGTGTGTGGTCGTGTTCCTGGTGGCACTGGTCGAAATGATCATGCGGATGTACCAGATCGTCTACGCGCCGTTCTACGCGCTTTTCATCGTGGGACCGACGGCCATGCTGATCGAGATTTGGCTGGATTCGCAGCGTGCAAGTGCCGAAAAGCTGGCGGTGGCCCGCTGATTTTTGCAACGCCACAGACCAGGTGGGGACAGCCGCCCTCGGCTGTCCGGTCGAGTAGAGCTCGACAGATTTTCGCCGGTATTGAAAGTAGCGGAGCGTTGCTCCGCCGGACACCCGAGGGCAGCTGTCCCCACGTGGTCTGTGGAATCTTGAGAATGCTGACTTCGACTATCCGGGTCGCTGGTTGTCTAACGCTGCTCGCCCTCTTGGTACTGGCTGGTTGCAAGCAGCAACCTTCGAGTCCGCAGGAAACTGTTACACCGCAACCAGCGGCGAGTTCCCAACCACCGGCCACCGTTGCGGTCCCGGCTTCGCCGGCGCCAGATTCGAGTACCGCCCCGGCGCGGCCTTCGGGCCCCATTGAGTTCACTGACGTAACTTCCCAGGCCGGCATTCGTTTCAAACACAACAGTGGTGCGTTTGGAAAGAAATACTTGCCGGAGACCATGGGCAGCGGTGCCTGCTTTCTCGACTACGACAACGACGGCTGGCAAGATATCCTGCTGATCAACTCCATGGACTGGCCCGGTCAACAAGCCGGGAAATCCTATCCTGCTCTCTATCACAACAATCACAATGGCACCTTCAGCGATGTCACCAGGCAGGCGGGACTTGCGATCGAGGTGTATGGCCAAGGCTGCGCCGTCGGTGACTACGACAACGATGGCAATGTCGACATCTACATCACCGCCGTCGGATCAAACCATCTTTTCCGCAACCTGGGTAACGGCAAGTTCGCCGATGTCACTTCGAAAGCTGGAGTGGCCGACCCGGGATTCTCCTCGAGCGCATTGTGGTTTGATTATGACAACGACGGCAAGCTCGACCTGTTCGTCGCTCACTACATCGAATGGTCGATCGAGACCGACCAGTACTGCACCCTCGACAACAAGAACAAGTCCTACTGCACCCCGCAGAGGTACAAAGGCCAGAGCGCGACGCTGTTTCGTAATAAGGGTAACGGGACCTTTGAGAATGTAACGCGGCGCGCCGGTCTTTACGATCCCACCAGCAAGTCGCTCGGGGTTGCGATGCTGGATTACGATAACGACGGCTGGATGGATCTCTTCGTCTCGAACGATACCGAACCCAACAAGCTCTACCACAACAACCACGACGGCACTTTCAGCGACGTTGCCATCGCCGCCGGGGTTGCGTACGGGGACGCCGGCACGGTGCGCGCTGGCATGGGAACGGACGCCGCCGACTACGATAATTCCGGCTGGCAAAGCCTGGTGATCGGCAATTTCACCAATGAGGGCATGGCGCTTTACCACAGCGATGGATCGGGTCTGTTTACGGACGAGGCTCCCGCGACCGGCATCGCCAGGATTTCGACCAAGTCGCTTACCTTCGGTACATTTTTCTTTGACTATGACCTGGACGGCCAGCTCGATCTCCTCGCGGTCAATGGCCACGTCTCCGACGACGTCGCTGTGGTCCAGCCCACCCTCAAGTACGCTCAGCCGCCACATCTGTTCCGCAACCTGGGCAAGAAGAAGTTCGAGGAAGTTACGGCCAAGCTCGGATCAGCATTGCCTCGGGCCATTGTTGGCCGTGGAGCGGCCTACGGCGACTTCGACAATGACGGTGACCTCGATCTGCTCATCACCGCCAACAACGGGCCGGCTCGATTGCTCCGTAACGATAACGGCAATCAGAACGACATGCTGCGAGTAAAAACCGTGGGCACACGTTCCAATCGCGACGGCATCGGCGCGAAGGTAACGGTGAAAACCAGTAAGGGCGCGCGGCTCTTCGGCATGGTGAAAACTGGTTCGAGCTACTTGTCCCAAAGCGAACTGCCCCTGACTTTCGGGCTGGGCAAACCGGAGGCGAGCAAGACGGTAAGCCTGAGCATCGTGTGGCCCAGCGGTCAAAAAGACTTAGTGGCGAACGTCGAGCCCAATCAATTTATTACGGTGCAGGAAGGAAAGGGCGTTATTTCCGCACGCCCGATCGTTTTTAGGGCAGCATCTTCGCCGCTTGCTCACTAAAGTGCCCCAGCCGCCCTTTCCGTTTTCGCATCCCGGTTCGATGTTATCTTTGTGGAATATTCATGGACATTCTGAAACAGCTCTTCGAGCAGCATTTTCACGCGCCTGCCACTGACGTGAAGCCTCTACAGGGAGAGCTCGGCGGTTCCGGCAGGAAGATCATCCGGCTCAGCGGCGGAGGGTTCAGCGCGATCGGCATTCTGTACGGCGTGCGGGAAGAGAACGTTGCTTTCCTTGAATTTTCGCGACATTTCCGCCGGCATGGTCTGCCGGTGCCGGAAATTTACGCTGAAGATCTGGATCAGGATGCCTATCTCGAAGAGGACTTGGGCGGAACGACGCTTTTTGAGTTTCTCTCGAAGAATCGTACCGGGGAGAACATCGCTCCGAAGGTGGTTGAGGCTTATCGCAAAGTCATCGCCGTGTTGCCCCGGTTCCAGATAGAGGCGGGACGCGATTTGAATTACAGCGTGTGCTATCCGCGCGCCAGCTTCGATCGCCAGTCCATCGCCTGGGACCTGAACTACTTTAAGTATTACTTTCTTCGCCTGGCTGGCATCGCCTTTAACGAACAAGCGCTGGAAGACGATTTCGACCGTCTGACGGAATTCCTGTTGAGTGCCCCGCACGACTACTTCCTTTACCGGGATTTCCAGTCGCGCAACATTATGTGGCGCGACGGCCAGCCATTCTTTCTGGATTACCAGGGCGGCCGCAAAGGGGCGCTGCAATACGACGTGGCATCGCTGTTGTACGACGCCAAGGCCGACTTGCCGCCCGAGCTGCGCCAGCAGCTGCTCGATCACTATCTCGACACCGTCGCCGGTTTCACCAAGCTCGATCGTGGCGAGTTCATGAAGTACTACTATGCCTACGTTTATGTTCGCATCATGCAGGCCCTGGGAGCGTATGGCTTTCGCGGCTTTTACGAGCGCAAGGCCCACTTTCTGCAGAGCGTCCCTTACGCGCTGAAGAATTTGCGCTGGCTGCTGCACAACGTCACCTTGCCCATCGCGCTGCCTACGCTGATGGACGCGTTCAACAGCATGCTGGGATCGGAGAAGCTGCAGAACCTGGCTACCGACGCCGAGAACCTGGTGGTCAGGATTTTTAGTTTTTCATTTCATCGCGGCTGGCCGAAGGACGAGACGGGTAACGGCGGCGGGTTTGTCTTCGACGGCCGCAGCCTACCTAACCCCGGCCGCGAGGAGCGCTTCAAGGCCCTCACCGGCAGAGACGCGCCGGTGATCGAATATTTGAATCAGCAGGAGAGCGTTCATCAGTTCATGGCCGGGGTCTGGTCGCTGGTGGACGCCAGCGTAAGCGAGTACCACCGGCGGGGCTTCAAGAACCTGATGGTGTCGTTCGGCTGCACCGGCGGGCAGCACCGCTCGGTCTACCTGGCAGAGCAACTGGCGAAGCGTTTGCGGGGGCGGAATGGAGTGGAGGTGGTAGTGCGGCATCGTGAACTGGAGACGCTCGGCCAATGAAGGCGATGGTCCTGGCTGCCGGCCTGGGTACCCGCCTGCGACCACTCACCGATGACCGTCCCAAGGCTCTCGTGGAGGTTGCTGGGCGCACGTTGCTGGAAATCACATTGACCCGGCTGCGCAGCTTTAGGGTGCGCGAAGTGATTATTAATGTGCATCACTTTGCTGACATGGTTCTGGAGTACCTGAAAGCCAATGACAATTTCGGCATGCGAATTGAGATCTCTCGCGAAGATGTATTGCTCGACACCGGCGGGGGGCTGAAAAAGGCCGGCTGGTTTTTCCGCCAGGAGTCCAGTCACCCGGACGAACCCTTCATCCTCTACAATGTCGACGTCATCAGTACCATTGACTTGGGACGTATGGCGCAGGTTCACACCGAAAATAAAGCTCTTGCCACCCTGGCCGTGCAAGATCGCGAGACTTCCCGTTACCTGATGTTCGACGAACAACTTCGGCTTTGCGGCCGCCGGTCCGGGCGCGATGGGAAACTTGAGCTGGTGCGATCTTCGCCGCAGATGCAGGCCCTGGCTTTCGGCGGCATACACGTAATTTCGCCTGGCCTCATTCCGAAAATGGTGGAAGACGGGACCTTCTCCATCATCCAGTCCTATCTGCGTCTGGCTGGACTGGGAGAGAACATCCTCGCGTTTCGTGCCGACGAATATTACTGGCGCGATTTGGGCCGGCTGGACGATTTACAGCAAGCCGCTCGAGACCTCGAGCAAAGGGTTTTCCCGCGATAACTCTTCCGTTAGTTTCCGGATTCTGCTGCGATCCCCCCAAGCCACTCTACGGTGCGGACCGATTCTGGTATCGTCAAGACTACTTGTGATCTATATCACAAACCCTGGTGATGGCTGTCATGGCAACGCAAGGAGCCATTTTGGGAGACTGCGGGACAATTTCAGGCTTCGAAATGATCCGCCGGAAAAGTGAGCAATTTTGACCAGACACCATAGAGGAATTTTCTTAGCGTTCTTTATCTATGAACTGCGGAGCCTCGCGGTGCCATCACTGAAAGGTCCGTTTAGGGTCAGAAGCTAAACGGTAAGCGAATATATGCCCACGGGAGCCCAATGATGGGCCGCAAGACTTCGGAACGACTGACGCTGCTTCTGCGGGCGGCCTTCATCGTGCTTGCCGGCTTTGGAGCCGTCGTCGCCAGCGCGGCCGACAAACCCAAACAAGTCCCTGATGCGTCCGCAAAGCGCTATGAACGAGTAACCGACCCGTCCCTTTACGTGGGTGCGGAGACCTGCAAAACCTGCCACGAAGACATCTTCAAGAACTTTGAAACCACGCCGCATTTCGTGACCACGCTCGAGAACAAGCGCGGCCCGGAGTGGCAGGGCTGCGAAGCCTGCCACGGGCCGGGCAAGGAACATGTCGAGGGAGGCGGCGACAAGAGCAAGATATTCACCTTCAAAGGTGTTTCCGCGGAGGCGTCCAGCGCGCGTTGCCTGGATTGCCACTCCTATGGAGCAGAACACTCCAACTTCGCCCGCTCGGCGCACTTGGAAAACAACGTTGGCTGCATCGACTGTCATTCCCCTCACCACGCCAGGGAAAGCCAGTTCCTGATGAAAGAAAAGCAGCCGCAGCTCTGCTACGGCTGCCACCTGGAAACCAAGCAGCAATTCAATCGTCCCTTCCATCATCGTGTGAACGAAGGTATGGTGCAGTGCAGTGATTGTCACAATCCGCACGGCGGGTTCGAGACCCGGCAACTGCGGGCGACGGCTTCGAGTGATGCCGTCTGTTTCAAGTGCCACTCGGAAAAGGCTGGGCCCTTTGTGCATGAACATCCTCCGGTCAAGACCGAAGGATGCGTTTCCTGCCACACCCCGCATGGTTCGGCGAACCCTCGTCTGCTGAAGCGCAGCCAGGTAAACATGCTATGCCTGGAGTGCCACTCACTCACCATCGATGCGGGCGCTCCGGCCACCCCCACGTTTCATAACCAAGCTCAGAAGTATCAGGCATGCACCTTGTGTCACGTTGCGATTCACGGATCGAACTTCGATCCGTTCTTCTTCAAGTAGGCGAAGCATGGGTTTCAAATAGGTGAGGTATGGGCAAGAAAAGCAAACCAGGACGATCGCTTCGGAGTCAGCAGCGGAGCTGGATTTTCATGGGCCAGGTCGCCCTGTTGCTTTTCGTCGGAGTGACCGCCGCATGGAGCCAACAGGCATCCGAGGGAGACGGAATCAACTCGGGCAACTACAACATCAAGCAGTCGGTGGAATTCGGCTACCGCTTCACCGACTTCACCGGAAGTCAGGCTACATACGATACCTTCGTGAACCTGCAACAAGGCCCGCGCCTCCTGGATATGACCCTGCAGATGCGGTCGCTCAATCATCAGGGCCTGGTATTCGACCGGCTGTACCTGAGCAACTTCGGATACGGAGGAGACCCCAACAACGTCTCTCGTTTGCGGATCGGTAAGAACAAGTGGTATGACTTCGACGCATTATTCCGCCGCGACCAAAATGTGTGGGACTACTCGCTGCTGGCCAATCCGTTGAATCCGGCGAGCACGTTTGCCAACGCTCCAGCCGGTTTCAATCCCATCATCAGCACCTCACCGCACCTGTTCAACACTCGCCGCCGCATGGGCGACTACAACCTGACGCTGCTGCCTCAGTCGAAGATACGCCTCCGCCTCGGCTACTCACGCAATGTGAATGAAGGCCCGTCCTTCAGCTCGCTTCATCAAGGGACGGAGGCGCTTCTGCTTCAGAATTATCGAAATACCGTGAACGCCTACCGCTTTGGCGTGGATTTCAAGCTGCTGCCGAAAACAAATATCAGCTACGACCAGATCTTTAATTACTACAAAGGCGATACCGGACAGACGGACCAGAACCAGAACTTGGCACTGGCCAATGGCACTCCCGTGGATATTGGCATCTCGCTTAATGCCGTCGCCGGCCAGCCCTGTGCTGCGACATTTCTGGCGACCGGCGCCGTCAATCCCGCGTGCAACGGTTTCCTCAGCTACAGCCGCAACGGCCGGGTGCGGACCAGCATGCCCACCGAGCAGCTGAGCTTTCAATCCACCTACTTCAAAAACCTGGACCTCTCCGGCCGGGCCAGCTACACCGGCGGCGACATGAATGTAGGGGGATATCAGGAATTACTGACCGGCCGCGAAAGCCGCACCAATCTGAGGAACAACGACGTTTCTGGCCCGGCGTCCGGCCGCCACGTCGCCGCCTCCGTCGACTTCGGAGCGACCTGGCACATAACCCACAAGTTCCGCATGCTGGACACTTTTACTTTTTCGAGCTTCCGGAATCCGGCCCAGTTTGATTCCTCAAATTGCCAGTTCTTCAGCCCCAGTCTCACGACGGCTCCCAATATTTTCAGTCCTGCTGCCGCTCCCTCCATCACATGCGCAATACCGGCTGGCGGCGTGGCGGGGACGCCGGCACACAGCACGTCTTCCGGCGCGGACGTCTTCCAGAAGTTCTCCAGCCTGCTTCTGAAACAGGACCAGAAGACTAACTTGTTTCAACTCGAATATGACGTCTCGCGGCAGTATGGCGTGCGGGTGGGCTATCGTTTTCGCCATCGCGCCATCGCCGATTCCGACTTCGAACGAGTCGCAGAGCTTTTTTATCCTTCGAATGCGAATCGCGGCGACTGCGCTCTGGTAGCCGGAGTGCTGCCGGAAGGATGCACGGCCAACGGGGACGGCTCGTTCACATTCCAGACTCCACCGCCCATTGAGACCGACACTGGAGAAGTCCTGATCAACGAGCATTCCGGCCTGTTGGGCGTCTGGGCGCGTCCGATAGATGCGTGGCGAGTCAACTTCGACATGGAAATGGCCAGCGCGGACAATTCCTTCACCCGCATCAGCCCGCGGCAATGGCAGGAGTACCGCTTGCGCACCACTTACAAGGTGGCGAGCTGGGTGAATCTGAGCGGGTCGGTCAACGTTCTGGAGAAGCGCAACAACGTTACCCGGATCAACAATTTGCAACACAACCGGCTCTACGGTGGAACTGCGACGTTCGAACCAAGCGACCGCATCGCCGTCGAACTGGGCTATGACTACAGCGACGATTTCTCCCAGATCCTGGTCTGTTTCGTCCAGACGCCCGCGCCACCCGGCATCGCCAAGTGCCCGGGTTCGACCCTGCTCCAGGAACCGTCCATCTACACCAGCAAGTCGCACTACGGGTATTTCGATGTGATGTGGAAGCCGGTTCACCGGCTGACCGCCCATCTCGGCTACAACGTAACGAGTACCACTGGCAGTGCACTGATTCTTAACCCCAACGCTCCCACCGGGCCGCTCGACTCGAACTATCACCGTCCTTATGGCGGTTTCGATTACGAATTCGTCAAAGGCTGGACCGGCAAGGCTTACTGGGGTTACTACAGCTATCACGAGGATCCGAGTTTGGTCCCGCAGGACTTAGCTGCTCCGCGGAATTTCCGCGGCAACCTGGTCACACTATCAATGCGGTACGCGTTCTAGATCAACCGAAAATAGCTAGCGATTTCTCCGGAGGCACTGTGGCAAAGATAAAGATAGAAACTGTTCTTAGGCTCGCTCTACTCGCGACCATCGTGACAGCAATCATCTTGTGGGGCACGACGGCCGCCGCGCAAGACGCCGCCGCCAACTACAAGGCGAAGTGCGCCATGTGTCACGGCGCTGACGGCAAGGGCGACACCCCGATAGGAAAGAAAATGGGCATCCACGACTTCGCATCTGCCGAAGTGCAAAAAGCGAGTGACGGAGACCTGATCGTCATCATCACTAAAGGCAAGAACAAAATGCCCGCTTATGAGAACAAGCTGAGCGCCGCACAGATCAAGGAAATCGTCACTTACATCCGCAGCCTTGCCAAAGGTAAGTGAACCGGGCTGCGATGATTCGCGCAGCGGCCATCATTGGGTGCTTGGCCGTGTTGTTTACCGCCAGCGCGGTTGCAGCGCAAAAGCCCACGAACGAAGACTGCCTCGCCTGTCACAGCACCCCGGGCCTCACCCAGGACGTCAACGGCAAACCAGTGGACCGGCACGTCGATCCGGACAAATTCAAGAACTCGATACACGGCGGCATGTTTACTTGCGTCGATTGCCACTCCGACGTCAAGGCCTCTCCCCACGAGACCCTGCCGGCCAAAGTCTCCTGTGCGAACTGCCACCGAGAGCAGCAAGCGGCTTACGACCGCAGTCTGCACGCCCAGTCCATTCAGGGCAAGCAGCCTGCGGCCACCTGCACCGATTGCCACGGTAGCCCCCACGAGCTGCTGCCCTCGAGCGATCCCAAATCACGGACCAACCATGCGAATATTCCCGCCACCTGCGGCAGCTGCCATAGCGTGAAGTTTGTCATGGAAGCTACCGGCCGTACCACCCAGCCCTTTGTTTCCTATCGGGAGAGCGTGCATGGCCAGGCTGTGGCCAAAGGGGTGGAGAAGGCAGCCGTCTGTACCGATTGCCACGGTGCGCACGACATCCTGACCGCGGCTGACCCCAAGGCGCCGATATTCAAATTCAACGTTCCCCATACCTGCGGCAAGTGCCATGGCCCGGTCGAACGGGAGTTCGAGCAGAGCATTCACGGTCAAGCTGTCGCGCGCGGAGACTGGCAGGCGCCGATTTGCACTGACTGCCACGGCATCCATTCCATCAAGTCGCATAAGGACCCAGCTTCACAGACGTCGACGCAGAATCTGGCGTGTGCGCATTGCCACGAAGGAGTACAACTCACGCAGGAATTCGGTTTCGAGGGGAACCGGGTCACCACGTATCTGGCTAGCTACCACGGTTTGGCCTCGCGGCGAGGCTCGACGGTCGTGGCCAATTGCGCCAGTTGCCATGGCGTGCATAATATTTTGCCCTCCAGCGATCCGCGCTCCAGCGTCCACCCGGCCAACTTAGTCAAGACCTGCGGCCAGTGTCATCGCGGCGTGACCGAACAATTTGTCGCCGCGAAAGTGCATGTCAACGCACCGCTATCGGGAGACACTGGCAGCATTGTGGTCCGCTGGGTGCGGCGGTTCTATGTATCGCTCATTGTGATCGTGATCGCTGGCATGGTGACACACAACTTTATTATCTGGAGGTTCAAGGCCATCGCCCGCCGCAGAAGACAGGGCGAGCGCACGGTCACCCGAATGAACCGTGGACAGCGCATCCAGCACACCATCCTGTTTGTCAGCTTTACAGTGCTGGTTTTCACCGGCTTCGCCCTGAAGTTTCCTGACTCCTGGTTCAAGTATCTGGTGCTGGGAATGAACGAAAACCTGCGCAGCATCGTCCACCGAATCGCGGGGGTCGTGCTGATCGCGGCTGGCTTCTATCATCTCGTATATCTCGCGTTCTACCGCGACGGTCGCCGGCTGGTACAGGAAATTTGGCCCTCGGTCGGCGATGCCGCCGAATTCTGGAACAATCTCCGCTATCATCTCGGCCTGACCCCGCACAGGCCTCCCTTTGGGCGTTTTTCCTACGCGGAAAAGGTAGAGTACTGGGCGCTGGTGTGGGGCACCCTTATCATGGCCGTCACCGGAATCATGCTCTGGGCCGCGACCACAGTGGGGAACCTGCGCCCACGCTGGTGGCTGGATGTGGCCACGGCTATCCATTTTTACGAAGCCGTCCTGGCCACCTTGGCCATTGTTGTGTGGCACTTCTACCAGGTCTTCTTTGACCCGGATGCCTATCCGATGAACTGGGCGTGGTGGGACGGGGAGGTACCTCTCGAGCATTACCAGGCCGAACATCCTTTGGATTTGGAAGCCCTGCTGGAAACCGGGCACACCCCGGCGGCGAAGCCGCAGACGCAAGAGCCGATGCCGAACGAAACAGACGACACCGACACGAGGACCAAAACCACGGAGACCGAGCATGAGTCTTGAAGACGATGCACGCATTGGCGGCGGCGAATTGCCAATTGCGCCGCATTACCCGGCTTGGGTGGAATAGAGACGGAGTGGACTAGAGACGGGAATACAATGGGACGGTTTCTGCTGACATCGTAAGACATAGGGGAGGAGGAAATCATGAAAGGTGAGAAGGAGAACGCGCTGCCTGCTCGGCTGACAGCAATCCTAATTGTAGTGATCGCGGTCAGCGGGAGTACGCCGTTGGCAGCACAGGATGGCCCAACCTTGTTCAAGACAAAGTGCGCCATGTGCCACGGCGCCGATGGCAAGGGCGAGACGCCTATGGGCAAGAAGCTGAACATCCGCGACTTGGGTTCCCCGGAGGTACAGAAGCAGACCGATGCGGAACTGACGACCATCATCTCGAAGGGCAAGGGCAAGATGCCAGCCTTCGAAGGCAAGCTGACGGCTGAGCAGATTGGGCAGGTTCTGGCTCACATTCGGGAACTGGGAAAGAAGAAGTAGATCACGAACTGGAGACGAGGACGAACATGGAGAACACAGCGGTTCCCGAGGTGGGACCCACGCGGCGGCGTGTAGTGGAACTAATCCTGGGCAGCAGCCTGTTCGCTTCTCTCGTCTCGTTCGTGTACCCGGTGCTCCGCTATCTGGTCCCACCGCCGGTGGCGGATTTGGGTGGCGACGAAGTGCTCGCTGCCAAGGTGGGAGACCTGAAAATGAATGCGGCGAAAATCTTCCGCTTCGGCAACCGCCCCGGGCTCCTGCTCCGCGTGGGGGAAGCTGAGTACCGGGCATTCTCCGCCACCTGTACGCATTTGAGTTGCACCGTCCAGTATCGCGCCGATCTTCACGAAATTTGGTGCGCCTGCCACAACGGCATGTACGACCTCAACGGACGCAATGTCTCGGGCCCTCCACCGCGCCCGCTGGAAAATTACCGGGTCCACGTGCGTGGTGAGGATCTTGTAGTCAGCCGGAAACGAGAGGCTTGAACTTGCTCGCCAGTGTCCGCAAGTGGCTGGATGCGCGCTTTGACTGGGTTGCACTAACGGCGCCCTTGCGCAAGAAGACTGTCCCGGTCCACAAGCTCTCGCACTGGTACTTCCTGGGTGGCATCACGCTGTTCTTGTTTGGCATCCAGGTCTGCACTGGCATTTTGCTGCTTCTCTATTACCGCCCCAGTTCGAACGAAGCCTTTGAGAGCGTGCAGTACATCATGACTCGGGTGCAGTTCGGATGGCTGGTGCGCTCCATCCACTCCTGGGCAGCGAACCTGATGATCTTCACTGCCTTCTGCCACATGTTCAGCGTGTTGTTCCTCCGCGCCTACCGCAAGCCGCGGGAGCTTACCTGGGTCAGCGGGATGATCCTGCTGTTCCTCGCGATGGGCTTTGGCTTCAGTGGATATCTGCTGCCTTGGAACACGCTGGCGTTCTTTGCCACCAAGGTGGGCACGGACATTGCCGGCCAGGTACCGTTCATCGGCAAGGCGCTGATGATTTTCCTGCGCGGCGGGGAAGAAGTCACCGGCGCCACTCTGACTCGTTTTTTCGGATTCCATGTGGCTGTCCTGCCCGGCATCACTACGTTGCTGATCCTTCTCCACCTGGCACTGATCCAGCGGCTCGGCATGAGTGTTCCCCCTGGCGTGGAAGCCCAGCGCACGGCCCACCCCGAGCAGTTGCGGGAGATGCATTTCTTCCCGAACTTTCTTCTTCGTGAACTGATGGCTTGGTACATCGCGCTGGGTGTCCTGGGTGCCTTGGCGGCTCTTTCGCCCTGGGGACTGGGTACAAAAGCTGATCCCTTTGCGTCGGCCCCGGCAGGAATCCGGCCAGAGTGGTATTTCATGTTCATGTTTCAGACGCTGAAAATGATTCCGCCCAAGATCTGGCGGCTGGACGGGGAAGTGATCGGCATTTTGTTTTTCGGAGCCGCGGGAGTGGTCTGGACGCTGCTTCCTTTCCTGGAGCGCAATGGCAAGGGTCGCAGCCAGCGTTGGATTCTGGGCGCGGGTATTTTTGCTCTGGCGTATATGGCATCGATGACTGTCTATGGATACCTCGCGAAATAGCTACGCGATGAGGCTGCTTTTTGCGCTGCTGGCGACACTGTCGCTTGGCGTCGTGGCTCACGCCCAGACCCCGAACAGTTGTCTGGACTGCCACTCTGCGCTTGATCCACCTTATAAGGTCACCGCGGAACAGTTTTCCCAGGATATTCACGCTCAGAAAGGTCTGACCTGCGCCAGTTGCCATGGTGGTGACCCGAGCAGGGACGATCAGGATGCCATGAGCAAACAAGCGGGCTTCCGCGGCAAGATCGCGCGGAAGGACATCCCGGCACTATGCGGCAGGTGCCATTCTGACAGCGCTTACATGCGCCAATACAATCCGTCACTGCGCACCGATCAGTTTGCTCAGTATCTGACTAGCGTACACGGCAAGCTGCGCGCGAAAGGTGATGATAAAGTCGCCGTCTGCACCGATTGCCACGGGGTTCACGATCTGCGGCCGGCAAGCGACACGCGCTCGAAGGTCCACCCTTTAAACATTGCTCAGACCTGCGCCCGCTGCCACGCCGATACGGCTCACATGAAGGGATACTCCATCCCAACCGACCAGTTCGCCGGCTATAGCGCCAGCGTCCACCATGAAGCACTAACGGTGCGCGGAGACCTGAGTGCTCCCACCTGCACCACCTGTCACGGCAACCACGGCGCGGCGCCGCCAGGGGTCAGCACGGTGCAGAATGTGTGTTCAACGTGCCACGTCTTTCAGGCGCAATTGTTTGAATCCAGCCCACACAAAGCTGCCTTTGAAGCGGCTTCGCTTCCCGGATGCGTTACCTGCCACAGTAACCACCGGATCAGCCATCCGACGGACGCGATGCTAAGCACGGGACCGCAGTCGGTTTGCACGAACTGTCATACTGACGGCGATGCCGGGTACCAGGCCGCTACTCAGATCGCACAACAACTCGGTCGCCTGGACACGTCGGTAAAAGACGCCGCTGAAATTCTGGATCGTGCCGAATCGGCAGGCATGGAAGTCAGCGACGCGCAGCTGGAACAAGACCAGGCGCGGGACTCGCTCACCAAGTCCCGTGTTGCCATCCACAGCTTCAACCCAGCGCGGGTGCAGCAGGACGTTGACGCGGGCCTGCAGATCGCCGCGAAGACTCATCAGGAAGGCGCCGGAGCACTCAAGGAACGGGATTACCGACGCAAGGGCCTGGCTTGGTCGCTGCTCGCAATCGTGGCAGTGGTGATCGGGCTGCGTCTTTTCCTCCGTCAAGTCGAAAGGCGGCCGAGCTAAGGTGCCTCGCGATTTGTCCCGCAAGAAAATACACTCTAGATTCTGGTAGAAAGCAACCATGGCGCCTGAAAATCAAACGTCCCACCCCAAAGAACATTGGCACAAGTTGCGCCTGCTCTTGCGCAACCCTATCAGTCTTGCAGGTGTGGCGCTGGCTCTGGTCAGTCTGGGCAATATTTTCCTGTTCTCCTTGATCGGGTTCATTGCGGAAAGATCCAGCCCGTATATCGGCATCCTGGCCTACATGGTGGCGCCGGGCTTTCTGATTTGTGGGCTGTTGCTCATCGGGGTAGGCGCCTGGCGGGAGCGGCGGAAGAAAGCCGGCGACGCCCCCCTGTATCCCCGTATTGATCTCAACGATGCCGGCCAGCGCAGTGCTGTGATATCTTTCAGCGCCCTATTAGTGGTGTTTGTCATGCTCAGTGGGGTGGGCAGCTATAAGGCCTACGAGTTCACGGATTCGGTTCAGTTCTGCGGACAAACCTGCCACACGGTGATGAAGCCGGAATTCACCGCGTACCAGCTCTCTCCGCACGCGCGCGTAGGATGCGTAGAGTGCCATGTGGGTTCAGGGGCGACCTGGTACGTGAAATCGAAGCTGTCGGGAACGCGGCAAGTATTTGCCGCTATGTTCAATACTTTCCCGCGGCCCATTCCCACCCCGGTACACAACCTGCGCCCGGCGCAGGAAACCTGCGAACAGTGCCACTGGCCGAAAAAATTCTATGGAGCGCAACTCAAGGTTTTTACCCACTACGGCAGCGATGAGAAAAATACACCACGCCAGATCCGCATGCTGATCAAGACTGGGGGAGGCGATCCGGCCACGGGTGCTCCCGAGGGCATTCACTGGCACATGAACATCGCCAACGAGATTGACTATGTCGCAGCGGACGAAAAACGGCAGGTCATTCCTTACATCCACGCGAAAGACGCACAGGGACGCGTGGTCGAGTACTACGCACAGGATTCCACCTTAAATAGAGACCAGATCGCCAAGGCTCCACGGCACCGCATGGATTGCGTAGACTGCCACAACCGTCCGACGCACATTTATATCCCGCCCGATCAAGCCGTGGACCAGGCACTATTGGCGCACAAGTTAGACGCGTCTCTGCCCTACATCAAGCAGCAGGCGGTCGCAGCGCTGACCGCCAAATACGACACGACCGAGGCGGCGGTACAGGCGATTGCGCAGGAGCTTGACGGATTTTACGAAAACAAATACCCCGAAGTTGCAAAGAACAAGCAGCTTGACATCCGCAATGCGATTAATGAAGTCCAGCAAATCTTCCGCCGAACAATCTTTCCGGAGATGAAGTTGAACTGGCAAACCCATCCCAACAATCTCGGGCATTTCGATTTCAACGGCTGTTTCCGTTGCCATGACGGGCAGCATGTGAGTGCGGAAGGAAGAGTTATCAGCAAGGATTGCAATATCTGTCACACGCTCATGGGGCAAGAAGAGGGCGGAATCAGCATGGCGGCGTCGCCCAAGCTAAGCTTCCAACATCCAGTGGACCTCGGCGATCTAACTCAGGTGAATTGCAGCGATTGCCACAATGGAGGGACGGGGCCGTAGGCATGATTGGGGAAATTTTATTGGTGGACCTGGTCGGGATCGAACCGACGACCTCTTCCATGCCATGGAAGCGCGCTCCCAGCTGCGCCACAGGCCCACATGAAAAACGTTGTGCGAGGGGGGCTAAAGCAACTCAATTCTCGCCTACTGGCTATCGATAGTCAAACCCGGCGGTCGCTGGCCGCATCTCTCAGTGCGATCCACATTTTGCGAAAGCCGGGAAACTTAGTATCCTGAGGGACGCTTTGCGGCGGCCTTAATGAAACGAAACTCCATCTTGCGTTTTCGATACTTCTCCCTGTTGCCGCTTTGTCTGGCGGTAAGTGCGCAGGTTATTTCCTCCAACCAGCCCGCACCGCAGGGTCCGGTTTCGTATGCTTCGGCCAATCAGCTCAACGCGTTGCTCTCGCAGCTGGAAGAGACTTCGCAAGCGGCGCAATTGGATTTGGCCAAGATGCGCGTGGAAAAATGGAAGGCCGACTCGGGCACCAAACGGCAGGCCGAGGGAAATTCGGAATCCATTCAGCGCAATCTGAAATCTGCTTTGCCGGAAATTATTGCGGAATTAAGAGCGTCGCCTGAGAGCCTAACTTCCACTTTCAAGCTGTACCGCAATCTGGACGCGCTTTACGATGTGTTCGAATCGGTAGCCGAGTCATCGGGGGCGTTCGGGTCCAAGGACGAGTTCCAGTCGCTCGAAAACGATGTCAGCGCCTTCGAAAGACTGCGGCGTTCGGTGGCCGACCGCATGGAAACCCTGGCTGGAGCCAAAGAGGTCGAAGTCACACGTCTGCGCGCGGCGCTGCAAAGCGCTCAGGCCAGCACGCCGGCGCCACCTCCCAAAAAAATTGTGGTGGATGACGCCGCCCCGGTCAAAAAACCTGCCAAAAAGAAGCCTGCCACGCCCGCAACCAAGACAGCGCCAGGGACGCCCGCCGCCCCGAATCCTGGCGCAGCCCCGCCGAAGTAGGACCTGGGTCGTTCCCGTTGCTTCCGTCCCAAACCGGTGCCACAGGACAGCTCTGCAGCCCCGCCTCCGTCGTTCGCGTATCCCTAATTTACTGAAATACTTACAGTTGCAGGTATGGAACTCTGCCTGCGGCGCTGGGGTCTATACATACAGGAGTTAGCGTATTTCGGTTGGGAAATCGGACCAGTTTAACTTTGGGTCCGCAGGCGGAAAGAACCTATAATGGGGGTGACGCCATGGCTTTGATGGCGGGAGCGACCACCTTGGGTGATTTTGCAGTTTCTATAGGAATCCGGAGCCAGCAGTCAGCAATCGTTGCCGAACTGAAGGCGGGCTCGGAAGACGCCTATGCCTGGCTCATCGCCGAGTTTCACCAACCGATCTACAGCCTGGTGTACCGCATCGTCACCGATCCGGCGGACGCCGCCGACACTACCCAGGAAGTCTTCCTGAAGGTGTTTCGGGGGATGAAGCACTTTCACGGCGAGTCCAGCCTGAAAACCTGGATTTACCGTATCGCGGTGCATGAGGCCTCGAACCGACGACGCTGGTGGTTCCGGCACAAGGCGAAAGAGACCTCAATTGAACCGAACCAGGACGATAGCGGGTCGAGCGCATCGTGCATGCGCGATACTCTGGTGGATGAAAGCGAATCGCCGTTCGACATGGTGGTGCATGAGGAAGTCCGGGTGCGGGTCGAGGAGGAATTGCGGCAGATTTCGGAACCCTACCGCACTACCGTTATCTTGCGCGATCTGGAAGAGATGTCGTACGAAGAGATAGCAGAAATTACCGAGGTTTCGCTGGGAACGGTGAAGTCGCGACTGACCCGTGGCCGTGAAGCCTTGCGAAAACGTCTGACAGGATACGTAGTGGAACACGCGGAACAACTCGGTTTGCGGGCGCCACAGCCGGCCGAACCGCGCGCGAATGGTTGCGCGATTCCTGCGATTGAGGTGACACGATGACGTGCACCCAGGCCAGGCCGTTGTTTTCTCCGTACCTCGATGGAGCAGTTACCGGCAAGCAGATGCGCGAACTCAGCCAGCATATTGAGTCCTGCGAAGGCTGCAGCCGCCACTACATTTCGCTGCGGCAGACGCAGCACCTGCTGGCTCGCGTCGGTCCCCGCAAGGCCCCGGCTGACCTGCCGTTGAAGCTGCGCGTTGCGATTTCCCAGCAGGCGGCACAATCCCGCCAACGGTATTTCGAGGGCGTTCGGGTCCGTTTCGACAATGCGCTTGACCTCTTCATGCTGCCCGCCACGGCAGGTCTGGCTGCGGCGGTGGTGATCTTCGTGGTTCTGATGGGATTCATGGCGCCCCTGCAGGCGGACAATTCCGATGTTCCCCTGATGCTGCACACGGGGCCGCAGCTGCAGCAGTCGGCGTTCGGGTCCACCCTGGACTCCATCAACGACGACTCGCTGGTGATTGAAGCCTATGTGGACTCGCAGGGACGAGTGCAGGATTACCGCATTCTTTCTGATTCCAAGGATGACGCGTCACTACTGCCGCAAGTGAAGAAAAACATGCTCATCTTCACCACCTTCACCACCTTCCGCCCCGCTCTTTCCATGGGCCGGCCGACTACGGGACGGGCGATATTGTCCTTCTCCAAGGTGAGCGTGAAGGGGTAACGTGGTACCGCATGGGATGGGTCAGTGGCACTGCATCCGCGGGCGAGTCGCCCGCGACCACACACAAGCCACGAACCGAATAAAGAGCTGCAACAGCATCCATTGATTCTCCGGCGGGCACCCCTTACACTTAATAGAAGATCGTAGCCCGCATACCGGCCAGCCTGCAGGAGGTTTCCCTGAGTCGTAGGTTTAAATGCTCACTTTTCGCGGCCTTGTTTGCCCTGCTGGCGAAAGTGTCGCTGGGGCAAAATCAGAGCCCGGTAGCTCTCGACACTAACGAAACTCTGTTTACCGTGCTTACCGCAATCAACACCTGTGGATACGACCAGGACTTGCGCGTCTCGGACCCCCTGCGGTCACGGGTGCGCGACCAGGTGGCTCGCGCCCGCCAGGGTTCGCAGGCGGCCGAGGATGCGACCCAGGCCATGTGTCAGTACTATCAGGAACACCAGCAGCCGGAAGCATCCAAGGCACTTGCCCAGTACATCTCGCTCGCCCTCTACCTGAACCCTCCGCCTGCTCTGACGGCCAAGGTCAAGGATTCGGATATGCCTCCCGACGCCGCACTGGTGCTGGGAATCCTTCCTCTCATGCAGAAATTCTCGGAGACGGTGGGATTGCACGCCATCTGGGAAGCCAACAGCCAGTCCTACTCTGCGTTGACCGGGCGCTATCACGAAGCGCTGGCCAAGATGTTGTTTGACACTGAGATTTACCTGAAGCTGCCGTCGTCCTCGCGACTGGGACGAAACTTCACCGTGTACGTCGATCCCATGGGCGCGCCCGGGCAAACTAACGCCCGGAATTACGGATCCGACTATTATGTCGTGATTTCTCCGGGCCCCGCGGCAGGGCTCAAAATGGACCAGATCCGGCACACTTACTTGCACTACCTGCTCGATCCGATGGCGATGAAGTATCCCGGGACGATGAAGCGTCTGGATCCGCTGCTCGAAACGGTGAAGTCTGCACCGATGGACCAGAGCTTCAAGAGCGATGCTTCCCTGTTGGTCACCGAGTGCCTGATCCGGGCGATCGAAGCGCGCACCGCGGGAGCGAAGAAAGCACCCGAGGCGGAGCGTTTGCAGATGGTTCAAAACTCGGCCCGGCAGGGCTTCGTCCTGACGCAATATTTTTACGAATTTCTGCTGCGGTTTGAGAAGGACCCGGCCAGCCTCAGTAATGCCTATGCCGATCTGGTAACCGGCATCGATGTCGGGAAAGAACGGAAACGCGCAAGCCTGGTGACGTTCGCTTCCACCTCTGAGACCGAACTGTTGCATCTTTCGCGCCCGCAACAGAGCAAGTTGCTGGTTGCTGCCGAGCAGAAGCTCTCGGCGGGCGATACGGAAAGCGCGCAAAAGCTGGCGCAACAGGCCCTCGACGAGAAGAACGAAGACCAGGGCCGGGCACTGTTTATTCTGGCGCAAGTCGCCGCTCGTAAGTCGGACATGCCGGGCGCGCGAACTTATTTCGAACGAGCGCTGGAAGTGGCGCATGAACCCAAGGTGTTGGCCTGGTCCCATATTTATCTGGGAAGAATTTTCGACTTGCAGGAAGACCGGGAGGCGGCGATGGACCAGTACCGGGCGGCCGTGACGGCGGGCTCGGGATTGCCCGAAGCCAAGGCGGCGGCCGAATTGGGATTGCAGAAACCGTATGAGCCCACCCGCCGTTCGCAGTAGAGTAGGGAGCCGTCATCGGCATCAAGTGGGACCAATTGCACTTTGCCCAAGGAGAGAGCATGAAGCAAGCAGCGATGCTAGTCGTGATAATGGCGCTGGCAACATTCGTATCGGCGCAAACCCAGACGCCTCCCGCGCCGGCGGGTGCCGCAGCCACAACCCCTCCGCCCCAGGCCAAGCGCCCGCCCCAGGCCAAGACCCAGGCCGAGTTTGACGCCTACAAAGTGGCTGCGGCCGGTGCCGACGGTGCAGCCCTGGAAAAAGCAGCGGATGAGTTCGCGGCCAAGTTCCCCGACAGCGAACTGCGAATCCTCCTCTACCGTAACGCCATGCACATGTACCAGACGGCAAACAACTCCGACAAGATGATGGATATGGGACGCAAAGTACTCAAGATCGATCCCGATGATCCCGAGGCCCTAGTGGGTGTGGCCCAGGTCCTGGCCGAGCGCACGCGCGAAAGTGACCTGGACAAGGACCAACGACTGGATGAAGGCACCAAGCTGGCCCAGCACGCGCTGGAGACGGCTGACACCGACATCACCGTCCCCCCGGGAACCCCGCAGGACAAGGTGGACGCGTACAAAGGATTCCTGCGTTCAAACGCCTACTACGTGCTGGGCACCATCCAGTACACACGGGAAAAGTATTCGGACGCCGAAGGTTACTTCCGCAAATCGATGGATGCCTTCCCTTCCCAGCTCGACCCGCTGGCAGTGCTGCGCCTGGCACTCTCGCTGGACAAGCAGGAGAAGTATCCAGAAGCCTTGAAGTACGCCAACCAGGCCGTGCAAATGACGGAAGCCAACCAGGGTTCGACCCTGGCCACTCTGTCACGCAATGAGCGTGATCGCCTGGTTCAGCTGACCGGAGGCACTCCTGCCGGGAAGCCGCCTGCGAGCGCCCAGAACCCAGCGCCCAAGAATTAGCAAGACCGGACCTCGGACGTCAGACCTCGGACCTCGGCAAGTTCGTGAGGTCTGGAGTCCGAGGTCCGACGTCTGAGGTCCGAGGTCTCCATGAAGCCGCGTGACATCGCGCTGTTGCAGGCAACTTTCGGCTATCACTTCCAGAGGGTCGAACTGCTGGAGCAAGCCTTGACCCACAGCTCCCAGGCGCGCGAGCTTGAGGCCTTGCAGGCGACCGGCGGTCCGCGCGTGGGTGACAACGAGCAGATGGAATTTTTGGGCGATGCCGTCCTGGGATTTGTGACCACGGAGGAGCTCTGCAACCGGTTCCCCAGCTTTCGTGAAGGAGAACTCTCCAAGCTCCGGGCCCACCTTGTAAGCGAAAAGCATCTAATCCGAGTAGCGCAGGAACTGGAGTTGGGGCACTACCTGAGCCTGGGCCGAGGTGAGGAGAAAAGCGGCGGCCGCAACAAAACAGCGCTACTGGTGGATGCACTGGAGGCCGTCGTGGCAGCCATTTACCTCGATGGTGGGCTGGATGCCGCACGCGAGCTGATATTGCGGACCATTGTGGTCCCCGAGCTGGCGCGGATTGCCTCACAGGGCAGCAGCCTGCCCGTGACCGATTACAAGTCGGCGTTGCAGGAAAAACTGCAGGCCACCGGAAGACCGCAGCCTACATACACTCTGGTGAAAGAGCGCGGCCCGGAGCACAGCAAGACTTTTACTGTAGAGGCGCGCCTGCAACCATTGGACAACGGCGGCAAAGCAGAATTTGTAGGCCGGGCAGAAGGCTCCACCAAGAAAAATGCGGAGCAGGATGCCGCCCGCCAGGTATTGGAATATCTTGGCACTGTGGCCGTCGAGCCGAACGGTACGAATACGAAGAAGCGCAGTGAGCACGCCTAGTGACTGTCATGGAAGAAGTAGAAGTAAAGGTAAAACGTCCGCCGGCAGACACGCTGAGTTCGCTGCAATCGTTGCTGGCGACGGTGGTCATCGCCGTTTTTGTCATCACCTTCGTCGTGCAGGCCTTCCAGATTCCCTCCGAATCCATGGAGAACACGCTGCTGATTGGCGACTATCTCCTGGTCGACAAACTGCGTTACGGTGGAGGCAGCTTCTCGGACCTCTTCATGCCTTACAAGCAAGTTCGACGGGGCGACGTTATTGTTTTTCGTTATCCGATCCATCCCACGCAGCACTTTGTGAAGCGTGTGGTTGGCGTGCCCGGGGACCGCGTCCGACTGATCAACCGGCAAGTGTATGTCAACGGCCACCCCCTCCAGGAACCGTACGTCCGCTACAGTTCCGCTATGCACGACACCTTCCGCGACGAGTTCCCGCGGCTGGATCTTCCGGTTCCCGGCCTTGAAGGAGTCTGGTGGCTGGAGATGAAGAAGCTGGTCGAAGACAGTGAACTGATTATTCCGCAGGGCAATTATTTTGTGCTGGGCGATAACCGGGATGAGAGCCTGGACAGCAGGTATTGGGGATTCGTGCCCCACGAAAATGTCATCGGACGTCCGTTGCTGATCTACTGGTCGGTCCGGAACGCGGACCCGGACCTGCCGGCTTCCCCGAGTCCCGGTGATAAACTCATGCACTTCGCCTATGCGGCGACCCATTTGTTCCAAATGACCCGGTGGGACCGCACGTTTCGAGTGGTTCGATAGGACGGAAATTGCGCCGGAGCGAGAAAGATTCAGTGCCTAAGAAAGAAAGCAAACCGCCGAGAGAAGAGAAGCCGCGCGAGACCACGGTCGAGTTTCTGGCCTCGCTGGCGGCCGTGCTGGTGACTGGACTGTTCATCATCACGTTTGTCTTGCAGGCCTTTGAAATTCCTTCCAGTTCCATGGAGAACACCCTGCTGATCGGCGACCATGTTTTCGTGAACCGGGTCCTGTTCGCCCCGGCCACGCAGTGGATGGGCCCGCTGCTTCCCTACCGGGAAATTCAGCGCCAGAATATTGTGGTTTTTCTTTCGCCCGCGGAGCCGGGTCTGTACGTGGTCAAGCGGGTGATCGGAGTTCCCGGAGACCGCATCCATTTGCGCAATGGCGCGGTGTTTCGCAACGGAGAGAAACTGGACGAGCCTTACGTCATCCACAACAGCGATGAGGGACCGAACGAGTATCGCGACAACTTCCCCGCCGTGCCGCCATCCGACTACAACCGCCTGTTTCCGGACTGGCAGCAGAATTTGCCGCAATACATCCAGGGAGATGACATCGTGGTGCCTCCCAACAGTTATTTCGCGATGGGGGACAATCGCGACGTAAGCTATGACAGCCGCTACTGGGGATTTATCCCGAAGGAAAATGTGATCGGGAGACCCATGTTCATCTACTGGTCGTTCGAGACGCCGCCGAACCAGTATCTGCATACGCAGATCAGCGAGCGCATAGGATTTCTGGCACACGTGGCTATCCATTTCTTCGATCTGACGCGCTGGCGGCGGACATTGAAGGTAGTTCGTTGAAATTCTTTCGCTCCAGTCGCGGCAGAGTGCTCGCTGGCATCGTTCTGGTGCTGGCGCTGTTCCTGGTGCGCCCCGGAGCACAGCGGTTGCGCACCCGGATTGCCCGCTCGATCAGCCTGGCATTGGGACGACCGGTAGACGTGGGATCGGTTACGCTTCGCCTCTTGCCCCAACCGGGCTTCGATTTGGAGAATTTTGTAGTGCACGAAGACCCGGAGTTTGGCGCCGAGCCGGTGTTGCAGTCCTCCGAGGTTGTGGCCACCGTGCGGGTGAGTTCCCTGCTGCGAGGACGGCTGGAGATTGCCCGCCTCAGTCTTACCGAGCCCAGCATCAACCTGGTGCGCAACGGCGAAGGCCGCTGGAATCTGGAGAAACTGGTCGAGCGCGCGTCCAGCACCGCGGTGGCGCCGACTTCGAAAACGCGCCGCGAAGCAAGACCGGGCTTCCCCTACATTGAGGCCGACCACGGGCGCATCAACTTCAAGTTCGGACAGGAAAAGAAACCTTATTCCCTCACTGAAGCCAATTTCGCTTTGTGGCAGGATTCTGAAAATACCTGGGGCATGCGCCTGAGAGCCCAGCCGATGCGAACCGATTTCAACCTCAGCGACACTGGCCTGCTGACCCTGGCCGGGTCTTGGCAACGCTCGGCCAACCTGCACGAAACGCCGGTGCAATTCACGCTGCAGTGGGAAGGGGCGCAACTGGGCCAGGCAACCAAGCTGACCATGGGACAGGACAAGGGATGGAGAGGCGGCGTCAGGCTTTCGGCTCAGCTCACGGGGACGCCCAAGAGTCTGACGCTTGAGACCGAAGGGCTGATCGACGACTTCCGGCGCTACGATATTTCTAGTGATCCGGCATTGCGTCTTGCGGCGCGATGCAGCGGTCACTACAGTTCGACCGACCACGTTCTTTCCGGACTGGCGTGCCGCGCCCCGGTCGGTGAGGGCAGCATCACTCTGAACGGAAGCATTGCCCCCATGCCCGGTTCTCGTGCCTACGATTTGACCATGCTGGTTCAGAACCTGCCCCTCCAGCCGGTTGTGGAGTTCGCGCGGCGGGTGAAAAAGAATGTGCCCACAGACATTGTTGCGGCCGGGAAAATGGACGCGAGTGTCACATTACGGCGCTCCGCCACCTCGACCGGCGCGGGACCAGTCTGGCTGGGCACCGGCGAAGTGCTGGCGTTGAACCTACGATCACCGCTCAGCAATACCAGGCTGGCCCTCGACAAGATTCCTTTCGCCATCTCTTCATCTTCGGATGACAATCGTGGGACGAAACCGGGCGCCGAACGCGGTCACGGCCCGGTCATCCCCGCCAGGATGGATCCCCGGATGGACGTAGGTCCGTTCAATCTGGCTCTGGGCAAGACCTCCAGCGCTACCGTACGTGGCCAGTTCTCGCGCTCCGGTTACAACTTCCTGGTGCAGGGAGATGCCGACATACAGCGCCTGCTGGAAGCGGCGCGCACGATCGGACTGCTGGCCCCGCAGCCAGCGGCCAGCGGAGAGGCCCGCATCAGTCTTCATGTTGGCGGTGTGTGGGCTGGATTTGCCGGCGCCGCAGTGACCGGGACGGCGCAGCTGCATTCGGTTCGTGCCCGCGTACGTGGCTTGAATGAGCCCGTGGAAATCTCCTCCGCGAGTATCGAGCTGACGCCCACTACCACTGAAGTGCGGAAGCTGACCGCTTCCGTGGCGGGCAATACGTGGCGAGGCTCGCTGAGCGTTCCCAGGCAGTGCGAGAAGCCACAAGCTTGTCCGATTCGCGTTGATCTTCACACCGACGAGTTTGTGACCGATGAACTGAGCGGCCAGGTGAATGAACTGCCCGGAAGAGAGCCGTGGTATCGCTTTCTCTCGTCGCCGGCGCAACCGAAGCCCTATCTGGCTTCTTTACACGCGGTCGGAAACCTCACGGCAAATCGCGTCGTGATTCACAACCTAGTCGCGAACCGGGTCTCGGCCGAGTTCGAACTCGAGCAGGGCCGCCTGCAGCTTTCGAACCTGCGTGGCGACCTACTGGGCGGACGCCACACCGGCGAATGGCAAGTGGATTTCACGGTCAATCCCCCGATGTATCAAGGCAACGGCACCCTGGAAAAAGTTGCGTTGGGACAAATCGCAGAAGCTATGCATGACGCCTGGATCACGGGAACGGCAAATGTGGAGTATCGCGCCGACACGGCGGGCTGGACGAAGGCCGAGTTGCTCGCCCACGCCGACGCCGCCTGCCTGGTGGAAGCTCGCGATGGTTCGCTGCCCCACCTCACTCTGGCGGGAGAGAGCGGCCCGATCCGGGTCAACCGCTTCGCGGGACGACTGCTGCTTCGCGCCGGTAAGTTCGAGATTGATCAAGGCAAACTACAAACTCCCGGCGGCATCTATCAATTGAGCGGCACAGCATCCCTGGGTCGAGTTCTGGATTTCAAACTGGCACGCGATGGAGCCCGCGGATTCAACATCACCGGCACTGTCGACCAGCCTCGCGTAGCCGTCAGCACGGCTCCAGACACTCAGGCCGCCCTCAAACCATGAAGGCCGTTTGCGCCTTTCTTTTCGTAGTCACGGCTTGCCCACTTCTGACTCAGCATTCATTGGCTCAAACTCGTTCTGCCTCCAACTCCGCGCCGTTAGCCGTAGCCAGCTTCGAGCACAAGCTGCAACACGTACAGAGCAATGGAGCCCAGCCGCAGCCGGATCCATCGCCCACGGAGTTTTTCGAGCAGGAGATTAATGCTTACTTTGCGTCAGGCAACGTTACGCTTCCCACCGGCGTGAAGTCAGTAATTTTCCAGGAGCAGCCCGGAATAGTAATTGGAACTTCCCGAGTTGATTTCGATCAGTTGAAGGCAGGCAAGAATTCCTACAACCCCCTCCTCTCCATTTTCAGTGGATTGCATGACGTAGTCGTTACAGCCCACGCCTACGGCGCCAAGGGTGAGGGCCTAGTTCACGTGGATTCGGTCTCAATCGATGGCGTCGAAGTTCCCCAATTCGTTCTGGAGCTATTCGTGGAGAAATACCTCAAACCAAAGTATCCGAATATCGGACTGGATTCGCGGTTTGCGTTGCCGGCTCGCGTGGACGCGGCGACGATTGGGCTGCATAAAGTGACCCTGACGCAGCGCTAGCGGGGCAGGGTTCGCAAGATTGGGGCTCCGGCAATTATTACGGAACGTAGCCTGCTCCGCGCAATACCTTCCCAGGCAGCGCCCCGGTCTGCTTGCCCTGATCGATGACCGCCACTCCGTTCACCAGCACATACTCCATTCCTTGCGACAACTGGTTGGGATTTTCGAATGTAGCCAGATCCCGGATCGTGGCGGGATCGAAGACCACAACGTCAGCCCACATTCCAGCTTTCAGCACGCCGCGGTCGGTCAAGCGCATGCGCTGCGCCGGGAGTGCGGAAAATTTTCGAATTGCATCTTCCAGAGTCAACTTCTTTTCTTCGCGAACGTATTTGCGCAGGATGCGCGGGAAGGTGCCATAGGCGCGCGGGTGCGGATGTTCCTGACCCAGAATTCCTTCGGGTGAAGCGCCGGAAGAATCGTTGTCGAAGGCCACCCATGGCTGCTGCAGAGCGAGAACAATATCCGGCTCGTACATGCCGAATACGGCGACTTCGGTGGACGCGTTGTCGTCGATGAGCAGGTCGAACAGGGCGTCCATGGGATCTTTGTTTTGCAGTTTCGCAACTTCGGACAGCCTCTTGCCTTGCACAGGAAGCAGCTTGGGGTTTTTTACAACACCGATCAAGATATCCTGAGGGCCGCTAATCTCCTCCCATTCGTTGTCCCATTCGTTCGACGGAGTCATCATGTCTTTGCGAATACGGGCGCGCATCGCAGGATCCTTCAAACGTTCGATCAATTTGGCATCGCCACCGTCGTGCGCCCAAGCCGGAATGAATGCCGAGAAATCGTTGAACCATGCGGTATAGGCATAGGTATCGGCGGTAACGTCCATTCCCTCGGCTCGTGCGGCGTTGATTTTTGCAACGACCTCTGGCATGCGTCCCCAGTTGGCCTTTCCTGCGACCTTGAGGTGCCAGATTTCGACCGGGACGTGCCCCTCGCGCCCGATGCGCAACGCTTCATCGATCGCCGACAGGACGCTATTGCTCTCATTACGCATATGCGTGGCATAGATGCCGCCGAATTTCGAGGCCTCCGAAGCCAGGGCGATCAATTCTTCGGTCTTGGCGTAAGGAGCGGGCGAGTACTCCAGTGATGTCGAGACTCCGACGGCGCCTTCGAGCATGGCCTGCCGGACCAGTCCTCGCATCTGGTCCAGTTGCGCGGATGTCGGCTGTTTGTCGTCATCGCCCAACACCATGCGCCGGACCTGCGTGGCGCCGACGTAGCTTGCCAGATTGATTCCCATGCCCTGTTTTTCCAAACGGGCGAAGTATTGTTGAAAGCTGCGCCAGTCCGGCGTGATGTGATAGTGATCGTAGTTGTGGCGTTTGGCTTGAATGATGGCCTCATTCAACGGCGCCGCAGAATCGCCTTCCCCCGTGATCTCCGTGGTGATGCCCTGGTAAATCTTCGAGGGGAGGCGCGGATCTACCAGAATCGTCAGCTCCGACTGGCCCAGCATGTCGATAAAGCCGGGGGTGACGACCATGCCGTGCGCGTCAATGGTGCGGGTGCGTTGCGCGTCGCTCAGATTTCCGATACCGGCGATTTTGCCGCCGCGAATGCCGACGTCGCCTGAGTACCAGGGTGAGCCAGTGCCGTCGATGATGTGGCCGTTGATGATGACAAGATCGAAAGATGGGTTTAAGGCTTGTGCCAGTGACAGGTGAACGAATGTAAGAAGAAAGATAGCGATGATCAGGAACTCTTTCTTTAGCTTGCTGCTTCCCATGGTTTCTCCGTTTTTGTTTCCATTTCGACCGCAGAACTCTCTGTACGGCATTCTGGGTGGGCGAGAGCCCACCCGACAGCCAGCGATACGCCGGCGCTACGGTGTTGCTCGACGAACTGAGATCGCGCCTAGCGCCACCCAGATTCCTAAGGCCAGCCATTCATAGGTGCTGAAGTGTCCGGGCACGAACGGAACGACTTTCATCAGGATCATCAACAAACCGACCAGCGCGCCCACGGCGGCGACCAGGCGTTGGCGTCTGGATAGGGCCATTTGATAATACGCGGCACAGGCTGCCAACCATCCCGCCGCGGACGCCAGCGACCCGACATCCGAGATTGGCACCAGGATGGCGTCGCCGAGGAACATGCACGCGGCTGTACTCAATCCTACGCAAATCACGGCCACAGACGGGGTCTGATTCTTCGGATGCACCTGGGCAACACGGGCATCCACCAAGCCGCGCCGCCCCATGGCAAATACCAGCCTGCTGGCTGCGACCAGGTTTCCATTGAATACCTTAAGAAGCGAAAGCAAAGCCGCGGCCAGAATCACGCTGACAATCCAGCGCGAGCCCACCGCGTGCTCAAAAGCCACCGCGGTCATGAACTTTTCACCGGTGAGTTGCCGCCAGGGAGCAACAAAACCCACGGCGGCGATCACGATGGTGTAGAAGAGAATGCCCACCAGGATCGCCATCCAGATGGCTTTGAGAAATCCTCCAGTCCGAAATTCCGGGCTGGATTCTTCCGCACCCTTCACCACTGACTCGAAGCCCGTCATGTAATACGGAACGATCTGAATGACCAGCAAAACGGAAACGAATCCGCTGTGAGTGAACAAGGGCGGAAAATTCTGCGGCGAACCCTTGCTGACTCCGACCGCGACGAAGACGACAAACAGGCCGAGGGTCCCGAAAGTTGTGCAGTTCTGAAAGATCGCACTCAGGCGGATTCCGCGATAGTTGAGCCAGGTGAGTACACCGGTGAGGCCCAGCCCGATGATCACATGAGGCAAGTAAACGGGCCGGCCCGCGATGCGGTAGAGTTCTATCGAATCCAGCCCGGGAAAAATGTAGCCCGCAATTTTCCCCACGGCCACAGCTTCCCACGGACAAACAATAAAGTAGGCCAGCACCATCATCCACCCGGTAGCGAAGCTGACCGACCGGGGAAAAACTCTTGCAGTGTAGGCGACCTCGCCCGCGGCATCGGGCATAGCCATTACAAGCTGACCGTAAACGTAGCCGATGGGAAGCAGTAGCGCACCGCCGATGGCGAATCCCAGAACGCCACCTAGCGTTCCGCCGCGCAGCAGCCAATCGTCCATCACGACCAGCCAGCCGACGCCCACCATGGTGCCCCAGCCCAGAGTGAAGTAATCAACGACGCGAAGTTTGCGGGCGAGAGTGATCATGGCAATTGGCAATTAGCAATTGGCAATTAGGCAAACATTGAAACCAACTGGTCATTGGCAATTGCTAATTGCTAATTGCTTGCCAATTCCGAAGCGCCTCGGAAGTCGCCCTCTAAAACAGACACAGCAACTCGAAAAGCAAATTCGCGGCCAGCAAAGAAGTGATCTCACCGTTGTCGTAGGGAGGCGATACCTCCACCAGATCGCACCCTACCAGCTTCAGACCCTTAAGGCAGCGCACCAGATCGAGAATCTGCGCGCTGGAGAGTCCTCCCACCTGCGGCGTGCCCGTACCCGGAGCAAAAGCCGGATCCACTACGTCGATGTCCAGCGTGAGGTACACCGGACGGCCTCGCAACTTTTTCAAATGACGCTTGACCAGTTCGACTCCGCCGGAATGAAACTCTTCCGAGGTCACAATCTGGATGCCGTGCTTGTGGGCAAAGTCAAAGTCGCCATCGGAATAAACCTGGCCGCGCAAACCGACTTGAAGGGCGTGACCTTCTTCAATCAGTCCTTCCTCGATGGCATACTTCACCGGCGTGCCATGCGAATGCGGACTGCCGAAGTACCCGCTCCATGTGTCCCCGTGAGCATCAAGCTGAACAAACGCAACCGGACCGAAGTGCCGGTGAATGGCGCGCAGTATGGGCAAGAGAATGGAGTGGTCGCCACCGACGCAGACCGATCGCGCTCCGTCGCGAAACACGTCGCCCAGTTGCTCGGTGATTCGCCGATAGGTGTCTTCAATCGACAGCGGGTTGATGGAGAGATCGCCGAAATCACCAATGCGCCATTTTTCGAAGGGATTGAGCTTCAGCACCGGATTCCAGGGACGAATCATGGCCGATTGCACCCGAATATTGCGCGGGCCGAAGCGTGCACCCGGACGGTAAGTCGTTCCTCCGTCGAACGGAATGCCAATCAACGCCAGGTCGAGATCCTCGGCCCGCGGAATGTGGGGCAGCCGCATAAACGTGGGCACGCCGGAGAACCGTGGATAGACCAGCGCATCCACCGGCATGGGATGCGGCTTTGCCGTTTTCTTTGATTTCATAGGCGCGCGCATTATAGAACATGCCGCCGAGGCGCTGGCTCGCTAAATGGGACCTTCTTTGCGTCCTTTGCGGTAACCTTTGCGACCTTTGCGGTCAAAATCTTTAACCGCAAAGGACGCAAAGGAGTCGCAAAGTTCGCCGAGGACTCGATCATCCTTCACGGGTCAGTATGTTATGTTTTAGCCTTCTCAGATGAACCAGTGAGGCGACCATGCCCCGATACGAATATCGAGTCTTAAGGCCCGTTCCAGCTGCGGAAAAGGCATTTCTGGAATGGATTGATGGGCTCGATCGTGCATTCGCGAATCGTGACCCTGAGCATCGCAGCGATGTCGTCCGTGAGGAACTGCACCAGCTCTATCTGGGACGTCCTTATGCGGCGCCCGATCCGGCAGCGCCGCTGGCGCTGCAAACTCTGGTCCACTCGCTTGATCCGCGCAACGCGACGCTTGAGCCCGAGACCTATGGTGATGCTGACGCCGCCAAGTACGGTGAACGCAAGCCGCTGATCTGGTTCTGGATGATGTACGACCGCTCTCCGGTCGGCCTGAATCACTGGCTGGGACACAAGGTTCGTGCCATGCTGGCGCGCCACGTGTTCAAACATTGTGGCAGTAACGTCAAGATTTTTCACGGCGTGGAGTTTTCCTTCGGCTACAACCTGACGGTCGAAGACAACTGCACCATCCATAAGTACGTTCTGCTCGATGACCGTGGAGAGATCATCATTCACGAAGGATCTTCCGTCTCCGACTACGCCAACATCTACTCACACGCCCACGATCTCAACGACGGCATGATCGTTGATAATCACAAAACCGAGATCGGCCCCAAGGCGCGGATCACTTACCATGCGACCGTATTAAGCGGGGTGAAAGTCGGCGAGCATGGGATGGTGGGCTCGATGGGAGTTGCCTCGAAAGATGTCGAACCGTACACCGTAGTGGGCGGCATTCCCGCCAAGGCGATCAAGGTAAAATCCATTGCGCCAGAAGAACAGCGGAGCGCTTTCGAAAAGCGCTAACGCTTCTGTTGGCATGCCCGACGCATTCCGATTCATGCCAAACACTCACGAGAGTGTCATCCTGAGCGCAGTCTTTCGTCCGGCGAAGCTGGACGAAAGCAAGCGAAGGACCTCTGCATTCCGCGCCGTGATCCATCTTCGTCAGGGGAGTTCGGGCGCTGCTATCGGAAGAGAATGCGCAGGTCCTTCGTCGGGAGTTCTTCGCGTAGCGAAGGGCTCCGCTTCCTCAGGATGACAGAAGTTTGCGCTTGCCGGCCTCGAACCGACCGCGACGTTCGCGCCCCAGGCCGCGCGGAATCGCGGGTCCGCGTGTTAGTATCGAAACCAATCTCGCATGACCCTGCAACACATCGACATAGTGTTTCAGCTGATCGCGTTCCTGTTTGCGATCAGCGTTCACGAATCGGCGCATGCCTGGATGGCCAATCTGCGCGGCGATCCCACGGCGCGGATGCTGGGGCGTATTACGCTCAATCCCATCAAGCACATTGATCCAGTGGGAACCCTGCTGTTGCCTGCGGTTGCGATGTATTTTCATGCCCCGGTGATCGGCTGGGCGAAACCGACTCCGGTCGATCCAAGAAACTTCAAGAATCCCGTGCTGGACGACATTCTCACCTCCGTGGTGGGACCGATCAGCAACTTTGTGGTCGCCATCGGTGCGGTGTTCGTTCTGGCTTTGGTGAAATTTGCTTCGCCTCTAGGACGTCAGATCGTGGAACAAGGGTTCGCCACGGACACCGATTCATTTCTGCTGCCTTTATGCCTTCTGATCTACGAACTCATGGTGATCAACGTCGTGCTGGGCGTTTTCAATCTCATACCGGTGCCTCCGCTGGATGGCAGCCACGTCGTGCGCCATCTTCTGCCGGCTGGAGCACTTCGGATTTACGATACAGTCGGAATGTTTGGATTGTTTATCCTGGTGTTCTGGGGTGGCGGACTGCTGGGCAAACTGATCTCCCCCGCTATCGGACTTTTTAACTACATCCTCCTGAGAATCTGATGACCTCTCGTCCAAGCCAACGCAAACGCGTGCTCAGCGGTATGCGCTCCACGGGGAAGCTTCATTTAGGAAACTTCGTCGGCGCGCTGGACAACTGGGTGCGTATGCAGGACCAGTACGATTGCTTTTTCTTCGTGGCCGACTGGCACGCGCTAACCACCGATTACGCGGATACCTCGAAGATCAAGGAGAACTCGCTGGAAGTCCTGCTCGACTGGCTGGCCGCGGGGCTCGATCCCGAGCGTTGCACCATGTTCATCCAGTCGCATGTTCCACAGCATGCCGAATTGCATTTGCTGTTTTCCATGATCACGCCATTGGGCTGGCTGGAGCGCGTTCCTACGTACAAGGAGCAACGCGAGAACATTGCGGAGAAAGATCTCGCCACCTATGGATTCCTCGGGTATCCGGTACTACAGGCGGCAGACATCCTGATCTACAAAGGGGATTTCGTTCCGGTGGGCGAAGACCAGGTGCCGCACGTTGAGCTGACGCGCGAAATCGCGCGCCGCTTCAACATGTTTTATACCCGGAAAGGCATGTACGTTTTTCCCGAGCCGCAGCCGCTGCTGACTCCCGCCGCCAAACTGCCGGGCACCGATGGGCGAAAAATGTCGAAGTCGTACGGCAACACCATCCTGCTGACGGATCCCGAGCCGGTGGTGCGGCAGAAGTTGAAGACCATGGTGACCGATCCGGCGCGCGTGCGCCGCACCGATCCTGGCAATCCCGATGTGTGCCCGGTGGGAGACCTGCACAAGATCTTCAGCGACCGCGCAACCATCCTGAAGGTGGACGAAGGCTGCCGCTCAGCCGGCATCGGCTGCATCGAGTGCAAGGGGTGGGCCGCGGACGCCCTGGTCAGCATCCTCAACCCCATGCAGGAGCGTCGTAAGAAATATGAGGACAATCCACGCCTCGCCTGGGATATTCTGGAGGCAGGCTCTACCCGCGCCAGCAAGGTAGCGGGGTCGACCATGGGCGAAGTCCGCGAGGCGATGGGCATGTCGCTCGATTACGAAGAGAAACTTGGCTGAGAATCTAAAAATCGCGTCCGTGAACCCGGAGCCGGAAGCCGGAAGCACGCTGGCACCGGTAGTGCAGATGCCGGCCGCGTCGAAGCCTCAGCCGGAGAGTGACTTCCCCTTTTCCGTGACTGTCAGGGATGTTTACGAGGGACCGCTCGATCTGCTGCTCGACCTGATCCGCAAGCAGGACATTGATATCTACGATATTCCAATCGCGCGCATCACCGCGCAATACCTCGCCTACGTCGAAAAGTTGAGGGAACTGGATGTGAACGTGGCGGCCGAATTCATTTACATGGCCGCCGTGCTGATTCACATAAAGTCGAAGATGCTGCTGCCCCGGGACCCAGCAGCGGCTTCGGACGCGCAGGACGATCCGCGAGCCGAACTGGTCAACCGCCTGATCGAGCACGAGAAGTTCAAGTCTGCGGCACAAATGCTGATGCAGAAGCAGCAGATCGAAGACGCCGTCCGGTCCAACCCGGCGATCCGGGAATTCATGGATGCTGAGGGCACCGAGCCCGAGATCGCGGCCGACGTGATTGATCTGGTGAAGACCTTCCAGCAGATTCTGGAGCGCGCCCGTTCCCGTCCTCTGCTGCAGGTGGACGAAGAGACGGTCACAGTAGGACAGATGATTGACTATTTGCAGCGCCGTCTGGCTCTCGAGGACCGGCCGCTTCGCTTGAAGCAAATCCTGCGCAATGTGAATTCGCACCAGGCGCTGGTCTGCATGTTTCTGGCCCTGCTGGAGATGGTCCGCCTGCAGGCCATCCAGTTGCGGCAGGACCGCATTTTTGGCGAGATTCTGCTGCGCAAGCATAGTGGATTTGACGCCATCGTCGCGGAGCAATCCGCAGTGCGCGACGATTGGAGATAGACCGCAGTCGTCGGTCGTCAGTCTTCGGTCGCCAGCGTGTAATATAACGTTTGAAGGCACTTAACCATGAGTCTTAAAGCTAAACTTGAAGCCATTATTTATGCGGCGGAAACACCAATCACGCTCGATCACATTGTCGAGTTGTTGAGCGAATCTGTGATTGCCGAAGGCGCAACCGAAGATGAGGTGAAGTCACGTGTCCGCGTCGCGCTTGAGGAACTGATCGACGACTGCGCTGCTGCCCACCGTGGCATTGAGATCCGCCAGATCGCGGGCGGATATC
Source organism: Terriglobia bacterium (assembly GCA_963725615.1). Classification (GTDB taxonomy): domain Bacteria; phylum Acidobacteriota; class Terriglobia; order Terriglobales; family Acidobacteriaceae; genus JAIQFF01. The sequence continues at coordinate 254,578 of CAVRZO010000003.1, read as the reverse complement.
GCATGTCCACCAAGCCCGAGCAGCATGACGTGGTTCGCCAATTTGCCAAGAGTTTGAAGCCGCCCATTCGCCTCTCTCTTCCCGCACTGGAAACGCTGGCTGTGATTGCATACAAACAGCCCGTCACCGTGCCGGAGGTCAGCGAAATCCGCGGCGTGGATTCGAGCGGCGTCATCGCCACTTTGCTGGACCGGAAGCTCATCACCACTGCAGGCCGCAAGGCGGTCATCGGGCGCCCGATTCTTTATAAGTCCACCAAGGAATTTCTGCTGCGTTTTGGATTGAAGGACGTCAGCGAACTGCCCAGCATGGAGGAGTTTGAAAAGCTGGTGGCGGAATCGTTCCACAACGAATTGCTGCCCTTGTCGGATAACGGTGCGGAAGCCGCGGAAGCCGCTCCCGCCGGCGATGCGCGAGTTGAGTCCGAGCCCACGGCGTCCACCACGGATCAGGAAGCGGTTTCCACCGACCCGCATGTCGCGGGCGAAAATGATCCAGCCGCTTAGACCAGGGCCGACTGATTTTCCACCAGGGCTTTCATCTAGCGTGTAGTTGAAGAAATTTCCAATGCCCGTCCAACGTCTGCAAAGAATTATCGCTGCTGCCGGAATCGCATCGCGCCGCAAGGCGGAGCAGCTTATTGCCGGCGGGCTGGTGTCGCTGAACGGTCAAGTGGTCACGGAACCCGGTACCAAAGCCGATCCGGAGCATGATCACATCCGGGTAAATGGCAAGCTGCTGCGCGGGGCCCAGAAGTACGTTTACCTGCTGATGAACAAGCCCAAGGGATATATCACGGCGGTAACCGATCCGGAAAAGCGACCGACTGTAATGGATCTGCTTCGCGGAGTGGGCGTGCGCGTGTATCCCGTCGGGCGGTTGGACTACGCCAGCGAAGGCCTGCTCCTGCTCAGCAATGATGGAGGGCTCGCTGCCGCGCTCATGAAGGCTTCATCACACGTTCCCAAGACTTACCTGGTCAAGGTTGCGGGAACACCGTCGGCGGACGGACTGGCCAAGCTGAGATCGGGCGTTTACATCCAGGGTAAAAGCGGCCGAAGGCAAAAAACTGCGCCCGCCAAGATCAAACCGATTCGGGAGGCGGACAATCCCTGGTACGAAGTCACGCTAATCGAAGGCAAGAACCGGCAGATCCGGCAGATGTTCGAGACCGTCGGACATCACGTCGAGAAAATAAAACGCGTGCGCTACGGGCCGCTGCAGCTTGATGTGCTTCCGGGAAAGTTCCGCCATCTCACCGCGCAGGAAGTGGTTCGTTTGAAGTCTGCCGTAAAGTGAGACTCTGCCTGTAGGCGCGTGTGGTCGCGGGCGAGTCGCCCGCGACCACACAACAACAGAACCCTAGTTGTTCGTCAGGGGCAGTTGCGCAGCGCCGTAGAGTCCCGCATCGCTGCCCAGCAGAGCCAGAGTGACAATCGTCTTGGTCGAACCTTCCGGCCCCAGACGTCCTGAAGCACCCGTGCCATCAGAGAGCGTTGAGGCGGGAGCAGTGGCGGCATAGACCAGAGACCGCTGCCGAAGTTCCTCAAAGATGAAGGGCGAAAACGCCTCCCATGCGCTCGACGCTCCTCCACCAATCACATACATATTGAGATTGAACGCATTGACCAGGTTCGCGAGGCAAATGCCCAGAGCGCGTCCGACTCGGCCGAAAATACTCTTCGCCTCTTCGTCTCCCTGAATGGCCAGGTTATAGATCGCTTTGGAGCTGAATTCCGGATCTGAGCTGGCAGCTTTGGCCAGTCCGGGCGCGCGGCCAGAGGCAATCGCCTCCTTCGCCATTCGAACCACTGCCGTGGCCGAAGCGTATTGTTCGACGCATCCTCGGTTACCGCAGCCGCACGGAGGTCCCTCAGGTTCCACCGTCATGTGGCCAAACTCGCCCGCCATTCCGGTCATGCCGTGCCAGATGCGGCCCTGGAGTACGATTCCGCCACCCACGCCCGTCCCGAGCGTGAGCATGGCCATATCGTCCACATCGCGTGCCGCGCCCAGCCACTTCTCGCCCAGGGCAGCGACATTGGCGTCGTTCTCCAGGATCACTCGCGTGCCCAGGAGGCGCTCGATTTCGGCTCGCACCGGAGTCTCCGCCCATCCCGGCAGGTTCGGCGACTCGCGCAACATCCCCGTCTTCATGTCGATAATGCCGGGCACGCCGATGCCGATTCCCTGCAGAGCAAAGGTGCTGCCATACTTGGAGGCAAGAACCCGGATGGCATCGCACATCTCGCGGATGACATGGTCTTTGCCCAATGCCACCCGCGTGCCCAGCGTGACCTTTTCCATCAAGTCACCTTGCTGGTTGACCGCCGCGATACGCAGGTTGGTGCCGCCGAGATCAACGCCGATCGAAAAGTTGGGCATAGGGGAATAGCGTATCAAATTTCAGCGTAGCGCCGGCGTCTCGTCCGCGACGGCGGCGGAGGGCAGGATGCCCTGCGGACAGCCGGCGAGACGCCGGCGCTACTTTTGACACTTTGGGCAATAGTGGCTGCTGCGACCCGCAATCACTACGCGTTTGATCGGAGTCTTGCACACCAGGCACGGTTCGCCTTCGCGGCCGTAGACCCGATGCTGCAACTGAAAGAATCCTTCCTCGCCATCCGCGTCGACGTAGTCGGAGACCGAAGAGCCGCCCAGCGCGATAGCTTCCCGCAACACCTGCTGGACCGCCGGGTACAGGCGCCGCAGGTCTTCTCGTGTAAGAGATGATGCACGACGTCTCGGGCGAATTCCAGCGCGGAACAGCGATTCGTCGGCGTAGATATTGCCCACGCCGCGAAGGAGTCTCTGGTTCAGCAGGCCGCTCTTGATGGGCGTTTTGCGGCCGTGGAAGAGCATGACAAAATGATCCAGCTGAACCTCGAGCGGTTCAGAACCGCCGACTTCGAAACCGTGGGCCACACTCAAACGCCCGAAGCGCCGCGGATCGACAAAGCGCAACTCCCTGCCCGACGCCAGCTTCGCGACCAGGTGGGTATGTTTTGCCATTTCGCTATGCGGCGAGCAGACCACCATGCGCCCAGTCATCCCCAGGTGGACGATCCATTGGGCTTGTGTGGGGCGGGCGCCCTCGCCCGCCAGCCTTTTCTTCGATCGAGAACCGCGAGACTTGTTCCGACCCTTGGCGGGCGCGGGCGCCCGCCCCACCCGACCGGTAGGCTCCAAGTCGAACACAATGTGCTTGCCCACTCGCCGCACACCAGCGATGCGCTGCGACTCCAGCGCAGCAACGATCTCAGCAGCGGGGCTTTTCAGTGGCTCGGGCTTCGATCCCAGCCAGACCGATTCGATGACGTCTCCGGTAACGCGGCTGGCCAAGCCGCGAGCAATGGTTTCTACTTCAGGAAGTTCAGGCATAAAAGCAGTCTACAGTCGTCGGTCTTCAGTGGTCAGCCAGGGCCTCTGCTGACGACTGAAGACCGACGACTGACGATTGCATTCACAATTGCTCATCCGCCATCCCTCGGGTTATCATTATCGGTACACATCAGCCCTGTAAATCCTTGTAATTCAATGTAGCGCTGTTTCCCGTGGGCGTGGAGTGTGTGCGACCCTGCAACGCGGCCGGGGTGGCCGCCATCTTGTGCCACGGAGCTGACTTTGAAGAAGGGTAAGACCGCTGTCATCGTTGGTGCGCAGTGGGGCGACGAGGGTAAGGGCAAGATCGTCGACGTTCTCTCCGAAGGATTTTCGGTGGTTGCCCGTTACGCCGGCGGACACAATGCCGGGCACACGGTCATCATCAATGGCAAGAAATTCATCCTTCAGCTAGTGCCTTGCGGCGTGCTGCGTCCCGGTTGCCGCAGCGTGATCGGTAATGGCGTGGTGCTCGATCCCATCGCCTTTCTTAAGGAAGTCGCGGCTTTGCGTGAGACCGGCGTGCAGGTGGATGGCAGCCTGTTCGTCAGCAACCGCGCTCACGTGATCCTGCCTTATCACCGCATGATCGAACTGGCTTCGGAAAATGCTCCGGGGCGGGTGAAGATTGGCACCACGTCCCGCGGCATCGGGCCAACCTACGAAGACAAGATGGGTCGCCGCGGCCTGCGAGTGGCGGACCTGCTCGACCTTAGTCTGCTGCGCACGCATATTGAAAACGCCTGCCACGAGAAGAACATGATCGCGCATGCGTTGTTCAATTCCGAACCGCTCGATCCCGACAAGATGTATCAGGAATATGCCGAGGCGTCGGCGAAAGTCGCTCCCTTCGTATGCGACACGGCCGCGTTGCTGAATAAAGCCCTGGCTGACGGCGAGTCGGTTCTCTTTGAAGGTGCGCAAGGCACGATGCTCGACATTGACCACGGCACTTATCCGTTCGTGACCTCATCCAGCGCCACGTCGGGGGGAGCAGTCATCGGAACCGGCGTCGCTCCGAACGCGATTGACACCGTGATCGGCGTTACTAAAGCGTATTGCACGCGAGTGGGCGGTGGACCGTTCCCCTCCGAAGCCATGGACGCCAGCGGCGATCTGCTGCGAGCGCGGGGCAATGAGTATGGCGCGGTCACCGGGCGTCCCCGGCGCTGCGGCTGGCTCGATTTGCCACTCTTGCGCTACGCTGGCATGATTAACGGCATCTCCTGGCTGGTCGTCACCAAGCTCGACGTGCTGGACGAGCTGGCCGAGATTCCGGTCTGTGTCGGCTACAAGATTAACGGCAAGGTGACCGCAGAGATTCCAGCTCACGCCAGCGGCTACGACGCCATTGAGTGCGTGTACCACGCCATGCCGGGGTGGCGCACTACTACTCAAGGCATCACTCACCTGGAAAAACTGCCCCAGGCGGCGCGAGAATATCTGGCATTTCTCGAGAAAGAGAGCGGCGCCGGCATCGGAATGGTCTCGACTGGACCGGGACGCGAGCAGACCATGTTTGTGGACAGCTTCACCGCGGAACTAAGGGGATTGACTGGACAGAAAACAGGGGCTTCAGCAACAATCTGACAAACGGAGCGAATGATGGTTGTCCTGGCTGTGACCTGGATGGCGAAAGTTGGCCGAGAAGCTGAAGTGGCCGGAGTCTTTTCCAAATTGACCGAAGAGTCCCGCAAGGAGCCCGGCTGTGTAATGTACGTGGTGCATCGCCACAAGACGGAACCGCGACGCTTTTTCATCTACGAGCAGTACAAGGACGACGCTGCGCTTGAGGCCCACCGCGCCGCTCCCCATTTTCTGCAATACGCCAAGAAAGAACTTCCGAAGCTTGGCGACCGGGTGGAAGGACATCTGTACGAACCGCTAGGGTAGTGGCTCGTGTGGACGCGGGCGACTCGCCCGCGTTTTGTTACTTATCCGCCATCAATACGCCACCCGAAGCATAGCTCTCTTTCGGAACTTCGTTGAAAGTCACCACGACCGCCTCGCGGCGAGCCCCCGCTTCCTCCACCATGGCATCGGTCAGGCGCTGTGCCAACTTGCGCTTTTGATCGGCCGTGCGGCCGGCAAGCATTGTGACTTGGAGTAATGGCATGGAAATCTCTCCTGGCTTCTGGCGAAACTACCGCGCCAGTTCGTATCCCGCGAAAAAGAAACTGAGCTCGAAGCGGGCGGTATCGTCTGCGTCCGAACCGTGGATGGCATTGTTCTCGATGCTGGTCGCCCACTTTTTGCGAATGGTGCCTTCCTCGGCGTTGGCCGGGTTGGTGGCGCCCATGAGCTTGCGCAAATCCGCTATGGCATTTTCTTTTTCCAAAGCCAGAACCACAATCGGCCCGCTGGACATGAAATCAGTCAGCGAATTGAAGAATGGCCGGCTGGCGTGCACCGCGTAGAACTGCTCCGCCTGATGCTTCGATATTTCGAGCATCTTCATGCACAGAATCTGAAAGCCGTTCTTCTCAAATTGCTCGATGATGTCGCCGACAGCATGCCTGCGCACGGCATCCGGTTTAACGATGGTCAGTGTGCGTTGAAGTGTTTTCATTTTGTCGTTGGTCGCGCTTCCTAATTGTGCGTAGTTTCTGAGAGCCGGGAACTAATATCTGGCAACTGCGTCCTAAGCCTTCACTCCCATCACCGCAGCCACGGTCTCGCCAATTTCAGCCGGAGATTTCGCCACACGAATTCCCGCCTCTTCCATGGCTTTGATCTTCTCATCCGCGGTTCCCTTCCCTCCGGAAATAATGGCGCCGGCATGGCCCATGCGGCGCCCCGGAGGCGCGGTCTGCCCCGCGATAAATCCGACTACAGGCTTTCTCATGTGCATCTTTACGTACTCCGCGGCGGTCTCCTCGGCAGTGCCGCCGATTTCTCCGATCATCACCACGGCTTCAGTCAGGGGATCGCGATTGAAGAGTTCAAGGGCATCCAGAAAGTTGGTGCCGATGATGGGATCCCCGCCGATTCCGATCGCAGTGGATTGACCAATCCCGCGGGTGGTGAGTTGGTAGACGGCCTCGTAGGTGAGAGTGCCAGATCGTGACACGATTCCCACCGATCCTTCTTTATGGATCCGGGCGGGCATAATCCCAACCTTACAGTGACCCGGCGAAATAATTCCCGGACAATTGGGTCCAATCAGCCGCGACCGCCGGTTTTGCAGGAACTCCCAGGCACGAACCATGTCCAGTGTCGGGATGCCTTCCGTAATGCAGACGATCAGTTCCAACTCGGCATCGGCCGCCTCCATAATGGCGTCCGCGGCAAACGGTGGTGGCACAAAGATCACGGACGTGTCGGCCGCAGTCTGGTTCACTGCTTCCTGCACCGTATTGAAGATCGGCCAACCTTCGTGCGTCGTGCCTCCCTTACCCGGAGTCACGCCGCCGACAATCTGAGTCCCATACTCCGCGCAAGCTTTGGCGTGGAATGTTCCTTCCCGCCCGGTAAGACCCTGCACAATCACGCGCGTCGACTTATTTACCAAAATGCTCATGAATTCGTCTCTGCTTTCAAACCCTTGTCATCCTGCGCGCAGCATGTCTTTCGCGGAGCGAAAGAAATACCGAGTGGAAGGACCCCTACTCTCTACAGGCAATCGTGTCCTAAGCCGCTCTCGCTGCCGCCACTACCTTCTCGGCCGCATCCCTCATGGTTTCAGCCACAATAAAATTAAATCCCGACTGCTTCAGAATCTCCCGCCCCGCCTCAACGTTCGTGCCTTCCAGCCGCAGCACGATGGGAAGTTGAATGTGAGTCTTCCGCGCCGCCTCGACCACGCCCGTGGCCAGCATATCCACACGAAGAATGCCGCCAAAGATATTAATCAGCACCGCCTTCACGTTTTTGTCACTGAGCAGGATCTCAAACGCGTGGGTGACTTGTTCGGTGTTGGCGCCTCCGCCCACGTCAAGGAAGTTCGCAGGCATTCCGCCGGCGTACTTGATAATGTCCATGGTCGCCATGGCCAGACCCGCGCCGTTGACCATGCAGCCGACGTTTCCGTCCAGCTTGATGTAGTTCAAGCTGTATTTCGAAGCCTCAACCTCGAGCGGATCTTCCTCGGTGACATCCCTCAATTCTTTCAGCTCAGGATGCCGGAACATGGTGTTGTCATCAAAATTCATTTTGGCGTCCAGCGCAAATAAACGGCCGTCGGTACAAGTGACAAACGGATTGATCTCCATCAGCGAAGAATCAGTTTCCTCGAAAGCCCTGTACAAGCCGGTCATCAACTGGACAGCCTGATTAGTCTGCTGCGCCTTCAGCCCCAAGGCAAATGCCAGTTTGCGCGCCTGAAATGCTTCCAGACCCATGCCTGGATCAATGTATTCCTTGAGAATGGCCGCGGGATTCTGCGCCGCCACGCGTTCAATTTCCATTCCACCCGCGGCCGACGCCATAAACACAGGCCGCGCCTGCTCGCGATTAATCACGATTCCCAGATACAGTTCTTTGTCAATCGGCAGCGTCTCTTCGATCAGCAGGCGGCGAACCACACGGCCCTCAGGCCCGGTCTGATGCGTGATCAACGTCATGCCGAGGATCTTGCTGGCGAGATCGGCAGCCTCCGCAACCGACTTGGCAATCTTGACGCCACCACCTTTCCCGCGTCCGCCGGCATGGATCTGGGCTTTCACCACCACGCCCGTAGCCCCTGCGTCGAAAAGCTTCGTGGCGGCGACTTCCGCCGCTTCCCGGGTCTCGACCATCTCGCCCCGAGGCACCGCGACCCCATACTTCTTCAGGATGTTTTTCGCCTGGTACTCATGAATTTTCATAATGATTCCGACTAGACCTATCGGCACAACCTGGCTTGCAGCTTAGGGCAGCAGTTTCGCAACGTCCAATTTTATAGAAGGGTCACCGATAGGGCAAACGCGCCGTCCGGTGCGGCGTGATTCGCGTCGCTGTTTCATCGCAGGTCTGGGCCTCGACCCGCGGCTTGCGCGTGAAAACGATGCTACTCTAGGTAGCCAATCCCATGATCACTGACGCCCTGCAGCGTATTGCCAACCAGCGCGAATCGTTGACGCGCGAAGAAGCGCGCGCGGTCATGACGGAAGTATTCTCGGGGACTGCCACCGACGCTCAGATTGCGGCCCTGCTAGTCGCGCTGCACATGAAGGGCGAGACGGTCGAAGAGATTGTGGGCTTCGCCGAGGCCATTCGCGCGGCGGCGGAGCCGTTGCCTCTTCATCGGGGATCCACGCTGTCCGTCAGCAGCGCGGGGCGAGAGACGCTGGTTGACACCTGCGGCACCGGCGGAGACGCGCGGGGCACCTTCAATATCTCCACAGCAACCGCCTTCGTCGTCGCCGGGGCCGGAGTGCGTGTGGCCAAGCACGGCAACCGAGGTCTGAGTTCCAAATGCGGCTCGGCCGACGTCATGGAAGCCCTGGGCGTCAAGATCAGTCTGCCCGCCGCAGTTCTGGCCACATGTCTCGAAGAGGTCGGCCTCGTGTTCTTGTTCGCCCCGGCCATGCACTCCGCTATGAAATATGTACAGCCCGCCCGCCGCGAGCTTCGCTTGCGGACAATTTTCAACCTGCTCGGGCCGCTCACCAATCCGGCGCGGGCTTCGGCGCAGGTAGTTGGTGTGTATTCCCTCGACCTGGTGGAAAAAGTTGCGGAGGCGCTCAGCATGTTGGGCGTCCATCGCGCCCTGGTGGTCCACGGGCTGGATGGTCTGGATGAAATCACGACTACGGGACTAACCCGCATCGCCGAAGTTCGCGAGGGAAATGTCCGCACCTACGAAGTCACGCCGGAAGAGTTCGGAATCAAGCGGGCGGCTCTCGAAGAGCTCGCAGGTGGCGACGCCGCGACCAACGCCGCCATCATTCGTGAAATTCTAGCCGGAAAGAAATCCGCCCGCCGGGACATCGTCCTGCTCAACGCGGCCGCCGCCCTGGTCGCAGCAGGCAGAGCCGACCACTTGGCTGATGCGTTACCGCTAGCGGCACTGTCCATCGATTCCGGCTCTGCATCTGCCAAGATGGCTGCACTGGTGCAGTTTACGAGCGCCCACGCGCAACCGTTGTCATCCTGAGGAAGCATTTCCTTTCGCAACGCGAAAGGAAATACGCCCGAAGGACCCATGCATTTCCGGCGTGAGAGAACGGCAATACACAGGTCCTTCGCTTGTTGCCGTTTCGCAAGCGAAACGGCAACCGCACTCAGCATGACAAAGGACTCATTTCCTCCCCGCTTCCTGCTTCAATTTTTCAATCTGTTCGAGATGATTCGCGCCGTGCGTCCCCATTCTTTCGATCAACTGGGCCACGGTGAAGTCCTGCTTCGTCTCGGGATGATAGGCTGACTTGCCAAGATCCGCCGGCTTGAGGCGCTGCAGCAATCGCAAGTTCCCATGGCGATTCAGCCCGTAGAGCGCGATCAGTTCGGCGGGCGGAGTCTCCAAACAGCCGAGGTTCCGGGCCCAGTCGTTCTGGTCCATTGGCGCAATCACCGGCTTCTTGTCCGCGAGCATCTGGCGCAGGCGGTAGCCGTACACAATCTCGACGTCAGCCAGATGCCCGAGTATCTCCTGGATACACCACTGGTCCGGAGCCGGCTTGTAGCGCAACACTTTTTCCGGCAGACCCGAAACCGCCGCCGCAACCTGCTTCGGGTTTTTTTCCGCGGCCTCCAGATATTTCTTCAGTTCACCTTCCGTCATAAAACTCTCCCGCTCATCAATTACTCAGCTCCCCCAGTCACACGATTACTTTTTCCATCCACTCCGCTACCTGGACGTTCCAGCCTAACTCCTTCATCATGGCGTCGCGAAGCAAGGATGAAGCTGCAGGCTCGCCGTGCACCAGGTAGGTAGTCGCCGGCTCTTGCGTAAAGGTGCGCAGCCATTCCAGCAGTTCGGGGGTATCAGCATGATCGCTGAATTGTTCGAGTGTCTCGATTTCGGCCCGGATGGGGACGGTTTCGCTGAAGATGCGCACTTCCGGAGCGCCGCTCTTGATCGTCGCTCCTCGCGTTCCCGGCGCCTGGAACCCAATAAAGATCACCGTGTTTCTCGGATCGGGAAGCCGCTGCATCAAGTGATGCAGGATACGCCCGCCGGTCACCATGCCGCTCGAAGAAACAATGATGACGGGAAAGCTTGTGCTATTGATTTTCTTCGAGTCTTCAGTCGTCTGCGCGAAAGTAAATCCCGGCCACTGTAACGGGGAGCCGTATTGCCTGATCAAGCGGCAGGTTTCGTCGGTGCACTCTTCTGAATGCTTGAGGAAGACTTCGACGGCTTTGATCGCCATCGGGCTGTCGCAATACACCGGAATGCGGGGGATCTGTCCGGATTCCATCAGCTCTTTGATGATGAAGAGGAATTTCTGGGTGCGTTCGACAGCAAATGCGGGCACGATCACGCTGCCGCCGCGCTGCACCGTCTGGCGGATGATCGCGGCCAGTTTCGGTCGGGGATCGTCCGTGGGGTGCTCGCGGTTACCGTAAGTTGATTCCATCACCAGAACGTTGGCAGTCTCGCCTTCAGTGGGCCCCACCCGCACCACTTTTCCCGGCGCGCTGTTCTGGTCACGGACGCGGCCAATGTCTCCACTGAACAACAGCTTCTTCACTTGACCATTCAGGCTGAGAGTGAGCTCGACCATTGCCGAGCCCAGGATGTGGGCTGCCGGGACAAAGCGAAATGAAACTTCGGGTGAGAGCTGCCGGGTTTCTTCGAACTGCACGGGACGGAAATGCTGCAAGGACTCCTCCGCCTCTGCAAGGGTGTAGAGAGGCAAGGCCGGATCGTGCTTCGACTTCTTGTGCCGGTTGTAGAATCTCGCGTCCTCTTCCTGCAGATGTCCGGAATCCGGAAGAATGATGCCGCACAAATCAATGGTGGAAGGCGTCGCATAGACCGGGCCGCGGAAGCCTTCCCGGACCAGCCGTGGAATCCAACCGCAGTGGTCGAGGTGTGCGTGGGTCAGAACGACCGCGTCGATGCCGGCCGCCGGCACCGGCGTAGGCTGCCAGTTGCGCAGCCGCCATTCCTTCGCGCCCTGGAACATGCCGCAATCGATGAGCACTTGAAAGCCGGCTTTTCCGTCGGCGTCCGAAGTTGTATTGACCAGGTGCTTGGAGCCGGTGACGGTGCCGGCCGCACCGAGAAACTGGATGTAGGTCAAGAGCTGTCCTCCTACGGAAAAACGATCTCAGATTGTCGATTGCAGATTGTAAAGCACGTGGCCGCCGTGCCCTTAAAATCTGCAATCTGAAATCGTCAATTCTCTTTCGCCGGAGCTTCTATCTTGTAGACATTGTTGCTCAGGTCACTCTCCGGCACACTGCCATCGTTCACCACGATTTCCCGAGGCGCAGAATTGGCTTCAATACGGATGATAGCTTTCGATTTTCCCCGCACGAGAAGGCGCTTGGTAGTTTGTCCTTCTGCCATCTTGAGCGTCAATGGTACCTCGGCTGCGGCATTGCCCAGGTTCTCAACTGTGACCGTCACGACATAGGCATTCCTTGAAGGCTCCCACGGATAGACCGCCGCAACCTTGAAATCCGGCAGACCGCGGTCGCGATAGACCCAGTCGTCGAAAAACCATCCCAGGTCGTTCTTGGTTTGCGCTTCGATCAAGTGCTGCATGTAGGAAGGCTCGGTGTCACCATCGGGACGATACGCCGCAAGCGCTCTCTTCAGCGCGTCGTCGCCAATCATGTCGCGCAGCATCCACCAAACGTACAACGCCTTGCTGCGGTAGAGGTCTTCTATATTTGTGTGGACGAGCGATTCGGCGGCTTCCGTATTCTGGGCGGGCTTTCGATCCAGCGCTTTTTCCGCTTCCACTAACGCGGTGCGGTGAGAGCCCATGTAGTCGAGGGCCGTCTGGCGGCCGCTCTCTTGTTCGCGATAGACCGCCTGGGCAAAATGGGCCAGCCCTTCGTAGATCCAGGGGCGTGGAGAAAAGAAGGCGGCATGCGTGAGCTGGTGAACCGCGGTGAGCTGGGCCAGCTTTGAATCGCTGTTGAGGGGTGTAAGCAGCATGCTTCCACCCTCGTATGGCGCTGCCTCGGGATCACTCAGCTCTACAACTTCGGCCGGCCCTTTCAGCGTGCCAAACCACTCGGTCACAAATGGAACCGCCAGCCGCGCTGCCAGCGCATAGGCCTGGGCCGCGGACTTGTGATCCGGCAGATACGAAATATTCACCGACGGCTCATCCAGTCCTTCATACGCGGCGATGACGAAGAGTGGCACCGTTTGGCCCAGAGGTTGAAACGTGCACTCGTTCACACTTTCGTACCCGTCACCCTTCTGTTCGAAGGAGCGTAAACCTCCGGCCTCGCCATTGCACAGCAGGGTTGCAGGGTTACCTTCTCCGGCGCGGCTTAGTTTGATTTTCATCTGGGCTCGGAGCTCGCGCGCTTTCCATCTCGCCACCGTTTCAAACACTCCGTTCGCTTCCGACAGATTGGCCGACTCGGTCGCTACCGGATACCAGGCCACGTATCCGATGCCGCGTACGGCGCTTACCGACTTGGCGATCTGATCCCAGTCGCTGTGCCGGGCTATATCCGCTGGCACGCCGATTCGTGTCAGACGGGTGGCATCAACAGGGATGGTGCCTTCGTATCCGATTTCCAATTCCAATTCGCCCTTCGGCGGAGATCGCCTGGGGCAAAGTCACCAGCACTTCCGAAAGAGCTCCGGTGTGGTCAATGTCTGAGGTATAAGGCTGGGAGACGAATTGTGCCTGTTTGCCGTCGAGTTGGATGGATCTCCACTCTAGACTGGAGGAAATCTGCAGTGCCAGAATTTTCTGCGGCGATGCTGAGTCATTTCGTAAAGTGATCTTGCCTCGCACCGCGAGCCGCTGTTGCTCAGGCTCGATGCGTATATCCAGGTTGTACTGGGTGAAGGTAAAGGCTTCCCGATCGATAGCATGAGCCTGAATCAGCAAACCACAGAGGACACAGAGGACACGGAGAGACTTCATTTTGCATCCGCAGTTTTTATCCTGCGCTGGCGCACGATTTCGTACAACATGACACCCGCCGCGACCGAGACGTTAAGCGAAGGCACCTTCCCCAGCATGGGAATGGAAACCAGGAAGTCGCACTTCTTCGCCACCAGGTCGTGGACACCCTTCCCCTCCGAGCCCAGCACGATGGCGCAGTCCATGTTGTAATCCAGCGCGTCGTAACTCTGCTTACCGCGCTCGTCCAGCCCAACGATCCACAGGTTCTTCTCTTTCAACTCCACCAAAGTGCGGGCGATGTTTGTCACCTTGGCGATGGGAAGATGCTCGCTCGCGCCCGCGGACGCCTTGGTCACAGTCGCGGTCACACCGGCTGCGCGACGCTCCGGGATCACCACTCCGTCGGCGCCCGAAGCATCGGCGGTTCGGAGAATCGCGCCCAGGTTGTGAGGATCTTCAATTCCGTCCAAGACTACGACCAACGAATATTGCCCGCGCTTGGCGGCGACCACGTCATCCAAATGGTTGTACTGTTTGCCCGAAGTAATCGCGACTACGCCCTGGTGAGCATTGTTTCCCGCCATGCGGTCGAGTTCGGGACGCTGCAAAAAACGCACCGCCACGCCATTGCGGCGGCACTCCTCCACTAACCGTTGCAGCCGAAGGTCATGACGCTCCTTCAAGACCCCAACCCACTCGAACGACCGCCCGCGCGCCTTCAGCGCTTCGGCGACAGCGTTGATCCCATAGATGTAATTCATCGAGTGCTAAGTTTACGACATCGGACGTCGGGCGTCAGACGTGCGGATCTCGGACGTTAGACGCAGAGGTTCGGGAATCGAGGTCTGAAGTCCGAGGTCTGAAGTCCGATGTATACTTTCATTGCGCCCCTTAGGAGTTGGAATGTCTCTGTCCGCAGTCATCGTGGACGACGAACAGCTTGCCCGTGACGAACTTGCCTTCCTGCTGAAAGATGTCGGCGACGTGGAAGTCGTGGCCCAGGGCAAGAACGGGGTCGAAGGCGTCAACCTTATCCGCGAGCACAATCCCGATCTGGTCTTTCTCGATGTGCAAATGCCCGGCCTCGATGGCTTTGGCGTCATCAAGAAGCTGCTCGACAAGAAAGTAGTCCTGCCCAAGATTGTATTTGCCACCGCCTTTGACCAGTACGCGGTGAAGGCGTTCGAAGTGAACGCCGTAGATTATCTGCTCAAGCCTTTCGACAAGAAACGCGTGGCGCAATCGGTGCAGAAGGTGCGCGCCAAGATGGAATCGGGCAACACCTCCTCGGACAAGCTGGAGACCCTGGTCCGCATGCTGGAGTCGCAAAAGCCGCAAGCGTCCAAGATTCTGATCAAGGCCGCTGGCCGCCTCTTTCTAGTCAATCAGAAAGACATCGGCTTCGCTTCCATCGAGGAAGGCGTGATCACGGTCGTGACCAGCGGGCCCAACGGCATTGAAGGCCAATCCAATTGCCGTACTCTCGAAGAGCTGCTGGACAGTCTCGATCCCAATCTCTTCTGGCGCGCACACCGCTCCTACCTGGTGAACATCAACCGCATCAAGGAAGTCGTCCCCTGGTTCAAGAGCTCTTATCAACTGCGCATGGACGACAAGAAGCAGACTGAAATTCCGGTGAGCCGGGCCCAAACCAAGCGCCTGCGCGAACTCTTCGGCCTGTAAGAACGCAAGTGTGGTTGGTGTGGTCGCGGGCGACTCGCCCGCGAGGCCATGGCTCGGGCTTGTGTGTCGAGAGGTCTCTGGACTCCAGACTTTAGTAAAGATTGCGCAGCTCGCGGGCGAGTCGCCCGCGACCACACAGAACCAAACAATGCCCCAACCACGCCGATCGGGGGAGGCGGCCGGCTGGGAGTCACGGCCGCCGATCGGGCTGCCAACGTTTCTACGCAGCCAGCGCTTCCAACGCAGTTCGATTGCGGATGACCAAAGTCGAGCCTTCCAGTCGAATCAATTCTTTCTTCTTGAGTTCGCTCAACAGGCGAGTGACTGTTTCTCGCGACGAACCGATCATCTGCGCGATCTCTTCGTGCGTCATGCTGGACCGGATGCGAATCTCCCTGCCCGCGCTGTCCCGCTCGTTGCCGCCACTCCACGAAAGCAGCAGGCGGGCCAGTTTGCCCGCAGCCGAACGCGCCAGAACCAGTTCGTGAAAGTCACGGTAGGCGGACTGAAATTCGCGGCTGAGCGCCTGCGCCGAGTGCAACCCAAGCTCTCCGTACTTGTCCAGCAGCTTCATCAGGGCCTCACGGTCCATGAAGTTGACCTGGCATGGGCCCACGGTTTCCGCCGTCAGTTCATATGGCGTCCCGGAGATTACCGCACTCAGACCCAGAGCCTCGCCGGGCTCGGCCATCTTGAGGATCAGGATCTTGCCGTCGCGAGAGGTTGTCGAGAGCTTGACCTTGCCCGAACAAAGCACCAACACGCCGCGAGGAGTCTGGCCCTCCACAAACAAGACCGCGCTACCGGGATAGGTGCTCAGGTGGCTGACCGCGCTGAAGGATTTCAGCACATCGGGAGACAGGCCGCAGAACCACTTGTCCTTGCGCAGCTTGCAGCTCACACAATTCTCGATGATTTCCAGTCCAACGGAGTGTTCATCATAGCCACCGCCTTGCCTGCGCCGGTGATCCCGCGGCGCTCCGCAGGGATGGCTTACCCGGATCGTTGATCGCACGCACCGGGGTCCGGTCCCGCTTATTTTCCGTTTGCGCCAGCAAGGCGGTCGCGATCTGCGCCGCTTGCCCTGACGACCTCAGGCACCGGACAAGCTCCCAACCGGCACTGGTATCCGAATACCTGCCCCACGACAAGCCGCACATGAACAGATACAGCGGATCGATGCCGGGCTCAAGGGGCTGGCTCGACCTGATTTTTGCTCGCTCGGTTTTCGCCCGGGCTGAAACAGCCCAGCCACCCTGGTAGGGGTTGGCCGGACCTTGGTCCGGATGGCAACGGTTCTGATGAGTCCGCTGACGGGCACTCACCCGTAGGTGCCAGGCGACATCCCCTAGAAAACATGCGAGGTCGCCACGATCCGGCTGGCGTACGAGCGGTTGGACGCCGGGAGACGAGGATCGACGTGTTGCTATCAGAGCGCAACCTGGAGTCTGACCGACGCAACCGAACCAGAGCCCTCCCCGTCAGCGGACTCATCAGAACCGTTGCCATCCGGACCAAGGTCCGGCCAAACCCCTACCAGGGTGGCTGGGCTTTTTCAGCCCGGGCGAAAACCGAGCGAGCAAAAATCAATCTTCGCTGCCCACATAGCCGTACATGTACTTGTCGTTGCTCAGGTTTGCCAGGTGCGCCAGCGGCACTAATCCCCACTGCTCCA
Organism: Terriglobia bacterium; assembly: GCA_963725615.1. GTDB lineage: Bacteria > Acidobacteriota > Terriglobia > Terriglobales > Acidobacteriaceae > JAIQFF01. The sequence continues at coordinate 237,868 of CAVRZO010000003.1, read as the reverse complement.
CCATGCGGCTCAGATTGGTGCTGCGGCGAGGATCGAACGCAGGGTCGAGGCGCGTAGGTATCGCAACCATCGAGGTACTCCGCAGACTCTCTTCGACGTGCGACTTGGGCGGAAGGCTAAGGTGCAAATCCGCCGCCGAGAGGCTCAGATCGATTCCGTACCACGTCAATATTTCACGGAGATCACAGCGATAAGTAATGGAGAGCGAGTAAAGACGGAAGATGCTGGGGACCAATCCCTTGGTCTCGATGTCGGACAATCGGCTGGGGCAAATTTCGAATTCGTCGTTTCCGTGCCGTTCGGCGATGCGGACGCTGGCGCTTTCCACCTCCCGCATGGTGAGGCCGAGGCGCTCGCGCAGGCCGCGCAGGTTCAAACCAGCGGACAGGATGGCAATCCTACCTTCAGGAGGTTGCATCAAGAGTGCTCCGGGTCAGCCGCGTTCCTCAGTCTCGCTGTGAGGCTATACTTCGCGCTGACGAATCCCCAGTATAGGAGTGGTCGTGTGATCGCCCTTGCGATCCGCTCGGTTCGCCCCCTCAGGCTTCCCGCCGAACCCGACTTGGCAGCGAACAATAAACTAAAATTTACCTGCTTGCAAAGAACTTTTATCCGCTCAAAATTGCGATCTGGCGCATCAAATTGGTTCACGGTATGTGAACAGCTGTCTCCCGGGGAATGGCACTCTTGTGGTAACCATGAACGGATTTTTTTGGGGGCGTTGGCGTCTATAATCCGCTTATGGCGCGAGGATGGGAGAGCAAATCGGTGGAAGAGCAGCAGTCGGCTGCCATCACACAGGTCGAATCAAAACAACGACTTACGCCACAGCAAGCGTCCCAGAAGCAGGAGCGGGAGGCGATTGCGCTGTCCCGCCGGCGCGTCCTGCAGCAACTCAACGAAGTCCAGAATCCTCGTCACCGTCAAATGCTTGCGGCTGCCCTGTCAGAACTGGACGAGCGGTTGGCACGCCTGGTCTAAGTCTATGGTTTGGTTGAGTTTGAAGATTTCTGAAGTATAATGGTTGTAATCCCCCATGAAAGCCTACGTATACGTGTCTCTCAAAAAGAGCGTTCTGGATCCGCAGGGAAAGACAATCCAGAGCGCGCTGAAGAAGATGGGATGTAAGGGATTGGAAGAGGTACGCCAGGGCAAATATTTCGAGCTCACGCTCGATGGCGGCCTGAATCGAAGCGAGGTCGAGGCGGAAGTAACCCGCATCGCCCGCGAGGTCCTGACCAATCCTGTGATTGAAGAGTTTCGCTTCTCCCTCGAAGATTGAGCCGACTTCCCCGGTTCGGCGGTGATGGAAAGTTTTCCTGCTGCGGCAGGTTGGTTATGGAACGTGAGACAGGCGTTCCGATGTGGCCGGACTTCTAACTCACAAAGACATTCTTCGGTTGTCCCTGGGCCGAAAATAGGAGCATTCGCATGTGCGGCATAGTGGGATATGTTGGCAAGAAACGGGTCGTACCGGTCATCATCGAAGGACTTCGCCGGCTGGAATATCGCGGCTACGATTCTGCCGGAATCGCAGTGTGCGGCAACGGCGAAGGTCTGCAGATTCGCCGGGCTGAGGGCAAGCTGCGCAACCTGGAAGAGGTAATCCGGCTCAAGCCGCTCGATGGCACCTACGGCATCGGCCATACTCGCTGGGCAACGCACGGCCGTCCCACGGAAGAGAACGCGCACCCGCACCGCGACTGCACCGGACGAATCGTAGTCGTGCACAACGGGATCATCGAAAACTACGTTTCGCTCAAGCGCAAGCTGATTGAAGAAGGCCACAAGTTCACCACCGAGACCGACACGGAAGTGATCGCTCACCTGGTCGAAAAATATTTTCTGAAGACCGCCAATGGTCATCGCCCCTCGCTCGAAGAGTGCGTCCGCAAAACGGTGGGGCAGCTCACTGGCGTGTTCGCGCTGGCGGTGATCGCGGTCGATGAACCAAACAAGATTGTGGCCGCCCGCAACGGCCCGCCTGCCGTTATCGGCCTGGGCAAAGATGAATATTTTGTGGCCTCTGACGTTCCGGCGATCCTTTATCACACCCGCGACCTGTTCTTCCTCGGCGATGGCGACATGGCCGTGATTACGCCGGAAGGCGTGCAGCTCACCGACTTCAACGGACAGCCCGTTGTCCGCCAGGTCCAGCATGTGACCTGGGACCCGATCATGGCGGAAAAGGGCGGCTTCAAACACTTCATGCTCAAGGAAATCTACGAGCAGCCGCGCTCGGTGCGTGACACTACGCTGGGACGGGTTTCGCAGGAAACCGGGCACGTCTTCCTGGACGAGATGGAGATCACGGAAGCCGAGTTCAAGAACGCGAAGAAAATCAACATCGCCGCTTGCGGAACCAGTTGGCACGCCGCCCAGGCTGGCAAGTTCATGATCGAGCGCATGGCGCGCATTCCGGTCGAAGTGGATTACGCCAGCGAGTGGCGTTATCGCGACCCCATCATCGCTCCCGACACTCTGACTATGCTGATCACCCAGTCGGGCGAAACTGCGGACACCATCGCCGCGCAGAGAGAAGCCAAGGCCAAAGGTTCGAAGACCCTGGCCATCTGCAACGTGGTAGGCGCGATGATCACCCGCGAAGCCGCCGGCACCATCTACACCCACGCCGGACCAGAAATCGGCGTAGCCTCTACCAAAGCATTTACCGCGCAACTTACAGCCCTATACCTGTTTGCTCTTTACCTGGCGCAACTGCGCAGCGCCATGAGCGCCGATCAGGCCAAAGAGGCGATTCAGGAACTCACTCGCATCCCCGGCAAACTCGAGCACCTGCTGACGCGCGAGGAAGAGTGCGAAGACCTGGCCAAGGAATATTCGCGTTCCCAGGATTTCCTGTTTCTGGGACGCGGCATCCATTATCCGATCGCGCTCGAGGGCGCACTCAAGCTGAAGGAAGTTTCGTATATCCACGCGGAAGGCTATCCCGCCGGAGAAATGAAACACGGCCCCAACGCGCTGATTGACGAGAACCTTCCGGTGGTGATCATTGCGACGCGCGATCCCAAGGACGCGCTCTCGATGACGCGCTACGAAAAAACCTGCTCCAATCTCAAAGAGGTGAAGGCCCGCTCCGGCATGATCATCGCGCTGGCCACGGAAGGCGACGAGGACATAAAAGAAGCCGCCGACCACGTGATCTACGTTCCGCCCGCGCCGGAAGAGCTGCTGCCAATTCTCGAAATCGTGCCGCTGCAGCTGCTGGCGTATCACATCGCAGTACGCCGCGGTTGCGACGTCGATCAGCCGAGGAACCTGGCGAAGTCGGTCACGGTCGAGTAAGAGCAGCGGTCAGTTTTCAGTTCTCAGATCTCAGTTCTGTCGTCCTGAGCGGAGGGACCCCTATAGATGCCACGGCAACAAGGATCATAGGGGTGATTCGAATCGCTCGGCGTGACATGACTAGCGTCCCGCAGCACCGCACCATCATCTAAATGATTGATGGCTCCCTTTCAAACCTTCGCGACCCGGCTCGTGCATTCCATTTCTTTATCACCCCAAACCAAGAATCTGGAATTCGAAGTCCTCAGCATTCCCCGCTTCGGTTTTGTCGCCGGCCAGTGGCTCTCTTTCAAGACCAGCAAGCCCGACGGTGAGGAAATCACCCGCGCCTATTCCATCGCATCTCCGCCGGGCGGTGACAACAAATTCGCTCTCTGTCTCAACCGGGTGCAGGACGGCTTCATGTCTAATTTTCTCTGCGATATGAAAGTTGGTGAAGAAATCAGCTGCCAGGGGCCGTTTGGTGACTTCATCCTGCGGCCACCATTACGCGATACTGTATTCGTCGCCACCGGCACCGGCATTGCGCCGTTCCGGTCCATGCTGCAATGGCTGCTGGCGGATCCGATTCGCCACCAAGGCAAGCAGCTCTGGCTGCTGTTCGGCAACCGGACCGAAGCAGACATCTATTACCACGAAGAATTTCTCGACCTCGCGGCCCGTCATGCGAACTTTCACTACCTCCCGATCCTCAGCCGTGGCGTTTCGGAATGGAGAGGTCTGCGGGGATATGTTCAGGAACACTTGCCCGCGATCGTCCAGGGGCGGAGCGACCTACACGCCTACGTCTGCGGCCTCGACAAGATGGTGAAGGCCAATCGCGAGTTGCTGAAGGGGCTGGGCTGGGACCGGAAATCGATTCTCTACGAGAAGTACGATTAGCGTCGTGGGATTGTGTGGGGCGGGTGCCCTCGCCCGCCGCCTTTAGCCATCAGCCTTTTTGAACCTAAGCGTGCGCAACGACAACTTCACAGAGATAAGATCTCGAGTCAAAAGCGGCGGGCGAGTGCGCCCGCCCCACACACCCCTTATCCCGAAAAATGCCTGTATCCATCCTCCGATTTCCCGCATCTAAACCTTGACAACGATTCACTCAAGTCTTATCATGTCCAGCATTGCAGGACATAATGAGCAGATTATAAAGCACTTATTGTTTCAAGGAGGGCCAAATCATGGCCAAGATTATCGGTATTGACCTCGGAACCACCAACTCCTGCGTAGCTGTCATGGAGGGTGGCGAGCCCAAGGTTATCCCCAATGAAGAAGGAGGGCGGACGACGCCCTCGGTAGTCGGTTTTACCAAGACCGGCGAGCGGCTGGTGGGGCAGGTGGCGAAGCGCCAGGCCATCACCAACCCGGAGAACACGGTTTACTCGATCAAGCGGTTCATGGGACGCCGCTATGACGAAGTCACCGAAGAAATCAAGATGGTGCCCTACAAGGTGGTGCAGTCGGGCGACCACGTCGCGGTGCTGGCGCAAGGCAAGGAGTACACGCCGCCCCAGGTTTCCGCGATGATCCTGCAGAAGCTGAAGAAGGCAGCGGAAGACTATCTCGGCGAGAAAGTGACCGAGGCGGTCATCACTGTCCCCGCGTATTTCAACGACGCCCAGCGGCAGGCCACGAAAGATGCCGGCCAGATCGCCGGTCTCGAAGTGAAGCGCATCATCAACGAGCCTACGGCGGCGGCGCTCGCCTACGGTCTCGACAAGAAGAAAGATGAAACCATCGCCGTTTACGATTTCGGCGGCGGGACATTTGACATCTCGGTGCTGGAAGTCGGCGAAGGCGTGATCGAGGTCAAGGCCACCAACGGTGACACCCACCTCGGCGGCGACAACCTCGACCAGCGCATCGTGGACTGGCTCATTGACGAATTCAAGAAGGATGAAGGCCTCGATCTGCGCGGCAAGGGCAACGAGATGGCGCTGCAGCGTCTGCGTGACGCCGCGGAGCGGGCGAAGATCGAACTCTCCACCACCATGGAGACGGAGATCAATCTGCCCTTCATCACCGCCGATGCCGGCGGGCCGAAGCACCTGGTGAAGAAGATGACCCGGGCGAAGCTCGAGTCAATGGTTGAAGACATCATTCAGCGGTCCGTCGGTCCGTGCAAGCAGTGCATGAAAGATGCCGGCGTGGATGCCAGCAAGATCAATGAAGTCGTCCTGGTCGGCGGACAGACCCGCATGCCGCGCATTCAGCAGCTGGTGAAAGACCTGTTCGGTAAAGAGGGACACAAGGGGGTTAACCCGGATGAAGTCGTGGCGATCGGCGCGGCCATCCAGGGCGGCGTACTCAAGGGCGAAGTCAAAGACCTGCTCTTGCTGGACGTGACTCCGCTGTCGCTGGCGATTGAAACGCTGGGCGGCGTGGCCACTCCGATGATCCCGCGCAACACGACGATTCCGACCAAGAAGACGGAAACGTTCTCGACCGCGGCTGACAGTCAGACTTCGGTTGAGGTGCACGTGCTGCAGGGCGAGCGCCCTCTGGCGGCCCAGAATCGCACTCTGGGCAAGTTCCACCTGACCGGGATTCCGCCGGCGCCGCGTGGCGTGCCCCAGATTGAGGTGACGTTCGACATCGACGCCAACGGCATCCTCAACGTGACCGCGAAGGACACGGCCACGGGCAAGGACCAGAAGATCACGATTACGTCGTCTTCCGGTCTGAGCAAGGATGAAGTCGAGCGCATGGCCAAGGAAGCCGATTCGCATTCGGCCGAGGACAAGGCCAAGCGCGAGGAGATCGACTCCAAGAACCAGCTCGACTCCATGGTGTACAGCGTGGAGAAGATGCTGCGTGAACAGGGCGACAAGATCTCCGGTTCGGACCGTGGCGACGTCGAGAACGCGATTGCTGACGCCAAGAAGGCGCTGGAGTCGAACGAAAAGGCGACCATGGACAAGGCGCGTGAAACCTTGACCCAAGCCTCGCACAAGCTGGCCGAGCAGATGTACAAGGCGGCCCAGGCGCAGGCTCCGGCAGGCGGCCCAACTCCGGGCGCGGGCGCAGGCCCTGAGCCAGGAGCAAACGGCGGGCCCAAGAAAGACGAAGGCGTGATCGACGCCGAGTACGTAGACGTCGAAGACAAGAAGTAAGAAAGCGGTCAGCTCTCAGCCGTCAGCTTTCAGCAGGAACCGCGTGGGGGCGGGTCTCCGATCCGCCCCAGCCGAGCGCAGTTCGGCAGGCTTGTGTGGATGCGGGCGACTCGCCCGCGGGTTTTCGTAGCGCCGCCGTCCCGGCGGCTGTCTTGGGGGCTCCCGCCCCCACCGCTGAGGGCAAGATGCTCTCGGGACAGCCGGCGAGAGATGCCGGCGCTACAGGTTTAAGGGGGAAGAGAAATTGCAATTCGAAGTGAATGGTCAGGATTACTTTCTGAATTTCGCGGAAGACGAAGCTTACTGGTACGTCTTGGCGCCTACGTTAACCGGCGTCCAGCGCATTCCCGTGTACGTGGATTCCCCGGCTTACGAACGTTTCGGCATTCTCGGAAAGAATCGTCACAATATTCAGAACTGAAGGGCCCAGCCCAATACGACTCTTGATAAGCAAGAATGGCCACAACCCCTAAAAAGGATTACTACGAAATTCTTGGCGTGAAGAAGTCCGCCTCGGCGGACGATATCCGCAAGGCATTTCGCAAACTTGCGCGCAAGTATCATCCCGACGTGAATCCCGGGGACAAGGCTGCAGAAGAGAAGTTCAAGACCCTCTCTGAAGCCAACGAAGTCCTGAGCGATCCCAAGAAACGCAAGATTTACGACCAGGTCGGCTTTTACTCCGACAACATCGATGCTGCTACGGCCGAGGCCTATGCCCGGGCCGGAGGCGGCGCGGCTGGGCCGGGCGCGGGCTTCCCGGGAAGCCCAGCCGGTGGCGGCGGCCAAGCTCCCAACTTCGACTTTGGCGGCTTCGACTTCACCGACATGTTCGAGAACGCCAAGGGTCGAAAGGCGAGTAACTCCGGAACCGGCAGCTTCCGCGACATTTTCTCTGGAATTTTTGGCGGCCGCGGCGGGGCCGCGCCCGAGGGGCCGGAACCGGGATCCGATCTCGAGTACCAGGTCAACGTGCCCTTCTGGACCGCCATCCGTGGCGGTGTAATGCGCCTGAACATCACCCGGCGGGATGCCTGTCCCCATTGCCACGGTCAAGGGTTTATTGAGGCCGGTGGAACCTGCCCTGAATGCGGCGGCAAAGGCCAGGTCACGCAGACCGGCGGGCGGATGAAATTCAATGTTCCCTGCCCGCGATGCCACGGGACTGGCAAAAACATTTCAGCCTGCCCCAATTGTCATGGGGAAGGCACGGTTGAGCGTACCGAGCCGCTCGAAGTCCGTATCAAGGCTGGAACCCGCGATGGGCAGCGCATCCGCGTCCCCGGGAAAGGCAATGCCGGCACGCATGGCGGCCCGGGAGGCGATCTCTACGTGATTATCCGAACCGCGGACCATCCCGTCTTCCACCGCGAGGGCGACGATATTCGCATCACGGTGCCGGTAACTGCCACGGAAGCGGCTCTGGGCGCGAAGATTGAGGTTCCGACCATCGACGGCCGCACCCTGCTCAAGATTCCCCCCGGAACCCAGTCCGGACAAAAGCTCCGCCTGCGTGAAAAGGGTGTGCCCTCCGCTACCAAGGACGGCGCTCGGGGCGACGAGATCGTCGAGGTCAGACTCACGGTGCCCATGCCCCGGGATGAACGCTCCAAGGAAATCCTGCGCGAGCTGGCGAAGTTAAATCCGGAAGATCCCCGTGCCGAGCTCTGGAAGCAGATTTAGCCTCGCACCTGAGGCGGAAGTTCGTAGCGCCGCCGTCCCGGCGGCTGTCCGGCCGACGCTACAAGGAATGGAAATGCCTTCCTGTATCAGATACTTCTTCGGCTCTTATACACACAAGGTTCCAGCTCACTTTTTGCTCGGATCATCCGCCGGATTGATGTAATTGAACTGCATCGGCGACATGCCGTGAATCTGCAGGATGGTCTCCCCAGACGCCATTACATAGTGGTGCATATCGGGATCCAGGTAGGCAAAGCTCCCTGCGGGAAAAGTCATCATCTTGCTTGCATCAAACGTGTCGCCCATGCCCACCTTGAGAGTCCCCATCAGCACCGTGACATTTTCGCGTTTGGGGTGCCAATGCGGAGCGACCTTGTAGCCGTTCGGCATCTTGAATCGGATGGTGAAGTCACCAGAGCTGGCTGTAGGGTCGCCTTCCAGAACGGCAAACTGAGCGCCGGGCTGGACAAAAGGCGGAGCCGGCCCCCACTTGATCTGGTCCGAGGTGAACGCGTTCTGCGGCGCACCCGATTGGGCCACCAGGATGGCCACGCAAAACAATGACGCGACTGCCAGGCCGAATTTCATGGATTCTGCCTCCTCTAAGAAACGGATTTCGACCGCCATTTATATCAAATGCGACAAGCGGGTTCCTATTTGTTTCTTCGTCCTCCCGCGAGTCGGCCGATGGGAGGGCTGATGACGTCGGTACCGTGGCGCTCGGCAAAGATTGTTCAAAAATTTCTTGCATCTGTGGAAATTTGCCGTAATCTCATCACTGCGAACTAGATCCAGCGAAGTTGCCGGAATCTAGCGACTGGGAAGCTCAACTCGTCCCGCCCGAGCTGAGATCGAGTTGCCCAAGGAGGAAGCCGTCGAAATTGGCAACAGCTAGCGCCCCGCGTCAGAATCTCCAGTCACCTACCGTCATCCCCAGCCGGAAAAAATCAGTCCGCCTCACGCTCTGGCCCCTGGTTGCCGCCACCTTCTTTATGGTGTCGGGCGGCACCTATGGCACGGAAGACATCGTGCACGGCGCCGGCTACGGCAAAGCCATTCTGATCCTGCTGCTGACCCCGATTCTGTGGAGTCTGCCTACGGCGTTCATGATCGGCGAGCTTTCCAGTGCGCTGCCCTTTGAAGGCGGCTACTACGCCTGGGTACGACGCGCCATGGGGAATTTCTGGGGCTTTCAGGAAGCCTGGCTGTCTCTGGTGGCCTCGATTTTCGACATGGCGATCTATCCCACCCTGTTTGTCCTTTATCTTGATCGCTTGTTCCCCTGGTTCGCTGAGGGGCACCGCGGCACCATGGTCGCTTTGGCAGTGGTCATTGTTTGCGCGCTGCTGAATATCGCCGGAGTCCGGGTGGTGTCGACGACTTCGTTGTGGCTGTTCTTCGCGCTGTCGGCGCCGTTCATCATCATTGTGGCGATCGCCCCCTTCAAGTTCGGGGTGCTTGCTGACGCCGTGACCCGGCCCACCACGTCTACGGTTGACATCCTCGGCGGCTTGCTCATCTGCATGTGGAACTACATGGGGTGGGACAATGCTTCGACCATCGCCACCGAAGTCGAACGCCCGCAGCGTACCTACCCTCGCGCCATGCTGGCCGCGGTGGTCATTGTAGCGCTGAGCTATATCGTCCCAGTGGGAGCCATGTGGATGACCGGGCTTTCCTCGAGCGCATGGGAGACCGGTTCCTGGGCGGACATCGCCGGCATGCTGGGCGGACCTTTGCTGCGCGTTGGCCTTGCCCTGGGAGGCATGATCAGCGGCTTTGGCATGTTCAACGCACTCGTGATGAGCTATTCGCGCCTGCCGCTGGCGATGGCGCAGGATGGCATGCTGCCGAAAGTGTTCGCCAAGCTTCACCCTCGCTCGCGGGCTCCCTGGGTGACGATTCTGGTCTGCGCTACAGGATGGGCTCTGTGCCTTGGCCTGGGCTTCGAGCGCCTGGTCATCATCGATATTCTGCTGTACGGCGTCAGCCTCATGCTGGAGTTTGTGGCGCTGATCGTTCTGCGCATCCGTGAGCCCGAACTTCCGCGTCCCTTCCGAGTACCCGGCGGAATGTTCGGGGCAGTGGCCGTTGGAGTGCCTCCCATGCTGCTGCTCGGCTTCTCGGTGGTCCGGGGCGAGAGCGCGCATGTGCTGGGGATGAGTGCGCTGACGTTCGGACTACTGCTCATCGCGGCCGGGGTCGTAGCCTATTTTGTGAATGTAACGCTCAAGCCGTCGGGTTGGGGCGTGGCGTCCGAGAAGCCTGTAGCGTAACAGGCTGTAGCGTAACCAGGATCAGGCCACGGGTCGACACGGATTTTCACGGATTTATTCGTGAGGATCAGTGCTGATCCGTGGCTTTTGTCTTTTGGGGTAAAGTAGTACGGATGACCAAACGCAAAGCCAAGGGCGCCTACATGATCTCGTCGGTGGCGGAGATGTATGGCATCCATCCCCAGACCCTGCGGCTGTACGAACGCGAGGGGCTGCTCAAGCCTTCCCGCACTGAAGGCAATACTCGGCTGTACACCGACGAAGACCTGCAGCGCCTGGAGTTTATTCTCTCGCTGGCCCGCGACCTGGGCGTGAACATCAGCGGCATCGCGATCATTCTGCAGATGCGCGAGCGCATGGAAGAGATGCAGGTCCAGATTCATGACTTCGTGAAGTACATCCAGGAGGAAGTGTTGTCGCGGGCGACGGCGGCCGCCGACCCTTCGAAAGGCGCGATCGTGCCGGTACGGAGACACCTGGTGCCGCCGGTGCCGCCAGTCAGGAAACGATAGTCTGAGAACTCGCAACTGACAAGCGAGAACTGGTTTTATGCTCCCCTTCAAGCTCATCTATAGCGGCGACTACTTCTTGCCGATAGGCGCCCACGTCTTCCCGGCTGAGAAATATCGCCGTGTGCATGACCAGTTGCTGGCGACAGGCATCGCCGGCCCAGCGGATTTTGTCACACCGCAGCCCGCGTCAGATCAGGACATCCTGCTGGTCCACACTCCGCAATATGTGCAGAAGCTCAAGACCGGAACGCTTTCGCCCCGCGAAGAACAGGAGATGGAGATTCCCTATTCGGCGGAACTGGTGCGGGCTTTCTGGCTGGCCGCGGGCGGTTCGATTCTCGCTGCCGAGTGCGCTCTCACCGATCGCGCAGGCTTCAACATTGGCGGAGGCTTCCACCATGCTTTCCCCGATCACGGCGAGGGCTTTTGCATGATCAACGACGTGGCGGTGGCGATCCGCCGCCTGCAGCGAGATGGAAAGATCCGCACCGCGATGACGGTTGACTGCGACGTTCACCACGGTAACGGCACAGCTGCAATCTTTGCCGGCACGCGCACTCCCAGCGACCCGCTGCCTTCGGCTGCTCTGAATCCGGCCGCCGCGGCAAAGATGCGTCACGCGCACGCCGGCGATGTGTTTACCATCTCTCTGCACCAGCACAACAACTATCCGGCGTGGAAGCCGCACTCCTCGATTGACGTGGACCTGCCCGACGGCACCGGGGACGACGACTATCTGGCCTGGCTCGACAACGCGCTCAGTTCCGGCCTGCGCCAGTTCGATCCCGAATTGATCTGCTACGTCGCAGGCGCCGACCCATATCGCGAGGACCAACTCGGCGGGCTGGCGCTCACGTTGGAGGGTCTAAAGAAGCGGGATGAGCTCGTATTTCGGGTGGCCAAAGCGCGGAATATTCCAGTCATGGTCACGTACGCGGGCGGCTACGCCCGAAAAGTGGAAGATACGGTGACCATCCACTGCAATACAATAATCGCGGCGAAAGAAGTGTTCGGTTAAGCGTGCCCCACCCTCGTCTCTCCGTTTTTTGGAAAGACAGGGTGGGGTTTGCTCCCGACGAATAAACTCCCCCGCCCTGTCGTCCAAAGAACGGAACGACGAGGACGGGGCACCCACATTCCACTGATAGAATAGTCTTCGTATATGTTTGAGAATCTTTCAGAAAAACTCCAGCGTGCGTTCAAGACCCTGCGGGGTGAAGCCACTCTCAATGAAGAGAACATTCAGGAGGCCCTGCGCGCTATTCGGCTGGCGCTGCTTGAGGCTGACGTCAACTTCAAGGTTGTAAAACAGCTGATCGACCACATCCAGGAGAAGGCGGTTGGGCAGTCGGTGGCCACCGCGCTCTCGCCAGCCGAGCAGGTCATCAAGATTCTGCGCGATGAGTTGATCGAGATCCTGGGTCGCGACACCGCCAAGGTCAAGTTTGCTTCGCAGCCCCCGACCGTCATCCTCATGGCCGGCCTGCAGGGTTCCGGCAAGACTACAACCTCAGGCAAGCTGGCGAACTGGCTGAAGAACGGAGGGCACCGGCCGCTGCTGGTTTCGGTGGACGTGTACCGTCCCGCGGCCCGCGAGCAGCTTAAAGTGGTGGCGCAGGCGATCAAGGCCAACATTTACGAAGGTGAAGTCAGCGATGCCAACACCGCCACGGTCGAGCGTCTGGCGAAGGAAGCGCGGCGCGAAGCCATCAACACCGGCTCAGACGTGCTGATCGTGGACACCGCTGGCCGTCTGCACATTGACGATCAGCTGATGGACGAAATGCAGTCCCTCAAGCGGCTGCTCAACCCGCAAGAAATTCTGTTCGTGGCTGACGCCATGACCGGCCAGGACGCGGTGAACTCCGCTGACGAGTTCCACAAGAAGCTGGCGCTCACCGGCATCGTCCTGACAAAAATGGATGGCGATGCTCGCGGCGGCGCGGCGCTTTCCATCCGAGAAGTGACCGGCCAACCCATCAAATTCATCGGCGTGGGTGAAAAGTACGACGCACTCGAACCGTTTCATCCCGATCGCATCGTCTCCCGTATTCTGGGCATGGGCGACATTCTTTCCCTGATTGAAAAGGCCGAGCAGAATGTTGACAAGAAAAAAGCCCAGGAAATGGCCAGCCGGGCCCTTACCGGCGACGGCTTTTCGCTGGAAGACTTTCGTGACCAGTTGCGTCAGCTAAAGAAAATGGGATCCATACAGAACCTGATGGGCATGCTGCCCAGCGTCGGGCCTTTCGCGGGGATTCAGAAGCACGCCGACAAAGTGGACGAAAAACAGCTCAGCCGGGTGGAAGCGATCATCAATTCGATGACCCAGCACGAACGCCTGCACCACGAGGTCATGAACGGCAGCCGGCGTAAACGCATCGCCCGCGGCTCGGGCACCAGCGTACAAGAAGTCAACAACCTGCTGCGCCAGTACGCCCAGATGCGAAAAATGTTCAAACAAATCGGCAAGCCCAGCTTCGCCCGCAAGCTGGCCGGGATGAAGATGCCGGGAATGTGAAGGCGGGGATCGGACTTCAGACTTCGGCGTATCAGAGGTCTGGCGGCATCGTATGAGATCTTCGTTGGGTTTGGAATTAGAGTCTGAGGTCCGACGTCTGAGGTCCGGCTTATGAAGTGGCGTTCCCTCGAGGAATCCACGCCTGGCACAGACATTCGCTCTCTGCAGGATATCTTCGCCGAGCGCAAAGAGCTTATCGCCAAGTACGTTCCGCCGGACATTCAAGGTGTCCACCTTAGGGTGATCGCGGATCTCAAGGAAAGGCAGCTGTCGGAACCTATCCTGACAATCGGCGCTAAGACGCCGCCGTTCGAGCTACCAGATCACAATGGGAAACAGATTTCCTCCACCGATCTGTTGACCAGAGGCCCCCTCGTGATGTGTTTTTTCCGCGGCCGCTGGTGTCCGTTTTGCGTGGGGCAACTGGAAGCCATGAACCTGCTTCTCCCCCAGATCGAACAGGCGAGCGCATCTCTGGTCGCGATCTCACCACAAACGGTTCAGCAGTCATTCTTCATGGCGGACCAGCACAAGCTGCGCTTTCCTTTGCTCAGCGATGCCGGGAACCAGTTCGCCCGACAGTTTGGGCTGGTCTATCGCGTGCCAGACGACCAGCAAACCATTTACCGGCGATCCTTTGTCAACCTGCCGTTCGCCAATGGCGAGAACAGTTGGGAACTGCCGATTCCGGCTACTTTCATTATTGACCGAGATGGCACGATTCTCTATGCATCCGGCGACGAAGACTACACCCGGCGGCCGGAGCCGCGGGAAATTCTGCAGCAACTGATCACGCGCCCGTAGAGCACAGTCCAGCCCCACTTCAATTATGATTGGATATGGGTGAGCCCACACTTTGGGGTACTGGTGACCAGCGCGGCCGGCTCGACGAGCTGACTGCCGCCACCACAAATCCCGCGAAAGACCTTCCTCTTCGGCGCGATGTGCGCCTGCTCGGAATCTTGCTGGGGCGGGTTCTGGTCGAGCAGGTCGGTGAGTCGTTGCTCGGTGTGGTCGAGGAGTTGCGGCGCATCTTCATTCAGCATCGGGAGCAGCCGCGTCCTCACACTGCCGCTTCGGATTTCGAAGACCCTCTACTGAACCAGGCGCGGCAGATTATCTCCGGCCTTACGGTTGACGAGGCCCATCGTGTCACCAAAGCATTTGCAATTTATTTCGAACTCACCAATCTTGCCGAAACCAACCATCGCAAGCGGAGACGGCGTGCTGCCAAGCTGCATGCCGAGCAACCAGCGCTGGAAGGCTCGTTCCGTGGCACTTTCCGGCGCATGCGCGCCGCTGGGATCGATGCTGGACAGGCGCTCGACGTCCTGCGCAAAATAAGAGTTGTTCCCGTCTTCACCGCCCATCCCACCGAAGTCGCGCGCCGGACGGTGCTGCTCAAACGCCGTCGCATTGGAAAGCAACTCGAACGATTAGACCGTCTGCCCCTGACCGAAGCCGATGCCAGCCGCTTCGAGGCGCTGATCTTCGCGGAAGTTACCTCGCTGTGGCAGACCGACGAAGTACGACTGGAAAAGCCCCTGGTCGCGGACGAAATTCGCATGGGGCTCGACCACTATCCGTTTTCGCTGTTCGCCGCCTTGCCGCGTCTTTACGACGAGTTGGTCGACGCCCTCCGCGCGGTCTACGAAACTGACTTGGAGGACTGCGAAGTCCCCAATCTGCTTTTCTTTGGCTCCTGGATCGGCGGCGACCGCGACGGTAATCCCTTTGTCACGCCCGGATCCACTCGCGAAGCGTTGCAGCGGGCCCGGAATGTAATCGTCGGCCACTACATTGCGGAACTGGAGCGCGCTACCGACCAACTCAGCGCCTCGCTTCGCCAGGTTGGAGTTTCCGATGCAGTCCGCGTCCGGCTGGCGGACTACAGCACCCAGATGGGCGATGAATACGCGCGCCAATCGCGGATTTCGAGTTCTGAACTCTATCGGCGACTGCTGAACCTGATGGTCGTTCGCTTGCGGCACAGCCGCGATGAGTTTGCCGACCCCAAAGCGTATCTTTCCGCCGGGGAGTTCGAAACCGATCTCTCGCTGATCGGCGAGAGCCTGGCTGCAAACCGCGGGCATCGGCTGGCTGAGCTGGTGATAGATCCGCTGCTGCGCCAGGTACGCACTTTTGGATTTCATCTTTCGACGCTCGACATCCGCCAGCACGCGCGGGTGCATACCCAGGCGCTGGCCGAGATTGAAGCCAATGTGGGCGGAATATCCGCTCTGACTCAAGACGTTCTGGACACCTTCCGTGAGATCGCCGAGTTAAAAAAGGTGTATCCCGCTTGCGCAATTCGCAGCTACATCATCAGCGGAGCGGAGTCGGAGGCGGATGTCTTCGCGGTAACGAAACTCGCCGCCACCTGCGGGGTGCAAGTCGCCGCCTCTGGGGACGATCCGGGACTTATGCCGGTGCCGCTTTTTGAATCGATCGAGGCCCTGCGCGCCTCGGCCTCGGTTATGGAACGCATCTGGCTCTCGCCCGACTATCAGCTGCCGCTCGATTCCTGGGGACGCTGGCAGGAAGTCATGCTGGGCTACTCCGATTCCAACAAAGACGGCGGCATGCTGACCAGCATCTGGGAGCTGTACAAGGCGCATCGTGATCTGCACCGTGCGGCCCGCGAGTGCAACGTGAAGCTGCGCCTCTTTCACGGCCGCGGCGGGACAGTCGGGCGCGGCGGTGGCCCCACTCACACCGCTATCCTTGCCCAGCCGGTCGGAGATTTCTCCGGCGAGATTCGCCTTACGGAGCAAGGTGAAGTTCTCAACTGGAAGTATGCCGACCCTGTGCTCGCCGAGTGGAACCTTGAGATCATGATCGCCTCCTGCCTGGAGGCGCTCACGCGTACCCGGGGACCTGAACCCGGGGCCGACCAGCGCTGGACCCCCGCGATGGAGCAGATGTCCGCCGATGCCTTTGCTTTTTACCGCAGCAACATCGCAGAGAATTCCGAGGTGATCGAATACTTCGAGCAGGCCACGCCGGTAAACGAACTGGAACATGCTCGCATCGGTTCGCGGCCTCCGCGCCGTGCCCAGGGACGCCGTCTGGAAGATCTGCGCGCCATTCCCTGGGTCTTCGGCTGGATGCAGAGCCGCCACGCCGTCCCCGCGTGGTTCGGAGTCGGTCATGCTCTCGAGCGTTTTGTGAATCAGGATCGCGCGAATGAGTCTCTGCTCTGCGAGATGATGCGAAGCTTCCCGCTATTTTCCGACTTGATCCGCAACGTGGAATTGGCCATGTCCAAAGCCGACTTGACCATCGCGCGACTCTACGCCGAACTTGTCCCTGACGCGGATCTGCGTGAACGTGTCTGGAGCATGCTGGTGGATGAATTCGAGCGCACTCGCCGCATGCTGCTGAGCATCACGGATCAGGGAGAACTGCTGAAAGGGAATCCCGTGCTGGCCCGCTCGATCCGCTTGCGCAACCCTTACGTGGATCCGATGAGCCTGGTACAAGTCGAACTTCTGCGGCGCAAACGCGCGGGTGGAAACCAGAATGGTGTGGACTACGCGTTGGGCGCTACCATCAACGGCATTGCAGCGGGCCTGCACAATACCGGCTGAGCCCTGTCATCCTGAGCGGAGTGGCTGTTTTCGCAACGCGAATGAATTAATGGAGGACGGGCGTCCTCCAGAAAACACGCAGTCGAAGGACCCCTAATTGCTTCGCGGGTCTCTGCGCGAAATCAAACCGACTGCCCTCTCTGGCTGCTACGCAAAGATGCTAGGGGTCCTTCGACTCCACCAACTCATTCGCAAGCGAATGGGTTGGTTGCGCTCAGGATGACACTCACGTAGTGGTCGCAAATTCCCGCTCCGTGCTCGGTTCGTACTCCACGATGTATCCCGCGACGGCGCTTGCGGCCACCGTGAGCGGACTGGCCAGGTACATCTGCCCGGGCCCGCTACGGCCGGGGAAATTGCGGTTTTGCGCGCTGATCACGACCTGCTCGGGACGCGTGGTCACTCCCGGACCGGCGTTGATGCAGGCCCCGCAACTCGGCTCGATCACCTGCGCCCCCGCCTTCTGAAAAATATCCAGGTAGCCTTTGCGGATGCAGTAGTCGCGAGTCTCCTGCGATCCGAACTGAATGTAGAATTTCACCGAATCAGCCACGCGCTTGCCTTGCTTCAGGGCATCGGCCAGCACGCGGGCGTACATGTCCATGTCTTCGTTCTTGCCCGCCGTACATGTGCCGCCGTAGGCCAACTCGACCGGGACTGGCGTATTCAGTTCGCGGACATATTTGCCGTTGCCGGGATCGCCGGGGGTTGCCACCATGGGCGTAATTTCCGCGGCATCCAGCTCGATGGTGTGTGCGTACTGCGCGTCGGGATCGCTGTACAGGCCCTCGATCAAGGAGTCGGCGTTCTTGCGATCCATGCCGCGGCGTTCGACCAGGAAATCAACCGCCTTCCGGTCGGGTGCGACGATGCCGGTGAAGCCGCCAATCTCAGCCGCCATGTTGGTCATAGTGGCGCGCTCGTCCACGCTCAGTTCTTCGATGGCCTCGCCTGCGTATTCCATCACCTTGGCCAGGGCCTTGCCGTGGCGCACGTAATCGAGACTGAGAATCTTCAGAATGAAATCCTTGGCAGTGACGTTCGGATGTTTCTTGCCGCGAATGACGATCTTTACTGACTCGGGAACTTTGACGCGGACGTCTTTGGTGATCCATGAATTGAAAACGTCGGTGGTGCCGATGCCGAAGGCCACGCATCCGATCGCGCCTACGTGCGGGGTGTGCGAATCGGAACCGATATTCAGCTGTCCGGGCAGCGCGTAGCTTTCCAGCACGATGGAGTGGCAGATTCCTTCCGATCCTTTGCGGTCCTTTAACTCGCCGTGCAGCTTGATTCCCTGCTTCGCCGCAAAGTCCTGCTGTTTCAACTTGAGCTGGGTGGCAAGATCGAGCAGGCCGAGTTTCTTTTTTTCTTCGGAGATCACCTCATCGAGGAAGGTCAGGTGGTCGCGGAAAAACAGAATGCTCGTCGGATCATTGACTTTGGCGTCCTTGCCCACGTAGCGCTCGAAGAAAATGGCTGCCATGGGCGTGACGTATTCATGGCTGAAGCGAAGGTCGGCGCGGGCGAAGCCGGTGTCGCCGGGTTTTACGGAGGGCACTCCCACGTCTCCTTTCTCGTCGAGCATGTGGCGGGCGAAAATCTTTTCCGCTATGGTCATCGGTGGCAGCGTGTACCGGCGTGGTCTCGCCGCTATATCCGCCTTGATATCGCTCTTGATTGGAGGAAGAAACACTTTCTTCTGCAATCGCGCCACATTGAAAGGAAACAACCCGCCGTACTCGATGACCTGTCGCGTGATCTCGTCTTCACCGCTGGTGAATTCGGTGAGTGGAATTTCTTCTCCCGCCCGAACCTTCTCAATCAGCGAGAAGTTGGTTGAGGTCAGCAGGCCCAGGTTCTGGCAGTTTTGTTTGTAAATGCGTTCGATGTTCTCGGCAATCACCAGCTGAATTCCAGCGCACATCTCCGCGTACGGTGACTGCTCGCGGCTCGAGCCCTTGCCTCTCCGCTTGCCGCTGACCGCACATACAAAGCCGCCTTTTCTCACCTCGCTGCGTCCGATGGGATGCTGGTCGCCGCATTTCAGGCCTAAGTATGGGATCTCGCCCAGGGTTTCATCGAAATAGAAACAGTAGTGCGCGGGTGTGATCTCGTCAGTCGAAATGTCGTCTCGGAGTTTGGGATTGTTTGCCGGATTCTCTGTATCCCAAGGCAGGTCTTCGCCGGCCAGTTGGCGCTTGATCAGTTCGGGGTCTTCAGTGAGGAAAAGGATGCGCCCTTGCAGGCGAACTTTGTCGGGGCGTTTTTCGATCTTTCGATCCAGAAGCGAGTCGATCACAGCTCTATTTTACTGCCGGGGCCTGCTCATAGGCGGGAAAAAGGGTCGTGACATTACTTCAAAGCATCGGTCTAGTGGTGGCCGTGTTTGTGGTCGTATTCTTCGCCTGCAGGAATAGCCACGCTCAACCGGTTCTCTTTCGGCGCCAGCGGACATGTGGCATATGGCGTCACCG
The DNA here is from genome assembly GCA_963725615.1 of Terriglobia bacterium. Lineage (GTDB taxonomy): Bacteria > Acidobacteriota > Terriglobia > Terriglobales > Acidobacteriaceae > JAIQFF01. Next base: position 218,399 of record CAVRZO010000003.1, on the reverse strand, counting down.
CGCACGGAGGATTGTAAGCACGGTTGAAGTCGAGAACCACCGTCCCGTTGGTTACCGGGCCAGTTTTCAGAAAACGGCCGCCTGGGTAAGTATCGGTCTTGCTGGTGGGATCGCTGAAGACAAAGAACAAGCCTTTGGCGGCATCACCGCCCAGATCGGTCAGTCTCAGCTCCTGACCGCTGATTTTGAAAACCGCAGTCCCCGCAATCGGCGTCGGGGAGACGTCGCCCAGCACGTTGGGAACATCAACCGTCTGTTTACCATCAGAAGGCAGCCAGGTCGCGGTCACGCGATATGACAAATCCAGGGGAAAGAACTGCGGTCCGTGGTATTGCTGCGCCGCATCGCTGTCCAGATCCTTGAGCCGGATGCCGACTCGCTCGCCGCGCACGATCACGTGCAGCCGCAGGTTGCCCAACTCGACGACGGTGGGATCGCCTGTGGTATCGGGCTGAAGCTCGGCCATAGTGGCCGTTTTGCCGGCAATGGTGGCGTTAGCGCCCGGAACAAACTGCACAGTCACCGTCTTGCCTTGCAGGACGAACGATCCGGCGTGGGCCGGGCCCTTGGGGAAGACAATGGCATTCTTCGCATCGCTGCCAAAACTGTTTTCGCCGGGCTTGAGCCAGAACAGCCCGGCCAGGGGTAACCATTCCTGTTTCAGGTCGTCGACCAGTTCGGCTTTCCACTTCTCGAACGACTGCTGGTAGGCAGGGTCGACGGCGGAGGGATTCGCCGTGTCCGCCGCGGATGCAATTCCGCACAGAACGCAGACCACTACCAACATCGCGATGACTTTCCGGTTCATATTCCTTTTTTCTGGTACTCCCGAACGTCGGGTAGCGGCTCCAGGCCTCGTCCTTCGAAAATTTCCGCAAATTCGTGGAGCAGCGCGGGGTGGACCAAACCATTCGAAGCCAGAGTCTCACGGCTGGTGAGCTGAAAGGCGCCGCCCTTGAAATCCGACACTTTCCCGCCCGCCTCTTCGAGAATCAATACACCCGCGGCTGTGTCCCAGGGATTGAGGTTGAACTCCCAGAACGCATCGAAGCGTCCGCTGGCCACGCAGCATAGATCGAGGGCCGCTGAACCCGCGCGTCGCACGCCGTGGGTCCGCAAAGTGATCTGGTGATAGAAGTGAATATTCGGATTCTTGTGGCGCTTATGGCTGGGGAAGCCGGTGGCCACCAGGCTCTCAGACAGGTTTGCAATCTTCGAAACCTGGATGCGCTGCTGGTTCAGATAAGCACCGCTTCCCTGCTCGGCCGCGAAAAGCTCATCGCGGGTGGGATCGTAAACCACTCCGGCAACTAGCCGGTTCTTGTGCTCCAGCCCAAGGGAAACGCAGAATACCGGAAACCCGTGCGCGAAGTTGGTGGTGCCATCGAGTGGGTCCACGTACCAGCGATACTCGCTGCCTGTATCGACCAGGCCCTGCTCTTCACCGAGGATATCGTGATTAGGCCAACGAGCTTTAATTCGTTCGCGGATCAGAATCTCCGACTTGCGGTCCGCGATGGTGACCAGGTCGGCATCGCCTTTGTACTCGACCTTTACGTGTTGCTGGAAGTATTCCATCAGCAAGGCGCCGGCCTCGCGGGCGATCTCAGACATTCCCGGAACAAAGTCGTTGTGATTCGAGAGTGTCATGAAAAGATTTTCGACGGTTTTCTTTGCGGCCTTTGCGGTAAAGATTTTCAACGAAATTCAAAAGCTTAACCGCAAAGATCGCAAAGAAACTCCGCAAAGGTCGCAAAGAAAGTCAGCGGCGCTATTTGCGCTTTCCGCTGTCTTCCGCGATGTACATGATCTCGTGTTTGAAGATAAACAGGTTGGGCTGGTCTTCGCGGGTCAGCCGGACCATATTCTTGTCGTAGTATTCAATCCAGCCGCGCACGACTTCGCCATCCGCCAGTTTGATGCTTACGGGCTTCTGTTTTTCTCCGAGAGACTTCAGGTACGCCGCCTCCTCCGAGGTCTGCTCGGGCGGGGCAGGCCGTCCCTTGCGGGGAGCGCCGGGTCCTTGTCCATGAAATGGCATAAAAGTTATCTTACACGCACCAAAGCCTGCGCTAGAAAGTAAGCCTGATTCCGAACTGGAATTGGCGCGGTGCACCCAGTGTAAACAATCCCGAACCGGGTCCAATGCGGTTGGTGATGCGATCGGTCGCCGATGTGCCATTCACCGATCCGATGGTTCCGTTCAGTATTCCACTCAGGCGGTTGCCTGGGCCGTCGAAGTTGGCGAAGTTAAGGACATTGAATGCCGACACGCTGGGCTCAACCACGAAGCGGTCTCCCATGCGGAAGGGCCGGGCCAGGGTCACGTCCAAAGTCTTCATCCAAGCCAGGCCTACGCTGCCGGGCGGAGGAGCTGCGATCGTCGGACCGTCCGCACGCAGTTGCACGAGTTGCGTTCGTGAAAGCAAGCCGGCATTAATCAGGGCCTGGCCTGCGGGTGTCACCTGATCGGAAAAATTCTTGTTGTAACTTTGAATGATCTGGTTCAGCGTGGAGTCCTTGATGGCGCGTCCGAACGATCCAATGTTGGTTCCCGGCAGAATATCACCGTAGGAACCGGCGCCGGTCTGGCTCTGCCCGCCGAACGATCCATCGCCGGTCACATCGCTACGGAAAATTTCTCCCGGGACCCCGCCGCTGGAAGGAATATAAAGAGTCTGAGGTAAAGGCGAAGCCACCTGCGCGATCAGGCCCAGCCGGATTCCCCGAGGCAAATCCAGAATCGAGCCCAGGGAAAACTGGTTCTTGCGGTCCTGCGATGCGGAGCCGAAAAACGCGAGCGGGTGATTGAAATCCGCTGCCAGGGGAAGCAAGTCCTGGTCGGCGAGCCCTCCCGCAAAATTGCTGCGGAAGCTCGAGTGCGTGTAGGTGAACTGCAGGCTTCCGCCGAGAACCCCACGCACGGGATTGGTTAGATGTGTGCGCAGCGAAAGTTGTATGCCGCTGTAGAGCGACCGCCCTGCGGGGAAGAACATGGTGTTGCGTCCCACGAGCGGATTGATTCCAGGGAAGGCCGCGCCTGTATCCGGCGTCAGGCCGAACAAAGACGCCGGAGCCCCGGCCAGAAACTGACCGCCGGAATCCAGCCCATGGCTGGCGAAATCGGCGATGCTGGCGCCGGGGACCGAAGCCATGTAGCAGCTCACGGCGGTCTGCGAACTGGCGCCGGCGCTGGTAGCCGGGGCACAGCCCAGGCTTAGCGGGTTCGAGCCCAGCGTGTTGTTAATGGCGTTTAACGCGGCGTTGGTGTTCAGGTGGGTGGCGTCCCCCACATGGTTGGTGTCATACCCGATCAAATAATGGGTACCGACGTTGCGAACATAATCCGCGGTAAACAGTGTGGACGGCCACAGCTGCTTCTGAAGACCGATGTTCATCTGCAATGAGCGCGGCGTTTGGTAGTTCGGAGCCAGCAGGCCTTGCTGGCTGTTCAGCGCCTGTCCCAGAAAACTGGGATTGGGTGAGCCGGAATTCAGGGTCGTCGCAGCCTGGAAAGCGGATTGCAGGTCCGCCACTTGAGTCGCCACGTTTCCGATGCGCTGTCCGCAAAGGCCTGCCGCGCTCTGGACAATGTTGCCGGGGAAAATGACATCGCCGTGGCTGGCGCACGGATCATTGGCCTGGGCGTTGAACTGGCCGTTGGCAAGACGGGAAGCGCGGTCGGCGACCAGGTTGCGAAATACATTGTCGTCGTAGTACATGCCAATCCCGGCCCGGATCACTGTTTGTCCATGCTTCCCGGGGTCCCACGCGAGTCCGAATTGTGGCGCGAAATTCAGGTTGGGTTGGCGGATGCGGCCGCCTAGCTGGGGATTTCCTCCGAAGTGACTGAGCAGGTCGTCACTGCCGCTGCACGGCGCCTGGCTTCCGTAAGAGGCTGCCACCGCCGAGCACGGAATCGCCGGCAAATCAGAATCGCTGCGCCCGGTGTCGCGAACGTACTGCACTCCGATAGTCACGGTCAGGTTCGGCCAGAATTTCCAGGTGTCTCCCAGATACGCCTGCATGCGCGTGTCGCCGAAGGCTCCACACGGAGAACCGAATCCAGACCTTTCACTCAAACAACTCGAACCGTTTCCCAGAGTGATGCTGTCCACCGGATAGTTCAGGGGATTGGCGACGCCGCCCGCAAAAGGCCCGCTCGATGCAAACAGAACCGAAGCCGCGTCGGTATCCGAACCGATCTGCGGAGCTAAACCGAAGAGATCGGCAGAAATCAGATTGTCTATCTTGTTCACCGCCACGCCGAAGCGGATGGTGTGGCTTCCCCAGGCCCGTGTGCCATCGTAGCGGGCCTCTTTGTTGTCCTGCTTGGTCTGCTGCGGGGCTTGCGGATTCGGACCGCTGGCGAATCCTGACCCGCCGGTAAAATTCAGGCTGACTCCAGGGGCAGGATTGAAAATGTTGCCTCCACCGACGGCGTCCACGATCTTGTTGGTGTAGCGGTTGTAGGCGAAGCGCAGGCTGTGGACATACGGTCCGCGGGTAGAGTCGAAGCCGCCAGCATTCCCGAAAGTATCGTTATGACTCTTGAACGGTTGGTAGTTAGTACCGCCGAATGAATTGACATCGCTGCCGTTGTCGTAGGTGAACCGGTAGAACAGTTGCGATCGCGAAGAGAGTTTGTAATCGAGGCGAGCTGCGACTTCGGTTTCATGGAAAGGGGTCTTATAGCTTCCATCCAGAAGATTGAAGGGAGCGTTAAAAACTGCCGGGAAGTCGAGATCCTGCTTCAAATACTCTCCGGATAGAAAGTAAAACAGTTTGTCCTTTTTCCAGGCACCGCCGACGTTTCCGCCGAAAACCTCGCGGGAGTAGCCGAAGTCCTTGCTTCCGGGAAGGCTGGCCCCGCCCGCTGCTTTGTCGCGAAAGTTGCCGAACAGCTGGCCGTGCAGGTCATTGGTGGCGGACTTCGTGACCACATTCACCTGTCCCGCGGAAGCCAGCCCGGAAGAAAGCGGGAGCAACGATTGCTCGACCCCGACCTGCTGGATGGCTCCCACCGGAATATTCGTCGTCGTGGCGCCTACAGCTTCGTCTGTGATGTCTATACCATCGACCACCATCCGGGTCGTGCGGCCGTTGCGGCCGACGATGGATGCCGCGGTCAGACCGGTCTTGGAGGGCGCCAGAACCTGGCCGTCGAGTTCCTGTACTCCCGGTTCAAGCCGGGTCAGATCCAAAAACCCGCGGTCGGTGGGAATCTGTTCCAGCTGGGCGCTATCCACGGCGCCGCGCACTTCAGGATTCTCAGTGTCCACCAGTTTGGCCACCGGGGCGACCACGCGCTGCAACTTGACGTCGCCGGTAGCGGTTGCTGCCGCCTGAATTCTGATCAGAATGTCAGCAGGCTGAAAGCCTTTCGCCTCCACGTGCAGAACATATTCTCCCGGAGGCAAGTCTCGAACCGCGTACGTGCCCGCCGGACTGGTTGTGGTGCGAGACGCCTGTCCGGTTATCTTGTTGGTGATGGTGAGGTCGGCTCCGCTTACCGAAGCGCCTCGAGGGCCGGTGACCGTTCCGGAAACATTGCCGGTGGAGGAATCCTGCGCGTAGGCCAGCGATGAAATAACCAGAAAGAACGCCATCGTTCCAGCCCACAGGCTTGACCGCCTGAAGACGGAAGGGGCACAACCAGTATTGCTCGACATTCGTCTCGCTTACCTTCCTTACAAAGAATCGCGCTGGCAATCCTACAAGACTTTCACAACAGAATTTGTCCCGTCAACCAAGCCGTGTGGGGCGGGCGCCCTCGCCCGCTGCCTTTGACTTGGACTCTTCCGGCTATTTAGTGACAACGATCAACTTCAAAATCAAAAGTCAACTTCAAAAGCGGCGGGCGAGGGCGCCCGCCCCACACCACAAGTCTTCAATGCGACTTGGACGTGTAGTATCCTGTCCGATGGCGCACTTTGAAACCGGAATCCGCCGGCAGTCCTGCGACCGTTACCTGGATGCGGCGGAAGTCTGAATCGGCCAGCCGTTGCGCAGGATAGTACGCCAGCAAGTATTGGGTGCGCAGTTCATCGCTGATCTGGCGAAACGCTTCATCCAGCTGCGGCAATGACGACGCATAGAAATACTTGCCGCCGGTATCGGCAGAAAGCTGGATCAGGGCATGCTCGCCGCCCGTGTCGCGTCCCGCGCTGGCCTCGATGGGCACGATGATGATGCTGTACAAAATCGCTTCGGCGGTTTCGGCGGCGCGCACCGCTTCCTGGTAGTCCACCTTGCTCATGGTATCTCCGCCGTCGGTGATCACCACCATCACCTTTCGGCCCACCCGTGGCTCCAGCGCCTGCGATCCTAGAAACAAGGTGTCGTAGAGGGCAGTGGCCGAGCCCATGCGAACGCGGTCAATGCCGCGATCGATCACTCGGAGATCTGAAGTAAAGGAGGTCAATTCGCTGACCGTCTCGCTGAACTGGTAGAGCGACAACGCGTCCACGGGACGCAGGATGGCATGCGCGAAGCGACGGGCCGAAGCCAGCTCGAGGGGAAGGTCCTTGCGCGTGCTCAGGCTGGTGTCAATGGCCAGAACTATGGACAGGGGCAGGGCGGACTCCTTGTCGAAGACCGCTATCTTTTGCTCCTGACCGTCTTCCCGTAGCTGGAAGTTGTCCTTCTTCAGGGCGGCAATCGGCGCCCCATGTTCGTCGGTCACAGTAACGAACACATTCACCAGCTTGACGTCAACTTTGAAAGTGGTGTCGGACTCCTGGGCTGCGGAGGCAAGGCACAGAACTAGCAGAAGACCTGCAGTTGCCACTGGTTTCATCTGGAAAGTTGGGGCACTTCGCTGCATTCTCCTGGCGCCGCTGAACGGGATCGCTGCGACGGAAAGCCCCTGCTTCAACGGGCTGAATACAAATCGCAGGCAGAAACCGCGGAGAATGCAGCCGAACCGGCTGGTCACTTAGATGCACGCCCCTCGGAATGGGTGCCTTGGGTGCTGGGAATCTCGCCCGGGAAGGGTTCGCCATCCGCCCACACTGCGCCATCTTCGAAGTGTTCCTTTTTCCAGATGGGCACCGTGCGTTTGAGGGTATCAATGAGCCAGCGGCAGGCGTCAAAGGCGGCCGGACGGTGGGCCGAGGCCACCACGATCAAGACGCTGGTTTCGCCAATTTCGAGCCGCCCCAGCCGGTGAACGATGGCCACATCGCGAATCTTGTACTCAGCCAGGGCCCGCGCGGCCAGCTCCTCCATCTGCTTGAGAGCCATCTCTTCGTACGCCTCGTAATCCAGGTAGAGGGTGCGGCGGCCGCGGGTGTGATTGCGAACGATGCCCTCGAACACAACAGCGGCTCCGTCCTCGGGCCGCTTGATGCCCTCAAGAATAGACGCGGCCTCGATCCTCTCGCGGACGATCGCTGCGTGCTCGGTGCGTTTTGCGGTGTCAGCGTCCACTCCACCGCTCACCGGCGGCAGGAGCGCGACTTCATCTCCGGGTCTTAGCCTGGTGGCAGGGCCCGCGTACTCTTGATTAACCGACATGGCTAGTGATGACGCCGTTTCTCTTAACCTCGGGATAATTTGCTCGTAGTGACTGAGAACATCACCCAATGTGGCGTTTTCGGGAAGGCTGATGGAGTCGCTCGCCTTGCCGGCTAGATCTTTCAGGACGCCGAAGAATAAGACTCGGATTTGCATAAAAAACCGGTTTGCATTTTCCAGTTCCCGGTTCTCAGTAGTCTATCGCGCGGGCTGCGATCGTGGCCCGCACAAAAGAAATTGCCAGTCCCTGGTTGGAGACTGGCAATTCAATTGAACAGCGTTGCGGACGAACTGAACCCTACGGTTTTGGCCGCCTGTCCTGGTCGTGCGGGGCCTGATGTGGAGCCGGGTGCTGCTCCTGGGGCGCGCGGTTCTGGGCAGGGGCAGCCTGCTGGCGCTGTTGCTGCCAGTTGCGGAACTTGTTCTCATCGTCACGCGCCTGGGCCGGGTTTCGCTCCTGCACCGGTGGCGCCGGCTTGGCCTGCGGATGCGACCAGCCTTGTGATGGGCGATTGTCGTTCTGATTGACCGCGCCTTGATGCGGACGCATTGGTTCGGCCACCCGCGGGGCTACATTCGGCTGCTGCGGACGAGCGTCGGGCCGTGGAAATTGAGGGTGAACCGCGTTCTCAGGCGGGCTCACGGGCTGTTGCGGTCGCGCCAGTGGACGATCCGTGCCTGGACTGCGGAGCACAGGTGTGCCTGTTTGCCGTGGCCGTTCACCAGGCCGCTCGGTGCGGATATTGTTAGCCCCCTGCCGCTGATCGAAAGGCTGGCGGAGAGGAGCCGGTCTCTGAGTTGCAACCACCTGGCGGTTGATGATCGCCTGCGGCGGCCTGAAGCGGGCAGGAGCGCCCGAGCCCAATACGCTGGCCCGGATGGGCTGCACGTCGATGCGGCGCTCGACCCGCGCATTCTCCAGTTGCCTCACGTCGAAACGGCCAAGATTACGCGCTACTGGACGTGCATTCACGAACGTGTCGCGTGAAACCAGGGTCACGCCATTGTTCACCCGCTGGTTCACGTAGGTGATGTTCGTAACGTTGCGCTGATTGTAGATGGTGGTCACCCGGGTGACGTTCACCACGGTGTTGGTTACGTTGACCCGTTCCACGTAGCGGCGGCTGCCCCGATAATAGGGCACATAGACTTCACCGGGAGCCAGCGGGAACCAGCCCACGCCCGGGCCTCCCCCGATCGAGATCCCAATGCCGCCGACAAAGGCCACCAGCGCCGGCGCATACACCGGCCTGACGGCGACAGGACCCGGCACCCAGCACCAGCGGTTTCCGGCATAGGCCCAGCGTCCGTAGTGAAAGGGTGCAAAGCCCCAGGGCTCATCTTCCACCCAGGTCCATCCCCAGGGATCGATGTATGCCCAGTGGCCGTTGCGGTAGGGCGCCCAATCCGAGGCCACGCCCGACGGAACCCAGACGGTTCCATAGCCGCCAACGTATTGCCAGCGGCCGTAGTCATCGAGGTCTTCGTAGCCCGTCATCTCTTGTGAAACATAGTTGCCGGATTCGGCGCCATCTTCGCGATGGTCGCGCTCGAATGCCCAGTTGTCGAAATCATCGGCACGCGGCAATTGTGCAATGTCGTAGTTCAGCTGGTCGGTGCCGGAAAAGCGTGCCGACTGGCCGGCCACGACGGTGTAAGAATATCCGCCGCCGGTGACTTCGCCGCGGCCGCTGAAGACGCTGACATTCGTCATGTCCCCATTGCTGTCGACGTCAACCCGGTATTCGCCGGGATGCTGCAGATTGAACGCCAGATTGGGAGTGTCTACTTCGAACACGTCGCCGTCGTCGAGATGGCGGACCCGCAAAATGACCGTGCCTGCGGACAGGCGCAGTCGCGTGGTGCTGTCGTCAAGATCGAGGAACGTGACGCTGGTTTCTGGCGCCAGTCGTATCGCGGTCGAGCCAACATGCATTTCGGCGCGCGAGCCCTGGTCAGTCCAAAGGTTATCGCCCGTGGTCAGCGGCCGGTTGGGCACTGCGGTCACCCAGTCGCCTTCTCCGCCAGGCTGGAAACTCACTGACCCCTGCGCGTAGTTCATTCGCGCCACACGGCTGGGCGGATCTTGGTCGCCCTGTTCCTGCGCTTCTGGACCATCTTGCGCCTCTGGACCTTGCGCGACTTGATCCTGGTCCTGATCTTGATCTTGCGCCACCGATATTGCCGGGCTTCGCAGCATCAGCAATACGCCCAACACGACAACTCCAATTAACCACCCGCGGTATGTCTTTGGCATATTGTTCCTCGCTGCGGCCAAGCGGCGCCGCTCTCATATGAATTAAACACCCCTGAGCGGCAATAGTTTTATACGGTTGAACATGTACCATCGTGCTGACACGCAAGCACTTACCGGGCAAGCAAAATGCCAGCTCCCGGTCATGTGAGAACTGGCATGGATGGCCCAAAAATGTGGCGGACTTACGAGGCGCCCTGAGCGCTGAGGACCTTTTCCCTCTCCTCTTCGTCCTGTTTCTCCTCGCGCGGCGTGTGAGGCAGCGCCAGGGCCAGGACCTCGTGAATGGTCTTCACATAGTGCACCCGGATATTCTCGAGCTGCTCAGGGGTCAGGTCTTCCTCCAGGTTCGTCTTGTTGTCCGCCGGGAGGATCACGTCCTGGACACCCGCACGCTTGGCTGCCAGGACCTTTTCCTTGACCCCGCCGATGGGCAGAACGTCTCCACTCAGCGTGATTTCACCAGTCATAGCGGTCAACGGACGCACCGGGTGACCCGTCAACAGTGACACCAGAGCCGTCGCCATGGTGACTCCCGCCGAAGGACCGTCTTTCGGAATCGCTCCCGCCGGCACGTGAATGTGAATGTCGTGCTCGGCGAAGAAATTCTCCGGGATCCCAAGTATGGCTGCATTCGACCGCACCCAGGTCAGGGCTGCCTGCATGGATTCCTGCATCACCTGGCCGATCTGTCCGGTCATGGTGAAGCCGCCCTTGCCCTTCATGGTGTTGGCTTCGACAAACAACACGTCGCCACCGGAAGGCGTCCAGGCCAGACCTACGACCACGCCTGCACGCTTGGTACGCTCGGCAATCTCGCCTTCGCTGCGGACCTTGATTCCGCCCAGAAATTCCTGGACGACTTCCTTGGTCACAATCAGCTTGTCGGTTTTGCCTTCGGCCAGACGGCGCGCCTGCTTGCGGCAGATGGTACCGATGTTGCGTTCGAGATTGCGTACGCCGGCTTCGCGCGTGTAGTGCCGGATGATGTAGCCAACGCCCTCTTTTGGAAACTCAATCTGCTCCGCGGTTACGCCGTTCTCTTCAATCTGCCTCGGGATGAGGTATTGAAAAGCAATGTGCACCTTTTCTTCTTCCGTATAACCCTGGAGTTCGATGATCTCCATGCGGTCACGCAAAGGCTCCGCGATCGGATCCAGCATGTTCGCGGTCGTAATAAAGAGCACCTTCGAAAGATCGAACGTCACATCCAGGTAGTTGTCCCGGAAAGTCGAATTCTGTTCGGGATCCAGAGCTTCGAGCAGGGCTGAAGCAGGATCGCCGCGGAAATCGCGCCCGACTTTGTCGATTTCGTCGAGCATGAACACCGGATCTTTAGTCTCGGCTCGGCGGATGCCCTGAATGATTTGTCCGGGCAACGCGCCGATGTAAGTACGCCGGTGACCGCGAATCTCAGCTTCATCGTGGACACCGCCCAGTGAAATGCGGACGAATTTCCGCCCCAGAGCTCGTGCGATGGACTTGCCCAGCGAGGTCTTGCCCACGCCCGGAGGTCCTACGAAGCAGAGGATGGGACCTTTCATTCCCGGCTTCAAGCGGCGCACCGAAAGATAATCCAGGATGCGATCTTTGACCTTCTTCAGGTCGTAGTGATCGGTATCGAGAATTTCCTTGGCTTTCAAAATGTCGACTTCACCGCCGGAAGTTTTCGCCCAAGGCAGCGCCGCCAGCCATTCCACATAGTTGCGGGTCACGGAGTAATCCGCCGCCATGGGGGACATGCGGGCGAGCCGGCCCAATTCCTTCAGGGCTTCTTTCTTAACTTCGTCGGGCATGCCCGCGTTGTCAATCTTCTGGCGAAGCTCTTCGGTGTCGCGCGCGCCTTCGTCCTGCTCACCCAATTCTTTCTGGATGGCTTTCATCTGTTCGCGCAGGTAGTACTCACGCTGTGTCTGCTGTACCCGGTCCTGAACTTCGGACTGGATTTTGTTGCGCAGCTGCTGAACTTCCAGCTCCTTCGCCAAATGCTGGTTTATCTTTTCCAGACGCACCCGGACATCGGTAGTTTCGAGAGTGTCCTGTTTGTCGGCGGTGGAGAGCGAAGGCAACGAGGACGCGATGAAATCCACCAGGCGCCCCGGCTCGTCAATGTTCATGGCCACGGTCGAAAGCTCATCTGAGAGGGTCGGCGAGCCGGCCACGATTTGCTGGAACAACGTAAGAACGTTCCGCTGCAGCGCTTCCACCTCGGAGCTTTTCGGCGGAATGGCCTCGGGCACCGAATCCACGCGGCCGCGCATAAACGGCGTCAGTTGCGAGAATTCAGTAAGTCGCACCCGTTCCAGACCCTCGGCAAAAACGAACAGGCTCTGGTTGGGCATTTTTACTACTTTGTGGACGACCGCCAGGGTCCCAACGGTGTACAGATCGCTGGCTTGTGGGGCATCGACGCGGGCTTCCCGCTGCGCCACCACGACGATAGTCTTGTCTTCGCCCAGTGAGTTAATGAGCTGAACCGAACTCTCCCGACCCACGGTCAGGGGCAGCACGGCATGGGGGAAAAGTACCGTATCCCGCACCGGCAGGATCGGCAGAATCCCAGTTTCTTCTTCTTTTGGCTTGGTATTTCGCTCAGCGCGCGTTTTCTCTGCCATTTTTCACCTTGAGTGTCTTGTGCTCAAGTTTTGATGACATCAGGGCCCGGAAGGATGCAGGGCCATCTATCCACCTGAAAGTATTTGGATTCTAAACCCTAATCGCGAGCTTTGTACCCAATCGAAGGTGCAGAGACCGTTTGGTGACCGTTGGACGCCCCAAAATGGGTTTGTAAGGCGGACACTCTTGTCCGCCGCCTTAGACCTTGACCTTTGACCCAAAATCGACAACTGACTGCCCAAGACACATAAACCCAACTTCAAAAGCGGCGGGCGAGGGCGCCCGCCCCACATAACATCTTTCAAGCGGCCGGATAGATTCCCAACACCTTTACCAAGTCGGCCACTTCGCTGAGATGGCGCAGAGCGTTGCGGGCCGATTCGTCATCTCCGCGGAGAAAGTCGGCATAGAACACATATTCCCATGGTCGTCCGCGCAACGGGCGCGACTCGATCTTGGTCAGGCTGATGTCGCGCAGAGCAAAAACCGCAAGCGCCTTGAATAGCGCTCCTGGAATGTTCTTGACGCTGAAGGCGATCGAAGTCTTGTTGGCCCCAGGAAGAACGCGCCGCGTTTTGCGGATCAGAAAGAAGCGGGTGAAGTTACGTTTGTCGTCTTCGATGCCCGCGGCCAGAATGTGTCCTTTGTACGCCTTCGCTGCCTGGGCGCCTGCGATTCCCGCGGCATCCCGCAACTTGTCTTCGATCACATGCTTGACGCTGCCGGCTGTGTCATAGAAGGGCGTCGGTTGAATCTTCAGATTCCGGGCGAAGAAGTCGCGGCACTGCTCCAAGGCCACGGGATGCGAGTAGGCGCGGCGCAGATCGCTGCGCCTGACTCCCGGCGCCGCTATCAGGTTGTGTACGATGCGCAACAGAAATTCTTTTTCGATGAAAACCTGGCGCGCCAGCAACAGGTCAAAATGCTCGGTCACGGAGCCCGCCAGTGAATTCTCGATGGGGATGACAGCAGCAGCCACCGAACCATTTTGCACGCGGTCAAAAACCTCGACCGAGCGCGCACAGGACACAATTTCGCAGCCCGGAACCATGCGCCGGGCGGCTTCGTGACTGAAGGAGCCGGCTTCTCCCTGGATCGCAATTTTCGTTTTCTTGGTGGTTGAGCGGTTGGTCATTAGGCTCTCTGTTGTCGAGGCAACTTAGCTGGCTCCGGCGGCGAAAGCAAATCTTTCTTTAGCACGAAGGCGTCTACGCCGTTCGAATAGTACCGCGGCAGCGTCTTGATTACGGAGTATTGATGCCGCTTGTAAAAAGACAGTGCCGGCGTGTTATCCACGGCGGTTTCAAGAATCACCGAGTGGCAGTGCAGGGCACGCAAGCGCTCCTCGGCCCCTCCCAGCAACTTCGATCCAGCGCCCGCCCCGCGAGCGCTGGGCAGAACGTCTATGGTAATGATGTGTCCGGTACCGCGGCTTCCCGTTTCGGCAACAATAAATCCCACAGTCATTGCCCCAGGCCAGGACTGCTCGACCGTCCTACCCAATGTGCCAGTCTGGCTCACTTCGGACGTATCCGCCACCAGGGCAAACGCGCCGGGCCGCTGCAAATACGTGGCGAGTTCCATGCGGCTGTACGAAATCCCTGGCGCAAAGCACTGCTGATCAATGCGCCACAGGATCTCGAATTGTTCGGGCCGGAAGTCTCGCAAGGCGAATTGCACGGATTTATTGTAGTCGGGAAGCCGGTATGTGCCCCGGTCGGCGCCGGTCCGACGCGGGCTGGGGCCGCGCCCACGAAAAGACGGAGGAACCTGTTGCGGTACTTGCGTCACAAGTCGTAGTATTTGCAAAGAGGCCCTGTGGGACGCTTGGTGCTCATTGACGTGCTCAGCGCGGTGGTCTTGCTGGCGGCGTGGTTTTTTTATTTTGCGCGCTACAACCGCCGCAAGGGCGCCGCAGCGCTGCACTGGGTCGAAGCCGCCTGCTCCAACAAAGGTCAAATGCTCGACTCCCGCTGGCTGAGTCAGAGTCTTCTGCAGGCCCACTTCGGCTTCCCAACTCACTGGTTCGACAATGCCCGGGTGACCATCCGCCTGCGTCCTCGGCCGATCCCGTTCCGATGGTTTGTCAGCATCTGGCACAAGCAGAAAGAGACTCTTACGTTTGAAGCTGACCTGGACAACACGCCCAGCTTCCATCTCGATGTGTTCCGTCATCGCTGGCTATCGCAACGGCACAGCCGTTTGTCTTCCCAGCCCAGGGAGTGGTCGATTTCCCGCCCCGGCCCCGTCGTGCTTACGACCCGCACCCGGTGGACCCAGGAACTTTCGCCCGTGGTCAATACCTTGATGACCGCGCGCGGGCACAACCTGATCAGCGTACGATTCCGTTCCGAATCGCCTCACATTGCCGCCACGGTACCGCTGGAAGCTCTCTCCGATGAACAGGCCGCCGCAGGGTTTCTGAGCGTGCTTCGTGAACTGGCCGCCGGGGCATCCGCCTCGCGACAATAACCCGCACGATTCAGCCGTATAATGCTCCCGAGGTTCGAGGTAATTCCGTTGCCCCAAACAAACCCTGAGATCGGGAAAACCGTAGGCGACTACGAGATCATCGCCGTGCTGGGACAAGGCGGCATGGGCAAGGTCTTCAAGGTCCGCAACGTCATCTCCGATCGCGTCGACGCCATGAAGAGCCTGCTGTCCTACGGCAGCGGGGAATCCGAGGCGGCCGAGCGGTTCCTGCGCGAAATCAAGGTGCTGGCCAAACTGGAGCATCCCAACATCACGTCGTTTCGCACCGCCTTCCGGGTGAATGAAGAGGTCCTGATGATCATGGAGTACGTTGAGGGAAGTTCCCTCTCCCGGAAACTTGGTCATCACCGGCTTGAGTTATGGCGTGCCGTGGACTATGCCTCCCAGGTGCTGAGCGCTCTGAGCCATGCTCACCACGCCGGAGTTCTTCACCGCGACGTCAAGCCATCGAATATTCTCATCAGCGCGGACGACCGGGTGAAGTTGACCGACTTCGGCATCGCCAGCTTGACCGCCGATCCCGGGCTGACCATCACCGGGGGAACGGTGGGAACCCTTTATTACATGTCGCCGGAGCAAATGAAAGCTATGCCTCTGGATGGCCGGGCCGATCTCTATTCGGTTGGAGTGACCCTGTATGAAATGGTAACGGGGCAGGTTCCATTTAAAGGTGACAGTTACTACGCCATCCTCAAGGCGCACCTGGAAAGCATTCCCGTTGCTCCGATGGCTCTGGTTCCAGAAATACCTGCTGCGCTTTCCGACATTATCGAGAAGGCGCTGGAAAAGCAGCCGTCAGCCCGCTTTCAGACGGCGGAGGAATTTCGGGAAGCCCTGCAGGATCTGGATCTCCCAAAAACCTCGGACTCCAATTCCATCCCTACCGCGACCGTGGATGTCCCAAGCCATCCTGCAGCGTACAAGACGCCTTCTTCTCGAGGCTCGAAGACGTTTGACCCGTTGGTGCTCGAAACCGCCAGGAAGAACCTCGCGGGCTTTATCGGGCCCATGGCCAAGGTCATCGTGGGCCGTGCCGCAGCCCATGCCCGGTCGGTCGAGGAGCTCTACCAGGCGCTGGCGACAGAAATTTCTTCCCCCCAAGACCGCGAGAAATTCCTGCGTTCCCGGCCCTTTTGAAACTCAGGACGTGAGCCGCTTCCTGCTCATCTTCACTGCGATTCCAGCATCCGGATCGCCTTCACCAGGCTGAGATACATCCGGTTAAATGAGCGCGCGAGATCGGCGATCTCATCCGAACCTTTGGCCGGAATCTCCGGCACATTCAGGTCGCCGTTGCTGATCCGGTCGGCCGTTCTCGCGAGACGGGTCACGGGACGGATCACGACCAGAATGATGGCCAGATCAAGAAAAATAAGCGTCAGCAAGGAAATACCGCCGAGAGAGAACATCAGGGTCTTAAAGGCCTGGTTCGCGATGTTCAGTGGGACCGTCATGGGGACCGACACGACTTGCGCGGCGATGGGCTCGCCCACGTTCCAGCCAAATCCGTGGTCTTCACCGTAAACCTTGATCATGGCCGGCGGGGCCTTGTCAGGGGTGCTGTGACATTGCAGACAGGGCATGTCCACGACCAGCGGTTTAGCCAGAAAGAGAACGCGGCCGGCTGGAGTCTCGCGCTCCGAAGAGAACTCTTTCAGCTCCGGGTGATTGCGGAAAATCTGTATGACATCGGTTTCCCAGTCCACGGCGCGATTGCGCAGATTGGTCGGATTCAGGGAAGCTTCCTTATAGCTGTAGTCGGGATAGGTAGAGCGCAGATAGGTGAAGACCTCGGTGGCCGAGTATGCCGGCACGGTCTGGGGCAGAAAGCGATTGATGCGCTGTTGGTGCGCCTTCAACAAAGGACCCACCTGCTTGGAAGTGTAGGTACGCATGCCCCCGGCCGCTCCCATCATCAGGCGTGCCTGTTCCAACACTTGATCGCGTGCGCTGCGCTCCAGGAACTGCTGCGACAGATACCCGGCGAGCGCAACGCCAGAGCCAAAAACCAGTATCAGCACGAGGTTGAATTTTATGAGCAATCTCATAGCGGCCACATTATAGCCGCGATTCGGTAGAGTGCGATGGTAGGACCACAGGGGAGGGTTTACGAGCCAGATGATGTAGCGCGCCGCTGATAAGCCAGAAACGCGATCCTTTCCACTCCTGCGGAACGAATTGCATCCAGCACTTCGCGGACAGTTCCGTATCGGGCGCGCCCATCGGCTCGAATGTAGATCTTCTTCTCAGCGCCCCGCCTGACACGTTCTCGAATTTGTGCAGGTAAGTCGTCAGGCTTGGTCGGCCCGTGGCCGAAATAGATCATGCCGTCGCGCAGGATATCGACGGTCAGAGCAGTCTTCTCGCCTGGCGCCTGGCATGGATTTGGGATGCCAGACCTTCGGCAAGTCGGCCGACACTCCATAGTGTGGGATTGCAGTCAGCATCATGAACATAAAAAGCAGCACGAACAGGACGGCAGCAAGAGCGCTGACGTCGATGTTGCTAATAAGGCGCGACGACCGCGAGTTTTGTCGCACTTTAACTCAGACTCCGGCGAGACTTCTATTGTTCCCGTCTATTCGGCGGTACGCGAGATCACCATCGTAATAACCGCCGCTTCCCCCTCCCGGAGCCTCTTCCAGCGGGCTTCGGTTGTGCTAGAGTCGAAACTTTCATGGTCTCTCCTACCATTTCCACCGAAAATCTGACGCGGCGCTTTGGAGACCTCGTCGCCGTCGAAGACGTGAACTTGAGAGTAGCGCCGGGCCAGTTTTTCGGGTTTCTGGGACCGAACGGCGCGGGCAAATCCACGACCATCAAGATGCTCACCGGCTTGCTCGCGCCCACCGCTGGGCGAATACAGATTCTCGGCCTCGATCTGGTCAGCAACATGGTCGAGGTGAAACGGCAGATCGGAGTCGTGCCGGAAGGCATGGCGTTGTTTGGAAGATTGACCGGGTCGGAGTATTTGAATTTCGTTGGCCGGATGTATGGTCTCGATCGCGAGACCGCAGCCAAGCGCACCGCAGAGTTGCTCGACTTCATGCAGCTCACCGACCAGCCCAAGGCGCTGGTCACGGACTACTCGCACGGCATGCAAAAGAAACTGGCATTGGCGGCGGCAGTGATCCACGGGCCGAGAGTTCTCTTTCTGGACGAGCCATTCGAGGGCGTGGACGCCATCGCCGCCGGCACGCTCAAAGCCATGCTGCAACGGATGATCGCGCGCGGCGCAACTGTCTTCCTGACTTCGCACGTACTCGAGATCGTCGAACGGTTGTGCACTCATGTCGGCATCATTCATCGTGGACGGCTGGTGGCCCAGGGGTCCATCGAAGAATTGCGAGCCGGAGTGGAGGCACGATCAGCAGGCCTTCCGGTCGGAGCAGCAGGCGTTTCTCCCGGGGAGAAACTAACTCTGGAACAGATATTTCTCCTCATCGTGGGCGGATCGCGAAGCAACGGCCAGGAATTATCGTGGTTGGGTTAGATGGAGGACGGGCGTCCCGCCCGTCATGCACGAGCCTGTCATGACGGGCGAGGACGTGTGCTCCACAGTTAGGTTAAGCCGAGGATGACTGGGACAATAACACCCGACAGGCTGAGTTCGGCTCCACACGCACGCCAGCAACTCATGGCAGTCGCCGAACTGCGTTGGCGAATCTTCGCCAATTCTTTGCGAACTTTTCGCGGCCGGTTGGAACTGGCCTCACGCATTTTTGTCGGACTGGCTTTTGCGGCCGGTGGCATCGGCGGCGCTGTGGGCCTGGGCGGGGCTGCCTGGTTTGTGATTTCGCAAAAGAATGCGGCGTGGCTTGGAGGTCTACTCTGGCCTGTGTTCCTTTTTTGGCAGCTGTTTCCGTTAATGGCGACGGCGTTTACCCAGAATGTCGAATCTTCGAATCTCCTGCGTTTCCCTCTGAGCTATCGCTCGTATTTTCTAATACGCGTGGTCTCCGGATCGCTGGATCCGGCAACGGCTGTGGCCGGCCTGTGGTTGCTCGGGATTGATATCGGCATCGGCGTCGCTCGGCCGAGTCTGCTTGCCTGGGCTACGATCGTGCTCCTGACGTTCGCCGTGGTCAACCTGATTCTGGCACGCGTGCTCTTCGCCTGGTTGGAACGCTGGTTAGCCCAGCGGCGCACTCGCGAAATCATGGGCATTCTTTTCTTCCTTTTTATCCTTAGTTTCCAGTTGATCGGTCCGTTGATCGCAGTGTATGAGCATCGGTCCATACCCGAGACCAGAATCCTGGGACAGGAAATCTCAAGTGCGCAACGGCCGCTTCCGCCGGGCCTTGCCGCGGCCGCAATTGCGGGAGCGGCGCAGAGGCCACCTGGATCCAATATTGCCACGACCACTGGGATCCCATTCCTGCTCCTGGTGTGCTATGGAATTGCGTTCCTCTGGCTCTTGAATTTTCGTTTGCGGGCAGAGTATCGGGGCGAGAGTCTCAGCGAGTCGGCGGGGCGCAAAGCCTTGTCCGGCGGGCTTCCGGCGGTTCGCCCGGGATGGAATTTGCCGGGACTTCCCGGACCGGTCGCCGCGGTTTTCGAAAAAGAGTTGCGCTATCTCAGTCGCAGCGGGCCGATGCTTTTCACTCTGATCGTGCCTCTGTTCATGCTGGCGGTTTTTCGCAGCTCGGGAAACAACGAGGGCCTGTTTGCGCATGCCCCTCAACTAACCTTTCCGCTGGGCGCCGCCTACTCGCTGCTCTTGCTGACCAATCTCTCGTACAACAATTTTGGTGCGGACGGAAACGGTACCCAGTTTTTCTTCGCTTCGCCGGTTCGTTTCCGGCAAATCATGCTGGGAAAGAATCTGGCGCACACAGCCGTTTTCGCGGTAGAAGTCCTGCTGGTGTGGCTGGGGACGGGTTTACTTTACCGGCCTCCATCCCTTGGCGTGACCCTGGCCACCTTGGGGGGAATTCTCTTTGTCCTGCCGATTGATCTCGCCGCTGGGAACCTGTTCTCGATCTATTCTCCCAGCCGGATCGAGGCAGGAGTATTTGGCAGACAAAGAGCCTCCCTGACCACCGTGCTGGCAAGTTTTGCCATTCGAGGAGCCCTGTTCGGCGTGGGCGCGACCATGCTCTGGCTTTCGCGCGGATATGAGGATTCCTGGATCGAACCACTGATCTTTTTACTGCCCGCAGCTTTCGCTTTCGCGGCTTATGTCTTCGCCCTGGGGCGAGTCGATGGGATCGCCCTCAGGCACAGGGAAAATCTCATTTCCAATCTCGGCCGCCACCAGTAGCCTTCACGCCTGCCGCTTATCTTTTTCCGGATCTTTGTCCGGATCTTTATCTGGCTCGGGCACGAAGCGATAGCCCACGCCGCGAACCGTGAGCAGATGCCGCGGTTCGGCGGGATTATCCTCAATGTAGCGTCGCAGGCGAACCACGAAGTTATCGATGGCGCGAGTGTCGGTGTCCTCGTGCAAACCCCACACTTCTTCAAGAATCGATTTGCGGGAGACGATCCTCCCCTGATTTCGGATGAGATGGCGGAGCAGTTCCGCCTCCATCAGCGTCAACTGGATGGTGTTTCCGTTGACCCGTAACTCCAGCTTTCCGAAATCGATGGTCCGGCCGTGAAACGAAAACGTCTCGTACTCCACGGCGGCGGCTTTCGCGGCCGGACTCTGCCGCATCCATTCCCGGCGCCGTAACAACCCCTGCAGTCGAGCCAGCAGGATAGGAAGCTCGAAAGGCTTAGGAAGATAGTCGTCGGCGCCCGAGGCAAAACCTTTGAGCACATCTTCCGGCCGCCCCCGCGCGGTGAGCATGAGCACCGGGACATATTGTTTGGCGGCGCGTAATTCCGTAGCTACCGTGAAGCCGTCTTTGCCCGGCAGCATGACGTCGAGAACGACCGCGTCGAATTCAGCGCGTTCGCTGGATTGCCCCAGGAGCAAATCCAACGCCCGTTCGCCGTTGCCCACGACGGTAACGGAGTGTCCTTCGGCCTCCAGGTTGAACTGCAAACCTTTGGCCAAGTGGGCTTCGTCTTCAACAATCAGAACGTGACTCATTCAGAACTCTGAGTGTATCTGGAAATCGTGTCATCCTGAGGAAGTGGAGGCCTTCGTGTAGCGAAGGGTTCCCGACGAAGGACCTCTGCATTTTCCAGCGATCGTTGTGCCGGGCTCGCGATCATCTTTCACCACGGTTCCCCTTGCTCATCGGAGAGCAGAGAGGAATGCACAGGTCCTTCGCTTGCTTCCGTCCTGCTTCGCAGGTCGGAAGACCGCGCTCAGGATGACACTCTCTTTGGAGACGGCACCCACGGTCACAAGCTCACCCTTGGCAGCTCCATGACTACCCTCGTGCCCCGGCCTTCACCCTCGCTCTCGGCAAATACCCGGCCGCCGTGTTTTCGGGCTATGGCGCGTACGATGAAAAGACCGAGGCCAGTTCCCTTCACATGGCTCTGCGAGCGATTGGAGACGCGGTAAAAACGTTTGAAGATGCGTTTCAACTCTTCCGCCGGAATTCCTACCCCCTGGTCGCGGACGCTCAACGTTACTCGCTTTTCATCTGGAGTATCGAGACGCACCGAGATGTCCACCTGATCGCGGGAATACTTGACGGCGTTGTCCAGCACGTTCGAAATCGCCGCGCGCAGCTCCTCGGAATCGCCCAAAACGCCGGCGGAGGCGCCGTGGTTGACTGATTGCTCATAGCGCAGAGCTTCGGGCGGGAGGTGATGGCTGGCGCGCGCCACCTCCACGCACTCGCGAACCAGTCCGCTGAAGTCCACGGGGACGCGCCGGTCCTGGCGCTTGTGGCCGGCTTCTCCGGCTTTGAGAACCTGGTCAACGGTACCCATGAGGCGATCGGTATCATCCAGCATCAGACGATAGAACTCGCGGCGCTGGGCTTCATCCACATCGCGATGCTGCAAGGTTTGAAGATAAAGCCGGATGGAAGCGATGGGCGTTTTCAATTCGTGAGTCACAGCATTGATGAAGCTGTCATGCTGTTCGTTGCGGCGAATTTCGCGTATCAGGAAGCTGGTATTCACGATCATCCCGGCGATCAGCAAGGCGAAGAAAATTACGCCGAGAAAAAGCAGAACGCCTTCGCGCCAGTTGAGAATGATCCAGCCGACATTCAGTCCGACCGCCAGCAGCACCAGGCAAACGCCCAGAACGACGAAAAAGGCAATGGCCCTGCGGCGGCTGCTGATACGCATGGCAGGATTCTACCGCGTAGATGAGGAAGAGTGTGTAGGGCGGGCGCCCTCGCCCGCCGCTTTTGAGGTTGGTTCTGAGGTTGGTTCTTAGAGATTTTCTGGCTAACGTCAGAGTCAAAGGCGGCGGGCGAGGGCGCCCGCCCCACACAACACATCCCTATGCTGAGACTAGTTCGGGGCGCGCTTCTGCGGGAGCTCCCTGTTCTTTTTCCTGTTGGCTAAGTTCGGAGAGCTTTACGCGGTAGACCTGGCGCGCCAGACCCAACTTGGTCAGCGCCCAGATGCCGTACCAGTTGAAATCAATCTCGTACCATTTCAAACCATGGCGGGCGGAAACCGGATGAGCATGGTGGTTGTTGTGCCAGCCCTCTCCGAAGGTGAGCAACGCAACCCACCAGCTGTTGGTGGAGAGGTCGCGGGTAACAAAACGCCGCGAGCCCCAGCTGTGCGTGGCGGAATTTACCAGCCAGGTGGTGTGCAGTCCGATCACGGTGCGGAAGAAAACTCCCCACAGCAGGAACGGCAGGCCGCCGATGGCGAACAACACGCCGCCGAGGACGATCATCGGTACATAGTGGTATTTCGTGATCCAGACATGGAATTTATCTTTGGCAAGATCGGGAACGTAGCGGGCCAGCGTAGTCGTGTCGTGGTGCATCGACTTGCCGGTCAGGATCCAGCCCATGTGTGCCCACCACTTGCCGTCGCGAGGCGAATGCGGATCGCCTTCCTGATCAGAATGCTGGTGATGGATGCGGTGCGTGGCGACCCAGAAAATCGGCCCGCCTTCAAGCGCCAGCGTGGCGCATGTGGTCAGGACGTACTCGACCCATTTGGGGGTCTTGTATCCGCGATGAGTGAGCAGCCGGTGGTAGCCCATGCCGATACCCAGGCTTCCGGAGACCCACCACAGGAACATCGAAACCAGAAACGCCTTCCAGGTAAAAAAGAACAACGCCGCGATGGCCCCCACGTGAAACAGGCCCATAAAAATCGCGGTGACCCAGTTGACTTCATCATCCGCGGCTGCTTTTCGATCCAAGACTTCGAGGTCCATCGCCATGTGTTTTTCCTGTACCCGGTATTGAGCTTCCAAGGCTTAAGTTAGCAGGGTGGGAAATTGTCGCGTGTAAAACTTCTGTAATAGAAGAAACACAGACGTTACGGAGGTACTAGCCCGGTAATACCCGGGCTATATGCAGGTGTGGTTGTGTGGTTGGTGTGGCCGCGGGCGACTCGCCCGCGAATTGCCCGGATCATCTCAGAAGCATCATTTCTAATTTGATAGATTGCCGACTCTTCGAGTCGGCCGGACAGCCGAGGGCGGCTGTCTCCACGCAGTTCGAGGAGAAGCCGGCAGCTCGCGGGCGAGTCGCCCGCGGCCACACGACCCACTCGAACCCCTTGCCCCTACGCTGAGGCGCCTTTTACTTCAACCCCGGCCCACTTTTCCAGCAGCGTCAGGGTCGCGGCATAGTCCAGATCCTGGTGTCCATCTTCGGTGGCCATTTCGTAGATTTCTTCCACGGTTTCGAGGGCCGGCAGTTTGACGCGAACTTCTCTGGCGGCCTCGAGCGTCAGGCGAATATCTTTGTGCATGAGTCGTAGCGGAAAATTGGGGGTGAAATCGCGTTTCATCACAAAGGGGGCTTTGTAGTCGACCACTCCGGAGCGAATCATGGACGCCTGAATCACAGGCATCAGTTTTTCGACATCCACTCCCAGCTTGGTGGCCAACGTGAGGCCCTCGGCGAAGCCCTCATAGATGAGCGCGATCTGAAGATTCATGACCAGCTTGGCGCACTGTCCCTTGCCGGTTTCGCCGATGCGGAAAAACACTTTGCCCATGGCGGCAAATAGCGGCTTCAGCGACTCGATCACCGCTTCATCTCCGCCTACGATGAAAATAAGGCTCCCGGCTTCCGCCGCGACCTTTGATCCCGTCATGGGCGCATCCACATAACCCACTCCGTGGGCGCCCACCAGCTCGGCAAACTTGCGCGTCGCCGAAGGCGAGATGGTGCTGGAATCCACGATGGTCATGCCTTCCGCCAACGACTCCTCGACCCCCTGCGGTCCGAACAGGACGTTCTGGACTGCATTCGTATCAGAAACACACATCCAAACGACTTCGGCTCCGCGTGCCGCGTCAGCGGGTGAGGTCGCGCTGCGCGCGCCCTCCACTCCCTTGCCGGCGGTGCGGCTCCAGACGGAAACCTCGTGACCTGCCTTGACCAGATTGGACGCCATCGGCCGTCCCATAATTCCCAAGCCTAAAAAGGCAACGCGCATCCTGAGTCTCCCCTGCAGAATAGTGATGACCAGCAGCGATTAGAACTGACGGCGCATTCGGGGTCAAGGCAATGTGTGGATTGTGGGTGGTGTGGGTAGTGTGGTCTGCACTTCCTAGTAGGCCAGCAGAATTCGCAAATCTCGCAGATTGTTCCCCGTCGGCCCGGTCACAATCGCATCACCCAGCGCCTCAAAAAACGGGTAGGCATTGAAGCCGGCTAGGTGGCTGCCCGGATCCAGGCCGCGGGCCAGGGCGCGGTCGAGAGTGCTGCCGTCCACGATCGCTCCGGCGGCGGGGCTGTTGCCGTCAATGCCGTCGGTTCCC
This sequence comes from Terriglobia bacterium, assembly GCA_963725615.1. Taxonomy (GTDB): domain Bacteria; phylum Acidobacteriota; class Terriglobia; order Terriglobales; family Acidobacteriaceae; genus JAIQFF01. Next base: position 193,698 of record CAVRZO010000003.1, on the reverse strand, counting down.
GCGCTCAGCACCGTAATGGCCTCGCCGGAAATCTTCGTCGCACAGGCCATGGCAAACTGCTGATTGCGTCCGCCGATGCCGCCATTTTCCACCTTTACCGTGACTTCTCCGCCAGAAAGCAGGCAGACGCGTTCGGATTTCTGGCGCAATCGCCGCAAACGTTCGAGAAGATAATCCGCGGCGCGAGCGTAATCCCAGTCGTCGCAGCTGTTGTCTATTTCGACGCTGAAGCGATGGCGCTGGGCCTCGGCTTCGGCCGCATCCAGCAAAGAAGCATTCGAAAGCAACGGCCACCAGCGCGAACGGTGGAAAGCCAGATCGTCGGATTTGGGAGTTTCCTCGAGCGCATGGCGTTGGAACAACTCACGCACCGAAACCGGAAACTGCTCCAGCATGCCGTACTTCTCCGTGATGGTGTAGCAGTCTTCGACCGTGGTGGAATCGGGCATGGTCGGGCCCGAGGCCAGCGCATTGGGAGTGTTGTCGGGGACGTCGGAAACCAGCAATGACACCTGCTGGGCAGCAGGGGCGGCAACGGCCATCCTTCCACCCTTGACGGCGGAGAGATGCTTGCGAATGGTGTTGATCTCGGCAATGGGAGCGCCCGAAAGCACCAGCGCCTTGTACGTAGCGACCAGATCTGCCAGCGAAATCTCATCGTCAATCGGCTTCTCTGCGATCGATGACCCGCCGCCGCTGAGCATGAAAATTACCAGCGACGACGCATTCTGAGCGCTGAGCGATTTCAGCATGGCCTCGGCGGCACGAATCGATTCCTGGTTGGGCAGAGGATGGCCTCCGCGAAAGTAGCGAAAGCCCCGAACCTGTGAAACCGGATCGAAAGAACTGGCGACTATACCTTCGAAGCGATTGCCCGCCTGCATTTCAAGCGAATTGACCATGGCGTGCGCCGCTTTGCCGATGGAGATCACCAGCACGCGGTTATAGGAATCGAGATCGTGCAGATCTTCGCAAATGCGCAGCACTCCCTTGTCGCAATCCACGTGGCGCTGAAATGCCCGGTCGATGCTGGCTTCCGTGAGAGCATGCTCAAACAGATGACGCGCGGTAACCCGCATGTCCAGAGCAAGCTTTTCGCGATCGGCGGCGGATAAAGGCATGTGCAAGGATTATAAAAGGCGTTCTCCTTCGTAGCGCCGACGTCCCTTCGACTGTTGCGAGGGCGGCCACCCTGGCAGGGAGCGAGCGATAGCTCCTAAGGAATCACTGCTTCCCTAAACCACTGCTCAATGGCTTCTCTCATCTCGCGCAGCCGTCCTTCAAAAAAATGATCCCCACCCGCAATCAAAATCAGTTTCTTCGGATCTGAGACAGTACGAACCAGCGCTTCCAACTGCGCAGGCGTTCCGAACTGATCGCGATCGCCGCTCACAAACAACTTCGGCTTCGAGCAAGATGCAAGAAAGCCAAAGTCGTAAGTGCGATCATCAATCGGCGATACCGGCAGGCCCAGTCCGATGGCAGCCTTTACCCGCTCATCTGGACATGACGCGCGCAGACCTACCGCCGCGCCAAAGGAGAATCCGGCAAAGATGAGAGGCACGTGAAACTCGCGGTCAATCCAATCGAGCGCGGTTCGAACGTCGTCCAGTTCGCCGGTTCCGTGAGCATGCTCGCCCTGGCTCAAGCCGGTCCCACGGAAATTGAAGCGCAGCACCGGAAAACCAAAACCGTTCAGCGCCTTCATGGCATGAAACACCACCTTGTTGTGCAGCGTGCCGCCATACAGGGGATGCGGATGGCAGACGACAGCCGCGTAGGTGGCATCGGCAGTTCCGGCGTTGAGCAAGGCTTCCAGGCGGCCGGCCGGGCCATCCAGAAACAGGGAGCGGATTGCGGTGACCTGGGTGTCCATTGCGTTCCGTTAAGCATAGCAGCCTGTCGGAGCGGCCAGGCGCGGGGCGCTTCTGGGACCGTGCGGGTCTAATGTATCCTGTCGCGCATGGATGCGGTCGCCCTTACCCGTCAACTCGTGGATATTGAGTCCATCACCGGCAACGAGGGCCCGGTGGGCGATTTCCTTCACGCTGAATTGCTCCGGAGAGATTTCAAAGCGGAGAAGATTCCCGTCGAAGGCGCGCGCTGCAATGTCTTCGCCGTGTTCCCCGAACAGCCGCGGCCCACGGTTGTTTTCTCCACCCACATGGATACGGTGCCGCCGTTTATCCCGTCGTCTGAAGATGCCACGCGGGTGTATGGCCGGGGCGCCTGCGATGCCAAGGGAATCATCGCGATTCAGCTGGAAGCTGCTGAACGCTTGCGTCGGGAAGGCATTCATGTAGGGCTGCTTTTTGTTGTTGGCGAAGAGCGCGACAGTCTGGGGGCCAAAGTGGCAAACCAGAAGCCGCCGGGCTGCAAATTTCTGGTGAACGGCGAGCCCACCGAAAACCAGGTCGCGGTCGCGTCCAAAGGAGCGCTGCGCGTCGAGGTGATCGCGGAGGGACGCATGGCTCATTCGGCTTATCCGGAGCTGGGGGAGTCCGCGATTGACAAGCTGCTGGTCGCGCTGTCGCGCCTGCGCGCGATGAAGCTGCCGGTTGAGGAGGGCATTGGGCCGTGCACGCTCAATATTGGAGTAATTGAAGGCGGCCGCGCTCCCAACGTGATCCCGGACAAAGCGCGGGCGCAATTGCTTTATCGGCTGATCGGATCCTCAGAACAGTTGAAGCAGGAGATCGTGGCAGCCGTGGGCGATCTGGCGACGGTTGAGTTTGTGCTCGAAATTCCGTTTGTCCGCCTGCGCACTCTGGATGGCCTTCCCACCATGGTCGCTGCTTTCACCACCGACATTCCCGCACTCAACAATTGGGGACAGCCGCTGCTGGTAGGCCCGGGCTCGATTCACGTCGCCCACACCAACGGTGAATTCGTCGAGAAGAAACAATTGCGGGACGCAGTGGATTTGTATTGCTTGATCGCCCGGCAGCTGGACAAGTAGCGCCGGCCGCTGGCATAAGATATTATTGCGAGGACTTAGCCGCCATTCATGCAGACAAACATCACTCTAAAGTCAGACCACACTCTCGTGCGCAAGATTCGAGCGTGGGCAGCCGAAAAGGGCATCACGATAAGTAGCTTGGTGCCTCCCCGCTTAAGACAAATCGTTTGGAACCGCGGGCCTTACGGGTTCGCGCGAAAGCGTGCATTAGCCCGGCTGCGCGAAGGATTTGACTTGCAATGGACAGCCGCCGGTTGCCGCAACGAGCTTCATCAACGATGAATACCGGCCTATGAGCGAGTCCTCGATGCTGGAGCTTCGTTACCACGAGAACCACCGTTTCGCGAGTCTGAGCATCACATCTTAACAAGAGAATACCAAGAAGACTTATATAGCCCTTGGTGTGGTTTTCGTTGCGTCCATTGCAGCCGCCGTTTTCCTTCCGGTGACGGAAACAAACGGGTGCTGGCTGCGGTTCCCGCCATCGGCTCCCTTTTCGGGGCGTTACTTCAAATTTCTCGTGCACAGGATCGCGTATGAAAGGGCGTTATGGATAATAGAAGCACAGAACAGCTTTTCAATTGGGGCATCTTCCCACATGGCGGATGTTGCTTTCGATAAGTATGCATCGTTCTGCGAGGAATACGTTGGGGAGATGTTCAAATTGCTCACTACCCTGAACCGAGAGGGGCCTCGTCAAACTGCACTGACGCACGCGGCTAACCTGCTAGAGATCCGAAGGAAATGGGCCGTATGGTTAGCATCAGAAGTTGAAACAAAATTGGACAGCTTCGACCTAGCCATCCGCAAGATCGGCGCCAACGCATGGCTCTTGGAACATGCACCCGGCGATCCGAAGTCGATTAACGAGATGTATTCGTTGTTTGCGGAGGTGCTCGGCTTGGAGACTTGGGACAACAAACCGATTAGTGGGGACTTCACTGTAACGGCAGTAATTCAGAAACTACGTGAAGTTCTTGGAACCGATGAACTAAATCTCCTGCGGAGCGCACTAGTGAGCCGCGCGTTGCATAGGCTCCAAAACCCAGAGTAGCCTACGGATCGGCACTCTCGCCTATACACTTAACCCATGACCACCCAGATTCTGAACTCGCTTTCCAAGGCATCTTCCGCCTACCTGCGCTCCGCCATGCACCAGCCCATACAGTGGAATGAGTGGAGCGAGGAGGCCTTTGCCACCGCACAGCGCGAAAACAAGCCGATTCTGCTCGACATTGGCGCGGTCTGGTGCCACTGGTGTCATGTCATGGATCGCGAATCCTACGACGACCCGGAAGTGGCCCGGATCGTGAATGAACTCTTCGTTGCGGTGAAGGTGGATCGCGACGAGCGTCCTGATATTGACAGCCGGTATCAGGTGGCCGTCAGCGCCATCAGCGGACAGGGTGGTTGGCCGCTGACTGCTTTTCTTACCCCCGACGGCAGGCCGTTTTACGGCGGCACTTACTTTCCTCCCCACGAAAATTATGGACGTCCCAGTTTCAAGCGGGTGCTGCAGTCCATCGCGGACGCCTATCACCAGAAAAATACTGAAGTGGTGGACCAGGCTCAGATGGTGGAAGTTGCGATCTCCCGGGCCGAGTCGTTTGCCGGTGGCAGTGGCGATCTCTCGCCCAAGGTTACTGACGTGATCGTGGAATCTGCCCTCAAGATGTTTGATGCGCAGAATGGCGGCTTCGGGAGCGCGCCGAAGTTTCCCCATCCCGCCGTCCTGGATCTCCTGATGGACCAGTACGCGCGCTCGGGCGACGAAAAGCTGCGCGAAGTCTTCGTCCACACGCTGGAGAAAATGGCGCGCGGCGGCGTTTATGACCAGCTTGCCGGCGGCTTTCACCGCTACTCGGTGGATGAGCACTGGATCGTGCCCCACTTCGAAAAGATGTGTTACGACAATTCCGAACTGCTGAAGAATTATGTGCACGCCTACCAGGTGACCGGCTCGGAATTCTTCGCGGACGTGGCTCGCGACATCATCCGCTGGATGGACGAATGGCTCAGTGACCGCGAGCGAGGCGGGTTTTACGCCTCCCAGGACGCCGACTACTCAATGGACGACGATGGCGACTATTTCACCTGGACCCGGGCGGAGATGCAGGCTGTCCTGACCGAGGAGGAATCGGCGGTCGCTGGGTTGCACTATGACGTCAACGAAGTCGGCGAGATGCACCACAATCCGGAGAAAAATGTTCTGTACCTCCGAGCTTCCATCGAGGAAATTTCAAAGCGTCTGAAGCTGACTGTGGAAGCTGTGCGTGCCCTGCTGGAATCCGCTCGGAGGAAGATGTATACCGCTCGTATAAAGCGGCCGACGCCCTACGTTGACAAGACCATCTACGTGGGATGGAACTCGCTCTGCGCCTCGGCCTACCTGGAAGCCGCGAAGGTGCTCGATCTCGAAGGGGCCAAACACTTCGCGCTGCGCTCGCTGGATCGCATCCTCGCGGAAGCGTGGCAAGCGGAGGAGGGTCTGCAGCACGTACTCGCCTATTCCGACCCAGCCGCCGAACGGCGCATGGTCCTGGGCCTGCTCGACGATTACGCCTTCACCGCAGTCGCCTGCCTCGATGCCTACGAGGCCACGGCTGACCTGAGTTATTTCAATTTCGCACAACGCATCACCGACAAGATGGTCGAGCGCTTCTTCGACCCCGTATCCGGCGGATTTTTCGACACCGCAGCCGGCGGAACGGAGAAAGTTCTGGGAGTACTAGGGACACGGCGGAAACCATTTCAGGATTCTCCCACTCCTGCGGGGAATTCCGTGGCTGCGATTGCGCTACTCCGGCTGTACGCTTTCACCAGCCAGCAAAGCTATCGCGAGCAAGCGGAGCTGACGCTGGAGTTGCCGGCTGCGCTTGCCGGGAAGTTCGGCATTTTTGCCGCGACGTACGCCATTGCGGCGGTGCATTTTCTGCAACCTCATACCCAGATCGTGGTCATTGGTGAAGACGATCGGGCAGAGCAGTTCCGCGCCATCGCTTCCGGCTTGTTTGCGTTTAACAAGACGGTGCTCAAGTTGGCGGCGAGCAAAGTGGTTCCGCAAAATCTTCCACCCTCGCTGGCGGAGACGATACCTCAGCTACCCGCAGTCAACGAAGGTAAGTCAGTGGCGGTAGTCTGCTCCGGATTCAGTTGCCAGCCTCCGGTCGCGGACCCCGACCAACTCCGCCGAAGCCTGGGCATCGCACTAAAGAACTGACGAATCGAAGAGCTGACCGAACATCCGGTTTAGCGGCGGACAAAAAAGAGGGCTGACCATGCGATTCGCAATCGGTCAGCCCATCAGGTCCAAAGCCACTTGCGCGGCCAATTAACAGCCTTTTACTAATCCCACTTGCCTAGCGTTTCGAGCAATTGGGATTGGCAGGATTGCACAGTGGCATCGGGCCCAGTTCTGCGTTGAGTATCGGGGTCGCGATTGCCACGTACGTGCAAGCCAAACCTACCATCAGGATCAACATCCTGACCGCACGTTTCATGGTGTTCTCCTTACGCTGCGAGATTCCTGGGAGGAAACCTCGCGGTTGCGGAATTATACAGAAGCGCAACCGCCCGTCTACTCTTTTCTGCACCGCGGCCATCGCGCGAGCTCGCGGAGTCCCGATTTGAGACGAGAATTGAAAACGCCGCGGCACATCAAGACGTCGCGCCCCGGTTCTCTATGTACGCGTTCGCCCCGACATTGGCGGCTGATCGCGACTCTTGTTTAAGTATTAGGTGAGGTGTGGACCGAACGAGAGGGCCCGCCAGGCAGGGATGAAACAAAATCGGCAGAAGATGAAACGGTTAGTGAACCCGGCGACTCTGGGCTGGGACAGCGTGGATTCCGCTTGGAATGGAGAGAGCCGGTTCCGCCACGGAATCGGGCGCCGCCTTCTTGGGCGAATAGTCGGCCTGGGTGCGCGAGAAAGCGCGATCGACCATGCTCTCGAACATCGGGATGAGCGAATCGGCCTGCGCCGGACTCTGAATATCGGAGAGACCTCTCTCCCAACGGTGCGACGCAAACAACTCTGCTCCCGGCGCTCGCGCCGCGCTCTTAACCAGGGCGTAACCGAACCAGATGAGAATGGCAAGGTTATAGGCCACGAGGTTGATCACGTGGACTGAAACTTCGGACGCATGGCCACTCACAAGAAAAGCCAGCGTGCCGAGTTCGACTCCCGCAGATAGACCCAGGCCCAGCGAGAGTCCGAAACTATGTTGTTTCCACGACACGCCCAGGTAGCGGGAAAAAACCAGGAGAAACAGAATGAGTCCCACCTGCGCCACGCGCACGCAGCGGGTCACGGTGATGACGGCCTGTACGATCGGCCCCTGCTCACCTGTCGGACTCGATGCCGCCACCACGAAGCCGACCAGCGACATCACGAGAGCAGCCCACTTGAAAAGCACCGTTCCAAGGTCTTTCAGTGTGTAGTAGGGACGGAACACATCCAGGAAGATTTCGTAGATGACCATGAACCCCAGGACGAGGTTGACCGCAGAACACGCCCAGTAGGTCCAGAAGTACAGCGTATAACTCGCGCTGACCCATTGCGAGGACATCGGGAACAAAATACAAAACGCGAAAATCTGGAAGCAGATGTATGAGAAGAAAACAGGAAACAAACGATGCAACTTGTGGCGGAACATCGCCCCAGCCACCGCCAGTTGAAGTATGGGGTGGGCGATCCAGAGCGCGGTTTGTTGGTCAGCGGTCATCAACCATTTCTTCTGCCAGCCGGGGGCGCCACGGTTGACGGAATGCTGCGATTAGACTTCTCTTATGCATACCTTAGCAGGTCGGCTCGAACGGTCAATGTACCAAGGTAATCGGAAGTAATGGTTACCGGAATGACCACGGACTGCGTGGGAACCGCCGCCCTCGGCTGTCGTGGTCGAGCAAGGCTGCACGAGTTTTCTTGCTTAATGCGTCGAGCTCTGCGCTCGCCCGGACAGCCGAGGGCGGCTGTCCCGATGTGGCCTGTGATAGCGGCGTCGAACTTATTGATTTTGATCGAGATAGAACGTGTCCAGCACACGACTCTTGCTGTCGATCAACAGGACTCGCCCACCATAGACGACCCGCTCCAGATCATTCGGTAGCCGAGGCAGCTGCTCTTCACAGGCCAGAGGCAGGGACTGAGCCTGGTTCTGAACCTCGGAAGGCAAACTTCCCCCGCGGCGTATCTGACGTTCTGATCCGGACGGCAGTTCGGGGCGCTGGGTTGCGCTGGCGGGAAGGTCGGATGCATGTTCGTTAACGCAGGTTCGGATCGTCCTGCGATCGCGCAGGGTAAACAACGGCGTGTTGTCATCCGCGGGCGTCGCCGAATCCGAAGGTGGAGGGGCATCAGAAGAAGGAGGCGCAGGTGCGGGAGGCGACACTTCGCTGGAGGAGGAGTTGGCCAGCGGCGGGGGCGCAGACATGGATGTCGAGGAAGTCACAAAAGTGAGGACAGCTTCCGAATCCACAATCGCCGGCTTCTTGCCGGTGGCCGCAGCCGCACCGGTTCCGGCGGCCCCGCCGGCCACGGTGCCGATCGCGGCGCCTTTGCCTCCACCCGCAATGGCTCCGATCACGGCGCCGAGCACCGCTCCGCCACCGATTTTGGTGACGTTGCTCTTAGCGTGTGATTCGCCTTTGATCACTAGCGGCTCTACGTTGATCGAAGCCGCCACCGTTCCCGAGCTCACGGTATTCACCACCAGGTCGAGTTCGCCGGGTTCGCTGAGGCGGCCGGTAGGATGCGCGTCGGTGACGCGGCCGATGACATCGGCGCCCTTGGGGTACAGTTCTCGGCCATTCACTTGAATCGCTTCGTCCAGCGTGCCGTGGAACGTGTCGCCCACCTGGGTCTTTTCACTGCTGAGGCTGTCAATCATGCGCACCCGGATCGACGTACCGGAAGGGATCTCCAGAGATTTCTGCCCCTGCGCAGGCAGCGGGGAAAGCGCCAACAGAAGAAGCGACAGCCCGGCACTCACGAGCGAGAGATGCTTGCATTTCATGTCCTGTTCACCTCTTTGAAGTTTCGGCGGGCCAGGGAAAGTGGCGCTTCCCTCTTGGGATGCAACCACCCGTCCTGTGGCTGCATGTATGACGCGGGCAATCTGCGCATCAGTTCTGAGTCCCGATGAAAATAAAGTACGAACAAGCCCAAAGACCGGCGGGAATTGTTCCGCGCGGACGAGTGGTTAGAATGACGTTGTAGCCGCCCGAAATTTCCAGAGTGTCGAGCACCGACGACCCAGTTTGGGGAGCTACGGTTGCGAGATATTCGAGGAAGTCGTAAATCTCCACCCCTCCCCGATAGTCCTGCGCTACAAAGGACAGTTCGGCATTTGCTTCTGCGAAGTGCCAGCCCAATGACGCCGCTGCCGTCACTGCATTTTCGTAAGCCTGCTCGGAAATGCTCCCCGGACCGGGATTGTCGAAAACGATGCGCAGCTTGCGTTCGTCCTCGCGGCTGAACTCGCGGACTTTCAGCGACCCCGACTTGGCGGTGGCTTTCCAGTCTACGTGGCGGGCGGAATCTTCCGGCATGTACTCGCGGATGAGATACAGATCATCGCCGCGGCCGCGGGCGAAGCTCTCAAATTCGCCGGCAATCTGCGGGATCACTTCAAAGAATTCATCGGTGGTCTCTACCGGCGGATATACCAGGATTTCACGCGCCAACGCTACGCGCCGGGTCTTGGTAAGAAAGGCGAAGGGAAAACGGGTGGCCAAGCCAAAGCTGTTCTGTTGATAGCGCCCGCGACGTGGAAAGCATAATGCCAACTCGGCCGTAAGTTCAGCCGCCGCCGGAATATACGGAAAGTAAGCCGACTTGGTGAAGATTCCGGGCGGAGTCGCGCCGTCATCGGCGACGCGGCGAAACTGGCGGTCCGGCAGTCTCACCCATTGCTGGGCTGCGGGTCGCCCCGGCGGAAAACCGAAAGTCGTGGGCACCGATTGCCACTTCGCCTTGGGTTTTTGCTTGAGCGGCACCACGCTGATCGAAAATGAAGGCAGCCAACGGCGGCGGTTCCGGATTACGATTTTCCCCAGTGTGGGACAGCCCGCGAAAACCTGCTCGGGCAAACGGACATCCAGTTCCAGGTCGCGCAATACGATCGCCGACGCCACACCCGATACCAGGATGGCCGCCAGCATGGCCGCCACGATCACGTAAAGCAGGTTGTTGCCGGTATTCAGGGCCGCAACCCCGATCAGCAGGACGGTCACGACATAGATGATACCCACTCCGGTCACGTCGTAGTTGAAGGCATCACGAACGCGGCCGCCCGCAACCCGCCGTGCCAGATACGGAACTGTAGTCAGGCCCACCACGACGGCCAGCGTCAGCGCGATCGAAGCCAGAATGACCGTGGTCCAGAGGCTGCCGGATTCGCGCGCCACCGTCGAAAACATCGCCGCCGCAAACGCCAGCATCAGTCCGAGGAGGGCAAGCAAAAAACGTTTCCAGATCTCGGGGATTTCGAAATCCAGGAAGCCGGCGCGCGAACGAATGGTGTCGGCCGGAGCGGGCGCTGCGGATATTACGGGATCAGCCATGTGCGCGATTCGCTGTTTTGAGGTTAGCACCGCCCCGACGGAGCATCAATCCGTTTTGGGGTGACCAGTAATGCGCCGTAACCATGCCGTCGCCTTCTCGGTCGCCAGGTCCGCGGTCCGGCCGATCTTCGGAAAGCGCTCCCGCAACTTGGCCAGCAGGCGATGAGCCCACACGTACTCCGACGACAGGATGATCAGGCCGACGAGCAGAAACAGCACACCCTGCAGGATGGGCAAAAACAGGCCCAGGATTCCCAACGCTATGAAGGCCCAGCCCACGATCAGGATCAGAATTCGCTTGGTATAGGCTTTCAAAAGTCTCTCGGTTACGTTCTCTCTTCAAAGTATCAGGCGGGCGGCGGGTGCGCCGGAAATACCTTTGGGACAGGGGGTAGTCAGCGGGTTTCCGGGGAATTTCTGGACAGGAAAGCAATCACTGATGAGTTGAATCGCTCTGGAACCTCTTCGTATGGCAAATGCCCGACTCCGTCAAAAGTCTCAACCTCGCAATGCTTGAACTCTTGGCGCAGCCGCTGCGCCGATGCCGGACTAACCGCCGTATCCATGCTGCCCCAGAGGAGCAGAGTGGGGATATTTGCGATGCGGGGCAGCGCCGATTCCAGGTCGGCAAGATCGTAGTTCCATGACTTCACTACACCCAGACCATAATTAAGCGTCCCGGGAATCTTGAAGGCAGCCGAATAGCCTTCAAGCGTGCCTGGAGGAATACGCGCAGGATCGCCGTAAAGGCGGCGCAATAGCGTGTCATGGACAATTCCCAGGCACGGTTCGCAGCGCAGAAGCAGCCACGAAACCGGCGCACTGCTAAGAAAAGGCGCGAGCCGCCGGCCGTGGGCCGACCACGGGTTAACCGGCGCGACCAGAATCAGGCTCCTGACCCGCTCCGGCGCAAGGGCCGCCGCCCTCATGGCGATCGCACCGCCATGCGATGTTCCCAAAAGATCGCACGAATCGACCCCCATGTTGTCCAGAAAGCGCAGGAGACGTTCAGCGCGGGCGCGGAAGCTGCCCTTCGCCTGGGGCGGCCGGTCGGAAAAGCCCGCGCCCGGCATATCTACGGCGTACACCGTGGCTTTCTCGGCCAGTGCGGGCAAAGCGAACCGCCAGGAGAAGGAGTATCCGAGCAATCCGTGCAACAGAAGCAATGGTGGTCCGGAGCCGCGACGTAGATAGCGCATGCGGTAGCCATCGAGCTCAGACCAGCATTCGTCAGCCGGCATTGAGTCGTGGAGCCTGGTTTGGATTTCTGAGCCGTGAGTCAACTGGGTTTCTTTTCGCGCCGGACAACTCCGCAACCGCGGTAATCCTCTATGTAAGTGATATCGCCTCTATTGCCTTTTTCGCGGGGAGCTTCGGCTCTCCGCATTTTTGTCCCGGCTACGCCGGCGGTTTCTTCCGCAATAATTTCTTCAGCACACGCATGCCTTTGTCCACGTGCTTTTCCTGCAGCAGGAAGGGCGGCAGAAAACGCAGGACTGAGTCCTGTGTGCTGTTGAAGAGCACGCCTTCAGCCAGGGCCTCCTCGACGATGGGACGCGCCGGAATGGCCAGCTGCAGACCTTGGATCAGGCCTCGCCCCCGAACTTCCTCTATCGCAGCATTCCGTCCGGCCAGGGCCTTCAGCTCCTCCTGCAGATAAGTTCCTACCCGGATCACATTTTCCAGAAGCTTTTCTTCTTCGACGATGGCCAGGTATTCGAGGGCGACGCGACAGGCCAGCGGACCGCCGCCAAAAGTTGTTCCGTGCTGTCCGGCGGAAATCGCAGAGGCAAATTCTTCCTTAGCCAGAAAAGCACCGAGCGGCAGACCCGCGGCAATCGGTTTGGCGATAGCGACGATATCAGGGGTTACACCGAATGCCTGGAAGGCAAAGATAGTTCCGGTACGGCCGAGGCCGCATTGGATTTCGTCGAAGATCAGAGCGGACCGATGACGGTCGGCCAAGGCGCGGCACTCCCGAAGAAATTCGGTGGAACATTCGTAGATGCCGCCTTCTCCGAAGATGGGCTCGAGCACGATGGCGCAAGTCTGGTCGTTAATGGCAACGCGCAATGCTTCGAGATTGTTGCGTGGGACAAACTTGACGTCTTCGAGCAACGGTTCGAATCCCTTGCGATATTTGTCCTGCCCGGTGAGCGACATGGCGCCGAAAGTTCGTCCGTGATACGAACCCTCCAGGGCGACCAGTTGGCTCTTGGCTGCTCCCCCGGCGCGGTGTCCCGCCAGCCGGGCCAGCTTGATCGAGCCCTCGATGGCCTCGGTGCCGCTGTTGGAGAAGAAGGCGCGATTCAAGCCCGAGAGCTGGCAGAGCTTCTCGGCCAGGCGTCCCTGGTATTCGTTGTAGTAGAGGTTAGAAAAATGTATCGCCCGGGCGGCCTGCTCGCGGATGACCTTCAGCACCCGAGGATGGGCATGGCCGAGGGCGTTCACCCCGAGGCCGGCAACGAAATCCAGGTAGCGATTGCCTTCGCAGTCGAACAGGAACACTCCTTTGCCCCGGTCCAGCGCGATGGGGTAGCGGTTATAGGTCGGCAAAAGGAAATGGCGCTCGCGCTCGATGATTTCGGCTGTTTTGGTCATGGGAGGTAACAATTCTAGCCGGACTCGGCCCGCTGTGGGACTCTCTTTGCGACCTTTGCGGTCCCCTTTGCGATCTTTGCGGTTAAAGAGCTTTGAACCGCAAAGTGCGCAAAGGGACCGCAAAGGACGCAAAGAAAATCCACAGCTTTAGTCCTAATCGGGCAGAGTTGCAGCTTACCCTTAAACTTCTGGTGCGTATGGAGTTACCAAACCCCACAGAAGCCTTCCAAAAAACATAGCTTTACTTCCACAGCAGTTCTATAATCGGTAAAGTCTTTTGGTTGAAATGATTTAGAGGTTCTCCCTTGCGCCCAGCCGTGGCCCCCGACGTGCTTAGCCATCTTTCGGGTCTTTCCCCCGCCCTCAACCAGGAGCCGTTGCGGTCGATGAACCGGGACTTCCAAATCCGCTTTACAGCCGGCCTGCTGATTCTCTTGACCACGGCAGCTGTGGTTCTGGCCTGGATCAATTTCCAAAAGGAAGCCGAGTTCCAGATTCCCTCGGATGGCGTCTGGTGGATGGAACAGGCTGGAAACGACGGCGGCCTGGTGGCCAACCGCGTGGAGCCGAACGGCCCGGGGGACAAGGCCGGGATTCGGGCCGGCGATCGGCTGACCGCGATCAACCAGCATGACGTAAAAGACACCACCGCCCGCATGCGACAGGTTTACCGAGTGGGGGCGTGGTCGAAGGCGACGTATTCCCTCACAAGGCAGTCGGTCCCGCTGGACACGACCGTCATTCTGATTCCCGCCGAGCGCTCGCTGAACTTCTGGCTGCGCTTTATTGCCCTGATCTACCTGGGCATCGGGCTCTATGTCCTGCTGCGGCGTTGGACGGCGCCGAGTTCCACCCACTTCTACATTTTTTGCCTGGTCTCATTCATTTTTTACGCCTTCAAGTTCACAGGGAAACTGAACCAGTTTGACTGGATCATTTACTGGGGAAACGTTACGGCCTGGTTGCTGCAGCCGGCATTGTTCCTGCACTTTGTCCTGACCTTCCCCGAGAAGCGCGGCTTTGTCCGTAAACATCCGCGGATCGTCTCTGCAATTTACGTCCCTGGAATGCTGCTGCTCGGAATGCACATCTTCGCGCTCCGGGTGCTGAAAGCCAGCGAGCGAGTGCGCTGGAACCTCGACCGGATACAGATGGGCTACCTGGCCCTGTTCTTTGTCATCGCGGCGGCCGTGTTGTGGGACAGCTACCGACGGGCCGGTACGCCGATTCTCCGCCAGCAGCTCAAGTGGGTTACGCGCGGCACCATTCTCGCGATCGCACCCTTTACGCTGTTCTACGTGATCCCTTACCTGACCGGTGCGATGCCGAGTTCGGCGATGAAAGTTTCCGTTCTGTCGCTGGGTCTGCTGCCGCTGACCTTCGGATATGCCATCTTCCGCTACCGGTTGATGGACGTTGACCTGATCTTCAAACGCGGCATGGTCTACACCCTGGCGGCGGGCGCCATTGTCGGAGTCTACTTCGCCGTAGTGGCGGGCGTGGCTGAACTGGTCCACACCCAGGTGCCGAGTTCGGGACCCTTTGGCCTGGTCCTGGCCATGGTAGTCACGGCGCTGCTGTTCGATCCGGTGCGCAAGTGGATCCAGGAGCGGATTGACCAGTTCTTCTATCGCACGCGTTATGACTACCGCAAGACGCTGATTGAATTTGGCCGCGAGCTCAGCGCCGAAACCGATCTGGACCGGATGCTGAGTTCGGTGGTCGATCGTTTGTCCCGGACCTTGCTGGTGGATCGCATGGCTATTTTCCTGTCCGCCGGCGAGCCGCCCCAGTTCCTGCTGGCGACATCTTTCGGCATGACTCAGACCAGCGGACTCGACTTGAACTTCCTCAGCGCCCCACGGCCGGAGACCGAGGCAGGGCATCTTTTCCTCGAGAACGTTCATCAGGTCCCACGCGAGACGGCCAGCGCGCAGCAGACCATCGCCAAGCTGGATCTGAATTACTACATTCCTTGTCGCGCCCAGCAAAAGACAATTGCATTCCTCGGCCTGGGCAAGACGGTGGAAGGCGATTTCCTGACCAGCGAAGATATCGAGTTGCTGGAAACTCTGGCCGGCTACATCGGCATCGCCATCCAGAATGCGCGCCTCTATGCGTCGCTCGAACAGAAGGTTGCCGAGTACGAACGCCTCAAGGACTTCAACGAAAACATCGTCGAGTCGATCAACGTGGGCGTCATGGCGGTTGACCTGGCGGACCGTATCGAATCCTGGAACTCCCAGATGGAAGTCATGTACGCGCTGCCCCGCTGGCAGGCGCTGACCCGGCCCCTGAGCGAGGTATTTCCCTCGGAGTTCGTGCAAGAGTTCT
This sequence comes from Terriglobia bacterium, assembly GCA_963725615.1. GTDB lineage: Bacteria > Acidobacteriota > Terriglobia > Terriglobales > Acidobacteriaceae > JAIQFF01. The sequence goes on along the minus strand of CAVRZO010000003.1, from coordinate 178,240 downwards.
ACCGGGTGCGGCAGAATCCCGGGATCAACAACCTGTACAAGTTCCGGCTGGCGACGCCGACCGGCGAGAGCCGCATGGTGAACGTTGCCATTGCGCCGCTGGTCACGCGCAAGTTCAACGTGATCGGGCGGCTGATCATTGTGGATGACATCACGGAACGCATTGATCTGGAGTCGCAACTTTCACAGGCTGACAAGCTTTCCTCGATTGGCCTGCTGGCTGCCGGGGTGGCGCACGAAGTCAACACGCCGCTGGCCGTGATTTCCTCTTACGCCCAGATGCTGTCCAAGCAACTGCAGGATGATCCGCAAAAGGGCGGACTGCTCGAGAAAATCACCCGCCAGACTTTCCGGGCTTCGGAGATTGTGAATAACCTGCTGAATTTCTCGCGCACCAGCGGCACGGAATTCACCGAGGTCAACATCAACAAGATCATCGGCGATACCATGGCGCTGCTGGAGCACCAGTTCAAGATCACCAAGATCAGGGTCGAGGACGACCTGGCGGACCATCTGCCGCTGATCAGCGGCAATTCCGGACGCCTGCAGCAAGTTTTCCTGAATCTGTTTCTGAACGCGCGGGACGCCATGCCCGAAGGTGGGACCCTCCGGGTGGCCACATCGAACGGCGATGGCGTGAGTGTAGTCGTGTCCGACACCGGAACCGGCATTGCGCAGGAGCACATCCAGCGCATCTACGATCCGTTTTTCACTACCAAATCTTCGCCGCGTGAGGGTCAGGGCAAAGGCACAGGCCTGGGCCTGTCCGTGACCTACGGAATTATTCAGGAGCATGCCGGAAAGATTCGAGTGGAAAGCCCGCCCGGCCAGGGCACAACGTTCTACCTCGATTTCCCGCTTACGAGGAAGGCTGTCAATGTCTGAACTGGCCACGATGCCGCGCCATAGCGTGGGCGATAGCGCCTCCGCGGGTTCCGTGCTGATCATCGACGACGAAGCCGCCATCCGCGAGTCGCTGGAGACCCTGCTGGAGATGGAAGGCTACACCGTCCAGTCGGCCGCCACCGCCGACGAGGGTCTGACCCGCATCGGAAGCCGTCCGTACGACCTCGTCCTGCTCGACCTGGCTCTGCCCGACCGCAACGGCATTGATCTGCTGGCGGAGCTTCACGTACACGACCCGCAGCTGGCCGTCATCATGATCACCGCGTACGGCACGGTAGAAAATGCGGTGAAGGCGATGCAAGCCGGAGCCACGAATTTCGTCCAGAAGCCGTGGGACAACGAAAAATTGCTGGCGGACATTCGCACCGCCGTCGCCCGCCATCGCACGGAAGCGGAGAACGTTCAGCTCAAGCGCGCACTCAAGCAGCGCTACAACTTTGAAAACATCGTGGGCAAGAGCGAGCCCATGCTGAAGATTTTCGATCTGGTGGCGCAGGTTGCGCCCAGCCGCTCCACCATCCTCCTGCAAGGCGAAAGCGGGACCGGCAAAGAGCTGATCGCCAAAGCCATTCACTTGAACTCGCCGCGACGCGACCGGGCGTTTGTCCCGGTGAATACCGGCTCGATGCCGCCGGATTTGCTCGAATCCACGCTGTTCGGGCACGTCAAGGGCGCCTTCACCAGTGCCATCGCCTCGAAAAAGGGCCTGTTCGAGATTGCCGACCGCGGAACCTTGTTCCTCGACGAAATCGGCACCATGAGCATGGACACGCAGAGCAAGATTCTACGCGTGCTGCAGGACAGAAAATTCATGCATCTGGGCGGCGTTCATGAGATTCAGGCCGATGTCCGCATCATCGCGGCCACTAACGTGGACCTGAAGCAACTGGTCCGTGAGGGCAGGTTTCGTGACGACCTGTTCTATCGCCTGAATGTCATCACGGTTGACCTTCCGCCGCTGCGACAGCGAAGAGAAGACATCCCGCTGCTGGTGGACTTCTTCCTGACGAGGTATTCGGACGAAAACGAGCGTCCTCGCCGAAGAATGACGCCGGAAGGACTGCGCCCGTTACTCTCCTACTCGTGGCCGGGCAATGTGCGTGAGCTGGAAAATGTGATCGAGCGGGCGGTCGTCCTCTCCTCCAGCCAGGACGTTGGACCCGAACTTCTCCCCGACGTGATTGTGGGACGCGGCACTCCGGTTCCGATGATGGAGCATCGCGGCGATGCTTCCCTGTTCGATATCGTGGAAGACTGCGAGCGCCACATCATCCTCGACATGCTCGAGAAATGTAACTGGAACCAGACCGAGGCCGCCGAACGCTTCCACGTGCCGCTCTCCACCCTGAACCAGAAAATCAAGCGCCTGAATATTGAAATCAAGAAGAAAGTACGGGAGTAGAAAGCGGACCCCGGCCACCAGACTCCGGACCTCGGACCTCGGCTCTTCCATCGCATCGCAGCCTAGAGAGATATCGGCTGCCTCCATGTTGTCTCTAAGAAATCGTCGAAAATGCCTAAGGCCTAGGTGTAAAGTCCGACATCCGACGTCCGAGATCCGAGGGGCTGACGCCCGAGGTCCAAGGTCTGACGTCTGACGTCCGCCGTCTGCTATAGTTCCTCCAGATAGAGGCCACACTGCATGGCAGCTGGGGATATACAGATCCCGCTTAGATCGCCCGCTGATTTCGCCAAGGAGAAGGTCAAGGCGCTGCAGGACTACGCCTTGCTTACCGGCCAATCTCTGGCTAATCTTTTCCGCCGCCCGCTGTATGTCACCGACATGATCCAGCAGGCAGACCTCATCGGCGTGGGTTCGCTGCCCATCGTCATCCTGACTGGCGGCTTCACCGGCGCGGTGCTGGCTCTGAACAGCGCCAGCACGCTTTCGCGGTTTGGTTCCCTCACCCTGATCGCCCAACTGGTGTCGGTCGGCATGGTCACCGAACTGGGGCCGGTTATTACTGGCCTGATGGTTGCGGGCCGCAACTCTTCCGGCATGGCCAGCGAACTGGGCTCGATGACCGTGACCGAGCAGATCGATGCCATGCGCGCGCTGGGCACGGATCCCACCAAGAAGCTAGTGACGCCGCGCGTGGTGGCCACCGTGGTCATGCTGTTTTTCCTGACCATCATCTCCGACCTGCTTGGCCTGGTCGGTGGAAACATGGTCTCGAGCCTGTTGCTGGGTTTGGATTCGCGGCAGTATTGGACGTCCGCCTGGCAATCGCTGGTCTGGCGCGATGTGACGACCGGGCTGATCAAGCCCGTCCTCTTCGGATTTGTGATCTCCACTGTGGGCTGCTATTTCGGCATGTCGACCCGCGGTGGCACACAGGGCGTAGGGCGCTCCACCACTCAGGCGGTCGTCGTCGCCTCGGTGCTCATCCTCGTCGTCGATTTCTTTGTCACTAAGCTCCTCATTGCTCTCCTGGGATACCGATAAGCGATGTCTGCTCCGACACTGCCGCTCGACACGCGTACGCCCGCCGCAAAGCAGAAAGGCGGCGAGGCCATCCGCTTCGAGAACGTGACTCTCGCATTTGACGACAAGGTGGTTCTCGACAACATTTCTTTCCGGCTCCCGCATGGGGAAACGAAAGCCATTTTCGGAGTTGCAGGCTCAGGCAAGAGCATCATTCTCAAGCTGGCGCTGGGATTGATGAAACCGGATTCGGGCCGCATCTACGTTCTCGGTGAAGAAGTGACCCAGATGACCGAAAATGCATTGTTCGACTTACGGCGCCAGATCGGTATGGTGTTTCAGGAGAGCGCGCTTTTTGATTCCCGCACCGTGCGGGAAAATGTTGCCTTCCGTTTGATGGAAGAAGGTAGTGTCCCCGAAGACGAGATCGAGGGCCGGGTACGCGAGGCGCTGAGTTTCGTGGAGCTGGAACGGACCGTGGATATGTTCCCCTCGGAACTTTCCGGCGGAATGCGCCGCCGGGTGGCCATTGCACGTGCTATCGTCACGCAACCCGAAATCCTGCTGTACGATTCGCCCACCGGCGGATTGGATCCGGTGACCTCCACCACCATCGTCGAACTCATCGTGAAACAGCGCGACGTCTACAAGACCAGCTCACTGATGGTTACCCACCGCCTGCAGGACGCTTTCATTATGGCTACCCACTATTTCGACCGCACGGCCAACAAGATGATGCCGCTGCCCAAGGGCGTCCACTGCGAGGTGCCGATGGCTTTTCTCATCCTGCGCGACGGGAAAGTCATCTTCGATGGTGATCTGGACGAACTCGCGCGTACCCGGGACGAGTACATCCGCGAGTACATCGCATAAAGAAGCTACGAGCTTCTAGCTCCTGGCTTCTAGCTGTTGAGAATTGGTGCCTACTGCCGTGGTCTAGCGCTGGGCAGCCAGGTTAGTTTCCATGCGCTTAAGAAACTCGCGACTTTTCTTCGTGCTCATGATCAGAGATTCGATCCCGCCGAGAAAATCCTGGTTCTTCATCTTCTCTCGCAGCTCTTTCAGAAATGGTTTCACCTTGGCGTAGATGAGAACCATCTCTCCGCAAAAGCTGGGTTCGAGGAAGAGTTCACGGTTCAAGGCGCCGTGATTCACCAGCGACGAGGCAATTCCCCAGTACCCCATCACCTGCCGCAGCCAGTTGTTCTCCTGCGTCCCAAATGCACCTGAGACTTTCATAAAGTCGTCCGCAGACTGAGGCGAGAAAGTCACCACCCACCAATGCCGCGCTTTGCGCAGCTCAGGTTCGCGGCGAAGATCGTACAGTTTGAGAATCAGTTCCGCATCGGCAGCAGTGGGTTTTGCCATTCAATCCTCGCAGGTGTGCCCGGGCAGAGTCTGGCCGGGCTGGACGTTAAAACTACGTTGTGGATGACGCTGAAGCAGCTTCCACCGGCACCTCGCGCTCGAAGTCGCATTCCTTATTCGGACATGCGATCACCGGGCCGGCCTTCAGCATCTTCTCAACTAGGTATTCGCTGCCGCAACTCGGACACTTTTCCGCCAGTGGCTTGCCTGCAGAAGTGAACTTGCACTTGGGATAATTTCCGCAGCCGTAAAAAGTGTTTCCCTTGCGCGCTTTCTTCTCCACCAGGTCGCCGTCCTTGCAAAGCGGGCACTTCACCCCGATGTAATTTTGCTTCACATATTTGCATTCAGGATAGCCGCTGCAGGCCGTGAACTCGCCAAACCGTCCGTGGCGGATCATCATGTTACGGCCGCATTTGGGGCAGAGCTCGTCGATCGGGATGTCGGGGACTTTCTTGCCTTGATCGAGCCGGCGCGTCGTCTTGCAATCGGGATAGCCGGTACAGGCCATGAACTGCCCGAAGCGTCCGCGCTTCAGAACCATCACCCGGCCGCAGTTCTCGCAATACTCTTCTTGCGTCGTTTCCTGTATGTCCGCCGAATCCAGGTCGGGCAGGTTGATCGGATTTTCCTTGGTGAAGGTGCAGCTATCCGGATTCTCTTTGTCGTATGAGCTGCAGGCGTAGAACGAGCCGTGCTTTCCCCACTTGATCACCAGCGGAGAGCCGCAGCGCTCGCATTTTTCGTCGGTCGGCTTCTCCATCCGCTTGATGTTCTCCATATGCTTTTCGGCATAGCGGAGGTCCTTGGCGAATCTTTTGTAGAAGCCGGCCAGCGCGTCAGTCCACGTCTCCTTGCCTTCTTCGATCTCGTCCAGCTCTTCTTCGAGCCGGGCAGTGTACTCCACATCGAAAATGTCGCGGAAGTTCTCCACCAGCAGATCGGTCACGACCAATCCGATTTCCGTGGGGGAAAATTTACCGCCCAGCTTCTGTACATACTGCCGCTCCTGAATAGTGCTCAGAATCGCCGAGTAGGTCGAGGGCCGGCCAATGCCGCGTTCTTCCAGCTCTTTGACCAGTGAGGCTTCGTTGTAACGCGGCGGAGGCTCGGTGAAGTGCTGCTCCGGCTTCAGTTCCCGGAGCGTGAGCTTCTGTCCGGGCTCGAGCGGCGGCAGCTTGTGCTTGAGCTCTTCTTCTTCCTCGTCCTTGGCATCTTTCGCTTCTTCGTAGACTTTCAGAAAGCCGTCGAACTTGAGCACCGAGCCGGTGACGCGGAACCAGAAAGTTTCAGCACCGGACTTCGCATCGATGTCCACGGTGGTCTGATCGAACACGGCAGGCGTAATCTGCGAGGCCACGAAGCGCTGCCAGATCAGCTTGTAAACTTTAAATTCGTCTTCTTTCAAGTATTGCTTGATCTGGTCGGGATGGCGCATGGCTGACGTAGGGCGAATGGCCTCGTGCGCCGCCTGCGCCGCCTTCTTCTCTTTGTATACGTTCGCCGACTCAGGCAGGTAGTCCTTGCCGTATTGCGATGAGATGTATTCGCGCACCTCGGCCAGCGCTTCGTTGGAAACTCGGGTGGAATCGGTACGCATGTAGGTGATGAGACCGACCGAGCCCTCTTCGCCCAGTTCCACACCTTCATAGAGACGCTGCGCGATCATCATGGTGCGCTTCACACTGAAACGCAGCTTGCGTGAAGAATCCTGCTGCAGCTTGCTGGTGGTGAAGGGCGGAGTAGCGTTGCGCCGCCGCTCTTTGCGATCAACGGTGCGAACGAGCCAGTCGGCCTTTTCCAGCGCAGCGCGGATTTTCTCCGCGTCCTCGCCGTTGTTGACTTCGACCTTCTCTTCGCCCTTGCCGACGAAGCGGGCGTCGAACGCCGGAGGCTTCGGTCCTGCCAGGTGAGCATCAATAGTCCAGTATTCAACCTTCTGGAAAGCCTTGATTTCCCGTTCGCGCTCGACGATGAGCCGCAGAGCGACAGTCTGCACGCGGCCAGCGGACAAGCCGCGCCGCACTTTATCCCACAGCAGTGGTGAAACCTGGTAGCCCACCAGGCGGTCGAGCACACGGCGGGCCTGCTGCGCGTCCACCAGGTTCTGGTCAATGTCGCGGGGATGCTCGAACGCTTCCTGCACAGCGCGCTTCGTGATCTCGTTGAAGGTCACGCGGCGGATGCGGTCGGGCTCATCACCATCCTTCTTCTTCTTTTTCTTCTTGCCCTTGTTTTCCTCGCCCAGTTCTTCGGCCAGGTGCCACGCAATGGCTTCCCCTTCGCGATCCGGGTCAGGCGCCAGATAGATGTTGTCCGCGGACAAGGCCAGCTTCTTCAGCTTGGCGAGAACCTTCTCCTTGCCAGGAATGACGATGTATTCTGTCTCGAATTCGTTATCGATATCTACGCCCAGCGTGCTCTTGGGCAGGTCCTTGACGTGCCCGAGCGAGGCTTCGACGGTGAAGCCCTTCCCCAGATATTTCTGGATGGTCTTGGCCTTGGCCGGCGACTCGACGATGACTAAACCTTTAGACAATGTGTCCTCTGATGGTGGTTACTGGTTTTGAAGCTAGCATGAATGCGGTGGAAAAAGCTATCAGCTGTCAGCTCTCAGCTATCAGCTCTCAACTTGTGGATGAGTGCTGCCAGCATCTTCTTCACCTCTATTACTTCGCTCGAAAGCCGCTGAAAATCAAGCGACTTCATAATTTCCAGGTCGCGTGCCAGTAGCAATTGGTACTCCAGTTCACTGGCTGACCCCATCGCAATTTGCAGGAAGCGCCCCAACTCGATGTCACCTTTTCGGCAACATCCCTCGGCAATGTTCGCTCCGATTGAGGCCGAGGATCTTCTCATCTGACCGGTCAAGCCATAGAGTTCATCCCGCGGAAATCCCTTACTGGATTTATACACATCAAGCGTAAGAACGTGTGCCTTCTCCAAACCTTCAAGTTTCTGAAACTCTGCATATTCGCCTCGCATGCCTGGGTTAACTGAGAGCTGAAAGCTGCTCTAAAAGCTTTTTACAAAATTCTTCCCCGGCATCTGCTTCACTTTCCCTGCCAGCTCCAGCTCGAACAACGCAGCGAATATTTCGGACGACGACATATCCAGCTCCAGCAGTTCCACAATCTCGTCGATGTGAGTGGCTTCGTCGGCTTTCAGAAGTTTCAGGATCTTTCTTTCGTGTGGGGGCAGTTCGCTTTCCCCGAATAGAGATGCGGTCTTGCCCACCTGAGATTCATCGCCGGTGGCGGGAATCAGCGCAAGTCGTACTCCTGCAGGGAGTTCTTCCCAAACGTCTTCCCACGTCGCAGTCAGTTTGGCGCCTTGTTTGATCAGGGTGTTGGGGCCCCACGAGTTCTTGTTAGTCACGTTGCCGGGGACGGCGAAGACTTCACGATTCTGCTCCAGGGCGCAGCGCGAAGTGATCCGGGTGCCGCTGTATTCCGCCGCCTCCACCACCAGCACGCCGATTGAAATGCCGCTGATGATGCGATTGCGAATGGGAAAGTTTTGCGGCGCGGCGAACGTGTTCATGGGAAATTCAGAGATCAGCGCGCCACCCAGGGTCAGCATCTGCTCCGTGATCCGGCTGTTTTCCTTGGGATAAATGATGTCCACGCCGGTGCCGAAAACCGCCACCGTTTTCCCTTTGGCGTGGATGGCGCCGCGATGTGCGGCAGCGTCCACGCCGCGGGCCAGGCCGCTGAAAATCACCAGGCCGCGGTTCGCGAGATCGCATGCCAACCGCTCAGCCATGCCCAATCCGTACGGTGTGGGGTGGCGAGTGCCTACGACCGCAATCCCCGGCTGGGTGATCGCATCCACACTTCCGCGCACATAAAGGATGAGCGGCGGATCGTAGATCTGCTTCAACTGTGCCGGATAGGTGGAATCATCCAGACAGACGACGGAAACACCGGCAGCCGCTACTTTACCTAGCTCATCATGGGCCAGTTCCATGGACTGACCGGTACCGAGAGATTGCGCCGAAACGGTCTGGATGCCGGTGGCTTCGAGTTCTGTCAATGATGCCTTGAAAATGTTCTCGACTCCGCCGAAGTGTTCGACCAGCCGCCGCGCCCGGGTAGGACCGAGGCGAGGGGTGAGGGCAAGCGCGAGCCATTGCAGGGCAAGGCTTTCGCTGGACTTGGGACAAACCGCCAGGGCTTCAGGCACTTTACCACCTCCACATCGTCTGACTCGCGGACTCTTACATCCGCGAAAAACGATGTCAAGGTCACTCGACACATAGCTCTGTTAAGATCAAACATTCAAACTAGAACAATGGCCGCATGAAACGCCTTCGTATTTCCGCGATTTCCTACCTTAATACTGCCCCACTGATGTGGGATTTCGAGCATGGAGACGCCGGCACCGCCTTCGATATCTCCTATACCGTCCCTTCGCAATGCGCCGCGGACCTGGCTGCGGGAACGGCAGACATTGGGATCATTCCGGCGGCCGCGTATGCCAGCATTCCGGGTCTGGCGATCCTGCCCGGTGTGGCGATCGCTTCCCGGCGGCCGGTCCGCTCTATCCTTCTGGTGAGCAAAGTTCCGTTGGACCAGATCCGCTCGGTTGCGCTCGATACCTCTTCGCTCACTTCGGTAGCGCTGACCAAAGTCTTGTTCGCAAAATGGTGGGGCCCGGGCAGGAGCTTCACGCCCATGGCGCCAGACATAGAAAAGATGATGGCCCAGCACGACGCGGGTCTGGTGATTGGCGATCCTGCGCTCAAGGTGGATCGCTCCCGGTACCGGACGTACGACCTGGCCGAAGAATGGATTCGCCTGACCGGCAAGCCTTTTGTATTCGCGTTGTGGGCAGTACGGCAGGCGGCTTTGAGGAATGCTCCACCGGCCCTCGATCTGGCTGCCATATTTCAGGAGTCGCGTGACCACGGCCTACAGCCCGCCAGTCTGGACCGGATCGCTCGAGAATGGGCGCCCCGCCTGGGTTTGAGCGAGGCCGAGATCAGAGTCTATCTGACCGAGAATATTTACTATGATCTTGATCCCGCGTGCCTGGACGGATTGCAACTCTTCTACCGTTATGCCAGCGAGTGTGGAGTGTTGCCGGTGGCGCCCGAATTGCGATTTCTCGATGTGGCCAAAATTGCCGCCAGTTAGCAGCTCATCCATTCTGGTCGTACGACTCGTAACTGAAAATGTGCCTCTAAGGTGGAAATGCTAGCTCAGGTTCACTTTTTGATTGCCGCGTCCGTGTGGAGCTGGCTCCGGCACCTGGGTGGTGTGGGGTTGGTCCTGCTGGGACTGGCGGACAACTCAATCGTGCCCCTGCCGGGGAGCATGGACGTTCTGACCATTCTTCTGGCCGCCCGCCACAGCCAGTTGTGGTGGTATTACGCCTTCATGGCTACCGTGGGTGCGGTCATCGGCGGCTACATTACCTACGGTTTGGCGCGGAAGGGCGGCAAAGAGGCCTTTGAACGCAAGCTGTCGAAGAAGACAGCCGAGAAAGTCTTTGATCGATTCGAGCGTTGGGGATTCTTTGCGGTTGTGGTGCCCGCCATTTTGCCGCCACCTTTTCCTATTGTGCCCTTTCTGCTGGCCGCTGGCGCCCTGCAATACTCGCGCAAGAAGTTCGTGGCGGCTCTCGCTCTCGGTCGAGGAATCCGCTTCACCATAGTGGCCGGCTTGGGAGCGATTTATGGACGGCACATCGTCAGGTTCTTTTCGCGATATTACAAGCCGGCGCTGTTTACGCTGATCGGGCTCGCGGTAATCGCCGGAATTGTTTCCCTGGTTCAGTACTACCGGTATAAGAGCCGGATTGCCACGGCCTAGATAGTCGATCGCTTTTCTTTGCGACCTTTGCGCACTTTGCGGTTAAAGCCTTTGACCGCAAAGATTCCGCAAAGGTCGCAAAGAAGCCGGCTATTGTGGTGTAGTCGGCTTGGAGATAGTTCTCCGCATCCGCTAGAATCTCTGCAGCGGTACCAAACGCGATGTCCCTGACCAAAGAGCAAGCCCTCGACCTGTTTCGTTCCGACGACCTTATCGGCATCGGCATGGAAGCTGACGCGGTGCGCCGCCGGCTGCATCCCGAAGGCGTTGCGACCTATGTCATCGACCGCAACATTAATTACACGAATTTCTGCACTGAGTACTGCACTTTCTGTGCTTTCTACCGGCCTTTGAAGGGCCCGGCGGCTAAAGAGGGATACATTCTCGAGTTCGACACCATCTACGACAAGATCCGAGAGACCGTCGAACTGGGCGGTACAGGCGTGCTGATGCAGGGTGGCTTGCATCCCGATCTGAAGATCGACTGGCACGAGAAGATGCTCAGCGGCATCAAGCAGCGCTTTCCGAAAGTTCATCTGCACTGCTACTCGGCGTCGGAAGTCATCGCCATTGCGGAATACAGCGGGTTGAGCATTCGCGACACCATCATTCGCCTGCGCGACGCCGGACTCGATTCCATTCCGGGAGGCGGCGCGGAAATCCTTGATGATGAAGTCCGCTACAAGATCGCCCGGCTCAAGTGCCTGACCGAGGACTGGATCAACGTGCATCGCACTGCGCACCAGTTGGGCATGCGCACGACCGCAACCATGATGTTTGGAGTGGGCGAGAACATCGAAAACCGGGTCAACCACTTTCAGCGGCTCTACGAGTTGCAGGAAGAAACCGGCGGCTTCACTGCATTTATCCCGTGGAGCTTCCAGCCCCAGAACACCGCGCTCGGCGGCCGTCACTGGGACGAGGCTACGGCCGTCGAATACTTGAAAGTTCTCGCCATTTCCCGGTTGTACCTGTCGAACTTCCTGAATGTGCAGTCGAGCTGGGTGACGCAGGGATTGAAAGTCTGCCAGATGGGTCTGCGCTTCGGCGGCAACGACGTGGGATCCGTCATGCTCGAAGAAAATGTGGTGCGTGCCGCTGGCGTAACCAATTGCACTACCGAAGAAGAACTGCGCCGCATCATCCGTGACGCCGGATTCAAACCGGCACAGCGCGATACGCTTTACCGCACGTATTTCCTGAACTAGCCAGCTCATGTGGTCATGTGGGGACGGGCGCCCCCGCCCGTCCTGCGGAGCGCAGCTCCGCAGGGTTTCGATCAGCCAAACAAGACAATAGGCGAGCCTTGCTCGCCCGCCCGGACGAGGGCGTCCGGGCCTACGTGGTTCGTCGTTTCTCCTGATCCGTGCGGCCTTTCCGGTACAATGACATTTCCGGTTAGCCAAATAACGCCGGATAAGGACTTTTCCCTGGGCTTTGCCTCCATTTCACCTGCTTTCATGGCCGCTTTCGTGGCCTCGCGGGGCATCGGCCAGTACATTCGCCAGCATTTTCTCGACACCACATTCAAGGGCCTCTATCACGCCAATGCGTTTGATATGGCGTTGCTGGTCCCCTACTTCATCGTGCTCATTCTGCTGGCCTCGTACGGTCTGCATCGCTACGTGCTGGTGTATCTCTATTACAAGCACAGGAAGAATCGCACCATCGAGCCGGCCGGGCATTTTTCGGATCTGCCGCGCGTCACGGTACAGCTTCCGATCTTCAACGAGCAGTTCGTGATTGAACGCTTGCTGGATGCGGTCTGTCGGTTGCAGTATCCTCTGGACAAGCTCGATGTTCAGGTGCTCGACGATTCGACGGACGAGACCCAGGCCGTCGCCCAGGGGCTGGTCGAACAGTACGCGGCGCGCGGATTCCCCGTTACCTATCATCACCGCACGAATCGCGAAGGCTTCAAGGCGGGGGCCCTGGCGGAAGGCATGAAACGCGCGAAGGGCGAGTTCATTGCCATATTCGACGCCGACTTTGTTCCGCCTGAAGATTTTCTGATGCGGACCATCCACCACTTGACCGATCCGAAGATCGGCATGGTGCAAACCCGCTGGACCCATATCAATCGCAACTATTCTTTTCTTACTCAGGTCGAAGCCATCCTGCTCGACGGGCATTTTGTGCTGGAGCATTCCGGACGCGCCCGCAGCAACGTCTTCTTCAACTTCAACGGCACCGCCGGAATTTGGCGCAGGAGCGCGATCGAGGAAGCCGGAGGCTGGCAGCACGACACGCTCACGGAAGACACCGACCTCTCCTATCGCGCCCAGCTCAAGGGATGGAAGTTCATCTACCTGCAGGACGTGGAGTGTCCCGCCGAATTGCCGGTGGAAATGACGGCGTTCAAGACCCAGCAGGCGCGTTGGGCCAAGGGGCTGATCCAGACTGCGAAGAAGATTCTGCCCAGCGTGATGAAGAGTGATCAGCCGTTCCGGGTCAAGCTGGAGGCCTGGTACCACCTGACCGCGAATCTCAGCTATCCCCTGATGGTCGTGCTTTCGGTGCTGTTGCTGCCGGCGATGATCATCCGCTTTTACCAGGGATGGTTCCAGATGCTGTACATCGATCTGCCGCTGTTTATGGCGTCCACCTTTTCGATTTCCAGCTTCTACCTGGTCTCACAGCGCGAGCTATTTCCCCGGACGTGGCCGCGGGCGCTACTCTATCTTCCCTTCCTGATGGCGCTCGGCATAGGACTGACCATCACCAACACGCGCGCCGTGCTGGAGGCGCTGGTGGGGCAGAAGTCGGCCTTCGCGCGCACTCCCAAATATCGCGTGGAGTCGAAGAAAGACCGGATCAATACCACCAAATACCGTCGCCGCCTAGGTTGGGTGCCGTGGGTCGAACTCTTGATTGGAACCTACTTCGCGCTTACGGTCTACTACGCCATTGCCAACGAAAACTACATTACCGTGCCCTTTCTGGTTTTGTTCGTGGTTGGCTACTGGTACACGGGATTGATGTCTTTGTTGCAAGGCCGCTTCTCGGGCTTGTCCCTGAGTGCGGAGACCCATACCAAGCCGTTTCCTGTGGGCGTGTAGTTCATGGGTCAGTTTGATTTCCACAAGGAGTGCGCCTCTACGTGTTTCGTGGCATGATGAACGTAATCCTGAAAGCACTCGGCGAAAAAATAGGGGCATGACAACATCTGGAGCCATTGCGGTAGCGGCGATGAGCGTCGTTTTTTACGTCTGTGGTGGCCTCTGCATCTTTAAGACGAACATGTTGGTCGCCTGGGGACAGAGAAGCTATGCCAAAAGTAAGTTTGTTCAAAGCAATCCACTTTCCAGCATGGTCACGAAGTCGTGGTATCCCGTCTACATCCGTTGTGCCGGAGTATTTATCTGGCTGTGGGCGCTCACCATCGATTATCTAGTCCTATTTCGTGGGTTCCAATAGCCTGTGGAAATCAAACTGACCCTCTACCCCTCCATCCAATTCCTTCCCTTTCCTTGCCAGTAGGTTTAGAATCCGTACCGTTTCGCGCCCGTAGGGCGCGGTCGCGTCTGTTCGCAAGGAGGATCCGATGCGCCACCTCACGGTACCTTCCCGAGTCGTCTTCGGCATTCTGCTGGTTTTCCTGGTCAGCTGTGGAACCGGTCACGATTCCGAAGAAAAGTATTTTCTGATTTCAACCAATGTGAAGATTCCCTACTGGCAAGCCGGTTCGGCCGGTTTGTTTCAGGCGGCCCAACAGCTCAAAGTGCGCTCCGAATTCGCAGGTCCGGACACCTACGATCCCAAGGCTGAACAGAAGGCATTGCAGGAAGCAGTGCAAAACAAAGCTAGCGGGATCCTGATTTCAGTGGCGGACCCAGCCTTGCTGAAAGATGACATCGATCGCGCCATCGCCGCCGGCATTCCCGTAATCACGGTGGACTCCGACGCGCCGGCAAGTAAACGGCTTCTGTTCATCGGCACCGACAATTACCATGCCGGCCAGATCGGAGGCCAGCGGCTGGCGAAGGAATTGAACGGAAAGGGGAACGTGGTCGTATTCACGATTCCCGAGCAGGCCAATCTGAAAGAGCGTCTGCGCGGTTATCGCGATGCGCTTGAGGCCACGCCACAAATAAAGATCACCCGCGTGGTGGACATGAAGGGCGATTCCCGCCTCGCCTTCGATACGGCTACCGAAGTTCTGGGCAACGACAAGAAGGAGCACACCGATGCCTTCGTATGCCTGGAGGCGCTCGCCGGCAAAGAGGTGGCTACCGTGCTGAGCCAGCATGGGGTCAAAGACAAGGTCATCCTGGCGATGGACACCGACGAGGACACTCTCTCGTGGATCCAGAAGGGTGTGATCGCTGCCACAATTTCGCAGAAGCCTTACACGATGAGCTTCGTCGGGGTAAAGATGCTGGACGATCTTTACCATCACAAGTTGTCCACGCTGAGCAATGACTGGGCCAAAGACAGCTTCGCCCCCATTCCGGCATTTGTGGACACGGGATCGGCGCTGGTGGATAAGACCAACGTGGATGCGACGATTGCGGCCAGCAAAGTAGTAACTAGCACCACCAAGTAAATCTTTCATCATGAACAAAGGGACTCTGAATGCGTAAGGTGTTGCTGGTTTTTTTCCTTGTTTTCCAACTCACATGGGCACTGGACCGACAAACTAACTCCGATTTCCGGCTGCGGCGGCAGGCGCTGGCCAGCAAGGCCAACGGGGGCGTGGTACTGCTCTTTGCCTCGAACGAAGCCGAGGGGCCGAACGATCTTTACGGCTACCGTCCCGACGACAACTTCTTCTACCTCTCCGGCTGGAGCGAGCCGGGAGCTGCGCTGCTGATTGTTGGCGGGGGCAACTCCAACGATCACGCTTACACGGAAATCCTGTTTCTTCCCAACCACAATTCCTCGCAGGAAAAGTGGACGGGACCGAAACTTGGCGCGGACAGTCCTGACGTAAGCAAAGTTACCGGGTTCGACCACGTCGAGGTCCTGGACAACCTGCGCTCCGAGCTTGTCCGGCTGCTGCCCCTGAAGAAGGCAACAATCCTTACAGATGTCGTGACAGGCGATGAGATCTCGAATTCAACCGCACCGCTCGATTGGTTGAAGCGGGCCAACGCGTTCCCCGTCGGCGTGTCCTTCCAGGATGTGCGGCCGATGCTGGCATCACTCAGAACCGACAAGGACTCAGGGGAGATCGAGCGCATCCGTCTCGCGACCGACGCCTCAATTGCCGCGCATTTCGCTGCCATGCGCACGGTGAAACCGGGTGTCACGGAGCGAGAGGTTTCCGCGCTGATGCAGTACGAGTGGGGGAAACGTGGTTGTGAGCGTCCGGCGTACGCGCCCATCGTGGGTTCGGGCTTCTATTCCACCGTCCTGCACTATTCGGAAGACTCGGGCACCATGCAGTCGGGAGACCTGGTGGTCATTGATGCCGCGGGGGAATATTCCATGTACGCGTCCGATGTCACGCGTACTTTGCCGGTGTCGGGCAAGTTCACTGCTCGCCAGCGGGAGATCTACGACATCGTCCTCGGTGCGCAACAGGCCGCCGCTGTCGCATTTCGGTCGGGTAAGTCGTACTTACGGCGAGACCGGCCGGATTCCCTCCACGATATTGCCTACAACTACATCAACACTCACGGCAAGGACTTGCATGGCGAGCCGCTGGGAAAATACTTCATTCACGGGCTCGGCCACTACGTGGGATTGAATGTCCACGATCCCGGCGACTATGACGCTCCACTGGGGCCGGGGGCAGTCTTTACCCTCGAACCTGGAATCTATATCCCGGAGGAAAAGCTGGGAGTACGAATCGAAGACATTCTTTACGTGGACCAGGACGGCAAGTTGGTCAACCTGACCGGCAATCTGCCGCACACCACCGACGACGTTGAACGCGCCATGGCGGGCAAGTAGACTCGCAAAGCAGCGGAACAATCCCTGTAGCAATTCCCAGCAGACGCTTCGCCCGCACATTCCACTTCCTTTTGATATCCTAGGACATCGTGCGGATGATCTGGTTGTTCCTGATCCTGGCCCTGAGCACCGTAGCCGTCTCTCTGGTCGGATTGGCAGCCTACCTTCGGGTGCGCAGTCATATGAAGGATGGTTCCTCCAGAGAGACCCACGGCAAGGATTGACCCCGAGTTTTTCGTTATATCGACGCATTTCAGATCCTGACACGGAGAATCTACAACATGGCGAAACCCGCGAGTCTGGCCCTCGGCCAAGGTAGTCGCACTCTGTACTGGGCGGAACAGGCGGCAATTGTGGTGAGTGCCAGCCTGTTTGTCGCCCTTTGCGCTCGGGTTACCGTGCCTCTGCCGTTTACTCCGGTGCCCCTGACATTGCAGAATTTTGGTGTGCTGCTGGTAGGCCTTACGCTGGGCAGCCGTCGTGGCTTTGCTGCGTTGGCGCTTTACCTAGTCGAGGGAGCCGCGGGGATGCCAGTGTTCAATCCCGCGGGGCTGGGCGGCATAGCCCAACTCCTGGGCGCGACTGGCGGCTTCTTGCTGGCCTATCCCTTCGTCGCGGGGCTTGCCGGTTGGATCATGGAACGTGGCAAGGCAAGTTTCGCTCGCGCGGCTACGGCGGGTCTGTTTGCCGAATTGGTGTTGTTCGCCGGCGGCCTTTCGTGGCTGGCAGTGCTGACCCACTCTTTCGCTCAGGCGGTACGCTTCGGGCTTTACTGGTTTGTGTTCGCGGAAGTAATCAAGGTCATGGTGGCGGCCGGAGTCTCGACCGGATGGCAGCGTGTCCGCAAGGAGCAGGCATGAGTTTCGTAGAAACCCCGTCCGGAAATACGGCGACCGCAGCTCTCATCCCCGAAACCAAGGATGCAATCCACGGGAGCGCATCAACCCGTGAGATCAGCATCGCTCACAGTCCCGACTCCGATGACGCTTTCATGTTCTACGCGCTGGCCACCAACAAGGTTCGCGTCCCCGGGCTGCGCTTCACCCATACGCTGTGCGATATCGAAACCCTGAACCAGAAGGCACGGGAGGGCGACGGCGTGTATGACGTCACCGCCATCTCGTTCCACGCCTACCCCTATATTCAGGACAACTACGCGCTGATGCCCTGCGGAGGCAGCGTGGGCGATGGCTACGGTCCCATGATCGTCGCCACCCAGGGATTTTCTCCGAGCGAAGTCAAACACAAGAAGATTGCGATCCCAGGCACGCTTACGACCGCCTATCTCGCGCTGCGACTTTTCGCGCCGGGAATTGAGACCGAAGTCGTGCCCTTCGATCAGATTATTCCGGCAATCGTGGAAGGCAAGTATGAGGCGGGCCTCATCATCCACGAAGGCCAGTTGACCTACTCCAAAGCCGGCCTGCAACGCATTGTGGACCTGGGCAAGTGGTGGCTGAAAGTCACCGGCCTGCCGCTTCCGCTGGGAGGAAATGCCATACGGCGCAGTCTCGGGCCGGAGTTGACGGCAAAAGTTACAGGGGCTCTGCGGGACAGCATTCAGTATGCTCTTGACCATCGCGACGAAGCACTCGCGTACGCCATGCAATTCGCCCGCGACGTCGATTCCCAACTCGCCGACAAATTTGTGGGTATGTATGTAAACGAGCGCACGCTGGACTACGGCCCCGATGGCCGCGAGGCGGTACGCAGGCTGCTGGACATGGGGTACAAAGCAGGAATTATTCCGCGAGAAGCAAGAGTGGAGTTTGTGGGCTAGTTTGCGTAGGCCCGGACGCCCTCGTCCGGGCGGGCGAGCGAAGCTCGCCGTGGTTTTGCGGACCACTAAACGGGAGACTACCGAGCCAAGACTGCCGAGCTGCGCTCGGCTGGGCAGGTGGGACACCTGCCCCTACGTGGACCGTAGCGCTACTTGATTTTCTCGGGAAATGAAAATACTGGGTCCACATCCACCGGCACTTTCGACGCCGCCTTCAGCGACACCTGCAGTTCCGACGGCATTGCATCGTATTTCTTGAACCAGTTTTCTGCACGCGCCCGGTTTCCTGTCGCTTCAATCTCCAGAAGTTCCTTGGCCAAATCAGCCAACGCACCGGGCATGGCGGCGTAGTCAATGGCATACACTCCTGACGGTTGCCGCTTGACCGCGCCCCGTTCGGAAAGATAGTTGAACTCCATCATCTGGGCTTGGCCGTGGGCCTCTGCGATGCCGAATCTCACCGTGCGGAAAATTCCGGCGACATATGAGGCGTAGTATTCTTCGAGCTTTTCCTTGGGCAATACCTCGTGATCCACCAGCCATTTCAGGCCGAACATGCCGACCACATCAGCTTTCGCTTCTTCCAGACCGCTGTAGGCGGGACCGATCGATTCCCGAACCGACGCCTTGCCGGCAGAAGTGCGCGCGTAGGCTGGTCCCAGTCCGTGCGCCATCTCGTGCATGATCGTAAAAAGCAGATACGCTTCCGCCGAGGCCCTGGCCGCCTGCTCCGGCGGCATCATGTACTGTGCCAGCGGAAGCACTACGTAGTTGACCCGCGCATCCATGAAATTCTTGAAGAAGATTTTCTTGCTGCCTTTCTGCTCATGAACACGGGGATCATTAGGCAAGTTGTCGGCCACCGCCTGGTAGCCATGGCGCAAGTCGCCCACGCGGTAGGGAGCGTCCATGACCTCCATCGGCGTTTCGAGACCATGCTTGGAAGGCCGGTCCTCGGGAGCCAGAGGAAGCGCATCCTGGACGTCGGCAACATACTTCTGAAACATTGCCAACTTTTGGCTCTCGGCCTCATTGCGTGTCAACACCGCCGCGCCAAAGGAACCCTTAACGCCGAGAAGGCCGTCATCGTAGGTTTCGTAGGGAGCAAAAATGACATCGAACTTCGGATTTTTTAAATCGACCCAGGCCAGATCACTCTTGAGATAGTCGTCGGTCAACAGCGCGTCGGCCCGCAGGCGCAGAAAATTTGCGAAGGCGGGATCGTCACTCAAGGCAGCGGCTTCCCGTAAATCTCGGGCAGCGGGCTCCAGGAACGAACGGTAGGCGAGGTGATAAGGCACGCCTTCGAGGCGATCTGCGTTCCAGCGCACGACCGTGGTGGGACTATAAATTTCATCTCTCTTATCGGGATGGTCATGCACGTATTGCTCGATCTGTTTCGAGGTCAACCCTTCAGGATAAAACCCGCGGCCCGGAGGCATGGGTGCGATGCCGACGAAAGGCCGGTTCTCTTCGATCAGGTCGAAGCGCGAACCGTTAATCCACAGATAGTGCCGCAGTTGCTGATCCTTTGGGCTTTTGCTGGTCGCCAGCGATTGGTAGAGCGTCAAGGCCTCGGGATCAATCTGCCGCCAGTAAATATCTTCCAGATTGCGTGAGGCATCTACCAGCTTCTCCACCAATTTCTTCTCACGTTCCGTCAGTCCGGCAGAGTGAAAGGGCATTTCTACGCGGCGATATTTTGCCAGCCGCAGCGCCAGGTCCGGGGCAACCTGCATGCCGCCGGAAGCCGCGCCCTTAGCGGCAGACCCCGTCATGGTTGCCGGCTTCTTCTTCGTTTTCTGGGCTGAACTTGGAGAAATCATGAGAACAATAAATATCAGGGGAAGGAGAGAAAGCTCTTTGATCATCAGCTCGATTTTAGCAAACGGGACTCTACTTTGCGCGCATGGCGTGCTTTGCGGTCAAAATCTTCAACCGCAAAGCCGCAAAGGATTCCGCAAAGTTCGCAAGGGAACCTCGCCAAGCTTCATCTTCCCCGCTATTATGTTGGCGATGCCTGCTGACTCAACTCCAAATGGTGCGCAGACGCTTCTCGTCGATGCCGACGATACACTTTGGGAAAATAACATCTACTTTGAGCGCGCCATCGCCAACTTCATCTCGTTTCTGAATCACCATGAGTACACGCCCGGGCAGGTGCGTGAAGTGCTGAACCAGGTGGAACGCGAGTCTATCGTGACTCACGGCTACGGACTGCACAGCTTCGCGCATTCCTTGATCCAGACATTCGAGCGCCTGGCGGTCGAACCGCTTACGCCAGCCCTGCACGAGACCATCAATGGATTCGCCCATACCATTGCCGGTCATCCGGTTGAACTGTTGTCCGGCGTGCCGGAAACGTTGCAGTATTTGTCGGAACGCCATCACCTGATCCTGATGACCAAGGGTGCCGTACCGGAACAGAGCGGCAAGGTCGAACGCTCCGGTTTGAAAGAGTATTTCGCCGCGGTAGAGATTGTTTCTGAAAAAGATGTCTCTACCTACCGCTCGGTTGTCTCCAAGTACGAGTTGCTCCCCGACGACACCTGGATGATTGGCAACAGCCCTAAGTCGGACATCAATCCGGCGCTGGCCGCGGGTCTGAACGCAGTGTTCGTTCCGCATGGAGCGACCTGGGTGCTCGAGCACGAGGAAGTGGACTCGGCGGAACCGCCGCGGCAGTTGCTGGTGGTGGAGACGTTCTCTGAGTTGAGAACGCATTTTTAGGTCTGGCGCGAAGGGCCTGGAACTCCGCGCCAAAACACAAGGTCCGTCCACTTCGCTTGCTTCGCTGCGCTCCGCTCGGGATGACAGATTTTTTTGGCTGAAGGCTGACAGCTGACGGCTGATAGCTGATTTCGCAGCACCAAACTAACCAACAAGCTCCGTATCCCGCTGTAGCGCCGCATGTTACTCTTTTTCTGCTCTGGTCTTTTGCCCGCATACGTGCGTGGCTGTGCAGAAAAACAATTTGCGGCGGCTGCTGCGAACTGTGGAAGCTCTGTCCGATCTCGGCCCCGAGATGACGGCAGAGCGCGAGTTTCCGCAGACCGCGCGGGCCATGGTCTCGGCCTTGCTCCAGGCTGGCGGAGCGCGCGAAGCTGTGCTCTTCACTTTCAGCGACAAGCCCTCCATGCTGTGTTCTGTCGCTTCGGAAGGTTTCGCGTTGATGCCCGAGCCGGCCATCATGCCATTGCTGCCGAAGCATGTTCATGCCCTCACTACGGCGCGTGGCCCGGTCGTCCTGAACCCCGGCTCCTATGAAGTTTTCCTGAGCTCGAACGGGAATGTCGCTCCCGAACTGTTCAAGTGCATCGCACCCCTGAAAGTCAACGGCAAACTTGTCGGCATGGTTGCACTGGGCCGGCGTGACGGCGATGCCCTGTTCGACGACGAAGAATTGGGAGCTCTCGATCTGCTATGCAACTACGTGGCGATTGCCATCCAGAACCACGTCCTGTCGCAAACTCTGGCGCAGCGCGTGTCTGAGAACCTTCGTCTGATGGCGTCTCTGCACGGCTTTTACGACACCGCGCTCGAAGCCTTCGCCACCGCGATTGACGTGAAGCATGTCAACATTCATGGCCACTCGTTGCGCGTGGGGCGTTATGCCTCGGCCATCGGAGAGGCCATGGGCATGGAACCCAACGATGTTGCCGCGTTGCGCTCCGCGGGTTACCTGCACGATATCGGCAAGGTCGCGGTGGACAAACGCCTGTTCGGCAAGCCCTCCTCTCTCGACGCCGAAGAATTCCGCGAAATGGCGGACCACACGGTGGTCGGACATCAGATCGTCAGCGGGGTTGAGTTCCCCTGGCCCCGCATTCCCGAGATCGTGCGCTCTCACCACGAGCGCGGCGACGGCTCGGGATATCCGGACGGACTGATGATGGAGGAGGTCGCCATGCCCGTCCGCATCATCGGGCTGGCCGACACTTTCGACGCCATGACCAGCGAGCGGCCTTATCGTGAACCGCTGTCGGTCGGCAACACTTTGAGTGAGATCGTACGTCTTTCGCCGCTGAAGTTTGATCCTAACGCGGTCCACGGGCTGCTGCTGCAAATCCGGCGCGACTCCGTCGGCAGCAACCGCACACCATTTCTGCAGGATCGCATGGCCGTCAACATCGCGGCCGGGGATATCGATCAACTCGCCGCCACTCTGCAACACAAAGTCACGCATGGCCGCCTGTATCTGACCTAGAATTGATCTGGACCCGCTAAGGTATCTCCTAAGGTATTGTGTGTCAAATACTTACGTAAATGCGCTCATGTTCGATAGCAGTATGCTCACCGATACGGCGAAACCTCTCGTCAGCAACTTTTCTGCCGCCCGGGGTTAACAATCCTGAAGCACTATTCGGCCAAACATCCCGCATGACTCTTTTGCGACGACAAATCGTACTTGCGGTTGCCGTATCAACGGTGGGTTTGGCCTCCCTTCAGCTGGCCATCGCCGACAAGAAGAAGCAGGAATCTGCCACCAGTCCGATGGATGAGCAAAAACGTGCGCTGCACGCGCTCAACCGGTTGGCTTTCGGACCGCGGCCCGGGGACGTCGAGCGGGTGACAGCGATGGGCGTGGACAAGTGGATTGATCAGCAGTTGCACCCCGACAAAATTGACGATCACGCTCTCGACGCCCGGCTGCAACCGTTCCGCACGCTGCGCATGAACACCCGCGAGATTGTCGAGAACTTTCCGCCGCCAGCAGTGATCAAAGCCATCGCCGACGGCAAGCAGTCGATGCCTTCGGATGCCGCCAGGCGCGCCGTGTACGAGGCGCAGTTGGAGCGGTATCAACAGAAGAAAGGGCAGAAGCAGGAGGCCGCGAACACCGATCCCTCGTCTGTCAGCGGATCCGGGAAAGCAGTCCCGATGAGCGACGAAGAACAGGCCCGCCGCCGCGAAGACCGCCTCTACGCCGATCTCAAGACCGAAGACCTGCTGGACTTGCCACCTGACGAGCGCATGAAGGCGATTCTCAAAATGTCGCCCGAAGACAAGCGTGCAGTCGGAGCCTCGCTCAAGGGCGACAAGCGTGACGAGTTTATGGAGGGCATGAAGCCACAGCAGCGCGAAACCCTGATGGCGCTCAACAATCCTCAGCAGGTAGTGACCAGTGAGTTGGTGCAGAGCAAGCTGTTGCGCGCCATTTACAGCGATCGCCAGCTTCAGGAGGTGATGACCGATTTCTGGTTCAATCACTTCAATGTGTTTATCGGAAAAGGCGCTGACCGCTACATGCTGACCGGGTATGAGCGCGACGTCCTACGCCCGCGTGCCCTGGGCAAGTTTGAGGACCTGCTGGTGGCGACCGCGCAGAGTCCGGCCATGCTGTTCTATCTCGATAACTGGCTAAGCGTGGGGCCGAATTCGGACTTCGCCAACGGCATCCCCAAGCGTAACAATAACTACAACTGGCGGCGGCCGCCTCGACAACGGCGTCCTGTTGCGGTGAAACAGGCGAAGAAGCGCAGCGGGCTGAACGAAAATTATGGCCGCGAGCTGATGGAACTGCACACGCTCGGCGTGAACGGCGGCTACAGCCAGAAAGATGTCACTGAAGTGGCCCGCGTCCTCACCGGCTGGACGCTGAAGGAACCCAGACAGGGTGGCGGATTCGTCTTCGAGGAACGAATGCATGAGCCCGGCGACAAGCATGTGCTGGGGCACCGCATCAAGTCCGGCGGTGAAAAAGAAGGCCGCGAAGTACTGCACATTCTGGCGCACCATCCATCCACGGCGAAGTTCATCTCCACCAAGCTGGCGATGCGCTTCGTCTCCGATGACCCGCCGTCAACGCTGATTGACCGCATGACCCACACTTTCCTGAAGAAAAACGGCGACATTAGTGAAGTGCTGAAGACCATGTTCCATTCGCCGGAATTCTGGGCACCCGAATCCTACCGCGCCAAGGTGAAAACTCCGCTGGAGTTCGTGGTTTCCGCAGTCCGAACCAGCGGCGCGGAGGTCAGCGACGCGCAGCCGCTAGCACGGCAACTGCAAAACCTGGGCATGCCCCTCTACGGTATGCAGCCGCCGACGGGCTACTCAATGAAGGCGGATGCCTGGGTAAACTCGTCCGCCTTATTGGGGCGAATGAACTTCGCGCTGGCGCTGACTGCGGGAAAACTTAAAGGCGTTCAAGTGGACACAACTCAAATGGTCGGTGCCGGCCCATCGCCGACTGATTCCCTAGGAACCCTGACGGCGCTTGAGACTAGTTTGCTCGCAGGTAATGTGTCCAGACAAACGCACGACACGATCTCGGCGCAGATGAATGATCCAAGAGTCAGCCAGCACCAACTGGATGACCCCGGCCGCCCGCCGTACACAGGAGCAATTGCGGGCCTGCTGTTGGGGTCACCAGAGTTTCAGAGAAGATAAGCTGTCAGCCGTCAGCTTTCAGCTCTCAGTTTTATGATTTTGCTAACGGCTGAGAGCTGACAGCTGAAAGCTGAGGTTTCATGTCCATCACTCGTCGAGTATTTCTTCGCAATGGCGCGCTGGCAGTTGTGGGAACGGCTGCGATTCCTGCTTTTCTGACGCGCGCGGCTTACTCGGCTGTCGAACCTGGTGCGGGCAACAAGCGGCTGGTGGTCATCTTCCAAAGAGGCGCGGCTGACGGTTTGAATATTGTGGTCCCGCATGGCGAGCAGTCTTACTACGCCATGCGCCCGTCCATCAATATTCCTCGCAGCGCTGTGATTGATCTCGACGGATTCTTCGGCCTGCATCCCTCGATGTCGGCTCTTCAGCCGCTGTGGAGCCAGCGTCATCTGGCGATCGTGCATGCGGCTGGCTCGCCGGACCCGAGCCGGTCCCACTTCGATGCGCAGGACTTCATGGAGTCTGGCACACCCGGCATCAAAGCCACCGAAGATGGCTGGCTGAATCGGGCGTTGCGCTCTTTGCCGGCGCCTGCTGACAAGTCGGCGTTTCGTGCCATCGGACTGGGGCCATCTCTGCCGCGAATTCTAGCCGGCCCCGAGCGAGCTGTCGCCGTAAATAACATTAGCGATTTTGGGGTGGGAGGCCGCAACCCGGGCGCAGCGCCCGTTTCCAACACTTTTGAAGCCATGTACGCGAACTCTGTAGATTCCGTATTGCACGGTACCGGTCAGGAAACTTTCGAAGCAGTGAAGATGTTAAAGGCGGCCGATCCGACGAAATACAAGCCGGCAGCTGGAGCGGACTATCCCAAAGGACGATTTGGCGACAGCCTCAGACAACTCTGCCAGCTCATCAAAGCTAATCTCGGCGTGCAGGTGGCGTTCGCCGACATCGGCGGCTGGGACCATCACGTCAATGAAGGCAGCACGCAGGGGCAGATTGCAAATGTGCTGCGCGAGTTCTCGCAATCTCTCGGCGCTTTCTGGACCGACCTGGGAGACCTCGCCGAAGACACAGTCGTGGTCACGATGTCGGAATTCGGACGTACGGCTCGTGAAAATGGCAATCGCGGCACCGATCACGGACACGCGAACGTCATGTTCGTGATGGGCGGACGGGTAAAGGGCGGCAAGGTCTACGGCCGCTGGCCCGGTCTCGATCAGTCACAACTCTACGAAGGACGGGACCTGGCGATGACCACAGATTTCCGCCGCGTGCTTGGCGAGGCTGTTGACCGGCATCTGGGGAACCGGGCGTCTGGATCAGGTGTTTCCGGGGTTCGATAACCAGTCGGGGAAATTCCTGCGCTACCTGGGATGAAATGTAGGTGTGGCGCGGGCGCCCTCTTCGCCCGCGGCCTTTGGCTCGATGTTGGCATACGCGGGCGAGGGCGCCCGCGCCACACAATCTCCGCTACATTTCAATCATCACGTCGCTGCCTTCCACTTTCAGTGGATAGACGGCAACCTTGGCTCCGGGATTGTGTGCTGCCTGTCCCGTCCTGGGGTCCCACTGCCAGCCGTGCCAGGGACAGACCACCTTGTCTCCCTCAATCACACCCTGCCCCAGCGGACCGCCAC
Source organism: Terriglobia bacterium (assembly GCA_963725615.1). Taxonomy (GTDB): domain Bacteria; phylum Acidobacteriota; class Terriglobia; order Terriglobales; family Acidobacteriaceae; genus JAIQFF01. The sequence continues at coordinate 152,069 of CAVRZO010000003.1, read as the reverse complement.
GGTGCAGGCAGACGTTGTCCATGGCGGAGATGGTTCCGTTCACGTTGGCTACACAGATTACTTTGTCTCCCATGGGGAATTCCTTGGCTTCGCCCTCGGGGGGAAGGTCGGATTGAGCAGTAAGTTTTACGAAGTTGGACATGAGATCTTTCAGAATTATGAAACTGCGTTGCCGAACTGCGCTCGGCCAGGACAGCCGTGGGCGGTTGTCCCCACGTGGCTTGTGCTGACGACTGACGACCGACGACTGACGACTATTTTGGTTGCAGCGTCTGCGCGATCATCACCTGGCGTTTGAAATTTTCCACCATGTGGGGATCGAGCCGGACTTCGGTGGGACGCTTGGCCAGCGACATCTGATCAATCTTGTCCTGCAGTTTGAGCAGCGCATAGAACAGATTTTCCGGACGCGGCGGGCAGCCGATGACGTAGACATCGGTCGGCACGATCTTGTCCACGCCCTGCAGGACCGCATAAGTATTGAAAGGGCCCCCTACCGACGAGCACGCGCCCATCGAGATCACCCACTTGGGGTCGGGCATCTGGTCATAGATGCGCTTCACTACCGGAGCCATCTTCAGTGTTACGGTGCCGGCCACGATCATCAGGTCGCTTTGCCGCGGGCTGGGACGAAAGACTTCGGAACCGAAGCGGGCAATGTCGAAGCGGGCCGTCGAAGAGGCAATCATCTCGATGGCGCAACAGGCCAGTCCAAACGTCATTGGCCACACCGCCGACTTACGCGCCCAGTTGAACACGTAGTCCACAGTGGTGATCATGAAATTCTTTTCGAACTTGTTCTGCAGCCAACCCATGGAGTGTCCTCGATCTTTGCGATGACCAGCGTCCAGCTACAATATAAGCACCGCGCGAGCCCGCGAGCAATAGCAGGAATCTTTGAGTCTAGGCGCGGGCCAAACGAGTGTCAACGACAGGAATTATGGGTTGGGTGACGGATTTTCTCGAGATCAAATGGAGAGGACCCATAGTGCTCCTTGGTTCGCTTGTCATTCTGTCTTACGGAGCCGTCGATCTATTACAGGCGATCTCCAGCGCGAAATGGCCCAAAGCACCGGGCAAACTTTGGACCTCTCAGATAGTCACCCGGCGTTTCTATCATCCGGTGATTACCTATGTTTATACGGTCGGGAACACAACCTACACAGGCAACACCTACCGCTGGGGTGACACGTTCTACTGGAAGCGACAGAGAGCCGTGACCGCAGTGCAAACTTATGCTCCGGGGTCGACCGTTTTCGTTTCCTTCGATCCTTCTCGTCCAGAGAAGTCTGTGCTGGAGCCGGGTGTCACGGCGGATGCCGTCTCACCGATAGAGTGGTTCTTGCCCATTCTCCTCATTTCTTCGTGGATGGTGAGAATGGACTTGAAGAGAGTCCAGGCTCGACACCTGCTTCAATCGAAACGACCGGTAAAGTTTCACGTCTAACGCCCATTCGCAGAACGACCTACCATTCGTATCACCGCAGGCACGGCACTCTCACTCAGATATTGCTGGTCGCAGGCGTATCAGCTACAAATGGAACTGCCCCGGAATTCTGCCGGGCCAATCATGGCCGATGCCGTCACAACCATTCCCCCGACGTCCATGAACACCGGGCGCATTCAGTCGCTGGTGGAGTAAGGCCCGCACATCCTTCTTCTGGATGGTATTCGTCGCATTCGCGCTCCGTTTTGGCTGGATTGTCGTCGCCCACACCTACAAGTTCAAGACTTTCGACGACAACTTCAGCTTTGGCTGGGAAATGGGCCGCATCGGGCGCGCCCTTGCGCAGGGCCAGGGCTTCAGCAATCCGTTCAGCGAGACTACCGGACCGACTGCCTGGGAGCCGCCACTCTACCCATTTCTTATTGCCGGAGTTTTCAAGCTGTTCGGGATTTACACCCACGCCTCTGCGCTGCTGCTGTTGAGCATCAATAGCTTGTTTTCCGCGCTGACTTGTATTCCGATTTTCCTGATCGCCAAACGTTGTTTCGATGAAAAGCTGGCCATCTGGACGGCCTGGCTGTGGGCCGTGATGCCGTCCGTAATGTACTGGTGCACGCGCTGGGTATGGGAGACAAGTCTGGCAGCATTGCTGCTTGCGCTGGTCTTCTGGCTCACGCTCGACCTGGAAGAAAGAGACGGCCTTTTACCGTGGATCCAGTTCGGCCTGCTCTGGGGAATCGCAGCGTTGGCCAACACTTCCCTGCTGGCGTTCCTGCCCGCCTCCGGACTATGGGCGTGGTACCGGCGCTGGCAGCGCGGCAAGACTTCGCTCGCCGGTGTCGCGTTGTCTGCGCTGGTATTTGTCGCTTGCATCGCGCCCTGGCTGGCGCGGAATCACCGGACCTTGGGGGTGATGTCTCTACGCTCGAACTTCGGCGCCGAGTTGCGCATCGGGAACGGCCCGGGCGCGGACGGGACATGGAGGGAGTATCTCCATCCCACGCAAAATGTCTATCAGATGCGTCGCTTTGACCAACTAGGCGAGATCGCCTATGTTGCGGAGCGCAAACGTGAAGCTGTAGCTTTCATTCGCGAGGACTACGCGCGCTTCCTGGGCCTCTGCGTGAAGCGTTTCATTTACTACTGGGGCGGAGTTCCGCGATTGTCGGAGATCGCAGCGCTGGCTCCCATTAAGAACTCGGTTTTCCTGGCCTCGTCGGTCCTCGGCTTCTGGGGCCTGGGCCGCGCTTTGCGCAAGCGGAGGCCCGGCGCCTGGCTGTTTTTATGGCTGATCCTGCTCTACCCGGCGGTGTACTACGTGGTTTTCCCTCATCCGCGCTATCGCCATCCCATTGAGCCGGAGTTGGGGATTCTGATCGTCTACGTGATTTCAGAGGCGGGGAAGAAGAAAAGATGACGAAGGCAATCCAAACGGATCACTCGCGGTGCAGTTGCCTCACGGAATTTAAGAACTAAACAACGGCGGGCTGGGCGACCTCCTGCAATGCCGCCGCAAAGGCGGCAATCGCTCGGTCAATTTGCGGCCGAGTAATAATGAGCGGAGGCTGGAAGCGGATGACATTGCCATAGACGCCGCCGACGCCCACCAAGACACCCTGGCGCAGCAACCCGTCGCGAATCGCTTCAGCTTCAGACGTGGCCGGGGTGAGCTTTTCGTCTTTGACCAATTCGACGCCAATCATCAGTCCCAAGCCTCGAATCTCGCCGATCAGCGGATTCTGTTTCTGCAAGTCGCGCAGCTTCGCCATGGCGTAGTTGCCAGTCTCAGTAGCGCGGGCTGGAAGGTTCTCCTGCTCCATGAACTCGATATTGGCCAGCGCAGCGGCGCAAGAGACGGGATTGCCGCCAAAGGTGGACAGATGATCACCCGGCTTGTAGGCAGCGGCAATTTCTGGCCGCGTGGTAAACGCGCTCAAGGGGAACCCGTCGGCAATCCCTTTCGCAGTCACCATAATGTCGGGTTCGACACCGTAGTGCTCGATGGCAAACATCTTTCCGGTACGAGCAAAACCGGATTGGACCTCGTCCGCAATAAACAGGATGCCGTGGCGGTCGAGAACTTTCTTTACCTCCTTGAAATAGTTCGCGGGCGGGATGATGATTCCACCTTCGCCCATGACCGGCTCGGCGATGAAGGCAGCCACGTCATCGGCGGTGGTGAAGCGGATCACGTCTTCGATCGCGCGGGCACACTGACGTCCACATTCTTCAGGATCGCTCGGCCATTGCGAGCGATAAGCATACGGGGCGGGAGCGAAGGTCACGCCGGCAGCGTAGGGGCCGCCGCGCTTTCTTGCGTCCCATGTTGCCGGTGATGCTGAGCGCACCCCAACTGCGTCCGTGAAAGCTGGCGTGGAGCGCAATGAATTCGTGTTTGCCAGTGTAGAGCCGGGCCAGCTTCATAGCGCCTTCAATGGCCTCAGCGCCGCCGTTGCCGAAAAATGTCTTGGTCAGGCCGCGTGGAGCAATATGGGCAAGCTTTTCCGCAAGGTCGGCGACCGGCTGCACGTGATAAATGTAGGACGAGCAGTGGACAAGTTTGTCCATCTGCGCCTTGGCTGCCGCGATTACGCTGGGATTGCAGTGCCCGGCGTTGACCACAGAGATGCCGGCAAAGCAATCGAGATATTCCCGGCCATTGATGTCGGTCACTGTAGCGCCGCTGGCTTTATCGATCACAATGGGCACGACTGACTTCATGAAGCCAGTCATCACGTAGTCTTTGTATTTCTGGATAGTGTCGGACATGAGTGCCTCTTAGGATTTACGTAGGCCCGAACGCCCTCGTCCGGGTGGGCGAGCAAAGCTCGCCAGGGTTTTGGCGCGCTAGAATCTCTGCCGAGCTGCGCTCGGCTGGGCAGGTGGGACACCTGCCGCTACGTGAGCCGTGCCGGGTTCTAGAACTTGCGTGAATGCTCTTTCGCCCAGCGCTCGACCACGATCTTCTTCTCGGTATAGAACTCGATGGCGTCATGTCCCTGGGCGTGCATGATCCCGAAAAAACTGTCTTTCCACCCGCTGAAGGGGAAATACGCCATAGGCGCCGCTACGCCAATGTTGATGCCGATGTTTCCTGCCGGAGCTTCGTAGCGGAAACGGCGCGCGGCTGCACCGCTCGAAGTGAACAGCGACGCCTGATTGCCGTAGGGGCTGCGTTCGAGGAATGCTAGCGCCTCATCCATGTCATTGGCGTGGACCAGGCTCAGCACCGGACCGAAGATTTCCGTTTCGGTCAGCTCGCTGGTGGCTGGAACGGCGTCCAGAACGGTTGGCTTCACAAAGTTCCCCGTTTCGCCTTTCGGAACGCGGGAGTTGCGCCCGTCCAGCAGAATCTTCGCACCTTGCTTTTCGCCAGTCGCAATCAGCGTTTCCACTCGCGCCTTGCTTTGTGGCGTGATCACCGGACCCATCTGCACGCCTTCGTCGAGCCCGTTGCCGACCCGCAGCGACGCTGCCGCTTCCGTGATCGAATCGCGAAACGTCTTTTGTGCTTCTCCGACTGTTACCGCGACGGAAACCGCGAGGCAGCGCTGTCCGGCGCAGCCAAAGGCGCTGTCCCCGATGATCTGCGTCGTCATTTTCATGTCGGCGTCAGGTAACACGATGACATGGTTCTTCGCCCCACCCTGGCACTGGGCGCGCTTCCCGTGCTCGCCCGCGCGCGCATAGACATACCGGGCCACGGGCGTCGAACCGACAAAACTGATGGCCCGCACCTTGGGATGATCCAGCAGCGCGTTGACCGCGTTCTTGCCGCCGTTCACCAGGTTCACCACGCCTTTCGGCAGTCCGATATTTTCCATCAACTCAAACGCCCGCTTCATGGTGAGAGGCACCCGCTCCGAAGGCTTCAGGACAAAGGTGTTTCCAGTAGCGATGGCGTAGGGCAGAAACCAGAACGGAATCATTCCCGGAAAATTGAATGGGACAATCGCGGCCACCACGCCCAGCGGCTGCCGGATCATCATCTCGTCGATGCCGCGCGCCACATCTTCCAGGTTGTAGCCCTGCATCATCGTGGGAATCCCGCAGGCAACCTCAACGTTTTCGATGGCGCGGCGTAACTCAGCTTTGGCCTCTGTGAAGGTCTTGCCATTCTCGGTAGTGAGAACGCGAGCAAGGTCCTCAATCTCCGCCTCGAGAATGTGCTTTAGCTTGAACAGCGGCTGAATGCGATCTTCAGCCGGCGTGCGCCGCCATTCCGGAAAGGCGGAAGCCGCTGCATCAATCGCGGCTGCGACTTCGGCAGCATTTGAGAGCGGAGTCTGGGCGATAACTTCGCCGGTAGCCGGATTGGTAACATCGAGCCATTCGGTAGCCTTGGAATCGACCCACTGCCCGTTAACGTAATTGGGAACTTTGGTCAGAGTCGCGGTAGCAACAGTCATAAGATTATCTCAGGCATATTGTAGCGCCGGCGTCCCGCCGGCTGCCCGGAGGGCATCCTGCCCTCCGCTCTCGCGGGCGAGTCGCCCGCGACCACACAACCATAAAACCGCACTAGCACGCAGCTTATACAGGCTGGGCGACGGCGCCCTTCTTCGATCCTTCATACACCATCTGCAACGCCGATTCCAGGACATCCATACCTTCATCGAGCTGCTGATCGGTGACGACCAGCGGCACCAGAACACGTACCACATTGGAATACGTACCGGCAGTAATCGTAATCAGGCCGTGCTCGTAGCAAAACTGTGTAATCTGCTTGGTTTCCTCGGCCGCCGGCTCGCGATGGTCCACCGACTTGACCAGTTCAATCGCCTGCATGCCGCCCAAGCCGCGAACGTCGCCCACCATCGGCCAGGTTTTCTGCCACTGCCGCGCCCGCTTCTGAAACCGGTCGCCTAATTCATTGGCGCGGGCGAGCAAATTCTCGCGTTCAAAGATGTCGAGCACCGCCAGCGCCGCCGCACAAGAGAGCGGATTGCCGGCAAATGTGCCGCCGAGTCCACCCGGCCCGGGCGCATCCATAATTTCCGCGCGGCCAGTGATGGCAGCCAGCGGAAGTCCTCCACCCAGCGATTTCGCCGTCACCAGAATATCCGGTTCGATTCCGTAGTATTCGCTGGCGAACAGGCGGCCGGTGCGTCCGAAACCACTCTGCACTTCATCCGCGATGAACAAGACGCCGTGCTTGTGGCAAATCTCCATCAACACCCTGAAAAAGTCTTTGGGCGGGACGACGAACCCGCCTTCTCCCAATACCGGCTCGGCAATCACAGCAGCCACATCCTCCGACGCCACCACCCGCTTGAATGTATCCTCGAGATGGCGGGCACAGAACAGATCGCAAGATGGATACTTCAGCGAATAGGAGCAGCGATAGCAGTAGGCGTAGGGAATGCGATAGACATCGCCCGGAAAAGGAGCGAAGCCGGCCTTGTAGGGATGAGTCTTGCTGGTCAGCGCCAGCGTCATCATGGTGCGCCCGTGGAAGGCGTCCTCAAAGGCGATGACGCCAGATCGGCCGGTGTGTGCACGCGCAATCTTCACCGCGTTCTCCACGGCTTCAGCGCCGCTATTCACGAATAGAGTTTTCTTCGGGAAACTTGCCCGGCGTGACCTGGTTCATCCGCTCGGCGAGGCGCACGTAAGCCTCGTAAGGCGTGACCTGGATGCAGGTGTGAAGGAAGCGGTCGAGTTGGGCCTTGACCGCGCTGACCACGGGCTCGCGACGATGTCCGACGTTAAGGCAGCCGATGCCGCCGGCAAAATCGAGGTAGCGATTGCCGTCCACATCTTCCAGCCAGGCATCTTCCGCCTTCGCCACGTAGACCGGCGTTCCGATCGACAGGCCGCGCGGAATTGCATCGGTACGGCGCTGAGCCAGCGCTTTCGACTTCGGTCCGGGAATCGCGGTTCGTAATTGGATAGTTGCCATGTTAGTCTCTCAAATTCGGTCTTTGGTCCCTGGTCGTTGGCCCATCGTCTTTTTAGTATCGGTTTAGCCAACGACTGACGACCAACGACCAACGACTGCCTTCTCAGTACCAGCCTATCGGGGCCTCGTTCAGGTTGATGTGTACCTGTTTCGTTTCCAGATATTCTTCGATTCCCCACGGGCCCAGCTCGCGTCCGAAACCGGATTGCTTGTAGCCGCCCCATGGCGCTTCCACGTATGTCGGCTGCATGTGGTTGACCCAGACGATGCCGGCACGCAGCGATTTCACCGTGCGGAATGCTTTGAAGATGTCGCGCGTCCAGACTGCGGCTGCAAGGCCGTATGGAGAATCGTTCGCGATCTTCACTGCATCTTTTTCGTCTTCGAACGGGATCACCGCTGCCACGGGACCAAATATCTCTTCGCGGGCGATGCGGGCGCTATTATTGAGATCGTAGAAGATGGTGGGCTCCACGTAATAGCCTTTGGCAAACTTCTCGGCGCGTCCGCCGCCGGCTGCGAGCTTGCCCTCTTTCTTTCCGATTTCCTGATAGGAGCGAACCCGGTCGTACTGCTCCTTGCTGACCAGCGGTCCCATCTTCGTATCTCGATCGAGCGGCGCGCCGAGCTTGATGGTTTTGGCCTTCGCGGCCATGGCGTCGACAAATTTCTTGTAGATCGGCTTCTGCACCAGGATGCGGCTTCCGGCGGAACAGACCTCACCTTGATTGATGAATACGCCGAAGAGTGCGCCGTCGATGGCCGCTTCGAAATCTGCGTCGGCGAAGAAAATGTTGGGCGATTTTCCGCCGAGCTCGAGTGTCACGCGCTTGACCGTGTCGGCCGCCTGCTTGACGATGATCTTTCCCACCGCTGCACTGCCGGTGAACGCAATCTTGTTGACGTCAGGATGTTGCACCAGCGGCGCGCCGCAGGTCTCACCGAAGCCGGTGATAATGTTGACCACGCCGGGCGGGAGACCGACGTCGGCGAGCCAGTTGGCCATCTCGAGCGCCGTGATCGGAGTCTGCTCGGCCGGCTTCAGTACGCAGGTACAACCCGCAGCCAGCGCCGGCGCCAGCTTCCAGGCCGCCATCAACAGCGGATAATTCCACGGGATGATCTGGCCCGCGACACCGATCGGTTCCTTAAGCGTAAGACTCATGGCATTGTCGGGGACGGGATTCACATATCCCAGAATCTTTGTTGCGAGGCCGCCGTAATACTCGAAGCAGGTGGCGACGTCTGTAATGTCGTATTCCGCTTCAACGATCGGCTTGCCGGTATTTCGTGATTCCAGCTCTGCCAGCATGGCTGTGTTCTGACGAATCTTCTCGGCGAGGCGGAAGAGCACGCGGCCGCGTTCCTGGGCGGTGGTGGTCGCCCATGGTCCGTCCTCGAAAGCGACTTTGGCGGCGGCAACTGCGCGGTTCACATCGTCGGCGTTGGCGTCAGGTGCCTGCGCGATGACTTCTTCGCTGGCGGGATCGTAGACCGGAAAAGTCTTGTTAGACTTACTGTCGACCCACTCGCCATTGATGTACAGCTGATAGGTACGTACGTCGGTTTTCACTCCGCCGGGCATGAGGCCTCCTGCTTGGTCGATCTATTGCCGAGCTTCGCTCGGCCGCACGGGCGTGACGCCCGCGCCCACATTTCTTGCCTTTCGGCTGCCGTAGACGTAGAAGAAGAATGCGGCCAAGCCGATAAAGAACAGCGTCCCGCCAAACATCCATATTTCATAGGACCACAACGAACTGATCTGTTGGGCGGGAAAAAATACCAGCACAATTCCCAGGGTCGTGGTCACCAGTCCGCTGATGCCGGCAAGCATCAACGTCGTTTTGCTATAGTGCCCCGGCCCTGCGCAAGTATTCAGGGCCAGCTTGATTAGTGCTGCAAACATGTACAGAAACGGTATCAATTGCAGGACCACTGCCAGCGACAACATCTTCTGGAAGGTCTCCTGCACGCCGGCACCGACAAAGTTCATCACGATCAGCACCATCGAAACCGCGGCATGAACGATGAGCGCGGCGTAGGGAGTCGCATAGCGCGGGTGTACCTTCGCCATCCACGCCGGCATGTACGAATCGAGACCGGCGACGAACGGAATGCGAGCTGAGCCTCCCAGCCATGCCGAACCAATTCCGGCGATAGAAAAACTCAGCAGCAGCGCAAACGGTGCCACAATCCACGCTGCTCCCACTCTTGCCGCCATGGTGCCCACGGCCTGCACGATGCCCTGCAGCACGCTGATCTGGTCTTTGCTCACCGCGATCAGCAGAGTGAGCGTGGCTCCGATGTAAAGCAGGCCGGAAAGCACGCCGCCCCAGGCCACCGCGCCGGGCAGGGTTCGTCGCGGGTCCTGGATCTCGTCTCCCATGACCGAGGCCAGTTCCAGCCCAACCAGTCCAAAACAAATTACGCCAAAAGAATTGAGCACGAAGCGCGGATTCGCCGGGATCCTGAAGTCAGCGGCGCTCACGGTTGTGCCAAATCTCAGCCAGATGACCAACCCCAAACCAATCAGCGTAGCCGCCGCAACCCCGGTTCCAATGCCGCCCAGGTTGTTGACCCATTTCCCTACGCCCAGGCCGACAATGTTGAGCACCACAAGAACGATCAGCAGCACCAGCGATGCAATCAACGCAAACATCTTGTTGTCCGCCAGAGCCTGGTGGTTCGGCCCAAGAACAAACACTGATACGCCGACGAAGTAGAGCATCACCGTCGGAACGTAGAGCATGTTGTTGGTCCAGTAGCACCAACCCGACAAGAATCCATGGAAATCACCGAAGACTTCTTTTGCCCACAGGTAGACCCCGCCTTCTCCGGGATAACGATGCGCCAACTCGATGACGGCGATCCCTTGTGGCCAGAAGAACAAGATCAGCGATACGATCCACAACCAGACTGTGACCCCGCCGTTGGCCGCGATCGACGGGACCACATTCAGGTTGAAGATTGCCACCACGAACAACAGAACCAGGTCGGCGCGGCCGAGGACGCGCTTAAGGTGAGGCTGGTCGGGATCGGTCGCGGGCAATCTGGCTCCTCGATTTAATGGAGGTACGGGCGTCCTCGCCCGTACCCATCGCTAACGCTGGACGGGCGAGGACGCCCGTCGCTCCATCACAACTAGTGCGCCACCGCTACTACTTCTCCTACGCGTTCCTGCTGCGCCTGGGCCAGCGCCGGAGCCACATCTTCAAACGCAGCCAGGTGCTTGTCGATGTCGGCCTCGGTGTGCTGGACGGAAATGGTCCACTGCTCATCCCACCAGTAAGGTTGCGGCATCACGCCGCGGTTGACCATGGCGAACCAGTAATGTCGCCACAGGTCGACATCAATCGCTTCCCAGTCGCGGTAGTTGCGAATCTCTTTGGGATACAGCATCAACGCCCCATTGGCCCCGGCGCTGGCGATGTAAGCCTGCAATCCGGACTTGGAAACGATCTTCTTGTAGCCCTCGGTCAGTTTCTTGCTGAGCTTGTCCACGTGCACGTAGTTCTCGCGGGTGAGGACTTCGCGGAACGTAGCCAGGCCCGCAGCCATCGAAACCGGATTGGTGTTGTAGGTGCCGCCATGAAAAACCTTGTGCTGCGAAATCAGGTCCATGACGGACTTGTGCGCGAGAAACGCCGCCAGCGGCAGGCCGCCGCCGATCGATTTCGCCAGGCAAATCATGTCCGGCGTGACGCCGAAATATTCGGAGGCGCCGCCCCATCCCAGCTTCGCGCCGGTCTTCACTTCGTCGAAGATCAGCAGCGCGCCGTTCCTGGTGGCGATCTCGCGCAGCCCCTCAAGAAAGCCAGCCTGCGGGATACACAGTCCTACGTTCATCAGAATCGGTTCGAGAATGATCGCCGCGATCTCGCCGGGATTCTGCTTGAAGCGAAGCTCAACGCTGGCCAGATCGTTGAAAGTCGCAATCAGAACGTTGGCCACGGCAGACTTCGGCACTCCGAGTCCACCGGGAACCGATGTGGGAGCGTTGATGTCGCCGTAGTCAGGCGCGTGCGGCTTCACGCTAACCAGCGCGGAGTCGTGCAGGCCATGGTAGGCGCCTTCAAACTTTACGATCTTGTCGCGCCCCGTAGCGGCACGGGCCAGGCGGATGGAGTGCATGGTGGCTTCGGTACCGCTGTTGCCGAAGCGCACCATCTCGACCGGAAAGCGGCTACAGATTTCTTCAGCCAGTTCCCACTCCATATCGTGAGGCATGCCGAACATGGTCCCGGTGCTGAGACGCTTTTCCACGGCCTTCATGACCGCGGGATGGCAATGTCCGGCCATGAGTGCGCCGAAGCAGAGGTTGTGGTCAATGTATTCGTTGCCGTCAAGGTCGCGGAACTTGCTGCCCGATCCCTCTTTCACAAAAATCGGATAGGGATCATAAGCGCGGTAGTTGCTGGCCACGCCCAACGGAATGCGTTTGAGGTTCTTTTTGTGAGCGGCGGCGGATTTCGGCGTGCGGCGCTCGAAGGTTTCGAGCTCTTTCTGCAGTGCGGGGTACATCGGGTCTCCAGGAATGGCTCAAGCCGCTCTGATTGCGGCCATTAGAATGCCCGGGCGACCGCAGCCGCCCGGGTTAAAAGCTGTCTATACTCTACCGCTTTCCGGCTAGAAGTAGAACTTCAACGCCAGCTGAACCTGGCGCGGATCGCGGGCTCGCGTCACCCGACCGAAATCTGCACCGTCGCTGGTGTTTCCGTCCGGGTTCGTAAACTGCGTGTGGTTGAAGAGATTGAAGAAGTCGGCGCGAAATTCGAAGTACTTGGTTCTCTCGTAATGTCAGTCCTCTTAGGAAGCGTGAAATCGAAGTTTTGATCGCCAGGGCCGCAGCAGAGGGTGCGCTTGGTGTTCCGGGATCTTGCCAAACAGGCTCGGGGCGAAGCAACCAAACACCGCGGTTGGTCCGTGCAGAGTGGAACCGAGTATCGTCGGATGCGTTCTCGGTAAAGCTGTTGGGATCGAAACTAGTAGCCACCGTTCGTGCGCGGATCTGGCGTGTGGAAGGGCGCCAGCTGGAGCAGGTTCGCCCGGCATATTCGAAGATCGAAGCTGTTCATCAGTTCATTGTCCGCGGAAGTGGCTGATGCGAATCGGGAAGCCAGTCTGAGAAGAGTCAGATCCCGAACATCTGCCAGCCATTCAGGATCTTTCCTTTCGCGCCCGGTACTTGGGTATCGGCAAGTCCCACACGTAACTGAAGACCACGCGATGGCGGGAATCGAACTGAGAGAGTGAATACGTGCTGTGCGGATCGAGCGGATTCAGGATCGCCTTCGAAGCTGGAAGCCTGATCGAACGACTTGCTGAAGGTGTACGCAAGCCTGGAACTGCAGTCCTCCGCTGAAGCGCTTCTCCAGCGATGGCCTGGAACGAGTTGTAGTTGGAATTGGCAATCGTGTCCTGGGCAAAGATGCTGGTGAAGACCGCAACGTCCCATCGTGCGGACAGCCGTTGCCGGTCGAGGGTTCGCAGCTGGGAGAAGAGTATGGACGCAGACCGACCAGCGTGATTTCCGGATCGTTGGGGCCAGCGTGACGCTCGAGGACTGACCGTGGGTCAACCGCATTAGCTCATTCCGGCAGAATGGAGTTCGCGGGAACGTGCAATGTGGTTCTCGCGAGAATGGTGAACGCGTGTCCGCAGAACTGGTCGCCGTTTCCGTCGCCTAAAGACCGATGCTGTGCAGATCAAGGCAGGTCTGCGGCGTTGCTCGAAGTTGATGTCGTGAGTGGCCAGCAAGCGATGGCCCTGCGATCCCACGTAACCCACCTGCAGAACCAGGTCCTTGCGTCATTTCCCGCTGGACGTTGAGGTTGTACTGGGTCGAGTACTGGGTGCGCAGGTGCGGCTGAAATTGACCGTAGAGAAGAATTGGGCGGTAACACTGACCAGTCCACAGCCTGTCCCCGTGGAGGATTCAGAATCCCGTTGAAGGGGTTGGGCTCTTGGGTTCCATCCTGCTGCACGAATGGCGTATTGAAGAGCGGTGCATTGAGATGTTGCTGCCGCCGAAGGGAGGCTCAGCGCTGAACTGCTCCAGCACCAACTGCTCGATCGGGTTGTAGAACATGCCCCAACCCGCGCGAATGCTGGTCTTGCCGGAAGCTCCCGGGACTCCAGGCAAGACCGATGCGAGGAGCAAAGGTCTTGTAGTAGGTGGTGGTAAGGCCGGCAGGCACGCCTTTGTCGCCGGGTACGACCAAGCCGGTGGGAACAGACTCCCGGTCCGATGGGCTGCAGTCCGTGTTGCCGAATTCCGCAATCAACGGATTAGATCTGGATCTCGTCGGATCAGATTTCCGAACTGGCAGGGATAGATCGTGGTCTCCTGTCCGGGACGGAAGGTCTGAACGTGATGGCTGATATCCGTCAGAGGAGTGAACAGTTCCCAGCGCAGCCCGTAGTTGAGGGTCACGTTCGGACGTGAGCTTCCAGCTGTCCTGTGCGAACAGAGCGAAGATAGTGCTGCGCACATTCTCCGTCTGTGCAGAGCCCTGGATGTAGGTATCCGGCAGTGCCCAGCAGGTAGTTGGGAAACAGGTCATCCGCGTAGCCGACGTCGTTGGGTCCGCCGCCGAATAGCTGTAGTGGCCGTTCACGTTGAAATAGAGGGTCTGGTCGAAGCGCTGGCGGCGTATGTCGGTACCGAACTTCATGGTGTGGACTGCCCTTACCTTGCTCAAATTGTCCGACCACTGGAAGGTGTTGCCGACCTGCGGAATTTCGCCTTCGAAGTTGTTGCCGATAGGAAACCGCCGGACACATCGACGAACGGCACGCCTTCGCGGTCGGCGCCCAGATTCGGGGTGAATGCCGAGTTGCGTTGCGGGTTGTTGCCGGATCGTTGAAACACTCATCCGGCCGGAACTGTGGCGCAGGAGTCCTGGACCAGGGTCGTGCGCTGCGGATGCAGAAAATTCCCCTGGGCCTCGCGGAAGTAAGTGAAGTGCGCTTCATTCACCAGGTTATTGCTGAGCGTCCAGTTGTGGGTGAGGTTCCACTGCTGGTAGCGCTCTTTGGTGATTGGCGCCAAAACCCAGAGTGGTGGCGCCGCCGGCCTGGAATCGCGCAATAGGGATCGAACAGATGTGCTGTCGTTGAAGTAGTAATAGGCAGATGAAGTTTTGTGCGTCGCTGATGCGATGATCAAACTTGACCGTGAACTGGTCGGTGCGGTCCTTGTGAACTCCGGCAGACAGTCTGAAAGGTGCCGTCGGGCCGATTGGCAGCAGGCACAAACTGGTTCATGAAGTCCACCGCGGTGGGATCCATGCACGCGAGCGGGGATCTGGTTGTTCGGAAAAATGTCTGAATAGTTTGCTCCCGGCGCGAGGCGCGCCACCGCCTGCAGCGGCAATCGCCGTCGCTGCACCCGGGCTCCTCACGTTTCGAGCGTTCAACGTTCCGGCGACGGTTTGGTCAGTCAGCACGCCGCTGAAGGTACTCTGCCGTCCGAGAAATCTCCGACGCGTTCTGCGTCGGTGGGCACGGCATCGAGTCGGAAGAAATGCCCTGCCGGATGCGGCGGCCTTCATAGGATGCGAAGAAGAATGTCCGATCCTTCTTGATGGGCCCGCCAAACGTTCCGCCGAACTGGTTCTGCTTGAAGTCACGGCTTTCTCGGTGTCGAAGTAGCTCTTTCGAATTCAGCACCTTGTTGCGGAAGAACTCATAGACGTTGCCGTGAACAGTTGTTGGTTCCGGACTTGGTGACCACGTTGACCACGGCGCCGGAGTTGCGTCCGTACTCGGCGTCGAACGTATTGGTCAGGACGCGGAATTCCTCGATGCTGTCCGGAGTGGGCTGCACCGCGGGCAAGATTCGCGAACTGATCGTTGGCGTCGCCGCCATTGACGCTGAAATTGTTGGAACGGCCCCGGCCGCCATTCACCGAAACCACGCCGGCCTTGTCGCTGCCGTAGAACAGGTCAGAACCGTACTTGCGACTGCACGCCGGGCTGCAACTGCAGCAACTGGTAGGTGTCGCGTGCATTCAGCGGCAAGCTGGCATACGGCGCGCTGTGTTCACCACTGCGCCCAACTGCGTGCTGCGTGGTGTCCACCAGCGGCGCTTCCGACGTCACTTCCACCACTTCCCTGGCCTGCGCCCCAGTGTCAGAATCGTATTCAGCGTGACCACCTGATTGACCTCGACCGTCACGTTCTTCTGCACGTTCTTCTTGAAGCCCGTCAGTTCAAACTCCACCCGGTAGACTGCCCGGTGGCACCTCCACGAACCCGTAGTCGCCGCTGTCGTTGGTCACGGTTTCGCGTGGCGCACCGGTGGCCTCGTTGACCAGCGTCACTTTCACATTGGCCAAGAACCGCGCCAGTCGGGTCAGCAACGCGGCCCAGAATTCGGCCGCCGGTGCTTTGGGCCAGGAGGAAAGTTGAACCAATTCACAAGACAAAACAGGACGACGAGCCAACGGGCTGTCCAGCGCGCTGTCGATGAAGTCATGGGAGATCTCCGAGCTGCGGGTGGAAGTTTCAATTTTCGAAACGCAAAGCTTGCGTGCACAGCAAACCTTGCTATAATCGCGCAAGGTTAGAGGCACCCTCCGCAAACTGTCAAGCAAAAAATAGCGTTACTCCAGATCGGCAAAACACGTGGAAGCAGGGTTCGGGATGAAGCCGGCTGAGCGAAAACCCTACTTGAAAATCGGCGATGTGGCGCGCCTGGTCGGCGTCTCCCCGTCGGTCATTCGCTCCTGGGAGAGCCTGGGCCTCACCCGTCCGCACCGCACCGCCAGCAAGTACCGCCTCTACGCGCCGGAAGACGTAAAGCTGCTCAAGCGGGCCCGCTTTCTGCGCAAGGTTCGCGGCCTGAATGCTGCCGCTATCGTGCAAATGCTTAAGCGCGAGGGTCGGGTTCGGCCT
Organism: Terriglobia bacterium; assembly: GCA_963725615.1. GTDB lineage: Bacteria > Acidobacteriota > Terriglobia > Terriglobales > Acidobacteriaceae > JAIQFF01. Next base: position 135,821 of record CAVRZO010000003.1, on the reverse strand, counting down.
TCCTCGAACGGCGCCTCCAACGCGATCGGTGTACGCCTGCGCCAACTGCGAATCCGTCGCGGGCTTTCCCTGGCACACGTAGCCAAGGCGGTGGGCATCTCCCTCGGATTTTTGAGCGCGCTGGAACGCTCGCACATGAGCGCTTCGGTTTCGACACTGCGCAAGCTGGCGCGGTTCTACAAAACCAACATCCTGGAATTTTTCGATCCCGCGGAATCGAGTGTGCGACTGGTGTCTCCGGACAAGCGCAAAGTACTCGAAGCCGGTCCGGGAGTGCGCATGGAACTGCTTGCCTGGGGCAACACCGTCATGGAGCCGCACCTGTTCCGCATCGCTCCCCAGAGCGGCAGCGGCGAGTCTTACCACCATGAAGGCGAGGAGTTTCTGTACATCCTGCAGGGAGAATTGCAGATTTCGCTGGAGGGAGAGGAGTACCATCTCCAGCCGGGTGACAGTTTCTACTTCGAGAGTGCCACGCCGCATAGCTGGAAGAACCTGGGCCGCAGCGAGACCTGGGTGTTATGGGTGAACACGCCGCCTACGTTCTAGCGGGATGCGGCGAGTGCAGAACCGTAATCAAAGAAAGAAGCTTGGTCGAGCAGCTGAAAGCGGTCGCCGCGCGGAGATGAAACCATGATTCGACGTCTCGCGTTTTCACTTGCACTGTTTGTATCCGTCATCCTGCTTGGCGCCTGCGGCAAGAAGACTCCCACCCTGAATCTGCTGGTGTGGGAAGGCTATGCCGATCCCTCATTCGTAAAGGACTTCGAAGAGAAGTATCACTGCAAAATCTCCGCCTCCTACATGGGATCGAGCGATGAACTGGTTGCCAAACTGCGCGGTGGTAGCGCCGGAAATTATGATGTGATCTCGCCTTCAAGCGACGTTGCGACTTCGATCGCGGCAGCTGGCCTGGCTCTGCCGCTCGATCTCTCGCAGATTCCCAGTTATGGCCGGCTCTCGCCGCAGCTTACCTCGCTGCCGCTGGTGCGTATAAGAGAAAAGGTGTACGGCGTGCCCTTCATGTGGGGACCAGATCCGCTTCTCTATGACACCACGGTTTTCCCGAAACCTCCGGAGAGCTGGACCGTATTCTGGGACCCGAAGTATCGCGGCAAAATTTCAGTGTGGGATGATCTTTCGACCGTCTACCTGGCAGCACAAGTTCTGGGCTTCGACAAACCCGATCCGTCCCAGCTTTACAACCTCACCGACGAACAACTCGACGCCGTTAAGAAGAAGCTGCTGGAACTGAAGCCCAACATCCGGAAAATGTGGTCGACCGGCGGCGAACTGACCAACCTCTTCCAGAATCACGAGGTGGTCGCAGCCATGGGCTGGCCGCTGATGACCAACCAACTCCGCAAGATCAATTTTCCCGTCGGCGAGACTATCCCCAAAGAAAACACCACGGGCTGGATTGATCACCTGATGATCACCGCCGGCAGCGAAAATAAAGAACTGGCCTACAAGTTCCTGCAGTACATGGTCGAGGCACAAACCCAGAAGAAGGTCACCGATATCACCGGATACACTCCGGCGAATCCGCAGGCGGCGCAATTCATGACACCGGACGAGATCAAAGGACTGCATCTCGATGATGTGGACAACTATCAGGCTCGTCTGTACTTCTGGCAGAATGTGCCGCGCCGCGCCAAGTACAACGAAATCTGGAACGAAGTAAAAGCAGCACAGTAACGATGGGTGCCCCGTCCTCGTCGTTCCGCACTTTGGAACGACAGGGCGGGAGGTTAACAACCCCCACCCTGTCTCTCCAGAGAAAGAGGAGAGACGAGGGTGGGGCACCCGACGTCGGACTCTGAGAACAATATTGGCCACTATCAGCGAACCCACGACCTCTGCAACATCTGCTTCGGAGTCTCCGTTGCTCGAGGTCCGTAACCTGGCGAAGTCGTTCGGGGAGACCACGGTGCTGCGCGACATCTCGTTGCAAGTGGCGGAGGGAGAATTCCTCACCATCCTGGGCGAAAGCGGTTCGGGCAAGACGACGCTACTACGCATCATCGCCGGTTTCGAAAGTGCCACTTCTGGCGAGATTCTTATGGGCGGCGAGCGACTCGACAACCTGCCGCCATACCGGCGTCGCGTCAATACCGTATTTCAGCACTACGCTCTCTTCCCTCACCTGACGGTCGCGGAAAATGTAGGGTACGGATTAAAGATTGCCCGCCTGCCGAAGCAGGAAGTCGCGACCCGGGTCGAGCAGGCGCTCGATATGGTCAAGATGACTGCGTATGCTGCGTCGAAGCCGTCGAAGATCAGCGGCGGACAGCAGCAGCGCATCGCCCTGGCGCGCGCTTTGGTTAACCGTCCCCGGCTGTTGCTGCTCGACGAACCTCTCTCCGCCCTCGACGCCAACCTCCGCCGCCAGATGCAGGTCGAACTGAAATCCCTGCAACGCGAAGTCGGAATCTCCTTCGTGTTTGTTACTCACGATCAGGAAGAAGCCATGGTCATGTCCGACCGCATCGCGCTACTGCGCATGGGAGAATTGGAACAGGTTGCATCTCCAAGGGAGATTTACAACCGGCCAGCCACCGCCTATACCGCGCAGTTCATCGGCCACACCAATCTGCTCAGCGGAGAAGTAAAGGATGGAGTAGCACGCTGCTGCGATCTCACCTGGCGAACCGGTTTGCGGGACGGCGCGGGCCTGTTTTCACTGCGTCCCGAAAATATCAGGTTGGCAAGCGCCGGTACTGGCTCGAAGGTCCGATTTCGCGGCAAGATTCTGCGGCAAGCTTTTCACGGGGCCACCGAACTGTTGGAAGTGCAGTGCACTGACGGCCTAGTGCTCTCCATTCGCACCGCCAGCCAGGAGAATTGGACCGGAGATGTCGAACTAGAATTCTCGCCGGCAGACGCAGTGCCAGTCCGAGCATCCGAAATCCGGCAGCAGGAAATAGCATGAGCATGTTGTGTGGGACGGACACTCTTGTCCGTCGCCTTTGACCTGGACTTTATGTTCTCTCGCGCCTACCGAGCCGCCATCACCGCGCCGCCGCTGCTGTGGGTGACCGTATTCCTGCTCGTTCCCTACGGCATCCTCTTCTGTTACAGCTTCTGGTCGGTCTCATCATCGCAAGAAATTGTCCACTCCTGGACGCTGGACAACTACCGCCAACTCGTCCAGGTAAATGTCTACTGGCAAACCCTCTTTCGCTCGATGTGGATCGCGGCGCGGGTGATGATCTTCTCGCTATGCCTCGGCTATCCCCTGGCCTACTTCCTCTCGTTTTACGCGAAGAGAAAAGAACTCCTGTACCAATTAGTGATTATCCCGCTGTGGGTAAGCTACCTAGTACGCGCCTATGCCTGGAAAACCATTCTGGGCAGCGATGGTGTTCTCAACACACTTCTGCAGTATGTGCACCTGACTAAACACCCGCTCGATTTTCTGTTGTACAGCCCGTTCGCGGTAGTGCTGACGCTCACGCACATCTACACGCCATTCACGTTCCTGCCGATCTACGCAGCGCTCGAACACATTCCGCAGAACCTGGTGGAGGCATCGCACGATTTGGGTGCGTCGCCCTTTCAGACCTTTTGGCGCGTGATCTTTCCGCTTTCGATTCCCGGGGTTCTGGCCGGTGCGACGTTTGCGTTCGTCCTGAGCTTGGGAGATTTTCTCGCTCCTCTGCTGCTGGGCGGCCCCAGCGGAATCATGATTTCGAATATCGTGGTCAGCCTGTTCGGGGCGGCTTACAACTGGCCACTTGGAGCCGCCATTTCGTTCTGCATGCTGGCTCTGGTGCTCGGACTGCTCTTTCTCTCGGAAAGTCTGGAGAAGAAGTGGAGCTTTAAATGAGCCCCGAGCGCATGGTGCCAACCTCACGCTGGCTGCCCTTGCATGCCATTGTTGTCTTCGGCTTCCTTTACCTGCCCATCGTCACCTTGATCGTCTACTCGTTCAATGGTGCAGGCGTCGGCGGATTTCCGCCGCGAGATCTGACTCTGCGCTGGTATCGCCTACTGTTTGCCGATGGAGCCATATGGACTTCAGTCCTGAACAGTCTGCTGGTTGCCTTTGCAGCGATGGCGATATCCCTGATGTTCGGCATCCCGGCAGCACTGGCGCTCGATCGCGCCGACTTCCCGGGCAAGGCGCTGTTCCGCCGGCTCGTCCTGTTGCCGCTGATCCTGCCCGGCATTATCACCGGACTCTCTCTGCTGATGCTGTTTCGCGAGGCCGACGTGAAGCTCAGCCTGCTCACCATTGTTCTGGGACACGGCACGGCGCTGATCTCGGTTGCGACCACCGAAGTCTTCGCCGGTTTGCAGAAACTCGATCGCGCTCAGGAGGAAGCCTCGCTCGACCTGGGCGCAAATTACTGGCAGACTTTCTGGCGCGTCACTCTGCCCAACCTGCGGCTGTCCATCATCGGAGCGGCGCTGTTGATCTTCACGCTGTCTATGGACGAGATCGCGGTCAGTTTCTTTCTGATCGGGCGCGACAACACGCTGCCGCTCGAGATCTGGGGACGTTTGCGGCGCGGCATCACTCCGGAAATCAACGCGGTTTCCACTATCATCTTTGTTTTTTCGCTGGCCGCAATCGTGACCTGGTACCGATTGAGAGCAGGTGCAGAAGTCACCGCAGACCCGGGGCTGTAGCGCCGGCAGGCGTCCCGCCCACCCATCCCGAAGAATTCCTTCCACGGGAATCGTAGCCCGCACCGCCTCGCCAACTCCCTGTCAAACCCGCATACATAGTAAAGTAGTAGCAGAGCTGTATTTGTGAGCCTCAGGAAGGCAACTGACTTTTGACTTCAAACATCCGCAATATCGCAATCATCGCCCACGTAGACCATGGCAAAACCACGCTGGTGGACGCCATGCTGCGGCAGAGCGGCACGTTTCGGGCCAACGAGCATTTGATCGAGCGCGTCATGGACTCCAACGATCTGGAACGTGAGCGCGGCATCACCATTCTGGCCAAGAACACCGCCATCTTCTATCACGACGTAAAAATTAACATCGTGGACACGCCCGGCCACAGCGACTTTGGCGGCGAAGTCGAACGCGCCCTCAAGATGGTGGACGGCGTCATGTTGCTGGTGGACGCAAGCGAAGGCCCGTTGCCGCAGACGCGGTATGTGCTGAGTAAGGCCCTCGAAGCCCACTTGCCTCCGATTCTGGTGATCAACAAGATTGACCGCGCCGATGCGCGTCCGCAGGAAGTGTTGAACGAGGTCTACGACCTGTTCATTGACCTCGACGCCAAGGAAGAACAGATAGACTTTCCGGTCCTGTATACGAACGCCAAGATCGGCACCGCCTCGACGGACATCAAGGGTGGCGGAGAAAATCTGCAGCCGCTGTTCGAGGCTATCGTCAAGACCATCCCCGAACCCAAGGGCGATGTTGCCGGGCCTCTACAAATTCTGGTAGCCAATCTCGATTACAGCGACTATCTCGGACGCCTCGCCATCGCACGTGTGTTCAACGGAACCATGCGCACCGGCGAAGACGTTGGCATCGCCCGGCTCGACGGTACGCTGCACAAGACGAAGATTACCAAGCTGTTTTCATTCTCCGGCCTGAAGCGAGTCGACATAACGGAGACCACGCTGGGCGACATCATCGCGGTCGCCGGCGTGGAAGGCATCACCATTGGCGAGACCATCACCGATGCCGAGAATCCCTCCCCGCTTCCCCATATCGCAATTGATGAGCCCACCATCGCCATGCTGTTCACGGTGAATACTTCGCCCTTCGCTGGCCGCGAGGGCACGTATGTCACTTCGAGAAATCTCCGCGAGCGTTTGCAGAAAGAACTTCTGACCAATGTCTCCCTACGCGTCGAAGACACCGACAGCACGGATTCCTTTGTTGTAATGGGCCGCGGCGAGTTGCAGCTTTCCATTCTCATCGAGATGATGCGGCGCGAAGGTTTCGAACTCATGGTAGGCAAGCCGGAGATCGTCACCAAACGCGTGGATGGCAAGCTCATGGAACCGATCGAGAAGCTGACCGTCGATGTGCCGGAAGAATTTGTGGGCGTGGTGATGGAACAGCTGGGCGCGCGCAAGAGTGAAGTCCTCAACATGCACAATCACGGATATGGACGAGTACGTATCGAGTTCCGCGTGCCCAGCCGCGGATTGATCGGACTGCGCAGCCAGTTGCTCACCGACACGCGCGGCACCATCGTCATGAACTCTCTTTTCGATGGCTACATCGAGTGGCAAGGTGAAATTCCGCACCGCCTGACGGGCGCGCTCGTATCCGACCGCACTGGCGTGACCACGCCATATGCTCTTTACAACTTGCAGGAGCGCGGTGAACTCTTTGTCGGCCCCACCGTCGACGTCTATGAAGGCATGATCGTCGGGGAAAACGCCAAAGACAACGACCTCGACGTGAACGTGGTGCGCGAGAAGAAGCTGACCAACATGCGGTCCTCCACTTCCGACATGGCGATCCGCTTGGTTCCCTTCCGCAATTTAAATCTCGAGCAAGCCATCGAGTTCATCACCGACGACGAATACGTCGAAGTCACGCCGAAGTCCCTTCGCCTGCGCAAGAAAGTCCTGCAGTTCAACAAACGAAAACGCAGTTCAATGGTCGCAGTCGAAGACGAGTAGGGTGCCCCACCCTTGTCTCTCCGGTTTGTGGAGAGACAGGGGCGGGGGTTTTCATTTCGGACTCGTCCCTCGCGGAAAGCATGGATGTTGATGCCCGGGTGAGATCGAATCTTTAGACTCAGTCCCTACGAAAATCCCCGCCCTGTCTCTCCAAAAAACGGAGAGACGAGGACGGGGCGCCCGGTATACTGCGCTCATGGCGAGCGACCCCAAACTCACGATGTATCTCGTGCCTTGCAGTTGCGGGACTACGTTTGTGGTATCCGAAAACTACGATCGTCAGGGAACGGCCTGGAGCCGCTATCTGAAGTGTCCCAGTTGCGACAAACGGCATGATCCCAAAAACCGCCTGTTGCAACTCGGCTATCAGCGGGCAGGATATTGGAAGGTGGACGGGTGCTGACGGCGCCAGAGTGAACCTCGAGTAAAAGATCGCCTTCTTTGCGTACTTCGCCGATTTATTTGCATCCTTCGCGTTAAAGAGTTTGACTGCAAAGCGCGAGTGTTCATCCGAAAACGAGTGGCGATCCGCTCTCCTGCAGAATAACTTCCCATCCCTAAAAGACCTGCTATACTTCCCCACGCATTTGACTGTTCATCTGCTCCGGCTGTAAGACGGCCAACCAGCCTTTGCTCTCCGCCGAAGTCAGTCACACTCAGATAGCTCAATTAGAGGCCATCCGCTTGAAGAATATTTTCGTTGGGAACCTCGACTTCAATACTTCAGAGGAAGAGCTGCGGCAGATGTTCGAGGCGCACGGACAGGTAGATCGCGTCAGCATTATGACCGACCGGGACACCGGCCGCTCGCGTGGTTTTGGTTTTGTGGAGATGACCAACGCGGAAGATGGAGACAAAGCAATTGCCGCCCTCAACGGGACCCAGGTGGGCGGGCGCACGCTGAACGTCAACGAGGCCCGTCCCAAGGTGGAGCGCGGCGGCGGCGGCGGCAGAGATCGCGGTGGTCGCGGCGGCGGTGGCGGCGGTGGCCGGGGCCGCTACTAAACAGAGGGCTGCGCTGCTAATGCCTAAATGGAGGCCGGGCCTCCCCGCCCGGCGGGACGGGCGAGACGCCCGTCCTCCATACTCCTGGGCCGATTGAAGCCCCTAGCGCCGGGATGTAAACTGATTCAGCGCGCCCGTAGCTCAGATGGATAGAGCGATTGCCTCCGGAGCAATAGGTCGGGAGTTCGAATCTCTCCGGGCGCACCAGGTTTCACCTTTTCTTCCGTAGTTTCTGGCCTCTCCGGCCTGCCGGGCCACCTTGGCATCCCCCGGCTTGGCGGACTCCCGTCTCTGCACTCCTGGGCCATCGCTGGAGCACCATGCGTTTTCTTGGTTGGCGACTCAGTATTGGTAGAATGTAGCCGATTTTCAGGAGCGTGAAGGATGTCGCTGATTCGCGGGTCTCTCGAATCGCTCATGCTGATCGGATCGTTCTCTGCCATTTCGCTGGTTGGCCAAACGCCACAACCGCCGGTCGCGCCGGTGATCGAACACCGTGAAACGCGGTACGGGGCCAGGGTCGTGGACAACTATTACTGGCTTCGCGAGAAGTCTAACCCCGAAGTTATCAAATACCTCGAGAAGGAGAACGCCTACACCGAGGCGATGACAAAAGGCTTGAAGCCCTTCGAGGACGCGCTTTATACCGAGATGTTGTCTCACGTCAAACAGACGGATTTGAGCGTGCCCGTCCGGCGCGGCGACTATTACTACTATTCGCGCACCGAGGAAGGAAAGCAGTACCCGATCCAGTGCCGCAAGAAAGGCAGCCTGGAGGCGAAGGAAGAAGTGCTGCTTGATCTGAACGAGTTGGGGCAAGGGAAAAAATTTGCCGGGCTCGGAACATTCGAGGTGAGCGACGATCAGAATCTGCTTGCCTATACGATCGACTACGTCGGTTACCGCCAGTTTAGCCTTTACGTCAAGGACCTCCGGACTGGCGCTACGCTCCCCGATACCATGGAACGCGTCGACAGCGTTGCCTGGGCCGCCGATAACCACACCTTGTTTCTAACCACCGAGGACGAGGTAACCAAACGCGCGAACCGCGCATGGCGCCACACGCTGGGCCAGAAAGCATTCGAACCTCTGTATGAGGAGAAGGATGAGACCTTCAGCCTCGAGGTGAACAAGACCCGGGACAAGAAGTACTTGTTGCTTTCTGCCGTGAGCACCGACACGAGCGAGTTCCGCTATCTGAAGGCCGATCAAGCGAAGTCGGACTTCACCGTTTTCCTTCCACGTGAAAAGCAACAGCGCTATTTCCTCGATCATCGCGAGAATCTTTTCTATATTCGAAGCAACAAGAACGCCAAGAACTACCAGGTGTTCACCGCGCCTGTAGAAGATTCCGACCCGAAGAACTGGAAGATCTTCATCCCGCACGACAAGGATGTTCTCGTCGAAGACATTGATCTGTTCCGCGATTTTGCGGTTTCGGTTGAGAAGTCGAAAGCGCTCAACCGTATGCGGATCTTCGACTTCAAGTCCGGGACGTGGCACGCGATTGCTTTTCCCGAACCTGTCTATTCGGCATTTCCCGGGGACACTCCGGAATATGCGTCAACCACCTATCGCTACAGCTATCAAAGCCTGGTCACCCCTTCGAGCGTTTTCGACTACGACACCGAGAGTGGCAAGTCGATTCTTCTGAAGCAGCAGGAAGTGCCGGGTGGTTACGTTGCTTCTCAGTACGTCTCGGAGCGCCAGTGGGTGACGGCGCGGGACGGCGTCAAGGTGCCCCTGTCAATCGTCTATAAGAAAGGGGTTGAGCACGACGGCACACGGCCGCTCTTGCTGTACGCCTATGGTTCCTATGGATTGGGTATGCCTGCGACCTTTTCGAGTTCGCGGCTGGCCCTGCTCGACCGTGGCGTGGTTTACGTGATCGCTCACATTCGCGGCGGCGACGATATGGGTGAGCCGTGGCACGACGACGGCAAGCTGATGAACAAGAAGAACACGTTTAACGATTTCATTGACTGCGCCGAGTACCTTATCCAGCAGAAGTGGACTTCCAGAGATCGTCTCCTGATCGAAGGTGGCAGCGCCGGCGGTCTGCTGATGGGCGCCGTGGTCAACATGCGTCCAGACTTGTTCAGGGCGGTCCACCTGGCCGTACCCTTTGTCGATGTCATGAATGACATGATGGACCCGTCGCTGCCGCTGACCACGACCGACTATCCGGAGTGGGGCAACCCGAATGACAGGGCCGCCTACGACTACATCCTTTCGTACAGTCCTTACGACAACCTGCACAAAGCAGCCTACCCGTCCATGCTGCTCACGGAAAGCCTCAATGACAGTCAGGTGGCGTACTGGGAGGCGGCGAAGTTCGTTGCCAAAGTGCGCACGCTGAAGACAGACAATAACCCGGTGCTGCTTAAGATGAAAATGGACCCCGCCGGCCACGGCGGAGCTTCGGGGCGCTACGACCAATTGAGGGACAGGGCGTTTGAATGTGCCTGGCTGCTCAGCCAGGTCGGCATCACCAAATAGCGTCGCAGGAAGGCTGGCCGGTGGACGATGAGGCTCTGGCTCACATTTTCGCGGCGTCAGCCAGGGTTTCCAGCGCGGCCAGTCTGCCGGAGCAATAGGTCGGGAGTTCGACTCTGGCGGGCGCACCAGACTTCAGCAGTGGTGTTCCCGGAGCTGCGCTCCGCCGGACAGCCGAGGCGGCTGTCCCACGTGGCCAGTGACGAATTACCAAGTGCCAATTGCTAGTCGCCAATTGCCTATTGCAGCTCACGAATCCAAATATTCCGGAAGCGCACCGGGTTGCCGTGGTCCTGCAGACTGAGGGGCAGTTTATCGGGCGTTGGTTTGTAGGGGGGCCGCATGTGGTGGCCAGTGGGGCCCGACAGTTCCACGTTGTCCTGCACCAGCACTCCATTGTGCAGCACCGTCACCCGGGCCGGGCGTAGTACCTTGCCGTCTTTGTCGAAACGCGGACCGTGAAAAATGATGTCGTATGTCTGCCACTGTCCCGGCGGCCGCGAGGCATTCACCTGCGGGGGAAATTGAGCGTATACCGCCGAGGCCTGGCCGTCGGCGTAGGTCTTGCTCTGATACGAATCCAGCACCTGGATCTCATAGAGCCCCATCAAAAATACGCCGCTATTGCCGCGCCCTTGATCCTCTCCAACCGGAGGCACTGGCTCGGTGAACTCCACATGCAATTGACAGTCACCGAAGGGCTGGCGCGTGTGGATGCCTCCGCTGTGGGGTACCACCTCCAGGTAGCCATCCCCTACTTTCCACTTTGCCGGCTGGCCATCTTCGGTCGTCCACTGGGAAAGATCCTTGCCGTCGAACAGCACAATGGCATCGGACGGAGGACGCCCCGGCGTATCCTGCGTGCTCGCCGTGCCGGGCACAATCACCGGGGGCAAGGGACGGTCCGGATCGTTTGGCTTCCAGCGTGGATCCACCTGCGCCAGAGACAGCTGGGCAACGCAAAGGGCTAACGCCAGTGCAAAGGAAATCGCTCTCATCGGAAATACCTCGGGCAGCGCCTCGCTGCCCAAGATACACGAGATCGCAGAAAAACGACGGACCTGGTATGGAGGACGGGCGTCCCGCCCGTCGGGCGCGGGTATCTGCCTGGCGGGCGGGACGCCCGTCCTCCGTTCTTTTCTTTGTCGTCCTGCCTCCCTATCGTCCGCTAGCCGATCAAGCTTCCATGGTGACGGTCGCGTCCTCGGGATAGCCCTTCAGGCCGAACTCGGGAATATCCAAACCTTCGAGTTCCACCTCCGGAGCTACCCGCATGCTCTTGACCTTATTCACCAACGCGAAGACTGCATAGGTCGCGCCGAATGCCCAGACTACGCAAATGGTGGCTCCCATCAGCTGGGTGAGAAACTGTCGCGAGTCCCCGTGAAACAAACCGGTGACACCCTGGCCCGCGTGTCCCAGGTAAGAGGAAGCGCCGACTCCGTTCCAGCCTGCGCCGTAGGTGCCATCGGCAAAGAGCCCGACGCAAACCGCACCCAGCCAGCCACAATACCCGTGCACCGAGATGGCTCCGCAAGGATCGTCAATCTTGACCACACGATCGTTGAACAGAACGCCCAGACAGACCACGACCCCGGCCAGAATGCCAATGAGCACGGCGGAGTTCGGGGAGACGAAGGCGCACGGAGCGGTGATGGCAACCAGGCCTGCCAGCATTCCGTTGCAGGCCATGGTGATGTCCGGTTTACCGAACATGAAGTACCAGAGGAACATCGCGGCTGCCGATCCCGCCACTGCCGCGAGGTTCGTATTCACTGCGATGACCGAGATGCGAAGGTCGGAAGCCCCCAGCGTCGAACCGGGATTGAAGCCCATCCATCCGAACAGGAGAATGAAGGTTCCGCTAACCACGTAGACGAGGTTGTGCGCCGGAAAGACTTTCACTTTTCCGTCGGGCCCATACTTGCCCAGGCGCGGGCCCAGCACCACAGACAGGGCCATGGCGGCAAATCCTCCCACCGCGTGGACCACCGTCGAGCCGGCGAAGTCTACGTAGCCGTGTCCAAGGTTCATAGTCGTGCCCAGCTGCGACATCCAGCCACCACCCCATACCCAGCAGCCGAAGACAGGATAGAGAATTGCTCCGATGAAGAGTTCGCACAGCAGAAACGACCAGAAGTTGATCCGCTCGCAAATCGCGCCGACGATGATATAGCCGGCCGTCTCCATGAAAACAACTTCAAACAGGGTCAGGCAGAGACTGCCCGCATCGTAGCCCGGGCCGGAAAGGAAGAAGCCCCGCCCTCCCAGGAATCCCCAGGATCCGCTGCCCAGCAGGAAGTGATTGAGGGTTGGGGTGCCGCCGAGATTTGCCGGCGCAGCATTGATGGCCACGGCGCCAAACTGAAAGGCGTATCCCACGGCGTAGTAGGCCAGGAAGGCAAAAACATATGCGGCAAAATTCAGCATCATCAGGTGACCGGCATTTTTCTTGCGCACCAAACCACAGGTCAGCAAGGCAAAACCTGCCTGCATGAACAGCACCAGGTATCCGGTGAGCAGGGTCCAGGAAAAGTTCGTGCCGATCCGAAGATGGCCCACGTGGTCGGCCAGCTTCCCGGCCAGCGGTTCTTTCGCCAACTGGGCCTGAAAGTCGTCATAGTCTTTCTTCTTCTGGGCGTAGTCCGGCGCGCTCGGATCCGGCGGCCCAGGAACGACGAACGGATTGCCTGCCGCATCGGTGGTTGTGGTTCGATCTCCGATGGCCGTGCCCGAAGGATCGGGCGCGGGTTCGTCCGCGAAACAGGGGGTCAGCAAACCGCCCAGTACCACGGTCGCGAGAAGTAGCACCGCATAGTGCGAAAATTGCGACCATCGAAACCGCCTCACCGCAGCGTGTGCGGTGGACCCCGCTTTTCCGTGTTCCATCTCTTCCTCCTGATAGTTTTCTCCCCTGGCCCAGCGAAAATTCTGATTTCTAATATGCCGAAAAAAGTGCGGATTGCGTCGAGATGACGCGTGTAGCGGTATGAACTAAACAGCTGCCTTGCCGATTTCCCCGGTGCGTATGCGGACCACTTCGTCGACGGGCGTGACGAAAATTTTTCCATCGCCAATCTTTCCGGTGCGCGCACCTCCCACAATGGCCTCCAGAATCTCGTCCACCTGGTCTTCGCGGGCCACAATCGTCAGCATCAGTTTGGGATGGAAGTCGACCTTGTACTCGCATCCCCGGTAAAACTCACTGTGGCCCTTCTGCCGCCCGAAACCGATCACTTCGGTGAGCGTGAGCCCTTCCACGCCGATGTTGGTAAGGCGCTCCCGTACCTCGTCCAGACTTCCCTGCCGGATGACGGCATCGATCCGTTTCATTGCGGTTCCTTCCTGGCCCCCGGCGCCACTCTCTTGGGGCATGATTTGACATTGATATGCGTAAAAAGTGCATAAGAAAGTCGTAAAAAAACCATAAAGACGGCCCCGAAGGGCTCGGCCAGTTAAGACCGGCGAGTGAAGGACCTGCCGCAGGAGAAGCATGGGCTGGATTGGGAGGTGGACCGCTGACTTCACCGGTCCCGAAATGGCTCGAAGGGCACTCGCAAAGAGCTACGCCCAGCCCTGATTACGAGGACTAGTGACCAAAGTCATCTTGTTCCGAACGACTTCCTGCTACATCTTGTAGAGGCGACACCAAGATCTCGCGGGAAAAATCTCTATCCTATGAGCGACCCCAAGTATTCCGGCACCGGTGCAGATTGGACACAGCTTCTGACCGATCCGGCCCTGGTGAGCCATCTCGGAGAGTTGTTACAGGTTTATCGCGATACGCCCGCCGAGCAGCGTGACCAGGCTTTGCTGGAGGCGATGCGCAACATCAAGGGTGGCACGGGAAACGCGGTTGCCGTGGCAAAGGCCGCCGCGGCTGCCCAGGCACAGCCAGCCGCAACCGCGCAGCCGGCACCAGTCGCTCCGGTTGCCACCAGTCCGGCAGCGACTCCGCCATTTGAACCGGACATCTTTACTCCCACATGGGGACAGGATCGCCGACGCCATGCCCGCCTGAGGTGTTTCGTCGCGGTCGAGTTGCGCCTGGATAATTCCGGAGTCCCGATCTGGGGAAACTTGTCCAACACCAGCATTGGCGGTTGCTTCGTTGAGACTGCTACCCCTGTCCCTTCCGGCGTGGGCGTGGAAATCGGTCTTTGGCTGGCGAACGGAAAGATCTGGATCAAAGGACTCATCCTCACGGGGATTGTCACGAAGAGTAGTCCATCCTTCGGCGTACGCATCAAGTTTTCTGAACTCGAAGCCACTGAACGGGAAAACCTGCGGCACTTCCTCAAATTTGTCGAGAGCACGACCAAGGGCTACAACACCGAACATGGGTACCTGGCCCAGCTCAAACGCTAGGTTCCCAAGTAGAAGCTAACTATCTGTAAATAATAGGTTTCTGAAGGCGTTACTGCACTCGTTAACCCCGCGTCCGCCCACTCAGACGCTCCCAACCGATGCACCTGCCGCGGCATCGAAGGGTCATCAATAATCCTGCAAGCAAGGTTCGAAAGAAGTTGGTAGACTGCATCGGACAGAACGGGGTTTCCGGTTTCTTAAGCGTTATTAAGGAATCGTGCATCTTCCGCGCGCGTCAGCGAAGGCGTAACCTCCCAAGCGGAGACTCATTCATGGTAGCGACTGAGCAGACTTTAGCGACCGGCAAGCAGCTGGATTTGCTGTCCATTAACACCATACGCACTCTGGCGATCGATGGTGTACAGCAAGCGAACTCCGGACATCCGGGTGCGCCCATGGGCCTGGCGCCCGTCACCTACAGCCTTTGGCAGCAATTCCTGCGCTTCGATCCTGAAAATCCGACATGGCCGAATCGCGACCGCTTCATCCTCTCCAATGGCCACGCCTCCATGCTGATCTACGCCATGCTGTACCTGTCGCAGGTACGCGGCGTGAATCCTGAAGGCGAGCGCCTTGGTGACTGGGCCGTCTCGATGGACGACCTCAAGCATTTCCGTCAGCTCGACAGCAAGACGCCCGGACATCCCGAATATCGCTGGACCGCGGGCATCGAAACTACCACCGGCCCTCTCGGCCAGGGCGTGGGAAACAGCGTCGGTATGGCGATTGCCAGTAAGTGGCTGGCAGCGCATTTCAACCAGCCTGGCTTTGAGATTTTTAACTACAACATTTACACGCTGTGCGGCGATGGCGACTTGATGGAAGGCGTGGGCAGCGAGGCCGCATCGCTGGCCGGCCATCTGAAGCTTTCCAATCTTTGCTGGATTTACGACGAGAACCACGTCACGCTGGACGGCTTGGCGAACGTGTCGTTCACCGAGGACGTAGGCAAGCGCTTTGAAGGCTACGGCTGGCACGTTGAACATGTCACGGACGCGAACGACCTGGATGCGCTGGCCAAGGCTTACAACGGTTTCCTGAATACCAAAGACCGTCCCACTCTGATCCGCGTGAACAGCCACATCGGCTACGGATCGCCACACAAGCAGGACACGAGCGCCGCCCACGGAGAGCCTCTGGGAGAAGAAGAAGTCAAGCTGGTGAAAAAAGCCTACGGCTGGCCCGAGGACGCCAAATTCCTGGTCCCCGATGGAGTGCTGGACAATTTCAAGAACGGCATCGGCAAGCGCGGGGGTGAGGTGCGGCAGAAATGGGACGCACTGTTCGCCGATTATGGAAAGAAATTCCCCGACCTCGCGAAACAGATCACACAGATGCAGAAACGTGAACTGCCTGATGGATGGGACAAGAAGCTTCCCACCTTTCCGGCGGACGCAAAAGGCATGGCCACTCGCGAGAGTTCAGGGAATGTGTTGAACGCGGTTGCCGAAGGTGTTCCCTGGATGGTCGGCGGATCGGCCGACTTGGCCGGTTCCGACCGGACGAGGTTGAAGTTCGCCGGCGCCGGAGATTTCCAGGCCGAAAGCTACGGCGGGCGCAATTTGCATTTCGGCGTTCGCGAGCACGGCATGGCGGCAGCCCTGAACGGCATGGCAGTTTCGAAGATCCGGCCTTTCGGCGGTACCTTTTTCAATTTCAGCGACTACAACAAGCCGTCAATCCGTCTGGCTGCGTTGATGGAAATTCCCACGATCTTTATCTTCACCCACGATTCGATCGGCCTGGGTGAAGACGGCCCCACGCACCAACCGATCGAACAGTTGGCGGGTCTGCGTGCCCTGCCGGGACTCATGCTGATGCGCCCGGCCGACGCCAATGAAGTCGTGGAAGCCTGGAAAGTAATCATGAAGCTGCAGCATGAACCTGCGCTTCTGGTGCTGAGCCGGCAGGCTGTCCCCACCTTTGACCGCACGAAATACGGCGCCGCCTCAGGCGTCGCCCAGGGCGGGTACATCCTGGCCGATGCGCCCGATGGCAAGCCAGAGGTCATTTTGATGGGTACGGGCACGGAAGTTTCGCTTTGCGTCAGCGCCTACGAACAACTCAAGGCTGAGGGCGTGAAAGCCCGGGTCGTGAGCATCCCTTCGTGGAATCTTTTTGATCAGCAAAGCGACGAGTACAAAAACAAGGTCCTGCCGCCAGCTGTAAAAGCACGGGTCGCGGTGGAGCAGGCCTCAACCTTTGGCTGGTCGCAGTATGTCGGCCCCAGCGGCATAGTGATAGGAATGCGCAGATTCGGCGCGTCAGCGCCCATCAAGGACTTGCAGAAGAAGTTTGGGTTCACCACCGAGAATGTTGTGGCGATGGCCCGAAAAGCCATGGGAAAATAGTACAGTCGTCAGTCATCGGTCGTCAGTCGTCAGCCAAAACACGTTGCGCAGGTTTTGCCGAAGACCGACGACTGACGACCGACAACTGAGAAAAGACGACTAAGAAAAGAGGTTTTTATGCAGCCAGTAGGAGTTCTCGACACCGCCAAAGCTACCAACCCCTTGAAAGGCCTTCTCAAGTTCGGCCAGTCGGTTTGGCTGGACTACATCCGCCGCGACCTGCTCACTAGCGGCGAACTGAAGCGCCTGATTGAGGAAGATGGGCTTCGGGGCATGACTTCCAACCCGACCATCTTCGAGAAGGCGATCACGGGCGGGAAGCTGTATGACGATTTGCTGAACTCCCTGCGCTCCCGTACCGATCTCGACGCCAAAGGGCGCTACGAGATCCTTGCCATTCGTGACATCCAGGATGCCGCCGATATTCTGCGCCCGGTGTACGACAGCTCGAAGCGGCGCGACGGATACGTCAGCCTCGAAGTATCGCCCTACCTCGCTCGCGACACCAAGGGCACGATTGCCGAAGCGCGGACTCTGTGGAAGGCGGTCGGGCGCGAGAATGTGATGATCAAGATCCCCGGTACCACTGAGGGCATCCCGGCTTTCCAGCAGGCGATCAGTGAAGGCATCAATGTCAACGTGACCTTGCTCTTCTCGCAAGTTGTCTACGTAAAGGTGGCGGAAGCCTACATCGCAGGCCTGGAGCAATTCGCCAAGAGCGGCGGCGACGTCAGCCGGATGGCCAGCGTGGCCAGCTTCTTCATCAGCCGCATTGACTCCGCAGTGGACGCCATCATCGACACCAAGCTCAAAGCTTCCAAAGATGCGCGCGAGCAGGAGCTGCTGAAGAGCGTTCAAGGGAAAGTGGCGATCGCAAATGGCAAACAGACTTACGAGAAGTACCAGGAAATCTTCGGCACCCCGCGATGGAAAGCCCTGGCCGCCAAGGGCGCGCAGACGCAGCGCGTGCTTTGGGCCAGCACCAGCACCAAGAACCCGGCCTATCGCGATGTGCTGTACGTCGAAGAACTGATCGGGCCGGATACCGTGGATACCATTCCGCCCGCAACTTTCGATGCCTTCCGCGATCATGGAAAGCTGCGCCAAAGCCTTACCGAGGATCTTGCGTCTGCCCATAAGACGATGGAAAACACGGCCAAGGTTGGTATTTCCATGAAGGAAGTGACGGACAAGCTTACCGACGACGGCGTCCGTCTCTTCTCCGAGGCTTTCGACAAACTCATCGCGGCGGTGGAACAGAGCTCGAAATCCAAGTAATCCCAGAGAGCGTCCAGACTTGCAAACTTCCCGAGGCCCTAGGGGCCTCGGTGAAGACCAATCTGCAGCGGGTGTCGCCCGCTTGCCGGCTGCCTTTCATCAAGCCCTACCCTGAAATTCCGCCCCGGCATACTACACTGGTTTAAGCTATAACCACCAAAAGCAGTAGCCGTGGTTATAGAAACGATTTAATATTGGCTATGGAGCGTATTTCCGTGATGCGTCCACCGCATCGCGGCCGCTTCGAGCCGGGACGGTCAAGACGCAAATATGGCGCAGACTGAAGCAATGCCCGCAATCCAGCAGCCGCGGATCGGCAAGGTAGCCGATCCGTGCACCATGGTGATTTTTGGCGCGAGCGGCGACCTGACCCGCCGCAAGCTGATTCCAGCGCTCTACAACCTGGCAAAAAATGACTTGCTGTCGCGCGAGTTCGCCGTGGTCGGCGTGGCACGCACGCCCATGTCGGATGAGGAGTTCCGCAAGAAAGTCTCGGAAGACATCCAGAAATTCGCCACCGACAAGGTGGATCCCGACATCTGGGAATGGTTCGTTCGCTGCCTCCACTATCAGAGTGGAGACATGGGCGACAAGAACCTTTACCTGCAACTGAAGGACTCGCTCGACAAGGTTGACCAGGAGCACTCGACCCACGGCAATCACATGTACTACCTGGCGACGGCCGCTGATTTTTTCGGCCCCGGGGTGGAGCACCTCGCCGAAGTCGGATTGATGCAGGAAGACAAACAGCGCTGGCGGCGAGTGGTCATCGAAAAACCTTTTGGACACGATCTCGAGTCCGCCAGGTTGCTGAACGAACAATTACTGCGGGTGGCCAGTGAAAAGCAGATCTACCGTATCGACCACTATCTGGGTAAGGAAACCGTACAGAACATTCTGGCGCTGCGCTTCGCGAATGGAATCTTCGAGCCCGTCTGGAACCGGCGCTACATCGATCACGTCCAAATCTCGGTGGCGGAAACCGTCGGCGTGGAGAAGCGCGGCGGCTACTACGACAAAGCCGGCGCGCTGCGGGACATGGTGCCTAACCACATCATGCAGCTCATCAGCCTCACCGCCATGGAGCCACCCGTATCCTTCCGCGCAGATTCCGTTCGCGACGAACAAGCCAAGATTCTGCATGCCATCCAGCCCATGAGTTCGGAAGACGTACTGATCAGGACCGTGCGCGGACAGTACGGCGAGGGCATCGTGGACGGCGAACGTGTGCCCGCCTATCGCAATGAACCCGGCGTGCCCCCGGATTCCAAGACTGAAACCTTCGTCGCCATGAAGCTGCTGATTGACAACTGGCGCTGGGCCGACGTTCCCTTCTACCTGCGCACCGGCAAACACCTGCCCAGCCGCAGCACCAGCATCGTCATTCAATTTCGGCGCGCGCCGTTTGTGCTGTTCCGTGACACGCCGGTAGAAAATCTGATGCCGAACCAACTGGTGCTGAATATCCAGCCGCAGGAAGGTATTTCTCTCCGCTTCGCCGCCAAGGAACCTGGGCCCGCCATGCGGCTGGGCGCGGTGAACATGAGCTTCGAATACAACGACTACTTCAAAGCTGTTGCCAGCACTGGCTATGAGCGGTTGCTGCACGATTGCATGATTGGCGACGCCACCCTGTTCCAGCGCGCAGACATGGTCGAAGCTGGATGGTGCGTGGTCAGCCCGGTACTGGACGTCTGGAAGGCGTTACCGGCACGCAATTTTCCCAACTACGCCGCCGGCGCCTGGGGCCCTAAAGAGGCCGAAGATCTGCTCGAACGCGACGGCCGCCACTGGAGGGATTTCGAGAAATGATTCTGGCAGGCGACATTGGAGGTACCCACGCTCGACTGGCATTTTTCGATGCCGTGGATGGCCGCTTCAGCCTGGTTTCCGCTTCCGTCTTTCCCAGCCGCGACTACTCCGGCCTCGACGAAATCGTGGCCAAGTTCGTGGATTCGTCGAAGCTGAACCCTGACACGGCCTGCTTTGGCATCGCAGGTCCGGTGCGCAACGGACGCGTGGAGGCTTCCAATCTTCCCTGGATCATCGAATCCAAGCGTCTGGCCGATGAGCTCAAGATCAAGAAAGCATTTTTGATTAACGACCTCGAAGCCAATGCCTGGGGCATTCCCGCTCTCGATGCGAAGGACGTGGTCGCACTCAACCAGGTCAAGGGACAACCGGTTGGCAATCAAGCCGTGATCGCCGCCGGAACCGGGCTGGGACAAGCCGGCATGTACTGGGACGGCGCGAAGTACCATGTTTTCGCCTGTGAGGGCGGGCACGCCGATTTCGCCCCGCGCACCCAGCTGGAAGTAGAGCTCTTCAATTATCTTCATACCCGCTTCGGTCACGTCAGCTACGAACGAATCGTTTCTGGTCCCGGCTTGGTCAATGTTTTCAGCTTTCTCCGCGACACCGGACGCGGCACACCTCCGCAATGGCTCACCGACGAAATGTCCCAGTCCGACCCCGCCGCGGCGATTTCCCGCGCCGGCATCGACGGCAAGTGCGGGCTCTGCGAACAAGCTCTGGACTTGTTTGTCTCGATCTACGGGGCCGAGGCTGGTAATCTGGCGCTCAAGATTATGGCCACCGGGGGGATTTATCTGGGCGGCGGGATCGCTCCCAAAATGTTGTCGAAACTCTCCGGGCCGTTATTTATGCAGGCCTTCACCGGCAAGGGCCGGATGCAAGCGCTGCTGGAGTCGATGCCGGTTAGGGTAATCACTAACGATCGGATCGCGCTGCTGGGCGCCGCTCGCTGCGCGCTGGTCAAGAGTGCGGCGATGCCAGAGATTCAACATGCCGACGCGACCTGAAATTCGAGTTCTGAAGACTGCTACCGATTTGTTTGAGGCTGCGGCAGCCGAGTTCGCGGCGCAAGCCTCCGCGGCGGTGCGGGGCCACGGAAAATTCACCGTGGCTCTCTCTGGCGGCTCGACGCCGCGGACCCTGTACTCCCTGCTAGCCACCAAGCCCGACATCCCGTGGGACAAGATTTGCATTTTCTGGGGCGACGAGCGCCACGTTCCTCCCGACCAGCCAGAGAGCAACTACCGCATGGCCAATGAAGCACTGCTGTCCAAGGTCCCAGTGCGTCCGGAAAATGTTTTTCGCATACACGCCGAGGAAAAAGATGCAGCCGCGGCGGCCCTGCAATATGAGCAGACGCTGAAGGATTTTTTTCACTTGTCCGCGGGCGAGTTCCCGCGCTTCGATCTGATCTTCCTGGGCGTAGGCCCCGATGGACACACCGCTTCCCTTTTCCCCGGCTCCGAGGGCCTGAACGAAACCAAGCGTCTCGTGATCTCCAACTGGGTGGCAAAATTCAACACCGACCGCATCACTTTCACTTTTCCTGTTCTGAATGCCGCGGCATGTGTGATCTTCGTGCTGAGTGGAGCCGACAAAGCTGCGACGCTCCACGAGGTGCTGGAAAACAACAGCGCGGACCTGCCGTCGCAAAAGGTGAGCCCGGTCAACGGCAAATTAATCTGGATGGTAGACGAGCCGGCTGCAAGAACCCTGTCCCGCCCGACTCGAAATGTGTCGGACTAGAGGGGTTTCGGCCATACTTACTGAACCTCGATGGATACTATCTGCCCCATTCCAACACCTGTTTCCCGATAATTTAGCGCGATCTTCTGTTTGCTCCAGGCGCACGAAAACGATTCCGCCCCGATCAGCAGCACATGTTGGCTGTCCGATACCTGCATCTTCCAATTCCGTCCGCCAGAAATAACCGTCAGTGTAGCGGCGGGCGGCGAGGAGCAGTCGACGCTGACGATTGTGCCTTTAAGATAGCGGGGCGGCGTTCGATTCGTAATCTCGCCCACTTCCTGTTGGGGCTCCGGGTTCCTCTCCGTTCTTATCGAGGCACCTACCGGCTCTTCCGCATGGTTTGCCGGCCCAACTTCAGGGCCCGCTGCCCCGGGTTCGCGCATCGCGGCCTTGAATTGCAAAGCTTGCTGAAGCGTTTCGCCGGCTCTCGTCGCTACCTCCGGGCTGCCGGTCCTGGCTAACCCTTCCAAGATTGCGATTGCCGGATCCGTCTGCCGGTTGTTCAGATACATCTCCGCCAGATTGAACTGGTAACGTTCGTTTCGGGGACTCAAAGACACCGCCTTCTGCATGCTCACGAGTCCCTTGGCCGGATCTCCTGCGGACATCTGGGCAAACGCCAGCAGACTGTAAGGGTCGGCAAAATTTGGATCGAGTGCAATCGCCGTGTCGAGGTGTTTGATCATTTCCGCTAAATTGGAGTGGTCGCTGAATGCGCCCTCGCGGCTCATCATGAGGGCGGAGTAGTAATGTACCCGCGGGTCATTGGGATCGGCCTGCGCGGCGCGCCTAAAGTATTTTGCGGCTTGGCTAGAATCCTTCTGCTGCAGATAGGCATATCCCAGACCGCGGCAAGCCGCCGCGTTATCGGGATTTGCCTTCAGAATCTCCTGAAATTCCGCGATCGCCTGCTCGTGATAATCCGGCGAGTGCAAATGAATATCGGCCAACAAAGCACTGCTATCAACCGGGTCAAGCGGCCGCGCCACATACTCACTGCTGACAATGTTTGCAGGCGTGGACATCGGAAAGTACTTATAGTGTCCGCTACTCACGTAGTTGCGCAAGACCTTGTCGAAATCGGCAGCGCTCATTCCCAGACTCTGCTGAATGGCCTCTTCGACCGGAACATTCTTATCGAGCTTCAACATGAAATATTGAGACAGCCGGGGAATCAGGCTGTTGTCATAGAGATAATGCACCACAATGCCTGATTCGGCGTAGAAGACAGTGCGATGGCTTCCGCTCTCGTTGTATGTCGGAGAATTCTGCCGCACCCGGAAAAGATCGCTGACTTTCATCATGCTGTTCTGTTGCAGCACCAGGTACTCATAGTCCGGGACCTTGCCCACTCGGGCCTCTTTGCTGTCGAGCTCGATGCTGGAGAAGTACTCGGCAAACCCTTCTTCAAACCACGGGTCCACTCTCGCGGTGAGCACGCCGTTCATGAGTTGGTGAGCGTATTCGTGGAAGACCACAACCCAGGGATTCTCAGTCGACATGTCGAGCATGATGAAACTGCGGTCTTCTCCGCCCTGGAACAGCCCGTTCAGCTGCACCGGCTTTCCGTTCCACAGGGGCGCAACTTGCCTAAGCTCCTTGGAATTGCGGAAGGCAACAATCTGCAGCGGCACGGGAATATTGACGTTCGCCTTCGTCAACAGGGCACCGAAGACGGCCCGCATCTGCTCGAAGCGCATAGCCGTCTCTCGTCCGCGTTTTTCGCCGGCATCGGTCACGACGGAAAAATGTGGCGACTTGACCTCAATCCACTGAGCATCGCCGGCGAACGCAACGGAGAACGCGCTCAGGGCGAGCGCACGAATAACAACCAAGCGGAGAAGCCATCGAAGGTGAGAGCGCACAACAGGACTCCCGCAGGATGGTAGCGCAAGCTGAGGCACAAATCCAAGTTTCCGCTAAGGCACTCTCAGAACACCGGCACCAGGTTGTGTTTCTTGGAATACATCTTGCGATCGACGGTGCGCAGGACATCATCGGCGTCGGATCCGGTGACATAGGGCGCCAGGGCCCAGCTGAACGAGACTTCGTAGTCTTTCTTGCTGGCCAGGTTCCACTGGTCCACTTCCCGGAGGATGCGCTGCACGGGAAAATCGGCTTGCTCTTCCGTGGTGTCCGGCATCATGATCAGGAACTGGTCTCCACTCTGACGAAATGCCAAGTCAGCGCCGCGAAAGACGGTTTTCAATATCCTGGCGAATTCGACCAGGACCTTGTCTCCTTCGAGCGCTCCGTACTTGGAGCTTAGGTCGCTGAACCCGTTCAAGTCGATCGCCATGAAAGTCAGGCTGCTGCCTACCCGGTTGGCACGCGCCACTTCGCGCGGGACCAGCTCATTCAAAGCCCGGCGGTTCAGGAGCTGGGTAAGCGGGTCAATCAGAGACAGGCTTTCCAGCCGCTCGTTCAGAACCAGTTCACGAATCAAGGCCAGCCGGGTGTTGTTCAGGGTTTTTTTCTGCGACAACAGGTAGATATTGAAAAGCAGGATCAGGGATATCAGTCCGAAAAAAAGTTGCGGCAGATAGGAATGTTCGACGTGGACCATTCGCTGTGTCCAAACCAGGTTCGGAACCAGTAACGCCAGCAGGCCCGAGGTCAGGACCAGGATGACCAGGATTCCAATAGACCAAAGCTGAAGATCGCGCCCGGAAAGCTGCTGAATCTGTTGCTGGATCTCGTCCGCGCGCACCAGCATGGAAGGCGGGGTCGCACGGTCTTCAGCGGATTGCGGCATTCCCCCTCCTTGGGCGCACGAGTTTCCCGGGTTTGGAACACTCGTCCTTAGAATTTGTACTGCAGTCGAGGCGGGGAAAGGGTGGGAAAAAGCTTTTCTACAGTTACGTTGGTAATCTGGATTTCGAACTTCGTAGCGCCGGCGTCCCGCCGGCTGTCGGGTGGGCGTCTCGCCCACTCCGGAAACCCATCGGACAGTGAAGCTGCCTTCGCGGGCGGGGCGCCCGCGCCACACAGACCAATCAAGCGTAGTCGACATCAACCAGCACGTTGTGTCCACTTTCCTTGCGGAACGTGACGTCGACCTTCTGGCCGACGGGAAGGGCGTTCCGCATGTCTCCCTCGAATACCAGCAGGTTCGACACGGTGCCGCCGTCGGACAGGGTCACGACAGATTTGTTGGGTTGGCCGACGCCGGACTCATAAAACTGGACGCTCTCCACTTTGCCCCGCTGCCTGAGCCCGCCCGAGGTCGTCGCGGTTGCCGTCGCAAAGCTTTGCCCGCCTGAACGTTTCTTCTTCAGCTCGATAAGAACATTCAAACCCACGATGCCCGACATTGCAGCCAGGATCAGAGACATGAACAGCCCGTCCACGGTCGTTACGGAGCCATAGAGCACGATCCACGCAATGCCCAGTAGTGGAATGAGCGCCAGAAGGACAGAGATGAACAGCATCATGATTTTTTCCGGAAGAGTCCGTCGCCAGCCGAAGCCACGGCAACAGATTAGCAAAAAAACACTTACCGTTCACCTGGTGGGCAGGTTGTGGGAACAAGGTTTCAAGGTTTCAAGGTTTCGGGTCTCAAAGTTTCAAGGATGACGCTTTGAAACTTTGAAACCTTGACCTGGGTTCAGGCGCAGGTGTCGCGCCAGTCGGCAATTTCTTTCAGGCCATCCGCCCGGGTTTGCTCGAAGAGACGAACCCGGTGGCGGGTATGCTCAAACTCGTGGATATCGGCCCATACTTCAGCCTGCCAGGCTTCATCATGAATCGCGGTTTCGCCACAGGTGGCGCAGCGTGTGTGAAGCTTTCGGATCAAGCGAGCCGGAACGGCCACCGGTCCGGGAGGCAGTTCGACAAAGATGCAGCGTACTTCCTGGATGTCTTCGTTGTCGCCAATGATGTGCTCGTAGCGCAGCAAGTAGCCGAACGCCAATTTTCTGGCTTCGTGTTCGGCTTCGGCGCGAGTGTGAAAGGGACCATACTCGGCCCGCATTTGCTCGGTAGAGTCGCAAGCCATCCAAAACGTTTCCTTGTACGCCATCATTTCCTCGAGGGGTCGGACTTTTGGCTGGCTTAGGGGAAAGCGCCGGACGATCCTGGGATCACGCCCCACCTCGACGATTGCAATTGAACTGCCGGGATTGCACCGTTGAGAAGCAAGGTATAGGTTATTAATCATCAAGTACTTACGGGAAACCACAAAAGACGGCCAGAGGGCAAAATGCAAGGTTTTGCAGTCTTTTTCCCGCGATGTCCTCGGCCTCCACGGCAGCTCAGGCACTGCGAAACCGTCCTGCGAGACCAAAGAGAGGTGGCTGGGACCTTCCAGGACCAAACCACGAGCAGAATTGTGCCCCACCCTCTTTTCCCGTTCTTTGCGAAAAGAGGGCAGGTGTCGACTCAGCGATACTGCCAGGCCTGAGCGAGTGAGAAATAAACCAGAATTGGCGTAACGCTATTGCCTCCCACCCTTGCCACCCTCCCTGCCATCATTGAATCCAGTCAGGAAGCAATCGTCCCAGATAAAACATCAACCGCCCGCATCCCAAGTTCTTCCCGCCAGCGCTCGCCGCCGTGCCGGGCAACATAGATGGCCAGCTCCAGGCGGCTCCATACGCCGAGTTTGTCGAAGGTGTTGCGCAGGTAGTTCTTCACGACCTGTTCAGTGGTGCCAATGGCCTTTGCAATTTCGCGGTTGGTCTGACCTTCCCAGACCAGGGCCGCGACTTGCAGCTCTTTTGCGGTTAGCCGCTCACGGGGTTGCATGATTTGATTTGCTCCTTTGCGAACATGGCAGTCGCCAGCTTGACCCGTTTTCTGCCGTCCCGGATGCCCGCCCGCAGAAAAAGGGTTCGCAGATGCTGTTTCACCGTCCGGGGACTGATGTTCAGCTGGGCTGCGATCTCCTTGTTGCTGCAGCCCTGCATCAGCAACTGCAAGACCTGCTCATCGCGCGGATCGCGGTAGGGACAGTCATCGCTGACTGCCCCCCGCGCGGACCCGGACGGGCGCTGATTAGCGCATCCGGTTCTTATCTCGGATGACTGGCGGCAAAGCGAACAGCAGGATATGGATGAAGCACGCGCGGTTGAGGAAGCCATCGGTTAGCCAGGGCAAGGGTACGCTTCCAGGAGATCGGGCGTTTCTGGCTGCGGCGGCGAAGTGTTTGCCACCAATGCCCAATCGCTCGTTCCCGGAATATGCCGAGGCTGTCGAGGTTCCCCGGTACCGCATAGTAGTTGAAGTGGCCTTGCACGACCGATTTGAGCCATTGTCCGGTTTGGCGCACGGGATCATGCATTCGCTCACGGAGTTGCTGCTTAATCTCCCGCAGCTTCGCCCCCATGCGTTTGCGGATCGTCTTGCGCCTCACTGCGAACCGCCCTAACCTGTTCTTCCCGCTGATGTGCGTGAAGCCGAGGAAATCGAACGTGTCGGGTTTCCTTTCTCCTCTGCGTTTCCGGTTCTGTTCAGCAAATCTACCGAACTCGATCCGGCGCGTCTTATCTGGGTGCAGTTCCAGTCCAAACATCTCCAGCCGCTCCCGTAAGTTCTCCAAGAAACGATCTGCGTCCGTTTGGTGCTGAAATCCCAAGATGACATCATCCGCATAGCGGATGACAGCCACCTCGCCGTGTGCCCATTTCTTGCGCCACACGTTCACCCAGAGATCGAAAGCGTAGTGCAAGTAGATATTCGCGAGAAGCGGTGAAATCACCGAACCTTGCGGACTACCTGTCTTCGTGTTCGACCATTCGCCTTCCTCCATCACCCCAGCGTTGAGCCATTTCTGGATCAACCGTAGGATGCGGGCGTCAGCGACGCGATGCTCCACGAACTGGACCAGCCAACTCTTGTCGAGGTTATCGAAAAATCCTCGGATGTCGGCATCCAGAACGTAGTTCACCTTCTTCTTCAGGAGCGCGTACGACAACGCATCCAGTGCTTGATGCTGGCTGCGCCCCGGGCGAAACCCATAGGAAAAGCCGAGAAAGTCTTCCTCGTAGATCTGGTTGAGGATGGTAACCACGGCCTGTTGGACAAGTTTGTCTTCGATAGCCGGGACCGCTAGTGGACGTTGCCGTCCATCTGCTTTCTCTATGTACACTCTTCTCGATGGCGTCGCTCGATAGGCTCCGCGATGAACTCGGCCATGAAGATCGGTCAATCGATCCTCTAGCCCGTCTTCATACTCCTGCCAGGTGACACCGTCCACTCCGGGTGCGGCCTTCCTCTTGAGGGAGTAAAAGCTTTCCCGCAGCAGATCGACGGTCAGATGGTGGAGCAAGGCGGTGAACTTCATCTCCTTATTTTCCCTTGCTGCTTTCCGCACGCCCGCCAGCCCTTGGGACACGCCCTTCCCGCTCTGCGTCGGGTACGTGTTATGTAATCTTGATCTGATTCAGGCTTAGCATGGCGTTTCCTTACTGATCGCCACCCTTTGCTGCAGTTGCGATCGCAAGTATGAGAAGCAACTTATTCGCCAAAGCTTCGCCTCGTTACACCAAGGGACAAAGCCCTGTGAATGCCGCATTTTGGTCTATGCCCTATAGGCCGCGGACTTGCCTGTCCCGCCTGAACCGGGAACGCGCGTCCCAAAACAGGCCTGATCACGGATAGAATCGCCTGCAGGAGATATCCCTGTGCGCGTTTTGGTGGTGGAAGACGAAGTCCGGTTGGCCGACAACGTTGCCCGCAGTTTGCGGGAGAGCGCGGGCTACGCCGTGGATGTTGCCTCCGACGGCCAGGAGGGACTCTTTCTGGCCGAATCGAACGCCTACGACGTGGTGCTGCTCGACCTCATGCTGCCCAAGCTGGACGGAATGGAATTGCTGGGCAGGATTCGCCAATCCGGACAGCACACTCCGGTGCTGGTGCTGACCGCCCGTGACGACAAGGAATCCGTCATCGCCTTGCTCAACGCCGGAGCGGACGACTACCTGACCAAACCATTTGACCTGGGTGAACTGCTGGCGCGCACCAAGGCCCTGATCCGGCGCGGCAAGGGCCAGCCTTCCCCGGTTATCGTCATCGGCGATCTCGAGCTGAATACGGTCAACCGCACGGTGCAGCGCGGCGGCAAGGCCATCACGCTGACCGCCATGGAATATCGCGTACTCGAGTATCTGGCGCACCGTCCTCGCGCCGTAGTTTCGAAGACGGAGCTGCTGGAGCATCTCTACGATTACAACTGGGAAAAATTCAGCAACGTGATTGAAGTCTATATCTCGGGGCTGCGGCGCAAACTGAATGAGGGCTCGTCGCGCCAACTGATCCGCACCCTGCGCGGCCAGGGCTACATGCTGCAGGACTGACTTTCGAAACACGGATTCTGCAAGAAGAAAAACAGGTTCCGAAAGAAAGGATATGCAACGCGACTCCATCCAGCGGCGGCTGATCGCTTCCGTACTGCTCTCGCAGTCGATTCTCACCGTTGGCCTGATGGTGATCGGCGTGATTGTTACCTACTGGCGTCTGCTCTCCACTCTCGACATTGCCATGCAAGCCCACGCCACCAGCGTGGCCGTACTGGTGCGCTATACCGAAGACACCACCGGGCACGTGTACTTCGACAACAGCCTTTTGCCCGAGTCGATTGACCCTAATCATCCTGACCAGTTCATGGTCTGGGCCGATCGCACCGGATATCTCACCCGCTCCGAAGACTGGCCCGAGGGCCTTCAGTTTCAGCCGGGACCCAACCAGCACTGGAATTTCTCCTGGGCCGGAGTTCCCTACCACGCCGTGCGCATGACCCACGTTCCGGTCCTGGATCGGCCCGAGGGCCCGAATGTCGACGCGCAAACCCTGACCATTGTGTACGCCTCGCCCATGGTGCGAATACGGCAGCAGGTGAAGGCGGCGCTGGCCGCCATTGCAACCGCCAGCTTGCTCCTGCTGGGTGCAACCACCTGGCTGGCGTCCTGGAAAATTCGGCGCGGTCTCTTGCCCTTGCAGATTCTCGCGCGGCAGGCGGCCCTGGTCTCCACCCAGAGCTGGAAGCTGCAGCCACCCAAGGAAGCCGAGGACATCGAGGAACTGCGTCCCCTGACCGAGTCCATGACCCAGATGCTGGCCCGGCTGGAGTACTCGTTCAGGCAGCAGCGGGAATTTGTGGGCAATGCCGCGCACGAATTGAAGACTCCCGTGGCGGTCCTGAAGTCTACGCTGCAGTCGTTGCTGCAGCGGCCGCGAAGCTCGGAGGAATACCGCGCCGGCTTGCAGGCATCACTCCAAGACCTGGAGCGGCTGGAGCAACTTCTGCAGTGGATGCTTCGCCTCGCCCGCGCCGAACAGTGGGCGCAGAACGGGCAGCAGCGCGAGCTCGACGTCATCGACATCAACTCCACCTGCGAAGAAGCGGTGGAGAGAATTCGAAGCCTGGCCCAGTCCCGCAACACGAGCATTCATCTGGCCACCAACGGGCCGGTTCTTCTGCGAGCCGACCCCGAAGACTTGCAACTGGTGTGGACGAATCTGCTGGAGAATGCCGTCCGCTACAGTCCCGAGGGATCATCGGTCGAAGTCGCGGTGGCTCGCGCCGGCGAGAAGGCGCAGATTACTTTTCAGGACCATGGCGCGGGTATTTCTGCTAACGATCTGCCCCGGATCTTCGATCGCTTTTATCGCGGCGACCGGTCTCGCACCCGCGCCACTGGCGGTTTTGGCCTGGGCCTGGCCATCGTGAAGGCCCTGGTCGAAGCCTACGGCGGATCAATCGCCGCCGAGAGCACGCCGGGCAAGGGCACCCGCATGACCGTGGAACTGCCTGTTTCCCTGCGATAACCCCGCTGGCCTTAGACCCGGGCTTCAGCTTCCCTTAAGCTACATTCCGGTATCATTCTCGATTCGCCACTGCGCACCCATGGTGAAGCCTATGTCAAATCACGCCCGCCGCCCGACCGGCAAACCGGTCGCACTGGTCTTCGTTATTGCGATGTTGAGCCTGCTCTCGATCGCATCCGCTCAAACCACCCTCACCGCGGTTGACCCTGGCAACAGCGCGAATCAATCTGCAAGCGCTGCCCCGCTGACCATCACCTTGCAGGATGCCATCGCCCGCGCGCGCAAGAATAATCCGGAGTATCGGGCCGCCCTGACCGCATACGGTTCCGCGAAGGAAGACCGGGTACAAGGCCGGGCAGCCCTGCTGCCGGGTGTGAACTACGACGCGGGATTTCTCTACACCCAGGGGAATGGCACGTCCACCGGACGATTTGTCGCCGCCAATGGGGTGCACGAATATCTTAGCCAGGGAAATGTTCACCAGGATATTTCCTTGCAGGGGATCGCGGAATACCGGCGCACCATAGCGGCGGAAGCGGTCGCCCGGGCGCGCTCGGAAATTGCCGCTCGCGGTCTGGTCGTAACCGTGGTCCAAGCCTATTACCATTTTGTTGTGGCCCAGCGAAAGTATGACACCGCCCAGCGCGCGTCGACCCAGGGCGGGCGTTTTCTCGATATCAGCCAAAAGCTTGAACAGGGCGGCGAAGTGGCGCACTCGGATGTGATCAAAGCCCAGATTCAGTTTCAGCAGCAGCAGCGCGACTTGCAGGAAGCAGAGCTGGAAATGAACCGCAGCCGGCTGGAACTCGCGGTGCTAGTGTTTACGGATTTCAACCAGAACTTCAGCGTGGTGGATGATCTGCAACCTCCGGAACCGCTGCCGTCGCTTCCCGAAGTCCAGGCCGCGGCCGCTCGCCAGAATCCCGAACTGCGGGCCGCGTTGGGCACACTGCAGGAAGCACGGCAGAGAGTTGGCGCAGCGTGGTCGGGCTTCTTGCCCTCGGTCAAACTGGATTATTTTTACGGGATTGACGCGAATCATTTCGCCACCCGCCAATTCGATCCGGCTTCGCAGCTGCCCGTGCGTAATCTGGGATACGCCGCTACTGCCACGTTGCAACTGCCGGTGTGGAACTGGGGCGCGAATCGCAGCAAATTGAAGCAGGCGAGCCTGGTTCGCGAGCAAGCGCAGGTGGAGCTGAGCTTCACCCAGCGCCAGTTGCTGGCAAAGCTGCACACGCTATATGACGAGGCCCAAACCGCCCGCTCCGAACTGGATTCGCTGAGCCAGTCGGCGGACCTGGGGGCGGAGAGCTTGCGCCTGACCACGCTGCGTTATCAGTCCGGAGAGGCAACCGTGCTCGAGGTGGTCGACGCCCAAAATACCGCCACGCTGACGCGCAACGCTTTCAGCGACGGCCAATCGCGGTATCGCGTGGCGCTGGCGAATCTGCAGACGCTGACGGGGAATTTCTGAGCATGAAGATCACAAGCCGCGAAGCGGCCCAAGAATGCAGCCCAGGGCGTAAGCCCTGGGCGAAAACGGGAAATGATCCAGCCCTGAAAGGGCGAGAGAAGTCGTGGCCGAACGCCGCCATTCTTTTGGCCATCCTTCCCTTACTTCTCTCCATTAGCTGCTCCAACGATTCCGGCGATAAAGAAGCTGCGGTTCCAGTACAAGTGGTGACCGTCCAAAAGGAAACAATTCAGCGCACGGTCATGGCTGAAGCCATTCTCTTCCCCCTGCAACAGGCAGCCATCACTCCGAAGATCAGCGCCCCGGTCAAAGCTTTCTATGTCAAACGCGGCAGCCCGGTACACAAAGGCCAGCTATTGGCGGTGCTGGAGAATAGCGACCTCGCAGCCGCCGCCCAGGAAAACAAAGGCTCCTACGACCAGGCCCAGGCCGTCTACGAAACCACCACTGTCGCCGACTTACCCCAGGAAGTCCAAAAGGCTCAGCTCGACGCGCAAGCCGCCAAAGAACTCTTTAACGCGCAACAGAAAATCTTCAACAGCCGTCAGGAACTTTTTCAACAAGGGGCGATGCCTCGCAAAGAACTCGACCAGGCCGGAGTGGACCTGACCAACGCGCGCAACCAGTATGAGATCGCGCAACAGCATCTCGACACTCTGATGAAGGTCGGGAAACAGCAGCAGTTGAAATCCGCGGCGGGCCAACTGGAGTCCGCTAAGGGCAAGTATCTGGGCGCGGCAGCCCAAATGAACTATTCCGAGATCCGCAGTCCGATTGACGGTGTGGTAACCGATCGCCCGCTCTATCCGGGGGAGATGGCCGCGGCCGGCACTCCACTCCTCACCGTGATGGACATTTCGCAAGTCATCGCTCGCGCTCACATTCCGCAGCCCGAAGCCGCCCTGCTGAAAATTGGGGACAAGGCCGCTATTGCCGTGCCTGGTGAAGAGAATCCGGTTGAAGGAAAGATTACGGTGGTCAGCCCGGCCCTTGATCCCAACAGCACCACGGTCGAGATATGGGTACAAGCGAAGAATTCGGACCAGCGCCTGAAGCCGGGCACCAGCGTGCGTCTTTCCATGCTGGCGCAGACGATTTCGAACGCTCTGGTCATTCCGCCCACGGCGCTGCTTACCGCGCAGGACGGCGCCACCTCAGTCATGCAAGTCAGCGCCGACAATCGCGCGCATCAGAAAGAGATAAAGGTTGGCGTGCGGCAAGGCGACGCGGTTCAGGTCATCGAAGGACTGCAAGCCGGCGATAAGATCGTCGCCTCCGGAGCCTACGGTTTGCCGGACAACACCAAGATCAAGGCCGAGAGCCCGGCTGCGGGACTGAACGAAACGAAGAGCGGAAAGCCCGATGAAAAATAGCGGCAGCGATGAGGCTTCTGCTCATGCCGAAACGGCATACTGGTTTTTGCGACATTCCAAGTCAGTGATTTTCCTGATCCTGACTCTGGCATTGCTGGGTGGCTATCTCGCTTTCACCATCCCTGTCGCTGTCTTCCCTGCCACCAACTTTCCCCGCATCCTGATCGCGGTCGACAACGGAGTCATGCCCACCGATCAGATGATGGTGACGATCACGCGTCGGCTCGAAGAGGGGATGAACAGTGTTCCTGGGCTGCTGGATGTGCGGTCGATCACCAGCCGCGGATCGGCAGAGATTGATCTGTTTTTCGACTGGAACGTGGACATGTTCCAGACTTTGCAATACGTGAACGCGGCAATTTCTCGCGTCCAACCTGAACTGCCACCCACGGCAACGGTTGTGGCGAACCGCCTGACCTTCGCCAGTTTTCCCATCATTGGCTACAGCCTTACCTCGGCCACCATTCCGCAGAGCCAACTCTGGGAGATGGCCACCTACGAAATTAAGCCGCGACTGAACCGGCTGGATGGCGTCTCGACCGTGCTGGTGCAGGGCGGACAGGAGCCTGAGTTTCATATTCAGCCTGACCCCACCAAACTGCTGGCCGCAGGCGTCACCGTCACCGACATTCTGGAGACGATGCGGCGGACCAACCTGATCGATTCGCCTGGGCTCTTCGAGCGCAACCATCAACTGGTGCTCGCGCTCATTAGCGCCCAGGTACGCAGCCCGCAACAGATTGCGGACATTGTGATCAAGAACACTCCTGCCGGCATTCCGGTGCGTATCGGAGATGTGGCGACCGTGGCGCCCGGTGTCAAACCGATTTACACCATCGTGACTGCCAACGGAAAACCGGCGGTGTTGCTCAACATTAACCGCCAGCCGGACAGCAACACTTTGCGGGTCGCGGACGAAGTTCACGCTCAGGTCGAGGAGATTCGAAAATCACTGCCGCCCGGCATTGAGATTCGGCCATTCTACGATCAGTCGATCATCGTGAGCGAGTCCATCAAGAGCGTTCGTGACGCGATTGTGCTTGGCCTTATCCTGGCTTCGATCATTCTGGTAATTTTCCTGCGCGACTGGGGCACGTCGGTGGTGGCGGGTCTAGTGATTCCGGTCACGATTGCGGTGACCTTCATCGCGCTCAAGCTGCTGGGTCAGAGCTTCAACCTCATGACCCTGGGCGGACTGGCCGCCGCGGTGGGGCTGGTGATCGACGACGCCATCGTGGTGGTGGAAAACATCGTCATTCACCGCGATGCCGGTCAAGGCCGGCTGCAGGCAATTCAAAGCGCCTTGCAGGAAATCACGATTCCGCTGATTGGTTCGACGGTCACACCCATCGTGGTATTCCTGCCGCTGATTTCGATCACGGGGGTGACAGGAACATTTTTCCGCGCTCTGGCCGTCACTATGGGAGTTTCGCTTCTGGCATCGCTGGCCCTGGCGCTCACCTGGACGCCGACCCTGAGCCAATACTTCATTCACAAGCGGAAAGGTTCGGAGTCCGACTCGGTCGGCAAAGGGTCAGAAGAAAATCTGTCCCAGGAAGAGTCGTTCGAAAGACTCCAGGCCGCCGAAGAGGCGTCTCTCGGCACATTCTTCCGGAAAGTCGTGGACTTCCACCAACGCTGGCTGCGGCGTGCTCTGGCCAAGCCCATGTGGCTTGCAGCTCTGAGCTTAATGCTGGTGGTCGTCGCCTATGTCTGCTATCGATATTCCGGCTCTGACCTGATGCCGGAAATGGATGAAGGCGGATTTACTTTGGACTACTGGACGCCTGCGGGCAGCTCGCTGGCGGAAACTAATCGCATGGTAGCTGCCATGGAGCAAATCATAAACACGATCCCCGAAGTCGAGAGCAGCTCGCGGCGAACTGGCCTGGAATTGGGCCTGGCGGCGGTTACGGAAGCGAACCGTGGCGACATCCTGGTGAAGCTGAAAAGTTCCCGCAGCCGCTCGATCGACGACGTGATCGAAGACGTCAGGGCAAAAGTTGCCGCCCAGGAACCGGCGGTGCGCGTCGAGTTCATACAAGTGTTGCAGGACATGATCGGCGATCTGACCAGCGCCCCGGAACCGGTCGAGATCAAGTTGTATTCACAAGATCCCGCGGTGTTGGAGACATGGGCGCAGAAAGTTGCAGCTGCGATTGGCAAAGTCGACGGCGTGGTGGACGTCCTCGACGGAATTGAAAATACCATCAGTGGACCCGCGGTCGTCTTCCAAATTAATCCCAGTACAGCCGCGCACGCAGGATTTACGCCGGAGGAGATCGCGGTAGACGCTGCCGCCATTCTGGAAGGTGAACCGGCAGCCACGCCGGTGGTGAACAACGACCGGGCATACGTGGTGCGAGTGCGCTTTCCTGACAGCAACCGCATTTCACTCGAGACCATGAGCAACACCCTGCTGACCAGCAGCAGCGGGAAAACTGCGACTCTGGGGGCCCTGGCGACGATAACTGCCCTTCCACCCCAGATAGAAATCCGCCGAGAAAACTTGCAGCGCGACGTCGCGGTTACCGCTCGCCTCGAAGGCACCGACCTGGGCACCGGCGTAGCCGCGGTGCAAAAGGCGGTCGACGGGCTGCATCTGCCCTCCAGCATTCGGGTGGAATACGGCGGAACTTACAAGGAAGAACAGAAGTCATTCCGTGATCTGGTATTCGTATTCGTCCTGGCCATTATTCTTGTGTTCATCGTCCTGTTGTTCGAATTCCGGTCATTCGCCGCACCCCTGGCCATTCTGGCTTCGGCGTTACTTTCGACTTCAGGTGTTTTTCTGGCCCTGATCATCACCCGCACGACATTCAACGTGGCATCGTTCATGGGAATGATCATGGTCGTGGGCATCGTCGCCAAGAATGGAATCCTTCTGCTGGATGCGGACCAGAAATTTCGCCGGCTCGGGCACTCAGCAGAGAACGCAATGCTGCAGGCCAGCGGTCGACGTCTTCGGCCTATCGTTATGACAGCGCTCGCCACCATCGCCGGAATGCTGCCCTTGGCTTTTGCGCTCGGCGCCGGCTCCCAAATGTTGCAGCCTCTTGCCATCGCAGTGATCGGCGGAATCCTGATCTCCATGGTGCTGTCGCTAATCATTACACCGGCTGTCCACTTTTATTTGAGTGGCCGGGAGATCAATCCGTAGGCTCTCGAAAAGCCTGCTTCCGCGATGAAAGCGCATAACTTTGCACACTTCTCCCCGGAGAAAACGATCCCTACGCCATGCGATCCATAGGGAGGGGCCAGCAAAGAGCTGTCAATGGGTTGGCCGGAAAGAAGCAAGCCTTTTACTTTACAGTTACTTGCGGCCGCCTTCGAACCCGGTTCCCGATATCGACATCAAAACACTGGTAACTTCAACGCACGCTTTGGTGAGGCGGTTTGGATTGTGGATTGCATTACAATAGACTTCCCGGGATCCCTCACCGGCTGGCGGGGTATCGATCTTGTGACCCAAACTGCTACCAGCCCGCAACGTAAGCCTCTGCTTGACGAGGCCTCGTTTCAGCAGCTTCTGTCGGCCGCTTATGTGCTCCAGCAGCACAACGATCGCTTGCGCGCGAAGGGATTCCAGGCCGACTTCGCCGAAAATCTGTCCGCGATTGTAGAAACCCAAAAGCTCATTCAGACTCTGCAACTCGATCTGGCTGCTGCGTCTGAACTTGTCGCCGAGAGAGTGCAGAAGGTCACCAATGCCTCAGGTACAGCAATCGGCATCCTCGAAAAGGGCGAACTGGTTTATCGCGCCGCTACGGGCAGCGCCGCCATTGACGCGGGAACGCGCATAGCACCCGCTTCTGCGCTCTCGGGAGATTGTCTCAGCAAGGGATCTGCCCTGAATTATCCCGATGTCACTTCGAGCCTGCACGTGCGTTCAGACCGGTTCCGCAGTCGTGATGTCAAAGCCTTCATCGCCGTGCCGGTCTATCACGCGGGCCAGGTTGCCGGCGTGCTTGAGTTGCGTTTTGCGCGCGCGAATTCCTTTCGCGAAGCCGACCTGCGCACCGCTGAACTGATGGCCGGCCTGTTGAGCGAGGCCATGGTGACAGCGGCCCGGATGAAGTGGAAAGAGGCTCTCGCGTCGGAGCGACAGAGCATGCTGGAAGCTCTGGAACGGATCA
Organism: Terriglobia bacterium; assembly: GCA_963725615.1. Lineage (GTDB taxonomy): Bacteria > Acidobacteriota > Terriglobia > Terriglobales > Acidobacteriaceae > JAIQFF01. The sequence continues at coordinate 98,399 of CAVRZO010000003.1, read as the reverse complement.
AACCTCAGATTGAGCGCCTGGGAAACGAATCCCTGTTGCTAGCGGACCTCGCGGCAGCAAAGCCACCCGCCTCATCCGGGGTAACAAAACGCGTTGCGGAAACCTGTTCCGCCTGCGGCACATATTTCTTCGATGAGAACGAATCTTTCTGTGGCACTTGTGGAGCCGCACGGCCCGAAGCGCCGTTGCCGCCTGATGTCTCGAGCCTGGAGGTACCAGGCAAAGTCGATCCTCCTTGGCTGATTCCTTATGAGCGGGAAAATCCAACGAATGGAAATTCAGCTGTGGGTCCGCTGACCGCGCAGAATGTTGGTGCGAGAGACACTGCGGTGACGGCCGCTCTGGCGGTACCTGAACTGCGGCCGATTCCACCTGCCCCAGTGGCTCAGAATACCGCCGCGCCGCCAACCGAAATGCCGGCGAAGCCCGCATCTACCAGTCCGGCCAATCCGTCATCGGCTCATTTCCAGCCGGCGGTCGAAACCCCGGCCACCGATGCTCTTCGCATTTTTCCTGCAGATCCGGTTGCAGCAGATTCGCTTTCGGCAGACCCGATTCCAGCAAATCCCCTTCAGAACGATCTGGCCGCAGCCGATCCGTTTGCGCCCACCGACAAGCTTCAGCCCTATCCCTGGGGTTCTGCAAAGAAAGCCCACGAGTGGTTGGAGACGGTAAAAACCCATCGCAGTCCCCGGGCGGAGTGGCTGGCGCAACAATGGCAAAGGCGGCGGGCAAATATTTACCTGGTGATGGCGGGCATCATCCTTCTGCTGGTGATTTCCGGTTGGGGCATTCGACCGGCCGGGAGCACGGCTGCAGGCAACGCAGCGCCGGCGCAGAACACCCCCCAGCAGAAGGCCCCGCCTCAGCCCCAGCTGACTTTGTTTGAGAAGTTGATGGTCAATCTTGGATTGGCGGAGCCTCCGCCTGCGCCCGTTGACATGGGGAATCCGAACGCCCAGGTATGGGTTGACGTCCACACGGCTCTCTACTACTGCTCCGGCAGCGACCTGTATGGAAAGACTGCTGACGGAAAATTTACCACCCAGCGCGACGCTCAGCAGGACCAGTTTGAGCCCTCCAACCGGAAGGCTTGCCCGTAACTGTCGTGCGCGATTCAGGAGGAGTTTTCCACATTTCAAACATTTCCACACCGCCGATTCACGCCGCGCTTCGAGCTTTGATGTGTAATATCGAGCTCATATCGGTGGGAGACTAACTGTGCCAAATCTCTGGGACAAGACGCCAGAAGCACCATCCCCCGAGCTGAACCCGCTGACGAATCCAGTTCTGGAGCAGAATCTCGGGCGTTGGGCCAAGGTTTACTTCAGCACTCCTCCCGCGAGGCGGGAGCAAGCCGTAAGCAACCTTCTCGAGGAAATCAAGCGCGAGTCGGGTGCCGGCGCTTCTACCCTACCCAGTCGTCCCTATTTTGCAACCGATCCGAAATTCCAGCGTGCGGTTTGCTCGGCTTGCCAACATCACAATCCTCCCGGTCACAAGTTCTGCAGCCGTTGTGGGCAGGCCTTAAATGCGGCACAGCCTGCTTCGACGGACCATCGGGCTACGAGTGGCGCTCCAGAAGCGACTCCTCTAAACTCCGCGAACGATATGCAGTGGATGCGCGAGCAGACGTTCAGCGGCCTGACCGATGCGTATGCTCCCCGAAAGCGAGGATGGAAATACGCTGTGGGTGGGGCTGTGATTGTGTTGGCCGGTTTCGCCTACATGCGGTGGGCTCCAGATTACTGGACAAGAACATCGGTCACCCGCGCGCCGCAGGTGAAATCCTCAGCAACGGCGCTTCCGCCGCAGAACGCTTCGTCGACCGAAGCCCCAGTCGAAGCCAAAGTTCCAGCCGAAACAGCTGCGGCGAAATCCGTCGCACCCAAATCCGTCGCACCGGGAAACGTCGCACCGGGAAACAGAGAGCGCGAAGCTAAGAACCTGTCTGCGAATGCCGAAGCTCGCCATCGAACTGTCGTGCCGGCCGGAGTCCAGTCGGCTGCCCAGAAGTCACCTTTGCTCGATGCCTCGCGTCAGACGGTTGCAGACCTGGGCAGCGGCGCTCCCGATCTGCGGTTGGCCCAGCGTTATCTGGGGGGAAGTATGGGTGTGCGGGATCCCGCCGAAGCAGCGAAATTGCTTTGGAAAGCGGTGAGCAAGCAGAACCCAACTGCAGCGGTCCTCTTGTCCGATCTCTACCTGCGTGGAGATGGTGTTCCCCGGAGTTGCGATCAGGCCAGGCTTCTGCTGGTGGCAGCGGCCAAGCGGGGTTCTCCTCTGGCGGCTCAACACTTGCGCAATCTCGAATCGCAGGGCTGCCGGTAAAGAAACAAAACAACCTGGAAAACCAAAAAGACCCTCGAAGCCGAGGGTCTCTTTAGTTTTGAGTCAATTGCAGTTCAGCGCTGAAGATGATTGCGGCGAGGGCCCGGTTGATGGAGATTGAGAATATTCTGCTCCCAACTCTCCAGCGCTTCAGGCGTGCGCCGGGACTTCCTGTCGGCGGGCTTCGTACCAGAGGGCCAGTTCGACCCGGTTCCAGAGTCCGAGCTTGTCATAGATGATTCGGAGGTAATTTTTGACGACGTGTTCTGTCGTGCCGATGGCATCCGCGACTTCGCGGTTTTTAAGTCCCTGGGCAACGAGCTCGATGACTCGCTGTTCACGCTCGCTGGGGATCCGATTTCCGTAACGCTGTTCTCCGAACATAATTGCCTCCGATAGAGAATGGTTGCGAGTTTGACTCGCTTGATACCGCCAGTAATTGCAAATCGTAGGAAAAGACGATTAAAGTGCGCCTTCACTGTGCGCCGGGCCATCTTGAGCTGTCGGGCAATCTCCGAATTGTCGCAACCCTGAAGCAGCAGTTCGGCGATCTGCTGTTCGCGCGGACCCAGCCGAATCGAGCTTTCGTTCATTTCGGCTTCCCCCCTAGGTTCTATGATTCAGGCCCGATTCGGGCGTTATTAATTGAAGTATCTTGATGTCCGGTGCCGCTTGAGGCCACCGAATCACTCCGTACTTCCAGGTATTTTGGGTTTCTCCCAAAATTCATAGCATGCACACTGCCAAGCTCGCCGTGGATTTCCCTTTTCCGCGGAAAATAACGGGTCTCTGTCCTCGCCGAGCTGGACCCAGAAGGGGCGCCGTCGAGACATTCGCGAGCCGCGCAAGTTATTTGTTTTGTGCAACCTATAGTCACCTTTGAAAATTCACCACGCCACTCCAGCCGGATTCGGCGCCAAATGAGATATGCGACCGCTGCCGAACCGCGGTATTTCTCAAATCTTGCGTCACCGAAGAACACAATTTCGGCCTGCAATTGCCGAATCTGCCGACCTTTCGGCATGCTTCATGAAATCCCTTCAGAAGGCTAAGTGCTTTATCTTCAAGCTATGACGGGGGGGCAGAGAGAAAAAATTTCCCCCACCTACAGGGTGATCTGGAAGTAATTACACCTTTTACCTGATGACGGGATAATTAACCATTGGTCATATCCTGGATATCGCCGATGCAACTCCGTCACTATGAAAGGGTCTTGCAACTTTCCTCGCGCCCGCATTCTTACGCCAAAGCAGGCAGGCCAGGCAGTCTTGTTTGGTCGTGGACTCTTATTTCACATTGATGTAATGGTGCCGGCGCAATTTTGCTTTAAACTGAAAAGCACTTCCCGTTCTGAAATTGTCGGTTGTCACCGCGGTTAATGACGGGCGCCATACATCGCCCGCCTATGCCGGCGATCTCGCTCCGGATTCCACATTGTCAGGGAATGGCTGCACAAAATAACGGAACCGATGGAGTTCTTTCCACATCAGTGAGTGGCAGGTCACTTCATTTTCCGGAATGCCGCGCCATTACGGACTCCGGAATCTCACACAACTTTCAGGAGGCCACAGAGTTTGAGCACTTCGAGCAGTCATCTGATCCCGCCGCACGGGGGAGAACTTGTTGATCTTGTCGCCCAACCGGAAACCGTCAACGAACTGAAAGCGCGCTCGCGCGAGTGGCCTTCGTGGGACCTCAGCGCACGCCAGTCATGCGATCTTGAGTTGCTGCTCAGTGGCGGCTTTTCTCCCCTGCGCGGATTCATGAATCGCGCCGACTACGAAGGCGTCTGTCACAACATGAAGCTGGCGAGCGGACTGCTCTGGCCCATGCCCATCACGTTGGACGTCACGGAAGAGTTCGCCAAATCCCTGAAGCCGGGCAGCAGCAAAGTTGCGTTGCGCGACCCTGAGGGCGTCATGCTGGCGGTGCTGCATGTCGAGGATGTATGGCAGCCCGACCGCAGCGCTGAAGCCAAAGCCGTGTTCAACAGCATCAGCAAGGCCCATCCAGGTGCGGATTATACGATCAACAAGGCGAATCCCTGGTATTTGGGTGGACGCCTCGAAGGCGCGCAGGCGCCGGCGCATTATGATTTTCGTTCCCTGCGCCTGACTCCCGCCGAACTCCGCGCCGAATTCGCACGCCTGGGCTGGCGCCGCATCGTCGCCTTCCAGACCCGCAATCCCATGCACCGCGCCCATCAGGAGCTGACCTTCCGAGCCGCCAAGCAGGTGGAAGCCAGTTTGTTGATCCATCCGGTGGTGGGCATGACCAAGCCGGGCGACGTGGACTACTTCACCCGCGTGCGCTGCTACCAGCTGCTGACCGCCAAGTATCCGCCGGGAACAGTGAAACTTTCATTGTTGCCATTGGCCATGCGCATGGGCGGACCGCGCGAAGCCATCTGGCACGCGTTGATTCGCAAGAACCACGGTTGCAGCCACCTTATTGTCGGCCGCGATCACGCCGGCCCCGGAAAAGACACCGACGGCAAGCCCTTCTACGGTCCCTACGAGGCCCAGGAACTTTTCAGGAAACACGAAGCGGACATCGGCGTCACCATGGTGCCGTTCAACATGATGGTGTATCTCGAAGATCAGGACAAATATTTCCCCACGGACGAGGTACCCAAAGGGGCGCGCGTTCTGGACATCTCCGGCACGGAGCTGCGCCAGCGGCTGAATGAAGGCCGCGACATCCCCAGTTGGTTCACTTATCCGGAGGTCGTACAGGAGTTGCGGCGCAGCTATCCGCCGCGGCATAAACAGGGCGTAACGATTTTCTTCACCGGTCTTTCGGGTTCGGGCAAATCGACCATCGCCAACGTTTTGCTCACGAAGTTTCTGGAAACTGGCGGACGTCCAGTGACCCTGCTGGATGGCGACCTGGTGCGCAAGAACTTGTCGTCGGAGCTGGGATTCTCGAAGGAGCATCGCGACATCAATATTCGACGCATCGGCTACGTGGCTTCGGAAATTACCAAGAATGGCGGGATCGCGATCTGTGCCCCGATCGCCCCTTACGATGCGACCCGTAAATATGTGCGTAGTTTGATCGACCCTGGCGGCGGATTCATCCTGGTGCACGTCTCCACTTCGGTCGAAGTATGCGAGCAGCGCGACCGCAAGGGTCTGTACGCCAAAGCCCGCGCCGGAATTCTCAAGGAATTCACCGGCATTTCAGATCCTTACGAGGAGCCGAAGGACGCCGAGGTCGTCATCAATACGGCAGACTTGACGCCCGAGGAGGCGGCGCAAGAGATTATTCTCCATCTCGAACGCGAAGGCTTCTTCGGCGCAATCGGAGAACGCGCCTAGCCACAGACCACGTGGGGGCGGACGCCCTCGTCCGCCCAGCGGAGCGAAGCTCCGCAGCAGTCGTCAGTCGTCGGTCTTCAGTCGTCAGCAAATTCTGAAGACTGACGACTGAGGACTGACGACTGCATGAGACAGGAATGATTGCGCATTCATGAGTAGTTCCTCCCAAGCCGAAACGCTGCGGCGCATACAGTTCGCCATGGAATCGGCGCGTCAGATCTTCGCCCGTTTCACTCCGGGCGCAATCGAAGCCGAGTACAAAGCGGGCCACGATCCCGTCACCGAAGCCGACAAGGAAATTGACGCCACCTTGCGCCAGGAATTGTTGCGCGAAGGCGAAGGCTGGCTCTCGGAGGAGAGCGTGGACGACCTGTCACGCCTCGAGAAGAAGCGCGTATGGATCGTCGATCCGCTCGATGGCACCCGCGAGTTCGTCGCCGGCGTTCCCGAGTTCTGCGTTTCAGTCGCGATGGTGGAAGATGGAATTCCGGTGGCGGGAGGAATCTGCAATCCCGCCACCAACGAGGTTTTTCTTGGGTCGCTCGATTCGGGTGTGACCTACAACGGAAAGCCCACCCGCGCCAGCCAGCGGACCAGCCTGGAAGGGGCTGTCATCCTGGCCAGCCGAAGCGAGATCAAGCGTGGAGAGTGGAAGCGCTTCGAAAAGGCTGCGGTGAAAGTTCGCCCCATGGGATCAGTAGCCTACAAACTGGCGCTGGTCTCGGCCGGCCTGGCGGACGTTACGTTTACCCTCACGCCGAAACATGATTGGGACGTTGCCGGCGGGGCCGCCCTGGTGACCAGCGCCGGCGGTTTCATCAGCACACTCGCGAATGCGCCCCTGCGCTGCAACCGCAAGTCACCGCTGCTCCCAGGTCTTCTGGCGGGTGGGCCTTTCCTGCGCGCTGAATTGGTGACGCTGGTGAATGAATACCTGCCCGCGGATTCGTAGTGGCTCCATTTCCTCGCTCTCAATGATGGGTCATCCTGAGCTTGCGAAGAGCCTGCCCTGAGCGAAGTCGAAGGGATCTAGCGCGCAGCGGATATGCCTCCCCGTTATGTCGGTACGCGAGATCCTTCAGGACTGAAGTCCTTCAGGATGACGCTGGTGTGATGGATTTCTTATTCGAAGCCAGCACCGGCGAATCCGAGTCGCTCCCAATGAACCCGAAGGCGTCAGGACCGTAAGACTCTAGGACTTGAGTACCGTCTTCAATAGCGCTTCGATGCCGTTCCACGTGATCTGCACCCCAATGCACAAGAGCACGAACGCAATGACGCGCAGAATGCCGTGCGCAGTCTGGGGTCGAACCCTGGCGGTGATTTTGGGAGCGTAGGCGTAGCAGACATAGACCAGCAGGCACAAAGCCACCACGGCCAGAAACACTCCCACGTGCGCCATTACATCGTTCAGCACACCCTTCACCGAGGCATGGGCGCTCAGGGTCAGCATCACCACAATGCAGCCCGGCCCAGCCGTAACCGGGAATGTCAGGGGATAGAAGATTTTCTGCTCCAGAGATCCGAAGCTGTCTTCTGCCGCGGCGGTCCGGTCAGGATCGGCTTTGGCCTCGTGCTGATTGAGCAGGTTCCATCCCATGGAGGCGAGGACGAGTCCGCCCGCGACCTGCACTACCGGAAGAGAAATCCCAAAAAACTCCAGCAGTGCTGTCCCCACCAATTCCACCACCGCCAGAAAAAGCGCGGTGCGGATCGCAATCTTGCGGGCCAGATCGCGGTAAACGGATGCCGGCGCCTGGCCGACGAGGCCCAGCAAGACCAGAGCTGATCCCAGCGGATTAATCAGGGGTAGAAGAGCGCTAAAGGCAAGCGCAAAGAACTTGGCGAGAAGGGACACGCTTCCCATGGGTGCAACAGAATAGCACCCATGCGTCTGGGGCGAACACTCTTGTCCGCCGCCTTTGACTTTGACCTTCTCGAAACTTGAACCCACGTCAAAAGCGACGGACAAGAGTGTCCATCCCACATGGGCTAGAGGGGTGGCGGTGTCATGCCGACAAATGTCGTACCCAGAAACTTGCCTTGAGCTGTGAAATTCCAGGTGAATATCGCAGATCCGGCGTGGGCACAGGCGTGACATCCATTGATCAACGGATAACCTACCGTAAACTGCACGCTGCCATTCTGCCCGGTTTGTGAGTTGGGCCAGGTTTTGCCGTCGCGATCCCCTGGCCACACGTCGACCTGCGGAAACTGAGCCTTGAGATCCTTAAACTGAGGCGCCTGCTGCATTGTCTTCCGATCGAGTAGCGCCAGGTTCTCGACGTTCACGATCGGAGGTTTTCCGTTGACCAGCAAAAGTCCGTAATTTGTATTCGCTCGCAAGGGATAGGTAATCCATGCGAAATCGACAGGACCGACCGGCTGGAAGCCCGTCATGATGCCAACATCGCCGCCGCTCTGCTTGTAGAGTGCGCGAGTGAAGCTGACCGCATCGGTCGAAACGCCAGCCTTCGCCATCTGGTCAATCACGCATTCGGCAAAGCCAGCCGGGGCAGACTTGTCGCAGGCCGCGTGAACCCCGGTGGTGAACTGCTCCGGCAACTGCCACACGGAAGATGCGCCGACCTTGGTGCTGGGCTTGGGAGCCGCGAGAGCGGAGGAAACGCACCCAACGACGCAGAGAATGGCAGAGAGGCGAAGAAACTTGCGCATGTCTATCCTCTTGGAAGGCACATCCTACAGGAGGCCTACTGCTTCGCTGCCTCCGCATAACGGCGGAAGAAGCTGTCTGTCTTCCACTGCGGCCGCTCCGCATCGTTCGCCACTTTTATCAAGAGCAGGCGGATGATGTCTTCGTATTTGCCGGCCGCCGCCAGGTCAACCGGCTGGTCGAGATCATCGGACGGCGCATGATAGCGGTGGGTCAGCCAGTCCTGGTAAAGCTGCTTCTCCTCTGGTGTGGTCGGGGCAATGTCCAACGCCAGTGCCGGAATGCCGCGACGAATAAAGCTGTATTGATCGCTGCGCACAAAAACATTTCTTAACGGCTGGGGGTCGGCTTGGACCGAAACACCGGACGACTCCGCCACCTGCCGGGCCGCGTCGCCGAGGTCCGATTCCGCCATCCCAAGAACGGTGAGCATTTTCAGCGGCACCAGAGGCCGGAACATATCGATGTTGATGTTGGCCACCATGGATTTCGGGTTAACTGTGGGATGGGCCGCGAAATACTTCGATCCCAGTAGGCCTTTTTCTTCTCCGGTGACAAACACAAAAAGCAGTGAGCGTTTCAGGTTCTCGGGATGCTTCTTAAGGGAGGCAGCTACGTCGAGCAACACGGCGACGCCGGACGCGTTGTCCATGGCACCGTTGTAAATGCGGTCGCCGTTGACCGGCTCGCCGATTCCCACGTGATCGATGTGCGCCGACAAAACCACATATTCACTTTTCAACTGCGGATCACTTCCCGGCGAACTGGCCACAACATTCGCCGACTCCACCACTTTCTTTTTCAGCTTGGCCTTCGCCTGGATAGAAACCGTCAACGGAAAATGCGGCAAGGGCTTACGCTCTTTGGCCAACTCCGCAAGCTCCTGGAAAGTATGCCCCGAACCGGCAAACAATTTATCCGCGTGCGCAGGATTGAACACAAGCGCGAGATTTTCTCCTTCAGTTTCGTTAAATTCCGCGCCGGCCAGTTCCATGCTCGGATGCAGCCGGTTCAGAGATGTGCGAGACCAAGGCACATCCATTGAGGCAGGGTTCGGAATCGAAATGACCCCGACCGCTCCCGCTGCACGAAGAGGTCTCCAGCGCTCGCCAGCGGTTTGATGGTGCGCGGCCAGCGCGGAGGGAATCTGCGATGGAGAACCGCTGATAAGGACCACAACTTTGCCTTTGAGGTCCAACCCTGCGAGATCGTCGAAATCCTTTTCCGGAATACTTAAGCCGTAGCCGACAAACATCAGCGGAGCTTCTACTTTCGGAGCCAGATCCACCCGTGTGCTGAACAGGGCGTCTTCTCCCAAGGTCAGGGGCTCGGTCTTGCCATCGCGGACCAGGCCAGCGCTCGATTCCTTTTCCACCAAAAGCCGCGATTCGAATTTCACCGGCTGGTAGTAGCCCTTCACGCCCGCAGGCTGAAGTCCTGCAGCCTTCAATTGACCGACGACGTAGGCTTCCGCTTTTTTCAGTCCGCGGCTCCCAGTGTCGCGTCCTTCCATGTTGTCGGCGGCCAAGACTTTTATGTGATCCCACCACGACTTGCCGTCGAATGAGGTTTCCTGCGCGTACGCGGGAACTAGACAGACTGCGATACATAGGGACAACAACAACTTTCTTAACATCGTTCCTCCGAATACCGCCGCACAGCTAACCACAGCGGCTGAAGCCGCATCTCTCGATTGACCCATGCGGCACGACTAAAGTCGTGCCCTTCCCGTCTTTGGCGAAACCTGTTCTCTCAGCAAATCCGCTAAACATATCCCAGCCCCGCCAGCCGGTCGTGGATTATTCTCTTCGATTCCTCATCTGAACCTCCGCCCGGGCCCTTCTTCTCCATTCCGGCCACCAGCGATCGCCCCTGCATGGTTTCCGGGATTTCGAACCCGGCGAGGTCTAATAAGGTCGGCGCGATATCCAGCAGGTGGGCGCCTTCGTACTCACCGCTGAGCGGGCAATTCGGCGCAGTCAGGATGAACATTCCGTGCTGCGCATGGTTGCAGCCATCCGGACCGGTATCGTTTTCCTGAATGTGGAGTTTCGCATGTCCGACCGTTCCGATAGACCGCCAGTAAAGTTCGCCGATATGAACAATCAGATCAGGAGCCACGTTGCGCACATTGCGATAGATTTCCTGTGGCTTGAACACAAGCGATTTCATCGTCTGACCGTTTTCACCCGGAAGCGACTCGAGGCGTGCTTTCATCTCGTTCTGGAAAGACTCGTACTCGGACGCCGGAATTACGCCCTGCGGTTCGCGTCCCTGCATGTTGAAGAACACGCGGGCGTAGTATCCACCCTCGCTCCAGACTTTTGTCTTGCTCCAGTTCAGGTTCAGCTTTTCAAACGGCGTCAGCGTTTTCGGATATTCATTAAGAACCAGGAGTCCCTCGCGGATCAGCCACTCATTGATCGCGAACCCGCCATCCAGCCGCTGCGCTCCATGATCTGAAACCACCAGCACGATGGTGTTATCGTCCAGCAGTTCGAGAACACTGCCGATCTGCTCATCGAGCAAACGGTAATACTCCGGAATCGTGTCCTGATATGGATTGTCGGGCTCAAACTGCACATGCCGGGGATCGAAGTAGTTCCAGAATCCGTGATGCATGCGATCGAGACCAATGTCCACGAAGTGGAAATAGTCCCATTCCTGCTCGGTCAGCAGCCAGCGCACCACCGCCCACTGCTTACCGTTCATGCTGAAGATCTCTTCTTTGAGCCAATCCTTCTTGTCGGTGCGAAAATTTTTTACGTCGACCGGATACTCGCCCACCAGCTCGTTGATCTCCGCCTTTACGGTCGGGGGATAAGTGAAGTCGTTCTTCACCGTGTCCGGGGTAAGAAAACAGCCGATGCTGATGCCATTCACGCGCCGCGGAGGATAGTTCGGCGGTACTCCGACGATGATTGACTTCTTGCCTTCGCGCGCCAGGTGGTCCCAGATCGCGAGCGCTTTAATGGAAGCCGAGTTGGCGAAGGCGAGCTTGTCGTAGGAATGATCCGAACGATTGCGGAAGCCGTAGACTCCCAGCGAGCCTGGGTCCTGACTCGTGCTCATGCACATCCAGGCGGGAACGGTGATGGGAGGAACCACGCTCTCCAGCCGACCGTAGACGCCTAGATCCATCAGGCGGCGCAGGTTTACCAGCCGCTCATCGTCGAAGATGACTTCGGGTGCGGCGCAATCCAGTCCCAGCACGCAGATTTTCATGCGGTCAAACTCATGGGTTCAGAGTAACGACGAGCCTTCCACGGATTCCGGCACCGCGACTCCGAGATAACGCAATACCGTGGGCGCCAGATCGATAATTCGCGCGTGGTTGCGCTGGGCTGCGCGGTTCATGAACAGAATGCCTGGGACCGATTCCGGATCCACGATGTGGTCCCCGCTCCAGCGCCGCATGTTGTCTTCCAATAACGAATTTGAAAATCCGCCCACCGCGCTCTGCCAGGACACCCGAAATCCACGATAAAAATTTACCAGCAGGTCCGGCGAATTCTCCACAAACGCTCCCGAGTATAACTCTTCCCGACGGGACACAGTGCGAATCGCAGCGCGCTGCGTCTGCGTGTCAGGAAAGTCAGTCAGGCCGGTCTGAATGGCATTGCGCACCCGTTCCGCTTCGCTTCCCTCTTCCAGAATTCCGCCAATCTCCCGTCCTTTGAAGTTCAGGTAAATCCCTCCCAAACCAACTGCGTAGGCGTAGGTCTTCGACCAGTCCACAGCGGCGAACCCGTCGCCCAGATCTTCTCCCGGCTTGCGACTGTCTTTGAGAGCCAGCAGGCCGTTTTGCCACAGCCAGCTGTTGGTATCAAAGGCGCGGCGGAAAGTTCCGAAGCCGTGGTCGGAAAGAACGATCAGCAGCGTATTCTCGTCCACCTTGTCCAACACCGCACTAAGCAAACTGTCGCAGCGGCCGTAGTGTTCTTCAATTCGACTGGCGAGTTCGGGTGAGAGGTCGGGCTCAAAGCCGGGGTGTTCACGGTCGCGGAAACGCCACAGCATGTGCTGCACCCGGTCGGGCGTATCGAACAGCATGAAGAAAAAACCTTCGGTGAAGCGATCCAGCTCAAAACGCATGGCGCGCTCACGTTCACTTAGCACCAGTTCGCATTGCTGCAGATACGCCGTCTCATCCAGCCGGCCGTTGTTCAGGCCATTGTGATCTTCCGCCATTCCCAGCGTCGAAAATAGGCCGATCTTGTCCGCCAGCTCGCGCGCGTAGTCCGCCGGAGCCGAAACCGGGAACATGGGTGCCGCCGGGTCGAAGTTGACTGCTGAAAGATAGAATTCCAGGTGCGGCTCAAGTTGCCGGACGTAGAAGCGAGCGATTCCCGTCACCGATTGCAGCACGGAGAACTTGAATTTGAATCGCACCCACTCGCTCCAGCTTTTCTCCGGAACTTCAATCCTTGCCGGCGCGCCGCCAGTTTGAATCGCCAGCTTGCGCGCCGCCTTGTCCACCTGGACACGAACTTCGCAGGATGTATCGGCTACCGGGGACGCTTTCGTGTTTCGTGGCCCGATTACGCGGATCACGATCTCATCACCGGAATTGAGAAGCGAGTCGAGCAGAACGAGCTGCTCGTTCTCCTGTGCAACCGTCGTCCTGTCCTGTGTGTAAAACGTGCCTTTGCTCTGACTGCCGCGCAGATCGGGAACGCCCACGCCGGCCAGCATCCGGCCCTGCAAGTTTTCAGGGGGAAACGTACAGGGACAACGCAAAACCGTGCTGGGAATGCCCGCCGCCGAGAGTGTTTGCCACAGGGGTACGCCTCTTCGCCGGTTCACCACTCGTGGCTGGGCCAGCATATTTTTCGGCCGCTCGAAGCGGGTGAGCGCCACATCGGGCAAGTAGGTTTCCGGATCGCGACAGATGAAATCAAAGATGCCATGTCCGCCCGGGTTGGTTCCGGTCACAAAGGAAGACCAGGCCACCGGGGTTTGCGCAGGATAAGTCGTTTGCAGGCGGGAATAGCTGCCAGTGGCGCGAATCCTGGCGAGGTTCGGAAGGTCTCCGTGTTCCAGCATCGCTTCCACAATGCCGGGCTCGAGCCCGTCCAAACCGATCACGATCACTTTTTTACGCAAGAAACGGACCCGAATTTACGGAGTTCCCTTGGGACTATCCTTTGGAGCATCAACGGCGGCAGGCGTACTGGAGCGGCTGAATTTCCGTACGACTTTAAAAAAAATGCCAACGACCTTGTTCCAGAAGATCAGCAATAGGCCGAGCACGCTGGCCAGCCCTGACGTCACCGTCATCACCTGGTCGGGACCCGCATAGAGCGCCAGCAGTTCAAATCTCATGAGTACTCCCATGTCTTGGCTTCAGATTCGGCCTTAATGATCCCCTGGCACGATCTTAACATCGCCGGTTTCTCATCCCGTTTCAATTCTACGTGAGACCTGCTACTTCCCGGCACCAAATCTCCACCGGTCGGAACTATGACAACTCGGAACGGTAAAAGTGCCGCCGTTCAAAAAGATTCATCGGCAGCTCGAAAACCTTGGTTTCCCCCACCGCAAAGGCAAACTGCTTGCCGCATTCCGGGCCGGGGCAGGTGGTGTTCACCTTTTCTTTGTTGGTTTCCCTGGTCATTTCGCGTTCGACGACAACCCAAGTCCCGCACTTGGGGCAGGTTATGCACGAGCAGACGATCCGGTCAGACATTTGACCTTTAGTGTAAATGATTTGGTGTTGAGGAAAAATTCCGAAGGGTCAGCGTCAGCCGGCGTCCTTTTTCCCTTGGCGCAACTGCCATTGAACATGCCGCAGAATGCCCAGCCATGCTTCGACATCCTGGGCCGACAGTTTGATTCGACGCACCATGCGGCGAATTCTTTGCTTAGTTTCGGCTGCCCGCTGCGGCAGCATATAACTGCTGGTGCTCAGCACATCGGCCAGCAAAGCCGTGATGCGCTCGATATCGCCTCCGGTAGCGAGGGTCTGCTTCTCGGATTTTCCGGCCGCCCTGCCGTCGCGAATCAATTCGTACAGGCATATCGCGACCGCCTGGCCGAGATTCATCGAAATGTTCTGTTCGCTGGTAGGAATCCGGATCAGCCAATGGCAATGACTCAGGTCCTGCTTCGAGAGGCCGTACCTCTCCGAACCGAACAAGAGGGCCACCGGACCGGACCCCATGTGCTTGCGGATCAACCGGGTACCGGATTCCAGGCGTCGCAGCGGGTGCTGCACAGCCCGATGTCGCACGGCCGTCGTACCCACCACGAGAGTGCAGTCGGCAACCGCGTCGCCAACGCTGTCATATTCTTCGGCGCTGGCCAGCAATTCCGCCGCGCCGACGGCGGAGCGCGCCGTACGGAACGCCTCTTCGTAAGGGTTCACCACGCGCAGACGGGTAAAACCAAAATTGCTCATGGCGCGAGCCGCGGCGCCGATGTTGAGAGGGTTGCGCGACGATACCAGCACAACGCGGAGGCGGTCGAGTTTAAGGGCAGCAGCCAAGAATGCTTATTTTAGTGTAGGCGCGAGCGTCCTCGCTCGTGCCTACATCATGATGGCTTGTGCACCGACTCGGCCACCCGGATTAATGTGGGCAGCACTCCGCCGAATCCGGCTGTGTCTTTGGGATCTCCGAAGGAAAAATATAGCTTGCTGTAGAGCGGGTACAGCTCTTCGTAGACACGCTGTGCTGCCATATTGGGCTCGAAGACCCGGTTCGGCGGGCAAATCTTCTTCTGTGCCTCCTCGATGGTCTTGAACGTTCCTGCTGCCAGGAATGCAAAGATTGCCGACCCCAGGCTGGTCACGCTCTTGCTCGGAACCAGCACGGGCCGGCCCAGCACGTTAGCGTAAACCCGGTTCAGCACGTCATTCTTTTGCGGAATACCGCCTGCGTTGATGACGCGCTTGATATTTACTCCGTTCGCGGCCATGCGGTCGAGGATCACGCGGGTGTGGAACGCCGTGCCTTCGATGGCGGCAAACAATTCGTCCTGGGCCGTGCTTTGCAGATTCCATCCCAGCGTGATGCCGCGCAGGTTGGGATTGACCAGCACCGTGCGGTCGCCATTGTCCCAGGTCATGCGCAGCAGCCCGGTTTGTCCCGCACGGTAGTTCTCCAAGCCCTGGCTCAAGGTCTGTACGTCAGTACGGGCGCGGGTAGCAATTGCATTGAAGATGTCTCCCACGGCCGAAAGTCCGGCTTCGATGCCGGTCCGCAGCGGATGAACGCTTCCCTGCACCACGCCGCAGACGCCGGGAACAAGATTTACAGACGGCGTGATCCCGATGATGCACGTAGAGGTCCCCACCACATTCACCATGTCGTCGGTGCCGCAGCCGGCTCCGATCGCGTCCCAGTGCGCATCGAACGCGCCCACCGGGATTGGAATACCCGCATTCAGTCCAAGCTTCTCCGCCCAACTCTTCGACACGGTTCCTGCAATCTGGTCTGAAGCAGCATATTCACCGTCCAGCTTCTCGCGCACACCTGCCAGCAGAGGATCGACTTTGACCAGGAAACTCTCTGGTGGAAGGCCTCCGAGAGCCCGGTTCCAGAGCCACTTATGGCCCATGGCGCAGATGCTGCGCTTAACTTTCTTGGGATCGGTGATGCCGCACAGCGTGGCCGCCACCATGTCACAGTGCTCGAAAGCAGAGACAAACTCGGAACGCTTGGTGGGGTTGTGGCGAAGCCAATGCAGAAGTTTCGAGAATCCCCACTCCGAGGAATACACACCACCGCACCAGTTGATGGCTTCCAGTTTCTCACGGTGGGCAGCGGCCGTGATCTCCGCCGCCTCGCCCTTGGCCCGGTGGTCGCACCACAGGTAGTATTCGCCGAGAGGCTGCATGTCTTTGCCCACGGGAATGACTGAGGAACCTGTGGTATCGAGAGCGATGGCCTCGACCTGGTCGCCGGAGATGCCGGCTTTCTTCACCGCCTCCCGAGTGGCGGCGGCCAGGGCACGCATGTGGTCTTCGTGCGACTGGGTGGCGTATTCAGGATCTTCGCGCTTGCGGTGCAGAGGATATTCGGCGACCGCTGACTGCAGCAGCCCGCGTTCACTGTCCACGATCGAGACGCGCACGCTGAGAGTCCCGAAGTCAACTCCAGCCACAATCGCCATCAGCAGGCCCCGTTATTACCTGGATGGTGGTACATATCCCAGTGCAGATACCGGGTGGTCGCTTCATAGACAGCGGGCGCAACACTGGAGAGATTGGCAGCCACGTGATGTTCAAAACCGTTCTCGCAAATATAGTGCAGCAGCTTTTGCATCTGGGGGATTTCGACCACGCCGGCGCCACCGAAGGTATTCAGCGGATCGTCGGTGAACTTTCCCTCGCCCACGTAGCCGCGCATCTTGCCCGCGGTGTCATCGGTCGAGAATCGCGCGAAGCTCATCTTTTCCGGCTTGATCAAGCCGACACAGGTGCCAAAGGTATTTTCTTTGCCCACGGTTCCCGCGATGATCTCCTGGAAGTCCATCTTCACCGAACGGAAGAAATGCTTGGGCAGGTTGGAGCAATGGAAGCACACCGCCTTGTTCGGATCAGACCCGTAGTTGTTGTTCCAGTCCAGCAACGCGGAAGGCGTTTCCGAAGCCAGCCGCAGCGCGTGCATGCCGAGCACACCGCAGATATCTACTTCGCAGGCGCTCGAGAGCAGACTGTCGCTCATCATGCTCATCACGGTGCAAGGCACCACGCCGAGATTTTCCTCAATAGACGTCCAGCACTGCACCGCGCTGATCGCCACTTCGGTCGCGGTCATCCACTGGTCCACCACAGCGCCGAGCTTGGCCATCTTCATCAAGGCCGGCGCGGGCACACCGCTGGAATCCACATACTTCTTGATCATTGCCAGCTTGGCCTGCGCGGCGTCATCGTTATCCTTCATGCGCTCGATGCGGCCCAGCACTTCGGAGAGATCAAGCGTCTCGATCGAAATGCCCTGCGATTCGAGAATCTTCTCGCTGTAGCGGACCGTATTGAAAGCTGTCGGACGCGCGCCAATCGCTCCCACCCGCAGGTTCCGGAAGCCGTTGACGACGCGACAGACTCCGGCGAACCATTGCAGGTCTTTGGCAAACTCCGGGGAGTCCGGGCTCTCCGTATGCAGCGTGGTAATCGAATACGGGATGCCGTACTGCCGCAGATTGTTGCAGGCCGACATCTTTCCGCAGAAACTGTCGCGGCGGAACTTGATCGTCATTTTGCTGGGATCGTCGGGCGTCGCCTGGATCAAGACTGGCACGTGGAGATCCGCCAATCGCAGAGCATCGGCAATCGCACGCTCTTCACCGAAGTTCGGCAGAGTCACGATAACGCCGTCAATCCGATCGCGATTCTTTTTGAAGAGATCGGCGCAGCGCCGGGACTCCTCCCGGGTTTCGACCGCCCCGTGTTTGCTCTCTTCTGGCGTCAGTGCCACCACATCCATACTGGCAGCCGTCAATACGCGGAGCATTTCTTCCCGGCCGCTTTTGGCCAAGTGATCGGGGAAAAAACCCCGGTTGCCCACGATCAGGCCCATCGTCATTTTTTTCGTCGCCATACCCTGCCTTTATGAACTCGCAATTCCTTTAAGCTCGCCGCTTCGGAGAAAATTTCAAGCAATAGATCAATCCTATGATGAAAAGCACCGCGCCCCACCACACGCTGGCGTGCAAGTTGAACAGGACGATATCCGGATTCACGGGAGGATTTATCACCTGGTAGATTCCTGCGCCGCAAATCAACGCCCCGTTCACGGCCAGCGAGATGCCAATAAAGAACCAGATGGAAATCATGATTTGTACCTCGTCCTGTCAAAATCGAACGGTGTAGCCCCGGCGGCGCTATGCACATCTCACCTACCAGAAAATAATATTCAGCACAAAGAACACGACCACCACCACGCCAGCCCAGAAAAGCGGCCTCTCGTACAGCGGGACATCCCCGATCGATGGAATTTTGGTCTCTCCGTATACCAGGCCCGTCAATTCGCTGGCTGGCACCGGCTTCGTCGCCATACTCACAACCACGGTGACGGTTACGCACACAATGAAAGACCAGAGTGCCTGGTACATATCCTGGGCCAGGGCCTTGGCATGCGGCGAGAGCGCCACATAACGCAAAGCGGTGGGATCGAGCTTCACCCATGCCCACATACCGATCGAGGAAAGCGTTCCGCACAACAATCCCCAGAAGCCGCCAGCGCCGGTCGCCCGTTTCCAGAGCATCCCGAGGATGACGGTGCCAAACAGCGGGGCAATGAAGAAGCTGAACAGAGCCTGCACATAATCCATGATGCTGGCAAACTGCATGACCAGATACGCAGTACCTACGCTGATCAGCACGCCGATCACGGTGGTCCAGCGACCCATGTTTACGTAATGATGGTCGGTGCCTTTGCTGTTGATCAGCGGGCGGTAGATGTCATACGTCCATACAGTGGTAAATGCGCTGACATTGCCAGCCATGCCGGACATGAAGCCCGCAATCAGAGCGGTAATTCCCAGGCCAAGCAAGCCGGGACCACAATAGCGGGCAAGCATGAGAGGCAGAACGTCGTTGTAGCTATGGCCACCCGTGGCCGCAGCGACTGACTCGGGAACCAGCTTTATCGGCAACACTGCCAGGCCGATAAGTCCGGGCAGGATGACGATGAGCGGCACCAGCATCTTGAAACCGGCGCCGATAATGGGCGCCATTTCCGCGCTGCGAATGTCCTTGGCGGCGAGAATGCGCTGCACTACCAGAAAATCCGTCGTCCAGTAGCCCATCGAAATAACGGAGCCAAGTCCAAACACAATGCCCGTCCAGTGGATGCCCATGGGATTCGAAGTAAACGATCCCAGGCCAGACCAGAGGTGGACATACTGTTCCGACGATCGGGCCGCTATTTGTATCTTGAGATTGGTCCACCCGCCAGCTTCATACAATCCGAGAATCGGAATCAGCAGCGCGCCTGCCCAGATGAGGAAGAACTGCAGCACTTCGTTAAAGATGGCCGAGCGCAACCCGCCCAGCGTGACATAAATCGCAACTGTAAGAGACGAAACCCAGATGCTGAAATTGATGTCCCAGCCCAGCACGATTTGCATGACCTTGGCCATGGCAAACATATTGACGCCGCTCATGAGCACGGTCATGAACGCGAAAGACACCGCGGACAGGGCGCGGCTGGGTTCACCGAAACGCAGCTTCAAGTATCCCGGGACCGAGTGGGTTTTCGAAATGTAGTAGAAAGGCATCATCACCAGCGCGAGAAACAGCATCGCTGGGATGGCGCCGATCCAGTACCAGTGGGTCGCGAGAATGCCGTATTGATAGGCTGATCCAGCCCAGCCCATCAGTTCGAGCGCGCCCAGATTGGCCGAGAGGAAGCTGAGGCCGGCCACCCACGCCGTCATCTCGCGTCCGGCCATGAAGAAGTCTTCGCCGGTGTTGGCGCGCCCGCGCAGGTAGAAACCGATGGCCAGGACCAGCGCGAAGTAGAAAGCAATAATGACGACATCGACTCCGGACAAGTGAACAAGCTGCGTCACGGCGAACATTGCAAAAGCTGGCATCATTTCTTTTCCTTTGCCTGCCCGTAATACGCGTTTGACCCGTGCTTCCTCAGGTGGTGCTTGTCGTGTAACCTTTCGCCAATGGGTTTTGCCGCGGGATCGATGTTGATGGTGAAAAACGCCATCCGCGCCACCGCTTCAAGGATGACGGCGTTATGCGCCGCCGCCGCCGGATCCGGACCCCATGCGAACGGACCGTGATTGGCCACCAGGACCGCCGGTATCGAGGCATAACTCAGCTTCTCAAACGCCCGAACAATAGCATGCCCGGTGTTTTTCTCATACTCGGATGCGATCTCGCCGTCGGCCATTACTGCCGTGACCGGGACCGGCGCGTGGAAATAGTCGGCGTGGGTAGTGCCGAAGCATGGAATCGGTTTGCGCGCCTGCGCCCATGAGGTCGCGTACTCGGAATGAGTGTGAGCGACTCCGCCAATCTCCGGGAAAGCGCGGTAAAGGACAAGATGAGTGGGCAGGTCAGAGGAGGGCCGTAAATTGCCTTCTACGATCTTGCCTTCAAGATCGGTGACGATCAAATGCTCCGGTTTCATCGTCTCGTAGGGAACGCCGCTGGGTTTGATCACTACCAGATTCTGGTCCCGCGAGATGCCGCTGGCGTTGCCGAAGGTGTAAAGGACCAATCCCTTTCGCACCAGTTCCAGATTCGATTCCAGCACCTCTTCTCTTAACCGGGGCAAAAGCATAGAGGGTATTTCCGCGATAAATTCGCGTCCGGACCGAGTAATCGTTTACTAGCCGGAAATCAAAATAGTGTACGTAATCGCCTTTGTCAATCACGTATATCTGTCAAATCGATGTTGCGACCCGTCCGGGTACGTCCCGAGGGCGACCCGGGATCGGATGGCTGGGCGCAGTCTATCACGTCGCAATATGCGTAGAAAACGTTTACGGTTACATTATCGCTGCGGTGGCAAAACTTCGGTCCGCTTTCGTTCTCTCCCACGAGCTGTAGCTTCCTCCGGCAGACTCTCTCCAGCCAGGCATTGGCGAAGATAAATATGCTTTTCCAATCCGCTCCATCCTCACCGTTTTCCTCGACTCGATGCCTCCTAACGCTCTGGGATAACGTTTGCTATGCTAGAATCCGGGCGTCGCTTCTTATGGATATACGGGAAATCGCGAAACGGGCCAAGGTTTCAACTGCCACGGTATCTCGCGCCATCAACCGGGTCCCCACGGTCAATCCGGCGCTGGCCAAACGCGTTTGGGGCGTCATTGAGGAACTAGGCTACTACCCGAACACGCAGGCGCGGGCCCTGGTTTCCGGGCGCAGCAGGATTTTTGGTCTCATCGTTTCTGAGATCACCAACCCATTCTTTCCAGAGATCGTTCAGGTTTTCGAAACCATCGCGGTCCAACACCGCTATGAAATTCTGCTGACCTCTACCGGAAACGACCCGAAGCGGATGGAAAGCGCCGTCCGTCGCATGATCGAACGCCGGGTGGAAGGCGTCGCCATCATGACCTTCGGCATGGAAGAGGTTTTGCTCGAAGACCTCAAGCTCAGGAAAGTGCCGCTGGTCTTCGTCGATGTCGGGCCGCCCCGGCCCCGGGTCAGCAATATCCGGATCGACTACCTCCACGGAATCCGCCAGGCGGTGCAGCATCTGGCCGCTCTCCGTCACGAGAAAATCGCATTCATTACAGGGCCTTTGCGGTTGAAATCCGCTGTGGCCCGGAAACAGGCCTTCCTCCGCTCCATGCAGGAAATCGGCCTCGACACCGATCCGGACCTGGTGGTTGAGAGCGACCATACGGTGGAAGGAGGGATCGCCGCCTTCGCCCGCCTACTGGCCGGATCTACGCGGCCGACCGCAGTCCTCTGTTCGAATGACCTGACTGCGATCGGCGTAATGCGCAAGAGTCATGACGCCGGCCTCTCCATTCCTCGCGACATCTCAGTCATTGGCTTTGACGATATCCGCCTGGCCCAGTTCGTGATACCACCCCTCACCTCGGTTCAGATGTCCCAATCCGAACTGGCGCGACTGGCTTTTAATGCACTGCTGTCCGAAGTCGAGCGGGAAACGCCCGCGCCAAACGGAACCGACTACTTCCTGAAGACGAACCTGGTGCTGCGGGAGTCGACCGGACTGATCTCGGGCACTTCGAAGCCAGCAGAAAAACTGCGCTGAACCCCTATTCGAGCGCTAGCGTCAGCTTGGTGACGGAAGCGGGCGGGAAACTGTAAGCAAGGTCGCCTCTCTGGAAACTCAGCGCCTTGGTCTGAGGACTGACGACCTCTCTCTGATCAAATGTGTTGTGCGCGTGAATATCTGAATGGGTCAGGGTGATAGCTGTACCTGACTTCAAACTCGCCCCGCGAATTCCTATCTTCGCTTCCCGCGCCGCGCTCAGGTTGGGATTCACTACGGTCAGCACCAGTTCTCTATCGTGCAGTGAAGCCGAGCCGTTCAGTCCCCAGAATGACGCGGGCTTGCCGTCGCGGTCGTAATTTACCGCAGGCGCGGAGAAGATCGTTCGCAAGGCCTGCCCGCCCTGATGTGCCGCATACATCGCAAAGACGTGTCCGACCGGGGTCACGCAAAACTTGTCCTCGTGCGCCAGGTACAAACTGTTCAGGCAATTGATCAGCTGAGCACAGTTGGCCATCGCCACTTTCTCGGGATGACGGTTAAAGGTATCGAGCGTCAAGCCGCTGAACACCGCGTCGCGCAGAGTCGGTGTTTGCTCGAGAATGTCGCCGGGAGTCGCCTCGCTGCCCGGCCGGTACCAGGGACCCCACTCGTCCACTACGAGTTTGACCGAATGCTCCCGGTCGAATTCACCCATCACCTGCCAGTGCCCGTTGATGAGGGGTTCCATGACATCGCCCTGGCGCAGAAGCTCATACCAGTCCACGGTGTCAAACTTGAGCGCGTCGCCCTTTCCTTCAACCCAGTCCCGGGTGCGTCCCCGGCTCAGGTTCCAGGCATAGTAGTGGAGCGCCAAGCCATAGATCGAACGAAGTTCTCCCGGCCCCTTGCGCACAATTTCTTCCAGAAACCCGCGAGTCCAATCCCACTTGTCATCATTGGGCCCGGAAGCGACGAACGACAATTTCTGTCCGTACTGCGGCACCCATGCGGTGTATCTGCGAAACTCCACGGCATATTCCTGCGCCGTAAAATTTCCGCCGCAGCCCCACGACTCGTTACCGACACCCCAATATCGAACTCCGAACGGTTCGGCGTATCCCGCGGCCGCCCGCATGTCCGCCAGAGTGGTACTACCTGCGGGTGAATTGCAATACTCGACCCAACGATAAAACTCCACGGCGGGGAGACTGCGCACGTTCGCCGCCAGGTAGGGCTGGCTTCCGATCAGTTTGCAGAACTGGATGAACTCATTGGTCCCGAACTGATTGGGATCATACTTGTGGCTGGCCGGGCCCCCAGCCGCTTCGTCCTGGATCCAGAAGTTGGTTCGCCGGGGACGCTTGTCGGCAGGCCCTACGCCATCGCGCCAATCGTAGCTGTCGGCAAAGCATCCGCCGGGATAACGGATGACCGGCGCTTTGATCTTCCGCATTTCCTCTACCAGCTCTTTGCGGATGCCATTCAGGTTTGGAACTTTCGACTTCTCGCCCACCCAGACGCCGTCGTAGATCACGCCGCCAAGGTTTTCCGTGAAGTGTCCATAGATGTTGGGCGAGATCGTTCCCAGAGGTTCGCCCAGGAGAACCTCGATCCGCGAGTCATCGGAGCCGGCAGCGCCAGCGGCAAGGGGCACAACCCGGCTCAGCCAGACGTATCCGACTCCGGCCACGCTGTTGCGGATGAATTGCCTGCGTCCAATCATTTTAGGATCTCCATGTCACGATCCCCACTGAATGACCGCGTAGGAGCGGGCTGGCACTTCGAACTTCGCCCGTCCTCCCGCGATCGAAGGTTTATCCAGGGTCCGCGGAGCCACTTTTTGCGGCGAATCGAAGCTGTTGAAAGCCTTCAGATCGTCGCCCGTCAAAAGCGAGGCGGAGAGGACTCGCGCCGGCGCTTTGTCCTGCCAATTCACCTCGATGACATGGGCCTTCGACAAATCGCGGTTGAGAACGAAGAGCGAAACTTTGCCGTCGTCCGCGCTGATCGTTCCTGCCACATCCAGATACGGAACCTGCCCCATCCCCGCAACCTCGTAGCCAGGAGACTCGACCAGGAGATTGAGCACCGAGCCGCGGGCAAATTGCAGCGCCCAACTGTAGGGATAGTAGATGGTCTGCCGCAACAAGCCGTTCGGATTGGTCATGATGGGGGCGATAACGTTGATGAGTTGAGCCAGACAGGCCAGCTTCACCCGGTCCGCGTTACGGATGAGCGAGTTGAGAATTCCGCCTACCAGCAGCGCGTCTTCCAGGTTGTAGACCTCCTCCAGCAAATGCGGCGCCTCCTGGCCGTGGCCGTTCTGAAATTCCCCTCCACGGGCCCGATACCAAACGTTCCATTCGTCGAAGGAGAGCCAAAGTTTTTTGGGCGACCGCTTGTGTCCCCGCACCAGGTCACAGACCGCTACGGTTTCCGCGATCTGTTTTTCCATGCTCAGATTCAGGGCCAGATACTTCGAACTGTCCCTGCCGGTTTCGGCGGGAGTGTTTCCGACGTAGCGATGCAGGGAGAGGGCATCAACATAGTCGTAGCATTGCTCGAGGACTTCACGGTCCCATTCCAGATAGGTGGGCATGCCGGGGCCGCTCGATCCGCACGCGATCAACTGCAGTGAAGGATCCACGTAGCGCATCTGCCGCGCCGCATCTTGAGCCTTAAGTCCATACTCGGCGGCGGTCATGTGCCCGATCTGCCAGGGTCCGTCCATCTCGTTTCCCAGACACCAGTTCTTCACTTTGTAGGGCTCGGCGAAACCATGCTTGCGCCGCAGGTCGCTCCATCGCGTGCCCTGGTCCACGTTGCAATATTCCACCAGGGCGGCTGCCTGTTCCGCGGTTCCCGTGCCCAGATTGAGGCCCATCAAGGGTTCTGTGCCGACGGCTTTGCACCAGGCCATGAATTCATTGGTGCCAAACTGATTGCTGTTGAGGGTATTCCACGCTTTGTCGAGCACTCGCGGACGGTCCTGCTTCAGTCCCACGCCATCGAGCCAGTTGTATCCCGAAACAAAATTTCCGCCGGGATAGCGCACAATGGGCACTCCAAGCCGGCGTATTTCGTCAATCACGTCCTTGCGGAGACCATTGGAATCCGCCAGCTTCGAGCCCGGATCGTAGATTCCCTCATAGATGGCACGGCCCAGATGCTCCAGAAACGAGCCGAACAGATTGCGGTCCAGCGGGGCGACGGTGCGCCGCGAGTCCACGTAAACCCTCACTACTTCGCTGGGGTTCGACGTCTGTGTCTGGGCGGACAGGAAGCGTTCGAACACGAGGTTCGCGGAACATGCGACGCCGGCGGTAGAAGCTTCGCGCAAGAAACGTCTTCGATTGGCCGAGAACATGTGCGTGATCTCCTAGGATGCGTGGGCGGGCAGAATAGTAAACGTTTACTCACGCTGCCGCAATTCTTTTCTTCACCACTGCTCTGAACCGGCGTCATCCTGAGGGACTTTAGTCCTGAAGGATCTCACGTGCACCGGCACAATTCTGCGAAGGTGCATATCCGCTGCGCGCTAGATCCTTCGCAAGCTCAGGGTGACCTCATCATGATAGGGAGAATGCAAACTGAGCCACTATCGGGCAGAGCTAAGCTTCGATCAAAATCATTTAGTTGGATGAAGCAGAGGCCGACGCCGGCCCCAGCCCGGAGGCTGGCGTGACCGCCTCGGCCGCTGCTCTTGCGGCCTGAGGCCGGTAGCCGTTTCTGGTCCGGACTCGAAGCCCGCGCGCCCGCTCACCCACCAGCTTCACCGTAATCGCGCGCCACCCGCGGTTGGGATTGGCTTGCGGATAGTAGCTCAGTGAATAAAGGTGGGCCAGGTCGCTCCGGATCGAGGCGAAAGCTTTCTGCTGTTGCTTCCACGTCTTGGCGAAGTACACTTCGCCGCCGGTGGCCGCGCTCATGCGTTTGAACACGGTGCTCGAAACCGGTTCCAACTTGGCTTCCCGCGTACTGATCATGTAAATCGGTATGCCCTTGGACTGCGCCAGCTCGGCCACATCTTCCGGCGGCACCATGCTGAAGTTGTCCGGGCCGTTGGAGAAGACCACGATTACTTTCCGGCCTGTGTTCTGGCCCGCGTCTCTGACCGTCATCAGCAAAGCGTTGTAGAGGGCGGCATCGTCCCCTGCGACCGTGCTGCGCACTCCGCGCAGGACCTGCGAGCGGTCCGCGGTCAGCGAGGTTGCGCGGGAAAGATCGCGGCTGTAGGAATAAAATGCCACCCGATTGGGTCCATCGAGCGAGCGGACAAACTCGGCAATGGCATCCTGCGCGAAAACAAATCCCCGGTACATGTAGTTGCTGGTGTCAAACAGGATGAAAACGTCGGCCCCCGCCATCATGGAGCCCAGCTCGGAGCCCAACTCCGACGATTGGTCCGACGACCCCGCAGAACCCCGGATGCGGAGGTCCCCCGACTTTCCGTCAGATCCGTCCGAGGTCACTCTTCGCGTGGGCTCGTTGCCTTCCGCGAAAGTGGCAACTCTCTGCGAAATGCCATCCTCGGTCACCACAAAGTCTGAAGGACGGAGGCCGGTCACGTAGTTTCCCTTGCTGTCCATGACCGCCACATTCAACTGCACCATGTTCACTTCGACGCGAATCTTGGTCTCGGTCTCCGCCTCCTGGGCGGGCGACCGACTGACGGAGCCGAAGAGGATCATCGAGAGAACCAAGAGAACGAGAAAGAATTGTTTTGCCATATTCCTGTTTCACCTGCCGGAGCCGCTTTGATGCGCTCCAGATTCTGGTAGGTTTCATTTTACGAAACTGTCATTGCACCGTAGTGTTCAACGCCACTTTCGGCAGCAGGGTAATCTTGCCCTGGCGGAACTCGTCGCCGGTCTCCCGCATCGCGCGCAGCATCGCCGGCCAATCCTCGAAGTCGGTGGCAAAAATCTTTTCCACCATGCGATAGGTCAGTTCGGGAACCAGCCGGTTCAGCATGGCCGGCGAATAACCCTTTTCGTCCGCCAGCCGGGCCCAGTACAAGTTATTGGAGTCCCACGACTCGGCCAGCAACCGGCTGGAGTAACCCATGAACGCGGGAAAGGGCTTCACGCTCATCAACTCCCGGGAATAACTTTGCGCCAACGCCGGATGAGGAACTCCGAAATCCTCGGACAACCGCTTCCAGCTGACCTCGGCAGGATACTGCCGGGCAAGATCGTCCAGTTCCCCGCCGGCTTTCCCCCAGTGGCTGTTCGGTTCCGGAAATTTCCGCCGGAATTCTGCCGCCAGGTAGAAGGTCTCGCCCGGCATGACCCGGGACAGTGCTTCTTCTGCGGCCCCCGCCTGCAGGGCCTTCTCGACTTGCTCCGAGCGCTGCGGGTTCATCCGTTCGGAGAGAATCGCCAACACTTGCCGGCGCAATGCTTCGTCCTGAGTGGCAGCGCTCAGAAGCTCCTCGCCAGTCCGCTGGTAAAGGGTGACCGCGTGCAGCTCATTTCGGGTCACTCCCCACCATCGCGGCAGAATCGAGCTGCTGACCAGGCCTGGCACCAATTCATGCCAGATCAAGGCCTGCACATTTTCAGGGACGATAAAGTCCTGCTCGGCTTCCGCCAGGACAAAAGGTAGATCCGCCAGCGAACCGGCCAGATGAGCGCCCCCGCCTGCCGGCAACCCGGAGCCGAATACGTGAGGCACACGCCAGGACTGCCCTCCTCCAATCGCCATTTCCCCCGAAAAATCATGGGAGCGGACAAAGAGAGGATTGTTGAGAAGAATCTGGGCCCCGGGCGGCGCGTAGTACGCATAGTTCAAACCCACCAGTGTGTCTCTCAAGAACGGTACGACCAGACCGCGCGCGTCAACCAGGTCTCTCCGATTCGGGGATTTGATCAGCTTCGCCAGATCAGTTCTGGTCTGCAAGGAACTGTGGCGCGTGTTATAGAACCCGGCTGCCCACTCGCTGCGTTCACTGGCGGTGAACATGGGGCGTGGCATCTCAAATTCCCGCAGCTGTCCGGCAAGCGGAATTAGCGTATCGCCCACGTCCTTGCCTTGCGCCATCTCACTCAATCCCTGCCCCAGAGCCAGCAACGTGTCGAGCGAAACCAGGCGCTGACCTTGCAGCACGGAGTGCATTCTGTCCGCCAGTTCCTGCCGGACTCTTTGACCATCGGGTTGCGACTGGCTTGGGCCGGCCAGCAGGGCGACCACTTCGTCCTGGGAGAGATCCGCTCTACCTGCGGCCGCCCGCCACAGTTCCCGCAGGGAAGTCCGGGCCGAGTCGAAGAGTTGCGCTGACGAGGCTGTGCCGGAGGCAAAAGGGCTGATCACGGCCTGCCAGGATCCATTCAAATTCGCGGCGGGAATCTGTCCCTGGCGCACCAGGATTTCCCAGAGGCCGACGTTGGACTGGAAAATGCCCAGCGCATTGGCCCGCAGCGTGATATTCGAAATCCGGTCGATGGCATCCGCTGTCGCGAGAAAACGGGCGATGGACTCATCGTTCAATCCCTGAAATTCAGAAAAAATCAGGTATTGGTTGCCGTACCGGGAAAACTTCTGCGCCAGCAGGCGGACCGTCTCCGGACTCATGCGTTGGCCCGCGGGCCGTGCGCCGTCGATCGCACTCAGCATCAGGTAGATCCGCAGCGGCCCGTCATCGGAACTCTGCCGGGAGAAGGCGAACAGCGCCTCCACCAGCTGATCTGGATCTTTCCAATGGCTGGCACGCTTGGCCCACTGCCGGACCACTTTGGAATCGGTCTTCTGCCGGAGAATCTGCTCCCATGTCTCCAGATTTCCAGGAACCGTTGCCTGGCCCGACGGATCCAGTTGAAGGCGAGTCACCAGGATCAGCAGGTCGGGATCGGGCCGGAACACAGGACGGGCAGGGCCCGGGGCAATGTCTTTTCCCTTCAGCGCCTCGTAGAAGCGCGGCAAACGGTGAGCATCCGTGAAATAGACCTGCTGGGCCGGGGTCAAGCGGGAGAGCGTGTCGAAATAGGCGGCCAGCCACCCGTCATCTTTCGCCAGCAGACGCGCCACAAACTCCTTCGGCGAATCCGGACTCGCGCCGGCAAGTTCCTTCCACGCCGGTTTTGCCGCCGCTCCGCCGGGCACCACCATGTGTCCGTTTCGAATGGAGATGTGACTGCTGTAGAAATCGAGAACGGAGGCGAAAGGAAGCAGGTTTGACATTCCCGCAAATTCCCGCAGGCCTGTGCTGGTTTCGGTATCCATCCGGGACATAGCCCAGTAGAGCCGCGCCAGCATGGGATCGTCGAGCATCGCGTCCAGCACGTCATTGCCGCCCTCGGTCCAGTCTGCCGCCGAAAACAGAAGTGGCACCGGGGAAACCGGGAAAGGACAGACAAAAGGCTTTCCCCCCTGCAGCGTTTGCTCAAGTTCGGCGAGAGGAAATCCGGAATCAATGGTCAGAAAGGCGCGCTCCGGATCGGCCGTTTCCACTGCGGAGCCCTTTCCGCAACCTTGCCGCATCCGATAGCCGAGAATATCGAGCAGCGGCCCCGCTTGTTCGCAGTTCGCAACTCGAATGGTTCGGTCCGGGCCGGCCAGTGTGACCAGTTGCCTGGCCTGGTCCACGTACCGCTTCAGCAAAATCAGAAACTCGGTGGGCCTGCCCGTCCTGTCCTTGCGCCCCTGATAACCCTCGACCGCGACGTTGCGCGCCAGCAGCGGCAGCACCTCCTCCGGCGATACTTTCTGACTGATGCCCGCCATGCGCAGAAACGAACGCAGGGGGCCCGGGATGGCAACGCTGGCCCCCGCGACCGGCCCCGGTTGCGGAGCGTCCGGGATCTTGGCGCTGGTAGGAGTGTCCGATGGCGGACTGGATGACGATTCGAGCCCGGCGCAGAAAACGCTTACGGAAAAGAATAAGAAAACAGAAAGAGAAGCCCTCAACAGGAGGCAAGAAGATTTCACGGCTGGCCCTTCCTTACAAATCTTTAGGAACGACTCGATTCAAATAGCAGGGTGCCAGGGACTGAAGAGATGTTCGCTAGCCAGTGACGTCAGGTTTTTGGCCCGGGCCCGAGAACCGCCACTGCGCCGGAATCGAACTAAGCCCGCCTATCTATGTTCCGCCCCCGGAGCCTAGATTTTGTGCCTGCCAAGATAGATCATCTTGTGCGCCATGCCAACCCCCTTTTTTGTAATTTTCTAAGCCGACAGTGCAGAAAATCTGGAAGGCCCGGAAATGGCGTAGATTGGGCAGTTTGGAGGCTTCGCTGTCCGCTGGAGGACGGCCGTCCCGCCCGTCCCGTGAATGGGTCTGCGCAAAGACGGGCGGGACGCCCGTCCCCTATTTTTTTTCGAAGCTTTCCTACCCGCCAACTGCGGTCGGCTGGAAGGCCACCACCGCCTCCCGCAGTCCCTTTTCGTAGCTGTCGATCAGCCTGTCCCAGGTGGCATTGGCTTCAGAATCAATCAACTTCCGGGCCGGGTCCGCGTCGAACCAGGCCAGCGACTGGCGGATGCCCTCAGCAAATCGGGTCGTAGCCACGTAGTCCGGCACAAAGCGTTTGATCTTGCTGTTGTCGAACACCACGCTCACGGCTTTGTCGCCCACCAGCGTGCCTTCCATGTGGGGCAGGCATGCCACCATGAAATCGGACGGGATATGCACGATTCGGGGCTCCACACCCACCGCCGCTCCCACAATCCGATAGAGCTGGTTCCATGTCAGGACTTCGTCGGTTGTGATGTGAAAGGCATGGCCAATCGACTGTTCATGACCCAGCAATCCGACAAACCCCTTGGCAAAATCGCTGTCATGCGTAATCACCCATAGAGATGAGCCGTCGCCCGGGACGATAACCTTCTGTCCCCTGAGCATGCGGTCTACCGCCGTGTACGAAAGCTCGGCCCAGCTGTTGATGACCAGGGGAATCAGAGTCTCGCCATAAGTAAGAGACGGGCGGATGATCGTTATCGGAAATCCTTCTTCCCGATAGGCCTTGAGCAGACGCTCCTCGCACGCAATCTTGTTTCTGGAGTAGTCCCAGTGCGGGTTGGCCAGTGGCGTTGACTCGGTAATCAGATAGTCGGTGGCGGGTTTCTGATAGGCGCTGGCGGAACTGATGAAGATGTATTGCCGGGTACGTCCGCCGAACAGTTCGAGGTCGCGCTCGATATCCGTCGGCGTAAATGCGATGAAGTTGACGACCACATCGAACTTCCGGCCGCGCAGCGCCTGCGCCACGGCAGCCGGATCATTGATATCCGCCTGCACCGTCTCCGCGCCGGCTAACCAGTCCGCGCGATGTTGTCCGCGCCGGAGCAGCGTGAGTTTGATGCCGCGTTGCAACGCCAACCGGGTGCAGGCGCTGCTGACGATCCCAGTTCCGCCGATGAAGAGTACGTTCATGCGCCAGCCATTCTAATGCTAAATGCCAATGGAGGACGGGCGTCCCGCCCGTCGTTGCAAAGACTATGCCAGAGCACAGACGGGCGGGACGCCCGTCCTCCATTATTTCTCACCAGCGATGCTGCACCAGCGGACGGATCTTTTCATCGTAGATGCGACGAACCGCGGCCATTGTGTCCGGCGTGAACGGCGGAAGGTCTGAAGCACGGCAGTTATCCGCCACCTGTTCCGCCCGCTTGCCGCCTGGAATCGCACACGAGACCGCATCGAACATCAATATCCAGCGCAGCGCGAATTGGCTCATCGAGACCCCGGCAGGCAGGAGTTTCCGAATCTCCTCCACTGCGTCGAGCCCGACGTTGTAATCCACTCCGGAAAATGTCTCTCCCACGTCGAAAGCTTCCCCGCGCCGATTGAAGTTGCGGTGGTCATCCGCAGCAAACGTAGAGTCGGCTCGCAGCTTGCCGGTAAGCAGTCCGCTGGCCAGCGGCACCCGCGCCAGAATGCCCACGCGCTTTTCTTTGACTTTGTCGAAGAAGACGTCCGCGGGACGCTGCCGGAAGCAGTTGAATATGATTTGCACCGTTTGCACGTTGGGGAACTCAATCGCCTTCAAGGCCTGCTCTACTTTCTCTACGCTGACTCCGTAGTAGCGAATTTTCCCGGCAGTGACCAGATCATCGAGCATCCCAAAGACTTCCGGTCGTGAATAGAGCTCAGTCGGCGGGCCGTGCAGCTGGACCAGGTCGAGCCTCTCCGTCGCAAGATTGCGCAGACTGTCTTCAATCCATGCCGAAAGGTTCTGGCGACTATAGCCCTCCACCGTTTGGCGCTGCAGTCGCCGGCCCGCCTTGGTGGCTACAATGATTTCCTCTTTCCGCTCCTTCTTGAGCCGGGCAATCAGGCGCTCGCTGCGACCGCCCCCGTAGACATCCGCGGTATCAATGAAATTGACGCCGCAGTCGATCGCCTTGTGCAGCGCCACCATCGAATCTTCATCCGAAACCTGGCCCCACGAACCGCCAATCGCCCAGGCACCAAAACTTATTTCTGAAACGTTCCATCCCGTACGACCGAGTGCGCGATAGTGCATGCTTTCTTTTCTCCCAGAATGTAACCCGCCGGATTGATGAAAATCCTGAAACGCAGCCCATTCATCTTAAGCGATCCGAATACCCCATCATCGGTAGTGCCTTAGTTCGGCCCAATCTACTACACAGGCATCATCCTGAGGGACTTCAGTCCCGAAGGATCTCTCGCGCGCCGCCACCATTGTCCTAACTAAGGTGCATATCCGCTGCGCGCTAGATCCTTCGCAAGCTCAGGATGACCCCATCATGGGAAGGAGAGAATCCAAACTAAGCCACTCCCCTTCATCGCCCGCCCGAGACATGCCGATTTAGCCGGTGCTAGGATACGGCGACATGAAATCATCTTTGAAGATGCGACTCGGTTCCGTTTTCTGTTCGTCCCTCGTGCTGATGCTGGCCAGCGGTTCGATCATGGCGCAGACCGCGCAGGTCTTCCGCCTCGATGGCCGTAAATCCACTTACGCTTTCGGGGTCAACGAGCGCGGCGAGTTGCAGACACTCTACTGGGGTGGGCGCGTCGGCCCGCACGACACCATTCCTCCCGCGCATTCGCTTCCGGAGTGGGCTTCGTTCGATTCTCCCGCCACCACCACGCCGCAGGAGTACGCCGGCTGGGGTGCGGGATTGTTCACCGAACCCGCGCTCAAAGTCAGTTTTGCCGATGGCAATCGCGATCTGGTGCTTCACTTTGTTAAGGCCACTCCTGCCGATTCCCATGCGGTGGACGTGCTGCTCAAGGATATTTCCCGCGAGATTTATGTAACCCTGCGTTACTCAATGGACCCGGAGAGCGGCATTCTGGCGCGTTCCGCGAGTATTGAAAATCGGGAAAAGCAGCCGGTCATGATTGAACAAGCGGCCGCGGCGCAGTGGACCCTGCCTCCCGCCCGTTACACCCTGAGCTATCTGACTGGCCGCTGGGCCGGCGAGTGGACGTTGAATCAGGAACTCATTCAGGGCGCGGCTCGCGTCATTGAGAGCCGCCGGGGAAGCACCAGCCACCAGGCCAATCCGTGGTTTGCGATTTCCCGCGACAGCGGCCAGGACACGGCGAAGCCCGCTATCGCCGATGAGGAGCATGGCGAAGTCTGGTTTGGCGCGCTGGCGTGGTCGGGATCATGGCGGATCATCGTAGACCGAACCCAGGTTGATGCCGTGCGCGTGACCGGCGGATTCAATCCTTTCGATTTTGGTTACAAACTGAAACCCGGCGAACATCTGGACACGCCAATTTTTTACGGCGGCTACTCCGATCACGGACTGGGCGGCGCGTCACGCTTGCTGCACCGTTTTGAAATCGCCCGGATTCTGCCGCAGGCGCCGGACCCCAAGCCGCGTCCCGTCATTTACAACTCGTGGGAGGCTACCGAATTTAAAGTTGATGAAGCCGGCCAGATGGCGTTGGCGGAGAAAGCCGCGTCCATCGGCGTGGACCGCTTTGTGATGGACGACGGCTGGTTCGGCCAGCGTAAAACCGATCACGCCGGACTGGGCGACTGGTACGTAAATACAGAGAAGTTTCCGCACGGGCTGAAGCCGCTGATCGACAAGGTCCACTCGCTCAACATGGATTTTGGCTTGTGGGTCGAGCCCGAGATGGTCAACCCGGATTCAGACCTCTATCGCAAGCATCCCGAATGGGTTTCGAATTTTCCCGGACGCCCTCGCTCCGAATCCCGCACCCAGCTTGTGCTGAACCTGGCTCGCCCGGATGTCCGCGACTACGTCTATGGTTTCCTCGACAAACTGCTGACGGAAAACGATATCGCTTTTCTCAAGTGGGACTACAACCGCAACTGGTCGGAGCCGGGATGGGACCAGGTCCCAGTTGATGAGCAGCGTGGCGTCTACATTGCCTTCATCCGTAATCTTTATTCCATACTTGCTGACCTGCGCAAAAAGCATCCCAAAGTTGAAATCGAAAGCTGTTCGGGCGGCGGCGGACGTGTGGATTTGGGCATCTTGCGCTACACCGACGAGGTCTGGCCCTCGGACAATACCGATCCCTTTGACCGGCTAGCGATGCAGGATGGTTTCAGCTACGCCTACACACCACAAATAATGATGGCGTGGGTGACCGACTCGCCACACTGGTTCAACTTCCGCTCCACGTCTCTTACTTATCGGATGCTGAGCTCGATGCAGGGCTCGCTGGGCATCGGCGCCAATCTGAATCATTGGAGCGCCGAAGACTTTGCCACTGCCAAGCGCCTAATCGCTGGTTACCATTCCGTGCAGCGAACCATTGTGCGCGGCGACCTCTATCGGCTGATCAGTCCGCGCAATGGCAGCCAGGTGTCGGCAACCGAGACGGTTTCGAGCGACAAGAATCAGGCGGTCGTCTTCGCCTTCGCGAATGCGACGCGGCAAGGCCGCGGTTTTCCCTTGCTGCAACTCGAGGGCCTCGATCCGGATGCCGAATACAAACTCGGTTGGATCGAAGGCAAGGCCGTGCCGGAAGCTCCGGCAAGCGCCTCCGGCGCATGGTGGATGCGCCACGGAGTCCAGCTAGACCTGCGCGGAGATTACCAGGCGGCCGCGTTCCAGCTTGATCGGCACTAGGTTTTCGTAGCGCCGGCCCGCCCGCACCTATGGGCCGGCAGGATGCCGGCGCTACCAGAACCCTTCAATTTGCTTGCGCGGTAGTCCGATTGATCTTCGCCAAACGCTGCTCCAACTGCTCGGCTTCGTTATTGCGCCCGAGGCGGCGCAGCGCCTTGGCCTCGTTGGTGAGAGGCGCTATCAGGCCGGGACTGTTTTCGCCAGACTGCTTCTCCATAAGTCCGGTGGCCCGGTGCCAACAGGGTTGTGACTGGTCAGCCTTGCCCATGCGATCATACAGATCGCAGAGTCCCCACAAGGGAACCAGCACCTGGCCATCGTCGGGTCCGTTCGCCACTTCTATCGATTTCACCGCCCGCACCAGATACGGCTCCGCCTTGTCCCAGGAACGCTGAAACATATAAACGCCACCAACGGCTCTGAGGCTCTCCGAGGTTCGTGAACTGTTCTCTCCGAAGTTTTTCACGCTGATGTCGAGCGCCCGGGAAAAATAGCCCTCGGCGGCAACGAAGTTCATCTGACCCGCCGCAAAATTCCCCAAAGAATCGAGTGGATCGATCATTCGGGGAGACACGGGACCGAAGGTCTTTTCGACAATGGCGATTTGGCGATGGAAAGCAGCTTCGGCGTCGGCATAGTCTTGCCGCATTCCATATGTGTTTCCGAGGCGACCGAGCGCAACGATCAGATTCTCGTCACCCGGCGGCAACAGCTCAGCCAGCTTGACCGCCTCCTGGTAGGATTTTTCCGCGTCGACGAATCGTCTTTCCCGGAACGCCTGCTCGCCGCTTTGCATCGCCACTTGCACTTTTTCCAGGGTCCCCGCCGAACCGTCCGTCAGTTGAACCCGCTTTTCCAGGTCAGCCGCCTGGGCAGATTTTCCCGAAGCCTTCAGTGCTGCCACATGATCGGCGAAACGCAGTTGAGCCGCCTTGTATCCCTTTTGTGCTTCGGTGCTGAAATAGAAAGCCTCTCCCCGCTGATGCTTGCCGTTGGCATTCGCCTCGGTCAGCGCCGCCTTCTTGTCCTGCTCCAGCGCCCCGGCCCAATCGCCCTTCTTTTCGAGCGCTGTCCCCAGTTCAAGGATCACCTGCGACTGCTTGGGATCGAGTGAGACCGCCTCCTTGAACTCGGCGATTGCCATTTCGTCCTGGTTCGAAGCTTCCAGCGCCTGCGCGTAGAGATCATGGATACGCCAATCGCTCGGCGACAATGCCTCGGCCTGTTTCAACTCGGCGATGGCTCCAGCGGCATCTTTCTTGGCAAGTAAAATTCTTCCCACATCTGAATGGGTGTGTGCTATGTCGGGACCCAGCCTCTCCGCGAGTCTGAATTCCTTCAGGGCCGCGTCGTAATTTTTCTGCTGTTCCTGAATGTTGCCCAGTCCGGTGTGAGTTTCGAGGTCCGAAGGATCGAGCTCCGCAGCCTTACGGAATTCTGCTTCAGCGCCCGGCGCATCACCGGCCCAGAGCAGGCCTTTGCCCAGGCATACGTGGCACATTTCGAAGTCGGGGAAGAGTTTCTCCAATTCGCGCAGTTCCACGATGGCAGCCCGCGGATCACGGGTCATGAGCGCCGACGCCAGGTTCTGCCGGATCATCGGGTCGTTGGGCTTCAGCCGCTTGGCCTCGCGGTGCTCAGCAATCGCCGAGGCCATGTCTCGCTTGGCAGAGTAGGAGTTTCCGAGATTGGTGTGAGCGTCCGAGTTGTTGGGATCGAGTGTGATCGACTTCTTGTACTCTACGATTGAGTTTTCGTAGTCGTGCATGTTGTAAAAGAGCAGGCCGAGATTGTAGTGCACGCTGGCGTAATCAGGCTTGATTCGCAACGCCTCCCTGTACTCCGATGCGGCCGCATCAAACTTCTGCTCGTCGCCCAGAGCCAGCCCCGCATTCTTGTGGGCCTCGGCATCGTCCGGATTCTGGGCCAGCGCCGTCTTCGCCTCATGCAGCGCGTCTTCGGGATCTCCCAGTCTGTATAGAACGTAACTGACCTTGGTGTGCACCTGGGGAAAGTCAGGGTCCTGATGCAGGACTTCGGCATAGACCTGGGCGGCCTGCCGAAATTCTTCCTTCCGGCGCAGCACTTCGCCCATGACAAAGCCGGTTTCGGGACCTGCAAAGCTGCTTTCGAGGGCACGAGTCAACTCTATTCCGGCCTCGTCATATCGCTTATCTCTGATGAGGACCAGCGCGCTACTTAGCTGCTTCAGCAATCCTTTGTCCGGCTTCGCGTCCGAAGCCGGCGCTGTGACTTTGGCGGAATTCAACGCCGTCAGTACGGCGGCATCGGCCCCCGACGTTTTGAGCAGGGCCCGGAAGTCCTCGTTCGGATGAAAGTTCAATCCCCGAACGCCGATTTCATGTGCCACATTCGCTGGCAGAACGCCGCCCGCTTCGAGCGCGAGCACTTCACTGGCGCGCAACGGCTTCGGAGAAGTTTGGGACACAACCCCGATAGAAAGTCCGAGGAGGACCAGAGCGGGGAACAAGAAACGCACAGTAGAATTGGGCATCAGGCCTCCAAGGCGCCTACTTCGAATCTTACAATTCGGTCGCCGTCGCCTCCTCATTACTTTCGTACCAGCGAAATCCTGATTTCGCCCGTCCGCGTGACTGGCCCACGGAATCTTGAACGGCGTTCGGCATTCCTCTACCCGATCCCGGGCGCCCAACTCGCCTCAGCACTTTGAGAATCGCCTGAACTCGAGCTTGCTTGTCCTGTGGGCCGGCACCCTTCGCTAGCCGTTTTGTGGTTTGTTGGCATCGTATTTTTGCGTTTAGCTATAGTCATCAGAAGGGGTACAAAGTCTTGCCAGGGCCAATATTTCCCTTGACTGAATCGTTTTAGTAGAATCGAGCTCGGCTGCGCCCGAGAGAGTTCTTTTAGGAGGTTGTCCCATGCCGGAATCAAGCATCGGCTTTTATGGCCATGTTAAGCAGTACCACAACCTGAAGGCCGAGATCGATCAAGCGATCCTCGAAGTGCTGGAGAGCGGCAGCTATGTGCTCGGCCCGCAACTGGTCAAGTTTGAAGAAGAATTGGCGCGTTACATGAACAAGAAGGAAACCGTGGGCGTGAACTCTGGTACCGACGCCCTGTGGCTCGTGTTTCTCGCTCTGGGGCTCGGCCCGGGCGACGAGATCATCACCACCTCCAACACTTTCTTCGCTACGGCGGAGGCCATCTGGCTGGCTGGCGCCACTCCCGTGTTCGTGGACTGCGATCCCAAGACCCGCAATATTGATGTAACCAAGATCGAAGCCGCAATCACGTCGAAGACTCGCGCCATTGTGCCCGTGCATCTGTACGGCCTCACCGCTGACATGCCGGAGATCGCGCGCATCGCCAAAGCTCACCACTTATTTGTCGTGGAAGATTGTGCCCAGGGCATTGGCGCCAGGGGCGACAACTTTGCCATCGGGGAACTCAGCGACGCCGTTTGCCTGAGCTTCATCATCCAGAAGAACCTGGGCTGCTTTGGTGACGGCGGTGCCGTGGCCAGCAATACCAAGGAGCTTGCCGCCAGCATCCGCAAGCTGCGCAACCACGGCTCGGTGAAACGCTCCCATCACAGCATCGGCTACAACAGCCGCCTCGACGATATTCACGCGGCAGTTTTGCGCGTCAAGCTGAAGCGCGTGGACGAATGGAGCGAACGCCGCCGGCAAATTGCGAAGCTGTACGACCGGGGCCTGGCCGACGCGCCCATGACGCTTCCCTTCACGCCCCCGGGCTACCAGCATGTCTACCATCTCTATGTCATCGACAGCGACGACAGGGACGGGCTGCAGACTTATCTCCAGTCGAAAGGAATCACCGCTCTCACTCACTACCCCATTGCCATTCATCAGCAGGAGGGCTTTCCCTGGGGACGCCCCGCCCGGCTAGGTTCGTTGTCGGTCACGGAGAAATCCGCCGCCAGCGTTTTGTCGCTTCCTATGTATCCCGAACTCACCAATCAGGAAGTTGAGCGCGTGATCGAAGAAGTGTTGAACTGGTCCGCAGGCCGGGAGACGCTGAGCCGTAAGGCCGTGTGAGTGTGTGCGGGGCGGATACTCTTGTCCGCCGCCTTTGACGTTGATTCTGATTTTCTTAGGTAGATCCAAAACCAAGATCAAAGTCAAAAGCGGCAGACAAGAGTGCCCGCCCCACACCTCACAAACCCACTTCATTTACAATCATAAGAGCGACGAAAAATGATCGGCTTCAAGCACCTTCCGGTCACATAAACCAACACGATGCTGTCAAAATTGGGAATTCTGATCGCAGCCGGCGCTATGACGCTCGGCTCCGGTCCCGTTACCTTGGACAAACCTATGGACTTTGGCCCTAATAATCCGTTTTACGCGCCGAGCACGGTGCCCTTTCAAGCGCCGCCGTTCGACAAGATCAAGGACAGCGACTACCAGCCTGCCATTGAAGCCGGCATGGCGGAACAACGCCAGGAAATGCGGGCGATCGCGGACAATCCAGCCCCGCCCACCTTCGAGAACACGCTGATTGCCATGGAAAAAACCGGTCAGCTGTTCAACCGCGCCATGGCGGCATTCAACGGTGTCACCGGAGCGAACCTTAATCCAGAGTTACAGAAAGTGCAGGACTTCGAAGCGCCCAGGCTGGCCGCGCATTCGGACGCGATCTTTCTCGACTCCAAACTTTTTCAGCGTGTCGCGGCGGTTTACCAGCAACGCGATTCTCTAAAGCTCGATGCGGAGTCGCTGCGGCTGGTCGAGTTCTACTACAAGAAGTTTGTGCACTCCGGGGCCAACCTCTCCGATTCCGACAAGGCCGAACTCAAAAAACTTAACGAAGAAGAGTCCACCCTCACCAACGCCTTCACCACCAAGCTGCTCGCCGCCACCAAGGATGCAGCATTTATCACTAAAGACAAGGACGCGCTCGCGGGCCTGGGCGACGCGCGAATCGCAGCGGCTGCATTGGCCGCGAAGGATCGCAAGGTAGAGGGCTACGTCCTGCCTTTACAGAACACAACTCAACAGCCTGACCTGGATTCGCTTAGCCGGCGTTCGACCCGGCAGACTCTGTTCGAGAACTCCTGGAACCGCGCCGAGCGCGGCGGACCGAACGATACCCGCGATACTGTTTCGCGCCTGGCGCAGCTTCGCGCTCAGAAAGCCAAATTGCTCGGCTTTCCCAGCTACGCGTCCTGGAAGCTGGAAGACCAGATGGCTAAAGCACCCGCCGCCGCCCTGAAGTTCATGGATGCGCTGGTGCCGGGAGCAACCGCCAGAGCCAGTGACGAAGCACGTGACATCCAGGCGGTTATTGATGCTCAGAAGGGCGGCTTCAAACTGGAGCCGTGGGATTGGAACTTTTACTCCGAGCAGGTGCGCAAGGCGAAGTACGACATGGACGAGTCGCAGATCAAACCATATTTCGAGCTGAACAACGTGCTCGAGAATGGCGTGTTCTACGCCGCAACCCAGCTTTACGGGATCACCTTCAAAGAGCGCAAAGACATTCCGGTGTACAACCCCGAGGTGCGCGTGTTCGAGGTGTTCGACGATGATGGCCAGCCGATGGCTCTTTTTTACGTCGACTACTTCAAGCGTGATAACAAAAACGGCGGCGCCTGGATGAGCAACTTTGTTGACCAGTCCAAGCTGTTGAGCACGCTGCCGGTCGTCTTTAACGTTTGCAACTTCAGTAAGCCTGCGCCCGGCGAGCCAGCCCTTCTCAGCTTCCGCGATGTCACGACTATGTTCCACGAATTCGGGCACGCCCTGCATGGCATGTTCGCGGACACCGAATTCCCAGCCCTTTCCGGTACCGCGGTGGCGCGTGACTTCGTCGAGTTTCCGTCGCAATTCAACGAGCATTGGGCGACCTATCCGACGGTGTTCAGCCACTATGCGAAACACTACAAGACCGGTGCGCCCATACCGGTAGAGCTTGCCGCCAAGATCAAGAAAGCCGAGACCTTCAATCAGGGTTACGCGCTCACCGAGGTGCTGGCGGCAGCTGAACTCGATATGCAGTGGCACACTTTTCCAGCCAGCACGCCGCTGCAGACGCCGGATGCTTTTGAAACCGAGGCGCTGAAGAAGACCCAACTTGCTCTCAGCGCCGTGCCGCCGCGGTACCGCTCCACCTATTTTGCTCACATCTGGGGCGGCGAGTATGGCGCGGGCTACTACGCCTATCTGTGGGCCGAGATGCTGGACGACGACGCCTTCCAGTGGTTCGAAGACCACGGCGGCTTGACGCGGGCGAATGGCGATCGTTTCCGCCGGATGATCCTTTCGCGGGGTAATACCGAAGACCTCGGCAGCCTGTACAAAGCCTGGCTAGGAGCGGAACCTAGTATTGAACCGATGTTGAAGTACCGCGGTATCGCTGAGACTGTTTCAAAGTAAGCACATTTACTTCAGAAATTTGCCCTGTTCGAGTTCCTGGAACGCCTGCCGCAGTTGCTCCTGCGTGTTCATCACGATGGGACCGTACCATGCCACCGGCTCTTCCAGCGGCTTGCCTGACACCAGAAGAAACCGGATCCCGTCATCCCCGGCTTGCACCGTGACTTCGTCGCCGCGATCGAAGAGTACGAGCGAGCGGTTGTCGGCCTCGACCGGAGGCGTCGTGTCCGACCATTTGACCGCTTCGGTCGGAACCGTCAGCGGACCCGATGCGTTGCAGAATTTTCCGCCGCCCGCGAACACATAAGCGAAGGCGTGGCGAGTGACTTCAACCGGAAGCGTCTTCCTCCGGCCCGGAGAAACCGACACGTCAATATAAGTCGGATCGGTCGCAATTCCCTCCACCGGGCCGGTCTTCCCCCAGAACGTTCCACAGACCACGCGCACATGGGTGCCATCGTCGTCTTTAATCTCCGGAATTTCGGGTGCTTTTATTTCCTGATAACGCGGCGCAGTCATTTTCTTCGACGCAGGAAGGTTGGCCCACAACTGGAAGCCGTGCATGCGGCCGGCCTGATCGCCCTTAGGCATTTCCTGGTGGATGATTCCGCTGCCCGCCGTCATCCACTGCACATCGCCGGAAGCAATGGAACCGCGGTTGCCCATGCTGTCGCCATGCTCCACCGTTCCGGCAAGGACATACGTAATAGTCTCGATCCCGCGGTGAGGATGCCACGGAAAGCCTGCCAGATAATCCTCCGGAACGTCATTGCGAAAATCGTCCAGCAGCAGGAAGGGATCGAAGTCAGACGTGTTGCCAAAACCGAACGCGCGTCGCAGGTGCACGCCCGCGCCTTCGAGGGTAGGTTTGGCTTTCACCAAGCGCTTGACGGGTCGAATGGACATGATGTTCTCCCGCACTCAGAGTCTTCTGCACATTACTGGTCAATTTTGACCAGTCCTCAAGCATCCTGCTGTTCGATACTGTCAGTAGTAAATTCTACCAGCGAGCTTACGTAGGGTGGATGCCCTCGTCCGCCCAGCGGAGCAAAGCTCCGCAGTGGTTTTCTGGGCCGCAATTTCTGGCGAGCCTTGCTCGCCCACCCGGACGGGGGCGTCCAGGTCTACGCGGGCTGTTAAGACTAAGGCGCTCAATTCTCCGCCAACCGTTCTCGGCACGACTTAAGGGCTAATGTCGCTACCCAAGACAATTGTTTCCAGAGGGATGTTGGAAGTCGTGATGGCCCGGCCTGCGGCTCGGGGCGAGGTTGAGACGACCGCTCCACGCTGGCAGTCCAAACCCTCCATGCCCAGTCGAATTGCCGTGATCGGCAACTATCTGCCCCGCCACTGCGGAATCGCGACGTTCACTACCGACCTGTGCGAGGCCATATCCGCAGAGTACGGAACTGCTCGATTGCTGGCGCTGCCGGTTAACGACACCGAACAAGGATACGACTATCCCGCGCGGGTGAGATGGTCGCTGGCGCAGGACGACGTGGCTTCGTACCAGGAAGCTGCAGAGTTCCTTAACTTTCACAACATAGATATGGTGTGCCTGCAGCACGAGTATGGAATTTTCGGCGGCCCGGCCGGCAGCCACATCCTGCATTTGCTTCGCGGATTGAAGATGCCAGTGGTGACCACGCTGCACACCGTTCTGCGCGAGCCCAACCCCGACCAGCTCCGGGTCATGGAAGAGATTGCAGAGCTTTCGGACCGTCTCATTGTCATGAGCCAACTGTCCTCCCAGTTCTTGCAGGAAATCTTCAAGGTGCCGGGCAGCAAGATTGACCTGGTTCCGCACGGCGTTCCCGACCTGCCCTTCCTTGATCCCAATTTCTACAAGGACCGCTTCGGCGTCGAAGGCAAAGCGGTGCTGCTTACCTTCGGATTGCTCTCGCCGAATAAGGGTATAGAGAACGTCATTCAGGCCATGCCTCAGATCCTGTCGAAACATGAAAATGTGGTCTACCTGGTGGCAGGTGCGACCCATCCTCACATCCTGCGTCGCGAGG
This sequence comes from Terriglobia bacterium, assembly GCA_963725615.1. Lineage (GTDB taxonomy): Bacteria > Acidobacteriota > Terriglobia > Terriglobales > Acidobacteriaceae > JAIQFF01. The sequence goes on along the minus strand of CAVRZO010000003.1, from coordinate 55,010 downwards.
GCGACAAGTACCGAGCCAGCTTGCAAGCTTTGGCGAGAGAAGTAGGAGTGGAATCGCAAGTGATGTTCCACGACCGCTTCGTCAGCCCTGAGGAAATGGCGGAGTTCATCGGCGCTGCGGACATCTACATTACTCCATACCGTCACGAAGCGCAGGTGGTCTCCGGAACGCTCGCCTATGCTCTGGGAGCCGGCAAGGCAATCATTTCCACTCCCTACTGGCACGCGATCGAATTGTTGGATGGCGGGCGCGGCGCCCTGGTTCCCTTCCAGAACCCTGACGCAATCGCGCAAAAAACCATTGAACTTCTGACCACGCCGGCGCTACGCCACGCCATGCGCAAACGCGCCTACCTGTTCGCGCGCGACATGGTATGGAAGAAAGCCGCACAAGGTTATATGGAAAGTTTTGCCCGGGTTCGCAGCGACCGCATGGAAACTCCCCGAGTTCAGTTCTCCGCGAGTGCAACCGAGAAGTCGTTCAATCAACTGCCCGAACTAAAACTCAATCACGTGAACGCACTCACCGATGACACCGGAATGCTGCAGCACGCGATCTTCACCATCCCCAACCGGGCCGAGGGATACACCACCGACGACAACGCACGCGCCCTTATTTTTACGGCGCAACTGGAAAAACAAGTGGGCGAACCAACGGGTGTGACCGGAACAACTTTAGCCGCCAATCCGGATTGGGCTTTCCGGTACCTGGCATTTCTCGAACACGCTTTCAATCCCAAGAATAGAAGGTTCCGAAACTTCCTGGGCTACGACCACCACTGGCTGGAAGAGCAGGGATCGGAAGATGCTCACGGCCGCGCATTGTGGGCCCTGGGCACCGTCCTGGGCCAGTCCGCAAACCAGGGTTTGAGAGGCGCCGCTGGACGATTGTTCGAGTACTCGCTGCCGGCCGTGGTCGAGTTCCACAGTCCGCGTGCCTGCGCTTATTCCATCCTCGGAATTCAGGAATACCTCCATTCGTACCCTGGAGACCGCGACGCCCAGCGGGTACGATTCGCGCTGGCTCAGAGATTGCTTGCCATGTACGAGTCGGTTCAACGTCCAGACTGGAAATGGTTTGAAAATGTTGTGGCCTACGGGAACGCACGCCTGTCCCAGGCCATGCTGCTGGTGGGATCGGCTTGCCGAGACGAACGGATGCTTTCCGCCGGACTCGATTCCCTGGACTGGCTGATGGAAACGCAGCGCTGCCCGACGAATGGTCATTTTGTCCCGATCGGTTCGCAAGGCTTTTACCGTCAGGGCGGCCCACAAGCTCGCTTCGATCAACAGCCGGTCGAAGCTGGCGGCGCGGTGTCCGCCTGCTTAGAGGCCTACCGCGTCACTGGAGACCGTCCCTGGCGCAATGCCGCATGGTCGGCTTTCAATTGGTTCCTGGGCGATAACGATCTCCAGCTTTCTCTTTACGATTCTGAAACCGGCGGTTGCCGGGACGGCCTGCATCCCGACCGGGCCAATCAGAATCAGGGCGCCGAATCCACGCTCTCTTTCCTGATGGCGCTACTCGAAATGCGCTCTCTGCCACCACCCGAACTGCCGCCCGAAAGGCTGGAAGATCCTTCATGACTGCTCCCGAAACCACGCTCGTCAACGTCGAAAGCACCCACTATCCGCCGCTGCTGTTGCGTCACCCTGGCAATCCCATTCTGACCCGGAAGCATTGGCCTTACTCGATCAACAGCGTGTTCAACGCGGGCGCAACCTTGCTGCAGGACGGAACTACTCTCCTTTTGTGCCGCATTGAAGACCGGCGCGGATTGTCGCATCTTTGCGCGGCTCGCTCTCTAAACGGCGTCGATGGCTGGCAGATCGATCCGGAACCGACGTTGATGCCCAGCCCCAAGGACTATCCCGAAGAAATCTGGGGTATCGAAGACCCTCGCATCACGTTCGCGCCTGAACTGCAGCAATACGTCATCACCTACACCTCCTATTCGCGCGGCGGTCCCGGAGTGTCACTGGCTCTCACCAAAGACTTCCGCAGTTTCGAGCGCTATGGCGTCATCATGCCGCCGGATGACAAAGACAGCGCGCTTCTGCCCCGGAGAATCAATGGATACTGGGCGCTCATTCATCGTCCCATGACGCCGCTCGGAGCGCACATGTGGATTTCCTACTCTCCCGATCTGCGTCATTGGGGCAGGCACCGGCTCATGCTGGAAGCGCGCCGCGGCGCCTGGTGGGACGCGAACAAGATTGGCCTTTCGCCGCCGCCCATCGAGACCTCGCGAGGCTGGCTCGTGCTTTACCACGGAGTTCGGCACACGCCTTCCGGGTGTCTATATCGCCTGGGCCTGGCCCTATTTGATCTGGAGAATCCGGAGAAATGTTTGCTGCGCGGCGACTCCTGGATCTTTGGGCCGGAAGCGGATTACGAGCGCAATGGCGATGTCAATGACGTCGTGTTTCCGTGCGGATACACCATGGATCCCGACGGCGACACGGTCAACATCTACTACGGAGCAGCTGACTGCTCAATAGCCCTGGCTCGGGCCAGCGTTCGCGCCCTGCTGGAGTGGCTGGACGCCAATGGAAGTTGCGAGCGGCGGCGATCGCAGAACGCATGAACCCGCTGCTGTGGGTTTTCGAGTTCGTCTTCAGGTGCCGGCACCGCCAGCTCAGCCGCGTGTTCACCATTAAGCAGAGAACGTACAAAGTCTGCTTCCAGTGTGGACGAGAATTTGAGTGCTCGGAGGTTGATGCCTCTGCACTGCCGGAAGGATCTGTGTCGCAATTCAAGGTCTGACAAAGTCGGCCGAAGTCACTCGCGCACCCGATGAGGAGAACCGCTTGGGCGGTGCAAGGAATACAGCCCCGGGCATCAGGCCCGGGTGAAAGGCTCGATATAGCTCAGCCGAAGGTGCGCAAGAAGCTTCCGCGACTGATTCGCCCGTGCAGAAAGCGTGGATGTTTATCTTCACATGTGAGCTATCTTGCTCAGACACTAAAGTCCCCACCTGTCATTCTCTATTCTGCTGAGTGTGTAGTAGGGAGCCACGACCCCTAATTCGTAGCTCTCATCGTCCAGTCGCGGCGGGTCAGGTCCCTGCCAATTCAAGCAAGCGACCATATTCAGCGAATTGGGATTCTTCGCCCGTGTCAGTCGCGGAACTCCACGACCACACGTTTCGACCCTAAAAGCTCTCGAAAGCAAGAGCGGGACAACATCTCCGGCGGAGAGGAGCGTCGTCCCCCGCAACCAGAAAGGTCAAAGACCATGCCGTTAATTCAACTCCTGGAAGTCCTCATTGTGGTGGGTGTCCTTCTGTGGCTGGTGAATCGTTTTATTCCGATGCAGTCATCCATCAAGTCAATTCTGAACGGCGTCGTGATCATCGCCGTCGTGCTGTGGCTGCTGAACGTTTTTGGACTGTTTCACTCCCTCTCCCATATCCGCGTTGGGAAGGGTTGAGCTCATTATTAGCGCCTCTTAATACCGGCGCGCGAATTCAGGATAGAGACTAAGCGCTAGGGCAGAAAGCTGCCTCAAGGAGAATCCTTATGAAGACCAAAGTTTTGCTCGCAATCGGAATCACCCTCGGTTTGAGTGCGTTTGCGCAAACCAATTCTCAATCAACCATGGTGGTCGAACCCATGGAGCACACGCCGACTTTCCGGGTCACCGTAGTCAGCCGCAATGTGCAGGCCATCAACTACAAGCATCGCGGTGGGGCTTCCAAGGTGGATTTCGCCGGCACGGACCTGATGCCCCAGGCGCGCGGGGAAGCCAAGGTAGAAAGCAAGAAGGGCTACATCGAAATCGAAGTGGAATTTGCCAATCTGGAAAAGCCCACGACCTTCGGCAACGAATATCTGACTTACATCCTGTGGGCCATCTCGCCCGAGGGCCGGGCCGTGAATCTGGGAGAGATCATAGTGGGCGATAACCACCGCAGCAAGGTGGACGTCACTACCGATCTTCAGGCCTTCGCTCTGGTCGTAACCGCGGAACCTTATTATGCGGTGCGCCAGCCCAGCAACGTGGTCGTGCTCGAGAACATCGTTCGCGAGGACACCAAAGGGACCACCGAGGCGATGCACACCAAGTATGAACTTCTGGAGCGCGGCGGCTATATTCCGACCGGCTACAAGTTCGATCCCGTGGTTCTGAATACCCGCTTGCCTCTGGAATTCTTTGAAGCGCGCAACGCCTTGCGCATTGCGCAATCCGAGGGCGCCGAGACCTACGCCCGCGACAGCTACCAGCATGCTTCGCGGCTGATGGACCAGGTTGATGCCGATGCCACCAGCAAGCACACCGATCGCAAGGCCATGATCGGGAAGGCTCGTGAAGTGGTGCAGACCGCGGAAGATGCCCGCGCCATTACAGTCAAAAAGATAGAAGTGGAGCGTCTCGAGAACGAACGTCAAGCTGCGGCCAGCGCGCAGGCACAAACCCAAGCCGAAGCCGACAACGCAACCCGCCAGAAGGAACGGGCCCAGTCTGACCAGGCCCGAGCCGAGCGCGCCACATCGCAAGCCGAGTCGGACACCGCCCGGGCGCAAGCCGCGAGAGCCCAGGCAGAGTCTGATACCACACGAGCTCAAGCCGATGCTGCCAGAGCCCAGTCGGACGCCGACAGAGCCAGGTCCGATATGGCGAACAGCCAGGCCGCGTCCGCTAGTGCACTCTCCGCAGCCCAGGCTGATGCCGAACGGTCCCGCCTGGCCGCACAACAAGCGGATGCCGACAAGGCTGCCATGCGCGTGCGCTTGTCCGAGCAGTTGAACAGGATCCTTCAAACCCGCGACAGCGCGCGCGGTCTCATCGTCAGCATGTCCGATGTTTTGTTTGACACCGGAAAATACTCATTGAAACCAGGAGCGCGGGAGAAGCTGGCGAAGGTAGCCGGCATTCTGCTCGCGTACCCGGGACTCAACATCGAAGTCGGCGGCTACACGGACAACGTAGGCGGCGATCAGATGAATCAGACCTTGTCCGAGAACCGCGCCCGATCGGTGCGTGACTACCTGGTGCAGCAAGGGGTCGCGACGAATTCGGTTACTGCCAGAGGTTTCGGCAATACGTTGGCGGTAGCTTCGAACGATAGCGCGGCGGGTCGCCAGCAGAACCGCAGAGTGGAGCTTCTCGTATCGGGCGAGGCGATCGGCAACCCGGTAAACGCGCAAACCGGAAGCTTGCAGTAGAGAACAGCATACGTACTCGTAGCAATGGAGATAGCAAAATATGAAAACAGTTGGAATCACCGGCGCGGCCATCCTGTCCTTGTTTCTAGGAATGGCCGCTCCAGCCTACGCACAGCACGATGAGCAGGGCGACAGGAAAGATCATGCTCAACAGCAAGGCGGGCATGAGCAAAGCAGGCCGGAGCACGCTCAACAGCCACAGGCCCAGCGTAACCAGCAGCAGGCCCAGGACAGGCAGCAGCAGGCCCAGCGTAACCAGCAGCAGGCCCAGCAGAAACAGCAGCAACAGAACCAGCATAACCAGCAGCAGGCTCAGGACAGGCGGCAACAGGTCCAGCGCAACCAGCAGCAGGCGCAGGCACGGCAGCAGCCCCAGCGCACGTATCAACAACAGCGTGTCCGGCAGAGCGCCTGGCAAGAGCATCGGTCACAAAACTGGCAGTCCGACCACCGCAACTGGCAGCAACGTGGCGGCTATCGGGGTTACCGCATTCCGGATGATCGGTATCGCGGATACTTTGGGCCGAGCCACGGCTTTCGCATCAACACCCTGCCCTTCCTGGTCGTAGGCGGATACCCGCGCTTCCAGTATCAGGGCTATTGGATCAGCACGGTTGACCCGTGGCCGGAGTACTGGGGAAACGACTGGTACGACAACGACGACGTCTACGTCAGCTACGTGGACAACGGCTATTACCTCTATAACCGCAGGTATCCCAGAGAGGGCATTGCCATCAACATCACATTTTAGCGATTCCACCTGGTGCAGCTTCGCGAGAGGCTCCACCTGGTGAACTCAGCGAAAGGAGAAAAACATGCTTGGAACAATCTTGATCGTAATCCTGATTCTCGCGCTTCTCGGAGCACTGCCGCGGTGGTCGCATAGCCGTGATTGGGGCTATGCCCCGACTGGCGGCGTGGGACTAGTCATCCTCATTGTTGTCGTTCTCGTGGTTCTCGGCCGCATTTGAACCATGCGCTACCTCTCCAGGTCGCCAGGCGGCGTGGTCGAGCGTTGGCGCCTGCGTACCCGGCGCGCCGCCACGGTCTTCCTCATTGTAGTGATGTGCAGCGGCAGCTCGCCCGCGTACTCGGTTCTGACCCACGAGGAAATCGTCGACTTACTCTGGACTGACCAGATCCGTCCCCTCCTGCTGCAGCGATTTCCCGGACTGACGGAAGACCAGATCACCCAGGCCCATGCCTACGCCTACGGTGGAGCCGTCATCCAGGACCTAGGGTACTATCCCTTCGGCAGCACGGAGTTCAGCAGCCTGGTGCACTACGTTCGCAGCGGCGACTTCGTTCGCGAGCTGCTGCTCGAGAGCCAGGATGTCAATGAGTACGCCTTCGCGTTGGGCGCGCTCTCTCATTACGCGTCGGACATCGCCGGACACCCGGCGGTCAACCAGGCAGTCGCCATCGAGTATCCCAAACTGCAGGCAAAGTTTGGCAAGTCGGTCCGCTATGCCCAGGACAAGACCGCCCATCTGAAAACGGAGTTCGGCTTCGACATGGCGCAGGTGGCGAAGAACCGTTACGCGTCGCAGCAGTATCACGATTTCATCGGCTTCCAGGTGTCGAAATCCCTGCTGGAGCGTGTCTTTCCCGTGGTGTACGGAGTGGAGTTGAAGGACGTGCTCACCCATGAGGACCTCGCCATCGGCTCGTATCGCTACGCGGTCAGCCGGCTAATCCCGCAAATGACCCAGGTCGCGCTGCAAACCCACAAGAAGGACATGATGCGCGAGACGCCTAATTTCGCGAAGCGCAAGTTCCTCTACCGTCTCTCACGCTCGGACTATGAAAAGGAGTGGGGAAAAGACTACGTGAAGCCCGGTCTGGGCACGCGAATTATATCCACACTCTTGCGCTATATGCCGAAGATTGGTCCCTTCAAGGGGCTGGCCTTCAACAGCCCAACCCCGCAAACCGCGGACCTGTACATCAAGAGCATCAATACGACGGTCGATCAATATCGGGTCTTTCTGCAACAGGTGCGCACCGGCTCACTCTTGCTCCCGAATTGCGATTTTGATACCGGCAACGAAACCAAGGCGGCGGAGTACTCGCTGACCGATGACACCTATGCCAAGCTGCTGGGACGGATCTCCGATCGGAAGTTTGATCTCACCACGGCGGAATTGCGCGAGAACGTGCTGCGCTTCTATTCTGATCTTTCGGCCCCGATCGAGACCAAGAAGGACGAAGCCCACTGGCACGCCGTGCTCACCGGACTCGAGCAGCTGAAGTCCGTAGCTCTGGTTCCGACGCTCGCGGGCCGCACGGCAAAGTGATCCCCCTCCGCACTTCGATTTGTTCGATCGTCGCTCTCCTCGCTCTGGGCCAGACCGGCCCGGCACAATCGGCTCCCGCGCCGGTGGTTGGCATCTTGCCGCCCGTAATCGTCATCGGATTTGTGGGTGGTTTCATCCGACACGATAATCTCGCCCATAGCGAGGTACAGCTGGCGGCGCGCCTGCGCCAGGCTTATCCCCTGGGAGTGGAAGTGGAGACCTTTGAGAGCTATCGCAGAGGAAGAGCTCGAAACCGGATTATGAAGCTGCTCGATGCGAACCACGACGGAAATCTAACCGCCGGCGAGAAGCAGAATGCCCGCATCATCATCTACGGACACAGCTGGGGTGGCTCCGAAGCCATCAACCTGGCGCGGAAACTGGAAAAGGACGGCATCCCCGTACTCCTCATCGTGCAAGTGGACAGCATCTCCATTCTTCACAACGATCGGGTCATCCCGGCGAACGTGGCCCGGGCCGCGAATTTCTATCAGCCGCATGGGCTTCTCCGCGGCCAGTCCTCGATCCGCGCTGCCGATTCGACTCGCACCCGTATCATTGGCAATTTCCGCTCCGACTACAGCGGGATCCCGTACGGCTGCGAAGAGTATCCCTGGTATGACCGCGTCTTCGTGAAGGCCCACACCCAGATTGAGTGTGATGCAGGCGTGTGGAAGCATGCGGAGGCTCTCATACGGTCGGACCTGCCGTCTACCACGGCGAGTGAAACAGAACCGTGAACCCGTCTGGGTTCCGTCCCGCAGAGGGTGCCCCGTCCAAGCTTCGCTTGGGCGGGGTTTTTAGCTGTCCCCCGTAAGGAACGCGACTCGATTTCCCCGTCAAGTGACGGAGCTTTCCTGGCTGTAAACCGGCGTCATCGGCAAGAAAAACCCCGCCCAAGCCACGCTTGGACGGGGCACCCTTTGGGGGGAATCGAAACGCTCTTATCAACTACTTGTTGTCGTTCGCTTCGGCGATAGCTGCCTGATGCCCAGCCTGCGACACTGCCCTCATGAATGCTTCCGCACTCTTCGGGGTCGAAACCTTACCCGAAAGGATATTGCGGAACGTCATGTGTTTGCCGTAAATGGCGCGGGTGGAGTCGTTGTCCTGCTCGATTACCGCACCCTCGAGGGTGAGACCTGCAAACACGCCTTTGGAGCGTGAGTAGGTCAACATTTCAGTGTTCATCTTCCAGTCGGTTCCAGCGGAAGCATGGCGGCCAACCGGGCCCGCTGCCACCGATCCCTCACCCGAGAGCGCGAACTTGCTCGAAAGCAGATGTTGAAAACCACGGTCGTTCATGACCAATACAACCAGGTCCACGCCTTCGACGCCGATCTGCAATCCCCAGCTTCCTCCGCCAATCGATACAAACGCGGGCGCGCTCCAGCCATCGGAAGTGCGGCATGATGCTACCCCGCGGCCGTGTTTGCCGCCAAAAATGAAGCCGCCTTTGATCAAATTCGGAACTACCAGGATGCACTTCGCGTTGCTCAATACTTCTTCAGGAACGCCCTTATCCGGGGCTTCCATGATGGCGTGCAGGACGTCAACCGACGACTGCAGGCGTTCGACTGTGTCTTCCCGAGCGGTTCCCGCCCAGGCAAGCGTTCCCAACATGCCCATGCAGCTCATTAACAAGACTGACATTAGTTTTTTCATGTGATTGTTCCTTTAGGATCTACGAAACTAAGAGGAGAAAACTTCAGATGGGCTGACTTAGCTCAGAGAACCTGAAAGGAGACAGAAGGAATGCTCGTCTCCAGCTCTATGATCGCCCCGCGACTCGGCAATAGCTGGTCTGAATTGCTCACATCCGTATTCTCACGTTACATCCTTCTTACCCAAAAGCGAGCAATCTTGCACAGAATCGCGGACGCTGACCTGTGATGATTACCTTGCCGGACTGCCTGCTTGGGCAGCGCTTTGAATGTGCAGAATTTCATGACTTCCCTCCCGCAAGCGCTTCTTAGCCGTATTCGTAGCCTGCGTGCCTACATGGCTGCGTCGCTGAGAAAGCTGCTGGGAATAACCCCGCGAGATGGCGATTTCGCGTCGCAGCGGATGTGCCCGTTTTGCGGCCTGATCACGCCCCGCCATCGAACCTGTTGCCTGGAGTGCGGCAAGTCGCTCAAACCGGCTTAAGGCGCTACCGGCGCGCAGGCTCCGCTGTTGCACCACAAATGAGCAATCCTGCTCAGCATTGCAGATCAGAATCAGTCACACTCACCAAGTCCAGGAAACTCCGAGGTAGACACGGTCAACCAGATTCGGAACTTCATGGGCGGTGCTGACAATTCGTAGAGGAGAACTAACATGCTTTGGACAATTTTCGTTGTTCTAGGGATTTTGTGGCTTCTGGGATTTAGCCTCCATATCGGCGGAGGCCTCATCCATTTGCTACTGGTGGTAGCGCTGGTGGTTCTTGTCATCAATTTGCTGAGTGGACGGCGCGGCCTGGCGTAATGGGCGTTCTAACCGAGGTAAACGGCAAGGTCGGAGACTTGCCGGGGTATCCGGGCAGCGTCGCACTACGATCCACATCCATTGTGGCCAGTCTTTGCCTGCCCTGATGTTCGTATCCCCGGCTTCTAGTTCCCTGCGGTCTGGATTTGGGAGGCCCACGCACTCCAGGTGTGCGACCTTTGCTTTCAAAAAAGTGTTCAAAATTGCTCACTTTTTGAGAAACTCGTCGGGTTATCTTGAGTGAGTCGAGTCCACCGATGAAACTGAATCGCCGTTGCGCCCAGTTTACCTTATTTTTGCTGATCGGCCTCATACAGGCCGCAGGCGCGCAACCCTCAGATGGATCTGCAACGGCTCCCGCCGGGCTGAGCGCGGAAGAAGTCGTAAGCCACCTGGTCCAGAGAAATCTTGAACGCGCCCGCGCGCTGGAAGCGTACCAGGGTACCCGTGTCTACCGCCTGGAATATCACGGCTTCCCCGGCTCGAGAAGCGCGGAAATGATCGTGGATGTAAAGTACCGTACTCCAGGGACGAAGGAATTCAGTATCCGTTCGGAAAAAGGCTCCCAGCTGGTCATTGAGCGGGTGTTCAAACGGATGTTGCAGAGCGAGAAGGAAGCGGTCAGCGAGGAAAATCAAAGTCATGTCGCTCTCAACCAGGACAACTACAAGTTCATTCTGACCGGTCACGAGACGACGCCTGCGGGTTCGTTCTACATTCTTTCTGTCGAGCCCCGGACCAACAACAAGCTTTTGTACCGGGGCCGGATCTGGGTGGATACGGAAGACTTTGCCGTGACCCGTATTGAAGGGGCCCCCGCGAAGAATCCCTCATTCTGGACGAAGGACACCAAAATTGTGCAGGTCTACACGAAAGTCGGCGACTTCTGGCTGCCCGCTTCCAATCGAAGCACCAGCGCGATCCGGCTGGGAGGCCAGGCCAATTTCACCATCGACTACCAGGACTACCAGGTGACAGCGGCAACTGAGGTGGGAACACCGGATAAACTCGCTGGCGCCGAGGGAGTTGTCTCGAGGAAAAAATCAGGGCGGAGTTGCTCAATCGTGAAGAACTACGTTCAAAAGTGAACTGTGGACCTGGAGCCCACCCTCTAAACCTCCAGCGTAGTGAATGAAGCCCAGTTTTCTGAAGCGGTTCATGAAAAAACTCACGCGTGAACGAGTGGTCCCAACCATTTCTGCCAGGGTCTCCTGACTTATCTTGGGAACCACGGCTTCAGGCACGCCTTCCTTGCCAAAATGCGCGAGTAGAAGAAGGACACGGGCCAGCCTTTTCTCGCTGGAATTAAAAAGCTGGTCCACCAGGTCTTCTTCATAACGAATATTCCGCGCCAGCAGGTAGGCCACGAACATGTCAGAAAACGCGTGTTCGCGATGGAGAGCGGCCATCATCGCCTTCTTGTCGATCCGCAGCACCTCGCAATCAGTCATCGCCGATGCGGACCCCATGCGCAGAGCCTGCCCGGCCAGTGCGCCTTCCCCAAAAAAATTCCTTTCGCCCAGGATGCCGATCGTTGCTTCCCGCCCAACTTTGGATACGACGGTAAGCTTTACTTTACCCTTCTGAATGTAGAAGACGGCATCGGCACCATCGCCTTGGGCGTAGATCCCTTGCTTTTTCAGAACAGCGAGATTCTTCCTGCCCTCGCCAATGGTTGCCAGGAAGGTGTTGGGATCGAATTCGCGGCTTTTCTTAGCTACTGCGGCAGGCTTCACCATTGATCATTTTAGCCCCAAAAGTGGCCAATTGGCCTAAATTTTTCGAATTCGAGGCCGACGTTGGCAGTTATGGGGCGGACTGCAGACAGCACAAACTCCGGCAAGGGAGGCAATTCGCGGCAATAGTTGAATATTCACTTCAGGCAGCTGGGCAAGGAACATCTCGAACCTGCCCCAGATTTCAACTTGGAGCGAGCATATCCCGCCCGAGCGTGGTAGGCTTTGGTTCGAGGTGGTTACCACCTTCTCCTCTTTCAGGTCTTCTGACCTAAGCCAGTCCATCTGAAGCTCTCCCACACCTTAGGTCTTTCAAAGAGCGGGAGTACCCATGCCTTTTGAAGCGATCCTGAACGAAGTGGAGAACCTCCATAGCGTCAGTAGTCGTCTTGAGGGACTGGCGGAGAGCCATCCGCAGGTCTCGGAAGCCCTCGTGACCATCGCAGGAAGCGTTCGCAACGCTGCCACGGTGTTGGCCGTACTGGTAGCAACCCGAAGCTCCAAACCGATCTGAACCGGGCAATCGCCATTGGAGTCTCGTAGCTTCCCTTGCCGTTCAGACGGCATGGCTCTGCGACGCCTGGTTGATTCCAACGAAGGACAATGGTGCCCCCGTGACGTAGGTTGCCGGCGCCATCTGACCTAGCTCGGGGAACAGAGGGACGATCGCCCGCAGCCTGGTGCCAGGATTGGCCGATTCTATCTCCAATACCCCTTTCAGCTCATGCAACCGTTCGCGCATTCCGGCCAAGCCTACGCCTGACTCGTGAGCCTGCGGGCCTGTGGGACTGACCCGCTCCCTGGTCATGCCACATCCGTAGTCTCGCACCTCGAGAATCACCGCATTGGCCTCCCGGCGAGAGCAAATGTCTACTTCAGATGTACCCGAGTGGCGATGCACGTTGGTCAGACTCTCCTGCAACACGCGGAAGAGGGCGATCTCAATGGTGTCGGGTAATCGCTCCCCCTCCGGCGCAAAATCCATCCGTACCTTCAACCCGCTGCGCTTGGCGAACCCCTCGATATACCACTGGGCGGCCGACGAGAAACCGGTTTCGTCAAGCATGGGCGGATGCAGCAGGTAAGAGGTTGTACGAACTTCCTGAAGCGCCTCATCCGCTAAACGCGCTATTCCCGAAAGCTCATCGCATGTTTGTCTGTCGTTTTCCAGTTTTCGCTGCAGTAGTGCAACCGATATTTTCAACGCGGTTAGAATCTGGCCGGTGCTGTCGTGCAAGTCACGAGCCACCTTGCGTCTTTCCTCGTCCTGCACTCTCAGAAGCTGTTGTGAAAGGCTCCGTAGTTTGGCCGTACGGTCATGGACCAGCAATTCAAGTTGCGAACGCGATTGCCTGAGTGTCTGCCTGGTTTGATGTGCTGCAAGAATCCACATATTCTCTACCCCCGGATTGCTAAGAACTATCTCATTAAGAGTTTTTTTGTTCTGAGCAAAACTGCACATCGGCGATTTCAGTTACCGGCGCCTACCCACGACGGCAGCATGGAGTCTGAACTTGCCAACGCGTTGGCTTGAATTTGTCTGTGGGTAAAGCAGAGCCGTCGCTGACGGCGTTCCACCTTGAATGCTCGCTGGCGGGAGTATCTGAAAAGTGCACACACTACCCGCTGGCGGGGTGGGTTGCGGGCAGTGGAGAAGTTATTTGTCCGACGCTATCAGGCGACGGTCTCGATGAGGCTCGGTGCGGGGTTGGCCGGTGCCCAGTTCACACTTCTCACCGGGCTTGGCGCCACAGGTCGGACAACGAATCGCCAGCGTCTCTTTCTTCGTGGCTTGCATGATTACATAATGATGGGCGGCTTGGCGCGAAGATGTTCAATTTTGACCAGTACTTCTGAGAAATAATCGTCGCGTCCTTCATTTCGCCTCCTGCACGAAGGCCAGGTTCGCCGGCTGGATTGGAATTGACTTAAACGCCTTGCCCGCCGGGAGCTGCTGCTGGTCTTCCACGCTTTTCTCCCACGAGGCAAAGCTCACACTGAGCGACACCATCGCCGCCCGGATGGTGCGTGTGATGGAGATTATGTCCTGCACGCTTGCGATCGCTCCGATTCCGCCGAAACCCGACATTGCAATATCCGCGCTGGCATTGGCGATGTTGTATCCCATCATGAACTTCTCGCCCCCGCTCATACCCTCGGTCCCCAGCTTGGAATCCTCGAGTCCCGGATAACGCACAAACAGCCGGGTGTAGGCGTTGGCAAAGCGGCGTGCCTGCGGACCTTCGATCGGCGGTAAAGGACGGCAGGAAAATGGGGGACAGATAGACATCTTGCTGAGTAAGTTTGAGCTTCAGCAGGCCTTTGTCGGTCTCAACTTTCTCGATCTCGTTCAAGGTCAAGTCGAGAGACTCGAAACCCTGCTGGCGCGGAGCGGAGGGGTCCATCACCATGTCTCCCAACCCGTCTTCACCCGCCGGCTTGCTGGGCGGCGCCGGGTTTCCTTTTTTGTCGTATGACGAAAGGTTGATACCCAGGCCGCGCCGTAGGCGTCGCCTCGCTGGATTCACTCTGACAATGTCGCCAGTGCCTCAGCCAAAACCAGCGTCCCGCTGGCAATGTCTTCAGGAGACGCGTACTCGTCAGGACGATGGCTGTATCCGTTGCGGCACGGGATGAACAACATGGCCGCCGGTGCGATGCGGGACATGAAAAGCGAGTCATGATAGGCACGGCTGACCATGGGAAGGAACTTCTGCTGATGTTTCCTGCAGGCGTTCGAAAGAGCTTCAACGATCGAGGGCGCGCATTGTGCCGGCGCATCCGCGTTCAGCAGTTCGATGTGGATGGCAACCTTCCGTTTTGCCGATATCGTGTTACAAGCATTCTCCATCGCCTTGATCACGAGATCGCGCCGCACCAGATCCGTATCGCGGATGTCAGCGCTGAGGCGGATCCGGCTGGGAATGCTGTTGACCGCGCCGGGAAACACGTCGCAAATGCCCACGGTCGCAACGGTATCAACCGCGCCGCTGCTTCGCGCCGCGTCCTCAATCGCGAGGATCAACTCCGCGGCAGCGCAAAGCGCGTCCCGGCGATCTGGCATCAGGACTCCGCCGGCGTGCCCGCCCGCGCCTTCGATCACAATGCGCATGCTGGCGGGAGCGGCAATGCTAGTCACAACTCCGAGCGGCGTGTGCTGCCGTTCCAAGACCGGGCCCTGTTCGATGTGCAACTCGACGAATGCCTTGTAATAGCCGTTAGGCAGCTTCACTTCATCGAGCTTTCCGCGCAAACCAGCGTTGGTGCGAACGTCCTCTATAGATTTTCCGTCGCTATCCTTCAACTTCTTGGCAGCTTCTACGGAGAGGCTTCCGCTGAGCATTCGGCTCCCCAGACATCCGATGCCAAAGCGCGTCGGCTCTTCTGAAGTAAACACCAGTAGCTCAATCGAGTTTGTCGGACGGAAGCCACTCCGCCGCAGTGCCCGTATCGCCTCAAGTCCTCCCAGGACTCCCACCACGCCGTCGTATTTCCCGGCGTTAGGAATCGCGTCGATGTGCGAACCAGTACCGACCGCGGGAGCCGCTGGGTCCGAGCCACTCCAGCGCGCAAACGTGTTTCCGATTGCATCCTGCCGCACGGTCAGTCCAGCCTCTTCGCAGCGCGTTCGCAGCCATGAACGAGCTTCAAGATCAGCCGGTGTAAAAACGATTCTGGTGACGGCGGGTGGGTCGGCATCGGAAATGGCAGCCAGAGCTTCGATCTCAGAGATCAAGCGGTCTCGATCAATTTCGAGATTCATGGGCGGCGATCAGCCAGCGGATGGCGGTTCCAGTCTTTGTAAATGAGATATTTTGCGGGCACTTTGCCGAGTGCTCCGAACCATTGCGGGCACCACGGGCCCATCCAGATAAAATCTCCGGCCGTGACCGGATACCACGAATCTCCCAGCCGGTAAATCCCGCCGCCTTCGAGCATGATCAGCCCGTGTTCCATCACGTGCATTTCGACCATGCTGAGCGCCGCTCCCGGCTGGTAGACCATGGTGTTGACCGCGAAGTCGAAACCCATCTCATCGGGAAGCAGACATCTAACCTGCAGGTCGGGATCATCACCAAGCGGATGTGAAGACACTGCCTCCTCCTTCGAAATGATCATGTGCGGCGGATCGACTGAGGGCAGCGCCTCGTAGGGCTTTTCGATCACGGCCGCGCGGCTCGTCTTCGCGGCCACGATACGATGCGGTAAACCTTCCGGCAAATAGGCATAGCCACGTGCTACCAATTCGTTCCTTTTGCCCTCAACTTCCAAGGTGACTCCACCCTCGATCACAAAAATAAAACGCTGTGCCGGCGTGCTACCCAGCTCGCCGCCGGCCTCGAACTCGGCCGTGTATTGGGTGAACTTGGCGCCCATGGCCGGACCCGCATGCACAACCGCAGAACAAGCCTTCATGCCCGGCAGACTGGTGCGGACAAACGTGTCGGCGGTCAGCAGCAGATGGTTGGGTTGTTGAGAACTTCGCGTCTGGCCAAGGTTATGCACGGCACATCCTTTTGTGAAATGTGGGTGACGAAGCAAGCTGATCGAGCAGATGCAAGCCGCATTCAATCGCTTTGGCCACATCCTCGATCGCGACGGATTCGGCAGGGTCGTGGCTGATCCCGCCCGGAGTTCGCAGGAAGATCATGGCGGCCGGAACCTTCTCGGCCAGGATCATGGCGTCATGGCCGGCTCCGCTCACCATGTGATGCGGCTCGCAGCCAGCTTTGCGGATCGCCTGTTCAATTTCGTGGATGAGGAACGGATCCATCGCCGCAGCCGACTGGCTGAGGAGAATATTCTGGCTCACAGCCAGGCCACGCCGTTTCGCAATTTCTTCTGCCTCGCGAATTAGATTTTCGACCGCTCTGTTTCGAACCTCGTCCAATCCGTGACGAACGTCGAGAGTCAGACGAGCCTCCCCCGCAATGACGTTGGTGGCTCCGGGCTTGGCCTCGATCGCGCCCACCGTGGCCGCCAGTCCTGGAATCTTGTTGGCCTCCCGCTCCACCGCGGCGATCCACTCCGCCGCGCCCGCGATCGCATCGTAGCGAAGATGCATCGGCGTCGTACCGGCGTGGTTGGCCCGGCCCAAGAACGTGAACGCCAACCGGCTCTGACCGGCGATCGCATCCACCACTCCCAGCGGACGCTTCATCGCCTCCAGAACCGGGCCTTGCTCGATGTGGAATTCCACATAACCCAGGATATCGTCTCCCAAAGCAGCCAACGGAATCTCGCGAGGATTCAATCCGAACTCTTCGATGGCCTTGCGCACGGAAATTCCCCGGGGATCTGTACGGGCCAGAAGCTTCTCATCGAGTCCTCCCGTCAGCGCACGGCTGCCGATAAATGGTGTGCCGAAGCGAACTCCTTCCTCCTCTGAGAAACCAATGACTTCGATTGCAAACGGCATGCGTCGTCCATCCAGAGCCTGCAGCAACGCAACCGCCAGCACCACGCCGAGCACTCCGTCGAAGGCTCCGGCATTGGGGACCGTATCAAGGTGCGACCCGAAAATCAGTCGTGGCGCTTTTGATTCTGCCGCAGCATAGAATCCGCGCAAATTTCCGGCGGCGTCAATTCTCACCTCGACCCCGAGCGCTGTCATCCACCCGGCGATTTCGTGGTGGCAATCGTGCATCGGTGCGGAAAGAAAAGTCCGCCGCGTGCTGCCGGAATCTTCACTCAAGCTCGCCAGTGTCCGGCAGCGGGCGATGACTTCTTCCGCACGATTTGTAGTCTCAACCGATGTCCGCACTGGATTCTATGATTGCAGGCAAATCTCACGCCTGACGTATGACCTTCGCCGCCCCCCAACCAATCACCACCAGGGCGACAAGAATCTGCCAACTATAGGTGTTCCCGTAAGTGGCCACGGGGAAATGATTGCTGAGCATAATAAAAACCACTGGCACTGCCATAAACGTGTTGTGTTTGGACCGCAGCTTGGCCTGGGCCCCGAGCGCCGGATCGAACGTGGCGCCGGTTGCGGCCGCGGCGATCATCTTGCGCTGCGCCGGAAGAATTCGCTCCCACACGTTGAGCACCATGATGGTTCCGAATATGGCCCCGAGGTGGATGTACGCCGCGCGCCCGCTGAATACATGTACAAGTCCGTAGGCGAACGCGCCCGTCATGATAAGCGCAAATATCGCGAACCTTGTTTCCGATTTCCCCAGAGACGACCGCAGCGCGAGATCGTAGATGAGCCAGCCGAAAACCAGCACGCCAATTCCGATGGCGATTCCCCGCCCCTGCGAGATGTCTGCTATGTCCGGATCAACCAATCCCCCGCTGAAGTAATAAACCAGAAACATCAGGACGATGCCGCTCAGCCCGGTCATGGCCGCTTCCCAGCGGAACCAGTGCACTTGCTCAGGGCCAACCCGAAGGGATTTTTGTTTTTCTACGGTGTAAAAACCGCCGCTATGGACCATCCAAATTGCCCCGGGAGCGCCCTTTGCATCTCTTCTCAAGTTTTCCGAATTGACCGTCCAGCCAGGTGAAGTAATAAGTCTGGCCGACCCACATGATTGCGGCGAAGACGTGAAACCACCGCACCAGAAGATTGAGCCACTCCCGGACGGAAGACGTCACGCTGACTCCTCATCGGCTTTCGGCATGATGATCATGCGCTCAGGTTCCGCGGTACGTCGTGTATCCATTCGGGCTCAGCAGGAGTGGGATGTGAAAGTGCGTCTCGCCCTCCCGCACTTGAAACGTAACTTCGACCAAGGGATACAAAGCGGGGATTTTCAGCGCCGCGAAGTAACTCTCAGTATCAAATGCGAGACGAAAAAGCCCGGCGGACAGAACGTTCTCATCCGGCAGCAGCTGACTGCAGCGCCCGTCCTGATCCGTTTGTGCCGAGGCCAGCAAGATCCAGTTGCCAGACTTCTCCCGCCGCTCCAGACGCACCGGCACGCCCGTTGCCGGCTTACCCAGTGCAGTGTCCAGTACGTGCGTTGAAATTCGCTTCATTGCGAGAGCCATTTTGTCAGGCGGATGCGTGTGATCTGTCGCTGCTGCTCGGCTGCTTCGTGAAGTTCTGTTGCATCATCATTTTGCAAGCGGCGCCGAAGAATTTCCAGAATTTCCGGCGCTGATTTTCCCGTAGCGCATACGATAAAAATATGCCGAAAGCGTTGTTCATACTCCCGATTAGCCTCCGCCAGCGCAATCTTCACGGCATCACCGGCGGCGGCAACGTTCTTTTGTTCTTGCGCTGACCAGTTGGCAGACTGAGCCGGCGCGGATTGCACCGCGCGCGACTCGCCAATCCGGGGATGGCTGTGGAATGCCTCCATCCAGTCTGCTGCAGTCAGATTACTCCAGGTTTCGTCGGACGCTGCTAGCAGAGTGGTGACGTCCGGGAACGGCCTTCGCGCTGCCATCCCGCCAGCCCAGGCCTTCGAACCGCAGCAAGGCAGTATTTCCTTCACCGCTTCCTCCATCGGAACGGCATTCCATCGCGCCAGCACCCCGCTCATGTTTAGCACTCGCCCGCGCCCAGCTTCTCAAGAAATTCTGCGACCAGATTGCCCACCACTGCTGACCTATATCTCGCGGTCGATCGAATATCATCGATCGGCTGAATCCCTGCGATTGCCGTTTCCCTTGCCAAACCTAATAACGCTGGATCAATCGTCTTTCCTGTCACCAGCTGTTCCGTTTCCGCCAGGCGAAGCGGAACCGGCGCAACGCTCCCCAGGGCAATACGGACGTCTTCGACTACGCCACCTGCGCACCGGCCCAACCCCGCAATGCACACTTTAGAAATTGCCTGCGCGTTGCGTGCTCCGACTTTGCGCGTATAACTAAAATGTTCGGAAAACCTCCGCGCGACGCAGATCGTTCGAATCAGTTCATTTGGCGCCAGTTTCGTCTTCTTGTAACCCGTATGGAAGTCCCGATAGGGCAACCTTCGCTCTCCGCCAACTGACACCGCAATAAGTTCGGCGTCGTACGCCAGCAATGCGGGCAGCGAATCCGCCGCAGGCGATGCATTTACGATATTGCCGCCCAGCGTGCCGCGATTTTGATTCGCAATTCCGCCGGTCCACGCGGCAGCCTGGGACAGCAGCGAGAGTTCGCGTTGCACCAACTGGTGTGCGCGCAGGTCGGTGTAAGTGCACCCGGCGCCGATACGAATCTCGTCAGGCGATACTTCAATGCGCCGCAGTTCTGGAAGATTCCAGATGCTCACTAGTTTGTGCGCCGGAAGTCTTCCGGCAGCATACTGCACCATCACATCCGTGCCGCCGGCGATCGGCAACCAACCGCCGGGATCCGCGGCCAGAAGAGATAACGCGGCCTGCAAGCTGGCGGGCGCGACGAGCTGATAGTCGGTTGGATTTGACCTCATGAAGTTGCCCTGCGTCGCGCTGCTTCCGCCACCGCTTCAAAGATCTGGATATAGCCGGTGCAGCGGCAAAGATTTCCGGACAGGCCTTCCCTGATCTCATCCATCGTGGGGTCCGCTTTCTTGTGCAGCAGATGATGGGCCGCGAGAATCATCCCCGGCGTGCAGATGCCGCATTGCGCGCCCCCGCAATTCAGAAACGCCTCTTGCAGACGATCCAATTGCGCGCCTGTAGCCAGTCCTTCGATGGTAACGATGTTCGCATCCTGGGCCTGAAGAACCGGCACGAGGCAACTATTTACCAACGCGCCGTTCAGCAGCACGGAGCAGGAACCACACTCGCCCTCGCCACATCCTTCTTTGGCTCCGGTCAATTCCAGCTGGTGTCGCAATACATCCAGCAATCTCTCCATCGGATAAACGCGCACCGTCTTCAATTCGCCGTTTACGGTGAATGAGATCTCACACGGTACTACCGGATTTCCCGATGAGGACAGCGCGGTCATCGCATTCCACCGGCGGCATGCGGTTCGCGGTTTGCCATGAGCACTTCAAAGATGTCTTCCGGAAGCAGTGGAATCGAATCGAAAGGAACTTTGAGCGCATCTTCGATCGCATTCAGAATCGCCGGCGCCGGACCATCCATCGGCAACTCGCCAATTCCCTTCGCGCCGAACGCCCCGTGAATGTTTCCCATCTCCTCGAAGAACACCCGGATGGGAGGAAGGTCGGCGGAAGTCGGCATGATGTAGTTCGTCATCTGGCCATTTTGCATGCGGCCGTTTTGCCAAACGATTTTTTCATACAGCGAGTATCCAATTCCCTGCGCGATGCCGCCCGCAATCTGCCCGCGGGCCAACACCGGGTGCAGCACCTTGCCCACTTCCTGCAGCGCCACAAAGTCGTCGACTGACGCACTGTACGTGGTCAGATCAACCGTTACTTCCGCGATGTACACGGCCCAAGCAAAGGCCGCGTACGCCTCCCCGCGATATTTGTCATCATCCCAGAACACATCAGGTGGCGCCTCGTAGCGTGCCCACGAGCGAAACGACCCGCTGGTTGCAACCTGACTCCGGCACGCTGACTGAAACTCCTCGGTCGAATACGAATCGCCGAGCAGTCCGCTCGCCACCAGAGTCTGCTTGATTCCCAGAGCAGCCGATTGCACCAGTCTGCCCACGACCATGACGGTTCGCGATGCCACTGTGGGGCCACTGTTCGGCACGTGGTTCGTATCCGCCGGGGCAATTTCAACGCACTCATACGGCAGCCCAAGCGTCTCGGCTGCAATCTGGCAAAGAACTGTTTTCGTACCCTGGCCAAATTCTGTGCTGGAGACCAGTACCCTCACTTTGCCATCGGCGCATCCCTCCACGCCGACGACCGACCCCAGATTGCGCTCTCCCGAACCCGTGAATCCCGCGCCGTGCAAAAAGGCGGCGATGCCCATCCCTTTTCTAAGCGCACCTGTCTGATTCTCTTTCATGAAGCGCTGCTTCTTAGTCTGATAGTCGGAGAGCGCCAGCGCCCGATCGAGAAGTTTTCCCAGATCGATGGGCTCGCGCACGATCTGTTCCGTGGTCGTCGCCTGCCCCGGCGTCAAAAAGTTTCGCCGCCGAATTTCGACCGGCGATAATCCCACCACTTGCGCGATGCGATCCATATGCCGCTCCAGCGCGAAAAGACTCTGCGGAGCGCCGAAGCCGCGAAAAGCTCCATGGGGCGGGGTGTTGGTGGCCATGGCCCTGGCTTTTATCCGGACGTTGGGCCAGTAATAGGCGCCGCCGGCATGGATGGTGCCGCGTGACAACACCACCGGTGACAGGGTTACGTAAGCCCCGCCGTCAACCGCAAATTCTATTTCGCCGCCCAGTATTCTTCCGTCTTTACTCACCGCAGTACGGTGGCGCGTCCGCGAAGGATGCCGCTTGGTGGTGGCCGCCATGTCTTCCATGCGGTCATAAATAATCTTCACCGGGTGCCCGCATTTGATCGCTAGCAATGCTGCATGTGCCGCAATCATCGAGGGATACTCTTCCTTCCCGCCAAAGGCTCCCCCGGTCTCCATCTGCACCACTCGAACTCTATCGGCAGGCAAATTGCATAGCGCCATCAAAGCTTTGTGCACATAATAAGGACACTGCAACGAGCCCCACACCGTGATTCCCTGCTGCGGATCGAAGCTCGCAATCATTCCGTTATTTTCGATATAGAGTTGCTCTTGTGCCCCCGTCCTGTATTCACCTTCGACGATGTAGTCGGCCTTCTCCCAAACTCCGTCGACCTTGCCCTTCTCTACCAGATAAGTCTTGAAGGTGTTGTCCGCGCCCCAAATGATTTCGGAACGGCTCTCACTTTCTTCCATGGTAAACACAGCGGGAAGCTTATCGTATTCGATCGAAACCGCCTGCACCGCCTGAGGAAGGAGGTGCTGGTTCGGGTGCGCAAGAAGAAGAATGGGCTCTTCGGGATGATTCACGAACCCGTCGGCCAGGCACGGTTGGTCATCGGCGATCAGCGCGATGACATTTTTCCCGGGGATGTCCTTGGCGGTGACGATCACAAATTCGTTCCAGGCGATTCCCGGCCCAAATGTAATTTTCAGGATCCTGCCGCGCGCAACCTGGCTGCGGACCGTCGCACCGTAAAGCATGTCCGGGAGCGTCATATCGTCAACGTACTGCGCCTGCCCCGTGACTTTGTCGCGCCCCTCCTTGCGTGGGACGGAGACTCCAACAATGCGCTCACCGGTCATAGAACCTGATTATCGCATCCCGACTGCGCCATTATCGTTGCCACTCTCGCCCCTTCGGCTCTCCGGGATAATCATCGCCCGCAAAAACACACTGCCCCCGCAAATACGTGGCCTTCACCACTCCGCACACAGTTTCGCCCAGGTAAGGCGACAGCGGATACCGGTAGTGCAGCCGCTCGGGTGTCACCTGGAATGTTGCGTGTTGATCGAAGACAACCAGGTCCGCGTCGCAGCCCGCGGCAATGCTACCCTTGCGAGCCTGGCATCCCGCCAGTCGCGCCGAACCCTCGGCCATCCAGCGCGTAAGGTCTAACAGCGTAAATCCTCGCCGGCTGGCCTCGGTCCACATCACGGAAAGCGCCACGGAGAGACTCGAAATTCCACCCCAAGCCGTTCTGAAGTTCCCCTCCTCCAACCTCTTCATGGCCGGAGGACAGGGAGAATGATCAGTCGCCACCAGATCAATGACTCCCTCCCTTAGTGCTTGCCACAAAGCTTCGCGATTCTCACGGCTCCGGATCGGCGGCGCGCACTTGCACAACGTCGCGGCGTCAGGGATATCTTCGGCCGCGAAATGCAAATAATGAGGACAGGTTTCAACGCTCACCGCCAGCCCCTCAGCGCGGGCCGCCCGCAACTCCGGCAGCGCCAGGCCGCTCGAGAGGTGGACAATGTGCAGCCGAAAATCATATTGCCGACACAGCGACAACATCATTCGAATCGCCGACAGCTCGGCTTCGTCAGGCCTTGACTGCAGATAAGTTGCGTACGATCTCCAATCGGCATCGGCCAGATGCGCGGTGGCCGCTTCTATCGGTGCGGCAAGTTCTGCGTGCACCAGCAGCGGCAGCCCAGTCCGCGCCAGGTGAGGCAGCGCCGTTCGCAAATCGCCCTCGCCGACCATCGTGAAGCCATCAATCCCGGGATGAATCAGAAAGCACTTGAACCCCAGCACGCCCGCTCCGGCAAGCGCCTCGATATCGGCGTGATTGCCCTGCACCACGCCGCCCCACGCCGACCAATCCACCCAGCAATTGCTTCGCGCCGCCGCACGCTTCGCCTCGAGCGCAGCGACCGTGGTCGTGGCCGGCAGACAGTTGAGAGGCATGTCCACTACCAGCGTGTAGCCGCCGGCCGCGGCGGCGCGCGTCGCCGTACGGAAGCCTTCCCAGTCTGCCCGTCCGGGATCGTTGATGTGTACGTGAGAATCCACCAGCCCGGGAAGAATGGCGGCATCGCCGAAATCGCGGATTTCCGTGCCGGAAGGAATTTGCGCGGGAGGAACGACCGCAGTTATCCGCTCCCCGTCGACAAGGATAGCTGCCGTCCGGATTTCTTGAGGAGTGACCACTTGACGGGAGACGAACGCCCGTAAGCTCATGTGGTTAGTCGCCGTCCCGCAAAGAAGTGAGCATCAGAAGGCGAGCCTATCGCGCCCGCTTCACTTTTTCAACTTGCCATCATCAAGAATTCAGGCCGAGAAAACTTTCGCGCTCTTCCAGGCTCCGCTTATACTTGCTTCCTTTAGCGCGGTCTGGCGCGGCCATAATCCGCGCCGTTTCACGCGCACCTCGGCCATAAATATGAAGAGCCCTTTCATGGTCCGCGCGATTCAACTGGCAACGGAGAATGTCCGCTCTGGACAAGGCGGCCCCTTCGGCGCGGTGATCGTGAAGAATGGCAACATCATCGCCGAGGACGTGAACCAGGTGACATTGACCAACGATCCCACCGCGCACGCCGAGGTGCTG
The DNA here is from genome assembly GCA_963725615.1 of Terriglobia bacterium. Taxonomy (GTDB): domain Bacteria; phylum Acidobacteriota; class Terriglobia; order Terriglobales; family Acidobacteriaceae; genus JAIQFF01. The sequence goes on along the minus strand of CAVRZO010000003.1, from coordinate 30,463 downwards.
GCCATTCGCGGGGCTTGCCGCAAGCTCGGTCATTTCGAATTGAAGGACTGCGAACTCTATACCTCCTGCGAGCCTTGCCCCATGTGCCTGGGCGCAATTTACTGGTCGCGTTTGTCTCGCGTCTACTTCGGCTGCCTGGCCGCGGATGCATCCCAGGCCGGGTTCGACGACTCGTTTATCTACCGTGAAATCAGTCACAACCATCCCGACCGCGGAATCCCAATGGTTCAGATGATGCGCGAAGAGGCGCTGGCCGCGTTTCGCGCCTGGCAGGAAAAGACCGACAAGATACGGTATTGAAGCCGCTTTCAATCGAGGGAAGAAGATTGCTCGATCGCTATTTCAAGCTCACTGCAAACCAGACCACCGTAAAGCAGGAATTTCTCGGCGGTCTCACAACTTTCCTGACGATGGCCTACATCATCGTCGTCAACCCGCAAATCCTTTCTCAGGCAGGGATGCCGGTCGACGGGGTAGTGTTTGCCACTTGCCTCTCCGCCGCAATCGGCACACTGGTGATGGGCCTTTACGCCAACTATCCCATCGCCCTTGCTCCCGGAATGTCGCTGAATGCCTACTTTACCTATTACGTTTGCCTGAACATGCACATTCCGTGGCAAACCGCGCTGGGCGTAGTTTTTTTCTCGGGCGTCGTGTTTCTCGTGCTCACGGTCACACGCGTCCGAGAACAGATCGTCAATGGCATCCCCGATTGCCTCAAACATTCCACCGCGACCGGAATAGGTTTTTTTATCGCTTTCGTTGGGCTGCGCAACGCAAAACTGGTAGTCGCCAACCCCGCTACTTTCGTCGGCCTGGGAAGTTTCGCCGACCGCGAAGTGCAGACTGCCTGCTTCGGTCTGGTCCTGACGCTGGTTCTGATGGCGAGAAAAATCAACGGGGCAATTTTGATCGGGATCATCGGCACTTCGCTTCTTGGCATGCTGCGCGGAATATCGAACTGGCCCTCCGCCATCGTCTCCCTGCCCCACGCATCGTCCACTTTTCTGCAACTTGATTTGCGCGGCGCCATCCATCTCGGATTTCTGGAAATCCTGTTTGCCTTCCTGTTTGTGGACCTCTTGGACAACGTAGGCACCCTGGTAGGAGTGTGCGAGCAAGGTGGGTTCATCAAGGACGGAAAAATACCGCGGGTCGGAAGGGCGCTCGTAGCCGATGCCACCGCAACCATTTTCGGATCACTGGCGGGCACCTCTACCGTCACCAGTTACATCGAGAGCGTTGCCGGTATCGCGGCAGGCGCCCGTACCGGACTCAGCAACATATTCGTCGCAGGACTTTTCCTGCTTGCCATGTTCTCGTCGCCGCTGGCCACTGCGATTCCGGGCTATGCGACTGCTCCCGCACTCATCCTGGTGGGCGCTTTGATGACGCAGTCCATCGCGCACATCAATTGGGCAGATTTCAGCGAAGCTGTGCCCGCATTCATCACCATGCTGGCCACGCCTCTGACTTTCAGCATCGCTACCGGCCTCAGCCTGGGACTTATTTCCTACACAGTGGTGAAGATTGCGGTGGGAAAGATTCGCGAAATCAACCTGCTGATCTGGATCCTGACCATCCTCTTCATCCTGCGCTACATCTATCTTGCGACGGCCTAGCATGGGCTGGCACAGGTTTAATGTGCTACCTTCCAGCTGTCACGGGCAATTTCCCAATCTTCGCCGGCGCGAATCAGGAAGACACGAACCGGGGAACCTGGATCCGAAATATCCTGGTCCGGGGGCGATTCCGCGTTCTTCTTCAGATCAAGTTTCACGCCGGCGTACCCAAGGTTCTGGCAAGCCGCTGCTCGCACTTCCGGTGAGTGCTCTCCAACTCCTGCCGTGAAAACCAGTGCATCGATACCGCCCAACACCGCGACCATGGCACCGATTCCCGCGACTAAACGGTGAATATAGATTTCAAAGGCCAGCGTGGCGCGCTCGTGTCCATTTTTCACAGCAGCGAGAATTTCGCGCATGTCTCCGGAAACGCCGGAGATTCCCAACAGACCGGAGTCGTGATTGAGAAGGTCATCGAGCTGTTCTCCCGAAACATGGCTCTGACGAATCAGGTAAGTGAGGATTCCGGGATCCACCGAGCCCGAACGGGTGCCCATCATCAGTCCTTCCAGCGGCGTGAACCCCATCGTGGTGTCAACGCTCCGGCCATCGCGAATGGCTGCGAGCGAACACCCGTTTCCCAGATGACAACTCACCAGCTTGAACGAGTTTGGATTTCGCCGCAGAAGTTGCGCTGCGCGCCGGGCGCAATACTTGTGATTGATGCCATGAAATCCATAGCGGCGAATTCCGGCCGCCAACCATTCATACGGTCCCGGATACGCCGCCGCCGAGAGCGGCATTTTCTTATGAAAACCGGTGTCGAACACCGCAACCTGGCGTACCGCTCCCAACAGTTTCTCAATGATTTCGATCCCCTCTAGTTCGGCGCGATTGTGGAGAGGAGCGATGGCAGAAACCTCGGCGATCGCTGATTTCACTTCAGGGGTGATCACGACCGGATCTTCGAATGCTGGACCGCCGTGCACGATCCGGTGCCCGACCACGCCAATCTCCGAGAGTGCAGAGACGGCTCTGGCTTCCCCTTTCCACAGCGTGTCCAGCAAACGCGCGGTCGCTTCGGCGCGCGAGGAGACTTTGAGTTTCTCCTTCCGGCTGAAGCCACGCCCGTTCTTGATCTCGACTTGGCCGGACGCTTCCTTCCATTCGATCGTGCCCTGCCAAAGCCAGGCTGGAGGATCCTCGGGAAGAACGTCGCCGATCTCGTACAGGCAGCTCTTCTGGCTGCTGGAGCCCGAATTCAGCACCAGAACTTTCATCGGTTAGTAGGGCCAAGCCCAGTCGCGCACTGCCGGCAAGTCATCGCCATGCTGCTGGATGTAGCGCTTGTGTTCCACCAACTGGTTGCGCAGGAACTGCCTGAAGTGTGCGCCCACACGCTGCAGCCGCGGTACGCGGTCAACGACATCGCCCGCCAGATGGTAGCGATCAATTTCATTGAGCACCGTCATGTCGAATGGCGTGGTCGTGGTGCCTTCTTCTTTGTAGCCGCGCACGTGGAAGCTGTCGTGATTGTGCCGGCGATAGGTGAGCCGGTGGATCAGCCAGGGATAACCGTGATAAGCGAAGATGACCGGCTTGTCGGTCGTAAACATGGAATCGAAATCACGATCGGAGATACCGTGAGGGTGTTCCGAAGGGGGTTGCAGCGTCATCAAGTCGACCACGTTCACAAACCGGATTTTTATGTCGGAGAAATTCTGCCGGAGCAGGTCAACCGCGGCCAGAGCCTCGAGCGTGGGCACGTCCCCGGCGGACGCGATCACGACGTCGGGTTCGGTGTTCTGATCCGTACTCGCCCACGACCAGATTCCAATCCCGTTGGTGCAGTGTTCGATGGCAGCTTCCATGTCGAGGTATTGCAGAGAGGGCTGCTTGCCCGCGACGATGACATTGATGTAGTCCCGGCTGCGCAGGCAGTGGTCGGCCACGGAAAGCAGCGTGTTGGTATCGGGCGGCAGATAAACGCGAACCACATCCGCTTTCTTGTTCATCACAAAATCAATGAACCCGGGGTCCTGATGACTGAATCCGTTGTGGTCCTGCCGCCAGACGTGTGAGGTCAGAAGATAGTTCAACGATGCGATCGAGCGTCGCCAGGGGATATGGCGAGTGACTTTCAGCCACTTGGCGTGCTGGTTGAACATGGAATCAACGATGTGTATGAAAGCTTCGTAACACGAGAAAAATCCATGCCGCCCGGTAAGCAGGTAACCTTCGAGCCAGCCCTGGCACATGTGTTCGCTGAGCATCTCCATGACCCGCCCGGTGGTGGACTCGTGCTCGTCGGTGGACAAGAACGGTTCCATTAACACTTTGTCCGTCACTTCGTAGAGCGCATCCAGCCGGTTGGAAGCGGTTTCATCCGGACCGAATACCCGGAAGTTCTTCGCATCCAGGTTCAGCTTCATCACGTCACGCAGGAAAGTTCCGAGCACGCGGGTTGCTTCCGCAAGCTCCGTACCCGGCTTCGCAACCTTCACGGCGTAGTCCCAAAAGTCGGGCATGAGCAGATTCTTGAGCAACAATCCGCCGTTGGCGTGCGGGTTTGCGCCCATCCTCCGGTCGCCGGCGGGCGCGAGTTCGGCCAGTTCGCCACGGAGTTTGCCAGTCTCGTCGAAGAGTTCTTCAGGAACATAACTCTTCATCCAGTCCTCCAGGATCTTGAGATGACCCGGCTTGGTCGCCAGGTCCGTGACCGGCACCTGGTGGGCGCGCCATGTACCTTCAACCGGTTTACCATCCACAACCTTCGGTCCGGTCCAGCCTTTCGGCGTGCGCATCACGATCATCGGCCAGACGGGCCGCGTTTTGGATCCATTCGAACGCGCATCTTCCTGAATCTCCCTGATCTCGCCGATTACAGTATCGAGCGTTGCGGCCATCATCTGATGCATGGGTTCGGGCTCGTGGCCTTCGACGAAGTGAGGCTTATAACCGTATCCGTTGAAGAGATGGGTGAGTTCCTCGTCGCTCAAACGCCCCAGCACGGTCGGATTCGCAATCTTGTAACCGTTCAAGTGCAGGATCGGCAACACCGCGCCGTCGCGCGCCGGATTCAGAAACTTGTTGGAGTGCCAACTGGTGGCGAGCGCACCTGTCTCGGCCTCGCCGTCGCCAACCACGCAACAAGCCAGCAGGTCGGGATTATCGAACACCGCTCCGTACGCATGGGCGACGGAATAACCCAGTTCTCCGCCTTCATTGATCGAACCCGGCGTCTCCGGAGCAGCATGGCTGGGGATTCCTCCGGGAAAGGAGAACTGCTTGAACAGCTTTTGCATGCCCTCTTCATTTTGCTGGATGTCGGGGTAGAGCTCGGTGTAAGTGCCTTCCAGATAGGTATTGGCCACAATGCCTGGGCCACCGTGTCCCGGTCCGGTGATGTTGATTACGTTCAAGTCGTATTTCTTGATGAGTCGATTGAAGTGCGCATAGACAAAGTTGAGTCCCGGCGTGGTACCCCAGTGTCCCAGAAGTCGAGGCTTGACGTGCTCAATCTTCAAAGGCTCGCGCAGAAGCGGATTCGCATACAGATAGATCTGGCCCACGGAAAGATAGTTCGCGGCACGCCAGTAGGCGTTGATTTTTCGCAGTTCTTCCGAGGTGAGAGGCTGGCTGGAGACACCGGGAAGGGTGGGATCGGCGGAGGCTACGGGGGTCATGACAGAATGTCCTCCCTAAAATCATTTCGATTGGGTTAATCTCGATCGTACACCCATTTGGTTTCGTGAAGCCCTCAAGTCGCATGAAAATTCCGTTAAAGCAGCGGGTGGACCGAACCATTCCCAAGCCGGATCAACTACAGCATTGTCTGTAGATCAGATTTTCCTCTCTCTCGGCATAAACTTCATGGCCGCAGGCAAGATCAGCCCTCCATCCTGCTCAAAATACTGGTATGGCACCGATCGTGCTCTCAACAAGCAAGAACACGGAAGAGCAGGAAACAACCAGCAGTCAAAGGGGCAACCGAAAATGCAGAATCCGGACCTGACAAGATGGTTGGAGATGGTGTGGGATGCTTTAGCCGAGCATGACGAGTTGAAGCGCGACCGTTTGTTGCACGCTGCAGACGCGTTTTTGCAAAGCAACAATCAGGAGCCAGACTCCGTACTACCCTTTGTGGACGGTGAGATAACCGCCGCTTAGAAACTCGCTAAACCTGGCCTCTGGTACGGATCCCGGGCGGTGAGTCGTTATCGCCGAGGCACGGTGTCTGGCATCGAACACTCTAACGATACCCTGGTGTGGTATAAGCGCTTTCCCCCCAGGACGGGCGCTGGATGGATGAGAACCGAGAGAAATGGATGGAGCTCTGCGAGCGGGCAGCCAGAGAGCAGGACCCGGAAAAGCTGATGCAGTTGATAGCTCAAATCAACCAGCTACTGGAAGCCAAGGAGCACAAGCTCAAATCGAGTCCGCCTGCGACTGAGCCCACTAAATAAATTTCTCCAAGGAAGGTTTGTGAAGAGCAAGAGTCTCCAGGTCCTCAATGCTGGCGAGCGTACGAATGCCGCGGGAAAACCAGTCAGCAACATAATCCTGCTTTCGATCGTTGACAGCGACTACAACACGCTGCGTCCTCATCTCGAATATCTCGAACTGCCGAATCATCTGCTGCTTCATGAGGCGGGTAGCAGGCTGGAGTTCGCGTATTTCCCGAACCGGGGATTGATTTCTCTTGTGGTTGCCATGAAAGACGGCAAAACCGCCGAAGCGGGCGTGGTGGGAAATGAGGGCTTCACGGGAATACCGGCGGCTGTGGGTCTGAGCCGAAGTCCGCTGCAAGCTGTCGTGCAAATCAGTGGGGATGGCTTTCGCGTTGCCGTCGGTGCTTTCCAGAAAATGCTGGACTCTGCTCCGCACCTTCAATTGCTATTGAATCGTTATGCCGTACTTCAGGGTATGCAGGTCGCCCAAACGGCGGGCTGCAACCGGCTGCATGACCTTGAACAACGCCTGGCGCGGTGGTTGCTGATGACTCAGGACAGAGTAGATTCAGAATGCCTGCCCATCACGCATGATTTTCTGGCCACCATGCTGGGCACAAACCGATCCAGCGTGAGCCTGGCTGCCGGTATCTTGCAGCGCGAGAAAAGCATCGAGTACACGCACGGCGCGGTGACCATCGTGAATCGCAAGAGACTCGAAGAGTCGGCCTGCGAGTGTTACGCCGTCATGCAACAGTACAACGGCCAGCTTGGTTTGGAATAAGCGGCTGAGCGCGAGCAGCGGTACGACTTAGCTCAGCGCGACGTCCTTCTGCGGGGAAAAAAATGTGCCGCCATCGAGCAAGCGGTCCACCGCTCGAATCAGGTCCCGGGCGGCTTGAGACTTCAGGACCAGGCCCTGGGCCTGGGCTTGACGAACTTCACTCGAGAGCCTATCCGAGTCGTGCATCGTGAACATCAAGACCCGGCAGCCCAGACCCAGCCTGGCGATTCGCGGCGCCGCTTCGAGCCCACTCATTTTCGGCATCGTGATATCGAGAATCACGACATCTGGTTTCAAGGTCCTGACGGCTTCCAGCGCTTCCTCTCCGTCCCGGGCTTCGCCGCAAATTTCCCAGTCGGGCCGCGATCTCGTAATCAATGTGCGAATGCCTTCACGCACGATTTCATGATCATCCACAAGCAAAATCCGCGCAGACATTCACTTTCCAACTCTCTGTAGGTTCTCAGGCAGACCGGGAACAGTTTATCCAACCTTGTATTCACTGGGCTGGCAAGAATTTGCCCTGTGGGACCTTTGCAGTTACGGTCGTGCCATTGTCGTTCGAGGCGAGTTCCAGCCTGCCGCCCAACTGCCGCATCCGCTCATTCATGCCCCGCACGCCAATCCCGAGCCCGCCCATCCACTCCTGGCACAATTCCTCCAGAAGTTCTGGACGAATGCCTTTTCCGTTGTCCTCGATTTCCAGAACCGCCATTCCATCCTGGACCAACAATCGGACACGGGCGGTTGGACTGCCAGAGTGCCGGTGAACGTTGGTGAGGCCCTCCTGGAGAACACGAAACAATGCCAACTCTGACTCTCGAGGCAGTCGGCCAAACTCAGTCTGCACCTCAAGGGTGGTCTTGATTCCGCTGCGGGTTGAAAATCCGTCCAGGTACCAAGGGATAGCCGATTTCAGGCCCATCTCTTCCAGCATGGGAGGATATAGAAGATAAGAGACGGTTCGAACTTCCCGGATCGAGTCCTCCATCAGGCGGATACACTGACTGAATTCCCGGGCCATTTCATCCTGTTTTTCTCCGATCAGGGCCGCCACGGAATCCAACTTCATCTTCAGCACTGCGAGGTACTGCCCCAGGCTGTCGTGGAGGTCTCTTCCGATGCGTCTGCGCTCTTCGTCCTGCGTGCGAAGCAGATGCAGCGACAGTTGCCGCAGTGATTTTTCCGAATTTTGAAATCGACGCTCGGCATCGCGCCGCTCTGCGACTTCATTTTCCAATGCTTTTTGAGTTTGCATGCGTTCGGTAAAATCCCGGGTTATCTTCGCGAAGCCAATTAGCTTGCCGGAGCCATCTTTTAAAGCCGTGATAATCACATTCGCCCAGAACCTGGATCCATCCTTGCGCACCCGCCAGCCTTCGTCCTCAAACCGGCCGTCCTGCGCTGCGTCCACCAATTCCCGCTGTGGCTTGCCGCTGCGCACATCTTCTTCCGGATAAAAACAGGAGAAGTGCCTGCCCATGATCTCTTCCGCCTTATATCCCTTGATGCGCTCCGCACCCACGTTCCAGCTGCTGATGCAGCCTTCGGGATTCAATATGAAGATGGCGTAGTCCTGAACCGCTTCCACCAGTAAACGGAAGGGTGCTTCACTCTCACGCAATGCCAGCTCTTTTTCGAGTACCTGGGCCCTCTGTTGCAGGTTGGCGATGCTGCGCAGGCGCTCTTCTTCATTGCGCAGAACCAGGTAGCTCTCGCTGGGAATGACACTGGAATGCTCTCCGCACATTTGTAGAAAGGGCTCAATATGCCGTTCGTGGTTGCAACCCGCTATGGGATAAGCGCAAAGCAAGGAAAAAGAGTGGCTCTTGGCAAGATCATTCCAGAGTTGCTCAACCCGGATCGCTTCCGAGGGTCTCCCCCCGGCCCAGAGCAACGCCACTAACTCACCAAACACGGCGACGCGGCCCTGCTTGCGGGCAACCGACTTCTCGGCCTTAACCAAAGCCGCGCTGACGGTTTCGCGAAAGCGATCCTCGTCTACCAGGCCCTCCACCATCACCTTCGGCAGAGTCTCGATTGCATCCAGGACAATGTAACGTCCCTGAAGGGCTGCCTTATCCGTATCCACCCCGTTTGCCGACAGCCGCCGCTCGAGCTCTGTGTGATGGGATTTTGTTGCAATGACCACCGCAGCATCACCCACCGCCAGCGCCCCGCCAACGAATCGGCTTAAGACATCAATAAGGAAACCGTCGTCCGCGTACAACTGGACGACGTGTCCATCCTGAGTGTGGCTGGGGGTGTGCGCAAGCGAGGGGACCAGCTCGACGTTGTGACTGGACATCGCTGTGCTCATTTTTGGACTCCGGAGGACAAGGGGAAGCGAGCTAAAAGGTTAACTCTCGCCCGGGCAAAGCCAAATACAGTAAGTGCTGTAGTCGACCTTTACGCCAGCGACGAGTTTATGTTTTCGGAGCGCGCAGAGCCGCCTCCGCGGAATTTACGGCACCGGTCGGCAGATAAGGCATACCGACTGTCACCTGCACGATGCCATTGCGCACCGCATATAGTACCAGCTCGCTGACGGAATGCAGCCCGAGCTTTCGCATGACGTTGCTGCGGTGGGTTTCTGCCGTCTTGACACTTAGATTGAGATGACACGCTACTTCTTTGGTTGACTTGCCTTCAGCCAGCAGCTGCACGACTTCGCGCTCCCGCGATGTCAAACCCGGCAGGCTCACATCGCTCTTGTTGGAACGCGGGCTCCGGTTGAGGTAACCGGATAGTACGAGATCGGCCACGCGGGCAGTAAAAAAGGTCTTGTTGTGCGCCAGGGCCTCCACTGCCGTCACCAGATCTCGAGCCGCATCCGACTTCAGAAGGAAACCGCGGGCGCCGGCATCCAGCACCGCTTGCACAGCCTGATCGGTGTCGGTAATGGTCAGAATAAGGATTCTGACCGCAGGGTGTTCCCGCAGAATCTGACGAGTAGCTTCGAGGCCGTTAAGCACGGGCATGCCAATGTCGAGAATGGCAATGTCGGGCTTCGTCTGTTTGGCCCTCTCGACGGCTTGACGTCCGTTGTCAGCTTCGGCGCAAATCTCCCAGTCTGGATGTGCCTTGATGAGTGAGATCAATCCACGGCGTACGATTTCGTGATCGTCAGCAACCAGAATGCGCAAGTGATTCATAAGGTAGCTCCTCTTGGCTGTTACTGAGCATTCGCAGAATACAACTCGACACGCTGAACGGACAAAAAACGACCCACCTCTTATCAGGCGTGAAGCCCTTTGGCGTCAATACAGTCCATACTGTATGCCGCTCCGTACCACCTTCACCTGGCTCTCCGGAATCCAAGCGCACCTTAACAGAATGGACGACGCCTCACGCAGATGTGATCTCTATCGTACATTGTGTACCCGATTGACCCATCCGGCATGGCGAACGACGATCAGACCGAGATACATTTTTTGGGGCCAAACCGAATGTCCACGACAGTCCTGATCGTTGACGATAGTCTTCCAATCCGTCGATCGCTCCGGAGATGGTTCGCGCGGCGCGAGGGTTGGGAGGTTTGCGGCGAGGCAGAAAATGGGGCGGTTGCGGTCGAACAGGTTAAAGCTCTGAACCCTGACGTCGTGATCCTGGACTTATCAATGCCGGTCATGAACGGCCTGGATGCGGCGCGAAAGATTGCCTCCATCGCCCCGAAAACAAGCATGGTTCTGTTCACCATGCACGCCAGCGAATTTCTGATGCAAGACGCCCAACGTGCCGGCATCAAAGCTGTAATTTCAAAGTTGGACGGACCGGCCACCCTGATGGCATCCGTCGAAAGCATCACCCGGAAACCCGGCAACGAAACAGAATGACGGAGGACATGCATCGTTACATTGTCTTTCACCGCCCCTATTCGGCAGGTCGCTTGTAAAACTCCGCGCCGGTCAAATCTGATTGGGCTCCGCCGGATCAGGTTCCCGCACTGGCACGTCAGGGCTCGGGGCCGGATCAGGGTCTTGAGAGGAACATCGGGTTCGGGCCCCAGAGGCGGATCGTTGATAGGAGGGTGCGAGGGAGCTGGAAACTGATGCAGCTTAAATTTCATGGCCTTAAGATGCAGGAAGTGGGACTTCGGGTCGTTGACCCGTTCGTTTTTCGCCGTGAGGTATGTAAGTCGTTCCACTGCGGGGATGTGCGGTGGCGTACAAAATGCTGGCCAAGAGCACATCCACAAAACTGCCGGCGAAGCATCCTTATAAGATCATGATATGTTGTGAGGAAGTAGCAAGATTGCGATGCACGCCGGCAGTCTGAACCGCCAAAGTGAAATCCGCGACTTCTGAAATTAAGCAGATCAGGCTCAGAGTTTCGAAAAACTTTGCGCCGAGAGTCAACTAGGAGAATGGAGCTCTTGAATAAGCAAACTCTGACAGACAAGGCCGACTCGGGAAAGCCGTCGGTGACCCTCCCCGGAACAGTTGAAAAGATCATTCCGCCGCCGCATCCCAGTCAACCTGAAAAGGCGCAGATCGGAGTGGAAGGCGCGGACGATCTATACCGGGAGATCCGGGTCGAGAACACCTTGCAGGATAAAAATGGCAAGCCAGTGGCCCTGAAGCCGGGTAGTAAGGTCGAGGTTACCATCGAAGCAGACGCTGCCGCGACCCAACCCAAGCCATCTTCCAAGTAGACCTCCGGAGTTTCGTCAGTCCGTCCGCAATCGACTCAGCCGGGAAAGCTTTTCGCTCCGGCTATCGGCATTATTCGAAGCAGCCGGCTTCACAGCGCGCAAGCCGGATGCTCACAACTGCAGGCAATTTCCGTTTCCCTGGAGCCTGCTTCCTTGCAGGCCTGACTGCAATATTTCTCGTCCTTTGGAGGAATACAAACGCAGGGCACGTGCGCACACTTCTCTGATTTCTCTGTCGCCATGACGAATCTCGTTTGATTAAGCAAGTTAAAAGAAAGCCGGTCCGCGTCTCATGCATCCGGGTCGCGGACCGGTTGAAAGGCCGTTGCGAAGGATCACGCGATGCGTTTCGCACGCTTCTTGCCCGTTGCTTCGCCTGCGGCCGGCTGCATCCGCTCGCCACTGGCAGCCTGCTCGTTGATCTGCTTTGCGAGTTCGGTCAGTTTTTCGTCGGTTTCCTTTTCTTCCGACAAAGTCTCTTCGAGCAGGGCTGCGTGGTCGTTCTCACCCAGAGTCCGGGCAAAGGCAATCACGGTGCCGTAGGCGGCGATTTCATAGTGTTCAACCCGTTGTGCTGCCCCGATCAGTGCTGCATCGAGGACGGCGCCCTCGAGACCCTCCTTCATGACTTCGGAACCTTCCTCGACCAGGCCTTCCATGCCTGCACATTTCTTGCCCTTGGGACTCTCCTCGAGCATCTCGAATATCTGTTCCAGCCGCGCGACGTGTCCCTTGGTCTGTTCCAGGTGCTCCTCGAACCCCTGCCGTAATTCGTCCGAGGCAGCGGCCTTAGCCAGCTTGGGGAGGGCCTTCACCAGCTGATTTTCCGCGTTGTAAATATCCTTTAGTTCTTCGACGTAGAGTTCTTTCAATCCTTCGTCCGACATGACAGCTCCAGTGTTTTGAATTTAGACCCGTGCCTTGGATGCTGCCACCAATTCGGCTGTAGCTCGACCGTCGAAAATTATTTGTTTGGAGAGGTATGTGATCTGCTGAGCGCCCCATGCAAGTTTTCCGAGGTGGGTCTGCGTCCAGCAGCTTTGCAGTTACAGCCTGCGATTTTCTCGTGCCTCGCGGCTTCGGCCTTCAGGAGAGCCAGCTTTTTCGGATCGGTCAGTACTCTTATCCAGGGCAAGAGCTTCGTCAGGGCCGAGGGTCCACCGCGCCAGAGCGGACGACGGCATGGCCGCTTCAAGATCATTTCGCCCTCGCACGGGCGCAAGTTTCCAGGGCAATGTTCTCTGCGCATCGCAGCAAGCCCTTCCTGCATACGAGGATAGGCTTGCCACTCGAAAAAGGGCGGAATACGGATCACGGAGCGCTGATCAGAAGCCGACTTACACGTTCAATAATTTCCACTGGACATTAAACCGTCAGCAGACTATACGTATAATAATCGTATAACAGAGATACTAGTACCGCACCCAAGACTAACTGTTATCGTACATAACAGAATGGCGGCGTGAAATGGCCAATGAGAAGACAAAAAGTGCGCCACTTGACCTGAAATACCGGCGCGTGGAAATCAAGAAGATCAAGAAGGTCAGGCGCGGAAAGCATCACGAACTGGTTCAAGGAATTCTCCGGGAGATGAAGTTGCTGTCCGGCGAGGCAGCCCTCGAAATTCCACTGGCGGAGGTTGGCGGGCTTGGACTGGCAAACCTTCGTTCGGCGGTTCATCGCGCCTGTATTGCGGAGGGCTGGACCATTGAGACACTCGCAGACGAAAAAAACCTGTACGTGTGGAAGACAGACAAATCCAAGGCATCAGTTTTGCCTTGAACTCGGCAGTTCGGCAGACCAGAATTTTCGAGGATCACATGACAACGACACCCGAGTGGCATGAACTCTACAAGGCTGCGTTGCTTGAGACCGATTGGTCCAAAATGGACGAGCGCATTCGAACGGCGGAAGCAGCCATCCAGGCCAGAAAGCGCGAGTTCGACTTGAACCATGGCGGCACCCCGGCCGAAAACCAGTCGATCCTGGACGCCATACGGAGTTTGAACGTTCTCAGGACCGAAGCAGCGGCGTGGACTCTTAGAAGAGAAAAAGACGCCAGCTAGTGAATCAGGGTGCGGACGGCCTGGAGCAATTCCGCGCCCCCTGAGTCCGACTTGGAAAGTACTTGATCAACTCCCACCTTTCTGGCCTCGTCCAGCAAATGGGGGTAGGTGTGCAGGGTAAACATGAGGATGTGAGTGCCGGGAGCAATCGCTTTAATTGCGCGGGCGGCATGTTCATGACCGGCATGGAGAGATCGATAATTACCAGGTCAGGCCGCAGTTCTTGAACTCGATCGATGGCCGTTTTGCCATTCTCGGCCTCGCCGCAAATTACCCAGCCCGCCTCTTGTTCCAGGCACAAGCGCATGGAGTGACGGATGGACGGCATGTCATCCACGACGAGAATCCTGGCACTCACAGCCGCCTCCATGTGCCAGCTTTGCTGAATCATCGGAATTGTGCAATACACCGGATGCTGTACGCGCAGTGCGCAAACGCAACAACGCGGAGGTGCATTCTTTTCAGGAGAACTAGGGTGCCTGCCTCTCACCTTTCTGCCGGCGGATAACATTGACCAGCCCTAGCGACGAAACTGCTTCTCACGGGCAACGGTTCCGACTCGAATGTCCTCAAACCGTGCGCCGAGGAGAACTTTTTTGTCATCGACGCCCGCAGCAAGCACTGATTCGCCCGACCTGAATGTGCCTGAGATGGCTGCGCCCGGCATGCCATCCGCCGCAGGACAAGAAGCCTCGGCGCTCGTTCAACCCGAAGTTCATGGAGACGCGGCCGAGGACGCCGAGGTCTTGCAGGCATCCATTCGAGCCGGGTCGGTGGCGCAGATTGTTGTAGCGGTGATTGCGGTCATCGGGCTGATTTACCTGCTCAAGCTCATGCTCGTGACCGCCCTCGCGTCATTGCTACTGGCATTCGTTCTAGAGCCACTGGTCAGCGGGCTAGCGCGGATCCGCGTGCCACGGGCATTCGGGGCGCTCCTGGCTGTAGTCCTGATGGTTGGCTTGGCCGCAGGCCTCACATTCTTCTTCTATGGCCGCGCCGTGGATTTTGCGACTCAGTTGCCGAGGTACTCCGGCAAGATACGATCCAGTCTTGCGGTCCTGCGAGAGCAGACCAGGCAAATAGAAGAGAGCACGCGTTCAGTGATCGCGTCACCGAGAGTGGGTAAGCCGCCTCTCGCCGTCGAAGTTCAGGAGGCGCCAGGTCTCTCGAGGGTAATCTCGGCGGGTGGCGGGACCTTGGGAGAAGTGTTCCTGGCGATCACTTTCGTTCCCTTTCTGGTTTATTTCATGCTCACCTGGAAGGACCACGCACATTCCACCACCGTCCGACTCTTCCCCAAGGAACACCGCCTGGTGGCACATCGCACTGTCGGCAGGATCTCGGCAATGATCCGCGGTTTTATTGCTGGTAATGTCTTGATTGGACTGATTAACGCCTTGGTCAGGTACGATCGTGTTCTGGCAACTGGGCATTCCTTACTTTTATTTCCTGGGGGTGATCAGCGGATTCGCCAGCCTGGTTCCCTACGTCGGAATATTCCTGGCTCTGCTTCCTCCCCTGGCAGGCGGTGTGGGAATAGTGAATGGGAGTGGAGCACTGGTGATCCTGCTGACCGTAGTGGGTCTGCACGTTATCACCTTGAATGTTCTTTATCCTAAGATTGTGGGGAAACGCTTACGACTGAATCCGCTGGCAATAACTTTGTCTTTACTGTTCTGGGCATGGATCTGGGGGGCAATGGGTCTGATCCTGGCTGTGCCGATTGTTGGGACCACAAAGATTATTTGTGACTACATTGATCCGCTGCGCGGCCTGGGCGCGTGGTTAGGAGACTGACCCCGAGTCTCGAAATGTTCTGATGCAAAGACGGGCGGGGACGCCCGTCCTTCACCTTCAGGCTGTCCGCGTTCCCATCACGAAATGCAGTATCAACGAGATCACGGCCAGAACCAACAGCAAGTGAATCAGGCCACCGGCCACGTGAAACACCGTAAAGCCACCGATCCATGCAACCAGCAGAATCACGAACAAGATCGTCCACATGCTCATAGAATCCTCCCGCGTGGCGCTAAAGCCTCCACGACCTGCATAAGATGGCAATGAAGACAGGGGCAGTTGCTTTGGTCGGGGCAAAAGCGCAGCCTGAGGCTTGGCCTACTGATATCCGTCTTTCTTGAAATCCAGTTGTAGCCCATCGGCTTTGTCACCACAGACTATTCTTAGCAGGCTGACGCCCGTGACGAACTCCACCGAGGCGATCTTCGACTGATCATAGACATCCGCCGGGGATTCGACTCGTACTCGCACCTGGTGTTTCCCCGCCGTCACGCGGACCACTTGAAATTGATGTCCTACCATCTTCCGAAAGACGAGCCCATGCCGCTGTTTCTTCCCCAGCAACGACTGGGTGTAGACCAGGCGGTCGTCAATCCAGACGGAGGCGGTGGCGTCGCTGAAATGATGCTCGACCTCGACCTGCAACATCGCGTCAGCCGGAACCGCCGAGATCGCTGCTTGCTTTTCCGAGGCGCGAACCTGAGCGGGACGAATCGACTTCTTCGTCGTGGGCGCCAGTTTTTTCGGAGAAGTTTGTACATCCTTGTCGGCCGCGGCCGCTGGGGCTTCGGCTGCGATCGTGTTAACTGGTTGTGACCTGTGAATCGTAGCGACTTGCTTCGACTCGGAGCTGTGATCCCTCCACAAAGCCACGCCAGCCACAGCCATCGCCAGAAAACACGAAGCGAGAACAGACTTCCAAACCATCGCGCTCTTTTTTGACGAGGTAGTGCCGGCTCCAACCCCTGGTTCCAGCGACTCGCGTTTCGCCGACGACAGTTCTGCCGCCGTGGCGCCGACAACATAGCGCGGAATCGCATCGCGCGTCAGATCCTGTCCCGTCGAATCTGAGCTGTGAATGAATCCGCTCCGCTCCCGGACCGCCTGTATGTCGGCGGCCATTGCCATTCCGGTCTGGTAACGCTGGGCTGGATCTTTCGCCATGGCGCACGCGACGATCTTGTCGAGCTCGGGGGGCACCTTCGATTCCAGTGCGGACGCCGGTACCGGCTCGTGATTCACCAGCTTGAAGCAGACGGTAGTGGTGCTGTTGCCCTGAAAAGGCCGGTAACCGGTGAGCAAGTAGTAGAGAATGACTCCCAGGGAAAATAAGTCGGAACGCGAATCTACGCCTTCTTCGGTCAACTGCTCAGGGGCCATGAACGCCGGACTTCCCAGAACCTGGCCCGGCATCGTCAGTTCAGCCTGGTTCAGCTTCGCGATGCCGAAGTCGGCAATCTTGGGATGGCCATCTCTCGTAACCAGAATATTTGCGGGCTTGATATCGCGATGAACCACTCCCTGAGCATGGGCATAGTGCAGAGCTTCTGCAACTTCCTGGATCAGGCGAAGGGTTGTGCTTAGGGGCAGGGGGCGATTTTCCCGGCCCATGAGTTGTTGTAAGGACTGGCCCTCGACGTACTCCATCACCAGGTAAGGCTCGGGTTCTTCTCTCACGTCGAAAATAGTTACGATTCCGGAATGCGAAAAACGGCCGGCAGCGTGGGCTTCCACCACGAAGCGTTCTCTATATTCCTTTTCCGCTTCGGAGTCCAAGCCGGCAGTCGAGACCATCTTGATGGCGACGGTTCGCCCCAGCTTCGGATCGCGCGCGCGATAGACTACCCCCATGGCGCCGCGTCCAAGCTCGGCGTCAATTACGTATCGATCCAGACTTGTGCCTACACGAGTAGCCACGATGGTGGAATGGTCCTACAAAGAGTAAGGGGTTTTTCACGCTCGGACGGTCGGTTGCCACACATTCTTGATTACGAAGGTCACCGACAATGCTTTTCCGGGCTGGTTAACCGCGCCTAAAGGCCGAGAGGGCGGCTAGCTGCGGGCGCTCTCTGTCGGCGTGACGGTGGTGCCGACGATCCGCTCATTCATCACATCCAGCAGCGCTTTCAATTGTGCGGGTGTGGTTCCGCTCAGCACTTCGAATCCGACGGTGAGAAGTTTCAGCGACGGAACGCTGTCATGAAACAGTTCCAGTCGGATGCTGGGATTGCCATCGGCCGTATGGGCTGCAACAAACCGGCTGCCGCTCCGTTCTGTTTTCAGAGTCATTTTGTACGGCTTCCTCATGAGCCGCTTGGTCTCAGTACCCGGAACAGATCTGGAAACTTCTACCGATGGGATGGTGCATTCGTATTGGTCCAGGCTTGTCCGCGCATCGTGTTCGTTCTCCACATTGGAAGTGCGCCCGCAACTGGTGCAGAACCACTCCCGTGTGCTCGGATTCCATCTAATATCCGTGTGTTTCATTTCGTTTGCGCGTTTAAGATGAGCATCCCCCGCACCAGGATGTCCGCTTGGACGTTACTTTACGGCGCGGATACCTGACGAAGCAAGAGAGCAACGATGTCGCTGTCGCTGCCCCAAAACAGCTTCGTTTGATCAGGGTTGCTTGCGGCCGGGAGTTCCCCGCTGTTTCCGCGTACCAGTCTGTTTGATCGCGGTAAGGTGGATGACGGCTGCGGCCGCCGTGAATTTGATGGCACTTTTCTCATCGGACAGATATCGCTGCACGGTGGGCAGCGTCGATGGATCGCCACGTTTCGCGAGGGCCTCAAGCGCGGCAGCCTGGACGATCCAGCTGTTGTCGCCGGTGGCCTCAGTCAACGCTTTGGTTGTGGCCGGGTCAGGATCGCGGGCCAAGACCCGGGCGGCGGCGGCACGAACCGGAGAGGCGTCATCTTTCCGAATCGCTTTGATCGCCCCCCATCCGATGCCGGCAAAAGGAACGAAGCCAATGCCTTGTTCAAATCCAAATTCCGCCATCTTCTTTGGGTCATGCAGCATGGACGTTTGCGACGCGATCAAGCCCTTTCCCGCCTTCCGGTCGCCATTGAGAATTTCGTAGTACACCTCGTAAGCGGAGTTGTCATGCATGAGGTCGAGTGAGTGAGCAGCGGCGAGGGCCACGGATGGATCCTGATCTTCCATCGCGGCCTTCAGCTTCCGAATACTCGCTCTTGACTGCATGTCGCCCAATGCGGCGGCAGCGGCTGCCCGCACCTCTGGCCGTTCGTCGGTCAGGGCCTTTTGCGCCAGTCTGGCGCTCCTTGAGTCATTCGGAATCAAGCCCAGGACGAGGATCGCGGTGGCGCGATCGCCGCTCTTGTCGCCGGTGCACGCGTCTTCCAGAATTTGCCAGGCCTGGTCCTTCGGAGTCATGGCACTCGTGCCGCGAGCCGGACGAGCCGGCGCAGGCTGATTCGCCGGCTGCTGTGCAGGGGGCGTGTTGGGGGCTGGAGGCGCAGACGGAGCGGGCTCCTGTTGCACCGGATTCGATTGCGACACGAAAGCTGTGCTCGGTCGTGGCGCGAACAACAAACAGCCCACGACCAGAACCAGCGCGTGAATTCGATGTAGAGTTAAATTGGTATGCATGGGAAATTGGCCTGCCACCTTATCGCGATCCGTGTGATCTCGCAAGGGCGCGGTTCGCTAAAGCCCGTCTTTGTCTGAATCGCAACGCGGCCCTGAAAGGGCCGCTCGTCCACGGTACGTCCGGCCGCATAATAATGGATTTTTGTAAAGTCGGAGTTTCGCTGGCATTCCCGCTTCGGCAGCAGAAGCTATCCGAGAAAGAGCAACCTGATGTCTGTCTCTGTACGGTGCAAGACACTCCGGGAACATCGATGTAGACCGCGGACAGCCTACACTCCTGACTCTCCGTAGCTCTACAGGAAATACTGTAGAGTCAGCCGCTAATTTCCGTGTTTAGAATGGCGAAGTCTCGCGTTGGTTTTGACTCCTTCGGGTAACAAATATTAGGTCCTCTGCGAATTGGCGTGCGCGCTGTGCCCTTTACTGCACAGCTCGTGCCTCTGAATGATGCGTGGACTCGCCAGGATTCACGAAGAGCCTGAGTCAAGACCGATCAAAGTTGGCAGATGTTTGCCCTACGCCAGGAGGCGACCGTGAAACGGAGCGACCGTTCCGCCGCAACGATAACCGCGAATCCCGAACCTTCTTCTAAGAACAACGGACACTCGAGTCTCGTCGCAGAGACAGTCTCTCCTGATCTGGGCGTAATCCTCGCCTGCTTGCAGACCATGCGCGCCGGGGACTTTTCCGTGCGGCTCCCCGGTTCGTGGACAGGTCTCGCGGGCAAGATTGCAGACACCTTTAATGACATCGTCACCGTCAATCAGCAAATGGCGCGCGAGTTGAACCGGGTCGGACAGGTGGTCGGCAAGGAAGGAAAAACGCGCGAGCGCACTCGCTTTCATGAATCGAAGGGAGCGTGGGGCGAAATGGAAACCTCGATCAATACGCTGATCGAGGACCTGCTCCGCCCGACCGCTGAAGTTACCCGCGCGATCGCCGGTGTGGCGCAGGGCAATCTAACTCAAACCGTCCGGCTCGACGTAGACGGGCGGCCGCTGGAAGGAGAGTTCCTGCGTTCGGCCAACATCGTTAACACCATGATTCAGCAGCTCGGCGTGTTTACCGCCGAGGTCACGCGCGTGGCGCGCGAAGTCGGGACTGACGGCAAGCTGGGCGGCCAGGCGCAAGTGCCGGGCGTCGCGGGTACCTGGAAGGATTTGACGGACTCGGTCAACTCCATGGCCAGCAACCTGACCGGGCAGGTCCGCAACATTGCCGAAGTCGCGACCGCGGTTGCCAGCGGCGACCTTTCGCGCAAAATCACGGTGGATGTCCGCGGCGAAATTCTTCAGCTCAAAGAAGCCATCAACACCATGGTGGACCAACTCCGCTCATTTGCCTCTGAGGTCACGCGCGTGGCCCGCGAGGTCGGCACTGACGGCAAGCTGGGCGGTCAGGCCGTGGTCCCGGGTGTAGCAGGCACTTGGAAAGACCTCACGGATTCCGTAAATGCCATGGCCGGTAACCTCACGGCACAAGTTCGCAATATCGCGGAAGTCACTACCGCCGTGGCTCGGGGCGACTTGTCGCGCAAGATCACGGTAGACGTGAAAGGTGAAATTCTCGAACTCAAAGACACCATCAACACCATGGTGGACCAGCTCAACGGTTTCGCCGGCGAAGTAACCCGCGTGGCCCGCGAGGTCGGCACGGAGGGCAAGTTGGGCGGGCAAGCCCAGGTTCCCGGAGTGGGCGGCACCTGGAAAGATCTCACCGACAACGTAAATTTCATGGCCAGCAACCTTACCGGGCAAGTCCGCAACATCGCCGAGGTGGCCACGGCGATTGCCAGCGGAGATCTGTCGCGCAAGATCACGGTGGATGTCCGCGGCGAAATTTTGCAGCTCAAGGAAACACTGAACACGATGGTGGACCAGCTGAACCGCTTTGCCGGTGAAGTCACCCGCGTCGCGCGCGAGGTCGGAACCGAAGGCAGGCTGGGCGGACAGGCCAACGTGCCCGGCGTTGCGGGTACCTGGAAGGACCTTACGGATTCAGTGAACTCCATGGCCGGCAACCTGACGGGACAAGTGCGCAACATCGCCGAGGTAACCACCGCAGTGGCGGGCGGCGATTTGTCGCGCAAGATTACGGTAGACGTGAAAGGCGAAATCCTTGAGCTGAAGAACACGATCAACACTATGGTGGACCAGCTCAACGCGTTCGCCGGCGAGGTCACCCGCGTCGCCCGCGAAGTCGGCACGGAAGGCAAGTTGGGTGGTCAGGCGCAGGTTCCCGGCGTTGCGGGCACATGGAAGGATCTCACCGACAACGTCAACTTCATGGCCAGCAACTTGACTGGCCAGGTCCGCAACATCGCCGAAGTGGCTACAGCCGTGGCTCGCGGCGACTTGTCACGCAAGATCACGGTGGACGTGAAAGGAGAAATTCTCGAACTCAAGGACACCATCAACACGATGGTAGACCAATTGAGAGCGTTTGCATCAGAAGTCACGCGCGTGGCCCGCGAAGTCGGCACCGACGGAAGGCTCGGTGGCCAGGCGCAAGTCCCCGGTGTTGCTGGTACGTGGAAAGATCTTACGGATTCGGTCAACTCCATGGCCAGCAACTTGACGGGCCAGGTGCGGAATATCGCCGAGGTCGCCACGGCTATCGCCAGCGGCAACTTGTCGAAGAAGATCACCGTCAACGTCAGCGGTGAAATTTTGCTACTGAAGGAAACCATCAACACCATGGTGGACCAGCTCAACGCGTTTGCCGGCGAAGTGACGCGCGTGGCTCGCGAAGTGGGCACCGAAGGCAGACTGGGCGGACAAGCCAACGTGCCCGGCGTGGCGGGAACCTGGAAAGATCTCACAGACTCTGTCAATTCCATGGCCGGCAATCTGACCGGACAGGTGCGCAACATTGCCGAGGTTACGACGGCGGTAGCCCGTGGCGATTTGTCGCGCAAGATTACGGTGGACGTGAAGGGCGAAATTCTTGAGTTGAAAAATACGATCAACACCATGGTCGATCAGCTTAATGCCTTCGCAGGTGAGGTCACACGCGTGGCCCGCGAAGTGGGAACTGAAGGCAAGCTGGGTGGTCAGGCGCAAGTACCCGGGGTCGGTGGAACATGGAAAGACCTTACTGACAACGTCAATTTCATGGCCAGCAACTTGACCGGTCAGGTGCGCAACATCGCCGAGGTCGCCACAGCCATTGCCACGGGCGACCTTTCAAAGAAGATCACTGTGGACGTACGCGGCGAGATCTTGCAGCTGAAAGAAACGCTGAACACCATGGTCGAGCAACTGCGCTCGTTCGCGGCCGAAGTCACACGTGTGGCGCGTGAAGTTGGCAGCGAAGGGCGGCTGGGTGGACAAGCCAACGTGCCCGGCGTGGCGGGCACCTGGAAAGATCTTACCGACTCCGTGAACGCCATGGCCGGAAACCTGACGGGCCAGGTGCGTAACATCGCTGAAGTCACGACCGCCGTAGCTCGCGGCGACCTCTCGCGCAAGATCACAGTGGACGTCAAAGGCGAAATCCTTGAGCTGAAGAACACTATCAACACCATGGTCGACCAGCTCAATGCGTTCGCTGCTGAGGTCACGCGCGTCGCGCGTGAAGTGGGCACGGACGGCAAACTGGGAGGGCAGGCCAAGGTGCCTGGCGTGGCTGGCACGTGGAAAGATTTAACCGACAATGTCAACGTGATGGCTGCCAACCTGACGGAGCAGGTACGCGGAATCGTTAAAGTCGTGACTGCGGTTGCGAACGGAGAGCTTACCCAGAAGTTGACGGTCAATGCCAAGGGCGAAGTCGCCGCATTGGCCGAAACTATTAACAACATGACGGACACCCTCGCCACCTTTGCCGATCAGGTAACAACGGTAGCGCGCGAAGTGGGCGTGGAAGGCCGCCTGGGCGGCCAGGCCAGCGTGCCGGGAGCTGCAGGCACGTGGAAAGATCTCACGGGCAACGTGAACCTGCTGGCGGATAACTTGACCAACCAGGTCCGAGCCATCGCGGAAGTCGCGACCGCCGTCACCAAGGGCGACTTGACGCGCTCGATTCAGGTCGAAGCCAGCGGTGAAGTTGCCGACCTGAAAGACAACATCAACACCATGATCGACAACCTGCGGCTGACCACCGACCGCAATACCGAGCAGGACTGGCTCAAGACAAACCTCGCGCGCTTTACCGGGATGCTGCAAGGGCAGCGTGATCTTGCCAGCGTGGGTCGAATGCTGTTGTCCGAGTTGGCGCCGCTGGTGGATGCGCAGCAGGGCGTCATCTATCAGATGGAGTCCGAAGAATCCGCGAGCATGGTTTTGCTTTCGGCTTTTGCTGCGGATGGGCCGGACGGGCAACTCCGGCGCTTGAAAGTTGGAGAAGGCCTGGTCGGGCAGTGCGCCGCCGAAAAGCGGCGGATGCTCATCGGCAACCTGCCGGAGAACACAATCCCGATCCGTTCCGGTCTGTTTGAAGCAGTGCCACGCAATGTAATCGTGCTGCCAGTGCTCTTTGAGGACCGGGTCAAGGCCGTGATCGAGCTCGCCTCGTTGAGTACCTTCACCGCCTCGCACCTGGCATTTCTGGAACAACTCACCGCCAGTATCGGCATTGTGCTCAACAGTATTGAAGCCACTATGCAAACCGAAGGGCTGCTGAAGCAGTCGCAGCAGCTGGCTACCGAACTTCAAACCCAGCAAAAAGAGTTGCAACAAACCAATGAACAGCTGGCCCAAAAAGCCCAGCAGCTCGCCGAACAGAACGTGGAAGTCGAGCGCAAGAACCAGGAAATTGAGCAGGCACGCCGCGCTTTGGAAGAGAAGGCCAAAGAACTGGCCCTCACCTCGAAGTACAAGTCAGAGTTTCTGGCCAACATGTCGCACGAACTCCGGACGCCTCTGAATAGCATCCTGGTGCTGGGCCAGCAGCTCACAGATAACCCGGATGGCAATTTGACACCGAGGCAGGTCGAGTTCGCTCGAACCATTCACGGCGCCGGAACGGATTTGCTGAATCTGATCAGCGACATTCTCGACCTGTCGAAGATCGAATCCGGTACGGTGTCGGTGGATGCGGAGCAAGTCTTCTTCGCTAGTCTGCTCGACATGGTGGGTCGCCCGTTCCGTCACGAGGCTGAAAACCGGCGGCTGAGTTTCGAAGTACACACCGATCCACATCTCACGCGCAGCTTGGTCACGGACTCAAAGCGTCTGCAGCAGGTACTCAAGAACCTGTTATCCAACGCCTTCAAGTTCACGGAACACGGCGGGGTTCAGCTATCCGTCTCGGTGGCCGCCGGTGGTTGGAGCAGTGATCATCCGATCCTGGGAAGCGCTGCTTCGGTGGTGGCCTTCGAGGTCTCCGATACTGGCATCGGCATCCCGTCGGAGAAACAAAGAATCATCTTTGAGGCGTTTCAGCAGGCAGACGCAGGAACCAGCCGCAAATACGGCGGGACCGGCCTGGGGCTGGCGATCAGCCGCGAGCTTGCCAGTCTGCTGGGGGGAGAGATCCAGTTGCGCAGCGCGCCCGGCAAGGGGAGCACCTTCACACTTTATCTGCCACAGACCTATGTTGGTCCATCCGCGCCTGCGGCTACGCTGGCGGAACGGAGAACAGGTCCGTTGCCCCGGCAATTGTCTCCGGTCTCAGCCGAACTGACCATTGAACGCATCGCAGACGATCGGGCAAACCTGGAGCCTGACGATCTAGTCTTGCTGATCGTTGAAGACGATCCGCACTACGCGCGTGTTCTGGTTGATTTGTCGCACGACAAGGGATTCAAGGTGCTGGTGGCTATGGGTGGGGCGGAAGCTCTGGCTCTGGCCCGCGAGTTCCATCCAACAGCAGTATCGCTCGACGTATTTCTTCCGGACATGCTGGGCTGGACGGTGCTGAACCATCTGAAACAGGACCCCGCTACCAGGCACATTCCGGTGCAGATGTTGACTCTGGATGAAGACCGGCACCATGGGCTGACTCGTGGCGCATTCGCTTTCGTAACCAAGCCGACCACGACGGAAGGACTCGAGTCAGCATTAGACCGTATCAAGGAATACTCGAAGCCGCGCCGCAAACATCTCCTCGTTGTGGAAGACAATCCTGCAGAGCAGCTTAGTATTCGCGAACTGCTGGGGCATGACGATATCGATGTTTCGATTGCTGCAACTGGCACCGAAGCGCTCTCCGCAGTCAAGGAACGGCAGTTCGACTGTGTCGTGCTTGACCTGCGCCTGCCGGACATGACTGGCTTCGAAGTCCTGGAACGTCTGGGCGACACGCCGGAGTTGAACGACTTGCCGGTCGTCGTCTTCACCGGGAAAGAACTCTCGCCCGAGGAAGATGCGCGGCTCCACTCGTTGGCGCGCAGCGTGGTGGTGAAAGGTGTCGAGTCACCGGAAAGACTGCTGGATGAAACCGCGTTGTTCCTGCATCGTGTGGTCGCCAATCTTCCGGCGGAGAAACAAAGGATGCTGGACCGCCTGCACCGCTCTGACGACGCGCTGGTGGGGAAGAAGGTGCTGGTGGTGGACGACGACGTCCGGAATATTTTCGCACTCAGCAGCGTGCTGGAGCGGCGGGGCATGAGCGTTCTCACTGCGGGAACCGGACGCGAAGCGATCGCGACGCTGGAGTCGACTCCGGAGGTGGCCATCGTCCTCATGGACATCATGATGCCGGAGATGGACGGATACGAGACTATGCAGGTCATCCGGCAGAACGTGGCGTTCCGCCGTTTGCCCATCATTGCATTGACCGCCAAGGCGATGAAGGGAGACCGGGAAAAATGTCTCGAAGCCGGGGCGTCCGAGTATCTGGCAAAACCAGTCAATACCGAACAGCTGCTCTCGGCGTTGAGAGTATGGCTTCACAGGTAGCCCGATTTTTGAGTCGAGGCGTCCCTCGGAAACAACATAGCAGGACAACGGGGAAACTCTATGGGCACTAAAAGCAAAGTCAACATCCTGATGGTGGATGACCAACCCGCGAAACTTCTGAGTTACGAAGTCATACTGGGCGAACTTGGTGAAAATCTGATCAAGGCCACCTCCGGCCGCGAAGCGCTGGAGCAGTTGCTCAAGAACGATATCGCCATCGTGCTCATGGATGTGAGCATGCCGGAGCTCGACGGCTTTGAGTTGGCTGAAATGATTCATCAGCATCCCCGCTGCCAGGAGACTGCCGTAATTTTTATCTCCGCCGTGCACTTGACCGAACTCGATCAACTCAAGGGATATGAGCGCGGAGCAGTGGACTACATTTCCGTTCCGGTGATTCCGGAACTCCTGCGCGCGAAAGTCAGTGTATTTGCCGAATTGCGCCGGAAGTCACGTCAACTTGAGTCTCTGAATCGTGAACTGGAGCAGCGGGTCGCGGAGCGAACTGAAGAATTGGAGAAGCGCGCGGAGACATTGCAGCGGTTGAATTCCGAACTGGCGCGCAAAAATCAGGATCTTGATGCCATTGTGAAGACGGCTCCCGACATCATCTTCAGCCGGCGCGCGGACGGAACCCGGGACTACATCAGCGACCGATTTTATGAATACACCGGTGCCTCGGCAGAATCCGCCATTGGATTTGGTTGGCTCGACTATGTGCATGCCGACGACAAGGAGCCCAGCCTGGCACAGTGGGCCCATTGTGTCGAGTCAGGCGAAAATTATGAATGCGAATACCGCATGCGGGGCCGGGACGGGCAATATCGCTGGTTTCGCGCCCGGGCCGTACCCATTCGCGATCAGAGAGGCCAGATCACCCGATGGTATGGGACCTGCTCCGACATCCACGACAGCAAACTGGTGGAGCACGCCATGCGGGAGAGCGCCGTCGAACTGGAGAAGAAGGTGGATGAGAGGACGGCCGCTCTGCGCCGCCTTTCCAACCGTTTGATGACCATGCAAGATGACGAGAGGCGCCGCATCGCGCGCGAGTTGCACGACGGATTGGGGCAGGAAATGGTCGCTCTCAAGATGTTGCTGAACGGGATCGCCCAAAGTCCGCTGTCGCTGCAAGACTACATCGGGGACGCCACGGGCGTAATCGACCGCGCCACACAGCAAATTCGCACCTTGTCGTACCTTCTTCATCCCCCCTTGCTCGACGAAGTGGGGCTTCTCTCTGCCCTTCGCTGGTACCTGGAAGGCCTCACCCAACGCAGCGGAATCGAGACCAAACTCGAGGTGAGTCCGACCGATTTTCCTCGTCTCTCACTCGAGTTGGAAACCGCCATGTTCCGTATTATTCAGGAGGCACTCACCAACGTCTTCCGCCATTCGGGGGCCCGTCAAGCCTGGATCAGCCTGACGCAGCGAGAAGGCAAGGTGACCGTCAAGGTGCAGGACGACGGAAAGGGGGTGGCCGATGGAATCGTAGAATTGCGCTCCGGCACGCCCGGCGTCGGCATTCGAGGAATGAGTGAACGCGCCAAGGAGCTGGGTGGGGCAGTTGCGGGTGGCAAAAGCTCATCCTGGAACGATTGTGGAAGTGACCATCCCGGTTTCTTCTTCGGCTTCGTCCCCCTCACAGCCAGAGGAGGAAGTACCGGTCATGCGGACAGGTAATGAGCCCGTCGTAGGCCAGGCTACGGTGAGTTAGAGATACCAACTCAGCCACCAACCTCCGACGCGCGCCTCGCGATCATCGTGGTGGCCGCATGACGGTACAGGAACGCAGCAAATGCCTCATCATCCCTGACAGCCTCGAGTCTGCTGAAAGCTTCGACGAAAATATCTCGAGTGAGATTCTCCGCCGCCGTAACATTTCCCGTGAGTCGCAGACTCAGAGTGTGGATGCGCCGGGCATGGGTCTGAAAAAGACGGAAAAAGGCTGCCCGCTCGCCTTTTTTTGCACGGTCCACGAGTCGATCTGCCTCGAGAGAGCACTTCCATGTTTCAGGAAGATGATTGGCAGCGAGAATTGCATTAGTGACCATGGGCAAAGCCTCCGAAGCGAACGCACTTACGAACTGCAAAATGCTGTTTCATCTTACGGATGTCTCCGGAAGGCTCTAATCGGGTCCTGCTTGTATCTGCCTCTCATTGTTACTGTAGGACAAAAACATCGAGCCGAGCAGGTTGCCGCCGCTCGGCTCGAAAGCCCACGCTGCACTGGGGAAATAGTGCTTACCGGTTCACATCAATCTGGTTCAAGACCTGCCGGACGTTCGGC
This sequence comes from Terriglobia bacterium, assembly GCA_963725615.1. Classification (GTDB taxonomy): domain Bacteria; phylum Acidobacteriota; class Terriglobia; order Terriglobales; family Acidobacteriaceae; genus JAIQFF01. The sequence continues at coordinate 2,399 of CAVRZO010000003.1, read as the reverse complement.
GTCGCCTGTGCCAGTTCTTCGGCCTGGTTTTTCTCTGCGCTATTCTTCACTTTGCCCTTAAGAGTGAGGACACCGTTCTTGGCGTCGAACCGGATGTGTTCCTTGTCCAGACCTTTGGCCGTCAAGGCCGCCTTGTAGTTCTTTTCGATCGCGCTGTCCAGGTCGGAAGCAATGTCCTTCGATTCCGATTCTGCTCCGACCGGCTGAACGCTGATTTCATTGGCGATCGTACGGCTTCCGGCTGCTGCCTTGGCTACTTCGCTGGCCTGCATCCTTGCGTTTTCCGAATGCACCTTGCCTCCGAGCGTGATCGTGTTCTTGTCCTGATCTTCATCCACGCTCACGTCCTGTAGCTCCGCCTGTTGAAGGGCCTGTTTGACGGCATCTTTGTAAGAGTTACCTTCGCTGGCGGCCGAGGTGGGAGTGGTGCGCTGGCTTGAGCAGGCCAAGCCGATGAGTAAGACCGGTACGAGTGCGATCGCATTCACCATGTTCCGTTTCATTATTTGTGACTCCTTAAGAAGTAAATTTAGTCTTTCTCTGGATCTGGCCCCACATCTCACGCTCCGAAATCCTAGGCCAGCCTGAGGCAGCGGCACGATCAGCTAGATGCTGTAGCGTTTCGGAAAAGAAACCGTAGATTGCCTGCCATTACGGTTGGTCGGAAGGCTTCATCTTCCTGGCCGCGCAAGTGTCCGAAACCATTTCGACTTTGGCCACCTGGAAATTACTTTCTTGCCGATTTGCCGAAGGCTCCGAAGACTTCTTCTGGTCTGCTCGCCCACCATTCGCCGGCACGGATCCGTTCAGGTAAGTGCCGTACAGGGTCACCGTGTGGCCAGCGTGCGGAGAGAAGTCCTCTGGTCCGGACAGCCAGACTTTCTTGTGAGGTTTGCTCTCCAGGACGTACTTCCCGTTCTCTGAGCGGATGCAGCCTGCGATCTTTCTTTCTCCCTTGTTCAATAAACTGGCCAGCGAAGGTGGCTGTGAATCCTGCTGCATGGAATGTGGCGGACTGTCGGGCGATGATTGGGCAAAACCCTGGGCCATCGAAGTCTGGATCATAGGAATCTGGATCAAGAACACGACCATCGAGACGAAGTATGGTGCGAGCGGCGACAATCGGAGTTTCATTTCTGTCCTACTGAGGTGGCGGTTTACCCACCGATCGCTACTAGAGATCGAAAACATGGAGAGCAGTTGGCCTGCCTCACACCTCGAAGATTCGGAAGACCGCGGGCGGGTCCTGGCTTTGGAGAATTTGCATGGCGACATTGTGCACGGGAATGCCGGCGGTGGTCTTGCCATCCGGGGAGCCATGATGGGCGTGACCGTGAAACACAACGTCAGCGCCGTGACGATCGATCACCTCGGCAAGACGCGAACTGCCTAGGTAAGGATAGATTTCAAGCGCCTCTCCCCGGATCGTGTCACCTATTGGTGCATAGTGCAGAACCACCACACGTTTGGCAGTTCGAAGTTGCGACATGGCGCGTTCCAGTTTCAACGCTTCGTCGATGGCGGCTTGAACGAAAGCCTTGACCTCGGGCTCGCCGAACGCAGTCAGCGCACCGCGTCCAAAGCCTCCTGGAAAACCCTTCGTGCCGGCGAACCCAACGCCGTCGCGTTCGTAAGCCGTACCATCCAGAAGCTTGATTCCAGCCTCCGTCATCATCCGGGTGAGGTCGCCCTGGCGCCCGCTTTCATAGTCGTGATTTCCCAGGACGGCTACGATGGGCAGACGCAACCGCACCAGGGAGTTCAGCAACGGTTCCATTTCCTCCGGCTTGCCGTAATTGGTAAGGTCACCGGCGACCACCAATACGTCTGCCTGGTCTCGGACCTGGGCGAGCTGCTCTTGGATCACCCCGTATCGCGGCGCGAAGAAATGCAGGTCCGCGGTGGCTCCAATTCTCATCGGCTTGCTTTCCGTGGGGCTTCGCCACTCTGAACCTGAGCGCGATGGACTTCCAGGATATTCTCCATTCCCCACTCCGCCATGTCGATCGCAAACATCTTGTCATCCACCAGGCTGCCCCGAAACTTTGCGGACGGATTTCGAATCATCAGCTCGTTGGAGAAACGAACCAGCAAGCGCTGCCACACCCATGCTGGCACATATTGACTGTGGGCAGGGTAAACATAGCGATACAGCACCAGGGCGAACAGCAGGATTTCCCAGTGCTCGCCAGCCAACGCCAGAACCCGCTCCCAGTCGAGGTTTCCGCGGCTGGCAAAAATAATGTGAGCGATATCAGCTCCATCGAAGCGCTCGCGGCGCAGTACGAAGAGCTTCGACGCCAGTAGTTCTTCCGCCGCTAGTACTCGTGCCCGCACATCCAGGACCAAGGCCGGACGAGAATTCTCAATCCACGAACGGTCCACGGTGATCACGGCAT
>CAVRZO010000002.1:0-217880 GCA_963725615.1 Terriglobia bacterium | reverse complement strand
CACGAGATGCGCTGGACGGAATACGCCTTCTCTATGCTGTTGTTCAGCGGCGTTTCCATGCTGCTGCTGTATCTGATCGAACGCACCCAGCAGATCCTGCCGTGGAATCCGCAGAAATTTGCCGCGGTGGGCACCGATCTTGCCTTTAATACGGCTGCCTCATTTACGACCAATACCAACTGGCAGAATTATGGCGGCGAAGCCACCATGAGCTATCTCACCCAGATGGCTGGGCTGGCCTATCACAACTTCGTCTCTGCCGCGGTCGGTATCGCGCTTGCCATTGCATTCATTCGCGGAATTTCACGGCGGGAGAAAGAAACCATCGGCAATTTCTGGGTCGACCTCACCCGGACCACTCTGTGGGTGCTGCTGCCGGCATGCACTGTCTATGCGTTGCTTTTGGTCTCGCAAGGCGCGGTGCAGAACCTCAAACCGTATGACACGGTCAAGCTGGTCGAGCCGCAGCAGGTGCAGAAGGTCGCCGATGGTAAACCGGTCGTAGGGCCCGATGGCAAACCCGTGATGGACACGGTCACCGACCAGATAATCGCGCAGGGGCCGGTCGCATCCCAGGAAGCCATCAAGATGCTGGGCACCAACGGCGGTGGGTTCTTCAACGCCAACAGCGCGCATCCTTTCGAGAATCCCACTCCGCTCAGCAATTTTTTGCAGATGCTTTCAATTTTCGTGATTCCGGCTGGGCTGACGTACACGCTGGGTCGAATGACCAAATCGCAGCGCCATGGCTGGGCCGTGTGGGCGGCGATGGCAATTCTATTTGTGGCTGGTGTCACTACGGCCTACTGGGCGGAAGCCAGGGGCAATCCGCTGCTGAAGGGCGTGGACCAGCAAGCCAGCCTCGTGCAATCCGGCGGCAACATGGAGGGCAAGGAAGTTCGCTTTGGGATCGCGGACTCTACGCTGTTCGCCACCATCACCACCGACGCCAGTTGCGGCGCTATCAACGGCTGGCATGATTCCTACACTCCATTGGGCGGAATGGTGCCCCTGGCCAACATCATGCTCAGCGAAACCGTATTTGGCGGCGTGGGTGCGGGCATGTACGGAATCCTGATCTACGTTGTGCTGGCTGTCTTCATTGCCGGGCTCATGGTCGGCCGCACGCCGGAATATCTGGGAAAGAAAATCGAAGCGTACGACGTGAAGATGGCGATGCTGGTGACGCTCGTCTTTCCGCTTATCATTTTGGTGCTAACCAGCATCTCATCGGTCGAGGGATTCGGGACATCGAGCATAAGCAACCCGGGACCACACGGCCTGACTCAGATTCTCTATTCCTTCACATCGCAGGCTGGTAATAACGGTTCTGCTTTCGGCGGACTGAACGGGAACACGCCCTGGTACAACATCGCCGGTGGGATGACGATGCTGGTGGGACGCTTTTTCATGATTCTTCCCATGCTGGCCATTGCCGGAAACCTGGCCAAGAAGAAATATGTTCCACCGTCACTGGGCACGTTCCCGGTCACGACCCCTCTGTTCAGTGTCCTGCTGGTGGGGGTGATTGTGATTGTGGGCGCGTTGACGTTCTTTCCCGCACTGAGCCTGGGACCCATTCTTGAGCACTTGTTGATGCAGGCCGGAAAGACGTTCTGAGGAAATATGGCAGAGAAAAAAGGTAGAGCGATTTGGGACTTGAAGATCGTGCAACGCGCGATCTGGGACTCAGTGCTGAAGCTGAATCCGCGCAAGATGATGGGCAATCCCGTCATGTTCGTGGTGGAAGTGGGCAGCGTGTTGACCTCCGTCCTGCTAGTGCGCGACGTAATGCGCCACCAGGGCGAGTTTGGCTTCAACCTCCAGATCACGCTCTGGCTGTGGTTCACAGTGTTGTTCGCCAATTTCGCGGAAGCCATGGCGGAAGGCCGCGGCAAAGCCCAGGCGGATGCCCTGCGCAAGGCCCGGTCGGAGACGGTCGCCAATCGGGTCCTGCCCGACGGCACGATCGAAAAGATCGCCAGCTCGAAGCTGCGTTCCGGCGACATGGTGTCGGTATCCGCGGGTGAGTTCATCCCGGGTGATGGCGAAATCGTCGAAGGTGTCGCCTCGGTAGACGAGTCGGCGATCACGGGAGAATCCGCGCCCGTCATCCGCGAGGCTGGAGGCGACCGCTCGGCCGTAACCGGCGGCACGCGCGTGCTCTCCGACAACCTGAAGATCAAAATCACTTCCAACCCTGGCGAAACCTTCCTGGATCGCATGATCGCGCTGGTCGAAGGCGCCGAACGTCAGAAGACGCCGAACGAAATCGCGCTCAACATCCTGCTGGCTGGCTTGACGATTATCTTTCTGCTGGCTGTGGTCACACTGCAGCCCTTCGCGATCTATTCCGGATCGCCGCAGACGGTTTTCGTGCTGGTGTCGTTGCTGGTCTGCCTGATTCCAACCACGATTGGCGGATTGCTTTCCGCGATCGGCATCGCCGGCATGGACCGGCTGGTGCAGCACAATGTGCTGGCCATGTCGGGACGCGCGGTCGAAGCGGCGGGCGACGTCAATACTCTCCTGCTGGATAAGACTGGCACCATCACACTCGGAAATCGCCAGGCCGCGGAATTTGTGTGTGCGCCGGGCGTGACGGAGGCTCAACTCGCCGACGCCGCGCAGCTTTCATCGCTTCCGGATGAAACTCCGGAAGGCCGTTCGATTGTGGTCCTGGCAAAAGAAAGGTACGGGCTCCGAGGACGTGACCTGGCCGCGCACGAAGCGCATTTCGTGCCTTTCACGGCGCAGACCCGAATGTCAGGGGTCAATCTCGATGGCCGCGAGATCCGCAAGGGGGCATCGGACGCGATTTCAAACTATATCTCCGCGGGAAACGGCAGCGGCCTCTCCAAAGAAGTGCAAGCCACGGTCGAGCAGATCGCGCGTTCCGGCGGTACGCCTCTGGTGGTCTCGGAGAATAAAAAGGCGCTGGGCGTGATCTATCTCAAGGACATCGTGAAAGGTGGCATCAAGGAACGCTTCAGCCAGCTGCGCTCCATGGGCATTCGCACCGTCATGATCACGGGCGACAATCCACTCACCGCCGCCGCTATTGCCCGCGAAGCCGGAGTCGATGACTTTCTTGCCCAGGCCACCCCCAAGGAAAAGATGGACCTGATCCGCCGGGAACAGGCGGACGGAAAACTGGTGGCCATGACCGGAGACGGCACCAACGACGCGCCCGCCCTGGCGCAGGCCGACGTGGGTGTCGCCATGAACACCGGCACGCAGGCCGCAAAGGAAGCAGGAAACATGGTGGACCTGGATTCGAATCCCACCAAGCTGATCGAGATCGTCGAAATCGGCAAGCAGTTGCTGATGACCCGCGGCGCCCTGACTACGTTCTCCATCGCCAATGACGTGGCCAAGTATTTCGCCATCATCCCGGCGATGTTTGCCGGCACTTTCCCAGTGCTCAACGCGCTCAACGTTATGCATCTCAAGACGCCAGGGTCGGCGATATTGTCGGCGGTAATTTTCAATGCCTTGATCATCGTCGCCCTGATTCCGCTGGCCCTGCGCGGCGTGAAGTATCGCGCCATGGGCGCAGCCGCGTTGTTGCGCAACAACCTGCTGATTTATGGCGTGGGCGGGATCATCGTTCCGTTTATTGGCATCAAGCTGATTGACATGGTCATCACGCGTATCGGGATGGCCTGAGCAAAGAGAACCACCATGAAAAAGAACCTCATAATTTCCGTACTCATGACAATCGTCACCACCGTGCTGCTGGGACTGATCTATCCCCTGGTGGTCACCGGGCTCGCGCAGCTTTTCTTTCACGACAAGGCCAACGGGCAACTGGTCGAGCGCAACGGGACCGTCGTGGCTTCACGCATCATCGCCCAACCTTTCGTGGGCGCGGGATACTTTCATCCTCGTCCGTCCGCGGCCGGCACCGGTTACGACGCCACCAGTTCCGCCGGAACGCAATTCGGGCCCACCAATCAGAAGCTTATCGATCGCGTAACCGCCGATGTGGCTACCGCTCAGGCGGAGAACCCCGGCAAACCAGTCCCTGCCGACATGGTCACAACCTCTGCGTCCGGACTTGACCCCGACATCACACCAGCCTCTGCGGAATTCCAGGTGCCACGCATCGCGAAAGCACGCGGGATGAGCGAACAGGCGGTACGGGCAATCGTCGCCCAACACACCCAGGGCCGGCAATGGGGCTTCCTCGGCGAGCCTCGCGTCAATGTGCTGGAACTGAACTTGAGTCTTGATTCCGCGTCCAAGTAATGGTGAGATAGAAAAATCCACGATCACAGTAAAAGATTGTCATTCCCACCTGATCGAGCCGCGGCATGAGCCGCCTGACGCTCTTCGGCCTGTTTGCCGTAACCGCGATGCTGGTAACTTACGCCCTGGAAAACCGGAGCCGCTGGTTCATTCTGGCCTTCAGCGGCGCTTGTGTCCTGGGCTCGATTTACGGCTTCCTGCAAGGGGCGTGGCCGTTTGGAATTGTGGAAGGTATCTGGTCGGCGGTGGCGTTGCGGCGCTGGTGGCTGGCACGAGCCACGTAGGGGCAGATGTCCTCATCTGCCCAGCGGAGCAAGGCTCCGCTATTTTCAGGATGGCAAGAACCTCAATTGGTGCTGGAAATACCAGAACCAGTTGAGCTTCGCTCGATTGGGCAGATGAGGACATCTGCCCCTACGTGGCTCGTGGCGACGGCGCACGAGCGGGACGCTCGCGCCTACATTTTCCGGCTGGGCGAGGTTTCTTTCTCAAACAGCATCTTGAAGTCTTCCACCGATGTAAGAACCACCACAATCGCAGAGCCAATCACGCCGGCAACAAACATCACTTCGATGATGCGAATCAGGATGGCAATAAACAGGTTCATGAATGCCGCACTCCCCACGCTCCCCGGGCAATTATCAACCAGCCAAGGGGGAAAGTTTGGTCGGGGCGATAGGATTTGAACCTACGACCCCCTGCGCCCAAGTAATGGTCGCACGACAAATCAACAACTTAGACAGCGTACTACTAATCGCGACGGACTGCTACGGATGCATTGTCCAACAAGGCTTTGAGGGTGATCGTTGGGGCCCAGTCACACTCGGTAGGGTTTGGTGGTGGGCACAAAACTGGGCACAGTCTCCTCGACACTGATTGCCCATTGCAACCTCGGTGAATCGATGCCTTGGCCCCGAGTTGTCCGCCCTGAGCCCCCGGCGACGGCGGGGGCATACCGGGGTCTCCATCCGCGCAATTTTTTTTTTGCTTTTCAGCACTCCGCTCGTCCGAGTACACGGACCAGCGCCCAAAGCAGGACCATGCTGGACTCTGCCCGTCAAGGAAGAGCGAGGAACGGATCAGCCACCGAAAGTCACAAACTGAAATCGGGCCGAAGCGCATAGTCTGTGTCGCGTTCTTTCGTGCGTGCTGGGTATTTGAAATCCGAGGCCCGGCAAGTCCGGGACGCGGTTTCTGCGACAGATTGCGAGTGCTTCTTGAATTGCTCACGGAATCGAACGAATCCGGTGGGCAAGGGATTTCATCTGCATAGAATCAGACTGCGGAGCGCAAGCGGCAACGGCCACCACGGTCGGCGGGTGCGTCCGTTCTCGTGCCCGATCCCTGTGATGCCAACCGGACTACGGCTTCTGCGTTTGGCCGGTCTGCGATAATCGTCCCATGTGCGGGCGATACCGACTGTCGCGTGGAAAGCAGCTCGTTGAGGAATACTTCGGTGCAGTCTCCGGCGATGATGATTGGAATCCTCGCTACAACATCGCCCCCTCTCAGCCCGTCCTGACCGTCCGCCAGGATGCCCGCGAGCACCTCTCAGGAAGGTTTCCACGACGCGGTGGGGACTGATCCCTTCATGTGCGAAGGACCCGAGCATCGGATACAAGACAATCAACGCCAGGGCCGAGACTGTCGCCATGACTGCCTCGTTCCGGGAGCCCTTCAGGTCGCAACGCTGCCTGATTCCGGCGGACGGGTTCTATGAGTGGCGGCGAAACGGCAAGACGAAGCAGCCCTTCTGTTTCGAGGTGAATGACGGTGAGCTGTTCGCATTTGCTGGCCTCTGGGATCGATGGAAGAACCCGCAAGGCAATGTAGTAGAGACCTGCACGATCCTGACGACTACGCCAAATTCTCTCCTGTCCGACATTCACGACAGGATGCCCGTAATTCTCACCCATGACGACTACGATCTGTGGCTGGACCCGGTTTCAAGAACGTCGCTTCCTTGTCTCAGATGCTAAAGCCCTACGACACCGTGCTGATGCGACGCTATCCGGTGAGTACGAGAGTCAACCAAGTGTTGAAGGATGATGCGGTGCGCGAAGCCAGTGGAACCTGATGCGACGCCCACCCAAGCACAACTGTTTTGAGCGGCTTCGCGAGGATGCCGGTTAGTTGCTCATCCCGAGGGAAATGTACGCCTGATCAGACCAGCGCCGGGGCTTGGGACCATGCTGCGACAAGGATCAGCAACAAGATCACGAATATCAACGCGCCGAAACCTAGGACAATGACTTCGCTCATTACATCGGGCTTCAGCAGGTCTTCACGACGCAAAAAAGCACCTCCAGGATGGGTGGAGGGGAGGTGAGCACGAGTCACCGCTTCGTGCCTGGAGACAGCACGGCACTTTGGATACCACTGGTTGTTTGCTTGGACGCGGTGACGCTTTTGGAGTTGCGCGAACCGACGTAACAGTGCAGTCGCAGAATCCTGCACTTTAGGGGCAAATTACTACACGCCGTCCGCCTCAGGACTTCCGAGTCTTTTGCTTTTGGCGAACGTAGGACAGGCCCTGCTTGAGATCCGCAAGCAGATCTTCACCCTCTGTGGCAATGTGAACAGGTTCCTTCTTGCCGCGTTCCGTACCAACCCAGGTGGTCAGTGCCTCCGAAAAGGCATAAACCGATCGGCCTTCGCGAGTGACCGGCATCCCCTCGTTCTGCCAGCGTTGAGCCACGGAGACGGTCTGGCCCAGGAATGCTGCGATCTCTCCCCAGCCTTTCAAGATCCGGCGCTTCGACTCTGGTTTCACTTTCGGCATCACCAGCCCGGAAATACGCCTATCCATTTTCCTTTAGGATCCGCCCCGTAGTCTGGGGAGAATCTTTTCGCTCGCACTTGTGCCCATAAAACTGCTGTTGAAGGCTGGCCTCGGCATCCTTGATGCTTCCCAATGCGCCCAGAGGAGCCTCGAACGTCTTACCGCACACCGTGCAGACAGCGACTGCCGGAGTGCGTCCAAGATTCTTAACGACGCGAAGAGAACGTTTGGCCATGTCCGCAGTCCCACCCAGGTGGCCAGCTTTTTCAGGTAGACTTCAAATCCTTAGTTCGGAGGCTGTGATCGCCAATCATCGTCTTATCGACCTGCAAATCCATGGCCCTGCTAAGTCTGGCATGGTCTTCATCGTCCAGAGCCACAAAACGAAAGGGTTGCAGGCAGCCAAAAGTCGATTTCCGTGTTGGCGGCAGGATCTCGGCCATACCACGAACGGCTCCCTGACTTGTTTGAAATGTTACTTGCACGAAGTCACCCACCTCAAGAGGTTTCGCGAGGACAAACAATCCGCCCGTGGCTGAGAGCAGTTGCAGTTTGGCTCGAGCGGTCCCACTAGCTTCCGAACGAATCGCGACCAGAATGGATCCACCAAACTTTACGCGCATCGCTCGCTTGGCCGAGTTCGGTTGGGGAAAATGTGTCATGGCTGCGACTATGTCACCTCGGGCCGCTGTACACGACATTACGCAAGGACTTGACCAGCGGCGAACCAACCCGCAAGCGTCTGCAGTCGAAACACTCTTCGAGACTTATCTGGGCAGAAGCCCTGCGAACTGCCGACTAGTAACGCTTTGGACGGTTACAGCGGTTACCAACAAATGCTTAGACCGCGCGGGAAGAACGACGCCGGGCGCTGGTGTCGCCACTTCCTCATCTGCTTCCATGCCTGAACCTGGATCGCCCTGGCGCTCGGGAAATGTCCCGGCCCGATCCGACAAGCCAAATGGGTGTACTGGTAGAATTCTTGCACGGCAGTGACGCTCATCATAGAGAGTCGTTGTTGCAGCTCTGCAAGGTCCTTGCGGCTCAGGATCTCTTCGGGAGGTCTCGGACGCCGGGCCATAAGGGCAGATTCTATCAGATTCGCCTTTTGTTCGCCTACGTGGTAAAATCACCAACCATGGGCAAACAAACAGGACGAACGCGATCAGAAAGCTCGACGACGCGCTACCTCGACTCATCCGTGCATGGGAAGGTGCCCGTATTGCGTGCGGGAGGGGAGACATACCTCTGGATGCCCGCCGCCTTCGGCGGAGAGAATGTATGGCGACACGTTTTGACTCGTGGAACGTCGCCTGCCGGTGTGCGAAAGAGGATCGCTTTGAAGGCGGGAGTCTCCAAGAATTCAGCCCCGCAATCGGCACAGGCAGCCAGCAACAACCCTTCCCCAGCCTCCAATATCACTCAAGAACTGGATCAACTGACAAGTCCGCTATCGGTTCGCTCAACTTTTACCCAGCCGAATGTCCCGGAAGAACAGTCAGTTCCGCCATGATCTCTTGTAATCTTCTCTGCCGGTCTGCATGTTTCTCTATTTCTGAGAGGGTGTGAGTCGGGTTCCCCTTGTAGCTCCGATTTGCTTCTCGGATCTGGAGGATCTCCCGCCGAAGCTCTTCAACGCGCGATGTTATTTGCCATCTGTCCATCAGTGTAAGACTGTGATCCCTTCAGATGCAGTCCTGTCGAGGGTGTTTGTTTTTGCCGATGGTCTGCTTAGGCCTGGTGCCCTTCTGTGGCTGGGATAGCGGCTAGGTTGAAGTCCTCTGAGTGCTTCAGCTTAACGTGTGCGCGAAACGCTTCGTCGAGCATTTCACTGGTTTGTCCCAGAGTACTCGGGCCATCGGTCACGGCCTTTTCGACGCAGATGATCTCATGGCACTCAGAGCACTTGCCGAAGCGATGACTTGCGCGATCCATTTCTTGCTTTGGCCCAAGCCAAGCCATGTCTGTCAATTCTGGTTTTTTCATGCACCCGGTTTCCCACACGCCAGATATTTTGAACGGTTGCAAAAAAGGAGTGGGACGCCCGCTAACCCTGGCTGGGAAGGTGAGCGTCCCTTTTTCTTCGCGTTTTGAGAGGTTGACAAAAAGCCTAGCACTAGCGCCCGGCAAAGCTATCGGGTGAAAACTGTATGCCTGTGTGGAAGATCCCTTAAGGATGGCACCGCTTGGGGCCCTTTCGTTCTGGGGTACTGCAAGCCAACTGATTCCATTGAAGGGCGAGCCGAGAAGTGTCGGATCTTAAGCGGCGACCGACGACTTTTCGCGGCGGCGATCTTCTTGAGCGCTTTTCATCGCAACATATTCATGGGCACGTTTACGCGATCCAGGGCCGGAGAATATTGTGACGTAGACCGCGCCCTCGTTATCGAAGTCGATGACGCAATCACTCCGGCTCGGGCCGGGCGGAGGGTCGGCCCAAGGCGTTGTGAGTGTAACGGGCGATTTATCGCCAGCAATCGACTAGAATGGCTCGATCTCGTTTTGTTTTGCTCCGATTCTGACAGAAGGAAGTGTTCAGTCAGGAGTTGTCGATGCCATCCCCTAAAGCAAACATTCTCGTTGCGTTTTACTCTCGTGACGGCTCCGTAGAAGCGCTTGCTAAAGCCGTCAGTGAAGGAGCCCGTGAAGCCGGAGCCGAAGTCCGGCTTCGCCGCGTACCCGATCTGGTTTCGACGGATGTAATGGCCAAAGTTCCCGGCTGGGAAGAACGGAGCAAGCGGATGCTCGCCGAGTACGGAGCTCCAACGCATGCCGACGTAGAGTGGGCCGATGGGATCGTATTTGGCACCCCGACGCGTTTTGGGAACACGTCGGCGGAGTTGAAGGCATTCATCGACAGCCTTGGTGGTCTGTGGTTTCAAGGGAAGCTGAACGGAAAAGCGGCTGCCGCCTTCACTTCCACGGCGGGACCGCACGGTGGAAACGAGACGACGGTAGTGTCGCTGTTCATCCCGATGGCGCACCTAGGATTCATCATCGTGCCGAACGGCTACACTCACGAAAAGATTGTTCAGGGACATGGGACGCCATACGGTTCGTCGTCGACTTCCGGACAGCACAGCGCCAAGCCGACTGCGGACGAGCTTGTGGTCGCGAAGCATCAGGGAACACGCGTCACGCAGGTGGCCGCAGCTCTGAGGGCCGCACGCTAAAGCTTGATGTGACTTGTTGTAATCAAGGCGTTAGCATTCAAAACCCCGCCGCACGTCAAATGAGTGGAGTCGAGAACAGGCGCAGTAGCGGTAGTCTCCCGGTGGCATTCGTAAGCGCTGCTTTCGCTGAGCGCGCCGCAATCCGGTTTGGCATGGCTCCGTTTCCTGTTCTCGCTCATCGAACCGGACCGGCGCATCGCGCGCATCCGGCTCTCGGAGAAAGTCTCACGATTTCGCCCACGGAAGGCTGCGGGTCCGAGTAGTAAGTTCGACCAAGCCCAGCACCTGATGCAGGGTAGTGATTGAATACTGCTTGCTTGCCTGCCCTCGCAGCTTGTGCTTGGCGCACAGCCACTGTCGCAGCCTCTTGCGAGCATGTCGCCATCCCGTGGGCCGGGTGCAGATCACCCGTCTCACTTCGTCCAGAGCCTGATGTTGACTGCGTCCGGGCCTAAACCCGTACGAGCCATCGAGATAATCCTGCTCGTAGATGGCATTCATCAGATCCACGACCACTTTCTGCACGATCTTATCTTCAAGGCTGGGAATCGAGATGGGCCTCTGTTTCCCGTTCTCCTTGGGGATATAGACTCGGCGCAGCGGTTGTACCTGATACTTGCCTGTCACGAGCCGCCGATGCAACTGGCGGACGTTCTCCTCGGCGTTGATCTCGTACTCTAGATACGTGACCCCGTCGATCCCGGCGCTGGCATTCTTTCGTAGACTTCGAAAAGCCTCACACAACTTCTCCCCTGTAATCAGGTGAGCGATGGAGTAGAACTGTCGCTTCGGATCTTCCTTGGCGAGCTCGGCTATTCTGTCGATGTCTGTGCACATAATGGTTCGAGTTCTGAGTCCCGATTATGTCTCCGTTCAACAGATTCGTACGCTTGCTTCCCCCTTCCCTCCAGTGGGTCTCGTGGCCGCTCCTTGCTGCGGAAGCCCTGCGGTTCCCCACCTTCACCGGTACTATGGGGTTGTAAGACTGCTCAACCATCCTTCCGTGCTTCCTTCGGTCTACCCTTGGTTGCACGTATCTCCCGACCCTTATCCAAAGGCGTTCCTCCTGGTGTGGGAGACGATGGGGAGCTCTCTTGGGTTCCCGGCCAGCCTCTTAGGAAACATGCCCCGGGCTAAAGACACCGCCGATCCCAGCACAACCTCGCAATAGCGGTTGCTGCTGAATGCTGCCTTCCGCCTCTTCGAAAACGTCGGCACCGGAACTGTGAACCGATTTCGGTGTTGAACCCTCACGGCCTGCTTCCTCACTGTGTACGCTTCGCACCCACCAGTCACCCAGTGAATGGCAACACTCGCTACTGACCTGTCTTGCTCGACTTTGATCAGACGGGATTTGCACCCGCTAGGCTGGATCAGGAGGTTTCACTGTCTTTTCATCAGTTCCTCCTCCTCCGAGCTTCTCCCAACGCGACGAAGATGGGCTCGAGAACCAGAACTGCTGCCATTTCCGCTGTCCAATCCCGGATAGCGGGCACTCCTAAAGGCCGCTGCTTCCCGTCCGGCTTCGGTATATAGACACGCCGCACAGGAAGTGGTTGATAGGTTCGGTTCTTCAGCTCTTGCGCCAGTTCGTCCAGCCCGCGCTCTCCTCCGTACGTCGCGATGTCCTCGAACGTCTGATTGTCCACTCCTGCCGCTCCGCCATTGGCTTTGCAGCACGCGTAGGCGAATGCCAGAACGTCCTTGCGGTACACCTTGTCGTACAAGGCGTAAAAGCGGACGCTGGGCGATTCCTTCGCTTTGTCGTGCAACGCCGTCTGCAATTTCTGAACGCTTGCTGGGGTTGTTAGGTTCGACACCAATCCCTCCGCCTTCTTTGCTTCTTGCGTTTCCTTTCAACTGAGGCCCCTTCCCTCCACCGGCATTACCCGGCTTCATCAGTACTACGGCCTCTCCGTCACCCCATACGGCCCGGCCTGTCTCTCACGAGATGCTGGTTGATCGCATCCGCGATCACCGCTGGGGCTTCCCGTGTTGCTACTGGTCAACTTTGCCTGCTTGCCGTCGCCTTACCCCGGCAGGTCTGATGGAACTCGTTCGCTCGTACTGTCCCATCAACGGCGGCCCGCCCACAAAACACGGGAGGAGGGCTCCTGCGTTAATCGTTTCGAGGCCTGCTCAGCGTTCACTTCACGTTACGGCTTGCATGCTCGCCAAGTCGCCTAAGCGACCCTCTACACCGGAGGCTCCGACGGCTTCGTTTCCTCCACCGCCGCTCCGCTTGCTTCCGGGTGGAGCGAACCCAGTTCCCGGGCGGGACTTACACCCGCAGTCGACCAGCGCCTTTTCACGGCGCACGTGCTATCGCGATTTGTCGCCAGTTGACGAATAAGTTCCCTGGTGCCGACGATACTGGGTCGGATTGGTTCCCCCCAAAGCGCTTTTCGTTCCTCTTCAAAGAGCAATCTCTTGGTTCAGCACGACTCCTCGCTTGCTTTCCAGACGTTGCATGACTTTCTCGGCATTCTCCGGCTTGACTCCCACTTCTTCCAGGGCGACGCGAAAGTGCTTGAGGAACAGGTCGAAGTGCGCATCGTTCAGACCGTGATCTCTGGAGCGGGCATGGGCGTCATGAATACTTTTCCCGGTATACACCCGTCCGCCGAGGAGCATGGAAACGAACATAGCCTGTCGGGACCGGAGGTGTGGCACGTCAACTCCCTCAAAGAAATGGCGCAAGCTATCATCATGCAAGACCTTGTCGTAGAAGAGTTCAGTAGCAGCCTTGATGGTGCTACGTCCCCCGATCAGGTCGAATAAGTCTTCTATCATGGCGTCCTCACTGCCAATGAGTTCTATAAAAAGGGATGTCAAGAAAAAACTCTGCCTCGACCGGAGTGGAGATTGTTTCTCGAGATCCAGCCCACTGTATCACTTCTCTGGAGAGGTTTGGCTTGTTGTCCATTCTCGTGAGTTTCTCTCCCTGGCGACGATGCTGTCGAGTTTGAGAGAGCGGCAAGCGAGACTGGTTGCTTCAGAGGCAACCATGGTTCTATCCGAGGCTCGTGGCCTCTATGGCTATTTCTGGTTATCCGAGACATCTGAGTAAGTTTGTCAAGAGTTTTTTGTTGACTTTGACGATGCTGATCCACTGAGTATCCACAACGATTTCACAATGTTTTCCCCATAGCTACGCCCGTGCCCAGTCGGGAGCCGCGTTTGACCAGCGCGGCCAGGTACGTGTTCTCATCGTAGGCAACTCCGTCTTGCCAGCAACGAAATACTATGCGAATCCATTTGAAAGCCAAGGCTCGCACGGCGGCATGGTGGCATGGTGGGTATTGCCCTTACTGCGTTGTTGCTGGTAGTAAGCTCGTGCCCATTCTGACTGGACGATAGAATGACCCGCCCATTCGTGAAAGCTTTGCCGTAGAAACTTTGGGCAGGCCCAACGGAAATGTACCCACTTCCTCTTCCCACTGCTTTCTGTCACCGGGGCGATCCCACTGAAGGACTGGATCTCGCGTGCGCTGCGGTAACGCTCCCGCTGCGAACCAAACGCGGCCAACAAACGCGGCGCCATCACTGGACCTGCTCCAGGCAACGAACTAAAGATGAAAAAATCTGGATGCGCTGCCGCTGCCTCCTCGATTTGCCCATCCAGATCCTCAATGCCCTCGACGAGGATACGGACGAGTTGAACGATCACTTTCACGGCCGCGCTCTTGGCCTCAATCACCGCCCGATCCTGAATGGCCGGAATGGCTCGACGGATCGCTTCCATCCGCTGCTCGATCCGTTCTCGATCTCGACACCGGTGCTTGCGAAGGAAAGCGCGCAAGCTCGCCGGCGAAGCCTTTTGTAACTCCTCGAGTGCAGGCCACCGCTCCAGTAGGGCACATACCAGCTCGCTGTCCAGCCGTCCAAACCACTCCAGCATCTGCGGGTAGTACACCTTCAGATGATCGGTTAATCGATTGATCTGTGCTGTCTTTTCATCCACCAGCTTGCGCCGTTCCTCCACCAGATTGTGCACTCGGCGGGTGGCTTCACTGTCCGGCGACAGACGGCGTAACTTGTTGCGATGCTGCAACAACAGATCCAGCAGCAAGTCGGCATCTCGAGGATCATCCTTGGCTCCCGACGGATACAGAGCTTGCCGCATGCTGGCGGCCATCTGCGCAGGCACCGGGAACAGATGGAACGGCTCATACTTACTGAGCATGAACACCAGAGCTCCTCGCGATTGCTCCACCGCCACTGCGATCGGGCGTTGAGCAAATCGTTGATACAGGTGGGCAACCCAGGACTCTACCGCTTCCGGAGTGTGCTCCAACTCTCCGCTCTCGCGCTGCTCCGACCCTGCCGTTTGCAAACACCAGGTATGTTTCTGATCCGCCCAGTCGATGCCGATGAATGCGGCGAACTCCGGTTCTGGTTGAGTTGATCTGACTTCTGACATGGTGGCCTAACCTCCTTTTGACCTATTAATCGCACCAGGCCCCTCCGTGCCAATATCTCTGAGACACTTCCAGTAGTCGTAATTAATGAGCAGGGCGAGGAAGAGAAGAATAAGGATGAACAGGAATTCTCTTGGTGTTCTCTCAGGGGTCGGGGCTGGCGCGGAACGAAGCGGAGGCGAGCGTAGCGAGCCGCAGCGCAGTGGAGCGCCAGTCCCGACCGAAGCCCTGCCGGCCGCCTCGCATCCGGACCCCGAAGTCGTGGCCCGACCCCAGCGGCGTAGCTACACCGCGGAATACAAAGTGCGCATCCTGCGCGAAGCGGAGGCGGCTGCCGCCATCCGCGGCGGCATCGGCGCGCTTCTCCGTCGCGAAGGTCTGTACTCCTCGCTGCTGGTGAATTGGCGACGAGAACGAGCTCAGGGGATTCGGGAGGCCTTGACTCCACAGAAACGCGGGCCCAAGTCCAAGCGCCATCCCCTGGCCGACGAAATGGAAAAGCTGCAGCGGAAGAATGCGCGCCTCAACGAAGAGCTGCGCAAGGCCCATATCATCATCGACGTCCAAAAAAAAGTGGCCGCGCTGTTGGGTCATCCGCTTCCGGACGAAGATCTGGAGAAGGAGTCTTGATGGCCGCCGTCACCGAACTCGCTACCGCAGTCGGCACCCGCGCCGCTTGTCTTGCCCTGTGGGTACCTCGCGGCTCCTACTCCCGGGATCGACGTTCTGGTCCCTCCCGGATTCGGACCGCTCCGCGGCCAAGTTCGGTACGCGCCTTGGCGGCGGCGGAACGCGAAACCATCCTGGCGTATCTCCACCAAGAACGCTTTCAGGATCGCTCGCCCGCCGCCGTCTATGCAACCGTGCTCGATGAAGGGCAGTATCACTGCTCCATCCGCACCATGTACCGCCGGCTGGCAGCTCAGGGAGAATCCCGCGAACGCCGCGACCATCTGACCCATCCCCCCTATCGCAAGCCCGAGCTCCTGGCCACGGCTCCCAATCAACTTTGGAGTTGGGACATCACCAAACTTTTAGGTCCCGCGAAATGGACGTACTTCTACCTCTACGTGATTCTCGATGGGTTCAGTCGCTACGTCACCGGCTGGATGGTTGCCATGCGCGAAAGTGCCGAACTGGCGAAGCGGCTCATCCAGGACAGTTGCACCCAACAACGCATCCTCCCCGGTCAACTCACCCTGCATGCCGATCGCGGCACCTCGATGAGCTCCAAGCCGGTTGCTTTCCTCCTGGCCGACTTGGGAGTGACCAAGACCCATAGCCGTCCTCACGTTTCCGATGATAACCCGTACTCGGAGAGTCAGTTCCGCACCATGAAATATCGCCCCGAGTTTCCCGACCGCTTCGGCTGCATTCAGGACAGTCGCGCTTTCGCGCAAGGATTTTTTCGTGGGTACAACGAAGAACATTACCACTCGGGCTTGGCATTGCTCACGCCGGCCATGGTGCACTACCAGCAAACCGGCCCCATCTTGCAACAGCGTCAACAAGTGCTCGATGTCGCCTATCAACTTCACCCCGAGCGCTTCGTGCGCCAAGCTCCAAAACAACCTGCGCTTCCGAGGGAGGTCTGGATCAACAAACCGCTCAACTTAGAAATTAAACCTCAGTAAATTCCGGGATCATGTGTCTCAAAGTTGTTGACACGCGCCGGGCCGCTTTGCTCCCAGCGAAACCCTTATAGGAGAGTGTTGGTAGCTGCGACACGACATCTGAGTGTTCGTTTTAGGAGCAAAGCACATCCCGCCGCTCGAGAGTCTCGGATAAAACATCTTGTGTTTGGGGCATACACTCGTAGCAGCGGGACGCCTTGCTGCTGGCCGCGATTCTACTGAGTCAGCAGAAAACTTCATCCGCTGTTGATTCACAGAGATTTTCACAGCGGCGCGCCGCCACGACTGCTGTGGAAATCTCTCCTCGAAAATCTGACGTTCTGCGTCACTATAAGGGGGCATAACGTGTAATGGGTGACTCGGTGCCAAAGCACGCGGGGCCGATCTCATTGACTGATACTCACCCTCGAACCGAGCATCTCCAGAACGCGACCGACCACCACTGGAGAGAATCCCAGAGACGGAAAGCCTGCTTCACCGGAAATGCTCAAGCTGCTTGCCGATGCAAATGTTTGGGGTCGAAACTCACTCCTTTCTTCCATATCGTTAAGGTGATCGTGGCTATCTTCCGTGCCAGTGTCAGACGCGCCATCGTCGGCCGCATCCCCTTCTCCACCCGAGCCACATAGCAGTCGTGCAGAGGACCCGGACGTGTGCTGGCAGAGATAGCAGCACTTTTGAAAAGATTCTTCACATCTTTCTTGTGGTTGTCGTTCAGACCACGCACGCTGATGCGCTCACGGTTGCGTTGCCGCTTGCCTCGCACATAGCGATACTCGCCGCTGTCATGTGTCTCGACGGCGAAACCACTGTAGGCCCAGCGCTTCTTGCTGGTGGAGGCGGCCCAGGTGGCGGCGCGAAGTATTCCGCAATGGCGGAACCAGTACTTTCACCTGGCCATGCGACGAGGACGAAAGATCGCCAAAGTCGCCATGGCTAGAAGACTGGCGGTTCGCTTGTTTTGGATGATGCGCCAGGGATGGGACTACGAGCAGATGAAAAAGTTCGGTTCGCACGCAGGACAGCCCGGAAATCGCGATGGTGTGCAGTCGAACATCGAGTAATTGATTGGGCGTCCTGCTCCTCTTTTTTATTAGCAGGAGTTTGAAGTAGTAATCATGATCCAGGATTGGATCGAAGAGATGCATGGGTCGGATCGAGAATCCTGACCTGAACGATTACGGAGCGAGCCTTGGTTGGCACGGCTTCTTCAATTAGAGCGAAATGGCGCTCTCTCTCGAGTGCACGATGGAGTATGCTCAAAAAAGACTTGACACAGTCCGACATTGTCAGAGACGCGATTTTGCAACAGCTGTCATTCCGAGTTGTTGCCAACTTCCCGGCTTTCACAACTTCCCGGCTTTCATTGACTTGCCTACACTTCCGCCATAGCATTCTTGCGCATGATCGGGCAGACCATCTCGCACTATCGCATCATCGAGAAATTAGGCGGTGGCGGGATGGGCGTGGTCTACAAGGCCGAGGACACCGAACTCGGTCGCTTTGTCGCGTTGAAGTTCTTGCCCGAGGACGCTGCAAAAGACTCGCAAGCGCTGGAACGCTTTCGCAGAGAGGCGCGGGCCGCGTCGGCCCTGAACCATCCCAACATTTGCACCATATACGAAATCGCGCAGTACCAAGGCCAGACGTTCATTGCGATGGAGTTTCTGGACGGGATGACGTTGGCGCATCGCGTTGCAGGGCGGCCACTGGATACTGAAACTCTTGTGTCACTGGCGATCGAGATTGCCGATGCGCTGGATGCAGCTCACGCGGAGGGTATCGTTCACCGCGACATCAAGCCCGCGAATATTTTCGTGACTAAGCGTGGGCACGCCAAGATTCTGGATTTCGGGTTGGCCAAGGTTATGATTCGTACCAATCCTCCCAGCCAAATAGCTGCGCAGAATACCCAGACTGCATCTCCCTTTGCCGCGGAACATCTCACAAAGTCGGGCGCGGTTTTGGGCACGATTGTGTACATGTCGCCCGAACAGGTGCTGGGCAGGCCATTGGACGCTCGCACAGACCTGTTCTCCTTTGGAGTTGTGCTCTACGAGATGGCGACTGGAATCCTACCGTTCAACGGCGACACGGCCGGGGCCATCTTTGACGCTATCCTACATATGCAGCCCGCCCCAGCTGTGCGTTTGAACCCTGGACTGCTCAAGGAGCTGGACCACATCATCGAAAAGGCTCTGCAGAAAGATCGGGGAATCAGATATCAGCACGCCTCGGAAATGAGAGCTGACTTAACTCGGGCAAAGCGAGATAGCGATTCCACCGGCACAGGTAGAGCAGACGGCCGAAAGACTGCAACGGCGTCGGAAAGTACTCGGACGCTCCGCCCAAAGGCCATCGATTCGCTCGTGGTGCTGCCTTTTGTAAACGAGAGCGGCGACCCGGATGCTGATTACCTAGGCCAAGGAATAGCCGAGACAATTATCAACACGCTTTCGCAGATCAGAAAGCTGCGCGTCGTTCCTCGCGCCACGGCGTTCTATTTCAAAGGGCCAAAGGCGAACCCTCAAGCGGTAGCAAGTGCTCTCCACGTGCGGGCGGTGCTTACAGGACGGGTGCTTCAACGAGGCGAGAGCCTCATCATCAGCGCGGAGCTGATCGACACGGCCACGGACACGCAGTTATGGGGTGCACGCTACGGCCGCAAGCTGGCTGATATCTTTGATGTGCAGGAGGAAATCGCCAAAGAAATTTCTGAAGGCCTGCGGTTGCAGCTAACACGGGAGGAGAAGAAACGGCTCGGCAAACGTCCAACCCTGAGCCGCGAGGCTTATCAACTCTATCTGCGAGGTAGCTTCCATTCGGAGAAACTGTCCCACGACGACTTTCAAAAGTCTTTGCATTACTGTCGCCAGGCTCTCGAGTTCGATCCAGCATATGCCACGGCTCACGCGCGCACATCTGCGGCATATTTGGCAATGGGGATTTTTGGGTACATCAGGCCGTGTGACGCGTTTGCTTGCGCCAAGGCGGCCGCCCTCAAGGCAGTAGAAACCGATGGAGCGCTAGCGGAAGCGCACTTGGCTCTGGGTTATGTACTGCTCTTTTTCGAATGGGATTGGCCGGGAGCCGAGAAGGAAATTAGGCGGGCGATTGAAATCAGTCCGAACTCGTCGGACGTGCACTTGGGACTTGCCGGCTGGTTTGTCGTCATGGGTCGCTATGATGACATGGTGAATGAGGCCCAGATTGCGGTTCAACTGGATCCGCTCTCGGTGAACGCCATCTTTAGGCTGGGCGCAGGCTTCTATGAATGCCGCCGTTATGCCGAGGCCGAGGAGCAGTTCCAGAAGGCCCTGAAGCTGCATCCCGGCTTCGACTTCGCTGCGTATGTCCTTGCCATAGTGTATGGCGTCCAAGGAAGGCATGAGGAGGCCCTCAGCCTGCTAGCTACCGCAGCTGACACCCCGATTACGCGGGCATACATGGCGCTGGCGCATGTTCGGGCGGGCGACCGGGAAAAGGCCTTGGAGATCGTTCACGAGGCTGAGCGGCACCCTCGGCAGGACTTCCCTGCACTTGTGCTCTCAGTCGTGCACGGTTTTCTCGGGGAAGAGGACGAGGCGATAACAATCCTAGAGAGGTTGTTTGAAGAGCGATTGCCAGCGCTAGTGTATCTGAACGGCCAGACATACGCTCCACTGCGCGGCTGGCCACGCTTCCAAAATCTCACGGGTCGCATTGGACTGCCGCAGCCGCTAAGGCAGGTCTAACTCAGCGGGATGTTCGGCATTGCACCACACCCCGCCCCAAGAACCTGTGGTGAATTCCCTCAGGCCGGTGATTGTTGGCGAAACCTCGCGTTTACACTCACAACGATTCGGAAAGCTAGAAATCTGCCGCCCCGTTCTCGGAGTACTCAGAGTAAGTGATGGATTTATTCGTCTTCGCACAAAACCCAACCTGCTGGGGCTAGAATCGCACTACTGATAACTCAACAAAGGAGGACCAATGGAACGCATCGCATTCACTCTGCTGTTCCTGGGTCTGCTCACCGGCAGCGCCTTCGCAAAAGACACAGAAGATACTTGGAAATATCGGACGTATCTCAACGGCGTCATCATGGTCGATCACGGAGGCCAAACGTACACTGGCAAGTGCCGAGGTACGACAATCGGCGGCTTCAACACCGCTGTACAAGAGATTGAAGGATGCAAAGACGCAGAGCGACTCGCGGGCGAGGATTATCCAACGTGCAGCGGCAAAAATCGAAGGATGCAGTGCATGAGGGGCGATCAGAACACCATCGAAATCCACATCATGCTAAACCAGCAGTTTGTCGTGGTGACATTCAAAACGGTCTCTGTGGTGAAAGACAGCAAATAAAGAGCCCGGCTGCGCTCATGCCTGATTTGGACACCCTCGGGAGCAGCACAACACGAAGACGAGCATCGACCGAAGTACGACGACTGCCAACCGCATTTTGCCGTGTTTATGGAACGGTTGGAACCTCGCTAAGGGATTTCTCTTGTAGAACCCAATTGGCGCCTTTGTTGGGGCAACGGGGATTCGCGCAAAGCGGCAGGATGGTGCCTTTACTGAAGGTTTTGCTATTGGTACATGCCGCGTGTAGGTATCGCCCAGTCTCCAGTGCCGGGCTTCCGACCGAGCGCGAATCCCCTACGCTCGCCATGAGAATCTCCTGCTGCTATTAGGCTCAGTCTACTCGCAAAACGCACTAATGCCTCGGCTTGGCCGGATTATTGTTGTAATCGCATTATAAAGTTCCAGTCGTCGCACTCAAGCGCCGAGCTCATCGTAAGGAAATCTTCGACCGTAATCGCTGACTTGCGAGGATCGGGATTTTGAATTCGCTTCGCCCGGTCGGGCAGCAGCGACAAGATTTTTGCGTCTACTCCGCTCAGCTTATGTTCCTCGATGGCGATTCCTATCAGGATGTCAGTGATGCTCTTGGTCGCCGACCTGGTATCGCGAACCGAATTCGCGTCGCCGTCCACATAGTCTTCGTATACGAGCTTTCCGTGGCGGGCAATCAGCACGCTACCAATTTTCTTGAACTGGTCTGAGCGAATAGCGCTACTCATCGCGTGGAGCTTCGCCTCAGAAAGCCCGCTATCGGTAGGGCTTGCCTTGGTCCATCCGCTGGCTGTTGGCGGAGTTTGGGCCGTGGCTGCAAGTGCCCATAGCAGGATCACAATTGCCACAAGAATCTTACGAGTCGGGGACACGGACACCTCCACCGAACCTTTCATATTCAGCGAATGATTTTACCCGCCGGCCAGCATGACGAAAACGTGTGGTCCATTGGGGCTAGCTTGACAGCGTCATCCGCAGGTTGAATTATTGTTATCACGTGTCTCGTATGGGAATCATGCTTCGTTACCTCAGACCGTGCGTGGTTTCCCTTTATCCTCGGCGACATTTTGGCTGATTCCGTTAGGGACGAAGACAAGAACATCAACATCGG
The DNA here is from genome assembly GCA_963725615.1 of Terriglobia bacterium. Classification (GTDB taxonomy): domain Bacteria; phylum Acidobacteriota; class Terriglobia; order Terriglobales; family Acidobacteriaceae; genus JAIQFF01. The sequence goes on along the minus strand of CAVRZO010000002.1, from coordinate 196,170 downwards.
TTGGGTCATTCCGTCGTGCCAAGAGGCAAAGGTCGGAAATTGACAAAACGGCGGCTCTGAATAGTGTCGCGCATGTCAATGCGCGCGGAATAACTCTTCGCGTCAGTGAATGAGCTGAGAACCAGCTGAAATCAAACCACTCTATTCGTTCTCCACTTTCAGATTGTTCATGACCGAAAAAACGCCCGGCACACTCTTCGCCTGCGTCTCCGCAATCTGCTTCTCCATCGGTCGGGCCACAACACCTTCGAGCGTCAAGTGTCCGTTCTCGACGATGATGTGAATGGGAGGAACGGCTCGCAGCTGATACTGACTTAAGACTTCGTTGCCGTAAATCGCCCGGTAGGTCTCACGCCGTATGCGATCATCATTGGGCGACGTCGGCAGGACTTGAATGTTGTTCACTACCCGCTCTACCCCTTCAATACTTCTCACTGCCCGCTCGGCATCCGACTTCAACGCGGGACGGCTCACCTGTCCGAGCAGCGTAACCGTGCCGTCTGGCGCAACCTGGTAGGCGAGATTGTCGAAAACGCCATAGAACGGAAGCATCACGAGTTCGTGGTGCACTTCTTTAATTATGCGTTCTTGGCCCGGCTGACTCAACACTGACCTGTCGCGATTCGTCGTATTCTGCTGTGTGGAAGGTTGAGAGTAAGCGCCAATACTAAACAGCAAAACTGCTAGGATTATTGTCTTCATACATATTCTCCCAAACGGTCGAGATTGGTTTGGATCGCTTTCGGAATCTAAAAGACGGGAGACGGTCACCTCTGCCGCCCTCGTCTCCTCCAATTGCTGCACGCCGATCTTATGCGGCCCTGGCGGCGCCCTTGGCTTCCTTGCTCTCTAGGGTCCGGTCGCTGCCAACGTTCACTTTGATCTGTTTGGGTTTGGCGTCGGCCTTCTTAGCTAGACTGATCCGTAGTATTCCCTTGTCATAGTTAGCACGGACTTGGTCCGGGTCCACCGTACTAGGCAACGTGAACGAGCGCGTGAAGCTTCCATACTGTCGCTCCACGCGATGGAAGTTCTCCTCTTTCTCTTCCTTCTCGAATTTGCGCTCTCCATGTACGGTGAGCACATTGTTCTCGATGCGGACATCGATATCCTTCTCGTCGATACCCGGAACTTCAATCTTCAGCGTGATATTGTGTTCGTCTTCATACACATCGACGGGAGGAGCAAATCCTGAGCTGACCAAGTATTCCTCTGGAGAACGTTCCCGGCTGCCGCGGGCGTCTCGAAAAACGCGGTTCAATTTATCGTTTAAAGAAGCGAGTTCGGCGAATGGATCTAAACGGGCGAGCGACATCTTGTTCTCCTTCTAGCCAGTTGGCTGGCTACGCTGGGCTCAGGTTCTGGCTTGGCTAGCCATAATCCGGAGCTGTCAAATAAACAGACACCGATCAGGCGGCGTCCGGTGCTGTTATGATCGTTTGCGACGGTTTGGAAATTTCGGCTACCGTCCTCTGCACTTTGTCGGATTCCCTCGAACGTGTCAGATCGGCTTGGGCAAGAATACCGATGCATCGCGCGTCCTGATCGACCACCAGAATTCGGCGAATCTGATGTACCTGCATCAGCTTGACGCAGGAGTCCAAGCTCTGCTCTGCTCGGCACGTCACCGGGTTGCGCGTCATATAGGCTGCGATTGGGGTGGACTTCGGGTCTAATCCCTGGGCAACCATACGGCAACAAAGATCGCGGTCCGTGATGATGCCCTCCAGTCGTTTTTGTTCTCCATCCGAGACCACCGGCATCGAGCCGATGTCCTCGTCGCGAAGACTCTGCGCGACCGTCTGCGCCACGTCACTGAGAAGGCAGCACACCGGATTTTGAGTCATCAGCTCTCGCACTCTCATCGAACACCTCTCAATTGTTCGCCTAACTAAGTTGATGTCCAGATCAATAGGACAAGCGGATGTGTTGCTGGATAATTCATCTCTCCGCGACCCCTCCCAAGTGCTTGTGATGCCGATTCAATCAAGTGTCTTGAGCAACTGCTGTTAGTCCGGCCACAAGAGAGGACGAGTAAGTACCACAGTTAAACAGAAAAGAACAAACGGCAATCAAGCAAGAGATGGCCGGGTCATTGACGATCAGGATTTCGGTGGGCACACAAGCCTTCCTGATACTTTCGGGTCAGACTCATCCTCATCATATGTGCGCATTCCTGACAATACCCGGAACACTGTATTGCATCGAACATGGGGCTGGCCCCCACAGACAGACAGACAGGCATCAACAGCGTCAGCATCAGGCCAATTAGTTCATGGATTCTATTGATTTCGTTTGGATAAAGAGACTGGAGCTGGGTCCGTGCGTATGTAGGCGAAGCCAGGTCAGCGGCCTAGGAGACCTGTGGAAAAGGGGGGGCGAAAAGTGTCGGGATGACACGATCAACTAGGCAAATGTCACGTAACGGGTGAAGAGGACGAAGAGTCGGGTTTCAGAGTTCCCTCCGAGTCTTTCGAGGGGGGAGCGTAGCGACGCAAAAGTGTAATGGAAACTACGAACACAATAACGAGCAGGCCCAGCAACCCTAGCTCAATCATCGAAGAATGAAAAATGCCGCTCGCGCCTTCGGTCGTCCATATACCTTCTTTGGTGAGGGTGGCCGCTTCCAGAGTAATCACCAGAATGCGGCGAATTGAGGCAATAAGTCCAACGACCAGGAAGGGTTCAGTAACAAGAACATGCGAGCGAATGGAGATGCGGACCGTGTGCAGAATCTCCACCAGCATCAGCACAATGAGGAGTTCGTTCAATACCCTGAGAGTCTGAGCTGCAACCGTCCAACGAGTGAGGCCCTTCCACAGTATTTCGCCTGCGGTTGCGATCGTCACCAAGGCTGTGACAGCCAGCAACACCGCGAGAACGGAATAGATGACTATCTCGGTTTTGCCCAGATAGTCGTCAAAGTGGCGGCGCAATCGGTCTTCGACCATACCATCAGACTCCAGTTTAAATCGAAAACGGTGAGTATTGTACGCCCTAAATTGCTAGCTGCGACGTTTTTGAGACGACTTGATTCTGGCCTGAGAATCACAATCGGTTTGCGACCCGTATCAGTTTGCTGGTGTTCTCCGCTCCCTCTCATCGACGGGGCGTCCGGAAACTACGGGCCGATACGCGTTCTGTTTACCTAACGCAGCGAACCAGTCCCTCGCGGGCTGTTTGTGTTTGAATATCCCCTTTGTCCATGGATCATGGCATTTTGCTGCTCTGGTAGGAGGAGGGGAGTCAATAAGCTATATGGCTCTTACAGGAACCTCAAATGAAAACTGATCTCTATGCGAAGATTGTTCACACAATCATCGCTATCTGTTTGCTCTGGTCGAATTTTGCTGCTTCTCGAATGACCGTTAAGGCTGAAAGTCCGCAAAAGGTGGTTATCAGCGACGTGGATACAATGGTCAGCAGCTTACCAATTCACCTCACGGAACCTATAGAATTCCAGTGCAAGTGAGCGCAATTCGTGTGCCAATCCACGCCGCGACCGAGGCCAGATTCAGCCACTACCGCTGACAGCCTTTGGTCTGTCTCCCGCTTCTCATGTCTCTGGGTGCAACCGGCGAGATTAGCCGATGAAGATCAACAAGCAACCAGGCAACGCGCCGCAGTGCCAGAGGTTCCGTGCTAGTCCAGCGCAGTCCTCGCTGCCGTCGAAAGGCTGGGTGGGCACAAAAGTGGGCACAGTCAAAATCAGGCTGAAATGAAAGCGAGCGATGGAAAGTTGTTATCCGCATGATCCAACTAGGGAAAGTTTGGTCGGGGCGCGCGGATTTGAACCGCGGACCCCCTGCGCCCAAGGCAGGTGCGCTACCAGGCTGCGCTACGCCCCGACTATGAAAAAACTTCGGCTTCGATTATAGCCGACCCATTGATTTTGCCGGTTCTTCCCCGGCCGTCTGGGCCCATTCCGGTGCCTCGTTAACGCTCACGGCGTATAATTCACCACTGGATCATGCTGACTCCGCGTTATGCCCTGGTGGCCTACGTAAGAAATCCGGTCGGGGAATTTGTCGAACGCCTCCGCCGCCAGTTGCATCCTGAACTGCCTCACCTTGCCGCTCATCTGACTGTACTCCCGCCGCGCCTCCTGCAGGGAAGCGAGCGCTCGGCGGTAGAGACCCTGGAAGAACTGTGCAGCCAGGTCGCGCCCTTTACGGTCACGCTGGACGATGTCGAAACTTTCGTCCCACGTACGCCCACGGTTTTCATCCGCGTGGCGGAAGCGTCCTACCGCATGCGCGAGCTGCACGACCAGCTCAACACCAAGGCTCTGGCCGCCCAGGAAGAGTGGCCATACATGCCTCATCTGACCATCGTGAAGATGAGTGACGAATCCCGAGCGCAAAAGGCCTATCGAGTGGCCCACGACCGTTGGGCGCATTTCAAAGGCAGTCGCGAGATTCTGGTGAGCGAACTGACTTTCGTGCGCGAAGAAGAACAGAATCGCTGGGTGGACCTTGCCGGAGTTCCGCTGGGCCGCCAGCTGGTTTCGTAGGGCGGCGGGCGCCAGACTCAGGAAAATCAGCCACGGATTTACACGGATCAAATCTTTATCTTGTTTTGCCTCGGATCGGCTCGTGTGATCCGTGAGTCCGTGCGCGGAAGGGTTGAGGCCGCGTTCGCCCACAGCCTTGGCCTTTAGGCCCAGTGCGCCACCGGGGCTGAAGCCCACTCTCATCGGGAACGCGGCGCTGAAGCGCCGTCTTCCACAGCGCTTTCCATGTCCGAGTCGGCAAATTGAGCACGCGGGTCTTGATCCCCCCGACGACTTACTCCCGGGAATGACGATACCGTAGCCCGACGTCCGAGGGCCGAAGTCCGAGGGCCGAGGGCCGAAATTTTCCTCTGAAGTACATGGCCTTCCCGTCTATTGCCAAGCTCTCCTTCTGGGCGTACATAGGATGTGGGGTTGCTGCGTAAAGCCGCTGCCCGCGCGGGTTTTCGGACACTCAGGCCAGGAGGCTTATGCAGACAGGAGTTTACGGGTCAGGCTATCTTGGCACGGTGGTTTCAGCCTGTCTGGCGGATTTCGGAACTCCAGTAACCTGCTGCCATCCCGATAGTTCTCGCATGGTCGAAATGGCACAGGGCAACGTGCCCTTCTTTGAAAAGAACCTCACCGAAGTAATCAAGCGTAACGTACGCTCCGGCCGCTTGGCTTACTCCACCGACATGGAGTCTTTTGCCCGGAAAGCCCAGGTGATTTTTCTGGCTGAGGACACGCCACAGCATCTGGCCGATTTGGCGGTCCGGATCGCGCGCCTGGCGCCGAAGCCTCCCATTCTTTCCATCATGACGCCGGTGTCCGTCGGAACCGCCACCAGTGTGGAGAAGCGGCTGAAGGATGCCGGCCTCAAGGCGACCGTCGTGTCGCAGCCTGTGTTTCTGACTCCGGGCTGCGCGGTGGAGGACTTCAACTGGCCTGACCGAATCATCCTGGGCACCTCCGCCAACGACGCCGTGCTGGCGCTGAAGCAGATTCTTCATCCGCTGGTGATGCGAGGCGTTCCCGTCATCGTGACCAATCACGAAACTGCCGAACTGGTGCGGGAATCGGCCACGGCGTTTGTCGCAACCAAGATTTCTTTCATCAACGAACTTTCGAGTTTGTGTGAGCACGTGAACGCCGATGCCGTCAGCCTGGCAATGGCGCTTGGGCTCGACAAGAAAATCGCTCCCCGCTGCCTGCAGCCGGGGGCCGGTATGGGCGGAATCTTCGCCGAATCTGATATGGAATCGCTCGCGGAGCTGGCCCGCGGCAAGGGAGTCTCACTCAAGGTGTTGAGCGCGGCGCGAGAAGTGAACCTCAGTCTGGCCGACCGCATCGTGGACAAGATTTCGACCCTGGTGAAATCAGTCCAGAACAAAGATGTTGGAATCCTGGGCCTGGCTTTCAAGCCCAACACCAATTCGGTCGCGGGATCGTCGTCGCTGCGGCTGGCCCAGAATCTGGTGGCGCGCGGGGCCCGGGTCCGCGCCTACGATCCGGTAGCCCTCCCGGAGGCGCGCATGGAACTGAATGGCACGGTCCACTATTGCGAGACGCCCTATGCGGCGTGCGAGGGTATGGACGCGCTTGTGGTCGGCACCGGTTGGCCCGAGTTCCGCGGCCTCGATTTCGATCGCATCAAGCACCTGCTGAAGCGCCCTGTGATCGTGGACACCAAGAACCTTCTCGATTCAACCCGTCTGCGCGCTATGGGATTCCAATACGTAGGCGTAGGCCGGCACTAAATTCCGCCGCCCATTCGCCCTCCTGCCTTTCTGACAGCTCTCACCCCAGTTGCTATAATCGCTAGGAAACGGTGGGAGTAGCTCAATTGGTAGAGCACCGGACTGTGGCTCCGGACGTTGCGGGTTCAATCCCCGTCTCCCACCCCAAACGCTTCAATCCCTAGCTCCTCCGAAATTTCGAACTCCCGGTCAGGAGGATTAGCTTTCGCCTATGGAAAGCACTCTTGATACAGTCCCAGTACCAGCAGTTCAGATCAGCGACCGGAATTTGCGCCTTGGCAAATCGGGGCTAGCGTAAAGACCTGCATGCTCGATCGGACCATATCGCACTATCGTATCGTCGCCAAGCTCGGCGCCGGCGGCATGGGAGTGGTATACCGCGCTCACGACGAACAGCTGGAGCGCGACGTTGCGCTGAAAGTGCTAAATCGGGGCACGCTCGCCAACGAAACTGCACGCCAGCGCTTTCGCCGCGAGGCACTGGCTCTTGGCAAACTGAACCATCCCAATATTGAGACGGTCTACGAGTTTGGCAGCGAAGACGGAATCGACTTCCTGGTAATGGAACTGATCACCGGCGTCGCCCTCCACTACAAGCTCGCGGGCGGGGCGCTGCCCGAGAAAGAAGTCCTTCGGCTGGGCGCACAGCTGGCCGACGGCCTCGAAGCAGCCCATGCGCAGGGGATCATCCATCGCGACCTGAAGCCTGGCAACCTGCATATTACAAAAGACGATCGCCTGAAGATCCTGGATTTTGGCCTGGCGCAGTGGATACCGACAGGCGACCAGGACAACCTGGCTATTACCGTCAGCAAGGCGCACGAGATCATTGGCACTCTGCCCTACATGGCTCCGGAGCAACTCCGCGGGCAGCGCGCCGACCGGCGCACCGACATCTATTCCGCAGGCGCGGTGCTTTATGAAATGGCCACAGGCAAACGGCCGCATCTTCAAACCTCGGGGCCACAACTTATCTCAGCCATTCTGGAGCGTCCGCTGACTGCGCCGAGCTTGCACAACCCGCAGATCACGCCGGCCCTCGACAGCATTATTGTCAAGGCACTCGATAAAGATCCCAATCGCCGTTATCAATCGGCGCGCGAACTGCACATTGATCTGGAGCGCTTGAGTAGCGGCCTGACCCCGGTCGTGCAGCGGCACAATCGACGCCGGGGGCGATTCGCGGCGACGGCTGCGGCTCTGGTGATATCTGCACTGATCCTTCTGGCCCTCGATGTGGGTGGCATTCGCACCCGGCTGTTCCATTCTGCGAAGCCGGGCCAAAAGCCAGGGGCGACCAGCGGTTCGACGATGGTCGACTTCGCCGATCAAGGCGCGGCGTTCCGTGGCCGTACTGGGCTTCAAGAACCTGTCCGGCAAGCCGGACGAAGCCTGGATTTCGACAGCGCTGGCGGAGATGTTGAGCACCGAACTGGCTGCGGGAGAACAAGTGCGTACCATCCCGGGGGAAAACATCGCGCGCATGAGGGTCGACCTGGCGCTGGCCGACGCGGACAGCTTCGGCAAGGATTCGCTGGCGAGAATCCGTAATCATCTGGGCACCGACCTCGTAGTCGTGGGCTCCTACCTGGCGATGGGCAAGACCGGTGGGAGCAAGATCCGGCTCGATTTTCGCCTGCAGGACGCAGTAGCCGGCGAGACCATCGCTTCTGTGTCGGAGACCGGCACGGAGAACGAACTTCTCGACCTGGTTTCACGCAGCGGAACCGAGATCCGCCGCAAACTCGGCATCGGACAGATATCAGACTCTGACACTTCCGGAGTACGCGCTTCCCTTCCCAGCAATGGAGAAGCAGCGCGGTTCTACTCCGAGGGATTGGCCCAGTTGCAGGTGCTGAACGCACTGGCGGCACGCGATCTGCTGCAAACGGCGGCGCAGGCCGACCCTAAACACGCCCCGACACACGCCGCCCTCGCCGAGGCGTGGTCAGCTCTTGGCTATAACAGCCGGGCGGCAGCTGAGGCCAAGCGCGCGCTCGACCTCTCGGAGAATCTTTCGCGCGAGGAACGGTTGTTCGTCGAAGGGCGGTATCACGAATTTTCTCACGAGTGGCCCAAGGCAATTGAGATCTATCGCACGCTCACCGGATTCTTTCCCGACAACCTTGAATACGGATTGCGTATGGCCGCCAGCCAGGCCGCAGGCGGTTCGGGAAAGGATGCGCTGGCCACGATCGAGGGACTGCGCAACCTGCCCGCTCCGGCCAAAGACGATGCACGCATAGATCTCGCCGAAGCCAACGCAGCCGCGGTCATCGGCGACTTCAAACGATCAGAAGCGGCGGCGGCGCAGGCCGTCATGAAAGGACGCGCCCAAGGAACCCAGCTAGTGGTCGCCCTGGCCCGATCCCGTCAGGGGTGGGCGATGGAACGTCTCGGGCAATCGAGCGATGCCGCAGCCGCGCTCGCCGAGGCGCAAGGGCTATTCACGGCCGCGGGCGACCGCATGGGTGCCGCGTCCACCCTGCAATCAACCGGGCATCTGCTATATGACCAGGGAAATTTCGCGGAGGCCCGCAAAGCCTACGAGAATGCGCTTGCCGTGTTTCGCACCCTGGGCAATCAGGCTCGTGTAGCGGCTTCGCTCAACAATATCGGCAACATTTATTACGACCACGGAGATCTGGTTCAAGCGCGGCAATATTACGAGCCAAGCATTGCCGCGTATCGCGAGATTGACGATAAGTCCGGACTGGCCGGCGGCTTGGGAAATCTTGCCAACGTACTGGACAGCATGGGCAATCTTCCGGAAGCCCTGAAAATGCAACAAGCCGGACTGGCCGCTTTCCGCGACATCGACGATCAGCGCGGTACCGCTTCGACATTATCCAATCTCGGAAACCTGCTGGTCGAAATGGGGGACCTCGCAGCCGCGCAGCAGAAATACACCGAAGCGCTGGAGATACACAATCAGATCGGATACAAACGCGGCGCTGCCTTCGCCCTTTCCGGCCTCGCCGAGGTGTTGACGCAGCGTGGAGATCTCGCCCAGGCACGGCAGAAGGCGCAAGACGCGGCCAACATTCGCCGCGATCTCGGAGCCCAGCTCAACAGCGCTTTGAGCCAGACCCAACTCGCCACCATCGCGCTCGAGGAGGGCCACGAGGCGGAATCAGAAGGCTTGATCCGCGCCGCTGCTACAGAGTTTGAAAAAGAGAAACTCTTGGACAATCAGGTTGCGGCCCAGGCGCTCCTGACCTCGATCATGCTGAAACAGGGGAGGTTTGCCGATGCGCAGAAGACCGCGGAACAGGCGGTAACTCTTTCCCGGCAAAGCGGGAATCGTCTGGCGCGTTTTGACGCGGAGTTGGCTGCTGGAAGGGTTCTCGCCGCATCGGGCAAGAGCGCGGAAGCTTTGCCACGGCTGGAAGCCGTGCTGACCGACGCGAAGAAATATGGCTATCTCATCTACGAATACCAGGCCCGGCTTGCGCTTGGCGAAGCGGAAATGAAGTCGGGAAAGACGACTGCCGGACGAGCCCGACTCGCTGCCCTCAACAAGGATGCAACCCGAACTGGATTCCTTCTCATTGCGCGTAAGGCGGAGCAGGCCGCAAGCTGAATGCGGGGCATTATTGACCTTCCGTTCTATTCGTCTCTCACACCGCCTTCTTTGGTTTGAAATTGCCGAATCTCGACCGTGCCCTCGGGAAAACTCGCAGTGATCTTGAGTTCTCCTCCCATCGCTTGGACAAAATCCTGAAGGGTACTCACGTACATATCTGTTCGTCTCTCCATCTTTGACACAGCAGCTTGATTGATCTTCAGAATCCGGGCCAGATGCTGCTGAGTCATCTCTCGCGCTTCGCGCAGTTCATCCAGGGGCATCTGAGAGCGATATTTGGCTGCGAGACGCGAGGACCGCTCCCGAGCCTCGGGAGACATCTTTTCGCGAAGGGTCTTAAAATTCCTGGCCATGTTCCTCTCCTGAGTCGGCCCGTACGGGCCGTTAGTCTTGTTCGTCACTTCTGACGTTTTCTCTCGAGCTCCTGTAGATGTTGATCGAACAAACCATCAGCAATCGGTACGAATTTCTGATACCAGTTCGAATCGCCAGTTTTGTCTCCACCAATCAAAAGTACCGCTGTGCGGGTCGGATCAAACGCATACGGGACACGCAAAAGCTTCTCCTCGACTCTTCCTCGCAGCTCTTTCATATTCGAGTGGCGAGAGCTCACGATCACGTCGGCATGAGGTCTCGGGAGTGTAGGACCGTGCTCTTGAAGGAGCTCAACCTTCGCATTTATTTCTACTTGTTCGTCTTCCGAAAGCGTGTTCCACCAAACCTCAAACTCGTCGGTGAACTCAACGTCCCAAGGCACTCCCAAAGTATGCCATTTGTGGAATATTCCTTCAAGGGAATAATTGCCCCCAATCTACAAATTGTTAAGTATCTGGCATTCAAAGGTTTAAAACAGCGGCGGAAAGAATCCCGCCCTCTTCCCAGCCGAGCAATCACCATTCATTTAGACTACGTTGCGACTTTCTGACAACACATCATTTACAGGAGTTCCATGACGAACCCCAAATTCTCGCTGCTGGCGGAGTTGACTGCCGAGTTCCTCGGAACCTTTGTGTTGATCATGTTGGGAGCGGGCGTGGTCGCCATGGTGGTGCTGTTTCCGACCACGACGCCGGGCGAGGTAATCCACGGCGGTTTCACCAACATCACTCTGGGATGGGGACTTGGAGTAACCATGGGGATTTACGTTGCCGGAAAGATTTCAGGAGCGCACCTGAACCCGGCGGTGACCCTGGCGCTGGCGATTTTCAGAGGATTTCCCTGGAAGAAAGTTCTGCCCTATTCGTTCGCGCAAGTTGCCGGAGCGTTTGTCGCAGCCGCATTGGTGTACCGAAATTATCTGCCCGCGTTTCAACAGGTGGACCCGAATCTGGAAAGAACAGCGGGCATCTTTACCACCTTCCCTGCCTTTCCCAATCTTCCGCAGGCCGGATTCCTGGATCAGGTGATCGGCACGGCCCTGCTGTTGCTGCTCGTTTTCGCCATTATCGACGAATTCAACATGCCCCCGGGAGCGAACATGGTGCCACTGATGATTGGGCTGGTGGTGGTGGCGATCGGTATGAGCTTCGGGGCGATGCACGGATATGCCATCAATCCGGCGCGTGATTTCGGTCCCCGCCTGTTCACCGCTCTGGCCGGCTTTCGCAACAACGGCATCACGGACGGGAATCGAGTGTGGTGGGTGCCCGTGCTGGCGCCGTTGGTCGGCGGAGTATTGGGCGCGGGAGTCTACGATTTCGGCATTCGCCGGTTCTTGCGGCGTTCTTCGTAGCCCGCTGTGTCCACTCCCCCACCGAGGGTGCCCCACCCGCCTCGCGCAGTTTGCGAGAGGGTGGGAGGCAAGGTCGCGGGAAGCGAATCGGGAACGATATCTCCCTTTAGAAAACTACCCCTTTCGTCACACTCGGTTCTGACTGTGTGCCTCCCACCTTCGCAGTAAGCGCGAAGGATGGGTACCCTCGATTCGGCAATATCCGCGATCACAATCTACACAAGGTGAGACTCTACTTCAGGCCTTCGACCAGATAGAGATCGCCCAGGGTGCGGTGGAAGCCGTAGACGTAGGTCTTCCCATCCGGTGTTGTCTGGATTGGTCCGATGGTGGAGACGCCGGTGGTGTCGACTGGGACAATCTGTTGCCGGACAGTTTTCTTTCCGGTGGCGAGGTCCAACTGGTAAACCTTGGCCGGCACTTCACCGGTGCGATAGAGATAGATGGAACGACCGTCTTTGTTCCAGATGATGGGGATGTCTCCCGGTTCCAGACCGTTGACTACGCGAGGGTCGCCGCCCGCGGTGGGATAGAAGTAACCCTTCTCGTCGGGGCCGGTCCCCACCACCAACTGGCCGTCGGGAGAAACTGCAAACGCGGTGGCGTCGACTCCCTCGGGGGAGATCGGCTTGGGCGTTCCGCCGGTGAGATCCTGCGTGTAAAGTCGCACGCCTTTTCCCGGTTCGTTGCCCGAAAAGATAAAGCGTTTGCCGTCCGGAAACCAGCGTGCCCACTGGTGATTGATCGAATCGTTGGTGAGCGGCTGAGTTTCGCCTGCCCCGGTTGGCAGCAGCCGAAGTTGCTCGGGCGATCCCGGAGTTTGAACAATGACCCACTTCTGGTCGGGAGAAAGCGCGTCGGCGACTCCTTCGCCCAACCGAATGGCAGGAGAGCCATCCGTGTCGCGAATGTAAACAGCGTAAGTCAGTTCTTTCGAATTCCCGTACTGCACTCCTCCGCCCACTCCCTCTTCGTCGAAAAGGACAATCTTGCCGTCGGCGGAAAGATCAGCCGGATAGGAGTAGTCCAGCCAGGAAAGATCTCGCTCTTTGGCCGCACCCTCCTGCAGGGCCATAACTTCGCGGCGGCGTCCCACGCGGGCCAACAGCACCCGCCCATCGCGCCAGATGTCGAATATCACCAGCGTGCCGGGAATCCGCGCTACCAGCCGTTCTTTTCCCGCGAGGCTCACGGCAGAGAGATAGTGATCCACGCCCAGTTCGCTGGCTGTGAACCAGACTTCTTCGCCGGACGATGACCAGGCGAGGCCGCCGGTGCCGTACCAATCGCGGGTCAGCTTCGTCTTTTTCCCGGAGAGATCAACCACGGCCACCGAGCCGCCATCGTCCCCTTGGTTAGTGTGGTCAATGAACGCAACATAGTCGCCCTTCGGCGAAACTCGCGGATAGCTGATCCAGCCGCCGCTGGTTTCGTAGAGTACTTTTCCAATGGGATATTCCAGCCGCTCGCGACCGCTCACATTGCGTACTACCGCGAGGCTGGTTCCGTCCGGAGACCAGTCCGCCGACTCAACGTCCTCGAGAATCGGACGGGGCGCGCCACCCGCCAGCGGCGCTCGGGCCAGCGTACCCACGTTCACCCAGGTCCCGATAGGATGGCTGCCCAACGAGAGTGCCATCTCACCGGTTGATGAAACTCCCATAAGCTCGGCGCGGCCCAGTCCCAGAGAACGCGATTCGACCGTGCCCTGGCGTGCGGCGAATATCTCCACCGGGTTGCCTTGCCAGGAAGCGCTGTACAGGATGGTCTGCCCGTCGGGCGCGAAGCGGGCCGAACGAATTTCGCCGCGGCGGAAGGTGATCTCGTGATAGAGCGGCGCGCTGGCCTCCGAGGATCCCCACAGCCGCTTGCCGAGAAGTAGTCCGGCGGCGAGAGCGACCAGCAGGCCGAGGCCGACCATCACGGGCAGAAGACCACCGCTGCGCCGGGGCCCGGCTGGAATTTCTTTTCCGCTGCTGCCCTTGCCGGCAATCGGTACAGCGGCGGTGGCCGCCCCGCTGATGGCATCCCGCGTAATCCCGGCGCGCGAGGAATCCGTGTCCCGCTTCAAGCGCTTGAGGTCGGCGCGCAGTTCCGCCGCACTCTGGCAGCGCAATTCGCGGTCTTTTTCCAGAGCTTTGGTAAGGATTACTTCCAGTTGCGGCGGCAATCCCGGATTCAACTGGACCGGCGACGTGGGTACCTTGTTCAGGATCGCTTCAAAAATGACCGCGGAGGTCGTCCCCGAGAACGGTTGCCGGCCCGTCGCCATTTCGTACAGCATGACGCCGAAAGAGAACAGGTCGGTGCGATGGTCCAGCGCTTCACCGCGCGCCTGTTCGGGCGACATATAGGAAATCGTCCCCATCGCGGTCCCCGGCGTGGTGAGCTGGTCGACGCTGATCGAAGTGCGGGTCGCCCCTGCCGTCCCTTCGACCACCCGATTGCTCTGCGGCGTGAGTTTCGCCAGGCCAAAATCAAGGATCTTGGTCTGTCCGCGCTGAGTGACAAAAACATTTGCCGGCTTGATGTCGCGGTGCACAATGCCACTCGAGTGGGCGGCATCGAGGGCGTCGGCAATCTGGATTCCCATGTCCAGCAACTGTTCCAGCTTGAGCGGCCGGCCCTCGATCTTGTGGCGGAGAGTCGTGCCGTCCAGATACTCCATGGCGATGAAGGCCTGTCCCTCCTGCTCGCCGATGTCGTAGATGGTGCAGATGTTGGGATGGTTCAGGGCAGAAGCCGCCTGGGCTTCGCGCTGGAAGCGGGCCAGGGACTGGGGGTCCCGGGCAACGTCGTCAGGGAGAAATTTGAGGGCGACAAAACGGTGCAGGCGTGTGTCTTCGGCCTTGTAGACCACGCCCATGCCGCCGCCACCGACCTGCTCAATAATGCGGTAGTGCGAGATGGTCCGCCCGATCACTGGCGCACGATGTTACTTGTTGTGAAAGCGGCAAGTCAACGAAAGCACGAAGTTAGTAGTGGGTCAGTTTCACGTCCTGTCATCCTGAGGAAGCGGAGCCCTTCGCAAGGCGAGGGGCTCGCGCCGAAGGACCTGTGTATTGCGGGACGATAGCAGCACCACAACCCTTCCCGATCGGGTGATACGCTGTCACGTTGGATTGGAGCTGACACGGCAGGTAAGGGCGGCGCAGAATGCACAGGTCCTTCGCTTGCTTTCATCCCGCTTCGCGGGACGAAAGACTGCTCTCAGGATGACAGCCCTGCGCTGCCGGGGAATGACGCGGGTACCGAATCACCATGGGCCGTAACCTGGAAACGGCCTGCTAGCGAAACGTACGCCTTATACGTCTATCTTCGTGTGCGGGAGGAATGTGCGGTATGAAATCTATGGTTGCACTTCTAGTTCTGTCCCTGTCGTTTCACGCTTACGCGCAAAACCCAAAGCCCGTGACGCTGCGGAGCATACTGCTGGAACAGTTGCGCACCACCCATAGCGAAAAAGACTGGTTTGTTCCGATCGACGGGGCCGTGGAAGGGCTTACGGCGGAGCAGGCGAGTTGGAAGGACGGGAGCGGGAACCACTCGGTCGGCCAGCTGACCAATCATCTGCTGTTCTGGAACCGACAGGAACTGGCCAAGTTCAAGGGGGAGCCCGAAGAG
The DNA here is from genome assembly GCA_963725615.1 of Terriglobia bacterium. Classification (GTDB taxonomy): domain Bacteria; phylum Acidobacteriota; class Terriglobia; order Terriglobales; family Acidobacteriaceae; genus JAIQFF01. The sequence continues at coordinate 180,976 of CAVRZO010000002.1, read as the reverse complement.
AAGTTCAGCGGCAACAACGACGAAACCTTCAACAACTTTGACGCCAAGAAGTGGAACGATACAGTCAAGCAGCTCGACCAGGTGATGACCGAATTAGAAAAGCTTGTCGAGACCGCCGATGAAAAGAACCTTCAGGCTTGGGCCTCTGAAATCGCGCACATCGGAACCCACAACGCGTATCACGTGGGACAAATGATATTTGTCCGTAAGCTGCAAGGCTCATGGAATCCCGAAAAAGGCGTGAAGTAGATAAACCTGAAAGCCCGGGGCACGGAGGAACAGTGGGTTCCCCACCTCCTCGCGCACTTTGCGAGAGGGTGGGAGAAAAGGGCGCGGGCGGCGAAGGGGGTGGGACCCGTCCGCGGAAAATCAACCCCGTTCGCCTACGACCAGCGCTGACTGTCTGCCTCCCACCCTTCGCACAAGCCGCGAAGGATGGGGCACCTTCGGTCGGGTAATACCAACCAAGATCCTAGGTTCAGAATGTCGGAGTGAACGAGTATCCCAGTGAGACGCCGAACCGTGTGGCTCGGGGCGAACTGAACTCCTGATTATTGTTAATCAGGTAGAGGTCGGCTTCCGGTCGAACGAAGAAGTGTCCGCGGAAGTAGTAGCGCAGACCTGCGCCGAAGTGTCCCATGAAGTGATTGCTGCTGACAAAGTCGGTGCAACTGATCGCGCCACAACTGGTGAAGCCCTGGTAGAACCGCAGGCTCTCCCATCCAATGCCTGCCGAAAGTTCGGCGGCCGCGCTCTTGCCCAGCTTCGGGGCATAGATTCCATTGAAATCATAGAAGAGCGGACGGTAAGGCTGGAACCCGGCATAGAGATTCCGGCTGGCTCTCCAGGCCAATTCACCACTGACTCCAAATCGATTCTTCAAGAGCACGTCCGCGCTGAAAACCGGGTAGGCTCCGCCGGTAAGAGACACCGGGACGTGGTTTCCTGTAGCGCTCGACGCCGAGGGCGCCGTCAAAGTTCCGACTCCAAAAGCCACGTCGAGCTGCTGCGCATGTAGAGTGCCTTCAATAAGAAAGGGTAAAACCAACACTGCGATTAGACTGAGCTTTCTCAAGTGATCCTCCGGAGCGATATATGCTTTAGATGCAACGGTTCTGCTGGGAGAAAGCGAAAAGTTTTGTAAAGCGGGGAGCCCGCCGACAGGAATCGCAGCCGTCGGCGAAGATCGGGGCCCCAGCCACCCGCCGGCAATCGTTTGCATCTATAATGCGGCTCCGGGAATCAAGTTAGCTTGCTGCATCGGTTATGTTCAGCCCTTCTTTCCATATGGAAGAACTCAACTCTGAAAAGGAGTCACCACAAAAGAAGGTTACCTCTCTGGGCGCCGTAGCCCTCTGCTTGTTCGCGCTTGGAGCAGGGCAAGCGCAGGCGCAAGGCGGCAACGGATACTCCAGCACCGGATCGGATTCGACCCCGTCCGCCAGCATACAAGTTACGCCTTCGAATCAGAGCCCCTACAGCGGCAGCGTCGCCCAGGGGACACCCAAGCCGGAAGTGGTCTCGCTCACCTTCCAGGATGCAATTGACCTCGCCCTGAAGAACAACCTCGGCGTGCTGCTGCAGAGTTACAACACCATCGCCGCCCGGGGACAGAAATGGAAAGAGCTCAGCGAACTCCTGCCCAATGTTACGGCGAGGATTAGCGAAAACGTCGTGCAGGAAAATCTCGCAGCTCAAGGTCTTCGCTTCCCCGGATTTCCGACCGTAGTCGGGCCTTTCGGATTCTCCGATGCGCGGGTTTACCTAAGCCAATCCATCCTGAACCTTAAAGCGCTGAACCGCGAACGCGGAGCCAGGGAAGACGAGCGGGCCGCGCAATTCAGCTACAAGGATGCCCGTGACCTGGTCGTGCTCGCGACCGGCAACGCTTATCTTCAGGCACTATCCGGAAGCGCGCGCGTGGAGACCGCGGAAGCGCAACTGCAAACCGCGCAGGCGCTCTATGGCAAGGCCACCGACCAGCAGAACGCGGGCCTCAGCCCGGCGATCGACACGCTGCGTTCCCAGGTGGAATTCCAGAACCGGCAGCAGCAACTGATCGTCGCGCGCAATGACTATGCCAAACAGAAGCTGGCGCTGCTGCGCGCCATCGGATTGCCCGTCGGCCAGGAAATTGCTCTTACTTCGAAAGCGCCGTACGATGCCATCACCACGCTCGGCATTGAAGCCAGCCTGCAACGCGCGTATACCTCCCGCTCGGATTACCTGGCGGCAGCGCAGCAGGTCCGGGCCGCCGAGTACTACCGCAAAGGCGCCACTGCGGAATACTTTCCCACCATTGATGCGACCGCCGACTACGGCGATCTGGGAGTGAATTTCGGGAACTCGCATGGCACTTTTACCGTCGCCGGCCGGCTGAATATTCCGATTTTTCAGGGAGGCAAAGTCCACGCCGACGTGCTGCAATCCGAGGCTACGTTGCGCCAGGCCCGGGCCCAGTTGGACAATTTACGTGGCCAGATTGAATATGAGGTTCGCACCGCTCTACTGGACCTCGAAGCCGCCGACCAGCAGGTGCAGGTCGCGCGCAGTTCAGTCGATCTGGCGGAACAGACCCTGATGCAGGCCCGCGACCGATTTGCCGCCGGCGTTACCGACAACCTGGAAGTAGTCCAGGCGCAACAGACAGTGGCGGGGGCCCATGAAAGCTATATTTCCAGTCTGTACGCTCATAATCTTGCGAAGATCGAACTGGTCCGCGCCATGGGATACGCGGAACAGGGCGTCATGCAATATTTAAAGAGTAAGTAATATGGAACAAACGACGACGACGACCGTGCCCGACACACCCGAAGTTAAAACTCGCGAACATCCTCCCTTGCCGGCTTCGGAGAAGGATCTCCGCTGGAAGCAAGCCTCCCGCAATCCCCGCTTTCGCCTCGCCCTTATCGTGGGCGGGATTGTGTTGCTGGTGGCTGGATTCTTTCTCTGGCGCTACCTGGGAAGTTACGAGTCCACTGACGACGCGCAGATCGATGGGCACCTGAATGCAATCAGCACGCGCGTATCCGGGCACGTCATCAAGCTTCTGGTCAACGACAACCAGTTTGTGGAGGCCGGCACGCCGCTGGTCGAGATTGATCCCAAGGACTACCAGGTGGCGGTGGCCAAGGCCAGGGCCGCCTATCAGGATGCCGAGGCCACTGCGGACTCCATGCAGGTGAATGTGCCGATCACGTCGGTGAACACGGGCAGCCAGTTGTCCTCCTCCCAGGCGGAAGTGGAGAGCGGACGCGCCGGAGTTTCCATGGCGAGGCAGCAACTCGAGGCGTCGCGAGCCGAACTGGAGCAGGCCATCGCCAATGACATCAAGGCGCAAAACGACGTCGGACGCTACAAGCAATTGGTGGACAAGCAGGAAATCTCGCACCAGCAGTATGACCAGGCAGTCGCCGCGGCCAAGTCGAGCGCCGCTGGAGTCGCGGCTGCCCGGGCCAACGCCGCTGCTGCCGAGCAGATGATTTCGCAGGCGCAATCCAAACGCGAGCAGGCAGAAGCCAACTTGCGGGCTGCCCAGACTGCGCCGCAGCAGTTGTCCGCGATGCGCTCTCGCGCCCAGGCCGCTCAGGCCCAGGCCCAGCAAAAGAAAGCTGAATTGGAACAAGCCACTCTGGATCTCGGGTACACGCGGCTGGTCGCTCCCGTCAGCGGTATCGTGAGCAACCGCACTGTCGAAGTCGGCCAGAATGTCCAGGTCGGTCAGGAACTGATGAAGATCATCAACCTCGACGACATCTGGGTGACCGCCAACTTCAAGGAAAGCCAGCTCCGCTACATGCGGCCCGGACAACGGGCGACCATCTCGGTGGACGCCTACGGAAAGAAATATAACGGGCACGTGGAGAGCATCGCCGGAGCCAGCGGAGCGCTGTTCAGCATGCTTCCCCCGGAAAACGCAACCGGCAACTATGTGAAAGTGGTGCAGCGCATTCCGGTGAAAATCACATTTGATCCGGGAGAAACCAAGGAACATATCCTGCGCCCGGGAATGTCGGTCGAGCCCAAGGTCTGGGTCAGATAAATAAGGTCAGATAAATCAAGGTCAGATGAGTACCCCCCGATGAGCAAGCTGCGATGAGTTCGGCCGCGCTGACCGCAGACGGCGCAGCCCTGCCGCGTCCGGCCGTCAATCCCTGGATCATCGCGATGGCCGTCACCCTGGCCACCTTCATGGAGGTGCTGGATACCAGCATCGCCAACGTTTCCCTGCCCCACATCGCGGGCAGCCTTTCCGCCGGAACCGACGAGAGCACGTGGGTGCTGACGTCCTACCTGGTTTCAAACGCCATCGTACTTCCGCTCAGCGGGTGGATCTCTTCCATCATCGGACGCAAGCGTTTCTACATGAGCTGCGTGGCCATCTTCACCGTCAGCTCCTTGCTGTGCGGACTGGCGCCGAACCTGGGCATGCTGATTTTCTTTCGCATCCTGCAAGGCGCGGGCGGCGGCGGCTTGCAGCCCAGCGAGCAAGCCATTCTGGCCGACACCTTTCCTCCTGCCAAGCGCGGCATGGCCTTCGCCGTTTATGGCCTCGCGGTCGTGCTGGCGCCGGCCATCGGTCCTACTCTCGGCGGCTGGATCACCGACAATTTCACCTGGCGCTGGATTTTTCTGCTGAATATTCCGGTTGGAATTCTTTCCCTCATGCTGACTTCGCGGCTTATCCAGGACCCGCCTTACCTGAAGCGTAAGAAGCTCTCGGAAACCAAGATCGATTACATTGGCCTCGGCCTGGTGACTCTTGGACTGGGCACGCTGCAGATTGTTCTGGACAAGGGCCAGCGCGAAGACTGGTTCGAATCGCATTTCATCGTTGTGCTCTCGGCCATCGCTGCTGCCTCCTTGTTGTTCCTGATTTACTGGGAGTGGACGCGCGAGGACCCGGTGATCGACCTTCACCTCTTCACCAACCGGACGTTCGCCGCAGCAAATGTCCTGATGTTCATGCTGGGATTCGCGCTGCTGGGCAGCACGGTCCTGCTTCCGCTCTTTATGCAGACCCTGCTGGGCTATACCGCCCAACACTCTGGCCTGGCGTTGTTGCCGGGAGGCTTCCTTCTGATGCTGCTGATGCCGCTCGTCGGCTTTATGCTCTCCCGCTTCGATCCGCGCAAGATGATGACGTTCGGGCTGCTGGCGCTTTCCTTTTCACTGTTTCACATGACCAGCTTCGACCTCGGGGTTGATTTCCGTACGGTTGTGTTCGCCAGGATGTTGCAGACCATGGGTCTGGCCTTCCTGTTCGTCCCGATCAACACCGCCGCCTATGCATTTTTGCCCAAGGAGAAAAATAACGCAGCCTCGGGGTTGATGAACCTGGCCCGGAATATCGGAGGCAGCGTCGGAATCTCCATTGTGACAACCATGCTCGATCGCCGCCAGCAATTCCACCTGAACCGGATGTCGAGCCATCTGTCGGCGTCCAGTCCTCAGGTGCAAAACATGCTTCAGGGCACGGCCCAGGCTCTTCAAACGCGAGGTTATTCCGCTTCGGAGGCCATGCACAAGGCCTACGCACTGCTGCAGGCAAATGTCCTACGTCAGGCTTCCATGCTGGCTTATATTGACAACTTCTGGTTGCTGGGAGTAGCTATTCTGGTGATGGTTCCTTTGGTTTTCCTGATGAAACGGCCGAAAACCGGCGGAGCAATTGCGGTACATTAGGCGATCCGTTTCGTGAGCTTGCGGGCGGAATGGTTCGGGAAGGATTGCGGGAACTTTGGCTCTCGTACGGAAGAAAAAGCCAGCCCTAGGGGCTGGAGCCCAATCAGGAGCGGGGGTTGATGGCACGGCAAAAGCCGTGCCCTTCCCGTGATCAATCGGACAAGCCATCCAGCAGAGGAGGAACCGTGTTTCGAGTCATCACCGTGGAACGGGAATTCGGGAGCGGCGCCGCGGAAATCGCCCGCCAGATTTCTGAGCGCCTCGGCTGGAAACTCTGGGACCAGGCCCTGACCGAGGAGATCGCCAACGAAGCTCACGTTGACCGCTCCGCGGTGATGTATTGCGATGAACGCCTGGACAGCACCTTTCACCGCCTGGCCAAGACTTTTTGGCGCGGCAGCTACGAGCGCAGCATGCCCATGAAAGGTGCCGAGCCTTTCGACACTGATCGCTTTGTCGCGATTGGCCGCGAAGTGATGACCCGGGTGGCTGCGGCTGGAAACTGCGTGATCGTCGGACGCGGCGCTCCCTATTTCCTGCGCGAACTCCCGGATGCGTTCCACGTCTTTCTTTACGCGCCACGGTCTGAAAAGCTACGCCGGCTGCGGCTGATCGGCCACAACGAGAAAGAAGCCGAAGAATTGGTCGACACCGTGGATCGCGACCGCATCGAATTTGTAAAACACTACTTCGGCGCTGACTGGCCCACCCGCTGCCTCTACCACATGATGATCAACACCGCTATCGGCGACGAAGTCGTCATTTCAACCGTCCTCGACACCATGCGCCTGCTGGAAAAACCCGTAACCGCCGGAGCCGCAGTCCCCCAGTTTGAAAAGTGCCCGTAACCCTTTGGTAATACAGGGTTGCACCTTTTTCGTTGCACTTTAACACTCCTGAAATATCTTCGAGATAGCATTGCAAGAGGAGTGGCTCTGCGGAGACTTCAGAAATGGGCGCGGCCCGGATTCCACAACACGCTCTTCCCCTGCAGGTAGCGGCTGTCTGCTACCGGCGGCGCGGCCCGTCGGTCGAATTCCTGCTGGTGAACACGAACGGTGGCAACAAGTGGACCTTTCCCAAGGGTGATCCCGAATTCTCTCTCTCACATGGCAAGGCCGCGGAACGCGAGGCTTGGGAAGAAGCCGGCGTCCGCGGAACTATTGAGTCGCGACATTTCTGCCTTTACATCCATTCGAAAGGCGTTTTCTGGAAGTCTCCGGGAGTGCGCGAGTATGTGATCAAGGCGTTTCTGCTCGAAGTGGATGTCGCGGAAGAGCCGCAAGAGCTTACCCGAAATCCCACCTGGTTCAGCCCCGAGGAAACCAAGAAGATCCTGGCCAAAGGTCGCGAAATAAAGTACGCACGCGAACTGCAGGCAGTGGTGGATCGGGCCATGGAGAAGATTGCCACGGTGCAAGCTCTGAAAGCGTAGCGCCGCCGTCCCGGCGGCCGTCGTGGGGACGTCCCGCCCCCACACCTCTCATGCTGAGCGCAGTCTTGACGGTCGCTTGCGACTGGCCCGCACGCGGGCTTACTGCTGCGCTCAGCATGACAGGGAATCTCACAGCAGTGGCGGTCTCAAAACCAGGGGAGCGCACCTTCTTCAAAACGCCTCTCTCATGAGACGATTGAACGAATGCTCCAACTCTCCGGCGCCGGCAAACGTTATGGCCACAAGCTCCTCTTCGAAGGCGCGGACTGGATGATCACGCCCCGCGACCGCGTGGGGCTGGTGGGAGCGAACGGCACCGGCAAATCCACCCTGCTGAAGATTCTGGCTGGGACCGAAACCCTCGACTATGGCTCGATCAGCCGGGCCAAAGGCATCAGCGCGGGGTACCTGCCGCAGGATGGGCTGGCGCTCTCCGGGCGCACCGTGTTTGCCGAGTGCATGTCGGTGTTTTCGCAACTGCGCGCCATGGAACAGGAGATGGAAGAGTTGACCGGGCGCATGTCTGAGCTCGATCACTCATCTCCGGAGTACGCGCAGGTCGCGGAACGCTACCAGCGCGTCGAGCACGAATTTACTAGCCGCGACGGATACGCCATTGAAGCGCAGGTCGGCACCGTGCTTTCGGGGTTAGGCTTTCAGAAGGAAGACTGGACCCGGCAAACCGAAGAATTTTCTGGCGGCTGGCAGATGCGCATCGCTTTGGTCAAATTGCTGTTGCAGCAGCCCAACCTGCTGTTACTGGATGAGCCCACCAACCATCTTGATCTCGAAGCTCGTAACTGGCTGGAGGAATATCTCGGCAACTATCCCCATGCCTTTGTGCTGATCTCGCACGACCGCTATTTTCTCGACGTGACCATCAACAAGATTGTCGAAATCTGGAACAAGCGAATTCATCTTTACCACGGCAACTACGAAAAATATCTGGGCGCGAAGACGCAACGCCTGGAGCAGCTCGAAGCCGCCTATCGCAACCAGCGCGAGCGTATCGAGCAGCTGGAAGTCTTCATCAATCGCTTCCGCTACCAGGCCACCAAGGCCAAGCAGGTGCAAAGCCGGATCAAGGAACTGGAGAAGATCGAACGCATCGAACTCCCCGAAGAAGAGAAGACGATCCACTTCTCATTTCCTCAACCCAAGCCGGCGGGCCGCATCGTTGCAGAATTCATCGGCGTCGCGAAATCTTATGGAGAGAAAGAAGTATTTCGCGACGTCAATTTCATGATCGAGCGCGGCGACCGGATCGCGCTGGTGGGAGTGAATGGCGCCGGAAAATCCACACTCATCAAGCTGCTGGCGCAGACTGAGCCGTTGACCCAGGGCGAATACCGCCTGGGGCACAACGTTGATCCGGATTATTTCGCGCAGGACCAGTACAAGGAACTCGATCCGGACGCGCGCATCCTCGACGATCTCGGCGAGGTGTCTCCCCGCTCCACGCAAACCGAGTTGCGCAGCCTGCTGGGATGCTTTCTGTTCTCCGCCGACGACGTTTTCAAGCGCATCGGAGTGCTCTCGGGCGGCGAACGCAACCGCTACGCGCTGCTTCGGATGCTGCTGCATCCGGCAAATTTCCTGCTCCTCGACGAGCCTACCAACCATCTCGACATGCGCGCCAAAGACGTTTTGCTGAAGGCGCTGACCGACTACAACGGCACCGTGGTTTTCGTTTCACACGACCGCTATTTCATCGACAAGCTGGCTACTCGCGTTTTAGAAGTAGGGGATGGCCGAGTCGAGGTCTATCCCGGCAACTACGAAGATTATCGCTGGCGGAAGGAAGGCGGAGCAGCGGCGTTGCAGAAGGCGGTTACGTCACCAGCGCATTCGCAACCGGCGAACGGCAATGTCAACGGGCAGCCGCCGAGGTCTGAGGATTCCGCGGGCAAGCGCCTGAATCCCATCAAACGCAAGCAGATGGAAGATCGTGTCCACGAACTCGAGTCTCAGATCAACCGCCTGGAAGATACTATCGCGGAGTGTGAGGCAGCCTTGCAGAGCTTCGTCAGCGCGGAGGAAACCCAGCGGGTTACACAGGAACTGGGAGATAGAAAAGCCGACCTGCAAAAGCGTCTGGCGGAGTGGGAAGAACTGGGCCAGGCGCTTCAGGCATAGATTTTTCGTGACATGGAGGACGGGCGAGGGCCCCCGTCCTCCATTACGCTCGCGCCTACATGGCTGCAAATACAGCTGGTTACTCATTCCCTGCGGCGCCTTTTTACGGTCGTGTTCTTCCGTAACCTGCTTTATTCCCCGCTCCCATGCGATATTCAGCTTGGCCAACCGGCCAGCAGACTTGCCGCATGCGGTAACGCCCAGAGTGCGCGCCGCGCGGAACACTTAAGGAGCGCCGCAACCGATGCTGCAGCCACCAGATCCTCAAAAATCGCAGTCACCCTCGAACCCTTACACCCCAAGCAAGACTGTCAGCGTGCCCGTGGAGCAGGCTACGATCGGCCGCTCGGTGGTCATCAAAGGGGAAGTCAGCGGCACCGAATCGCTCTATGTCGATGGGCGCATCGAGGGCACCGTCAACTTTGCCGAGCACCGGGTCACCATTGGACGCAACGGCAGCGTCGCCGCCAACATCAGCGCCCGCGAAGTTGTGATCCTGGGCAAGGTGCAGGGCAACATTCAATGCTCCGACCGTCTGGACATCCGCAGCGAGGGTGCACTGACGGGAGATGTGGTCACCCAGCGCATCAGCGTTGAAGACGGAGCCATTCTGAAGGGCAGCGTGCAGGTGCGCGCGGTCGAGCACAGCAAGTCTCAAGCTCAGAAGCAGACACAGGCTGAGTCGAAACCCGCCGTATCCGAACAGTCGAAGGCCGCAGCGGTCGCAGGCGTTTAGTTTTAGAAGGACCGAGCCGTGTGGGGCGGACACTCTTGTCCGCCGCCTTGGCAGTTGGTCTTGGTCGGAGTCGCTAAATATCAAGGGTCAAAGGCGGCGGACAAGAGTGTCCGCCCCACGCACTTCGCTATTTCTTTTCTTCCGCCTTCAAGTCTTCTTTCTTCAAGTCGAGCGCCGCCGAATTCATACAATAGCGCAGCCCTGTCGGGGCGGGCCCGTCTTCAAAAACATGACCCAAATGGGCGTTGCAGCGCGCGCAACGGGTCTCGGTGCGGACCATGCCGTAAGTCTTGTCGGTGTGGTTCACCACGGCGGACTCGTCCAAGGGCTTCCAGAAGCTGGGCCAGCCCGTGCCGGAATCGAACTTGGTATCTGAACTGAACAGCGGCTGCCCGCAACATACACAGGCATACGTGCCCGCATCTTTTGTCTTCCAGTATTTGCCGCTAAAGGCCGGCTCGGTGCCTGCCTTCCGCGTCACGTAATACTGCTCAGGAGATAACTGCTTTTGCCACTCTGTTTCCGGTTTCTCAATTTTCTCTGCCATACCATTCTCCGAATCGTAATTGGTTTCGACGTTGCAAATTGGGACGATTGCGATCCTCAAATCTCGATGACCATATCTTCCAGGCGCGTGGGATAGCTGTTCAACACCTCGCCCTTGTCCTTGCGCACAACCACCGTGTCAGAGTGCCTAAAGCCGCCGAAATCGGGATCGTAAACCCCCGGCTCACAGCTGAAAGTCATCCCCTGCCGCAGCACTGTCTTATCGCCCTCGGCAATCCAGGGAGCCTCGTGGCCTTCGAGGCCAATGCCGTGCCCGGTACGGTGTCTGAGGAACTTCTCAAACCCCGCCTTGCGGATCTGGTCGAGACTCTTCTGGTCCACTTCCTCGGCGACGGCGCCCTCCTTCATATTCTCGACGCCGGCGTCGTGCGCGGCCAGCATGGCGTCGAACAGCCGCTTGGCATAGTCGGTCGGCTTGCCCACGCAGAACGAGCGCTCACACTCGACGTTGTAGCCTCCCACCTGCGCGCCGAAACTCAGAATCAAGGCGTCTCCCGTCTTCAGCCGGTCCTTGCTCGGGACGGCGTGCGGGAATGCCGAACGCTTGCCGAATGGAACCAATCCACCGAATGGAGGCTCGATGCCCACGCCCACCACGTCATTCAGTTCTTTTGACATTCTGTCGGCGACCGCGTCGGCTGTCACTTTCAGGATTTCGTCTTCGCTCACGCTGCCGTTGTGCTGCACGAATTCGCGTCCCGCCTGCACTTTGAAATCGGCATACGTCATGGCCCGGCGCATGATGCGTATTTCGTCTTCGTCCTTGACCAGGCGAAGATTCTCAACCAGGTCTCCGGCATCCACAATTTTGGCCTTGGGAGCGCCTAGACTTCATTTGATGCAGCCGGCTGGGCCGCGGCTCCTCCACTCCGATGGTCGCCCGGTCGAATCCGCGTTTGGCCACGCGCTCCAAGATCCAGCGCACCCGGTTCACCGGACCGGGATAATCAAAATAAGCTTCGTAATCTTTGACCCACCAGGTCTTGACCTGGTCAGTCTCCAGCCCGGGAACAAACATTACCGGGTCTCCCGACTCCGGGATTAACGTCGCCAGAGGACGCTCGGTCGAAAGATGAAAATATCCTACGGTGTAGATGATGTTGGTCGCGTCCAAAAGAAGCAGCGCATTGAGCTTGCGCTCTTTCATCTTCTCCTGGACGTGGGCGACCTTGCGCCGGTACCACTCCGGTTGCAGGCGGTCGTGCGGGCTGGTGTCAGGCATGGCGGTGGCCATGCGCAGGAAGCGCACCCGGCCCAACCGGCTCACGTCTGTCGTGATACTGAGCGCCGCCACTCCGGAGAGCGTGCGCATGAATTCCCTTCGGTTCGCCATTGAGCCTCCGCCCGGAAAAGTCTTGGCACTTCAGAAGCGATCCATCTTAGCGTAACCGTGCGCCTCTCGGCTCGCCGATAGATCTTGTTCCGAGCGTTGGATTTTGATTTTCGGTGGAGCAGCGCTTCAGCGCTGCATAGAAGACACTGTCTCGATGCGGCTTCAGCCGCTGAGGTACCTCAGGGCTTAAGCCCCAGGCACGAGCGCCGCCTTATGCAGGCCTAAAGCCCTGCTCCACCCTGGCAGATAACTACCGGAGCTGGGCCTCGACCCATGACCGACACGATAGCGGTTTATACTTCCAGTGCCGCGCTCTGCGGCTTCTGTATGCGACTCATTACGTTTGAAGACGGCGTCCGACCATCTCGCACAGGTGCCCTTGCTCCCGACGGACGAGTCCATTTGAAGTCGTTACCTGAATTCGGCCTGCGCCTTGTATTTGCGGGATGTGGAGAACGAAGGCGCCTTCCACCGCCTGGCCGACGCGCTGGTTCCACCCAATATGCGAGAACTTTTCTCGGGCGGCGACACTAGTCTGGAAGCTGCCCGCAAAGCTTTGGACCACGCGCTGGAAAGTGACAGTCTTTCCGGAGCGAACGGGGAACCCGTCTTTTACTCGACGGACGAGGTCACTCTCAAAGCGCCGATCGCCCCCAGGAAATTTTTCCACGCCGCCGGCTTTCAGAACGTGGATGCCATCATCGGCCACGAAGAGCCTGTGATCTATCCCGAGCACCTTACACAAGAGCTGGATTGCGAAGTCGCGCTCGCCCTTGTCCTGAAAAAGAACGGTAAACACTTCGCGCCGGAGGAAGCCGCCGACTACATTGGCGGTTACCTTATTTTCAACGACATTACGGCGCGGGACATTCAGCGCCGCGAGACGAAGTCCGGGGTATCGGGCTTGTCCAAAGGAATTGATACGTTCTGCCCGCTGGGGCCGTGGATCGTAACAGCTGACGAGATTCCCGATCCGCAGAAGTTAGCCATGGAACTTCGGGTGAACGGCGAAGTGCGGCAAAACTCGCCCTCCAGCAAGATGTCGCTGAATATCCCTGACATTCTTTCGCACTACTCACCCATGGGACACACCGCGGGCGATGTAGTTTCCACGGGGCCGGCTTCGGGCGGCGATGGTAAAGCCGGGTATCTCAAGGTTGGCGACGTGATGGAGTGTGAAATCGAGGGTATTGGAATCCTGCGCAACCGAATAATTTCCTGGGAGGAGGCCTACGGCCGCAAAGCTCCTGCCCTCGCCGCACAGGAGACCTCTCCGTTGTAGACCCGGCGTCCCGCCGGCTGTCCGGCGGGTGTCTCGCCCGCCACCGGCTAACGCGGGCGAGGGCGCCCGCGCCACACGAGACCCGCTAGCTCACGCAGCCTCCGATCGTGCGATATTCCCCGCGGTGATAAAGCAAAGGATTGCCTCCGCGCACCACCACTTCCTCGACCTCAGCAATAAAAATCGTGTGGTCTCCGGCATCCTGCGCGCTATGCAACCGGCACTCAAGATACGCCAGCGCGCCGTTGAGAACCGGTGTACCGTGCGCTGTGCGATCGAAGCGCGCACCCGCCTCCCGCTCGGCGTGGCGGTGGTCCTGGGACGGACGCGCGTAGTATTCAGAGATAACTCGCTGGTCTTCCGCCAGCACATTCACCCCAAACCGCTTCTTGGCATGCAGGTGAGCGTGAGTGCGGGCTCGATGGTCCACGCAAACCAACACCAGCGGCGGATCGAGCGAAACCGAGCTGAAAGCGTTGGCGGTCATGCCGTTCACTTCGCCTTCGTAGTCCACCGTAATCACCGTCACTCCGGTCGCGAAACTGCCAAGCGCGCTGCGAAATTCTTCCTGAGTGACGGCCATTTGAAGGCTGGAGCCCTACCGTTTCGTATAGTTTGGGGCAAAACCCGGCGGTTGCCCGCGCGGCTCTTAAGAGTTTTACCACAAGAGTTTTACCATCAAACCCGGAGGCTTGAACAATTCGACTGCAGGTTAGCGGGTGGAGCAGGCCTTCAGGCCTGCATACAGGCTGGTGTCGCGTGTCGGCTTCAGCCCCTGAGGTACCTCAACGGCTGAAGACCATCGCAACATTGCTTCCCTGCAGCGCTAAAGAGCTGCTCCACTCAGAGTCAAAATCGCCCAACATGGATGAATCGGGGCGCCGCTAACCGGCGCAGCGAATCACTCTCATGTATCATTCTGATGTTCATCTGATAATGCCGGTCTCTGACAGGCATTCAGACTGAAACGACATGGAAGTGCAGGAAAATTCGCTTACGGCGTATCTCGACGAACTGCGGGATGGGCTTCCGCTATCGCGCGAGGGGGCTTGCCAGCTCCTGCGTTGCCCGGACGACGAACTCCCAGCTCTCCTCGCCGCCGCCCTGGAACTCAAGCAGCGCTTCAAGCCCGGCGTCGTGACCTATTCGCGCAAAGTCTTCATCCCGCTGACAAACCTGTGCCGCGACTATTGCGGCTACTGCACCTTCCGCCGTGATCCAGGCGAACCCGGGGCACACACCATGACCCCGGATCAAGTCTTGGACGTGGCCACCGCGGGACAAAAGATGGGCTGCACCGAAGCCCTCTTCAGCCTGGGCGACAAGCCGGAGCTGGCCTTTCCTGAAATGCGGGCGACCCTGCGCCACCTGGGATACAAGTCAACACTGCACTATCTCGAGGCGATGTGCGAACGGGTCCTGCGCGAGACCACCCTGCTGCCGCATCCCAATCCGGGGCTGCTAAGCGCGGAGTGGATCACTCGACTCGCAGCAGTTTCGCCCAGCATGGGCCTGATGCTCGAGACGACGAACACCGCGCTGCTTGCGCCCGGCGCCGCACACGACAACGCGCCCGACAAGGTACCCGCCAAACGCTTGCGTACGATTGAAGAGGCGGGCAAACAGTCGGTGCCTTTCACTACGGGCTTATTGATCGGAATCGGCGAAACGTTGGAAGACCGGGTGGACACCCTGCTCGCGATCCGTGAACTGCATCGCCGCTACGGCCACATTCAGGAAGTGATCGTGCAGAATTTCCGCGTCAAGCCGGAAATTCCAATGCGCGACTGGCCGGAACCAACGCGTGGCGAGATGTTGCGAACCGTCGCGGTGGCGCGCCTCCTCATGCCCGAGGTCAATCTGCAGGCGCCGCCGAATCTTTCCGCTCCCTATTACGACGAGCTTCTTGATGCAGGAATCAACGATTGGGGCGGAGTCTCGCCTCTGACTCCTGATTTCATCAATCCGGACAAACCCTGGCCGCACCTGGACCAACTCCAGGCCCGTACCGAATCAAGAGGATATATTCTGCGCCAGCGCTTGCCGGTTTATCCTGAGTTCCTGACGGCGATAACCTCGCGCCCCGGCTTGCTCGCGGAAAAAGTTCAGGCCGCTGCCGATCGCGAAGGCTACGCCGGGAGGGCCAAGGCCGCATGATTGTCGTACTTACCGGAGGGACGGGCGGCGCAAAGTTTGTGGATGGGCTGCGCCAGGTCGTCCCATCCAAAGACCTCACCATCATCGTCAACACGGGAGACGATCTGGAGTGGTGGGGGCTGTACGTTTCGCCCGACCTCGATTCCATCACCTACGTGCTGGCCGGACTGCTGAGCAAGGAACGGGGCTGGGGCGTCAAGGGTGACACATTTTTTTGCCTGCAAGCCATGGGTGATCTGGGTGAGCCCATCTGGTTCCACACCGGGGACCGCGATCTTGCCGTCCACCTGCTGCGAACGAAATTGCTCAAGCAGGGCAAGACGCTGTCTGAGATCTCAGCTGAGATCGCGACCAAGATGGGTGTCGAGGCCCGGATCCTCCCTATGAGCAACGCCCGCGTGGAAACCCGAGTGGACACGCCGATCGGCGAACTCAGCTTCGAAGAATATTTTGTGCAGCGCTGGTACCAGGACCCGGTCAACTCGGTCCGTTTCGCGGGCATTGAAAATGCCGAACCCGCGCCGGGCGTGATTGAGGCCATCATGTCGGCCACCGTGGTGCTGCTGGCGCCCAGTAACCCCGTCACCAGCATCGGCCCTATCCTGGCTGTGCCCGGCATCTTAGAGGCGCTCAAACAAACTCGCGCCCCGGTTGCAGCCGTGAGTCCGATTATCGGCAACACCGCGGTTTCGGGACCGGCCGGCATTTTGATGGCGGCCCAGGGTTTGCCAGTTTCAATCGCCGGCGTGGCCCAGGCTTACCGCGAATTTCTGGATATTCTGGTGGTGGACAACCGCGACGCGAAAGTGGCCGAAGAACTGAAGCAGTCCGGACTCCGGGTCCACTGCGCCAACACGATCATGAGCACTGCCGACGACAAGGTTGAGCTGGCGCGCCAGGTCCTTTCCTTGATGTCGGCTGAAAGCGCCGCCCACGCGGGCTCGGACGTGTCATGATTCTGGTCCCGGTCAAAAATCTCTCGGGCGCGAAGCAACGCCTCGCCGCCCTGTTCGATCAGCCCTCCCGCACCGAGCTGGCGCAAGCCATGCTGTTCGATGTGCTCGAGACCCTGGACACCTGGACAGATTGTCCCGAAGTTGGCGTCGTAACCAGCGATCTTTTTGCGATCCAACTCGCGGATCAGTTTCACTTTTCCGTCATCCCCGACCACGCCAACCGGAGCGAGACCGATGCCATCGAAATGGCAACCCGCTTCTGCGAGGCCGAGGCCATGGATAGCACGCTGGTGATTCCGGGCGATATTCCCCTAATTCAGAGCTGGGAGCTGGAAAAGATTCTGCAATCCGCGCCGGCCCAGGGCTCGGTGCTGGTGCGCGCGGCTGACGGACGCGGCACCAACGCCATCTTTCGACGCCCGGCGGGATTATTTCCCGCCCGCTTCGGCAATGATAGTTTCGAGCCTCACCATGCCGCCGCTCGAGCCACGGGGAAACCCTGCGTGGTACTTTCCCTGCCCGGCATCGCACTCGATGTCGATACCCCTTCCGACCTGCGCGCCCTAGCCGCCGCGCCCGGCGAAACCCACGCCCAGCGCCTGGTCCGGCAATGGCAACTGGCCGATCTTCCTATAGCCGCGAATGAGTAAGCAGCCAGTCGCTAAGAGAAGAAGAGCCCCGAAGGAGGCAAAGAATGTAGCCCATGGCGTAAGCCGTGGGGGGGCGGCGCAGCGCGACGGTAAAGCCCCAGAGGGGCGAAAGCAATCGCATCCCCTAGCCAGCGAACTCCGCATCATCCCGCTTCCCACACCGGCCGAAGTCCAACCCGGCAACTCCGTTTCCCAACTACTTCTCGACGCGGCAAAACGGCAAAAACAACGCCTGCGCCAGGGCGACATCCTGGTCATCAAACACAAAATCGTCTCCAAGGCCGAGGGCCAACTGGTGGCTCTGAACAAGATCAAACCCTCTGCCGCTTCCCGCCGCTGGGCCAAACGCTATCGCCTCGACGCTCGCGTCATCGAACTCGCCATCCAGCAGAGCCGCCGCATCGTGCGACGCAAGCGCGGCGTCCTGATCACGGAAACCCGCCACGGCCTGATCTGCGCCAACAGCGCGGTGGACGTCTCGAACGTTGACGGAGGCCGCCACGCCCTCCTGCTGCCCGACGATCCCGACCGCTCCGCCGCCAAGATCCATCGTGATCTGAAAAAAGCTCTGCACCTTTCCATCCCCGTGATCATCACAGATACTTTCGGCCGGCCCTGGCGCGAAGGCCTGACCGAAGTTGCCATCGGAGTAGCGGGCATGAAGGCTCTCCACGACTATCGCGGGCAGCACGACTCGCATGGATACGCGCTGCAAGCTAGTATTGAGGCAGACGCGGACCAGCTGGCTTGCGCGGCCGGCCTGGTCTGCGGCAAGCTAGCTCGTACGCCGGCATGTATCATTCGAGGATTCGCCTATCGTCCCGGCCGAGCCAGCGCTCGTGATCTGATTCGCCCGGCTGCCAACGATCTGTTTCGCTGAACCGTCTTTCCCGAGGAGGAGCCGTGACCCGAGTCCTACCCGATTCTGAGCTGGAAAATTTTCCCGCCCTCGAATGGCCGGGGATCGCCGAGCGCATGTCGTCGGAGTCGCGCAACGCGCTGGACCAGGTCCTCGCGTCCCTCGATGGCAGCGCCCTCTCGCGCGAACAATGCCTGCTTCTGGCGAATGCCGAAGGCGATGATCTTCTCGGCTTGCTGGTCGCGGCCGACATGCTGCGCCGCGACC
The DNA here is from genome assembly GCA_963725615.1 of Terriglobia bacterium. Classification (GTDB taxonomy): domain Bacteria; phylum Acidobacteriota; class Terriglobia; order Terriglobales; family Acidobacteriaceae; genus JAIQFF01. The sequence continues at coordinate 162,913 of CAVRZO010000002.1, read as the reverse complement.
TCGCCGGCAACATCGTGACGTATGTGGTGAATCGCAATATCAATTTCACCAACGTTTGCTTTGTCGGATGCAAGTTCTGCGCATTCAGCCGGGGCCCGCGCGAGGAGGGCAGCTACTTCCACAGCCTGGAAACCATGGCGCAGAAGGCGGTCGAAGCCCGGGCCATCGGCGCCACTGAAGTCTGCATACAGGGCGGGCTGCCGCACGGATTGCCTCCCTTCTACTACCGCGACATCCTGCGCGCGATCAAAACAGCCGTGCCTGACATGCACATCCACGCCTTCTCTCCCATGGAGATCGTGTACGGCGTCGAACTCACCGGCATGCCGCTGCCCGACTATCTGACAATGCTGCGGGACAATGGCCTCGACACTCTTCCCGGAACCGCCGCGGAAATCCTCGACGATGACGTGCGCTTCGTGCTTTCGCGCAACAAGCTTTCGACCGAACAGTGGAAGGACGTAATCCGTACCGCGCATCAATGCGGCATCCGCAGCACATCCACCTTGATGTACGGGCATGTCGAAACCACCACGCACTGGGTCAACCAGCTTGAGCTTCTGCGCGACATCCAGCAACAGACGGGTGGTTTCACCGAGTTTGTCCCGCTAGGGTTCGTACACCAGAACACGCTGCTGTTTCATCAGGGAATCGCCCGGCCCGGCCCCACTCTGGCTGAGCATCTCAAGATTCACGCTCTGGCGCGGGTCATGTTGGCCGGCGCGATCAACAATATTCAGGTGTCCTGGGTGAAGCTGAACCGCCGGCTGTCACAACTCTGCCTGCACGCTGGCGCCAATGATTACGGCGGCACCCTGATGGAAGAGAACATTTCGCGAGAAGCCGGAGCTACGGCGGGCCAGTACACCAGCGGCGAAGAATTCCAGTCGCTGATTCTCGAGATCGGACGCATCCCGGCCGAGCGCAACACTCTTTACACGCGGATCAACCTCAAACTGCAACCTGACCACGTCGCGATCGAAGAAGCGCTCGAGCCGGAGTTTGCCTGATGAGGTTGGAACCATAATGCCCCGCACCATTGCAGTCTTGGGCGGCACCGGTCCAGAGGGCTTTGGGCTGGCCCTGCGCTGGGCCCGATCAGGTGAGAGTGTGATCATCGGATCGCGAGACCCGAGCCGCGCCCGCGAGGCGGCGGCGAAAATCCAGGCAGCCGTTGGCAACACAGCAAGAGTTTCAGGCGAAGAAAACAGCGCCGCCTGTGCGGCCGCGGACCTGCTGGTGCTTACCATACCGTTTGAGGGCCACTGCGCCCTGCTCAAGCAAATCAGGTCGGTAATCCGTCCCGGCAGCATCGTGATTGACACCACAGTGCCCCTCGCGGCCAGCGTTGGCGGACGCGCGACCCGCACCCTCGGTATCTGGGAAGGCTCCGCCGCGCAGCAAGCCGCCGAACTCGTGCCTCAGGGAGTTTCGGTGGTCGCTGCGTTTCACAATACCTCGGCAGATATTCTGAACGGGGATGCAGCTGTAGACTGCGACGTCATCGTCTGCAGCGATGACGCCGAAGCCTCAAAGACGGTGAGAGCGCTGGCGGCGAAAATTCCAGGCGTGCGCGCTATCGACGGCGGCAAGCTCGAAAACGCGCGCATCCTGGAACAGATCACCGCGCTCCTGATTGGTCTCAACATTCGCCACAAAGGTCACTCCGGTATTCGCATCACGGGCCTTCCAGAAAAAGCATACGAGGTGTCGTAGTGTAGCGCCGGCGTCCCGCCGGCTGTCGTGAGCGCATCTTGCCCTCACAGTTAGAGCTCCAAATTGGTGGCGAACAGCGCATGACCAACTCTCCAAGCCCAGGCCCAGCTATCGAATTCCGCAATGTCGAATATCGCCTGGATAACGGAACTACCCTCCTTCGCGATCTGAACCTCGAAATTCAGCGCGGCGAAACCCTGGTGCTCCTGGGCCGCAGCGGTTCGGGCAAAACTACAACTCTAAAACTCATCAACCGGCTGCACACCCAAAGCGCAGGCGCCATCCTTGTAGACGGTCGCTCACTCGACGATTGGGACGTAATTCGCCTGCGCCGCATGATTGGCTACGTCATCCAAGAAGTCGGCCTATTCCCGCATTTCACGGTCGCGCGGAATATCGGAATCGTCCCGCAGATCGAAGGGTGGTCCGCCGATCGCATTCAGCACCGCGTCACCGAACTGCTCGAACTGGTAGGCCTTGAACCGCAACTCGCGTCACGCTACCCGCGCGAACTGTCCGGCGGACAGCGCCAGAGAGTTGGCGTGGCCCGCGCCCTGGCCGCCGACCCGGCATTTCTCCTCATGGACGAGCCCTTCGGCGCGCTCGACCCCATCACCCGCGCCGAACTGCAGCGCGAATTCCTGGCCCTGCAGCAACGCCTGGGCAAGACGGTGGTCTTCGTTACCCACGATCTGCGCGAAGCGCTTCTCCTCGGCACCCGCATCGCGCTCATGGAATCGGGCCAACTCGTAGTCACGCTAACGCCCGACGACTTTTTGCGCTCCCCCAACCCGATGGTCGCCGACTACGTTGACGCTTTCAAAACCGAAATCTCGCCGACAAGAGAGGAAGCGCGATGAACCCGCAGAGTAGCGAACCAGATTCCCTCAGAGCACTACCACGAGGCCAATCATGAATGTCCTTCAATTCATTTTGCAGAATCGCATGGAGGTTCTGGACCTTACCACCGAACATCTCTGGCTGGTCGGAGCATCCATCACCCTGGCAGTCCTCATCGGAATTCCCCTCGGCATCGCGATCACACGCTGGCCGGTGTGGAGCAAACCGGTGCTCGGTAGCGCCAACATTATTCAAACCGTTCCCAGCCTTGCCTTATTCGGATTTCTCCTGCCCGCACCCTGGATCGGTGCACGCGCCGACCGCATTGCCATACTCGCGCTGATGCTCTACGCACTCCTCCCCCTCATTCGTAACACCTACACCGGCATCAAGGGCGTCGATCCGGCCGTGGTCGAGGCCGGACGAGGCATGGGCATGACGGACCGCCAGTTACTCTGGCAAGTCGAGCTCCCGCTGGCGCTGAGCGTGATCATCGCGGGTGTTCGCGTGGCCACCGTGCTCTCGATCGGCCTCGCCACCATCGCCGCCGCTATCGGCGCCGGCGGCCTGGGCGAATTCATTTTTCGCGGACTGGCTATGGTCAACAATCAGGTCATCCTGGCGGGCGCAATTCCCGCCGCCGCGCTCGCAATACTTGCGGACACGAGTCTGGGATGGTTAGAAAGGCGTCTAAGCCCCGCTAAGCTATAAAAGTTATTGCAGAGCTGTCATCCTGAGTGGCCGTCAGGCAACGAAGGACCTATGCATTTCAGCTCGCACCATGCATTTGATTCGTCAAAAACGAATCTGCTTGCACCGTGAATCGCACCATCTTCACCCTCGCATTCGTCGCCCTCCTCACCGCGTGCGGACCGCCACGTGCCGACATCATCGTAGTCGGTTCCAAGAACTTCACCGAGCAGCTCGTCCTCGGCGAAATCATGGCGCAGCAGATCGAGAATAAGACCCACCTGCCGGTCGAGCGCCGCTTCTACCTGGCCGGCACATATATTTGCCAACAGGCGATTCTCGGCGGCCGCATCGACATCTATCCCGAATACACCGGCACCGCCCTGACTGCAATTCTGAAAGAGCAGCCGTCCAGCAATCCTGCCGAGGTTTACATCCGGGTCAAGACCGAATACGCGCAGCGGTTTAATCTCGAACTCGGCCAGCCCTTCGGATTCAATAACACTTTCGCCATCGAAATCCGCGGCGAGGATGCCCGCCGTCTCGGTCTGAAAACGATCTCGCAAGCTGCCGCCTACACTCCCAAATGGCGCGCCGGCTTCGGCTACGAATTCATGGGGCGCCCCGACGGCTACCAGGGATTGGCGGCAACCTACGGGCTTCGTTTCGCCGAGACTCCCAGCGTCATGGACTTGGGCCTGCTCGCCCGCGCGCTCACGAACAAACAAATCGACCTGGCTGCGGGAAACATGACCGATGGCCTGATCCCGGTGCTGGACCTGTTCGTCCTCGAAGACGACCGCCACTACTTCCCGCCCTATGAAGCTGTCCCCATCATGCGTCAGGAAATGCTGGCGCACCATCCCGGAGTGGCCCAGGCGGTGCATGAACTCGCAGGAAAGATTTCTGACGAGGATATGCGTCAGCTCAACTATGCACTTGGATGGCCAGCACCGCGACGTGAAGGAAGTGGTAACGGAATTTCTGCGCAAGAAAGGCCTGTAAAAATAGCGCCAGCGTCTGCCGGCTGTCCCGAGGGCGTCTCGCCCTCGGCGCGGCGGGCGCGCCCGCCCGACAGCCGCTGGGACGGCGGCGCTACTTACATCAACCACACCGCATCCACATCCACAATCACCTGCGATCGCGGAATCTTCTGCTGGGCGGCGTACGCCAGCATCGTCCGGAGCAAGAGTGTTCAGCTTCTCGCGGCTGGCGGACTTCACCACAAAGTGATAGCGGTAGTCGCGCTTCAAACGCAAAATCGGCGCGGCCGCCGGACCCAGCACGCGAATCCCTTCATGCCGGGTTTTCTCAAACCACTTTCCCAGCATCCCAGACCAGCGCAGTGCCTCATCCAGCTTGTCGCTCCGGACCAGCACGTTGGCCAATGCGCTATATGGCGGATAGTGCATCCAACTGCGAAAGCGCAGCTCTTTCTCATAGAAGCCCGCAAAATCGTGCTGCGCCGCGTACTGCACAGCGTAGTGATCAGGAAAGTATGTTTGCAACACGACTTTTCCGGGAGTCTGCCCGCGACCCGCGCGCCCCTCCACCTGAGTCAGCAACTGGAAGGTGCGTTCCGCCGCTCGAAAGTCAGGAAACCCGAGTGCCATATCGGCACCGACCACACCCACCAGCGTGACTCCGTGAATGTCGTGACCCTTGGCGATCATCTGGGTGCCGACCAGCAGATCAAGTTCGCCTTCATCGAGGGCGTTGAGCGCGCGTTCGAAGTCTTCGCGGCCTCGCACCGTATCGCGATCCAGCCGTCCTATGCGCGCCTGCGGAAACATTCCATGCAGCAGCTCTTCCAGCTTCTCCGAGCCGGTGCCGAGAAAATAGACATACTCGCTCCCGCAATGGATGCAAGCCTTCGGCACCGGCGCCGTGTAGCCGCAATAGTGGCATTCCATGCGGCGAGAGCGCTTGTGATGCGTCATGGCGATGGCGCAGTTCTTGCACTCCAGCGTCTTGCCGCAGGCGCGGCACAGCACCACCGGCGAATATCCCCGCCGGTTCAGCAGCACCATGACTTGTTCTTTGCGTTCCAGCCGTTCCTTGATTTCTTCCGCCAGCTTGCGCGAGATGACTTGCTCGCTCCCGGTTTCCTGAAATTCCTGCCGCATGTCGATGATCTCGACTTCCGGCAGAGGGCGTTGCTCCACCCGGTCGGGCAATTCCAGCAACTTATATTTCCCTTTCTTGGCGTTGAAATAAGACTCCAGCGAAGGCGTGGCCGATCCCAGCACCACGGCCGCATTCGCCATCTTGGCCCGCATCACCGCCACGTCGCGGGCGTGATAGCGCGGCATCTCCTCCTGCTTGTACGACGGGTCCTGCTCCTCGTCCACGATGACCAACGCCAGATCGATGACCGGAGCGAACACGGCTGAACGCGTCCCGACCACTACGCGTGCGTCTCCGCGCTTGATACGATGCCATTGCTCAGCCCGCTCCTTGTCAGACAGCGCCGAGTGCAGGATGGCAACTTCGTCTCCGAACAATTGATGCAGATCGGCAGCCACCGCCGGAGTCAAGCCAATCTCAGGAACCAGCAAGATAGCCGAACGTCCGGCCTCGAGCACCGCCCGCATCGCCGAAAGATAGATGGCCGTCTTACCCGACCCAGTCACTCCATGCAGCAACATGCCGGCGAACTTTCGCGTGTTCACACTCTGCTGAATGGACTTGAGCGCCGCCTGTTGTGCCGGACTAAATTGCGAATCAAACAGACTGGGACGGGCTTTCAGCACAGACACCGTAAACTCGGCGGGCTCTTCGACAATTTCCACCAGCCCGCGCCTCGCCAATGTGTTCAGGGTGGTGCGCGGTACGTCTAACGACTGCAGTGCATCGACCGGCGCCTTGCCGCCGGCCGCAGCAAGAGTGTCAACAAGAGTTTTTTGATTGGAGTTGAGCTTGCCTTCGACATTCTTTAGCACAGCGAACTTGACCGTGCGGGCCGCCTCGCGCGCTTCCGACAAATCTTCTCGCTCGATCCACTTCTTCCGCACCATCCCAGCGAGCAACGGCTTGGACGCCCGAGTCGCGGCTCGCAAACTCTCTTCCCGCGTCATCTCACGCTCCGCGAGGTAATCAAGCACGCGAAACTCGGCCAATTGATCTTCTGGAGTTTTCTGGGAGCGCGCGGATGATCCCGACATCCCGGCCAGGTGCAGCGCCAGGTGTCCGTCTTCCGTGATGCGGTAGCCGATCGCTCGTTTGAATTCCGCGCCCAGCGGCAACATGGTCCGGAAAACTTCGCCGAGTGGAGCAAGATAGTAGTCGGCAATCCATTGGCCCAGGCGGATCAGCGGCTCATCGAGCACCGGCGCGGCATCCAGCACGCTGATGATGTTCTTGGTCTTAACATTCGGCTTGTCATCGTGCAGCGCACTGACGATTCCGGACATGCGCTGCTGGCGGAAGGGCACGAGCACGCGTCCGCCGACCACCGGCTGCATCCCCTCGGGGACAGCGTAGGTGAAGACCATATCCAGCGGTACGGCCAAGGCTACGTCACAGAATTGAGGCATCGGAGATAGTTGCGCCGTTTTTGGCGGCGCAGTGGCATCGTAACATTCTGGAAATACCCGCGGGGGGATGCTCGAGGGAGAAACTAGGCTTCCCAATGTCTGGCAGAAGTGCGAGACATCGGGCATCTGCGCAGGAACTTTCATGCCTCTGTCGGGATCAGAATAACTGATGCGGACACCGCTCTCAGCGCGAATCAGTATCTATCTGATTCTCGCCGGGCTCGTCTTTGATCTCATCTTACGTTACGCCGGTGGTGTCGAGTATTTCGTACCGGGAATCGGTGTATTTTCCACAATTCTCTCGCCGCTCGGCCTAATTCTGCTCATGGGCACCGCGGTCTTTCAGTTGATTGCGCTACGCCGTGACCGAGCCCAGCGGATTTCTCTGACCTCGCCACGACCGCAATCGGGTGAGTTGCAGATAGGCCGCGGACCCTCCCCTCCTCGGGACGAACAAAGGATCGAGATCGGTTCACCGCTCCGGCGGTCAGCGTGGGTTGGCATCGGCTCCTGCTCCTGGGGATCGCTTGGTTTACGAGCATCCAGTATTGGATGGCCACCCGAACATTCACTGCAGTGGATAGGCCGGTTTCTCTGGCTCCTGGGCAGACTCGAACAGGATCATTTCTTATCAACCTGGAGGGCGAGTACCAGATTCGGCTGGATGCCGGCGATTTCATTCTGATTGATCCGAAATGCGCTTCCCTTACCCCATTTAAAGTGCGCTGGGGCTTGCACGATCGCGGAAAGGTGTTTTCCAGCGAGCGCCAGGGATATCTGCCCAGCTATATCGGCGATTTCTATAGCTATAAGGGGACTTACGAACTTGATTTACAAGTTTTGTCCGATTCAAGCTGCCTCAATTCCGGCCATCCGAGGCTGAGAGTCTCCACCCGCAAAAGCGACCATGAAGACGAAACAACCCCGGTACTTTGGCTTTCGGCGCTGGCCATGGCAGTGGGAGTAAGCATGCTGGTGCGATTCGTCCTGGCGCATTACAGACGCAGACTTTCTGCGGCCACGGACATAACGGATTCCGAATCCGTCAGCCAGCATTTTCAATGGGCCCAGATGCTTCCACTCAAGCCCGCGTTCACCGCTCTGCCGTCTTTCGGACTGATTTGTGCCTTGGTGCTCAGTTGGCTGGTGATGTTCCACATGGTGTTCTATGAGTTCGGTCGTCGCTTTAGTTCCAAAGGACTCGCCGTTTTCGTGATGAAGAGTGTTCCGCATCCGGATCAAATCGATCGCTGGGATGTGCCGCTGGTGCTCAGGGTACAGGCCGCCGGCCCAAACTTGCCCCCAAAGCTATTTCTGAACTCTAAGCCGTTGTCGTGGGATAACCTAAGTAGCAGTCTAAGGGCGGAACTTGGCAAGCAACCGTTGAAGGTGGTGTATGTGGAGGCGGGTGCGGATGTGTCCTGGCAAGATGCACTCCGAGCCGTCGCCGCCGCCTGCTGGCTCCAGGCCAAGGTCGTGTTATTGACGTCAGCGACAGAATCCAGGCAACGCTGAACACCCGCTTCTTCCCAGGAGTTTCCTATTCCGGAGACTTTGCCGGCGCCTTCAGACCCAATTCCTTCATCACTATCTGCAAATCTTTCCAGGCTTCCTTCTTCTGCCGGGGATCACGCAGCAAAAACGCAGGATGGTAAGTCACGGCAAGCTTAGTTCCACGGAAATCGTACCACTTGCCCCGCAATTCCGACATCGGAGCATTGATCGCCAGTAGTGTCTTGGCGGCGACCGCTCCCAGAGCCACGAGCACCTTCGGTCTGATGGTAGCGATCTGCCGCATCAGAAAGGGTGAGCAGGTCTCGCACTCATCGCGCTCTGGAGTGCGGTTACCCGGCGGCCGGCACTTGATAATATTCGCTATATAGACATCCTCGCGCCGCAGGCCCATCGCCTTGATCATATTGTTGAGCAACTGACCGGCGCGGCCCACGAAGGGTTCTCCCTGCTGATCTTCGTCAGCGCCCGGCGCTTCGCCGATGAACATCAGTTCCGCCCTCGGATTGCCCACGCCGAAAACAATCTGCTTACGCCCCTGTTTGGCAAGCCGGCAGCGAGTACAGTCGCCAATATCTTCACGGACGGCGCGCAGTGCTTGCGCTGGATCGGCAAATGCTGACTCGGGCCTGGTGGAGATTTCGAACAACTCTTCTCTGTCTGCGACAACGGGAGTTAGGGCTGCGGCTTTGGCTCTGGGCAATGGCTCTCGCTCTTCTGGCTGGATTGGGATAGTAGTTTCGCGGCGGTAGAAATCATAGATGCCAAGTTCATTGTAGTAGCGGATGCGGTCGGCCAGGGCGCGTTTGAGCTGTGGGTCAAGGATGGTGGGCATGGAAATGTCAAAACGGTTGCAGATTTCAGATTGATAATCTCAGATTGAACGTCCTCATGCCGAGGGGCTGGTATTCAATCTTAAATCTAAAATCGACAATCTGCAGTCCCTGCTACTTGGCCTGTGCACTTTTCGCAGGCGGACTGCCTGGTCGAGTACGCGCTGGGCAACTTCCCCCTTCGTGGTCTCAGGCACTTCGATGACCTCGCTGTGGGTGATGATGGTCACTGCGTTGCGGTCGGAATCGAAACCCACTCCCTCGTGCGATACATCATTCACAACGATGGCGTCGAGCGACTTCGACACCAGCTTCTTGCGCGCATTTTCCAGCACATTCTCGGTTTCGGCGGCGAAACCTATGATGATTTGTGAACTCTTGTTGCGCGCCAGCTCCGCCAGAATGTCAGTAGTCGGCTCCAGCTCCAGCGACATCGCGCCCTTACGTTTGATCTTCTGCTCCGCCGCGCTCTTGGGGCGATAGTCGGCCACAGCCGCGGTCTTGATCACAATGGTCGCTTCGGGCAGCCACCTCAGGACAGCCTGGCGCATCTGCTCGGCGGATTCGACGCGCACGACTTCGACGCCGCCCACCGGCGTCAGGGCTGTCGGCCCACTCACCAGCAGCACTCGCGCTCCCCGCCGCAAGGCAGCTTCGGCCAGCGCGTATCCCATGCGGCCGCTGGAGCGGTTGGTGAGATACCGTACCGGATCGATCTTCTCTCGCGTGGGACCGGCCGTGATTAGAACGGTTTCGCCGGCCAGTTCCTGCGAAGCCCCCAATGCCTCCATCACGGCCGCGACAATCAGGTCGTTATCCGCGAGCCGCCCGGGACCAGTCATTCCGCAAGCCAAGTAACCATCGCCCGGTTCCACAATCCGCGCACCCCGCTGACGCAGGAGCTCCAGATTCGCCTGGGTCGCGGGATGGTTCCACATGTTGACGTTCATCGCAGGCGCGACCACCACGGGTGCGGTCGTTGCCAGATAAAGCGTGGTCAGAAAATCGTTCGCGATGCCTTGCGCGAACTTAGCGAGAAGGTTGGCGGTGGCGGGCACAACCACGAGGGCATCGATTGATTGCGCGACCGCAATGTGTTCGATGGCCGATTCGATGTTGGGCTGGGAGTCTTCGTCGCCGCCCGCCGCGAACATGTCGGTGATGACTTTTTCGCCGGAAAGCGCGGCAAACGTCAGCGGGCGAACAAATTGCTGCGCGCCCTGGGTCATAATCACTTGCACTCGGATGCCGCGGTCCTGCAGCAGGCGGACAACTTCCGCCGCCTTATAGGCTGCGATACCGCCGCTGACTCCGAGCGCAACTTTCATGGATAACTCACAGGATTGCAGATTCCAGATTGAAGATTTCAGATTGGACCCAGAGCCATTGGCGGCGCGGTCGGCAAATCTGAAATCAAAAATCTGCAATCTACAATTTAGACGTCTTTCGCCAAAGCCTTCTCCAGCATTTCGCTGGCAACCTCGGCCGCGGAGCGCGGCATTTCGGGGATCACCCACTTCACCTTGCCCGCCTTGATTTCATCCTGCGCAATCCGGCAGGGTTTGCGGGAAGGTGTTTCGATGACCGGAGGCGCACCACCCTGCAATTGCCGCGCACGCCGCGCGGCCACCAGGATGTACCGATAATTGCTGTCGAACCCATCCATCAACTTCATCGTGTTCTCCCTGCCGCTAACGTGTACCGGGCGTCGCTACCTTTTCGAACGAAGCCAGGATCGGCCGCAACCGCTCCCGCACGTTGTTCAGGCGGCAGCGTTCGGCTTTGGCCATCAGGTCGGTATCGTCAGCGGATCGTTGTTCCGGTTGTTTCTGTTCTTCGGCTCCTGGTCGCGTCAGTCGTTCCGCGAGCAGGATCGACTTCAGCGCGTCGATAGATTCTTCCAGGCGGTCGTTAATCAAAATATAGTCGTATTTGTCATAATTCTCAATCTCACGGGAGGCCGTGACCAAACGGCGCTGGATCACAGGTTCCGCATCCAGACTGCGGGTGCGCAGCCGCTTTTCCAGTTCCTGCCGGTTGGGAGGCAGGATGAAGATACTTACCGCCGCCGGGATCTTGCGCTTGATCTGCGCCGCGCCCTGAACGTCAATATCCAGCAGCAGGTCTTTCCCTTCTTCTTCGGCCTCGAGTAGAAAACGGCTCGCCGTGCCATAGTAGTTGCCGAACACGTCGGCGTACTCGAGGAAGTCATCCTGGCGGATCATTTCTTCAAACTCAGCCCGTGAGACAAAGTAATATTCCCTGCCGTTCTCCTCGCCCGCCCGGGGCGCCCGCGTGGTGTAGGAAATGGAGAACTTCAGGCCGGGCACAATCAGGCGCACCCGATTCACCAGCGTGGATTTGCCCGAACCCGACGGCGCCGAAATGATATACACACCGCTCATTCGATATTCTGCACCTGTTCACGCGCCTTCTCGATTTCTGTCTTGATCGCCAGTCCCATCTCCGTGATTTTCAGCGCGTCGCCAGCCAAGCCGGAGGTCTTCGAGAGCAGCGTGTTAGCCTCGCGATTCATTTCCTGCAGCAGAAAGTCGAGCTTCTTGCCCACTTCGCCGCCCTGCTCGAGCAATCCGAGAAAGTGCTTCACGTGGGTATCCAGACGAACCAGTTCTTCCTGGATATCGCTGCGATCAACCAGCAGCGCCGCTTCCTGCAGCAGGCGTTCCGGGTCCACCTGGCTGCCGATCAATTCCTGCATGCGCGTCTTCAGCTTTTCGACATAGATGTGTTGCACCGCCTGACGCTGTTTCTCCACGCCATCGCCGGCCTTCTGCACCTGGGCCATGCGCTGGCGCAACTCGCTGTTCAATGCCGCGTCCTTCTTCTTCACGCATCTGGTTGAGATGATTGAGAAGCTCTTCCACCTTTGCCAGGACGGACGCCTCAAGCGCGCCGTCGGCAGGCAAGGCCGCGGCGTCGAGCGCCCCAGGCAGTCGCAGGACTGCATTCAAATCCGGCTCGGCCGCCAACCCGAACTCCGCCGCCGCCGCCCGAAATGCCTGAATGTAACCTCCCGCGATCTGGCGGTTGAGCGCGAAACTCTCGTTCCCGCCACGCTCCAGATTGAGCGTCAACTCCACGTGGCCCCGGGCCAGTTTCTCTTTGAGCAGGCGGCGCAATTTCATCTCCAGCGAATCGCTGTCCGACGGCATACGGAAGTGGACATCCAGGAAACGATGGTTCACCGCCTTCAAAGACAAAGTGAAGCCCATCGGGTTCTTGCCCGGCACACTGCTTCGCGGGTCTCCGACCTGACCCTTCACCTGTGCAAACCCGGTCATGGAACGAATAGGCATTGGTCTTTATGTAGCGCCGACGTCCCGCCCTCGCCGTGTCAACTACCGCGCCGCATTCAACTTAGGCTGCTCCCCCTCTGCGAACTGAAGATCATACAACCGCCGGTACGTTCCAGCCTTCTGCATGAGCTCTTCATGCGCCCCGATGTCCTCGATCGTCCCGTTCTCGAGCACGACAATCCGGTCGGCACGCCGGACGGTTGAAAGCCGGTGCGCGATCACAAACACGGTCCGTCCGCTCATAAGATTCTGCAGCGCCGACTGCACCAGTGCCTCCGATTCGCTGTCCAGCGCGGATGTGGCTTCATCCAGAATCAGGATCGGCGCATTCTTCAGTAAGGCCCGGGCAATCGCGATACGCTGCCGCTCGCCACCGGAGAGCCGCACGCCACGCTCGCCAATCATGGTGTCGTAGCCGTTCGGCAGCTCCATAATAAAGTCATGCGCCAAAGCGGCGCGGGCGGCGGCCTCAACCTGTTTTTGTGAGATGGAGGGTTGGCCGTACGCGATGTTGTTGCGCAAGCTGTCGTTGAAAAGCACCGTCTCCTGCGTGACCACGCCGATTTGCGAGCGCAGCGAGGCCAGCGTGGTGTCGCGGACGTCGCGTCCATCGATAAGCAGGCGCCCGGCGGTCACATCAAAGAAGCGCGGGATCAGGTGCACCAGCGTGCTCTTGCCTGCGCCGCTCGACCCTACTACCGCCACGACTTCTCCGGCGCGCACTTCGAGATTGATATCGCAGAGAATTTCCCGCGACTCTTTGCCATCCGTTTCGTAAGAGAAGCACACACCTTCGAGGCGAATATTCTTGGAAAAGGGCGGTATGGGCTTCACCCCGGGCTTTTCCCGGACGTCGTCCTCCGTGTCCATGAACTTGAAGATCTCGGAGGACGCCCCCAGGGCCTGCTGGAAATTGTTGTTAAAAAGGGCAAACTTTCGCACCGGATCATAGAGCTTGAACACCGCGACGATGAACGCGAGAAATGTTCCTGCGGTAAACACCTGGTGCTTCATCTGCTCGCGGCCCAGCAACAGAAGCAGCGCGATGGCGATCGCGCCCACAATATCCATCAGCGGAGAACTGATCGCCGCCGCGGCCACCGAGCGAAGGTTGGCGCGGAACAAGCGCTGTGCCGCTTTGGCGAAGCGCGCAATCTCCCACGATTCCATGCTGAATGCCTTCACGATGCGGTTGCCGGTGATGGTCTCGTGCAGGATGTTCTGTATGTCGGCCAGTTTGTCCTGGCCGCGCCGCGTGGTGTGCCGCACCCTGCGCCCGATTTTTCCAGCCGAATAAATGATGAAGGGCACAAACAGCAGCAGCACCCAGGCCAGCTTTCCGCCCAGCAGCACCACCACGAACGCGGTGAAGATCAAGGTAAAGACTTGCTGAAGAAACTCTGCCAGCACGCTCGACATGGCGAACTGCACCCGCTCGATGTCATTCACGATCGTGGAAATCAGTGTGCCGGTCGTGTGCCTCTGGTAAAACGCCGCCGAGCGCCGCAGGATGGAGTTGTACAGCTCGTTTCGCAGATCAGTGATCATGCCAAAGCCGGCGTAGTTCACCAGGTAAGTGCCGGCGTAATCAAAAATTCCCTTCAGGATGGTTGCCGCTACAAGCGCGAAAGCGACCACCGGCCAGGGATTATGAAAATGGGAGGGAACAAACTGCTGCAAGTCCACGATGTGCCCGGTGATGGGCACCTTGAAGAGCTGCATTTCGTGGGAAGGCGAACTGGGATTGAGCACGCGGTCAAAAATGGGCCCGATGAGCAATACCCGGAAAGCATCCAGCAGTCCCACCGCCGCCATCAGCAACACCGAAGACAGCAACTGCCACCAGTACGGAGCCACATACCGTAGAAGGCGCGTCAGTTGCCGCATCGGGGGCTCTCGGTGCGCAGCCCGTGGAGGCCCGCGCGTAGTGGAATCGGCATAGTTTCTATCTTACTTCAGTGCCGTTGGCCGTTGGTCGTTGGTCGTTGGCCGTTCACTGTCTGCCTTTGAACATTTCTCGTCGGTTGGGGGTGATCCATTCTGGACCGTCCGCAACTCAAAGATGGCGATCTTGATCTTGGCCAAAGGCCAACGACCAAGGGCCAACGACGTCTCAGACAGAGTTGCCTTTGCTGACGACTGATGACCGACGACTGATGACTGTTATTTCGGACTATCCCGATGCACCACCTTCACCCGGTACCCCGCCTTGCGCAAGCGCTTGCCGACATCTTCCGCGATCATCACCGAGCGGTGCTGCCCGCCGGTGCAACCGAAGGAGATGGTCAGGTAGCTCTTGCCTTCGCCGATGTAGTGCGGCAGCAGGTACACCAGCAACTCAGATATTCGCTGGATGAATTCCCGGCTCTGCGGGAAGGATCGAATGTATTTCGCGACTCGCGGATCCAGCCCGGTCAGCGGGCGAAACTCGGGCACGAAGTGCGGATTGGGCAGGAAGCGAACGTCGAACAGCAGGTCGGCGTCGTCCGGCACTCCATGCTTGAATCCGAAGCTCACGCAGGAGACCAGGATGTTCTTGTCCGACTCCCGCTTGTGAAAACGCTCTGTGATGTAGGCGCGGAGTTCGTGGACATTAAACCTGGAGGTATCAATCACCAGGTCTGCCATGGCGCGTATGTACTGCAAGTGGCGGCGCTCGGCAGCCAGTGACGACTTTACCGGCGTGTGCTTGCCCAGCGGATGCGGCCGGCGAGTCTCGCTGAAACGCCGCAGCAGGATGGATTCCGCGGCTTCGAGGAAAAGCACTTTGGTCGGCAGCATCCGCTTGACGGAGTTTACGATTGCCGGGAGCCCTTCCAGTTGCGAGCCTTCCCGAACGTCCACCACCAGCGCGGTGCGCTTGATTTCGGAGGACTGCCCGACCAACTCCGCAAACCGCGGAATCAGTTCGACCGGCAGGTTGTCCACGCAGTAGTAACCCAGGTCCTCGAAGGCCTTAAGCACGGACGCCTTGCCCGATCCGCTCATGCCGGTGATGATGACGAGTTCACCCGGCGAACGAATCGAGGCGTTTTTCCGGACAGCCTTCTTGGCTCCGGCTTTGTCCTTCTTCTTAGGCTTGGGATGAGCCATCTGGTGCGATGTTAGCAGGCACGGCCCAGGCTCGCCAGTTGCATGCCGGTTGCCGGTGACCCGCGCTCGTTCGTCTCTGAACCCTGCAGAAAACAAGAAAGGGGCACCGGATGTGCCCCCTTAATGCTTCGCTACGCAAGAAGTGCGCCTTCCCCCGAAGGGCGCCCCTAGCGCAGCGTCGCGACTACGACAACACTCTCCGCCGACTGGCCCTGGGCAGTTTCGGTTTCGCGCCCGCTCCGGGGCAGTTCCTGGCCCCGGTCGTTTCCCGACTGCCAGATCTCGGCCAGGAAGTACTGGGAACCATAGCGGTGGAAAATCAGCTTCGTTGTCTTTTGCACCTGTGGCGATGAGCAGGCATTCGGCAAGAACATCTGGACGAACTTGCCATCCGGGCTCTGGATGGTCATCGCGCTTCCGGTCACACCGAGTGGATGGATTCTGTATTCACCCGCGGGCAGCTGGGTTTTACTTACGATGAAGTTGAATGGAACAGTCGCCTTCACCACGCCGGTCTGGGCGTAGGCAGATGCAGTGGCCAGCAACAGGCCCAGTCCGATAAGAGCAAACATCTGGTTTTTCATAAAATCTCCTCGTGTCATGTCTCCGACTCTTTGCAATCGTTTTGAAAAGCGTTGGTGCTACGGTTGATTGCAGTTGGCGTGCCAGAGGTTGTGACACTGCAAACTCCGATCGCTCGGCGTTCCGAACTGATTGATGGGCTTGATGTTTTCGATCGATGAACTGCTCCGAGGGGGAGTCGGGTTCAGGTTGAAGATACCCACCGCTAACACAAGTGTTAGAAAGGACCCCGCCGTTGGGTTAGTGGATTTTGACTGTGTGGGACCGGGTCTCTGACCCGGTCGGGCGGCCCGAAGGGCCGCAGCTCATCATCAGTTCGAAAATTTCATAGCAGTGCTGCGCACTGCCTGACCGGGTCGAAGACCCGATCCCACACATGCAAGCATAGGCCTCCATGTACACGGCAGGCCGATCTGTGCTAAACAGCGGAGTATGGCGGAGACGAACCCGAGACTGGTCGGTATCGGCGGTCCATTGAAAGGCACTGCTTTTCCTCTGCCTGCCGGCGAAGTATCCATCGGACGCGACTCATCGAACCACCTCTGGGCACCCGATCCCGCTCTATCGCGCCGGCATTGTCTCGTAGTCGCGAACGATGAACAGGTTTCCATCCGCGATCTGGGGAGCCGCAACGGGACCCTGGTCAATGGCGTCCCGATCGAAGAGCAGCAGATGCGGCACGGAGACCAGATCTATATCGGCGATTCGGTTCTCCTCTTCCTGTTGGACGCGGACGGCGAGCATCCGGTGAGAAATCCGGTTGAGTTTCAGGACACCGCCGCGATCGATGGCTCCCCGCTTCTGCTTCGCGCCGAGGACTCGCTATACCTGCAACCGGAGAAGATCGGCGCTAGCTTGCCTGCCTCGGAGCGGCGCGCCCGTGACCTGAATTCCCTGCTCAAGGTCGCGACCGGCATCGGTGGTATCCGCGACCAGGATTCGCTGCAATGGCAACTCCTGGGTTTCATATTCGAGGTAGTCCCGGCCGATCGCGGCGCCGTTCTGCTCTGCGATCATCCGGACGAGTTCACTTCTACCGCCGCCTGGGACCGGCTGCGCGGGCCCGGCCATCCGGTTCGGGTCAGCCGCACCGTGGTGCAGCGTGCCATGGAAGAACGCGTTGGCCTGGTGGTGAGCGATGTCCTGGGGAATGAAGCTCTCCGCCAGGTCAAGACTTTGCTTGAATTGAAAGTGAGATCCCTGCTTTGTGTTCCGCTGCTGGTGGCGGACCGAGTTCTGGGCGCTATCTATCTGGACACGACCAGCCCGACTGTACAGTTCGACGAAGGACACTTGCAGGTCATGACCGCGGTTGCCGGCATCGCCAGCCTGGCCTTTGACAACGTGCGCCACTGGGAGAAGTTGCGGCAGGAAAACCAGGCATTGCGCGCTGAAATCGAGCTCGAACACAACATGGTGGGCGGAAGTCCCGCCATGCGCAAAGTATTCGATTTCATCCGCCGTGTGGCGCCCACAGATTCGACCGTCCTGATCCAGGGCGAGAGCGGGACGGGAAAAGAGCTGGTGGCCCGCGCCCTGCATCGCAACAGCTCCCGCGCGGAACAGCCCTTCGTCGCCATCAACTGTGCCGCCATCGCTGAAACCCTGTTGGAGAGCGAACTGTTCGGTCACGAAAAGGGCGCCTTCACCGGCGCTGCCGCGCAGAAGAAAGGCAAAGTTGAGGTGGCCGAAGGCGGAACGCTATTTCTGGACGAGATCGGAGAACTCGCGCCCGGTTTGCAGGCCAAGCTGTTGCGCGTCCTGCAGGAACGCGAGTTCGAGCGCCTGGGCGGCACCAAGCCGATCAAGCTGAACATCCGCCTGATTGCCGCCACCAACCGAAGCTTGCCCGAGGCCGTCAAGGCGGGTAGCTTCCGCAACGACCTGTACTACCGCCTTAACGTGGTCACGCTCAACATCCCCGCGTTGCGCGAGCGCCGCGAGGACATATCCGTACTGGCCGAACACTTCGCAGCCAAGGCCAGCCGGAAGTGCGGAATGCGGGCAAAGCCGCTCTCGTCCGAAGCCTTGGGCTGTCTGATGAACTACGACTGGCCGGGCAATGTTCGCGAACTGGAAAATGCCCTGGAACGGGCGCTGGTGCTGGGCTCCACAGATTCCATTCTCCCCGACGACCTGCCCGAGGCCGTCCTCGAGGCCGGTTCCACCACCACAACAGCGACCGACAAATACCACGGCAATATCAAAGAGACCAAGAAGCAACTCATCCTGCAGGCCCTGCAACAAGCCAAGGGTAACTACATAGACGCCGCAAAGGCTCTCGGGATGCACCCCAATTCGCTGCTGCGGCTCATCCGCAATCTGGATTTGAAAGCCGTGAAAGCGGGAATGCAGGAGCCAGGCAGGGAGTGAGGCAGCTTCTGGCTTGAAACCTAAATCCTGAAGGGCGCACTCAGAAGCCGCGCCGGAAGCATGACCACGGCCCACACCAATGCGAGTACGCCGTGAACCGCAATCCCGACCAGCCGAAACGGCAGGAGCACCAACCACACAAACGGGTAAAGCACTAGCGCCGCCAGTGCCAACGGCCAGCACAACACAAAAAGAATGCACCAGATAAGGAAGGCGAACATACTCACTCTACGAGGAGAATACCCGAAAAGTTCCACGGTCACAGGTTGAACATCGGCCCTGAAACTGAGAACTGACAACTCCAAACTGACCACTGGGCTTAATCTCCAAGCCCAGGCTTCCCGCCTGTAACGATTCGTTCTCGATGGAACCTCTTACCCGGCCGCCGCTGCTTCTGGCGCCAGCCTTTTCAACGATTCTCCATACGGCGCCCGCGCAATCCCGCGTTCAGTCACGATCGCCGTAACGTACTTCGCCGGTGTGACATCAAACGCCGGATTCTCCACCTCTACGCCATCCGGCACCATCTGCCGGCCGGCGATATGAGTGACTTCTTTCCCGTCGCGCTGCTCAATGGGAATCCCGCTTCCATCCGCCGTTTCGAAATCTACGGTTGAAAGCGGCGCAGCCACATAAAACGGGATGCCATGTTCCTTGGCCAGCACCGCGACCGAGTAAGTTCCAATCTTGTTGGCTACGTCGCCATTGGCTGCGATGCGGTCGGCGCCCACCACGACGGCGTTGATCTTCTGTTGCTTCATCATGGCGCCTGCCATGTTGTCGGAAATCACGGTCGTGGGGATGCCATCTTTCATCAGCTCCCACGCCGTCAATCGCGAACCTTGCAGGAAAGGACGCGTCTCATCGGCAAAAACGTGGATTTTCTTCCCCTGCTCGACGGCGGCGCGAATCACTCCCAACGCCGTGCCGTATCCGCAAGTGGCCAGGGCCCCGGCATTACAGTGGGTGAGCACGCCGCCGCTCGCCGGCATTAAGGTCGCGCCGTGCCTGCCCATGGCCTGGTTGGCGGCGATGTCTTCGGCATGCATGCGCTGGGCTTCTTCAATCAGCGACTGCTTGATCTGCGCCAGCGGCCGCACCCGCAGCATCTCAAATTTGTCCCGCATGCGCCGAATCGCCCAGAAAAGATTGACCGCTGTCGGCCGGGTCTTTCCGATCACATCGCAGATCTGGTCGAACTCGCGTTTCAGATCGCCGCCGTTTTCAGCTCTGGAAGCCTTCACCCCAAGCGCGATACCCATGGCCGCAGCCACGCCAATGGCCGGCGCACCCCGCACCACCATGTTGCGGATGACATCGGCGACCTGGGTGTAAGTCTTGCAGGTGACGTAAGTCTCTTCGGTCGGCAGCTTCGTCTGATCAATAAAGCGCACGCCGGAATCTGTCCATTCAAGAGTTTGAATCATAGGCAGTCGTCAGTCGTTGGTCGTCAGTCTTCAGCAAACGAGTCGTCCGCCTGGCTGACGACGGAAGACCGACGACTGACGACTGTTTTCAGTTTTTATGCGCTTCGCAGCGGATTCGAGGGTGGTGCACCGCCGCCGGCTTTCCGCAAATCTCGCAACCGGAGCCTGCCGCGGGCATTCCCGGAGAAGTCTCGTCGTTTTGCAGCAGATGCTCTCTCCGTACGTCGCTGGCGGTAAACACGGACACAAACGGGGCCGGCGCGGCCGCTTTCTCTACATTGGGACGCCCTCCCGCCTCCTCGCGTTCCACCAGGCACATTACGCCTACGACTTGAAAGCCGAATTCTCGCGCCGCTGCAATCGCCTGCACCGTCGAGGACCCGGTGGTGCAAACGTCGTCCACGATTACTACGCGGGCGCCTTTTTCCTGAAAGCCTTCAATGCGCCGTCCTGTGCCGTGCTCCTTCTCGGCCTTGCGCACCAGGAATCCATCTACATCGCCGCTGGCTACAGCAACCGCCACCACAATGGGATCAGCACCCATGGTCAAGCCGCCAATTGCTTTAGCCTTCCATAACCGGTGCCGAATTTCGTCGAGCACCACCTGCCCGGTCAAACGCGCACCCTTCCCTGAGAGAGTTGTAGTTCGGCAATCGATGTAATAGTCGCTGGTCCCCCCGGACGACAGTTTGAACTGTCCCAGCCGGAATGACTTGGCAGCCAGCAAACGCAGCAATTCCTGACGAGGAGAAGCCATGAAAATCTACGATATCACGCAAAACGTTTGCTATTGCGTCATGCGCTCCAGATGACGGAAATGATCCGTCCCGATATAGAGCACGCCGAAGAGCATCAGGTTATAGCCCATGTGAATCAGAAGTCCGGGCGTTACAGATCGAGTGACGACTCGCGTGATGGTCAGGACCAATCCCACTACGAACAGAACCAAGAGTGGTCCCCAGGCCTGTCCCAGCTGTTCGCCGTGCACCATCGCGAACGCGACACTCGTCACCAGTACCGCCAGGAACCTGCCCCACCTGCCGGCGGCCGAAACCTCCGGGTCCGGCACCATACTGAGAACCCCGAGCAGGACACCCACAACCAAGAGCGCCGCCGTACCGATTTCGAAGGCGCGACCGGAAATCGCTCCCGCCGCTAGTCCCCAAGCCACTATCGTGGAGGCCGGTAGCAAGACCAGGCCCGACGGCCTCTCTCCCGCTCGCAAACGTCGCACCACCACCAGTGTCCCGACCGCCAGAAAAACTACAACCGCCAGCAGGACCGACCATGCCAGTGGAAGACGGTGTTCGACATATCCCCAGCCTGCCATGATCAGGATCCATATGCACCCCCGCCGAACCTGGTGCGGCGTCATGAAAAGGGTTTGCAGCCAGCGGTCCAATACCGGGTACAGGAATCCGCGGAAGAGCATCTCCTCCGCCAGCGGCGCGACGGCCACTCCGAAAATCATCATCAGATACGCGCCCTGCTGGTTCTGGAAGAACTTGTCCATGGGCAACGATTTCGGGATAGGCAACAGCCGCGAAAGCTCTCCCAGGGCCACGGCGAGAAAGGCGCCCGCCGACAGAAAACCCAGCCAGCCCGGGTTTCCCGGCCAGCGCCACCCCACTGTCTGCCAGAACGGACGTTGCTGGTGACGCGTCACCAGCCCATACATGGCTACCAGCATGGCCAGGTAGGCCAGCGTCATGCTGGGCACAATCACCAGCGGCCCCGGATTCTTGCCCAACTGAGCGGCAGACATGCCGTGCGAGAGCGAGCTGTGCAAGACGATGACGAAAGCGACCGAGGTGAAAAGGAACAGTGCCGCCACCAAGACCAGCCCGACAATCAGCAGATCAAGGCCGCTCCATGGCGGATTCTCAGAGCCCGGATTGATCACGACCGCCGGCGGCGAGACCACCGGTTCGATCTGTATCTCCGGGACCACATGATCTGGTGAAGACAATTGGGTTGTGTACCTACCTCAGCAAATGTGGGGCGGGCGCCCTCGCCCGCCGCCTTTGACCTTTATTGCATGCCTTCGTCGCTCTTACCTGCCGTGCCGGCAAATCTTGAAATCAACGTCAACGGCGGCGGGCGAGGGTGCCCGCCCCACACCACATCACATCTACGCCGAGCTCTTTTCCCGCTGTCCGTTGGAAAAATATCCTGCCAGCGCCTGCCCGGTGTACGACTTCTTGTTGCGCGCCACCTGCTCGGGCGTGCCCTGCGCAACGATGCGTCCGCCTTCTTCTCCGCCCTCGGGACCCAGGTCAATAATCCAGTCAGCGTTGCGGATCACATCCAGGTTGTGCTCGATGATCATAACCGTATTTCCCAGGTCGGTCAGCCGGTGCAGGACTTCGAGCAATTTCTTCACGTCATCAAAGTGCAGGCCGGTCGTAGGCTCGTCGAGCAGATACATCGTCTTCCCGGTCTGCCGCTTGCTCAGTTCCCGCGCGAGCTTGATGCGCTGGGCCTCTCCGCCGGAAAGCGTCACCGCGGATTGTCCCAAATGAATGTAGCCCAGGCCGACATCCACCAGCGTCTGCAGCTTCTGCCTTACTTGCGGAATATTCTCCAGAATGGGCAAGGCATCCGAAACCGGCATTTCCAGAAGATCAGCGATGGATTGTCCCTTGTATTTCACCGCCAGGGTCTCGTGGTTGTAGCGGTGGCCGCCGCAAACTTCGCACAGCACGTAAACATCGGGCAGAAAATTCATCTCGATGCGCCGCTGTCCCTCGCCCTGGCAAGCCTCGCAGCGTCCGCCGGAGACGTTAAAAGAAAAGCGTCCGGGCTTGTAACCTCGCTCGCGCGATTCCGGCAGCATCGCGTACAGGTCGCGGATCTGGGCAAACACACCGGTGTAAGTCGCGGGATTCGAACGCGGCGTGCGCCCGATCGGCGACTGGTCGATGCGAATGACTTTGTCGATATTTTCCGTGCCGGAAATTGCTTTGTAGGTGCCGGGCTCTTCCCGCGAACGGTAAAGCTTCTGGGCCAGGGCGCGGTAGAGAATGTCATTCACTAGCGTGGACTTGCCCGATCCTGAGACCCCGGTCACCACCGTCATCACACCCAGGGGAAACACAACATCAAGGTTCTTGAGATTATTTTCCCGCGCACCCAGGAGCGTAATCGCCGCCCCATTCGGCGCTCGCCGGTCCGGCCGCATTTCGATCTGTACCCGGCCTGAGATGTAGGCCCCGGTTAGCGACTCCGGCACTCGCTCGATCTCCTGCGGAGTCCCGTGGGCCACCAGTCCACCGCCATGCCGGCCCGCTCCCGGACCAAGATCAATCACGTAGTCCGCCCGCCGGATGGTTTCTTCATCGTGCTCCACCACCAGCACGGTGTTGCCCAAATCGCGCAATTCTTCCAGCGCCTTCAGCAACCGGCCATTGTCGCGATGATGCAATCCAATGGAAGGCTCATCCAGAACGTAGAGCACACCCCGCAACTTGGATCCGATTTGCGTGGCCAACCGAATACGTTGTCCTTCGCCGCCGGAGAGCGTGGCCGCCGAGCGTTCCAGCGAGATGTACCCCAGCCCCACGGCGTCGAGAAATTGCAGGCGCTCGACAATCTCGTGCACGATGCGCCCGGCAATGATCGCTTCGCGCCCGTTGAGTTTGATCTTGCGCGCCGTCTCCAGTGCCCGCGATACCGGCAGCGCGGTGAAGTCGGCGATGGACATGCCGTTCACTTTCACCGCCAGGCTCTCCGGCCGCAACCGCTTACCCTGGCACGCGGGACATTTCGTGGCCGACATATAGTCCAGTAGAAATTCCCGATAAGTGTCGGAGGTGGATTCGTCCACCGCCTGCTTGAGGTATCCCAGAATTCCGCGGAAGCCGGTCTTCCTGTTCTTTCCCGTTTCGCTCCCGTTTTTCCCGGCCTCGCCATAAAGCAGCAAGTTCTGAATCTTCTCAGGAAATTTCTCGAACGGCGTCGCCAGATCGAACCCATGGGCCGCCGCCGTAATTTGCAGCTGATGAATCAGGTTCTGGGACGCCGATCCCGGCCCCAGCCCGCCATCGAGCAGAGGCTTCGACCAGTCGGTGATTATCCGCGCCGGATCAAATTCATAGCGGCTGCCCAAGCCATGGCATTCCGGGCAGGCGCCATAGGCACTATTGAAGGAAAACGATCGCGGTTCGAGCTGCGGCACACTGATCCCGCAATCCGGACAAGCCAGCTTCGCCGAGTAGAGTTGCTCGTCGCCGCCCACCACTGCCACCTGTACCAATCCGCCGGCCAGCTTCATGGCCAGCCCCACCGACAATTCCAGGCGATGTTCGATCCCCGGCTTCACCAACAGGCGGTCAATCACAACTTCGATGGTGTGGTTTCGTCGCTTGTCGAGCGGAATGTCGTCTTCGAGATTGACCAGCTCGCCGTCAATGCGCGCCCGGGTGAAGCCGTGCTGCACCAGCTTCTCCATCTCTTTCTTGAACTCGCCTTTGCGTCCGCGCACGATGGGCGCCAGCACCATCACGCGATCCTCCGGGGTCAGGCTCATCACCCGCGCCACAATCTGCTCTGCCGACTGCCGCGCAATGGCCCGCCCGCAGTTGGGACAGTGAGGAACTCCGATCGAAGCAAATAAAAGGCGAAGATAATCATAAATTTCTGTGATCGTCCCGACCGTGGACCGCGGGCTGCGGCTGGTGGTCTTCTGCTCGATCGAAATGGACGGGCTAAGCCCGTCAATGGCGTCCACGTCGGGACGCTCCATCTGGTCTAGGAACTGCCGAGCGTAGGCCGACAGTGTCTCCACGTAGCGGCGCTGGCCTTCGGCATAGATGGTGTCAAAGGCCAGGGAAGACTTCCCCGACCCGCTCAGTCCGGTAATGACGGTGAGGGTATTGCGGGGGATTTCGACGTTTATATTCTTGAGGTTATGCTGCCTAGCCCCGCGCACCGAAATCTTGGTAATAGGCATGAAATTGGCGAAAGTAAAACTGGCCTTCCGTAATATGGACGGCCCCACAGAAATGATGGAAAGTGGGTTTGCGCGGCTCTACTGACGTATCTTAGTAGCTAACAGCAGCAAGCGTCAACGCGGGTACAGTCATGGATTGCGCCAAACGGGTCGGGAGCATCTAAGCCGGGCCTGACAGGAAAGTAGGCCGAACTTGGGCGGGTTAATTGTTGCTTTCGTCATGTCGTTCACAGCCATCACGGTTGTACTCGTGGGGATCCTCACAGCCTACGCTGTGGTAACCGGTATTCTGTACGCCTTCGCCTATAGTTCGCGCCGGCGCCCCAGCGCCCCCTCGGCTATCCTCCTACCCAGCCAGAGCCAAGCCAGCGGCGACTGAAACCGGACGTCGCCCTGGACGTCAGCCCTCAGACCTCGAAGTACCCACAGACCTGAAATTCGTCCTCACGCCTTTGTTGATGGAGGACGGTCGTCCCGCCCGTCTCATCCCCACACGCCAAGCCTCACCGAAATCGGACGTCTTAAACCTCGAAGTCCGGGGTCTGAAGTCCGGGGTCTGAAGTCTGAAATCCGACGCCCGATCCTAGTTCGGCCCGCCCTGGGGCGGAGGCCCACCCTGCGGAGGCTGCTGTTGCTGCTGCTGCTGCTGCTGTTGTTGCTGCTGTTGTTGCTGCTGTTGTTGTTGCTGCAGCTGCAACTCTCGCAACAATTCCTCCGGGGTCTTCACCTGCTGTGCATTCGGCTGCGGCTGTGGAGTTTCTGCGCTGGCGGAGTTATCACCCGGGTCTTCGACGGGCTGTTCGGAAATGTCCACTCCTTGAACGCCCTGTTCATCCACCTGAAACTGGTTTGTGTTCTGAGCCGCGGGCACGGGCGGCACTACGTCGGGCGCTCCACCAGACTTTGAAGTCAATATAAGCCGGTCCACGCTGTCGGGATGCGCCGGCGAACCCAGCATCACATAGTTGAAGTGGGTCCCGTTCAGCAGCGCAGCCAGGACATCGCGGGCCGGCCCTGGTCCGAGGTGAGCCACAACCCGTTCGGTAGCGTTCGGTGGGACTTCCACGTCAGCCCCGGTCTGCGCCCGCACGGCTCGGAGAATGTCAGACAACGTAGAGTTCTCGGCCACGATCGTAAGCTGCCCGCGGCTGTACCGGACCTGGGGAGGCAATGCCGGCATCTGCGCCAGAGTGGGAGGCGGCGGAGGTGGAGCCGGCGGAGGTGGAGGCTCGGGTGCAGCCTTCTTCACCGCTTTGGCTGCACGCTTCCGCGGCACTGATGGTTGAGCTGACGATTTCTGAGTTGCAGCTTGCTGGGTTGAAGCCTGCTGGGATCCAGATGGCTGACCTGCAGGCTGCTGGCCGGCAGGCGCTCGGTTCGACGCTAAGAGCGCAAACAAAATCGAGCCCAGAACCAACCGGACTCGAGCGGACGGGACTGACTTGAGAAAAACCACGGTACCTGTTTCACGGCCTACACTGAGTTCGATGCCGATTGCGGCCTAAGCGGAATTGTAGCATCGTAATTGGGCGTCAGCCGGGGATCTCGGGCCTCCACTCAAGCGGGAAGGGCACGAGTTTACTCATGCCAATGAGCCGCCATGACTAACTGCGCTTTAGCGCCTGAGTATGGCTGCTCGTGCCGGAAAGAGCGAACCCCCAGGGGCTTAAGCCCCGGAGATCTCGGACCTCGAGATTCAGGTGGCGAATGTCGGCCCTGTCCGCCCGGTTCGGGCACTTTCCAAGACTTGCGGTTCCATTTATCGTTGTCCGGCGCCCCAAGGAGACAACCATGCTTAAAATCATGCAGAAGCGGCAAAGCCTGCGATACCTGCTGCCCCTCTCGTTATCCGCGATTGCGATCGTGGCTGGGCTGAGCGCACGCTTCTCTGCCGCGCAAACCGGCGCAGGAGCGAGCCATCCCGCCGATTTCTCGCACTCGTTGCCGCCGCTGGATGGCAGCCACCTGCGCGCCACCGTCGTCGAAGTGAACTACGCGCCCGGTGAGGCCGACAAGCCGCACAGCCACCCCTGCACCGTGATCGGATATGTCGCCCAGGGTGCAATCCGCTTCCAGGTAAAGGGCGGCCCCGAGGGCGTATTCAAGGCAGGGGAAAGCTTCTACGAGCCGCCGAACGGGGTTCATCTGGTGTCGGCCAATGCCAGCGACAAAGAGCCGGCGAAGCTGATCGCCTTCTTCGTTTGCGACCATGAAACGCTGCTCACCGTGCCTCCCATGGACGGCCACTGACCATTGACCATGTGGGGCGGGCGCCCTCGCCCGCCGCCTTTCATCTTGGTTGTCGTACAACCGCAATTCCAAACCAACTTCAAAAGCGGCGGGCGAGGGCGCCCTTCCCGTATCGGCGCTATGGTTTTCCGCAGGCCGTTGAAGCGTGCCCGTCCCGCCATAAATATTAGTTTTGAGAGTTTGTGTCGCTACTGCCGCGGCGCGTAGTAGCCCTTGCGAGACCGCACCTGGAGGTCTTTCTTCAGCGCGGTAATTTCAATGGAGCGGTAACGGCCATCAGCATCGAAATCGGCGGGTTTATAGGAAACCACGTACTGACTCCGCAGCTCATCTTCAATGGCGGCAAACGAACTCTTGATGTCCTTCATCTTGAAGGGGAAGAAGGCGCGCCCGCCGGTGGCGTCGGCAATCTGTTGCAGAGCCTTGTCGCCCCGCAGAATCAGGCCGCTGTCGTCGGTCGAAATCGCGTAGATGATCACTTCGGCCCGCTGGGCTGTCTCTATCGCCATCGCCTTGCTGACCTCGCTCTGGTTATCTTCGCCGTCGCTGATCACGACGATGGCGCGTCGCACCGGATGGTCGCCGCGTTCCTTGCTCAGCTTTTCGCGGCAGGCTTTGTAAATCGCGTCATACATTGCTGTACCGCCGCCGTTGCGCAGACTTCGCACTCCGGTTTCCAGCAGCCGAACGTTGTCGGTGAACTCCTGCGTGACCAGGCTATGAGTGCCGAAGCCCATGACGAAAGCTTTGTCGAAATTTGCCCGCAGGGTGTGCTGCAGGAAGCTGACAGCGGCTTCCTGCTCGAAATCAAAGCGGCCGTGCACCGATCCGCTGGTATCCACCAGCAGCCCCAGTTCAAGCGGCAGATCGGTCTCGCGGCGGAAGTTGATAATGGCCGTTGGCGGCTTGTGATCGTCCAGGATGCTGAAATCGCCCTGGTTCAGGTTGCGGACGAATTTACCATGACGGTCCGTGGCAATGAAAAGCACATTAACTTCATTGACTCGCGCCTTGATGGTAAGGATGGGATCCGATGCATCCGTCCCGGTGGAAGGAGAGGCTTCTGGCAGGGCCAGGCTGGTGGCTGCCACATAGGGCGACTGCGCCCGGGCGGGCAATCCAGCCGTGGCAAACCCAACCACAATTACGACCAGCCAGCGCTGCCACTTCGTGTAGTTCATGCCCGTTCAACCCAAAAAATTCACGCCAAACTGCCGCTAAAGGCCTCGTCTCTCAATTAGATGCACGTATTGGGCCGAAAGCCGCAGCTAGCATGAGTACTGTCTTGACTGTAGGGGACTGGGGCGGCCAAGCCAAGTTACAAAAGGAGCACGCGCTTGGTCATTGAATGCAAACTCTTTTGTTTGTGTGGTGGTGTGGTCGCGGGCGACTCGCCCGCGAGGCCCTGAGGTCAAGATCAAAAGCCGCGGGCGAGGTCGCCCGCGACCACACCACCACGCAACACACGAATCTCGTAAACTAGGTTGCCGCCGCCATGAAGCCTAAATCCCCAATCCTGATTCGCTGCAACTGGCCCAGCAACCCGCTCTCCATCCGTTATCACGACGAAGAGTGGGGGCTGCCTCAGCACGACGACCAGGTTCTCTTCGAGTTCCTCATTCTCGAAGGCGCCCAGGCCGGACTGAGCTGGGACACGGTCCTGCAGAAGCGCGAGAACTACCGCGCCGCATTCGACGGCTTCAACCCGCAACGCATCGCTCGCTATGATCGCCGCAAGCTGGCGAGCTTGCTGAGTAATCCCGGCATCATTCGCAATCGGCTCAAGATCGCGTCCGCGGTAAGCAACGCGAAGGCCTTTCTCGATGTGCAGAAAGAGTTTGGTTCTTTCGACAGTTATCTCTGGCAGTTCGTCGGCGGAGAACCACAGGTGAATGCATGGCGTTCGGGGCAACGGGTTCCCGCCAGCACCCCGGAATCCGATGCCATGAGCAAAGATCTCAAGAAGCGCGGCTTCAACTTCGTAGGATCAACGATCTGTTACGCCTTCATGCAGGCTGTCGGCATGGTGAACGACCACAGCATCGAGTGCTTCCGCTATTCGCAGGTCAACCGGGCAGGCACGAAGCGCCGCTGATTCCCCGGCGCCTTATCCACATTCGTCGCCACGAACCACGTAGGCCCGGACGACCTCGTCCGGGCGGGCAAGCGAAGCCCGCCTGGGTAAGTGGAGGAGATCAAAAGCTGCCGGGCTTCGCCCGGCCAGGCGGGTGTGGGCACCCGCCCCTACGTAGCTCGTGCTGGCCTGCGCCCTCTTACTTATATGACTGCGTCAAATATATAATTGACTAAGTCATATTCACGAAATCGAAAGAGACAAGCATGGCCACCCGCATCCAGCAAAATATCCAGGCTGTCCGCGCCTTCAACCGCTTTTACACCCGGCAGATTGGCGTGCTGCGCGAAGGCCTCCTCAAAAGCCCTTTCTCGCTGACCGAACTGCGCGTGCTCTACGAAATTGCGCACCGCCAGCAGCCCACCGCCACTGAACTCTGCCATCAGCTTGGTCTCGATCCCGGCTATCTCAGTCGCATCCTGCGCGGATTTGAAAAGCGCGGCCTGGTCCGCAAATCCGCGTCTCAGGCGGATGGCCGTCAAAGCCTGTTGGAATTGACCGCACTCGGCAAAGAAACTTTCGCCACACTGGACGCCCGCCAGAGCGAAGAAGTCGCAACCATGCTGAGCCGGCTCCCAGCCGCCGGGCAGGCCCGGCTGGTACAGGCCATGCGCGTCATCGAAACCGTACTGGGTCAGGGCACCCAACCCAAGACTCCATACATCTTGCGCACCCATCAACCCGGCGACATGGGATGGGTGGTCCACCGCCACGGTGTTCTCTACGCCCAGGAGTACGGATACGACGAGAGCTTCGAAGCCCTGGTGGCTGATATTGTTGCAAAATTTATTCGGCACTTCGATCCCAGGCGTGAGCGTTGCTGGATTGCGGAGAAAGACGGGGAGATCGTCGGGTCGGTGTTCCTAGTCAAAAAATCGAAGACCGTAGCCAAGCTACGACTGCTGCTCGTCGAACCGTCGGCCCGCGGACTGGGCATTGGCAAGCGTCTGGTCGACGAGTGTCTACGCTTCGCTCGGCAAATGGGATACAAAAAAATGGTTCTGTGGACGCAAAGCGAGCTGCCAGCGGCCCGGCACATTTACCAGGAGGCAGGTTTCCGCCTCGTGCAGCAAGAGAAACATCAAAGCTGGGGCCGCGATGATCTGGTATCGCAAGTCTGGGAACTCCAACTGTAGTTGTGGGCGCGAGCGCCCACGCTCGTGCGGCAGCGCCACAGGCCACGGAGGGACAGCCGCCCCTTCGACTTCGCTCAGAAACCCGTAACTCGCGACAAACCACGTAGGACCGGACGCCCTCGTCCGGCCAGGCGAGCGAAGCTCGCCTGGGTTTTAAATATCGAATCAACCAAGACTTGCCGGGCTTCGCCCGGCCGGGCGGGTGGGGCACCCGCCCCTACGTGGTTCGTGGCAGCCCTCTTACTGGTCTGTGGCCAGGGCGCACGGGCGAGGGCGCCCGCACCCCCACTACTTCCGCAACAAATTCCTGGCGATGAAGAACACATTCGCCGGCCGTTCCGCCAGTCGCCGCATGAGATAGGGATACCACTCCGTGCCGAATGGAATGTAGACGCGCATGCGCCATCCCTCGCGCACCAGCCGCCGCTGCAGGTCGCGGCGGATTCCGTAGAGCATTTGAAACTCAAAGGCGTCACGCGGGATATTCTCCCGCGTGGCAAATATCTTGGCCTGATTGATGATCTTCTCGTCGTGCGTCGCCAGGCCGTGATAGACACCGCTCTTCATCAGAATTTTCATCAGGTGGACGTAGTTTGCATCCACGTCTGATTTTTTCTGGAAGGCAATCTCTTCCGGCTCCTTGTAAGCCCCCTTGCACAGGCGGACACGAATGCGCTCCGCCAGCAGCGCTTCGATGTCTTTTTCCGCGCGCCGCATATACGACTGGATCACTGCGCCCACGGCCCCGGCATGACCCGGCATGCGATGCAGTTCGTGCACGAAGTCGAGCGTGCGCTGGGTGTAAGGCGAGCCTTCCATGTCCACCCGGACGAAGTTGCGCGGATTCATCCCCGCCGCTTTCGCCACCAACCCGGTGACCAGATCGCGGGCGAGTTTCTCGTCCACGTCGAGGCCCATGTGGGTGAGCTTCAGGCTGACATTGGCGTTGAGCTGGCGGCTGGAGACCTCGTCCAGCATCTGATGATAGAGCTGGGCACTGGCGCGGGCTTCGTCAGCATTGGTGACATTCTCGCCGAGATTGTCGACCGAAACGCTCAGACCCTTCTGATTGACGGCTTGCGTGACGCGCAGCGCATCGTCCACCTGGGTGCCCGCCACAAAACGGCTGGACAGACGCTGCCCGATCGCAGACCGCTCAGCCATCCCGCGCAACCAGCGGTTCTCGGAAAGAGAAATGAAAAGCGCCCTCAGCATGTTTCTTCCCGGCCGGCGTCGAGATGGCGGGCGCTCTGCACGTGCATGAAGATCACAGAGATTTGTATCACAGGAAGGCGGGCGTCGGACCTCGGCCGTCGGACATCACGGTCCTTATGTAAATATGACGCGAAACGCTCGCGAACAGGCTGTCCCTGGCGTAGCGGGAACGAGCCGACGTCTGACGCCCGACGTCACTCTATAAAGACTTCGTCCACGTAACACCAGCGCCAGTCTTCGCCAGGCTCGAAGGATTGCACGATAGGATGCTTGGTCTGGCGGAAGTGCTTCGTGGCGTGCTTGTTTTTCGAAGAATCGCAGCAGCCAATATGACCACAGCCCAGGCACTCCCGCAGATGAACCCAAGTGTCACCCATCTCCAGGCATTCTTTGCAGCCTCGACCGCTTGGCTTCACAGGTCGGATGTCTCCCAGGTGGGAGCAGATTGCGGCCGGACGCGCCATTTGGGTTCCTCCGAATGAAACTAGCTCGGTTACTCTCCCTCGTCTTCCAAAAACTTCTCTGCTTCGAGAGCGGCCATGCAGCCTGTGCCAGCGGCCGTGATGGCCTGGCGATAGCGCCGATCTTGTACGTCACCGCAGGCGTAAACGCCCGGCACCCGTGTGAAAACGTTTTTCTCGGTCACCAGATATCCGTCCTGATCGGTCTCGAGTTGGCCTTCGAACATGCGCGCATTCGGTATGTGGCCGATCCCGAGAAACATGGCACTGGTGGGAAAATCCCAGATCTTGTCGGTCTTCGTATCCCGTAGCTTGAGGGCAGTAACTTCCTGCCTGGAAGGATCGAGGACGTCTTCGACGATGGTGTTGGTGAGAAATTCAATTTTCTTGTTCTGCTGGGCGCGGTCGAGCATGATTTTCGAAGCTCGAAACTGATCGCGGCGATGAATCAGCGTCACCTTGGTGGCGAAGCGGGTCAGGAAGTTCGCTTCCTCCATGGCCGAATCGCCGCCGCCGACGACTGCGATTTCCTTTCCGGAAAAGAAGAAGCCGTCGCAGGTGGCACACGAGGAAACGCCGTGCCCGATCAGCGCCTTTTCGCCAGGCAAGCCCAACCAGCGTGCCGAGGCGCCGCTGGCGATAATCAGGCTGCGGGCGTGAATCGTCTCCTTGCCAAAATTCACTGCGAAGGGTCGCTTGCTCAGATCAACGCTGACCACATGGCCCAGTTGATACTGCGCCCCAAAGCGTCCGGCCTGTTTGCGCATGTTCTCGATGAGCTCGGGTCCCTGGATGCCCTCGGGGAACCCGGGAAAATTCTCCACCAGTGTGGTAAGCGAGAGCTGGCCTCCGGGCTCATGCCCTTCAATCACCAGGGGCTTCAGGTTGGCACGGGCGGTGTAGAGCGCCGCAGTATGTCCGGCACAACCGGACCCGATGATGACAACGTTGCGAATGTTCTCCATATTTGGGTGCGACCGACACGTGCAGTTTTAGATTGCCAAATTCCGATTTGGATGCAAGCAGCGCAGGCGTTCCTTCGACTTCGCTCAGGACAGGCCCGCCGGCTGTCCGGAGGGCGTCCCGCCCTCCGCTGGCTGTCCTATTTTTTCTTCGGCGCAGGCTTCTTCGCGGAAGGCGATCGCTCTGCCTTCTTCTCCGCCACGCCCGCGACCCGATCGAGTTCATCCGGCACCGTAGTTCGAGCGCCCAGCAGACCCCGATAATTTGAGAGTATTGCCGACGCGCTCTGAAACAGCGGCTCGTACGCGCTTTGATCGGGCGGCGGACCCGCCTCCGATCCGGAGCACCGGGCCAGCACAACCGACGACTTGCCGAAGCGCTCCAGCTTGATCCGGCTGGCTGGCGTGCCGCTGGTGAGCATCGTGGCCGGCGTGGTCACAGCCGAGGCGCTGTCTTCGATCGAAACCTGCATCAGGTCTTTGGGATCGCGTACCCGGAAGACCAGCGTTTCCACCATGTTTTTCGGATCGACGCTGAACGAGTATTGCACCGTCGAAAAAAGCGCCTGCACGGAAAACTCACGCCGGATGCGAACCCAGTTGGCGGTACCCGGATCGGAAGACATCTGTCCGCCGGATCCAGGCTGGAGAAACCCCGGCCCCACTTCGAGGCTGGTTCTCCCGCGATCGATCTCAAAGTCGAGACCAAAGAGAGGCTGCTTGGGAACGCGGGCCAGCGCGGAAGCGATTTCCTGCTGTTCCGCAGCCGAAGGCGAACACACGTTCAGAACATTCACTTTGACCTGCGGCTGCGACGATTGTTGCGCCATCGCCAGCAAACCCAGGCCGAGACACATCACAACAATGAGGATGGTTCGGAGCACCAAGGGATTTTAGCAGGACGGATGCTTGACTTCTTTCGCCGCCACGAACCACGTGGGGACAGCCGCCCCCGGCTGTCCGGTGGAGCAACGGCTCCGCCAGGTTCGGCTCTCGGCAAAAGGCGGTCGAGCTTGCTCGACTGGCCAGCCGAGGGCGGCTGTGCCCACGTGGTCCGTGGTGATTAAGTGGTCCCTGTGCTTTATCCGGGAGGCATCAAGAGAGTACATCCAATCCGCGGCCCATTCGGCCTATCATTTCCAGAGACAAACCCCGGGAGGCATTTCACATGGCAGCGAGTCAGGTCGTTCTCTACTTTGATAAGCAGGAAGACGCGCTGCTGTTCACCTTGGCCGCCAGTTCAATGATTTCAGATGACGGCGCGGCACGCGCTGATGAGGCGCTGGTGAAAGTTGCCGCCGAAATCCGCAAGGCCAACCGGATCACCACCGAGGGTGTTCTGGAACCATCCAACTAGCCTGCAACATTCTTTCTGCCGCAAGTCGTTTGAAATTTGAGCGCACTCTATCGCTCCAAAAAATAGAACCGCCCGTCCTCCCCGCAACTCCCAGTCCATTGCAGCTCACATCGGATCGCGTCGGAAAAGCGACCCTGATTGGTTCTTTTTCTTCACCCGAAGTTTTTGCTGTAACAATTCCTCCAGGTCATTCGCCCGTTAAAGATCAGTTCAGAAAATCTGCTGGGGATGGCCGTACGGACCAGTCGAACCCGGGTCGGAGGTGCAACTGTGGATCGGGATCTCAAAGTCGCAAAAAAGCCCTACAGCGCTCCATCGTTTCAAGTCCTGGACGCCGGCGTCGCCAAGGCAGAACTTGAGGCACCCGGAACACCGGATGATGAGAACGCCCGGCAGATGCTGTCTGTGCTGAACCGATCGCGCGATGGAAAGCCAACGCTGGCGCCTTCCGATCCGCAAACTTCATTACCCTAGCAACGATCGCTGCTTCGTGCATGGCTAAGAATCCATGAGACACGAAAACATCGTTTGGAATCCCGCCACCCAGGAATGGTTCTGCACGAAGTGCGGACAGACCTCAGATCAGGTCACTGAAGAAGATGCCCGTTTCGAACTGGAACAGCGCCAGTGCCACGTTCCCTGGATAGAAATGCCCAACACCGCCTCTTATCCTCCCGGCGACTGAAGCAGCGGGCATGTCATTCGCGGTCGAGTCGCGTGTAAGCCTGCTCCGCCAGCACCAGACCGCCCAGCACGCCCGCCTGACCTCCGAGCTGCGGTGGCACCACATATTGGTCAATATCCCGTATCACCTCGGTTGCCCGGACATATCCGTTGAGCAGTTCCACCAGGTCGCGCCGGATTAGAGCGAAGAGATGCGACTGGCGCAATACGCCTCCGCCCAACAGGATGCGCTGTGGTGACAAGGTCAGCACCCAGTTGGCCAAGCCCAGCGCGAGGTAGTGCGCTTCCAAAGTCCATGCCGGATGGTCCGGAGGAAGGTCCTGGGCCGCTTTGGCCCAGCGCGCCTGCAGCGCTGGACCTGCGGCCAAACCTTCCAGGCAATCGCCGTGGTAGGGACAGCCGCCAGGGTACGGGTCCTTCAGCAGATCGTGCGGGACCCGAATGTGACCCATCTCCGGATGCACCAGCCCATGAAGAACGCGACCGTTGATGATCGCGCCGCCGCCAATTCCGGTGCCAATTGTGAGATAGAGAAAGTCAGTCAGGTTTTGGGCCGCGCCCCAGCGCGCCTCGCCGAGTGCGGCGGCGTCCACGTCGGTGTCAAAACCAACTGGCACGCCCAGAGCGTCGCGTACTGTGCCTGCGAGATTGTAGTTCTGCCATCCCGCCTTCGGCGTGGATGTGACGTAGCCAAATGTAAGTGAGGTGCTGTGCAGATCAATCGGCCCAAACGAGCCAATTCCCACTGCCTTCAATTCACCCGCGGATTCCTGGCGCAGGAACTCAATGGCGATCGCCAGCGTGGCCGCGGGCGAGGTCGTAGGAAACTGCATCGTCTTAAGGTCGGCCGGCCCGGTCCCGACTCCACAAACGAATTTTGTTCCACCCGCTTCGATCGAACCGAACATATTGGATAAATAAGTCCCAAGGGAGTCTGCCACAGAACCGCGCCGCCACAAAATCCCATGGCCGATCGATTTCAATGTGGGCGCGAGCGTCCTCGCTCGCGCCACCCCTGAACCCGGGCCCTCCGGGGCTTTTCAGGCTACCCGAACTTCAGATAAGCTTGGTGTAATGTCACTCAAAAACTTCTTGCCAGTAAGTTCCCTGTTACTGCTGGCTCTTCTGTTGCCCAGCTGTGGAGGTGGCGCTACCACGCCTCCGACGCCCAACCCAACCCCAGGTACTCTGGCTCTGACCACAGTGGTAAGTGGCCTTAGCGGTCCCCTCGGTCTGGAAAGCCCGCCGGGCGACAGCCGCTTTTTCGTGGTGCAACAACCCGGGACCATCCGGATCATCGAAAACGGGGCCCTGCGGTCGGAAAATTTTCTGGACATCCAGAGCCTGGTGAACTTCGACGGACAGGAACAAGGCCTGTTGGGTCTAACCTTCCATCCCAACTACAGCACCAATCGTAAGTTCTATGTGAATTACACCAGGAGCTCCCCCAGCCGTCAGACCGTCATTGCCGAGTTCCAGACCTCCGCCACCGA
The DNA here is from genome assembly GCA_963725615.1 of Terriglobia bacterium. Taxonomy (GTDB): domain Bacteria; phylum Acidobacteriota; class Terriglobia; order Terriglobales; family Acidobacteriaceae; genus JAIQFF01. Next base: position 126,351 of record CAVRZO010000002.1, on the reverse strand, counting down.
CCCCAACCAGGCCGACCCTAACAGCGAGCGCATCCTGCTGACCGTAAACCAGCCGTTTGCCAACCATAAGGGCGGCCAGTTGGCCTTTGGCGCCGATGGGTTTCTCTACATCGGCCTGGGGGACGGCGGCGACGCCGGCGATCCCCTCAACAATGCCCAAAACTTGTTCTCGTTGCTGGGAAAGATCCTTCGCATCGGAGTGGATCCCCCCTTTACGGGGAGCCTGCAGTACGCAATTCCCGCGGACAATCCTTTCGCGGGCGGCAGCGGATCGCCTGAAATCTTTGCCTACGGTTTGCGCAACCCATGGCGCTTTTCGCAGGAGCGCGGCAGCAGCCGCATCTTCGTGGCCGACGTTGGCCAGGGAAGCTTTGAAGAAGTTGACATACTCCAAAAGGGCGGAAACTACGGCTGGAGGGTAATGGAAGGCGCGCACTGCTTCAACCCATCCTCGGGCTGCGACACCAGCGGCAAGATCCAGCCGATTGCCGAATATGACCACTCGATTGGCATCGCCGTCATCGGTGGATACGTCTACAAAGGCACCGCCATCCCCAGCCTGGCGAACAAGTACGTCTTTGGCGATCTCACCGGCAGGATATTCAGCCTGACCGAATCGCCGGCCAACACCTTCACTCGTAACGACCTCCTCACCACCGGTCGCACTATCTCGTCTCTCGGCCAGGATGCCGCTGGAGAAGTATACGTAGTCGACTACGGCGCCGGCATCGTCCTGAAACTGGTCTCCCAGTAAGGGTGCCGATTCTCATCTCAGGGTGCCCCACCCTCCTCGCGTACCTTGCGAGAGGGTGGGAGCCCTCTGCACAGACCACGTGCGACAGCCGCCCTCGGCTGTCCAGCGAAGCTCCCCAGATTTAGCTTTTCGGCAGAAGGCAGTCGAGCGTTGCTCGACCGGACAGCCGAGGGCGGCTGTCCCCACGTGGCTGGTGGTGATTCCTAAAATCCCGCGCGACCTTCCCGAATACGGCGAGAGAAATCGGGATCATCTCCCGCGGCCCGTGCCGCGGCATTGATATGTGCCTGCTCTTTAAGCTGCGCGAATGAAAGATTTCCCGTCGCCAGATCCCCTCGTTCGTAAAGCATCTGGTCGGCGTGTCCGTTCAGAAAAACGCGCCAGTCCCATTGCGGCTCTCCCGCCACGGCAGCGATGTTGGTGGTGCAGTTGTTGGTCAGCGCGTTGTACCACTCTGGCCGGTTTCGAATCCGGTTTATCTTTTTCAGATAATTCAGGAAAGTAGCCCGCGCATGTTCGGGCGTGGCCAGCGTGTGAAAAATATACGTTTCTTCACCCTTGCGGAAATTGGTGCGCAGACGCACCACGTCGCGCTCATCGCTCACCGTGTAAATCAGCTCGTAATAGCGGAAAAAACCACGGACGGCAGAGTACACTTCGCCAACTTCCTTCCGCGTCTCGATGGACATCGCGATGTAGTCGTTGTCGCCAAACTGGAAGCTGACGATCGGATGCGCGATCCAGGGCGAGCCCCAGTAGGTGAAAAAGATATCCATGCCGCGTATCTGCGAAAGGTCGAAAGAGCGAGTCTCCCAATGCGGCGTGTAGTCGCCCTCGGTGCGATAGTCGCAGTTGCGAACGTTGTGAATGGTGACGTGATCGCCGTCTATTTCCGCCCATGCGGTCTGCGCCACGTCGGGTTGCCAGGCCCGGTCATTCGACGGCTTGAGGGTAAGCCACCAGGCCAGCACCAGAACGAATGCCGCCACGCAGATTGCGATTCCTCTGCCGCGTCCTCGGAAGACCAGCAGCGTCGCTAGCATTGCGATCCCGTACCCGGACGCCGCAACAGTTCGCAGAGAGGGGCCGGGCAGCAGGTCGAAATACAACGCCGCCACCGCCCAGCCGGAGATCAATATGACGAAAAGTAAAGCCAATCCGCGTCCCGCGACACCCGCGACTCGCCGCCACCAGGGGTGTGGGTTCATCCACCGGTCCAGTTTTATGCGTAGATTCCTCGCTGCCGCAGCGTAAAGGCAACCCGGTCGATGGCCAGCATGTAGGCTGCAATGCGATTGCTGACGTTGTGGGTCTCGGCGTACTTCAGCACTTCCGCAAAAGCAGTCCGCATGGTGTGCTGCAGATAATCGTTGACCACTGCTTCGGTCCAGAAATATCCCTGACGGTCCTGCACCCACTCGAAGTAGGAAACGGTTACTCCGCCGGAGTTGGCGAGGATGTCAGGAATGACGAACACACCTTTGTCCACCAAAATCTCATCAGCCTCGGCGGTGGTGGGCCCATTCGCTCCCTCACAGAGCACCTTGGCCTTCACCCGATCTGCATTACGTGTGGTGATCTGGTTCTCGAGCGCGGCTGGAATAAGGATGTCGCAGCCAGTAACCAGCAATTCGGCGGAACTAGTTTCTTCGCAGCCGGGAAAACCGCTCAGTGTGTGATTGTGCTGGTAGTGCAGCGAGAGCGCCTCAATATCAATACCGTTCTTGTTATACAGCCCGCTCCTGCTGGTGGATACGCCAACGATTTTGTACCCTCTGCGGCGCATCAACCGGGCAGCATTCGAGCCCACGTTGCCGAAACCCTGGATCACGACCCGGGTCTGGTCCGGACTCATGCCGAGTTTCTTGGCTGCCTCGTCACAGACGATCATCAGGCCGCGCCCGGTGGCTTCAATGCGCCCGTGCGATCCTCCCAATTCCAATGGCTTCCCGGTCACAACCGCGTTGACGGTATGGCGCACATGCATGGAATAGGTATCCATGATCCAGGCCATGATCTGCCCGTCGGTGTTGATGTCCGGACCCGGAACGTCTTTCTCCGGCCCCAACAGTTCCATCAACTCCGCCGTATAACGGCGCGTCAGCCGTTCCAGTTCACGTTTGGACAGCTTATCGGGATCGCAAATCACTCCTCCGGCCGCGCCACCGAAGGGAATATCCACCACAGCGCATTTCCAGGTCATCCAACTGGCCAGCGCGCGGGTCTCGTCCAGCGTGACGTTTGGGGTGTAACGGATTCCTCCCTTGGCCGGGCCGCGATCGATCGAATGCTGCACCCGGAAACCGGTGAACACCTCCAGGCGCCCATCGTCCAACTGAACCGGAATATGCACGATTACTTCCCGGCTGGGCTCGCGCAGTATTCTCCACAAACCCTCGTTGAGTTCAAGTTTCTGCGCGGCGACGTCGGACCTGGCAACCTGCGCTTCCCACGGATTGACTTCTTCCAGATATGCAGTTGGCATTCGGATGTATTGGACGGAGCTTCGTTTTTGGCGAGCAGGCCCGCCGCAAAGTTTATCTCAAATCCCCGATTTCGCGCAGCCTCTGCTTCCGTTTGGAATAGCGAACGTCGTCAGGGACGATAAAAGGTTTGGAGTTTTGCCTCTTACCCAGGAGCGTTATCCTGAGCTTGCGAAGAGCCTGCCCTGAGCGAAGTCGAAGGGATCTAGCGTGGAGCGGATATGCACGCGCGGGACCGTGCCTGTCCGCGCGAGATCCTGCGGGACCAAAAGTCCCTCAGGATGACGCCGCGACGGAGGGCATAGCAGGAAAGTCCCGTCTATGAAAGCCGCGAAGCGGCGCAAGATTGGAGCCCGGGGCGTAAGCCCCGGGTTCACACGGGAACGCAACGAGCCCTGAAAGGGCGAAAGAAACCGAGCGAAGGTTAGCCAGCAAACAAGACCGGTGCCCTACCCTTTTGCCCCCGAAGCCATTTTCTGCGCCTTAACGCGAATAAAGGCATAGTTCAGCGCGGGCAGTGAATTGAATCCGGCAGCATCTGCGTAGTACTTCTGCGCCTTGTCCTTATCACCCTTGGCCTGGTACGCCTGACCCAAGCGATACAGATTGCGCGGGTCTTGCTGATTGGCTTGCTCCAGTTCCGCAATCGCTGTGTCGTAGTTTTTCTGGGCCAGCGCGATTCGTCCCGCCAATTCATGAGCCAGCTTCACCTGGGCCGGATTCTTCGAGGCCTCAGCCCCCTGGCGGTATTCATCGGCGTGGGACTTCGCCGCCGCATAATCCTTCTTTCCAATCGCCAGCGCAGCCGAGTTGAAATGATGCAGAAGCTTGGAATTGTCCTTGATCTCCTGCGACAAGCTTGAGCCTTGCACCATCTCGAAAGAGCGATCGAACTGCTGCGCCGCCAGGTCATACTTCGCCATTTCGGCGATGATATTGCCCTTGGCCTGAAGATCCGCCGCCATGGACGCCACGTCGTTCTTTTTTTCCGCCACGGCAAATTCCTTGTCCATGGCCTGGACTGCCTTCTCCCACTTGCCGCCATCCGAGGCCACGACGGCCATGCCGAACAAGGCGGTCCGGAGTTCTCCGTCGTTGCGTGCCTGCTCCGTCATCTTCTGCAACTCGGCGTTGGCGTCGTCCGGTTTGCCCATGTAGGTGAGATCAGCCGAAATCCCGAAGTGCGACGGCACAAAATGCGGATCAATCGCAAGCGCTTTGCGATACTGCTCAATGGATTCGGGGAATTTTCCCATCTTCAACAATAGTTCGGCGTAAGAATCGTAAGGATTGGGATCATTCGGAATCAGCTCAATGTATTTCTTGAAGGCCTGCTCCGCGTTCGCGTAATCACCGGCCTGCCGGTAGGAGTAGCCCAGCATGTTGTAAGCGGGCGAGTAATTGGGAGCCAGCTCCGGAGCCTTCTTCAGGTGCTCGATGGCCTGAGAGTAGTTCTGTTGGCCAAACTCGAATGCGCCCAGGCTAAAATGCGCCCGCTCATCATTGGGAAACGCAGCCACCAGTTTCTCGAGATAGTCCTTCTGCTTGACCACTTCGCCATTCGCGCCGGCCTGGGTAGCAAGGATAATAAGTCTTTCCCCTTCCGACGCCTTGTCCGCCAAAGCCACTGCCTTGTTCAGATGTTCGAAGAACTCCTTGGCGGTCGCACCGGCATTGGCCCGCGCCAACTCGGCCGATGCGAACTCGGGATCGAGCGCAATGGCTTTGTCAAAGTGTTGGACCGAATCCTGGGCCTGGAGTTTCTCGGAAAGGTCCCGTCCCGACAGGAATTCCTTCCTCGCGTCTTCGGACTTGGCCGTGATGGGAATTTTGCCGCCGCCAGCCGGAGCCGCCGACCCCTCAGTGTTCGTCTTGTCGCAGGCAATCCACGTTGCCGTACCTAATACAAGCGCAGCCAATACCAGACGGTTGTAATTGTTTCGGCGCATTGGGCTACTCCTTCGAAATTTGTGATGAGGTGGACAGACTCGCCATGTGGGCAGTTTCATGCGGATCCCGGGGCCGTGACCTCGCCCCTCTCGATCGCAACTGTTGTCCTGTTGTTGCTAGACGCTGTCTGGATGAGTTTGGGTAGCAACTAAGATTTGGGTAGCAACTAAGAATGGATGTTTGCTGAGTCCGTTAGAAGTGTGTGAGCAACATAACAACAGACAATTGCTGAACGCGCACCTCATAAGCTCGGTGAACGAGCTCCGGCAATGGCCCATGGCTCCCTCTCGACGTGCAGTCTTCCGCTCAGGTCATGTCAAACTGGTCGCTGCATCTCTCCAGCGGCCGCAGCAGGTAATGGACGGTGCGCACCAGTTCGATGGGCGCACGCTTGTCAACCAGCGTGCTTACTCCCAGAGAGCGCAATTGTTCGCGCTCGGCGCCAGACGGGAGGCGATGATAAGTTACGATTACGAGCGGTCGAATTCCGGCGCCCCGAAAGTGGGTCAGAACCTGAACGCAATGCTGGTCGGAAAGATAGTCGTCGAGCACCAGCAAATCGAAAGCACCAGTGGAAAGAACCTGGAACGCCGCTTCACGACTCACCGTGACCGCCGTATCGAAACCTTCGTCCTCCAGCGCCCGCTCTAATTCCATGAGAACGTCTTCGTCGTTGTCCGCAATCAGGATTTTTCCCACCTCGTCTTGTCCCATGACTGCTCCTCCGGTTCGGTTGAGTGTGTGATGGCTTGCAATTCCACCAGGGTCGCCGCAGAAAGCTGAGGACCAGTTGTTCCTTGGCGACCCTGATGGGGCCCAGGTGCGGGGTTGCGGCGTCAGCTGCCTTCAGCAGCCGAGGTCGAAAGATCGAGGTCCACTAGACGTATTCTGGCCTGTTCATAATCCAGAATCGTGTCCACCGTTTCGTGCAATGAGGTCGCGTGGTTGTAAATGTTGTTCACCGTATCCGTGTAAGGCGGCCAGTAAACACTCCCACGATCTTCAGCCAGCAGATCGATGGCCTCGGTCACTTGCTGCGCCACCCCGACGAGGTGAGGCCGCGCATTCTCAATCGCCATCCGCTGCCCTTCATTGGCCTGCGGCTTTAACTCCTCAAGATTCGTCAGGGTCTGGCCCAGTTGGTTGACCTGTTCCTTCAGAATTTCAAGGTTGTGCGCATGACTCCTCCAGTCCACCAGCCGGCTGGGCGTCAAGGCGTCCAGCTTTTCTGCCTGAACACGCAGGTCATACGCATTCTGTTTGAACTGCGCAAGTTGATTGGCGACCTCAGGATGCCCCATGACTTCGTTGGCCACATCCGCACGCGCCGGAAGCGGTACGAACATGCCAGTAAGCAATACGCTTAAGAAAACAAAAACTGCCATCCACGATGAGTTTCGATTCACGGTCATTGTTCTCCTCTCTGTATGAATTGCCCGATCACTCCGGAGGTGCCCGAGCCTGGAGCAATCGAATCATGGATGGTGTGATGCGACGATTTCGGCCTGGGAAAACTACAAAATATGAGCGCTACCGTTAGCTTTTTCTTAACGGATGAGTTCACCGCTGCTGTCAGAGTGCAGGAACAAATTCGGCCATTCTTGTCCCCCCAGCGACGGAGATGGGCGGTTAGCCAGTTAAGATTGGGTGTAGACTCATGGCATCAGCACTAAGTTCTTGTTAATCGTAAATTCCCATGGAATGGCTCAACTACCATCACCTCCACTACTTCTGGACGGTGGCGCTGACCGGGAGCATCAGGAAGGCCAGCCAGGAGCTGCATGTTTCTTCACCCGCCATCAGCGCCCAGTTGCGCAGCCTGGAAGATAGTCTGGGAGAGAAATTGTTTGTCCGCTCCGGTCGCAATCTGGTGATGACCGAAGTCGGGCGCGTGGTCTTCAGCTACTGCGAGGAGATTTTCGCGCTGGGGCGCGAACTCACACAGACGGTGAAGAACCGGCCCACCGGGCGGCCGTTGCGCCTGGTGGTCGGCGTGGTGGATGTACTTCCAAAAATGATTGCGCAGTGGCTGATCGCACCCGCTCTGACGCTCCGTGAACCGGTGCACATCGTCTGCCGCGAAGGCGGCTCCGATGACCTCACCTCGCAACTCGCGGACCACCAGCTCGACGTGGTCTTGTCGGATGTGGCTTTCTCGCCCAACACCCGGGCGCGTGTCTACAACCACCTTCTCGGCGAGTGCGGCGTGACCTTTGTGGCCACAGCGAAACTCGCGAAGAGTCTCAAGAATAAATTCCCACGCTCGCTTGATGGCGCGCCCATGCTTCTGCCGATTGAGAACACTGAGGTACGCAGAAACCTCCACTATTGGTTCGACTCTCTGGGGATTCGTCCCCAGATCGCCGGAGAGTTCCAGGACCACGCCCTGCTCCGCGCTTTCGGACAGGCCGGCATCGGGGTATTCCCTATTCCTTCGGTCTTCGAAAAGCAGATCGAGCAGCAGGGCAGCCTGCAGAGGATTGGTCGAACCGAGGATGTCCGCAACCGCTTCTATGCCATCTCCGTCGAAAGAAAGCTGAAGCACCCGGCGGTACTGGCCATTTGCGACACGGCACGACAACTCTTCGCTTAATGGCGGGCGTGTGGTCACGGGCGCCTCGCCCGCGAAAGGCCTCGAGTCAAAGTCAAAAGCCGCGGGCGAGTCGCCCGCGACCACACGCCCGTCCTCCATTTCAGTTGATATAGTCACAAAGAGCCGATGCCGGTCGAATCTCAACCCGCCTCTCACACCCCGCTGCGCGCAGATTTTCGCCTGACCCTGCGCCTCGCCCTGCCCCTCATCGTCGCCGAGATCGGCTGGATGAGCATGGGCATCGTGGACACCATCATGGTGGGACGCCTGCCCGACAGCGCCGTAGCCATCGGCGCCACCGGCCTGGGCCAGAGCCTTTATCACAGCATCGCGATCTTTGGCGGCGGCCTGCTGCTCGGACTCGATACTTTCGTCTCGCAGGCCTACGGCCGCGAAGATCTGAACGACGCCCGCCTCTCGCTGGTGAACGGGCTGTTTCTTGCCTTCGCTATGACTCCCGTTCTCATGCTGGCGGTATCGTTTTGGCCGCCGCTGATGCAGCGCTTCGGAATCAGCGCAGAACTGGTGGAGCCCATGCGACCGTTCCTGCGCGCGCTGAACTGGGGCACCCTGCCCCTCCTCACGTACTTCGCTCTCCGCCGTTATCTTCAGGCGCAGAACGTGGCGGTTCCGATCATGTTCGCCCTTATCTCCGCAAACGTCGTGAACCTGGTCGGCGATTGGGCGCTGATCTACGGACATCTCGGCCTTCCCGCCATGGGCATCACCGGTTCCGGCTGGGCGACCTGCGTGGCTCGCATCTACATGGCGGGCGTGCTGGTCGTCACTTTCCTCTGGGTTGAGTCGAAGCGACCGCAGCTCAAGTGGGCAGGCACGGTCGGCATCGATCTGCGCCGGGTGGCAGAGTTGTTGAAGCTGGGAGCGCCCGGCGGCCACTCAGATCCTTCTCGAAATCGGGGCGTTTGCGGCGGCCACAGCGGTGGTGGCCAGGCTCGGACCCGTCCCGCTCTCCGGTCACGAGATCGCATTGAACTGTGCCGCTCTCTCTTTCATGGTTCCACTGGGCATGAGTTCGGCCGCGGCAGTTCGCGTGGGACAACAATTGGGGAGGAAGGATCCTGAGGGAGCCCGCCGCGCGGGATGGTCCGCCATCATCCTCGGAGCCGGATTCATGACCTGCTCGGGCCTGGTGTTCGTGTCCATTCCCACCTGGATTGCGCGCCTGTTCTCTCCCGACCCGATGGTGATTCGTACCGGCGCCAGGTTGCTGTTGGTCGCTGCCGCTTTCCAGCTGTTCGACGGCTTGCAAACGGTGGCAACCGGAGCTTTGCGTGGCTCGGGCGACACCAGAACGCCCATGCTGGCCAACTTCGTCGCCTACTGGCTGATCGGGCTGCCCGTCGGGTATTTCTTATGTTTCAAATTAGGATGGGGCGCGGTCGGGGTATGGATCGGGTTGTGCGACGGCCTGATGATTATCGGGTCAGCCCTTCTGCTCACCTGGCACAGGAGAAAGCTTGCGGCGTAACCAGGGGTGGGCTGTCAAGTCCTCACCGCTAGAGACTCGCGGATCTTCGCGTATCCAGGCTTTATGACCGTGTAAATCAAACGGCAACGCTGGTCATAGGGTAGGAACGCGCTCTTCATCGCATTGATGGTAATTTTCTCGAAGTCATCCAGTGACAGCCCGAAAGTGTCCGCGGCAGCCTCGAATTCCCGGGTCATCGTGGTATCGCTCATCAGCCGGTTATCGGTGTTGAGGGTGACCCGAAATTTTTCCTGGTAAAGAATCTTGAAGGGATGTTCCGCCAGGCTCGGCGTCGCGCCGGTGTGAACATTGCTGATCAGGCAAATCTCCAGCGGAATTCGCTTGTCGAGGACGTACTGCGCAAGGTCGCCAAGTTTAACCACTTTGCCATCTGCGGCGGCGATGTCGTCAATCAGCCTCGTCCCGTGTCCGATGCGATGCGCTCCACAATACTGAATGGCCTGCCAGATTGATTCCTTGCCGTAGCCTTCCCCAGCGTGAATCGTGATGTTGAAATTCTGCCGCTGAATGTAATGAAAGGCATCCACATGCTTCTTGGGCGGATACCCACCTTCCTCACCCGCCAGGTCGAAGCCAACCACGCCGCGCTCACGAAAATCCACTGCGAGCTCCGCCATCTCGAGCGATACGTCCATGTTGCGCATGGCGCAAATGATCAATCCTGAGACTGTTCCAAAATCTTTTCGCCCTCGCTCCAGTCCTTTCAACACGGCCGAAACCACCTGCTGGTGGGTCAATCCCTTGCGAGTGTGAAAGACCGGTGCGAAGCGCGTTTCAAAATAGACCGCGCCATCCTGGCTGAGATCTTCCGCCTGCTCGTAAGCCACGCGCTCCAGGGCCTCTTCCGTCTGCATCACCGCGATGGTGTGGGCAAAGCCCTCGAGGTACTTGGCGAGACTTCCCTTGTTCGCGCCCTGATGAAACCACTGGGCCAGCGCCGCCGGATCGCTGGTGGGAAGCTCCGCGTATTTCGTTTCCTTTGCCAGGTCAATCACGGTCTGCGGCCGCAATACGCCATCGAGGTGCTCGTGTAGAAGTACTTTGGGCAGGCTGGTCAGCCGGTCTTTGTCAAGCTTCATGGAAAAACTCCAGTTCTGCGTTTGGTAGCTCCGGCGCTACATTACTGCCGGGTGCTCCATCCTAATTTCGCGCGTTTGCGAAATTAGGGTGGGGATTTTCACCCGAGCGTCACCACACTGAACCTCCGCTACCCTGGCTACGGCGCCACTTTCACTACTGAACCCCACCAGCCCAATAGTTGCTTCGGAACAGCACCGTCTCGTTTCGCGCCGGGTCTTTCAACCGTACTCGAATCTGATGCAGCCCGGGATGCGGTGCCTTGGGTTCAAAACTCAACAGATAGCGATTATGGACGTGGTTAGCAAAGCTGTTCATCTTGGTCTCAAAACTCTTGCGCGACGCAAACAGCTCGTACTCGCCGCCGCTCATCGAGGCAATCGCCTCGGGTACATTCTTTTTCATCGCCGCCAATGCCATCAGCAGAGCGCCTTGCACGTTGGGCGGCGCACCCCAGCCAGCCTCGTCCCGGTTGCTGCCTCGTTCGGTATCCAGTATCTGCGATAGCGATGGCGAAAATGGAAGAGCATAGACCGCGACGTTCGCCACTCCGATCAGCTTCACCGCGTCATCGAGCTTCGCAAAGTGACTGCCATGATCGCGAGTCTCGCTGATCAGCAACAGGACGCGCTGGCGTCCTTCGGGTTGCTGATTGAGCAATTTTACCGAGTACGCGACAGCGTCCAGAATCGCGGCACCGCCGTCGCCCGCCTCCAACTTTTTCAGATCGTCCTCAATGAGATCAGGGTTGCGGGTGAAATCGCGCACCAGATTCAACTTGCTGTCGAAGAAAACCAGGGCAGTTTCAGTATCTGGCTGGCTCAGCACCGGCTCCAGCATGGAAGGCAGGCCGCGCATGCGATCAAATTCACGCCGCGCCCGGCGGCCGCATTGGATTACGATCATCAGCGAGACCGGTTCGGCCTCAGCCGCTTCATCCAGGTAGGGCTTCTGCTCGACGCCATCATCTTCGATCACAAAATCCTTAGCCTGCAGGCCGTAGACGACATTGCCGCTGGCGTCTCTCACCAGCGCGGGCACCAGGACAACGCTCGATTGTGCGCTGAACGTGGGCTCCTGCGGTGCCGCGGCAGCGCCGCCAATCGCCATGAACGCCGCAATCCCCAAACCAACTTTGTAGAAGAGGCTCATGGTTCCCGCAATCACTCTTCCCCGATGTCCTCATTCCACACTTCGGGATTCGCCCGGATGTACTCGCCCAGCAAAGAAACGCATTCTTCGGAATCGAGATCGATCACCTTGACGCCGAGCGACCGCAGCCATTCCACTCCACCCTGAAAGTTGCGGCTCTCGCCCACTACCAGCGTGCCGAAGCCAAACTGCCGGACCAGTCCGCTGCAATACCAGCACGGCGCCAGCGTCGTGACCATGATGAGCTTGCGATAACTGCGCTGCCGCCCGGCATTGCGGAAGGCATCGGTTTCGCCGTGCATCGAGGGATCGCCGTGCTGTACCCGGCGATTGTGACCGGAGCCAACCAGCTGGCCGCGCGCGTCGAAAATCGCCGCACCGATGGGAATGCCGCCTTCCGCCAGTCCCTTGCGGGCTTCGGCCAGTGCAACGTCGAGCATGGGGGCGTAGTCGAGACTCAGTTCCGTGCCCTCCAGGAATCATTATGACATCCATGCCGCAGACTCAATCGGTTGAGGTTTCGCCATCTCGCAGCGAGTTGCGAGTCTGAAAGTCTCCCACCAGCTTGAGCTTGATGCCGGTCAATTTCTGGCGCAGAGCTTCGCGTAGATAGAAGGCGAGCATTCTGGCCGCGGCCGCATATTCCAGGCCCTCCGGGCGGATGTTCGAAATGCAGTTTCGCTCGGCGTCGGTGCGTCCGGGGCGCGGCCCCCACGTGATGTATGCGCCCAGGCTGTCCGGAGAACTCAGGCCGGGGCGCTCGCCGATCAGGACAACCGAAACCTTTGCCTCGAGCGCGCCGCCGATAGCATCGCCGATGGCGACGCGGCCTTGTTCAACGATGCAGACCGGCCCCACCGAACATTGCTGACTTAACAGCGGCTGATTCAGCAGCGGCAACACTGCGTCCAGTAGCGGCAGCGCATGACGCGCCACCGCCAAAGCGGAAAGGCCGTCGGCAATCACAAACACCAGGTCACAAGGAGCGCAAGCAAGCTGGGCTGCGGAATCCGGCCTCAGAGTCCGCCCCATATCTGGCTGGCGCAAATAGGAGGACCGGTCCGCGGCGGCACTTTTGAGGACACGCCCGGGCAGCCCGCGTTCGCGCAGTCCACCGAGCAGAGTCTGCACATCGAGCGTTGCGTGGACCGCATCGCGGGCCTGCGCGTGGGCCAGTTGGAAGTCGAGGACTTCGCGAGTCACTAATCCGCGGCCCGCGCGGTTCAGCCCCACCCGCGCTGAGGTGTATTGCCGAAGGCTTCTGGCCAGTTCCTGGTTATTCATGTGGGCGCCATGTCAGGACACTGGATTGACTCCCGCCGGCAAAAGCTCGCTTACCGTGAGGCGGCGGAATTCGCCGCGTTCAAGCCAGGCCTCGAATTCCGGAGCAGGACGCAGTCCCAGCGCCGACCGCAGATAGAGCGCGTCGTGAAACGATGTGCTCTGGTAGTTGAGCATGATGTCGTCGGCCCCAGGCACTCCCATGACGTAGTTCACTCCCGCCACGCCCAGCAGGGTCAGCAGCGTGTCCATATCATCCTGATCGGCCTCGGCGTGGTTGGTGTAGCAAACGTCGCAGCCCATGGGCAGGCCGAGCAACTTGCCACAGAAATGATCTTCCAAGCCGGCACGGATGATCTGTTTGCCGTCGTAAAGATATTCCGGCCCGATGAACCCCACCACGGTATTCACCAGCATGGGCCGGTAGCGACGGGCCACCGCATAGGCGCGGGCTTCCAGTGTCTGCTGATCGCATCCGTGGTGCGCTCCCGCCGACAGCGCGCTGCCCTGTCCGGTCTCGAAGTACATAATGTTGTCGCCCACCGTTCCCCGCCGGAGCTGGCGTGCTGCCTGATGCGCTTCATCCAGCAGCGCCAGATTGATTCCGAACGATTGGTTGGCCGCCTCCGTTCCGGCAATGGATTGAAAAACCAGATCGACCGGGGCGCCCTGTCGCAAGGCCTCCAACTGCGTAGTGACGTGCGCCAGCACGCAACTCTGCGCGGGAATGGCAAACTTCTCCCGCGCATAGTCCACCAGGCGGAGCAACGTGCTTACGGAAGCAACGTTGTCGCTGGCCGGATTGATGCCAATCACCGCATCTCCGGACCCCAGCGAAAGCCCGTCCACAATGGACGCCGCAATCCCAACCGGATCATCCGTCGGATGATTGGGTTGGAGGCGAGTCGAGAGCCGTCCGCTCAGACCGACCGTGGTGCGGAAGCGGGTCACAACCCGGATCTTGCGAGCTACCGCGATCAGGTCTTGCGCCTGCATGAGCTTCGAAACCGCCGCCGCCATTTCCGGAGTCAGACCCGGAGCCAGCGCGGCCAGCGCATCACCTGAGGCTTGGTCGTCCAGCAACCAGTCGCGAAACTCACCCACGGTGAAGGACGCGATGGGCGCACAGGCGGCCTCATCATGGGTGTCGACGATGAGGCGGCTGACCTCGTCGGATTCATAGGGAATGACAAGCTCGTTTCGAAAGTGACTGAGAGGAAGGTCGGCGAGAACGAACCGCGCCGCGACTCGTTCTTCAGCGGTGGCCGCGCTGATGCCAGCCAGTTGGTCTCCCGATCGCAGTGGCGACGCCTTCGCCAGCAACTCCTTAAGGCCGGCAAAAGTGTAAGTCACCCCGCGAATGGTGTGAGACATCCGCATGACGGACGACGCATGGGCCGCGTCTTCTCAATTATGCCCCGTTCATAGGAATTTGGAGCAGTGGCCAGATGGGAGCCGCACTCCCTCGTTTAGCCGAACGCATTTGGGTAGAGGGCTCAGTTACCGCACTTAACACAACCATGCAATATTGCGGTAAGATTCCTTGCCCTTCATCTGTTGTCGGCGAAACTGGCGGGTGGTGAAAGCCCGTGAATCCGGAGTATTGGGCCCCAAGCCTGAGTCTTCTTGCCAGTAGGAGAATGTTCGATGAAACTTTCCTGGAAGAATGCAGCTTTCATAATGATCCCGCTGCTAAACCTGGCCGGGATCGCCCTGGCGCAAGCCAGCTATAGCCTGCTCTCTCCCGACAAGCGAATCGAGGTGAGGATCCGGACCAGCGACCGCTTCAGCTACGACGTTCTCTTCAAAAGGACAGTGCTGCTGCAGAATTCCACGTTCTCCATCGACATCGATCACAACACCCTCGGTTTGCAACCCAAGGTAAAGGCGACCAAGGAACGCAGCTACGATGGCACGCTCGAGCCTCCAGTCCGGCAGAAATTTGCCAGAGTTCGCGAGAACTACAACGAACTGCGCCTGACCATGGAAGGCAACTACGCGGTCATCTTCCGTGCATACAACGAGGGCGTGGCTTATCGCCTGGAGACATCGCTACCGCAAACCGAGGTGAAGGTCTACCACGAGGAATCCAGCTTCAATTTTCCCGACGACTACCGCGTTTACTATCCTCAGGAAGAATCTTTCTTTTCGCACAACGAACGACACTACCTGCCGGTGAACTTGAAGACGATCGCTCCCACCGCCATTGCCAGCCTGCCGGCGGTGGTCGAGGCCGCGAACGGCGTAAAGGTGGCGATTGCCGACGCCGATATCGAAGACTATCCCGGACTCTGGCTGCACGGCACCAGCGGTAACGGACTGGCGGCAACCTTCCCTCCGTATCCTCTAAAAGAAACGCTGGAAAAAGACCGCGATTTCAAAGTCACCCAGGTCGCCGATTACATCGCCGTAACTCGCGGAACCCGCAGCTATCCCTGGCGGCTGTTGGGCATCGCGGAAAAAGATGGCGACCTGATCACCAATCAACTGGTCTGGCTGCTGGCCAAGCCGTCGCTGGTCGAGGACACCTCCTGGATCAAACCCGGAAAAGTGGCATGGGATTGGTGGAACGCGCTCAACATCGATGGCGTGAATTTCAAGTCCGGAGTGAACACATCGACCTACAAGTACTACGTGGATTTCGCCGCCAGGTACGGCATTCCCTACATCATCCTGGATGAAGGCTGGTACAAACTGGGTAACCTGCTGGAAGTTGTCCCGGAACTCAACATGGAAGAGCTGACCGAATATGCCAGGCAGAAAAATGTCGGCATCATTTTATGGATGGTCTGGAAGACGTTGGACGACCAGTTCGATCCGGCCTTCGATGAGTTCACCAAATGGGGAGTCGAGGGCCTGAAGATCGATTTCATGCAGCGCAATGATCAGAAGCTGATCAACTTTTATTACAAGACGTCCCGCGAGGCTGCCAAGCGCCACATGCTGGTCGACTTTCATGGCGGACAGAGCCAGATCACCATGACCCGGACCTGGCCCAACATGATCAGCGGCGAAGGCGTGCGCGGCCTGGAATGGAGCAAGTGGAGCGCCGAGACCGAGCCGCAGCACAACATCACCTTGCCTTTCACCCGCATGTTTCTGGGGCCGATGGACTTCACGCCCGGCGCCATGTTGAATGCAACGAAGAAGGATTTCGCTGCCGTCTTCGATCGCCCCATGAGTCTGGGTACGCGCTGCCACCAGTTGGGAATGTACGTGGTGTTTGAGAGCCCGCTGCAAATGTTGTCCGACAGCCCATCAAACTATTTGCGCGAGCCGGAGATGATGGAGTTCCTCGCGCCCGTCCCCTCGGTCTGGGACGACACCAGAGTGCTCGACGCTCGCATCGCCGAGTATGCCTTAGTCGCTCGAAGAAGCGGCAAAGACTGGTACGTCGGCGCCATGACCAACTGGACCGCACGCGACCTGCAGGTGGATTTCTCATTTCTCCCGGCAGGAACCTTCTGGCTCGAAGCCTATCAGGACGGAGTCAACGCCGATCGCGTGGCGAGCGACTACAAGAAGACTAAGACTCAAATCACGCGGGACACAAAGCTGAAGGTATCCCTGGCGCCCGGCGGAGGTTGGGCAGGAAGAATTCACCAATAGTTGTCACCCTGAGGGGAGAGGAACGCTTCGGAACGAAGCGCTCCTCGAAGTCGAAGAGCCCCTATCCCCCCACGAATTCCCGCTGCATCCCAAATCCGCAAACTTCTGCCTACATGGAGATGCCCCAGCGACTACAGTCTTGCCCTGATTGTTGGGAAATTGGCTCGCCAGTAGCCTTGTCCAGCATTCGATTCGAAACAAGGAGGACTTCCATGGGAACAATCTTGATCATAGTTCTAGTGCTTCTCCTGCTGGGCGCGCTTCCAACCTGGCCGTACAGCGGCAGTTGGGGATACTACCCGAGTGGCGGCCTGGGACTCGTTCTGTTGATCGTGGTGATCCTGGCGCTTACGGGCAGAGTCTGACCGGCGAGGCTATTTCTCGCTCTCTTTGGAGTGGGTCTCGATCAGGCGCTTGGTCAGAATGACAAGCGCAAGAATCTGGGTCCATTCCGAAACGATGTTTCCGGCCACTTGCCCCCACTTCGAGTCTGGGTCGGCGTGCTTGTAGACGACGACCCAGCAGGCGCCCGTGGCGAGCAGAAACAGTGTCAGGGAGTGGTCGGTGATGGTCTCCCAAAAAGGCCCCCGGAGACTCAGCGGCGGCTTCCGGCTCTCCGCGGAGCCGAGTTCATAGAGGTACTTGGTGGCTAGCACCGTGACCACCACGCCCGACCAGTCAGCGATGGCATTTCCGAAAAATGATCCCCAGTGGGTCTTGGGGTCAGAGACCGTGTAGAGAACGATCCAAAGAATCAGGACGGCAACACACGCAAGGCTCAGAGAGTGGTGCGCCAGGAAGCCAGTTTTCCCTTTCTTCTTGGCTTTCTGCCCGGGATCGCGAGTGTCTGGCGGCACAGAGATCAGTCTAAACCCTGGCGAGTGTCATCCTGAGGAAGCGGAAACCTTCGCTGCGCGAAGGGCTCCCGACGAAGGACCTATGCATTGCTGCCGATGGCGCACAGAACCCGCGCTATTTGCGAGTACACGCGAATGGTAGCTGGCGAGGAATGCACAGGTCCTTCGCTTGCTTTCGTCCCGCTTCGCGGGACGAAAGACTGCGCTCAGGATGACAGCTCTTGTGGTACACCTCGGTGGCAGTTGCTCCAGACTGGGCCAAGCTCAGTTCGGGCAAGCAAAACAACGGCATCCCATCGGGATGCCGTTGTCCATCACCCGAGCTAATGATCCGCACTAGTGCCGGCCAGAACCGCCGTGCGGACCTCCGCCACCGTGGCTGCCGCCACCGCCCGAGCCGCCGCCCCGGTTCCCACCTCCGCTGCCGCCACCGCCGCTTCGAGATGTTGGCGCGCTTCCCCGTACCTCAGAGGATCGCGGCGTCACAATCGGCTGCCTCATTTCTAACGGCGGCCGCGAATATCCGCGCGGCGAGTCCTGGACCATGCTGCGCCCGCCGCCAGCGGGTTCCATCTGGGGACGCGACATCTGGTTGCGTTGGAACTCCGGCCCGGAACCGCGCCCGCCATACATGCCGCCTCCGTTGTTGGTTCCACGATCAGTAGCGCCGCCGCCCGGCTGGGGCGTGAAGTGCCGCCAGCTATTATCGTTCGTCGAAGCGTCTGGACGGGACGAATTTCCCGGCCGCGGCACATTGTTGGACGTCGCTGCCGGCCCTGCCGAACGATTCATCTGCCCTGAATTCGAGTCCGAGAATCGCCGCCACCCCGAGGAATCGTTATTTCCGGGCCTTGCCACGCCGCCATTGCTGGCCGGCGAGGACAACGTCCCGCGCCCTGGGCCCTGGCTTTGAACCTGACCTTGAACTTGGCCTTGCGACGGGCCTTGTGCATTGCCGGAACCAAATCGCCGCCAACTCTGGTTGTCCCTAGAGCCGGCGCCTCGGTCAGACAGTTGCGCGCCGGAAGCATTGGGTCCGACGCCTGCTGGAGTGCGAACTCCTGGCGTGGGCCGGGCAACGGAGTTCTGGTTGTCTCCTCGCGAGAATGACTGGCCCGCTCCAGCACCGTTGCGCTGCAGCGATTGCCGCATCTGCGTGACCTGCCGGTCGAACGACTGCGGCGCGGCTGCCGGCCGTGCTTTCGAGAAGAAGTGCTGTTGCACGCCTCCACGCGGCAATGTGGACGCCGCTGCCGGCCGGTTGCTCACCGACAATGCCGCACGCGTCGGGACCACAGGGAGATTTCCGGCGATCATATGTCCGCCGCGAAAAGTTTCGCCGTTAACTCCGACCGGAGTGGAGCGTCCCGTACCGAATTGACCGGTCGGAACGGTGGAGATGCCGCCTCGCACTCGCTCATTCACCGTAGCCAGGCGCAAGTTGGAATACGCACCACCCGCACGCAGCGGCGCGATGCCTCCGAATCCCCGTCCTCGGCCGTTATAGATGTTGATGTTCGTGACGTTCACCACGTTGTAGCGCGAGCCGTGCCGGCCATACCAAGGATAGAACCGGTCACACGGCCCAATCGGCAACCAGCCGACAGAACCAAATCCGAACCCAACGCTGACCCCAACGCCGCGGCCGAATCCAAAGAAGGACACATACGCGGGGGCCCACACCGGGCGATACCGCGGATATCCGTACGCCGGACCGGGCCACCACACCCACGAGCTGTTGTAAACGAACCAGCGCCCGTAGTGATAGGGAGCCCAACCCCAGGGTTCATACGAAACCCACGTCCAACCCCAGCCCGGTTCCCAAACCCACCGTCCGCTGCGATAGGGCGCCCAACCCGGGCCCACTACCGGCGTCCACACCGGACCGTAATCCGGCACCGTCACCCAGCGTCCGTAAGCATCAAGATCTTCTGAACCGGTGTAGTAGCGGTTGGTTTTTCCCCAGGACTGCGCGTCGTAGATCAATCGGTTTCGTTCGTTATTCCACGAATCCCAACTGTCGTTCGACGGCGCTTCCGCCAACTTGTACTGAGTGTCGTCGCCAGTACCGCGGACGATCGCCATTTGGCCCTTCTCTACCTGGGTGCTGCCCTGCGGCGTCGCAATTTCAGCCGAACCCTTGCGGACGGTTATCAGCGTCTCCCCTTCCGCATTGATTTCAATCCGATAGATTCCATCCTTCTGTGCCGGTCGAACTGCAGCGTTCGCGGTGTCAATCTCAACCTGAGCCTCCGTACCCTTGAAAACCGAGTAGTCAATTAATCCGCGCTCGAGTTGTACCTGGATCTGAGTGCGCGAGAGGCCGGCAATGCTGGCCAGGGTGCTGTCGCCAAGCCGCAGAATGTTGGCGGAGTCAAGCTGCACTTCAGCGCGTGAGTTGGTGCCGGTAGAAATCTTGTCGCTGCTGACCATGGGCTGGTTGAGCGCCGCAGTCGCCCAATCCCCGGAATCACCGCGCTGGGTGGAAACGTCCCCGTGCGTCAAGCTGATGCGGGCCACACTGGACGAAGGCTCGGCTTGAGCCTGCTCCTGTGCTTGCGGCTGTGCTGGTCCCTGCTCCAGACCCGGGATATCTTCCGAGACCTGGGCGCCCGCCATCACACTCGCGCCTAAAACCAATGTTCCGATGATGAATGCAAATCTGTTTTTCATGGCCCCACCTCTCGCGAGAAAAAACTCGCGCACAATAGACCAATGCAGGTACCATGCCAAACCGTGCTTGGGAGCGGGGAAAAGTCTTTTCTTTTCAATATGATTGGGAATGGCAAAAAGTGGTATCGAGGGGTGCGGGAACGGTTATGGTTGAGGTCAACCAGGAATGGTGGTTTTCAGCCACCAGACACATTAGCTTTTGGCACTCCAGCTTAGCCCGGGAGACCCACACGAGACCCCGCTCGCACCGTGGAAGAGCGGCCCTTGAGGGCCGCGTTCTCAACCTCACCACGCAGCGGCCTTCAGGCCCAGTAGCACCACTGGGGCTGAAGCCCCGACACCCCAGATCGGACGCAACGCGGCGCTGAAAGCGCCGCTCTTCCACGGCACTACTTGGGTCTTGGATACGACGGACGTGCCCATCGCGATCAGCACTATTCTTCATTCTCTTTTTCCGGATCGTCGCCAATACCGATTTTCGAGAGCCGATAGCGCAACGCGTTGCGCGAGAGTCCCAGTATGCGCGCGGCCTGGCTCTTGTTTCCGTGAGCACGGCGCAATGCTTCTCGAATCATCTCGTCCTCCCACTGTTCGAGCGTCATGCCTTCAGGAAGAAAACTGGCCGGAAACTGCGCAGCCTTATCACTTCGCGAATCAATATGAATGTCGCCGGCTTCCAGCGAGGGTCCTGCAGCCAAAGCCGATGCCCGCTCCATGATGTTCTGCAGTTCGCGAACATTCCCCGGCCAGTGGTAGTCCATCAGCGTCTTCAAAGCGCCCGCTGAAACCCCCGTAATTTTCTTGCCGGAATCCTGGGCGAAGCGCGAGAGAAACAGGTTCACTAGTTCGGGAATGTCTTCTTTGTGCTCGCGCAGCGGAGGAATATCGATGGGCACAACGTTCAAGCGGTAATAGAGGTCCTCGCGGAAGGTGCCGTCTTCAAGCGCAGCCCTCAAGTCCCGATTGGTGGCCGCCACCAGCCGCACATCCACTTTGATGGTTTTCGTTCCACCCAGTCGTTCGAACTCGCGCTCCTGCAAAACCCGCAGCAACTTCACCTGCGTGGCGGGAGGCACATCACCGATTTCATCTAGGAAGAGAGTTCCCTTGTCGGCCAGTTCGAACTTGCCCGGCTTGCTGCCGCTCGCGCCGGTGAAGGCGCCTTTCTCATATCCAAATAGTTCGCTTTCGAGAAGATTCTCCGGGATCGCCGCGCTGTTGATCTTGATGAACGGCCCGGACGCCCTCCGCGACTTCTCATGGATGGCGCGTGCCACCAGGTCTTTGCCCACTCCGCTTTCCCCGCCCAGCAGCACCGTGGAATTGGTCGACGCCACTCGCTCCACCGTGGCCAGGACTTCCTGCATCTTCCCGCTGCGCGCCACCAGGTTGGGATGCTGATAGCGCTGCTGCAGCGCCTCGCGCAGCGACCGGTTCTCCACCCGCAGGCGCTGCACGTCCAACTCCTTGTGCACGACCATGCGCATTTCGTCGAGAGAGAAAGGTTTCAGCACATAGTCGCTGGCGCCAGCTTTCATCGCCTCGACTGCAGTTTCCACGGTGCCGAACGCGGTCATAACAATCACGGGCATGGCGGCCTGAAAGCGCTTCACCGCTTGCAGAAAGTCCAGCCCGTTCATGCCCGGCAACTTGAGATCGGTAATCACCAGGTCAACGGAACCAGTCTGCAGCAACTTCAAACCGCTCTCCGCATCCTCTGCGGACAAGGTTTGGAAACCATCGTCTCCCAGATCGAGCTCCAGGAGGCGCCGCATTTTTGCTTCATCCTCGACAATCAGAATGGTCGCCTTCGATGTCATCATGCGCTTCCAGCTCTCTGGCGGGCCTTTTCCTCTGCCGGAAAGAAGATCACGAAACTGGCTCCACTTGCGCCGGTATTCTCCAGCCGGATGGTGCCGTGATGCTCATCCACGATCTTTGAAACAATCGAAAGCCCCAGCCCGACGCCAGTCTTCTTGGTGGTCACAAAAGGATTGAAAATCTGTTCGCGCATTTCCAGCGGAACACCGGGTCCAGTATCGCTCAGCCGCACCTGAACTCCCTTGCGTCCGTTCGAGCGCGTCTCCGAAACCTCGACTCGGAAGGTTCCACCGTCACTGTCCATGGCCTCGTACGCATTCTGAACCAGATTCAAAAATACCTGCTCACAAAGATTCTGGTCGAGCGGCACCGGCGGTAAATCTTTCTGATACGCCCGCTCCACGACGACCGGTTTGCCTTTCCACTGTGCCGCCACGGACTTCAGGGCCTGATCGATTAATTCCGTCACTTGCAGCGGTCGGGTTTCGGTGCGCAGCGGCCGGGCAAAATCGAGAAAGCGTGTAACCAGCGCGCTCGCCCGATTCACTTCGCTCGATATGAATCCCGCCAGCTCGCTGGCCAGGGGATTCGAGTTCTCCAGCTTTCGGTTGAGGGTTTCCGCCGATCCCTTGATCACGCCCAGCGGATTGCGAATCTCATGCGCCAGCCCCGCCGAAAGCTGCCCCAGGGCCGCCAGCCGCTCGGAACGCCTGGCCTCCGCCTGGGCCCGTTCGAGCTGAAGATTGGCAGCCGTCAACTCCTCCGCCACTTGCTGGTATTGCAGGGTCTTGCGGCGGTTCTCGATGGTGAATCGGTTCACCACGATGGCCGCCATAAAGAAGAACATGATCCGGATGGCGAGCTCGGCCGCTCCCGTGGGAGTAAGCGTGTATTCCTGCAGCGCGGGATAGAGATATGCGCAGTAGGCCGCAGAGGCCAGCCCGGTCCAGAGCAAGGTGCCCCAGGACCCGAAGTGGATCGCCGCCGTCACGATAGGGACGTAATAAATCGGATAGTAGCTGCTGTTGATCCCCAGTTCGCCAGTGTGGTTAATCAGCAGCGTCGCCAGCACAATCTTGACCAGAACCACGGCGGATGGCCCGGACTGGGGCCATTTCGCGATGATCCGGCCCTCGGCCAGCTGCACGATCCCAATGGCCAGCAGCGCCAGTTGCTTGTGGCGTTCCTGCACCGGCGGCAGCACCGCCAGACCCAGCAGGAACACCAGCCAGAGCAGGTCCATCCACCTGATAGCACCCTGTTTTTCTTCGTTCATACGCAGACGGCGCCAGCCTGGCGGGGCTGTTTCCCGCCCGGTCACCGCACGAGTTCCACCTCGTGAGCAGTGTATCTCGCTTCTGATCCAGACCGTCAACGCCGGCTCTTTTCGCATCTCAGCCGAGATTTCCACAGTAGCCCGAATGGGCCATTCACATGCCCTCTCCCATCCCTTATCTTGAAATGGAGCAGACTTCGGGGGAGGGCTGTTCGACAGACGTCCCATGACTGAACCAGGTCATGGGACGTTTTGTATTTGGCGGGCATTTCGTAGTGGTGTAATTTGAAAATCCCTAAGAAATTGGGGGGCGCAATCTGCACCGCTACCTGTCACTGGCAAGCTGGCGCGGGCGGCCGCGGACGTGTACCCTCTCTCGTTGAACCTTGCCGCAGTACATTCCAGGACGCGCCTCGGCGGCGCCACATGAACCAGATAGATCTGACTAACCGTCACGCAATCGTAACCGGCGGGGCTCAGGGAATCGGCTTGTCCATGGCCCAGCGGTTCCTCGCGTCGGGCGCCTCAGTTACACTCTGGGACCGCGACCGGGAACTCCTCGCGGCCACCGTGAAAGAACTTGATGGCCGAGGTAAGGTTGATGCCGTGACCGCAGACGTTACCGATGTGCAAATGCTTGCCAGAGCAGCCGCCTCGACGGTGGAAAAGTTCGGGAAGATCGACATCCTGGTAGCCAACGCAGGAATTTCCGGCCCTAACCTGAAGGCCTGGGAATATCCCGTGGAGACCTGGAAGCAGATTATCGACGTGGATTTGACCGGAGTGTTTTTATGCTGCCGTGCCGTCATACCCTTCATGCTGCAGCAGAAGTATGGCCGCATCGTCAACGTCTCATCTATCGCAGGCAAGGAAGGAAATCCAAACGCCTCCGCTTACAGCGCCGCAAAAGCGGGTGTGATCGCCCTGACCAAGTCGTTGGGAAAAGAGCTGGCGGATCGCAACATCGCAGTGAACTGCATTACTCCGGCGGCGGCGCGCACGCGAATCTTCGAGCAGATGTCGCAGGAACATCTCGACTACATGCTGTCCAAGATTCCGCGGGGACGTTTTCTCGAGCTCGATGAGATCGCAGCCATGGTGGCATGGCTGGTATCTGAAGAAAATTCTTTTACCACCGGAGCCGTGTTTGACCTGAGCGGGGGACGCGCAACCTACTAGTGTGAGACGAAATCCCGGATGACTGAAGACCGGCAAATGGAATACGGATCTTACCCAAGTCTGCGTGATCGGATAGTGGTTGTTACCGGCGGCGCCACTGGCATTGGCGAAAAAATCGTTGAGCAGTTCGCCCAACAAGGCGCAAAGGTTGCTTTTCTGGACATCCAGAAAGAAGCCGGAACCGAGCTGGTAAAGAAGATTACCTCGAACGGGAGTACGGAACCTCACTTTCTGCCGTGCGATCTCACCGATATTGACGCCCTGCGAGGCTGCTTGCAGAGGATCGTCACGGAACTTAAGACGGTGGATGTGCTGGTCAATAACGCAGGTCACGATGCTCGCCACGCCGTGGCGGCCGTGACCCCGGAATATTGGGATCAGTCGATCGCGGTAAATCTGAAGCACCAGTTCTTCACAACGCAGGCGGTGATCCCGGTCATGAAAACGGCGGGCCGAGGGTCGATCATCAACATGAGCTCGATCAGCTGGATGATTCCGGGCGTTGGGATGCCCGTCTATATCACCGCAAAGGCCGCAATCGTAGGACTCACACGCACCCTGGCCCATGAACTCGGGGTGGACAATATTCGCGTCAACTGCGTTCTCCCCGGAGCAATTCTCACCTCGCGTCAAAAGCAATTGTGGTTCACCGACGCCTATAAAGCAGAGATTCTCAGGGGCCAGGCTCTCAAGCGTATGATTGGGCCCGAAGAAGTGGCTCGCCTCGTGCTTTTCCTGGCTGCCGATGACAGCGCTGCAATCACCAGTCAAAGTTACGTGATCGACGGCGGTTGGGTTTAGGGCCCATCAAGGTAGTCGAAAATTCTGAGCGGCGGGGGGATACATGAAAGACGAGAAAGTGCCTGTGGCTGAATCGACATTCAAACCCATCACCCGGCGAAACCTTTTGCAAGGCGTCTCTGCAGCCACCGTCGTGGGCATGGTCGGAAGCAAAGCCCTCGCACGGACGGGCAACAGCGACAAACCGGCCGCGGCGCCTGCTTCCAGCCCGGCGGACAAGAAGAAAGCTTTCCCGGATAAATTCCTCTGGGGCTGCGCCACCGCGGGGCATCAGGTGGAGGGCAACAATACCAGCAGCGACCTTTGGCTGATCGAACACCTCCCGGGAAGCATCTTCAAAGAACCCTCGGGCGACGCCTGCGATCACTACCACCTCTATCCCCAGGATATAAGCATGCTGGCCGATCTGGGGTTCAATACCTATCGCTTCTCGCTGGAATGGGCGCGTATTGAACCTGAAGAAGGCTTCTTCTCAAACGCCGAACTGGAACACTACCGGCGCATGCTGGCCACTTGCCGGGAACATCACCTGACTACGCTGCTCACCTACTCTCATTTCAGCATGCCGCGCTGGTTCGCCTACAAAGGGGGATGGCAAAATCCCGGCGCCCCCGATCTTTACGCACGCTTTTGCGAAAAAGCGACCCGGCACTCTGAGCGATCTCGTGGGATACGCCTCGACCTTCAATGAACCTGACGTTCCCCAACTGCTGAACTGGATTAACGTGCCCGGAATGTCGGGTCTGGCGGATTCGCTCCGTGACAGTCTGGCCAGGGTTCGCCAGCAGGTGAATGCTCCGGAATTCGCTTCCTTCTTTGTCGGAGATGGAAAGAGGATCCGCGATGGGTTGCTTTCGTCGCACCAGAAGGGCAAGGCCGCGATGAAATCGGTGAGAAGTGACATGCCAGTCGGCTTTAACCTGGCCATGTCCGACGATCAAGCCGGGCCAGGGGACAATCATCTGGCCGAAAAGCGCGCCGATGTTTACGGACCATGGCTGGAGGTTGCGAAACAAAACGACTACCTGGGCGTGCAGATTTATTCGCGTTCCTTGGTGGGGAAGGATAAGGACTTGCCCGTCCCGCAAGGCGCCGAGACGACCCAGGTGGGCTGGGAGTTCTATCCGGAATGCGTTGAACACGTGGTGCGCTACGCCAGCAAGGCAACCGGTGTGCCCATCCTGGTCACGGAAAACGGAATTGCCACCCCCGACGACAGCCGCCGCGTGGAATACATCCAGCGTGCTCTGGCCGGCTTGAAACGCGCCATTGACGATGGTGTCGATGTGCGCGGATATGTTCTGTGGTCTCTGCTCGATAACTTTGAGTGGATGTCCGGCTTCGAGCCCAAGTTCGGGATCGTCGCCGTGGATCGGGCCACGCAACGCAGAACCATCAAACCGAGTGCGGCTATTCTGGGCAACATCGCGCGGACAAATTCGCTGTAGTTTCCGTCCCGCCCAGGCGACTTTCTCCATCTTTCGCCCGGCTCGATCGCGAGGCACTGGCAGCCGGAGCGGTTGAGAGGAGTGTTTGCCTTTCATTTACTTTATCCCTTACTGTAATGCTGTCTTTATTACTTGCAGGGCAGGACCACCGCCCGAAGCGGCGGCGGAAAACAGTTCCGGAACTGAAGAGGTCTCGCTATGCAAGTATCGAACGCAGTTGTCAGGCCGATCACGACTGAGCGTCGACCGCTCTTCCCCGCCGGACACCTCTTACCCTTCTTCCTGGTTACGGCGCTTTTCTTCTTGTGGGGCATCCCGAACAACTTGAACGATGTCCTGATCCGGCAGTTCATGAAATCGTTTGCCATCACCCGGTTTCAGGCCGGACTGGTGCAATCGGCCTTTTATATGGGCTATTTCGTTCTGGCCACGCCGGCGGCGCTGATCATGCGCAAGCTCGGGTACCAGGCCGGATTTGTCATCGGACTGTTCCTCTTCGGCCTGGGCACGTTCCTGTTCTGGCCGGCCGCCATCGCGGGGCGCTATGCTTTTTTCCTGCTCGCCCTTTTCGTCATCGCCAGTGGATTGTCATTTTTGGAAACCGCATCGAACCCATTCATCGCGCAACTGGGTGATCCGGAGAGCTCGGAAAGACGGCTCAACTTCTCCCAGGCCTTCAATCCTTTGGGCTCGATTACGGGCGTCCTGATCGGCACCACGTTCATCTTCTCCGGCGTGGAATTGAGCTCCCAACAAGTGGATTCCCTGAAATCCCAGCATCTCTACGACGCGTACCTGCGGACGGAAACGTTGCGCGTGGTCAAGCCCTATCTCGCGCTGGGCGTGTTCGCGATCTTCTGGGCGCTGCTGATTTTGCGCACGAAGTTCCCCAGCATTCAAAGCGAACATGAAGCCAGTGGCGGCGACCACGGCCACTTCCGGGAGTTGTTCAAGTATCCCCACTTCCTGCTGGCCGTTATGGCCCAGTTCCTTTACGTGGGCGCCCAGGTCGGGACCTGGAGTTATTTCATTCAGTATGTCCAGGACTACACTCACCGGCCCGAGAAAGTCGCCGGATATTTTCTCACCGGAACCCTGGGAGCGTTTGGAGTAGGACGCTTTATCTCCGCCTACCTGATGCGATACGTCTCTCCCAGCAAATTACTGGGGGTGTACGCGTTGTTCAACGTGGCGCTGGTAAGTGTCGCCGTAATGCGTCCCGGCTGGGTCGGATTGTGGGCGGTTTTCCTCACCAGCTTCTTCATGTCACTGATGTTTCCCACTATCTTTGCTCTGGGGTTGAAGAAACTCGGGCCGAATACAAAAATCGGTGGCTCTTTGCTGGTGATGGCCATCGTCGGCGGAGCCGTACTCACGCCGATCATGGGTCTCATCGCAGAAAGCCACGGCATCGCTTCGGCGTACCTGGTTCCCCTGGTGGCTTACATCTTTATCGCGGTCTACGGGTTTGCCGGGGCCAAGGCGGGGCTCTCTGTAGAGACAGCGTAAAGCTGAGAAGGAAAACATTGAATGTCTCTTCTGCTAATGCCATCCCTCCGCCGATTCTTGGTCAGCGCCCTGGCGCTCGGAGTTTTCGCAGCTTTCCCCCTGGCCCTACGTTGCCAGACGCCAGCCTCGCCGACCGCTCCTACTGCGTCTGAGGATCCGGTCGTGATCGACCAGGCATGGCAGAAGGCCAGTGCGAAATACGACGTCCCCCGCGCCACTATCCTTAGTGAGGTGGATCGGGTCGTGCACCAGGGTCCGTTCCGTGCCGACTGGGAATCGCTCCAGAAATACCAGGTTCCCGAGTGGTACAAGGATGCCAAGTTCGGCATCTTCATTCACTGGGGCGTCTATTCAGTTCCGGCTTTCGGCAGCGAGTGGTATCCGCGAGAAATGTATCGCCAGGATTCCGAAGTCTACAAGCACCACATCGCCACTTATGGTCCGCAAGACAAGTTCGGCTACAAGGATTTCATTCCCATGTTCAAGGCCGAGCACTTTGATCCTGCGGCCTGGGCCCGCCTGTTCAAGGAATCCGGCGCGAAGTACGTGGTTCCCGTGGCCGAACATCATGACGGTTTCGCCATGTATGACAGCGGCCTCAGTGACTGGACCGCGGCCAAGATGGGCCCGAAGCGCGACGTGATCGGCGAGCTGGCCCAGGCGGTACGGGCCGCGGGTCTGCACTTTGGAGCTTCCTCACACCGCGTGGAACATAATTTCTTTCTGGGCGTTGGCCGGACATTTTCTTCCGACGTCAACGACCCCAAGTACGCCGCCTTCTACGGCCCGGCACATCAATGGCTGGAAAATAAAAGGGGCACCCCACTCTCTAACGATTTCAGTTTCGTCTCTTCCGCCTGGGCTGACGACTGGCTGGCGCGCTCTTCTGAAATCGTTGAGAAATACCATCCCGACATCATGTACTTCGACTGGTGGATCGGCCAGCCCTCCATCCGTCCCGACCTGACCCGCTTTGCAGCGTTCTACTACAACGCGTCACTCAAATACGGCGACCACGTCGGTGTCATTAATTACAAAGACTGGGCCCTCGAGGAGCACTCCGCGGTCCTCGACCTGGAGCGCGGCCAGCTGGCTGAGATTCGCCCGCTGTACTGGCAGACCGACACCTCGGTCAGCAACAAGTCGTGGGGCAACATCAAGGACGACACCTTCAAGTCGCCACAATTCGTGGTTCACCAGCTCGTCGACATCGTCAGCAAGAACGGCAATCTCCTCCTGAACATCGGCCCGAAATCGGACGGCACCATCCCCGACGAAGTGCAGCAGGTCCTGCGGGATGTAGGTTCCTGGCTCGCAGTAAACGGTGAGGCCATCTACGGCACGCGTCCGTGGAAGGTTTATGGAGAGGGCCCAACCCAGGTCGCGGCCGGTTCGTTCCACGACACCGACACTGCCAACTACACTGCGGAAGACTTCCGCTTTACCACGAAAGGCAACACCCTGTACGCGATCGAACTGGGCTGGCCTTCCACGGGAGCAGTTGTCATCCACTCGTTAGGTTCGACGCTAGGCAGTCAGAAGATTGAGTCGGTCGTCTTGCTGGGTTCGGACGCGAAGATTCAGTCGCGCCAGGAGGCTGACGGTTTGCACCTGCAACTCCCGGCACAAGCCCCCGGCAAGTACGCTTATGCTTTCCGTGTTCTCTTCGGCAGTGCGGCCCATTAGACTCGGGTCCGATCCATCAGGGGGCGCTGAATGCGTTGTTCGCAAATTCGTAGGGTCGGTGGCATCGTTTTCCTGCTTCTGTTCTGCTTCCTGGTTCTCCCCAGGCTTCAGGCCCAACCTTCGCACTACGAACCGACGCTGGAGTCTCTCAATCAGCATCCTCTCCCTCCGTGGTATGCCGATGCCAAGCTTGGAATATTTATTCACTGGGGTCTCTACTCCGTTCCAGGATGGGCTCCGCTGGCCCACCCCGAGCATGACTTCACCTCTCAGGATTACATCGTCAACAATCCCTACGCCGAGTGGTATTTCAACACCATGCGCCTGGATGGCTCGCCGACCCAGGCCTATCACCGGGAGCACTACGGCGCCGCCTACGACTACTACAATTTCGCTCCCATCTTCGACCGCGAGATCAAGAAATGGAATCCCGACGCCTGGGCCAAAGTATTCCGTGACGCAGGCGCAAAATATGTCGTCCTCACCTCAAAACACCATGATGGATTTACTCTCTGGCCGAGTTCAACTCCGAACCCCACGCTGCCTGCGGACCGCCAGCACGCCACCCGCGACATCGTTGGCGAGTTGACAGCCGCCGTCCGCAGCCAGGGCTTGCGCATGGGTCTCTACTATTCCGGCGGGTACGATTGGACGTTCGTGCCCGGCCCCATCCGAGAGAGCGCAGACTATCAAAAGGTAAAACCGCAAAGCGAAGCGTACGGCAAATATACGGACGCGCACGTGCGGGAACTGATCGCGCGCTACCATCCATCGGTGCTGTGGAATGACATCGACTATCCCAGGTCCGGTCATCCTCTTGAACTCATGGCTGAGTATTACAACGCCGTTCCCGATGGCGTCATCGACGATCGCTTCGGTGTGAGGCACTCTGATTTCAAATCCCCGGAATACCAGACGCTGGACAAAATCAGCGAGACCAAATGGGAGGAGTGCCGTGGCCTGGGACGCTCCTTTGGCTATAACCGCGCCGAAGGCGAAGCCGAGACCATCGCTCCCGATGAACTGATTTATCTCCTGGTCGACATCGTGAGTAAGAATGGAAATCTTCTGCTCGACGTCGGCCCCGAGGCCGATGGCACCATTCCCCCAGTCCAGATGAGCCGCCTGCAAGCGCTGGGAGCATGGCTGCAGCAAAATGGCGAAGCCATCTACGACACCCAACCTTGGAAACGGGCGGTGGGCGAGACCGCTGAAGGTATCCCGGTCCGATTCACGCAGAAGGATTCGGCAGTTTACGCAACCCTGCTGGGTAAGCCGAAAACCAACAGCATTACACTCAACTCTTTTTCTGCCCAGCCAGGTTCGCAGATTTACCTGCTGGGAAACACCAGGCCCGTAGCATGGTCCCAGCAAGGCAAAGATGTTCGCATTGATTTGCCATCCGCTCTTCCGGGGCACTACGCCTACGTGCTGAAGCTTGTGGGGTCCTGATGCCAGGTTGAAGCAAGCCTCGGATTACCTGATCGGCACGCAACGATGGGAGTAAAAACAGCAAAAATGAACCGACGATTCTGTCTCACCCTCGACCTGAAGAACGATCCCGCGCTGATTGCCGAATACAAGCGCTATCACCAGAACATCTGGCCAGAGATTACACAAAGCATAAAAGATTCCGGAATCGAGGACATGGAAATCTATCTCCTCGGTACGCGCATGTTCATGATCATGGAAGTGACCGATCGCTTCACTTTCGAAGCCAAAGCCCAGGCCGACGGGAAGAATCCGAAAGTTCAGGAATGGGAGAACCTGATGTGGAAGTTCCAGCAGTCCCTCCCCGGAGCCAAGCCCGGCGAGAAATGGCTGAGGATGGAAAGAATATTCAAGCTGGAAGCCTGACGTGGCCCGTCCAACTTCCGCCCCCGGGCGGCGGGCATGCCGCAGGAAACTACCACGCAACGATGCGGAGAAACCGCCGCCTCCGGCTCAAGCCGCAACGGGATTGCACCGCGTCGGCACGAGTGAACTCGTGCCCTTCCCTTTTGTTGCCTCGAACAGTCACACCCTAGAAGATGTTGTTGAATCCCCAGAACAGGAAGCCCGCCAGAATCATCGAGGCTGGCAGGGTCAACACCCACGCCATCAGAAGATTTCGCACTGTCCCCCACTGCAGCCCGGTATGATTGGCCGCCATCGTGCCGGCGATACCCGATGACAGCACATGGGTCGTGCTCACGGGAAGCCCGAACCAATCCGCCGCGCCGATCGTGACCATCGCGGTAATTTCAGCGGCGGCGCCTTGTCCGTAGGTCAGGTGGTCCTTGCCGATCTTTTCACCGACGGTCACGACGATGCGCTTCCAGCCGACCATCGTTCCTAACCCCAGCGCCATGGCGACGGCAACCTTCACCCATAGCGGGATGAACTTGGTCGCGTTGTCGATGTGCTTCTTGTAGTTGCTCAAGACCAGCCAGTCGCTGGCTGCGATCTCCGGCTGATGGGTCTTCTGCATCAGACGCAGCGCTTCGCTGACCAGGTACATGTCATTGCGGAAGTTGCGTACGCGGTCGTTTGGCACCCGGCGAAGTTCTCCAAACAAAACCGTCTCATTTCCGATATCGCTTACCAGCTGGCGCAGTGCCAGCATGGTGTTGGGGGTAAATTCCCTGGTGCGAATGAAAGCTGTGACATCTTCACGCGCGTCGGCGATCACCGCATTCGGGCTGACGTACTTGTTCAGAGTATTGCCGGCCTGTTCGGAAACCGCGACGAAATCCTGCGACTGCTTCTTGGTGACTGCATGGTTGAGCGCGTAGGCGGTGGGAACGGTTCCGATGAGGATGAGCATGATCAGGCCCATACCCTTTTGTCCATCGTTGGATCCGTGGGCAAAGCTCACGCCGGTGCAAGTCAGCAGCAGCAGGGCGCGAATCCAGAAGGGCGGCGGCTGTGTGCCTTCCGGCGCCTCGTAGAGTTTCCGGTTCTTCACCACAGCCTTCATTAGCGAAAGCAGCAGGAATGCGCCCGCGAAACCCACCAGCGGTGAAAGCAGCAATGATTTCCCGATATTCATCGCTTGTGCCCAATCCACGCCGCTGGTACCTGTTCGTACCGACATGAGCTGGTTCGCGATACCGACTCCAATGATGGAGCCGATCAGAGTGTGAGAACTGGAGGCGGGCAATCCGAAATACCAGGTGCTGAGGTTCCAGATAATGGCCGCGACCAGCAGCGCGAAGACCATCGCGAACCCGGCCTTGCTTCCGACTTGGAGAATGAGTTCGACAGGCAGCAGCGAAATGATGCCAAACGCTACCAATCCGGAGGAGGTCAGGACTCCCAGAAAATTCCACAAGCCCGACCACACCACCGCGATGTGCGGCTCAAGCGAGTGGGTGTAGATCACGGTTGCGACGGCGTTGGCCGTGTCGTGAAATCCATTGACGAACTCGAATCCCAACGCCACCAGCAGGGCGAGACCGAGCAGGACATACGGCAGAATCGACGGGTTATGGACGCCCGTCAGGTCCGTCGCCAGACTGTAACCGGCATAGGCGACGCCAATAATCAGCACCACCCCGAAGGCAAGGATTCCGATCCTCCCCGGACCCTTGCCCAGCTTGGCGTCGAGCGCCGGCACGGCTACTGGTTTGAGTTTGGTTGGGGGTGGAGTAGGTAGTGTGGGTGCGGTCGCCATCGGTAGTCTCCGTTCTCGGCGAAAAGCCTGATCAAAGATGGCGGTCACTATACGGCGGGATTGTTACAACAGTATTAAAGTTGAAGGAAAATCCGAGCTCGTAGTCCTCAGCCAGACACAGAGCTCTCAGCGTAAAACTTTGTAAAGGCCCGGTTCCAGCGGTTTTCGGGATGTAGATTATTAGTGACAGGCACGTGCACACATGAACACCACGAGAAAAAGCTTGTTGGTATTTGCATTCAGTGTGGCCGCTGCCGCGTCGCCGCTGTTGATTCCAACCTGCGTCGCGATGCCGTTGACTGAGCCCCAGGCTTCGGAGACAAGCGGGGGGAGTGCCACAGCAAGGCGCATTGGCTCCATTAAAGTGATCTCTGGCGGAGTCATCACGCTTACGCCGGACTCCGGTCCCGAAATCCAGGTTACGGTGCAGGCGGGCGCGCATATCGTGCGCATCGCGCCCGGAGAAAAAACTCTGAAGAACGCGACTCCGGTCGAGTTACTGGATCTGCAGGCTGGTGACCGGATTCTGGTGGCCGGCAAAGCCTCCGACGATGCCAAGGCAATTGCGGCCGCATCGATCGTCGTCATGAAGCGGTCCGACGTTGAGGCCCGCAAGGAAGAAGATCGCCAGGATTGGCAGAAGCGCGGACTCGGCGGATTGGTGAAGGCAGTCGATCCGACCGCAGGAACGGCAACCATTTCCGTCACCGGCTTCGGAGGCGCCAAGACGGTCGTTGTGCATACCTCGAAGGCCACCGGGATTCGCCGCTACGCTCCGGACTCGATGAAATTTGACGATGCGAAACCCGGCACTCTCGAGGAAA
Source organism: Terriglobia bacterium (assembly GCA_963725615.1). Lineage (GTDB taxonomy): Bacteria > Acidobacteriota > Terriglobia > Terriglobales > Acidobacteriaceae > JAIQFF01. The sequence continues at coordinate 92,213 of CAVRZO010000002.1, read as the reverse complement.
TTCAGCCGGGCGACCAGTTGCGTGCGCGCGGCAATCGCAGCGCCGATGGAACGGAGTTGGTGGCAGAAGAAATCGTTACCGGAAGCTTTCGCAACGTGGCGGGAATGGTCAACTCGGTCGATGCCGGCGCCGGGACGATAAATGTTCAGGATCTGGTGAGCAAGAAGTTGGTACAGATAAAGGTCACGCCGGACTCGCAGCTTCACCAGTTGCCGCCAGAGTTCGCGCAACGAATCGCCATGCGGCTGAAGGCAGCGCTGGCAGGTGGGACGGGCGGAGCCGCAGACCCAGTCGCGCCACCCGCGGCAGCATCGGCTGGCGCACCACCCCCTGGAGCAGTCGGGCCGGGCGGGGCAGGAGGAGGCATGCGCCCCGGCGGAGCACCGGACTTTCAGCAAATGCTCAACCGCATGCCCGCCGTCGCGTTGACCGGTCTGCACAAAGGTGACGCCGTGATGATCGTTGCCACGCAAGGCACGCCTTCGGGCGGAGCCACGGCGATTACCTTGCTCAGCGGTGTGGAGGCGATTCTGCAAGCGGCTCCCAGCGGGAGCCAGGCCATGATGTTGTCGCCGTGGAGTTTGGGCTCGCCTGGCGGCGGCGACGCTTTGGGTCAATAGCTTGGCGGAATGAAAGCGTGTCGCGCTCGGAGTCAGTCAGCTTCATTGCATCCATGAAGATCCCTGGCTGGGGAAGCGGACCTTGGAATGAGAGTTGATAAATACGCGGGCCTTTTAATCATACTTCTTTCGTTACTGCTATTCGCGACTCTTTCGCTGGCACAATCGGCTTCCGGAATTCTGCGGGGTCAAGTCGCCGATCCCTCCGGAGCCGCTATCATCAATGCCACGGTGGTGATGACGCCGCCTGCGGGCTCTCCGGTAACGACCCGGACGAACTCGCAAGGGATGTACGAGTTCAAGGGGCTCGCGCCAGGAAAATACACGTTGAACGTCATTGCCCAAGGCTTCACCGTGTATGAGAACGACAACGCCGCCATCGGCGACCAACCGCTCCGGTTGAATGTTCAGCTGACCATCGCGGTCGAGGAGCAGAAGATCCAGGTCTCCGACACCGCGCCGACCGTGGACGTGAATCCCGGCAACAATGCCGGCGCCATCGTGCTTTCAGGCAAGGAACTCGAGGCTCTGCCCGACGATCCGGATGAGTTGCAGTCCGATCTCGAAGCGCTCGCCGGGCCCTCCGCCGGACCGAATGGCGGACAGATGTACATTGACGGCTTCACCGCGGGGCAGCTTCCGCCCAAGTCGTCCATTCGTGAGATCCGGATCAATCAGAATCCATTTTCCTCGGAATACGACAAGCTGGGCTATGGCCGCATTGAAATCTTTACCAAGCCCGGCACCGACAAATATCACGGCCAGTTTTTTGTCGAGGGAAACGATTCTTCCTTCAACGCCACCAACCCCTTCGCGGGTCCGGAGCCGGGTTACGATTCGACTCAGTACAACGGAAACATCGGCGGCCCGCTGGGCAAGAAGGCTTCCTTCTTCCTTAATATCGAGCGACGCAATATCAATGATCTCGCTCCCATCAATGCCCTGATCCTCGACCCCACCGACATCAATAGCACCGTTTCTTTTGTCGATGCGGTTCCCAACCCGCGAAACCGCACCAACCTCAGTTCGCGTCTCGACTACCAGGTCAGCAAGAACAACACGCTTACGGCGCGCTACCAGTATTTCCGCGACGCACAGAACAGCAACGGTATCGGGCAGTTCAATCTTGCCCCGCAGGCCTACGACTCGGAGTCCACGGAACACACCGTGCAGATTGGCGATACCCAGGTCTTCGGGTCCAGGATTATTAATGAGACGCGCTTCCAGTATCTTCGCGAGCGCGACAGCCAGTTTCCTGTTACGGCCACGCCGGCAGTCAATGTTCTGGGAGCGTTCACCAGCGGCGGCAACAGCCGGGGCACGATCATCGATCACGAGGACCATTACGAATTGCAGAACTACACGTCACTGGTCCACGGCACCCATATCTTCAAGTTCGGAGGACGCCTGCGCGCTCTCCGCAACGCCAACTTCTCTCAGTCGGGCTTTAACGGCACTTTCATTTTCTCATCTCTGGATTCAGCCCAGGACACTCCGTCGAATCCCAACTGCGACATCAGCGCCAATCCTGCGACGCCATGCCCCATTTCGTATCAATTCGCCGTACAGCAACTAGCGACTCCGGGCGGAACGCCCTACGCCACCCAACTTTCTTTCACCAGCGGCCTGCCCAACGCCAACGTCACAACTTATGACGGAGGCTTGTACGCACAGGATGACTGGCGCTTGCGGCCGAACGTCACGCTCAGCGCAGGGTTACGCTTTGAGACCCAGAACGACATTCACGACCATGGCGACTGGGCGCCGCGCCTGGGGATTGCGTGGGGAATCGGAGGCAAGAGCGCGCCGCCGAAGGTCGTCTTGCGCGGCGGCTTCGGGATTTTCTACGATCGCTTCCAGTCCGAACAGCTGTTGCAGGCGGAGAGGCTGAACGGCGTCACTCAGCAGCAGTTCGTCATCAACAATCCCACCTGCTTTCCTGGGCTTGGTGCGGCGGTCGTGCTCTCGACTTGCGGCAATATCAGCGCCACCACGGCGACTGTCTACGAGATTGATCCCGGATTGCACGCGCCCTATACTCTGCAGTCGGCGATCAGCGCCGAGCGGCAGATCACCAAGTCGGCGACTCTTTCTGTCACCTACCTGAATTCCCGAGGATTCGATCAGTTGCTCACTATCAACGCCAACGCTCCGCTACCCGGAACTCCCGGCAGCACCACCAGACCGCAGCCCGGCGAAGGAAATATTTACCGGTACGTCTCCGAAGGAAATTTCAAGCAGAACCAGCTGATCGTCAACAGCAACATGCGGCTCGGAACCAAATTCCAGTTGTTCGGCTTCTACACCCTGAACTACGCCAACAGCAATACTTCCGGAGTCTCGAGTTTCCCCTCAAATTCCTACAACATCAGTCAGGACTACGGCCGGGCGTCATTCGACACGCGCCACCGCCTTTTTTTGGGCGGCACCATTGCAATGCCCTATGCGTTTCGGCTCAGCCCGTTCATGATCGCGAGTTCCGGACCGCCCTTTAACATTACGTCGCCCAATGATCTGAACGGCGATTCGGTGTTCAACGATCGCCCGGGATTTGTATCCACAGCGACGTGCCCAACAACCACGATCAGTCCGACTGACGCGAACCTCTACTGCACATCCTTGGGAACCTTCAACGCACGGCCGGACCTGGCTGCAACCGCTCATAGAATTCTTCCCATCAACTACGCCACCGGCCCCGCCCGTTTCGTGCTGAACCTGCGGCTGACCAAAACCTTCGGATTCGGCCCCAAAACAAAAGGTGCTGCAGCCGGTCAAGGTCTCGGGGGGCCGGGCGGCCCCGGCGGCCCCGGGGGTGGTGGTCCTCGCGGCGGCGGCCCTCGCGGCCCGCTGTTTGGCGGCGGACCAACCGGGATGTCCGCCAATTCAGACCGGCGCTATAGCCTGATCCTAGGGGTTTCTGTCCGCAACGTCTTGAACAACGTGAACGTGGCGAATCCGAGCGGGATCCTCGGCTCGCCATTTTTTGACAAGGCAAACGCACTGCAGGGAGGACCTTTCTCCTCCGGCGCTGCTAACCGCCGCCTCGATCTGCAGGCAACGTTCAGTTTCTGAGAGCACGCTTCGACGGCGCCAGCCTCCGAGGTGCTGTCCATGCGGCACCTTTCGTTGATCCAGACGAGGTGTTGGGCACACTCTCACCGGTGCAGTCTGGTTTTGTTCTGCCCTCGCCCGCTTGACACGAACCTCGACTCGGAATAGATTGTGGGGCTTTCAAAGCCGCCATTGACTAATGAGAAGTCTCTGAGGTTCGCATGGGGCCAGTCGCAAATTCTTGCGGTCTGCTCAATCTTCATTCATTCTCCGCCGGGGCTGTTGGTGTTCGAGTCTTAATTCAAATCTCATCTCTGCTAACCCCCGGCAATCTGCATCGCAATACCGGGGCCGCATCAACGCTGCACAGGTATCTGACGGCTCTGGGTGGGTCCGTCTTCACGATGCTGGCGCCTGGGGCCCCAGGAAGCGAGTGGCTATCGAGACTACCGTATTCAGAGTGATCACGGCGTCTCGCTGAGGTGCTTCGAATTCCGCTGGAGAGAATCTACACGATGAAACTCGACCCAACAGAGCCAAACACCTTGAAAGTAGTAATCGTCAGGGGCGGTTTCGCCGGCCTAAGCTGCGCTCGCGAGTTACCTCGGTCCGATGATTTTCACATCACGTTGATTGACAAGAACAACTACCAGCAGTTCCAGCCATTGCTTTACCAGGTAGCCACTGCCGCGCTGGCACCGAGCAATGTGGCATTCAATTTAAGAAATGTCTTCCGGCACAAATCCAACGTGGATGTGAAAATGGCTGAGATCGTCTCAGTCGATCTCAACACCCGCACGGCTGTAACTGCGGAAGGGCAAAAGTATCACGGTGATTTCCTGGTGCTGGCCGCAGGGGCACAGGCAAACTTCTTTAGCACGGCGGGAGCAGAAAGGAACACCTACCCACTCTACTCACTTCGTGACGCCGAGGTGTTGCGGTCACGGATCATAGCGGTTCTGGAAGCCGCCGATCGCGATCCTTCACTTGTCGACAAAGGTGCGCTCAACTTCGTCATTGTGGGCGCGGGTCCCACCGGAACCGAAATGGCGGGCGCCTTCGGAGACGCGGCTCGCGTGCTGCAAAAGGAACGGAGATTCAAGCACCTCCCAGCCGGTCAAGCGCAAATAATCCTGGTGGACCACAGCCAAGCCGTGCTGAATGCGTTCTCCGAGAGATCGCGGTCTTACGCTGCCAAGGTGCTTGCGCAGCGCGGCGTCCAACTGCGTCTAGGCACTTCGGTAAGGGAAGTGGGTGACAGTCACGTGCTGCTTTCAGACGGCACCAAGATCAAGGCTCGCACCGTCATCTGGGCGGGAGGCCTGAAGGCAGCGACGTTGTCAGCCAAACTGGGTGTCCAACTCGGACAGGGTGGCCGCATCGATGTTCAACCGGACCTTACCGTGAAAGGTTTCGAGGGAGTCTACGCCTTAGGAGATTTCGCCAATATCGCGGGCGAGGATGGCAAACCACTGCCCCAACTTGCATCGGTGGCAGAGCAGTCCGGCAAGTGGTGCGCCAGGAATATCGTATTGAACGCTGCAGGCCAGCCGAGAAAACCCTTTCGTTACCTCGATAAGGGGATTATGGCGATGATCGGGCGGAACTCGGCAGTCGCCGAGGTTGGCGTGCGCCGTCGCGGAGTTCATGGCGCGGTTGCTTTTATTGCATGGCTGGGCGTGCATGTCGCACTGCTGACTAGTACCCGAGCAAAGATCGAAGCCCTTATCGAATGGGCCTGGGACTATTTCGGCAGGGTTCGTAGCAACCCGATTCTCGACCGTATTGAGCAGGCAAATATCAATTGGAATGGGGATGAGGAAAAAGTTCCTGCGTCAATGGGTGGGGAAAGTCCGGACCGAAGAGTATCTTGAGCAGCCAGGCGTGGTCGGTTCGGACATAACAGGTTTCTCGAATTTCGCTGGCGATGGAGGAGGAGATTTCAGGAGCTCCACTTTGTGCCAGCCCCGGTGCACAGGGTTTTGCTCCGCCAAGGGCTCGGCGTTAACACCATGTTTTCACCAAGCTCGCGGCTTTTAATCTTGCACGCAGGCAGGGTTGCGTGAGAGCTATGGGCGAGTCGAGCTGTTCACTTGGTGGGCCCAGCGCATGGCATCGTTATAGGACGCGGCCACGTGAACCAGGGACAGGTTGAGCTGTTTCGCCAGCTTCGTGACACTTTCCCAGTCCCCGCATTCCCGAGCCAGCATCAGGTCGTAGATCGGAGACAGGGGCGTCCTGTTGCCTGTCTTTCCACCAAGGAGTTGCGCCTTTACATCGCGATCCAGAGGCAGCCGTTCGATCACGACGCCGATTGGCACTTCCAGCATTGCGTCCATCAAGGAGAGCATGCCCATCAGAAAAAGGTCAGACTCACAGTGTTTTATCTTCTGCGCGATAAGTTCGCAGAAACGGGCCCGCACGAGCGATGAAAGCGTCAAATCGGAAGACTTTCCGTGCCCCATTGCCAGGGTGCATGCCATTCGTATCCACCGGACCAGTTCCCGTTCTCCCAGCAGATTGAACGCATGCCGAATCGATAGAACGGGCGAGTGAGTTTCCAGCAGGGGAGAGTTCAGGTACCGCAGCAGCCGGTAACACAACGAAGGTTCGTGCTTTATAAGATCTTCGATCTCTCCCAGATTCAGTTCGGGGCTGGAAATAGCTTGCAGCAGCCGCAGGTAGGTGATTTGGCTTGCAGGAATGTTGCGGGCTCGCAAGTGCCTGGTCTCACGGAAAAAATAGCCTTGAAACTGTGTGAACCCCTGGTTCTTCGCTGTGGCAAAGTCTTGCCGGGAATCAACGCTTTGGGCCAACAGTCGGCATGGCTTACGACCGTGCCGGGCGACCAGAGTCGCGACTTCTTCCGGCGAGGTCTTTCTGATGTCGACTTTGATGAAGTCTGCGTATTGAACGAGAGATTCCCTGGCATCAGTCGGCCCAAAATCATCCAGAGCCATCATGTAGCCTGCCTCTTGGAGTCGCTCGCACACGGCTACAACCGCGGCATCGGCCGGGACGGCTTTCTGGATCTCAAGCACGACCCCGGAGGGCAACAATGCAAAATATTCCATCAACAGCATGTCGTGCGTACAGTCGATGAACGCACGACGCTCATCGCACAACACGCCCAGGCCAATCACATTCAGCGTATCAACAATGGCGCAAGTCTCACGTTGGGCACTTTCCGGAACGGCCTGATCTTCCGAGCTCTGTTGAAATGACAGCTCGTAGCCGAACACCTGCTCATCCGCGCTCAGAATCGGCTTCCGGGCAACGCAGGGAACGGATTCTTCGGAAGGAGCCGGTGATGCCTGAGTGCCCATAGTTCGCCGACCCCTTTATCGGCCACTTTAATTTCAAACTTCAATGCGGATCACCCCCGGTTTCTTTTGGCGTGCGCCCGCAATGCGCAGATCCGGAACCCCGCGTGCATGCGGCACCCACCCACGGCACGCTCCATCCCTGTTCGAAACGCTGTCCGCTAAGACATCTCAAGAAGTGGCCAGCGGCACTCACGCCGAGATGGCTTTGGAACAATCCGGGCAGATCTTGTGGACGACCTTCGCTTCTGAGTGCGCTCTCACGTAATACTCGAAGGGCTGCCAGTTGCCCCTTTGATCTTGTATCTTTTTGCACGACAAACAGATCGGCAGCAGTCCCTCTAGAGTATGGATGTTTGCGAGAGCTGCCCTGAGGTCTCGAAGCGCGCGCTCTCTTTCGGTTTCGGCTCGATCACGCGCTGCCAGGGATTGTTCCAACCTCAAGAGGTTACGCCGAAGCTCAAGTTGCGCCAGTACCTGCCGGCTCAGAGCCCGGAGTGCCTCCAACTGCTCAGGACTCAGCTCCCGTGGTACTCGGTCAAGTACGCACAAGGTTCCGAGTGCCTGGCCGTGCGTCGTCAAGGTTGCACCTGCGTAGAATCGAATCTTAGGTTCAGACACGACCAAAGGATTCTCTGCAAACCTCTCGTCCTGAGTGGCATCCGGCACGATAAAGACATCTGGTTGGAGAATCGCCGAGGCGCAAAAAGCAACGTCGCGGGAGGTTTCGCTCACGGACACACCGACCTTCGATTTGAACCATTGCCGGTCAGCGTCTATGAGGCTAATCAGTGCCACAGGCGTCTGGCACAAGTAGGAAGCTAATAGTGTGAGATCGTCGAAGGCGGCTTCTGGTTCCGTATCGAGAATCTCGTAGCCGCGCAGTGTCGCAATTCGTTGTTGCTCATTCGCTGGTTTGGCGGGGATCATCGTGGGCCTCCGGAGCGGTCGCGGGCCGGGAAGTAGCGACTCTACCGCCGTTTACATGAGAATTCAACAAGAGCGTCAGGGCAGAAGAGGACGCGCGGGTGTAGCCTTCGGCTTCAAAGTTCAAGTAAGTCCTTCCCGACCACTACGATGCTCGAAAGTTGTACGAGCGGCATCAATCCACATCTGGTTAGGAGATGGCCCGCTGAGCAATTGTGAACAGATGTCTTGATGGTCAAAGACTTAGGCTTTCTAGTAGTTTCTCCGCAGTATCGAGGACACCCATGCGAACACAATACCTTCACCTCTCGGCATATCCCTGTGACGACTGCAGAGGACCGGTTGTCTCCGGCTGGCTGGCCGTACGCGAAAGTGACGTCCAGAAAGAGACCGACATTCGGCAGGTGGGCGCAGTTTGCCTGTCTTGCGGGCATCGACAAAGCAAAGTGGCGGAGTCGGGCGTCACCCGTCAATTTCCGCCGGTAGAATGGGAATCGGCGAGCCTTCTGAGCGGATCGCATCTAGAAACGGCATTCCGCGAAATGCTCGCTCGCGCAACCTGAAGCTTTACGGGTCGAGGAAAAAGGGCAAACTCCGACACTGAGACATGCAGCCCCTGTAGTTGTCGGAAGCATCCAAAGTGTTCCAATGAGTCACTTCAGAAGGTGTGAACAGGTTTGCTTAATCCGGATTACGACCCTCGTAGCCCTAGCTGCCGTGAATATTGTGGTGCCCGTCAAAATATGCAAACGCAACTAAAGCAGCATGGCTTCGTCTCGACTCGCAGCATGGAAGGGAACTTCCTGTGACCTTGCACTAAGATAGGAGGATGCAACGGCAGTGACCGTCTGCTCCGACTTGTCGTTAGTTCCCTTCGAGAATTTCGGAGGGCGTTTCCTCGACCCGGACTGTGATTTTTTAGGGATTACGATGGTAGTAGCGACCGCCGAATCGAATTCTGAGGAAAATAGAGAGCGAGCCAGGATCAAAGCGAGGGTGGAATGGGCAGGATGAGAGGCCGCGAGCGATTGTCTGTGAGAACCCTCGCCATCACCATGACGCTTCTCTTGTCCCTGGGCTGGCCAAGCGAGACTGCGGCCTACGCCGTCCTTGCGCATGAAGCGATCATTGACAGCGTGTGGGACACCAACATACGCCCCTTACTGTTGAAGCGTTTTCCCGGTGCGACCCCAGAAGAAATCAAAGAAGCGCACGGCTATGCCTACGGCGGGGCCATTATCCAGGACATGGGTTATTACCCGCATGGAAGTTTTTTCTTTAGCGACTTGACGCACTATGTCCGAAGCGGAGACTTCGTGCTGGCTCTTCTCCGCGATTCCCGAGACATTAACGGCTTTGCGTTTGCGCTTGGGGCTCTGGCTCACTACGCTGCGGACAATGACGGTCACCCCATGGGCACGAATCGAGCTGTCCCGCTGCTGTACCCCAAGTTGAAGAAGAAATATGGTGACTCAGTTACGTACGAAGAAGACAAGCTGGCGCACGTAAAAACGGAATTCGGTTTCGACATTCTCGAAGTAGCCCATGGGCGTTACGCTCCGGACAATTATCATGATTTTATCGGCTTTGGAGTTTCGGTCTCTCTGCTGGAACAAGCCTTTCAGGAAACCTACGGCTTGGATCTGAAGCATGTTCTTTCTGACGAAGATAAGGTGCTCGGTTCGTACCGTCACGCTGTCAGCCAGCTTCTCCCCAAGGCCACGCGCATTGCCTGGAGCCTGAAGAAAGCCGAGATCATGCAGGACCAGCCCGGCATGACGAAAAGGAAGTTTCTCTACAATCTTTCTCGCGCCAGTTACCAGAAGAATTGGGGAAAACAGTACCAGCAGCCCACCTTTGGCGAGCGAGTGCTCGCGTTCTTTGTTCGGATTCTCCCAAAAATAGGACCGCTACGCGTGCTACAACTCAAAACACCGACACCTGAAACGGAACGAATGTTCGAAGCGAGCTTCAACGCGACACTGGATCGCTACCGGCACCTGCTCAGCCAGGCAGGCTCCGGCCAGCCGGATTTGCCCAATGACAATTTTGACACCGGTGAAATAAGCGGGCCGGGACAATATCGCCTCAACGATGAGACCCAGGCCAAGTTGCTCGACGCGCTGGCGAAACAGAATTTCAGTGGTGCCGGGCCGGAGGTTCGGGCCGAGCTTCTGGAATTCTTTGGGCATCCCGATGCTCCGTATGCGACTAAGCGAAGGCCAAAAGACTGGGCAAGAGTTCAGGCCGAACTTGAACAATTGAGGAATGAAGTGCCTGCGGTAGATAGAACGGCTGCGGACGGACCCTTCATTTTCGGAGTCGAATAGAATGCAATGGTGAATTCCGGCGCTGTTCCATAGGTTTGATGACTTTCTATCGTTCCTTTAACAACCCAAACCCGACTATTCGCCTCTAACCCCCAGCAGATTGCGCGCTATCCAAATGTCAGTAGTGCCCACCCCAACGCCGCTCCAGAAGTCACGGAAACTCCGAGTGACCACAGTGGCTGCCGTGGTCAGCCTGCTCTCTTGTTCTGCGGCCTTCCTTTTCGTGGCATTACACTGGCCCTTCCGGCGAGACGTGGTCGTGAAGGAACTGGAGGACGAGAGCTTCAGCAAGGTGCAGGTCGCCGCTTTTCATGGGACATATTTCCCGCGCCCAGGCTGCGTTCTCGAACACGTTGTCTTTCAGCACAATCCCAAAGCCGGAACGCCGCCGCTGATGACCATCGAAAGAATAAGGATTGAAGGCAGCTTTAGCGGGCTGTTCCGGCGGCACGTCAAGCGCGTGGTCGCGGAGGGCATGCACATTCTGATACCACCCAAGGGGACGGGGGAACACTTCGAAACGCCATCGCGGGCAACCGCAGCAATCGACGACCTGGTTGCTGACGGAGCAATCCTCGAAGTGGCTCGAGCCCAGACGGACCAGCCGCCTCTCAAGTTTGTTTTCTCCGCCTTCACCCTCAGCCATGTCGGCGGCGACGGTCCAGCGTCCTTTAAGGCAAGACTCTCTAATCCGGAACCACCCGGTGAAATATCCACCACCGGGGAGTTTGGGCCGTGGAACGCGGACCATGTGGGCAAGACAGCCGTATCGGGGGAGTATCTGTTCCAGCATGCGGATTTGGGGGTGTTCCGCGGAATCAGCGGTCTGCTTTCTTCCTCGGGCAAGTTCAGTGGCGAGCTCGACCAGATTAAGGTTGACGGCGCCACCGACGTCCCTCTTTTTGCCGTCACTCTCAGCCCTCATCAGGTGCGGTTGCGAACCCAGTTCCATGCAGTGGTAAACGGTGATAACGGAGACACCTTCCTGAAGCAGGTAACGGCGACTTTCGGGAAGACGACAGTCTGGACGGAAGGCAGTGTAGCGGGAGAATCTGGCCGGGACGGTAAAACGGCCTCACTCGAATTAGCGGCCACTGATGGGCGGATTCAAGACATCCTGCTATTTTTCACCGATTCGCCACGGGCTCCGATGTCGGGGATCGTCAGCTTCAAGGCAAAGGTCTCCGTCCCGCCGGGGCCGCGACCATTTCTTGAGAAATTGGAATTGCAGGGTGACTTTGGAATTGACAATGGGACCTTTACAAAATCCGACACGCAAGCAGGAGTCAACAGTCTCAGCAAAGGCGCCCAGGGAAAAGAAGACCATAGTACGAGTGATAACGACGAGGGTGATCCTGAAACGGTGCTTTCCGACCTGAAAGGGCGCGCGGTCGTTAAGGACGGTACGGCCAGGCTCTCAAATCTTTCATTTCGGGTTCCGGGGGCCCTGGCTCAAATGCAGGGAACCTACAGCTTGATCACCGAGAAAATCGATTTGCGGGGAACCCTGAAAACCGATGCCGAAGTGTCCAAAACGACGCACGGGATAAAGTCTTTAATGCTGAAAGTTCTGGATCCCTTTTTCAAGAATAAGCGGGGGGGCTACGTAGCGCCGGTGAAGATCACAGGCACCTACCAACATCCATCGTTTGGCCTGGACCTCGCTGATCACGACGACCATCCGAACCACAAAGCAAAGCTGCAGACGTCCGGCTTGCCGGACCCGCTGCAACATTGATTCCGGTACGTGACGAGCGGATTTCCCAGCAGCTTGCTATGCGATTTCGCACAAACGCACCGCTATCATGGTTGGTCCCTATCTTTGGTGCGGCGATGACAGGAAGGGCTTAACTCCGGATCGCAACGTGAGTGGAAGATGTGCGTCCCGATCGCGAAGCCTAGAACAGACCCAACCAACATATCGGAAGACCAGTGGTCGTGAGCATGAAGCGGCTCACCGTGACGGTCCCGGCTGCGCCGTAGGCCAACACTCGTACCCAGGTCTTAACGCCAAGCAGAGTGATAGCCAGTGTAAAGGCTGCGGAGCCTTGTACTGCCGCATCGGCTTTCCCTTGCGTAACGTGCTATGTCAGCGCAGCGGTCTGCGTCAGCGCGATCCCCAAGATCATCAACAACGTGATCAAAATGAAAGAGGCGCTGACCAGCAGCAGAATTTCGCTCAGCATATCCGCGTTCATCAGATCTTCCGGGTGCATGGTGAAGCTTCCTCTCTAGCGGGTCGGCACGATCGCGGCCCGGGCGGGCCCTCGAGAATCTGCTCAATCGCGGCCGTACTGTCTCTAGAGAACCGCCTCAAGAGGGCAGGCCGTCTGGTTTGGCGGGTAGCTGCTCCCTTGAGACTCCAATAGGATCGCCCATTTCCTTTGGCAATACTGTGCAGAATGGCTCATTCCACGAGGCGCGAGATCCTGAGCCACGAAATCGACAACGTTTAGCTGAGTCAGGAATTGTGATCACTTTTGGACAGTCTTTGGCTCAGTTTGGCTTTATACCGCAATTACAGCGCTAGCCCGAAAAAACTCCTATGCCCTCTTTAATCTACATTGCCCGAATCACCCGTTCTTCAGAGGAACTGGCGAAAGGTCTGCAATCCGCCGGTCTCCATGTCAAGTCCTTTGCCTCGGGCGAGATCACCGCAGACGAGTGTTTACTGGTGATGACATCAGAGGCTGTTCTCGCCAACCTGCGGCCGGCAAATGTGACACCGAGCACCGGGCACACAGCCGGGATCAGCCAGGAGTCGGAGTGCGCACCTGCGCCCTCGAGCATGAATGCGCATCTCGAATCGCAAGCCGCGATCTGGAATAGACTCAAGACAGCGGCGGCCAAGGAATCAGCGGCCAGTCGCGAGCAAGGCTCTTCTTTGATTGCGTCGAAGGAATCGGAAACTGAGAGTCCTGGCTTTATTCCCAGCGAAATCAGATTGCATACGCTCACACTCCAACAAGAGTCAGAAACCTTGCACCCTCTGCCAGTCCCACCGGCCGCGCTCTCCGCAAGAAGCGTTAAACCACTTTACTCTCCTCTGCCGTTGCCAACCGAAGACAAATCAGGAGCTGGTTTGGCAAACACTTCGGCCGTTTCGGGCGAAAAGGCTTCTTGTCCAGGCGGGAGAAGGCGTCTCATGAATGTTCCCCGTTACAGAATATTCTGGCAGACGGTGGCAATTGCTGCCTCCATGTTACTGTTTGCCGCGATCCGGCCTTCGATGACAGACGAGACCACCAGCAGGACAAACCAATCCGTACGGTCTATCGCCATTTCGAACGAGTCGACGCAGATGGCATCAGGCCGGCGATCCGTAACTACAAGCCCGACATCAAAATCGCCGGTGGCTCCATCGTCTACGGGAGCTCCCAAGCCTGCAGGAGCGCAGCGGCATCAAATGAACTATGGTTTCGTGGCCGAAGACTTCACAAATCATTCTGATCCACAGCCACGAAGCATCGGCATATTGCAGAGTTCTGAGCGTGGCGCCCGTGGCGGTGCGACGCCAAAAGGCACAGTCGTTGTCAAGTAGGACAGCCGAGGCGCGAACTGCAGACTCCGCTTTCCCACGCGGAAGACGGACCGTTGAACACGGTCCGCGGGCATTGCTGAAGTCCGCGACGCTTTGAGCGGCAGATGGGAAAGGCGCGCCCCCGGCGCGCCTTTTGTGATGCCACCTTGACTTGTTGACGGAACAGATTGCCGACGTTTCCACCTATGATTCAGGCGGCCTTATCGGCCGCAATTCTGTGGGTGGTGGACGTGTGGACATCGAACGTGCGAATCACAGGTTCGGCCTCAATGAGGTGCCGGACCAGGTCGTGGACCTTCTGATACTCCACGCGGTGATATTCCTCAGCCTCCTCACGTCTGGTCCAAAAGCTGAGTGACAGAACGCGATTGTCCTCTTTGTCTGATACCAAGACTGTCTCATCGACAAAGCCTTTCTGTTTCTTCAGGATCGGCAGTACTTTGTCGTTGATGGTGTCAGAGAGTTGCTTATTTTTGCCTGGTTTGGTGGTGAGTTCGACGACTCTGGTAAACATGGCATGCGCTCCTTTCGTTGGCTAATGGTGAAAGGAACCCGTCGTCGTGCTGACGACGGAACGAGTGTTGGGTTTTTCCGAACTACAGTGCGTCAAATTCAGAGGAACTACCGCGAATAGCGTGGGGCGCCCCTTCCGGGAACGTTCCTTGATATCCGGGGGTCTGAGAATCAGGCGGCAGTTCGAGATTTCTTACCTGCGATCTCCTCTTCGGCAAGGAGCCAGTCGTCTAATTCGTGTCCTTCATCTCGGCCACGTTCTTCGTAGAGTTCAAACGCACGTTGGCGGATTTGGGATGTCAGCCCTTGTGGGTCCCCCGTCGACGTCGCTGGTGGTTTCTTCGAAGTGTCCTTGTCCATGACGTGACTCTCCTTTCGGCGCCAAACTACGCCTGAAATGATGACGCGTCAATTCCCCAAAACTAGTGCAATCGAGAACCCTCTCTCCTCAGAGCCAGTGGCGAGCGCACGCGCTCTTGCTCCGCCAAACGCTTCGACAATCGCGCGAGCGCCTTGTTGCGGCATCCATATAACACGACAGAGCAGATCCGGCATGTAGCTTGTTTGACATCGGTAGTGCAAGAGCCTAGCATTGTGATTGAGCAAGCCACCTCTTCTTACTCGTTCAGATTCCCTGAACTAAGTCAGCCCATCTGAAGTTTTTCCTCTTAGATTTTCTCCAAGGAGGAACTGCGTTTATGACACTCTTGAGCCGTTGGGAACCATTCCGTGAGTCTTCCACCATGCAAGACAGGATGAACCGTATGAACCGTCTTTTCCGGGAGGCGTACAGCTCCGAAGGCCCGGAAGACGCGTTGACATCCACCAGCTTCGCACCACCGGTGGACATCTACGAAGACGAACACAACATTACTCTGAAGCTTGAAGTCCCGGGCATCGACGAGAAGGACATTGATGTTCGCATCGACAACAACACGCTCACCGTCCATGGCGAGCGCAAGATCGAAAAGGAAGAGAAAGAGGAGAACTTCCGTCGCGTCGAGCGGCAATACGGAAGTTTCACCCGCTCGTTCACCCTGCCCAGCTCTGTGGACCCGGGGCAAGTAAGCGCCGACCATGCCAAGGGCGTGCTGAAGATCAAACTCGCCAAGAAGGCCGAAGCCAAGCCCAAGCAGATTAAGGTCAACGTGGACGTTGAGAAGACGCTCGAAGCCAAGGCTCCCAAAGTCAAGGGCCCCGGCAAGGCCGCGTAACAGGCAGGAGCGAAGAGAAATGGGGGGCAGCTTACATCGCTCCCCCGGAGTTTGGAAGGAGCACTTTGATGAGTTCAACTGCTATTTCTTTCGGTCTGATTGTTGCGCTATTGGCGATCCCGTTCCTCCACAAGATCCGCAAGCCGAAACCCCGTGTCGCCGAGTACGGGTCGCAGAGGATGTGCCCGTCTTGTGGGTTGATCACATCTCGATTAAAGGCATATTGCTTGGAGTGTGGTCACTCTTTGACGGCGGTGAGTGTCACCCAGATTATCGAGAAATAGAACCCGCGTTGTCACCACCGCCAGCGAAGCATTAGTCGTCAGAAGTCAGAAGCATGAGAGATGAACGAGATGTCAGATGCTAGTTACAGAGAACCAGTCGCCTTGTCGTGGATTTCAGTAAGAGACAGACTTCCATTTGACGGTCATGAGTGTGCTCTTATCTGCCGTAACCCGAAGTCCAACTGCCTTACAAGAGCGATTGGGTGTCGGCTTCATGGGAACTGGGAAGTCCAGGATCAGTCGCTGATGAGTTGCGATGTCCGTGCATGGTTAAAACTTCCTTCCACTCCTGCCAATATCTAAGGGGGGCGGCGCTTCCAGGCACAAGCCGAGAAGCAGATTCCTCCGCCTCTGCTTCGCTCGGCGTCGGAATGACAACAATAAGTACTGTTGATCGCGTCGCAGCAAGTTCCCGTCATACTGTGACCATCTTCGCCGACCAGCTCTTTATGAATACTCCGAAGCGGTCGAGCGCCTTGGAGAAATTGTCTCCGGCGGCGGCAAAGCCCAGGCGGAAATGCGAGGGCGCATCGAAGCAATCGCCGGGAGCCAGCAGGATCCCACGCTGGGTGGCGGCCTGGCAGAAGGGGCGGTCGTTCTCTCCGCTCACCAGCCAGGGGAACGCGGTCATGCCGCCTTGCGGTGGAATCCAGCCGAGTACGTCGCGATGGTCCGCCATGAAGCGCTCGAGGAGCTTGAGATTTCGGGTGGCGGCTTCCTGGGTCTTGCCAAGCACGACGTCACGTTTGCGGATTGCGATTTCCGAAAGAATTTCTCCCGTGGTGGTGTTGCAGATTGAGAAGTACGCACGCGCGGTCCAGTATTGCTGGCGGCGCCGGGCGTCGTGCTCAATCATCCATCCCGTGCGCACGCCAGGAATTGAAAATGCTTTCGACAGGTCGGCGATCACCGTGGCGTGCGGCAGGCGTGCCGCCGATTTCGTTTGCCTTCCGTGGTAGATGGGATGGTAGACCTCATCACTCACCAGTTGGATTCCGCGCTCGGCGGTGAAGTCGTGCAGAGCTTCCATTTCGCCGTCGCCGATGGTCGCGCCCGTGGGGTTGTGCGGGCTGTTGACCAGGATGAGCTTGGTCTTCGAGTCGGCGAGCCGCTTGATCTCGTCGGGGTCAATGCGGAAGCCGTTCTCGCGGCGCACGCGATAGAAGCGGGTTTCCAGGCCAAGAGATTCCGGGAGCGCCGAGAAAGTAGTGAATCCAGGCAGGGGGATGATTACGTTCGCGCCGGGCTCGGCGGCCAGCCACATCAGGGCCACGAGCGCCTCGGAGGCGCCGGTCACGACTTGGACGGCCTCTACCCGTACACCCTGCATTTCAGCAATGGCCTCGCGCAGACTGTCGGCGCCGGCGGGGCGGCCGTAGACCAGATTGTGGTTCAAGAATCGGTGACGCGTTTCGTCGTCAGCGAGAGCGAGGATGTCGTTCACGGTCCAGGTCGGTCCGGTGCTCGCAGCGAGGTTGAATTCTATGTCGTGTTCGTACTGGTCGAGCCAGGCGTCCAGCAGGAAGGGCTTGAGTTGCATGCGAGCACCTCGAAGGAGAAGTTGGTTCCTGTTATTGATTCTGCGAGTCGGCGCACGGATGATTTATTAGTTTACGAGCGCTGAGAGCCCGGCGCCTAAGACAGGTTTGCTGCAAACCTACGTTGGGCGGTCTCAGCCTCTAAAGGGTCAGTAAATGCGCATAAGGGCTCGCGTTGTGGAGTGACGATGGCGCGCATCCGCGTATAATGAAAGCAGTGAGAAACCATTGAAAAATACTAAATTTGTCGTGAAAGTGAATCGAGGCAGCACTCGCGCCACGGAATACGTGCAGCGAGTTGATCTGACACCCATCCGAATGACATCCAACCGCAAGCTGGCCCTGGTTATGGGGAGATTCACAGCCGAAGACGCTGTCAAATCGCTTCAAAACTCCCGATGCAGTCCGGAGCTGGTTTCCGTGCAAGTGCTTAGTCCGGAAGTGGCAGCACCAAGATAAAAAAGAGATGCCCGAAATCCCTTCGGATAACGGGCATGCTCGGTTGTCAATTAGACAGCCTGAACGTTCTCAGCCTGCCAGCCCTTTGGCCCCTTGGTTACTTCGAACTGCACGGCTTGCCCTTCTTGCAGGCTGCGAAAGCCCCCTGCCTGAATAGCGGAGAAATGCACGAAGACATCCTCACCGGTTTGGCGGCTGATAAAGCCGTAGCCTTTGGCGTCGTTAAACCACTTTACTGTTCCTTGTTCCATGGATATTCCTATTTCTGTTCTTAAATTTCGGCTGAGCAGAGTCGCTACGAGGTGAGAAGGGCTGTCGCTGGTTGGCGGAACCGGTTTTCAACTGCGGATGAATCAAACTTAGCTGATAACTATTTGATGCATTTCACCAAGAAACGACTCAACAATCTGAGTCCGCCCAATTCCCAAAGCGGAATAGAAAGATTTCTAGTCGAGATTCTCAAATCTGGGCGCTATCACGCGAAGACTTTGCAAAGCCCTCTCCGCTATCCGGCGTTCATTGTCGGCGTCGCGCTCTTCGGTGCATTCCAAGCTACGCAGACCGCCTAGGGCTTCATCGATCGCCTGTCTTTCGACAGTATGAAGGCCAGGGATGTCGCGCAGTTTTTCGAGCCGTGCCGCAATTTCAATTCTTGCATCTCCGATTCGGCCTGCGATCCTGGCATTTTCCAGTTCCATCATCGCCATTCGATAAAGATCTACCCAAAGCTCTTTTTCAGGATCAGGCATATATTCACGGTCCTAACATCGGTCGTGCGGCGTAAGTTGTCGTACGCACTGTACTCCTGGCTGCTGCCTTTCCGCGAATCCTCTGGCCAGTGCAGGAACTACGCGTTTCGGTAGGCGAGTTCCCTCCTCTTTTTGAACAGATATCTCCGGAATCCACAATTTTTCCACAGTCTGATGAGGATTAGATTGCTTATTGCACATTCCGAAACTGAAAAGAAGGAAACTCGTACGTCATCGCGATCTGCGCCGCTTGACCGTAAAACACACTCTGAGAAAGCCGGGCCAATAACGTGGCAAAACGACACAAGGTTCTAGCCGCTGCCGCGCTCTGGGGCGCATGCGCCTGGTTTGTAAGCTTGGATGTGGATATCCTGGTGACGAATCTCCGCAACGCTCCCCATTGGCTGCTGCAAGGTTTCCGTGCTCTGTTCATGGGAGCCAGCGTCGGTATCGGGTACATGATCTATCGGAAATATCTGCTTGAAATGCAAACTCGTGGCGAGAAATATGCTGAGATCCGGGTGCAGATTCGCCTGCTCCTTGCCGATTTGCTGACTGTTCGCGACGAAGATTTGATCCACCAACTGCAGCGCACGATCCAGCGGATCGAGCAACTGCTAAAACGCTATGACCCGGAAGCCGCTTACCGGACTGGGGAACCAAAAAGGCCCAAGGTCGCATAACACGGGATAGCAGCATGAGAGTGAAATCGGGAGACTCTAGCGCATCCGCAAAGCGCGCCAGAAACCTTCGACACAGCTCACCCCAGAAGTCGGAAATGAGAGACACCGTTCGATGCCTCTATTGTGTTTCAGGCCTTGAGTTTCGTCCCATGGTCGCGCACCTGGATGGCAGGTACATCTGTGACAAGTGCGGCCATACGGCCCATCCCGAGAATGCGAGATACAAGTGTCGCTGCCTCAGGTGCGTAGAGTTGGCGGGCGCTCGAATCGCAAGTTAAGCGGTTCGGCGCGGCGTGAGTGTTCCCACACTTGTCAACTGTTTCCCCCGCCAGCCAGCTCGCGAACGATGTCATTGACGAACGATTTGGCGTCTCCAAAGAGCATTAGCGTCTTGTCGAGATAGTAGAGTGGATTGTCGATACCCGCGAAGCCCGGGCTCATGCTGCGTTTGATGACCATCACCGTGCGAGCCTTGTCCACGTCGAGAATTGGCATGCCGAAGATGGGGCTGGAGGAATCGGTGCGGGCCGCGGGATTGGTGACGTCGTTGGCGCCAATCACCAGCGCAACGTCGGTCTGGGCGAATTCGCCATTGATGTCGTCCATTTCGACCAGCCGGTCGTAGGGAATGTCGGCCTCGGCAAGCAGCACGTTCATGTGTCCCGGCATGCGGCCTGCGACGGGATGGATCGCGAACCGCACGTCTACTCCGCGCTTGCTGAGGGCGTCATAGAGTTCACGCACCTTGTGCTGGGCTTGAGCGACGGCCATGCCATACCCCGGAACGATGACAACCTTATTGGCTGCGGCCAGTATTGCGGCTGCTTCTTCCGCAGTCGCGCTGCGCGCCGTCTTGGCTTCCTGTCCGGCTACGGTCTTAGCTTGAACCTGACCGAAGGCCCCGAAAAGTACGTTGCCGAATGAACGATTCATGGCCTTGGACATGATGACGGACAGGATGAAACCGGAAGAGCCGTCGAGCGCGCCGGCGATGATCAGGAGCTTGCTGTCGAGAACGAATCCCATCGCCGCTGCGGAAAGCCCGGCGTAAGAGTTGAGCAGCGAGATCACCGTTGGCATATCCGCGCCCCCGATCGGAATGATCATGAGCACTCCCAACAGAAGAGAGACCCCCACCATCATCGGGAACAATTGTCTCGCGCCGGGATGCAGCACGAGGTAGCCAGCCCCTGCCACGGCGATCAGGAGCAATAACAGATTGACGAAGTTTTGACCTTTATAGGTGAGCGGGCGCTGGGGCAGGAACTCCTGGAGTTTTCCGGCCGCCATCAGGCTGCCAGTGAATGTCAAGCCGCCGAGGATGACCTCGACGGAAAGAACCGCCATGGTAAAGCGGGAAATGTCAGGACTGCGCAGATAGAATTCGGCGGTGCCCACCAGCGTAACGCAGAAAGCGCCGAAGGCGTGGCTGAGGGCCGTCCGCTGAGGAACGGCGGTCATCCGCACCAGGCCGAGCGGAATCCCGATGCCGGTCCCAAGCACCAGCGCGACTGCAATCCACTTATAGTCGACGATGTCGTGCTGTAACAAGGTCCCGACGATAGCCAGCAGCATGCCAATTTCGCCTGCTCGCACACCGTGCCGCGCGGTACTCGGCGAGCTCATCCATTTCAACGAGAGAATGAAAAGAATGCTGGCCACCAGGTAGGTGATTTCGATGACAGGCTGGGTCACGGGCAGAGTGTTCATGGCTTGGTTGGGCGGCTGCTGTGGAACATCTTGAGCATGCGGTCGGTAATCAGGAAGCCACCGACGATATTGCTGGTGGCGGCGATGACTGCCAGCATGCCGAGCACGAATGAAAGCTTGCTCTCGTGCCGGCCCACGAGCACAATGGCGCCGACTACGGCGATCGCGTCAAGCGCATTGGTCAGCGACATCAGTGGGGTATGGAGCAAAGGTGAAACCCGGCGGATGACTTCAAATCCGATGAAGGCCGACAACATGAAAACGAAGAGGCCGTTGATTAACGTGGAACTCATTCTTCCTCCACCCCAAAGAAATATCATTGTTGCCGGCGCGCTTGATGCCGACGAAATCTAATGCTAGCCGGCAGAAATCGGCTCAGGTTGCGAGAAGAACTCTCGCACGCGCTGGTTGACCAGTTCCCCACCCCGGGTCAACAGCGTTTCGCGAATGATTTCGTCTTCCAAGTCAAGCTGCAGCTTGCCATCCTTCACTAGGTGCAACAGAAATGCCGTGATATTGCGCGCATACATCTGGCTGGCATGATAGGGCACACCGGTGGAGACGTTGATCCGCCCGACAATGGTGACGCCGTGGGCAACGACGGTTTCGCCGGGGCGCGTCAGTTCACAGTTTCCCCCGCGCTCGGCCGCCAGATCAACAATCACCGAGCCGGGCGCCATCCCTTTTACCATTTCTTCGGTCACTAGCGCTGGCGATCTCTTCCCGGGAATCACGGCCGCCGTAATTACAACATCACTCTCCGCCACCACGCGCCCCAGAAGCTCACGCTGCCGTTGATAGAAGGACTCATCCTGCTGCGTGCCATAGCCACGCGCATCCTGAGCGTCTTTCGCCTCGATCGGAAGTTCGACAAAACGGCCACCGAGACTCTGCACCTGCTCCTTGGCCGCAGGCCGCAGATCATACGCCTGGGCCACCGCGCCCAGCCTTCTTGCCGTGGAGATAGCCTGCAATCCCGCGACCCCGGCGCCAATCACAAACACCCGTGCGGGTGTGATAGTTCCCGCCGCAGTCGTAAGCATGGGAAAGAACCGGGGCAGCGTATCGGCCGCAATCAGTACTGCCTTGTAACCGCAAATCGTTCCTATGGAGGAAAGTGCATCCATACTCTGAGCGCGGGTCGTCCGAGGTATCAGTTCGATGGCAAAAGATGTAACACCGGTGTCGGCGATTTGCCGGATCACTTCCAGCGACCCCAGCGGCCGCAGGAATCCAATGAGAACCTGCTCCCGACGCAAAAGAGGAAGATCCGCCGCGCCGGTGACATCATTGGAGCCATAGCACAGGACTTGGACGACAATATCTGCCGCGCTAAACACGGCGGCCCGGTCGCGGAGAATCTTTGCGCCCTTTTCGATATAGTGCTGGTCCGGATAACCTGCTTCCTCCCCAGCGCCAGCTTCTATGACAACTTCAAAGCCCGCCTTTACCAGACTCGGCAATACCATGGGCACCAAGCCCACGCGCCGCTCACCGGGATAACTCTCTCTCGGAACGCCGACAATCACAAGGTTGCTTCCTTTCTAGTGGAAGTTCTTACGTGGTCAGGAGGTCGCGGGAACCAGACGGAGCGACAGATAAGAACCGCTACGGATTCGTTTTCCCGCTGCGCCCCGTGCAAGACTCAACCTCAGTTCGCTTTTCACATTCGTCACGCCTTCGCACGCGCGTTCCTCGTACTCTTCGGGGATCTTGCCGTCTTCTTAACCCCCGAACTCGAAGCAGGCCGTGTTCCCGGCACCTTCCCGATTCGAGGATCTCCCGCGAGGACAAGCTCGCATGCCTGCAGCGCGGTCTCTTCGAAATCCTTCACGTCGGCCGGGAGGACCTGCCAGCCTGTCACCTTCTTCCCGAACACCTGAATCGAGCGCATGTTCGGAAACTCCCGCCGCAGACTCTGGTGGTGTTCCTCGGTCGTAGCCAGCCACACTCCGTTGTCTGCCGTGCCATCGCGCTTGTCGCGAAGGATGAGGACAAGCTTGTCCTGAACGTAGACCGCGAGGCAGCCAAACATGGAGCGAGTCTCGGGCGACAGCGGCGCGATCGCGTCGAGCACGAACTCATGCGGGACAGCCTTACGCTGCTTCATGGCGAAGTGGGTGTCCTCCAGCGGGAAGGAGGCTTTATCGCGACTGCGCTTCGTCATGGGAGGTAGGCCACCAAGATTCTACCCCAGAACTGGGGAGGGACTGGCTACTGACAATCGATCCTTCTATTGACGACCGTCCTTTTGCGGGACGCGGCGATGCTCCCTCGATCTCGAAACTCCAGACTTTCTTCGAGAAGCAGCTCAACTTGCTTACTGAGAGACCCGACTTCATGTTTCGCGATGTCGGTTCGGCCGAGATTTGGCCGTTAGCCATGCGGATAAGCCGCCGAGTTCACGTGGATTTTGCCCCCGTTTTGACGTAAAGTTTCCGACGTATGGAAGCAACCCCCATCCTGATGCACGCAAGGCGTGGCGTCTGGGTTCGTGCGACCACTGGTGCGTGCCTCTCAGCCGCAGCTGCTCTCGCCTACCTCGCCTACATGGCGCAAGGTATTGTGGTTGCTGCGCTGATTGGTTTACCCGGGCGTGAACAGGACATTGTCACCGCTGGGCAACGCGGTACATACTGGTTCGTAGTTTCGTTCTTGTGCCAGTCGACGATGATCGCCGTAATCGCTCCGCTGATTCCGTTCGCCTCCGGCGAGAAGCCCGCAACCCGATTGATCGTGCGCGTCGTCTTCGCCTCCGTCGTCTCGCTACTTCTGACCGTGCTGGTTGGTATAGTGATGTTCACAGTTTCGGCGGGCTTGCAGAGCCTATTCACGCGCTAAACTGAAACCCGCCCATAACCTGCGGTACCGCCTCGATAGGTGATGTAACAGCCATTTCACTCGTTGAGCGGGGTTGCCAGTGTAAACGCTGATTACGCCAGTGAGCTGTTCGGAGGTACAGAAGCCAGGCAGTGAAGAGCCACGCCACCGCACTAAGGTGCCATTGACGAGCCAGCACTCCCGCACTAGCTTTCCTGCGCGCCGCTTCGAAAGACATCCCCCGATTTTGCAGTGGATTCGCCTCCTCTGTTCCTAGCCGCGACGTCTTAGGACCCCAAGGTCAGGCCCAACCAAAGTGCAGACGAATATGAAAGACCCTCGGTAGCTCTACAACCGCCCGCGGTGTTGAGGTTCATCGCGTTGGAAGATCTGGGCCGGACATCCGACCGACTGAGCCTTCCGAGTGGCCTTGTGGAAATCGAGGAAAGGAAGGGCGTCATGTCGACCAAATACCCCTCGGAGGCTGATCGGCTCGAGGTGTGGGTCATCAAGAACTCGAACTGGTTGGCGCTAGGGATCATCGCTGCGGCATTCGCGATACGCCTTGCCTACGCTGGATCCTGCTACCTAAACCCCGATGAAGCCGAACACTTCGGCGCGGCCAGGCCAGCGAGTTGGCTTGGAGCCTCCAGGGCAGCCCTCATGTTGGCGCACCCGCCGCTGTTCATCCTGGTCCTGCACGGACTTCTCGTCTTGCGGGCGGACCGAGCTGATTCTCAGGTTGCCGAGCCTCGCCGGCGGAACTGCGGCGCTCGGTCTCGCATTCGCATGGCTGCGCCGCAGCCTCGGAGAGATTGCCGCACTTGCCGGGCTTGGGTTCATGGCGATAGCCCCAGTGGCTATCACTGCCTCAACCGAAGTCCGCCAGTATGGTCTTCTACTTTGCTTCGTGTGCGGGTCTCTTTACGCGACCGAGCGCGCATTCAGCGAGCGCTCGACAATCTGGGCGATCGTTCAGGCACTCTTCCTCATAGGCGCCTTGCTGACGAACTACACTACGATCATCGTTCTGGGCTCTCTTGGCCTGTATGTCGTGGTCCGCTTGTTCCAGGCCGATATGCCCCGCCGTATCGTTTTTGCGATGGTTGTGAACCAGTTTGTCCTCGCGGCATTGCTAGGCGGTTTATATTTTGGACATATTCGCCGGGCGAGTGTATTCAATCCCAGCGGCAGTTTGAACTATCTCGGGCACTACTTTTACGCGCCGGGGCGAGAGACCCTCCTCGGGCTTGTGTGGAGATCGCTCTTCGAGACCTTCCAATACGCAACCGGTCTCCGCCCATTAGCGCTTCTGTTTATGTTGATCTTCGCAGCTGGGCTCGCCGCCCTGCTGACAGGCCGGACCAGAGCTCCGAAGCTCACGGCGCTACTGGTCATATCTCCCTTTGTAGTGGGTTTCATCGCTGCGCTCTTTCGGGTGTTTCCCTTCGCCGGTTCCAGGCACCAGACCTATCTGCTGCCCTTTCTGACAGCGGGTATTTCAGCCGCCTTCGCCTGGTTGCCGCGCGGGCGTGGGGTGCCGATATTGCTCCTGGGTGCCGTTGTCGCACCATTCTGGGCCATCCACTCCTCGCCCGAGAATGACGCGCGGGTTATGCCCATAAGCGCTATGACCGCAGCGATCAGCTACATCGGCCGGACGGTTCCGCGTGGTACACCGCTGTTCGCAGACGACATGACTCGCGATGTGCTCAGATACTACCTCTCACGAAACGACAAAGCCCTGGACACTGTGCGCTTCGAAGAAGGCGCGGAGGAATGGCTCGGCGGTCACCGCTTCGTCATACCCTCGACAGCCCCTCCGGCTTTTCGCCCCACCGAAATGGTCGAGGAGGTTACAGAGGCGGCGCGGACGATCGGAGTGCCATCTGGCGATCCCTTGTGCGTGGTTTCCGTGGCCTGGAAGGAGCCGTCGCTGGCCTCTCGGCTTCCGGCCGGAGGGGACCGTGATGTCAAGGAATTTGGGCGGATCAGCGTGATCAGCCTCCTCGCACAAAAACACTAATCGGCCATTGCGGTGAATAATTAATCGGTTGTTAGAAAAGCCATCATCTTTGAATTCATCAAGCGCAGAGTTGACGCCCTCTGTTGCGAATCTCCGGCTAAGAAACTTGTCTCCTGGCGGAAGAATTCTTTGACACGCCGCATCCTTCTGATTGTAAAGAGTGTATATTTTAGGGGTCAGGCTATCGCACGAGCGGAACCGAAACCTACGAGAACGGACAGCATTACCGAGCGAATCATGTGGAAGAAGGAAGTCACCGTGAGCACAGAGCAAGCAATGTGGAAGAAGGATGTCGCGCCGAGCACACCGCCACCGCCGTCGATGGCGACATATACGGATGCGATGAATAAATTCACCAAGGCGGCCACAGCCTTCATGGACCACGTGCACCTTTTAAGTGAGGCTCGGGATGCTTACCAGGCCGCTATGACGGCCAGCACGGCACTTCACAACACCCTAGAGGCCGGCGACCAGGCATTGCGGTCGCTTATGACGCAGATGGAGCAGGTGGTTAGCGCTCATTTGGGTGAACCCTCTCCCGATAAGAAAAAAGTTGAGGCGATCAGAACCAACGGCGAGAACACCGCAACTGGATAAAGCCTCTTCCGTGAAAATCTAGAGCAGTGCTCGGGGGACGCCCGACTCGCATTAGCCTTGAGCTCTCGGGATCGCAATGTACTGCGTCCATTTTTCGACTTTGTCCCGGGTATGCTGACGCCATGGTATTCCAGGCCATGCCGCTGTTTCTCTCTCTGCGAAATCAAATCGCGCCCATTCTCGGAAATCCACTCCGGGTCATCAAGACCGTGCGCAAAAAAGAGGTCGCGCTGGATGCTCCGCTACTCATGGCGACCTACACCGAAGCGGTAAACAAATTCACTAAAGCCGCCATGGAGATCATGGAATATGCCCGCCTCTTGACTGCGGCGCGGAATGCTTACCTGCTACGGCAGAAAGAGAGTGAGCTTGCCCGGCTGCGAAGAGAAATAGATTCTCTTAAACTCGTCATTCCCTTACTGGTTGAGGACTCACTTGAAATCCAAAATGGCGGACGACAGAAGCCCGAAGCGAATCACGGGGAAGGGTTTTGACTCTGCCGAGTCAGGGCGTTTTCGTTTGCGGCCCGCTTCTTGGGCTAGAAGAAATCCGTCGGCCCAACCCATGTAACATGACAGACTGGGGTGGGAAGACTCAGGGTAGCGGCAGATGACGAGTGCGAATGATCCTCACAATCTGCAACGTTTCGTGGACGCCCAAAATCCAGTGTTCGAGCAGGTTTGCGCAGAACTGGGGGAGGGACAGAAACAGAGCCACTGGATGTGGTTCATTTTCCCTCAGCTTCGAGGGCTGGGAAATAGTGAGGCGGCAGTTCATTTCGCAATCACTTCACGGGACGAAGCCCAGATGTATTTGAAACACCCGGTTCTGGGGCCACGAATCAGAGAGTGTACCCGGCTTGTGAACCTTGTAGAAGGTCGGTTGATCAACCAGATATTCGGATACCCTGACGATCTGAAGTTTCGATCTTCAATGACCTTGTTCGCCGCGGCGACTTCCGAAAACAAGATCTTCAATGATGCCTTGCAAAAGTACTTTTCCGGCGAACCCGATCGGCTGACTCTTGAGCGACTCTGATTGTTGGCGCCTTACGCGAGGTTCAGGCCTGGCACCAGCGGCAGCGAGCGCAGCCGGACTCCGGTGGCGTCAAAGATGGCATTCGCAATCGCTGGCGCCAGTCCGATCATCGGGCACTCTCCCGCTCCAGCCGAGGGAAGGTCCTTGCGGTCGAGCAAGACGGTCTCGATGAAGGGAAGGTCGCTGAAGCGAGGAACGCGATATTGCGACATCCTGCCATTGAGGATTCTGCCGTTCTCAAATTGGATGGCTTCGAAGAGAGCCCCACCCATCCCCTGAACGTTCGATCCTTCGACCTGATTGCGGAGGTTTTCAGGGTTCACGATGGCGCCGCACTCGAAAGCGGAAACGATCCGGACAACTTTCACCACTTTGGCCTTGCGATCCACATTGACCTCGGCGAAGGTCGCAATATTTCCCAGCTTTTCGTAGCCGCCGCCCATTCCAAATCCCTGATCTGGCCCAGCCTTCCGCTTTCCCCAGCCGAACTTATCCGCCGCAGCCTGGAAAACTGCGCGCAGTCTTTCGTTTTTCAGATTCTTCATGCGGAACCTCAAGCGGATCCATCTTCAAAGCGCTCGCCAGTTCGTCCATGTACGACTCGCGCGCAAAATGGTTTGCCGTGGCGGCAAGCGCGCGATATGACCCTTGCCGCAATGGAGAACGCACCGGGTGAAAGACGATGCGCTGGTTTGGAATTTCGTAGTAGGTACGGAGTCCCGCAGAACCGGAATTGTAGTTGTGGAACTCCCAGGCTGTAATAGTGCCGTCGCTCCGAACCCCTCCGGCAACATCAATGACACCAGCAGGGCGAAAATAGGCCCACGTGAACTCCTCTTCACGGGTCCAAACCACCTTAACCGGGCGCCGGGCCGCGCGCGCCAGTCGCGCCGCCTCGATGGCCGTCTCCCCTGTATGTTTGCCGCCATAGGCCGATCCGGTATCCGGCATCAGCACCCGCACCCGGTCTTCGGGCATCCGAAAGGCTTCGGCAAGTTCGCCTCGTACTCCAAAGGGGCGCTGGGTTCCAGTCCAGACAGTTAGGTTGTCGCCGTCCCACTTCGCCAACGCTGCGCGAGGCTCGAGAGGCACGTGCGCGATGTAAGACACCGCATAAGTCCGTTGCACACGCGGCCCGGAGGAAGCGAAGGCTTCATCCACATTGCCGACCTCATAGCGGTCGGAAGGGTCCGTGCCGTCGTCTGTATTCTTTTTCAGGTAGTCAAAAAGCTCTTTGCTCGAAGGCTGCGGCTCGGACTTCCATTCAGCGTGGATGGAAGCGATCGCAGCGGCGGACAGCCCGGAACTCGGCGCGGCAACGCCAACAAAATTGCCGTCACGGACCACCGTGGCGCCCATCTGTTCTGCTTTCTTTGAGTCTACTGAAAGCAGCGTCGCTCCAAAAGCAGGCGGGCGCAGGATTTTGCCGTACCACATGTCCGGTAACTTCTGGTCCGATGGATAGCGGTGTTTCCCGGTCACAAAATCTATACCATTCAGCTTGGGGAGCGATTGACCCATCACGGTCCAACTTGCCGCAGGGGTGAGTGGATCTTCGGCTGGAATGCGTTGTGCAAGCCTCTGCCCCTTAACCAGCGCGGCGTATTCTAAGGATCCCTTGGTTATTGGATCCACGACTTTGCCATCCGCAGCGATTAGATGCTGGCGATTGGTCTGCCACCGGGCAGCTGCCAGATCAATCAACAGATCGCGCGCCGAGGCAGCCACCTTGCGCAGTTGCAGATTCATGGTAGGGGTTGTCCGGCTTCCGAATGTGCCCATGTCGAAAGGGGCGAGCTGAGTATCGCCCATGACCAGGTCGATCTGTTCCACGGGGAGACGAAGTTCCTCGGCGACACCCTGGCTCAGCGAGGTGCGGACGTTCTGACCCACCTCCACTTTTCCTGTGTACACCGTCACTCTGCCGTTCTCACCAATGTGCAGCCAGGCGTCAATTTCCCTGGGTAGTGAATCTCCTTTCTGTGCTCCTGCTCTGCCGGATTCCTGCGACCAGGCAGCCTGTTTCAGAACGGAAAACACCAAAACGCCGGCACCGAGGAACTTGAAAAAATCGCGCCGATCGAGATCAAAGCGATACACAGGAGGAGACGCAAGCTCATAACGCTCGGGCTCCCACGGAGCTGAAATACGCGTGGTATCGCTCATTGCCGGCATCCCTTGCCCATGTCTGATTTAGCCAGTCTCGTCGCGGCCCTTTGCACCGCGCTGATGATTCGAGAGTAGGCTCCACAACGACAGAGGTTACCGTCGAGGGAGTCGATGATCTCGGTTCGCGTGGGATGATCGTTTCGACTGAGTAGCGCCACCGTCGATAGGATCATGCCCGGAGTGCAGTACCCGCATTGCAGCGCGCCCTCTTCCAGAAATGCCTCCTGTACCGGATGAAGCTGGTCGCCGCACGCAAGACCTTCAATGGTGGTGATCTGTCTTTGTCGCGACGTTTTCGGCTCGCGTGACGCAAGACCGTTGGGCCCTTCCATCGACCAGGACGGTGCAGGCGCCACACTGGCCCTCTCCGCAGCCGTACTTGGTTCCGGTCAGATCAAGATTCTCGCGCAATACCGTCAGAAGACTGATCTGAGAATCCGCCTCAACCGTGTAGGGACGTCCGTTGATAGCAAGCTCAATCGTAGCCATGCGACCCCTCCTAACCGCGAACGCTCCCAAAAAGTTGAGGCCGTTGACTGAAATGATACACGGCGTCGAAGACATTTTGATCGATTCGCATTGCCGTCATTGCGGCAGGCCGACCTTTTTCACCAGAGCCTGGAAGCGCGGATCGGAGCGAATGGAATCATAGGCCGGGTCTACCTGTAGTTCCGTCACGTCGGGGTCTCGTTCTTCAACTCCTTGTTCCAGCGCCAACAAGGCATGGTCTTTCTGGCCAAGCATCACATAAAACCAGGCGTCGTCAGTAGAGGGTATCCAGAGTCCCCTCGCTCGTCGTTGTCGGATGTCCTCCAGTTGAACTTGTATTGCAGCCCGGTAACCCGCTCGCTCGTTAGCACCCCTTATTTTGGCGGCAACTTTCGGGGACCCGGCCAGTTCCGCGCATTCTTCCATGTGCTGGACACTTTCTTTCCATGCGCCCTTCAGTGCATAAGCTTCTGAAAGGAGTGCGTGCGCGGCGAAGAACGTGGGGACCAGTTGCAACGCCTCGTTGCATTGCTCAATGGCCTTGTCGAACTCTCGCGTGTATAAAAAATGCTCCCCGCTATTCTGGTACAAGATCGGCTCGACTGGCGCAAGCTGCTTTGCCGTCTCCCGTTCTTTGCTCGCCTCCGCAAAGCGTCCCATCGAATCTAGATATTCCGCGTACATTCCGTGCGCGGTTGAATAATTTGGATTCAGTTGGATGGCGCGGTGAAATTCCGCCTCCGCGCCCGGCCAATCCCAGTAGTAAATCCACTTGACCCAGCCCAGTGAGCTGTGTGCTTCGGCCAAACTTTCATCCAGCTCTAAC
The DNA here is from genome assembly GCA_963725615.1 of Terriglobia bacterium. Classification (GTDB taxonomy): domain Bacteria; phylum Acidobacteriota; class Terriglobia; order Terriglobales; family Acidobacteriaceae; genus JAIQFF01. The sequence continues at coordinate 61,306 of CAVRZO010000002.1, read as the reverse complement.
GCTTTTTCCGAGGCAGCCCTGGACTTTGGGACCATCTCTCGGGGAGGGGCGTCTGAAAGCTCGTGATAGACGTCCGCCAAGCCCGCGTAGGCAGCAGCATAGTTCGGATCGATCTCAATGGCCCGTTGGTAATAGGAAATGGCTTTTCGATTGTCGTCGTCGGTAAATCTGCTCCAGTAGTAGCGGCCTTTCAGGTACGAGTCATACGCTTCTGAATTGTGCATTCCCGTAGCCACCAGTTTTTCTCGCTCCTGCGGCGTCACCTGGACCTTGATTTCCGCCGCAATCGTGAGCGCAACATCCGCCTGCAGCGCGAGAATGTCGCTGAGGTCGCGGTCATAGCTTTCAGCCCAAACATGCTGGTCGTTGCGGGCCAGGATGAGTTGGGCACTGATCCGTACTCGGTTTCCTGACCGCAGCACAGATCCTTCCACGACCGCATCCACATTCAGTTCCCGGGCAATTTCCGGCGCGGTCTTCTTTGTGTTTTTGTACTGCATCACCGAAGTCCGTGAAACCACTCGCAGAGCGCTGATTTTCGCCAGGCGGGTCGTTAGCTCGTCCATAAGGCCGTCGCTGAGGTAATCCTGGCTGGCATCTCCGGAAAGATTGGTCAGCGGTAAAATCGCCAGAGAGGTAATCTGCGTCCTCGCCGGAACTCTGGGGATGGCGTAGAAGCTCACCACTGCCAGAAGCACTGCGGCTGCGCCGGCCGCGAGCAGCCAACGGCTACGCTTCCCTCCGTACCGGCGGCCGATGCCCTCACTACCAATCTCGGCCGTTACCGCCGCCATGAGCCGGTAACCGCCCTTCGGGATCGTCTGGATATAGGCGGGCTCTTTGGGATTGTCCTCGAATACTTTGCGCAGTTCGGAGATGCACCGCGTCAAGACTTCATCAGACACGAAGGTTTCTGGCCAAACCTGCCGAAGAAGGTGTTCCTTGGAAAGGACCTCCCCCGGTTTCTCCGCCAGGGTCATCAGCACCCGCATGACTTTGGGTTCGACGCGGACGGACTGCCCGCCCCGCTCGAGGCAGTTCAACTCTGGGACAACCGTCCACTCCCCCACCTTTAGTCTGCCGGACAAACTGGACCTCCGCCAACCTGGCCACATTATAAGTTCCCCCGCCAGTGCCGAACGTTGGGCGCGCTCGTCAACCGTCCAACACGTTGAAATAACACGCCTAAGAATTACCTGAGGGAAGGATTTCCTAAACCTCACCTTTTCCGCAGGACTCTCTCGCTAGCAAACCACTACTTCCTCCTTGAGCACCGGGAGGAAATATGAAATTCGGCGGAGTAGTAGTGGTCCTCTTTTCGGCGCTTGCGTCCGCAGCTCAAGTACAGACAGAGGTCCCATTCCACTTGATCGATGGTTGGGCCATAATGCTGGAGGGGACACTGGGGGGCGTGCCGCACCAAAGAATGTTGATCGACACCGGGGCGGTCCCGAGCGCAATCAACATCAAACTCGCCAGGCGACTTGGGCTGTCTGGCCCGCCCTCGCTACTTTCGCTGATGAACCGGTCGATCAGCACAGAGAGGGTGCATGTTCCGAAAGTTCGGTTGGGACCCGTTGCGGTTGAGTCCCTTGACATGGTGGCGATGGATCTCGGACGAATCGAGCAGGCCTTGGGGACACGCATTAATGCGGTGATCGGCCTGGACCTTTTGGCCAAGGAGAATTTCAGCCTCGACTACCGCGGCAAGAGCGTCAACTTCGGCAAGAGCGCCCCTGTAGTCGGCACGATCGCGTTTGAGACTAAGCAGGAAGGCGGCGGAACCTACATTCTCGTGCCGCTGGAGAGCGGCGGCGAAAGGATTGAAGTCCTGCTCGACACTGGCACAAAGGATTTGATGCTGTTTGAGCGACGGCTAAGGGGCGGTCTACGACATCTTCGTTCCCGGGCCCAGGACTTGAATCTTAATGCGGGCGGCCAGGACCATCTCACTGAAGTGGAGCTGCAGTCGGTGAAAGTTGGACAACTCTCCCGGACAAAGCAGAGAGCCTATATTTGGGCCACGCCGGAAGACCAACTCCGAAGCTTCGATGGATTGCTTGGCCCCGCAGCATTTGGTGTTGCCGTCGTTGGATTCGATTTTGATCGGCATGTGATCTCATTTGAAACTCAGTGATCCCCCGCTCGCTGCCTAGAATCCTCACTCAAGACGTTCCGTTTGACCAAAGTAAAATCCGCCCGAGTGGGGGCGGGTGCTACAAACTGTGCTCTCAATTGGCGTAACATCGCGCTCATTGACGCCCGGCAGGGGTGAGCCAAATCGCCTTATTGCAACACTCATCGGGCCCGTTATAATCACGCCGATGGCCAGCGACCCCTTTATCTCGTGGTCGAACCGGACCGTGCTTCGCCCGGGCCGCGAAGAGCCCTACCTGTCGATCCAGGACATCGTCGTTTTCGTCCACGATCTGGAAGTGAGCAAGCGGTTCTACTTGCAACAATTGGGCTTCGAACTCCTCACAGAACAACGCCTTCCCACCGGCGAACGCTGGATCGAAGTAGCGCCTCCTGACGGCAGCGCGAATCTCGCGCTGGTTGAACCAAAGCCCGACGCGCCGGAATACAAACTGATTGGCGGCTACCGCTGGGTCCTGTTCATGACCGAAGATGTCCACGCCAAGTACAAAGAATGGAGCGAACGCGGGGTTCGTTTCTTGACTGGTCCGGAGACGCCGGGGTGGGGCGGCACCTATGCGCGTTTCGAGGATCCGGACGGGAATGCGTTTGGCCTGGAAGGCTTCGATGAAGTGAGGCAAAGCCTGGAGTTGCGCCGGCAGGCGCACGCCGAGAAACTCGAATCCGAACGCCGCACCGCCCAGGAACTGGAAATAGCACGGCAGGTGCAGGCGCGGTTGTTTCCGCAGATTCAGCCGGAGATGAAAACCGTCGAGTACGCGGGTATCTGCCTGCAGGCGCGGCAGGTGGGAGGAGATTATTTCGATTTCCTGAATATCGGGCCGCAGAGGCTCGGGTTGATCATCGGCGATGTTTCCGGAAAGGGGATCGCCGCAGCTCTGCTGATGGCGAATTTGCAGGCCAGCCTGCGGAGCCAGTCGGCGCTGGCCTTCGATCAGCCCGAGGCGTTGCTTCGGTCTGTAAACCGCCTGTTCTATGACAACACCGGCGAGAGTGCCTATGCCTCGCTTTTCTTTGCCGATTACGACGAGGCGTCGGGCCGACTGCGCTACGTCAATTGCGGCCACTTGTCAGGTCTCTTGGTAAGAACCGACGGCAAGGTAGATCGGCTCGAGTCCACCAGCACGCTGCTCGGGCTGTTCAGAGAGTGGAATTGCTCGATACGGGAGCAGGAGCTTTCTCCCGGGGACGTGCTTGCGCTTTACACCGATGGCATCACCGAAGCCAGTAACGAGCGAGGAGAGGAATTTGGCGAGCGGTACCTGATTGAATCGCTTCAACAACATCGGGACCTGCCGTGCCAGGCTTTGTTGAACGCAATCGTGGATGGTGTTCGGCGATTCAGTTTTCAGGAACAACACGACGACATCACGGCCATCGTCGCGAAGTTCAAGGCTACTGGCTGACGGTCGTCGGGTGGATTGCTCTTTTCCGACCCTTACTTCACCAGATCCGCAGCTTGGTCATTGGCATAGACCGGGAGTGTACGGGGATGGCGTCCCGTAACTTCCAAGACATCGTTCGTCACCAACGCCGTTTCGCCTTCGTACACAGCGAAGCATCGCCATTTCACTCGCTGACCGGGTTGTGAGTGTAGTCGCCCGTTATCGCCAGTTACTTAGCGGCGAATAAAAAGCGCATACATACGTTGAGGGACATCAATTTATCCCGCTTCAGTCAAGATCAATATGCTTTTCAAAAGCCGGGTCGTCGGCGCTACTTGCAACAATTCTCACTGAGAGGAGAAGTTGATGAAAAGGCTGATGTTTGCAGCATTCGTCTTTGCCGCAATCACGTTGACGTTGGCCGACACGAACAAGAAAGAGATAATCGCGTTCACCCCCACACAAGTGCGATGGTTCACCCCGTCGTACTACACCGACGGCCGCGAGCGAGCGCAGCTGTTCGGGGACTCAAGTCAGGACGGTGCGTGGGTCGATCGTGTCAAGATGCCCGCCGGCAAACGTGTCCTCGCGCATACGCACCCGCAGGACGAACTGGTCACCGTCATCGAAGGAACCTGGTATTTCGGCGAGGGAACGAAATTCAACATCACAAATCTGAAAGGGTACCCCGCGGGCAGTTTCATCGTCATCCCGGCCGGCTTACCTCATTTTGTTGCGGCCAAGGAAGGTACCGTGATCGTTCAGCTCAACGGCAATGGCAAATTTCACACGGATTATGTTGAGAAATAGGGAGTGCTAAGCGTGAGTGATCTGGCGCTGCTCATTGCCTACGTAAGACGGCCCGATAACGCTAATAGAACTCGATCGCGGCCACCACCTCGGCGGCGAGTGCCTGATCCCGGATTTCGGTCCCCGATTAAGTGATCCCCATCCCAGGCTTTTGGCATATGGTATGATCAAACGTCCTTTCGAGAGGTGCACCATGTTATTCATCAAAACCACAGGTATAGCGCTAGCGGGGATGCTACTTGCTGTGATTGGCGGAACAGGCCCAATCGGGCAAGCGAGAGCAGCAAATCAGCAAACCGAAAAAAACATCAGAAAGGTGCCCGTTGAGCATAGTGAACGGACATCCGGGGCGCAGATGTGGAAGGATTATTGTGCATCGTGTCACGGAGTGTCCGGCGCTGGTAATGGGCCCGCCGTTGGCATTTTAAAATCACCGCCAGCGGACTTGTCGTTAATGGCAAAACGAAATAATGGGAAATTCCCGGCGGAGCATTTTGCAGCCGTGTTGCGATTTGGCTCGGGCGGGCATGAACATGGCACCTCCGATATGCCAGTCTGGGGGCCATTGTTCAATTCATTGGAGCCCACCAATACAGAAGGCATGGCTGACCTTCGGATCAAGAATCTGACCAAGTATGTGGAATCCTTACAACAGAAGTAGCGCCAAGCCGGTGTCAAGGGTTGATCATTCCTTAACTTCCTCGGTGATCTCGTAGCCCACGGGTGCCGGATGACTTTCACATAACTGGCGAAACGTGATTACGCTCACGACCCCGGTAAAGGCCACCATGCGGAGGTTCTGGATCGTGGTTGGTTGTAATCCCCTTCCATGAGCAATTTGCTGGAAGCCCGGATGATAGTCACAACCTTGTCCTCCGAGCCTTTGGTTGGTTTGCGCCTCCAAAGTCTACTCGGGCCGGGGAGCCGACATTGTTATGGAATCATTACACTCGTCCTATGAAAGAGGATGTCAAGGAGAAAATTCTTCTGCGCTCCCTCCGCGGAGACCTGGGTGTGGCGACTTGCATCCAGCCCTGTCTCGTTCTTAGAGGGGTTTTGGTTTTACCGCTTTGGTTCGCCGCGTATGGCAGCGGCGATGCCAGCCCCAGTTGCTGATCCCAACTCAACAGTTTCATGGAACGGTGGTGCTCGACGCCATTCGATTACGAAGCTACGCAAGCCCAGCGTTGGCTTAAGTACCAACCATCATCCTATGTGAGGCTCGAGGCCTATGGCTTTGTTGGGTTATCCGAGGGGGCATAGGATTGACCCGGAGACTCGGTACTGCATGACAGTACACGAACGCCTAATGAGTTCACATGGGCCTGCGGCCCACCCATGGGGATGAAAGTGCATTGTTAAGGTTCATTGATTCCAAACAGGTTACTCGCGACTTTCGAGGGAGTGCATGGATACTCTCCCTCGAACCCGAGCGTCGTAGAACCGATGGGCCACCGCCAGGCATGAAAACCTGGGATCCCCTGGAGTTCTGTGCAACGCTCAAGCGGCTTGCGTCTTCAGTTGTTCGGCGTCGAAACGTTCCTCCTTTTTCCAAAGTGTCAAGGCAATGGCCGCGATCTTCCGCGCTAACGTGAGACGTGCCATCTCGGCCTTCATGCCTTTGTCCAGCAAAGCCCCATAGAAGTCGCGCAACGGTCCCACTCCACAGCTGGCCCGGGTGGCGGCTCCTTTAAAGATCTCTTTCATCTCATGGTTGTGATTCCGATTGAGACCACGAATCTGTTGCGGTTTCTTCGCACGTTGCAGTTGTCCGCGGACAAAGCGGTATTGCGCACTGTCGCGCGTCTCAATCCCCAAGCCACAATAGGTCCAGAGTTGTCGCTTGCTACGAAACCGGTGCGGAGTTTGCATCAACGCGAGCAGGCGGGCGGCCCGAATCGGACCAATGCAGGGGATCTGGCGCAGCAGTTTGGTGGCTTTGTGTTTCCGGCTCTCCGCCAGTAACTCGGGGCGCAGCGTTCGCCGCAAGGCCTGCAATCCATCCAACTGTTGATACAGCAATTCGGCTCGCCGGCGCACCCCCGCGTGCTCGATCTTCTGCAACCATTCTTCCCGATAGCGCGGAGCATAAACCTGAGTACCGGCACAGGCAATCCCCCAGCCGCGATACAGTGCCTTGAGCCGGTTCATCACCCGGTTCAGATCCTGGCTGATGGTCTGATAACTACGGCCCAACTCGCGTAGCGTCCGTAAGCCATTCTCTCCGTGGTAGACCGGTCGCAGCATTCCCGTGCGTAACAAGTCGGCCAGCTTGCGCGCATCCACTTTGTCGCTCTTGTTGCCTTCCTTTAATAAGGCATTGCGTCGCGGATCGCAGACCAGCACCTGCACCTGGGGCTTGAGCAGATCGTAGAGCCAGGCTGCCCAGGTGCCTTCTTCCCAGGTGACATGCAGTTCGCCCTGCAGACCGTGAATAAACTGCAGCAGGCTGCCGGCTTTGGTTTCGACAATGGATTCCATCACCAGATTCCCGTTCGCATTCAGAACGGCGATCACCGTCGCTTCCTTGTGCACGTCCATGCCGATATACTTAATGTCACGACTCATGTGAGTTGCCTCCTTGGGGGGAAGCTCATTCGTGCCCACGTCTATCTTTCCCCCAAGGTTAAACTGCCATGGTTTAGTCCCGCCCTTTAGAAGCTGAAGTTAACCATCCTGAGTCGCAGCGCGGGCAGCGCCAACTCAGCTTCACCTTTCTGAAGCGGGGCGTTCTTTCATAATGCATTGACCCAAGCCTGATTGCTCGGGCCGGAGCCAGGGAACCCGGCGGCTGGGTGGGCTTTCCGAGTGGATGCCTTCACACTTTCCTGACGGCGCGAGCTACTGCCCTTCCGGCAATATGGGTAAAGCCGCGAGATTGACGGAAGATGAATCGTCTCGGAGTTTAATGTAAAGCAAGGAGTTGTCGGGACGCGGCACACTCAATGTGGAGTCCGCAAACCCTTCCGGAACCGGAACCGAATGTTTGAACTCCGGGTCCGAACCAACGGAACTGATCAGGAACAGATTGGTCCCGCTGAGAGTGCATTGCTTGTCAGGACTATCGGGACAGCGCACTTCCTTCAGTGCCGGCAACCGCACCAGGGTTGCCAGCGGTTGCCAATCGCCCTTCAGATCGCCATCCACCGCGCGAAACCGGAGCGGGCCAAAAGCGGAAGGTCCAAAACTCTTGAGCGGATCGAGTGTCGCCATCACGGTATGAGCATCCTGCGCCAGGAGGCTGCCGTCGTCCAGGCTCAGAGAAATGTTGTACGACCCGTCCGTCGTCGCCACCTCGATCTTCTGAGTGCGCGAAAATCTATCAGGGACTTCGGTTCTCAAGAAAAATGAAAGCTTCGCGCCATGAGGCAATTCGTCCTGATCGCCGAGCTGAATCGCAGAGGGCGACGGCCCCGGTTGTATGCTCTTGTTGAGCAACGTGACTTTCGGACGAGGTGAATCGATGGTTGTCTCAAGATTCAAGACGCGACCGTCTTTAAGCCAGGTCCGCGCCGTAACTTTGTCGCCCGCGTGCAGGGTTGAAATGTCCACGGCAGTGGTGGACAATCGCAGTTTATCTTTGGTGTCCACGCGAGCGAACGCCGCGGGAGCGAAGCGGATGCCATTTAACTCGACCGCCGCCACCTGGTCCAATCGCGTTCCGATCAATGTTGCTTCAGAGTCGCCGGCATTGATCGCGAACTTGTCCAGATGTGCAGCTTCGGCGTAACTGTGCAGTTCAACCTCATCTGCCTTGCCAGCGCTATACTGCTTTACCAGCATGGTGATCTTTCCCGGGCTTTCTTCTTTCAGAGGCACCTTGACTTCTAGTTCATTCCCCGCTGGTGAACTCCAGGTTGCCTCAATCGGCTTGCCCTGCTCATTCCTTAAAGTAACGGTGTCCACGCAGGCAGCCGCATCTGATTTGAAGTGAATCGTGTTTTCACGGCCTACGATCAGAGCGCTTTCGTCAGCCGAGGCGATGGTCCAGTTTTCCGGGTGTGCGTTCTGCAGACGAAACGCCGGGCCCTCAAAGGAGTCGAACCCCCAGTTGCCACGGATCGTTCCTATTACTTCGTGTTCCAGCTTGTCGGGCGCGACCGCATGCGTTTCGATGACAAAACCGCCGCGGGCGGCGTCGGAACTCGCGGGCAGATCGATGGCATGGCCCGACTTGTCGGGAATGTGCAAGCTCAGATCGTGAGCGTAGTCAGTCGAGAAGACCACCGGGGCGCCTTCAGCCGCGAGCAGCAGCGAAGGTTTTTCCAAACAGAGGGTATGGTTTGAATCCACGGGTCGAAGCGGGGGCAGTTGTGGCGCCTCCACCGCCGGCAGGCTCAGGACCATGACCGACATCGGTTTACGAAACGACGGCGGATTATTGAGCTTCAAATTCAATTCATCAAGATGAGGTAGCGCCAGCGCTGGAATGTAGCGGTATTCCGGACTACGAAAGCTTTCCATCATTTTCGCCAGATCCACGACCGCACCAACGTAGGGGCTGTAGGCTCCTCCACCTGCCAAGCGGGTAGTGCTAAGCTGCCCGACTAGATCTGGTCCGCTGCCGGAGGTGAGCGCTGCCACCATCGACTGGCTATGCCCATCGTCGAGTACCAGTTGATCGGTGTTTTGCGTCAGACAGGATTCCTGCTGCTGCCGTGGCTTATAGAAGCAATCATTGTCCAGCTTGATATTGAGGCTGCGAGCCAGGAGCACCGAGCGATCACGCAGGGCAGTGGAATCACTATTCGACATTTCCCTGACTGCATTCAAGTATTTGTCCAGCCGTGAACGATCCAGGCTGGCTTGATTAAGATCTTGCGAAGCGCGAACGAACGCTCCCGGTTTGCCTTGCACGGCGGCGCGCAATGCGCCGAAGTCACCGCCAGTTTGCGGAGCCAAAAAAATCAGCGCCTGCTGCGCGCCCTCGGGAACCGTAATCACGATCCCTTCCTCGCGCACATGTTTGTTCCAGGTTTCCACTTTTGTGAACCAGGCGTCGGGCGGGGGATTGGTCGAGCCCCGCAGGAATACCGAGATCATGAGAAAACGCACCGACTCCCCATCCGGCATGTCGGGATGAATCCAGAGTCGGTCGCCCGCCTGCAGATTGGGGACCCTGGAGATAGGCAGAGTTTTGCCAGCGCGGGTCACCCTCAATTCTATTCTGGGTCCGGCCAGGTCAAACGCGGCAGTATCCGCCCAGAGCAAACTCCCGGATAAAAGTATGATAGACAGGTGCAAGCAACGAACTGGACAAAACATGTCCTTATTGTAAGAGGTTCCGAGCGGTGAATGGACGCCGGAAGGGCACAAAACTGTTGATACCCAACACGAAAGTAAGGGGCTTGGCTCGGTCCGGCAATCATCGGACTCGCGAAATCGATGGCCAAGTGTAACTACGCTGCCTTCATCTTCTGCTGCAGCAGACTCAGCAGTGATCGATCCAGTTGATGATCGTGCCACTTCTCATACTTTGTTCCCGGACGCTCGGTATCGAGCACTCCGAAAGGACCGCGAAAGTTCCATAACGCCCAGCCCGTGTGCAACTCGCTCAGCGCGCTAAGCGTGTCGCTGAACCAGGCGCGGACGACTGGGGCCGGGGTGTGCTTGTAGCAGCCCATCTCCCCAAAGTGAATCGGGATGCCCTGCGCGGCCAGTTCTCCCCACGGCTGAAAGGTGCGCGTCAATATCTCTCGATTAGAGACTACCTTGCCCTTGCTGTCCCTTAACGGCCAGGTGGGCTCAGGTTCGGAGCCGGTGAGCATGCCCCGTGCCCATTCGCACTGGTAGTGCGTCAACTGGACTGGGTTATAGGTATGGCAACTCTGCATTACACGAGTGTCGAAGAGCTCGGGAATGGCGGCCGTCCCACCAAGGTATCCGTCGGTGATCACGAGTCGCTGCGGATCGTGTTTGCGAATCCCTTCGACGGCCGCCCGGGCTACTCGAACATAGTCCTGCAAGTGGCGTTGCCCCGGCTTCGTCTCTCCAGCCTTCTCGGTCTCCTTGGCAACAGGAAGATCGAGCGGCTCGTTGACCAGATTGAAACTCAGCTTGTCACTGGAGATGCCCTTGTAGCGGTCGGCGAAGTAGGTCCATTGATACACGAATGCGTCCAGCGTTCTTGAATCCGTGAATACGCTGGCCTTCTCCTTGGTGATGTGAATCCCGGTCAGGCCCTCGTCCAAAGTATCGAGAACGCAGAAACCGGGCGCGCGATGGAGGCAGACATTCACGTGAATGCCGTACTGCTCGCCCAGACGGATGGCCCGGTCAATGGGAACGACCTTGTCCTCGTGAATCTTGAACAGATCCTGGGGGTCGGTCCAGAAGCGATAGTCCATCGGCAGACGCACCCAGTTGAAGCCCCAGTCGCGAATCCAGCGAAAGTCGTCCTCGAGGAACATCCCATCGCTTTTGTAGGGGAAGTACTTCATCCAGTCCGGATCGGTAGAAAAGTATTCGAGCAGATTAAAACCATACCAGCGCGGATTTTTCGCCGGTGCTGTCGACGTCGAAGCAGCCGGGCTGGTTGCAGACATGTTCTGCTCAGAGAATGCGGCGCCGGCAGCTCTAAAAGGGAAGATAGTGGCAGAGGCAATCGCGGCTGCGGATTTAAAAAGAGAGCGGCGGGTAATCTTCTCTTGCTCACGTGTTGTGTTCTCCATCATTCCTCCTCACCCGATCACCGGCGCCGCAGAACAATGTGTTCGACGGCATTCGCGGCGAGAGCCTCTGACAAACTGAATGTAGGCCCCTCGCTCGAACGATCTTCGACCAAATCGAGATTCTGCGTTTTGCCGATCCGGTAACGCTTTACGCTGAAAGCACTCTTACCCCAGGGCAAATTGTCGATTGTGAGATTGTAGCCCGCATTATCACGGTAGACGATGTCCGTACGCATCGGCAGGAATTGGAATTTGGAAAAGTCGGGTTGTGGGCCCGCCGCTTTCAATGCCTCCGGAGGCATTTGCATGGGGTGCGGCTTGAACCCCGCCGGGACCGCGTAATTGCTGATCAGGATTTGAACGGTGTTGCCATCGGCCGAACGGCCTGCGAAGATCGCGAGGCCAAACGTATCGGCGCCCTCAACCAAAACCCGTTGCGGTGTGTCCAGCATCTTGCCCATCGCCTTGAACGCATACGCCGTCGTGAAATACTGGCCTTGCAGGTCGAACAGCCCCATCCAGGCTGCGTCCCTGACAGATGCCTTCCGCTCCTCTCTTAAGACCACAACTCGGGGAACCCTAGGTTCTGCAAGCGGTTACAGGCTTAGCACCCCGGACTCGCTCGTCGCGATGACGACAGGCATAACAGCCGGGCCTCGGCTACCCGCCCTTCGCCCCCCCTTCGGCATTCGTTGACTTGTGGTCGATGCGGCTCTACGATGGCCGCAGCAAAAAGGGGTATTTCCCCATGGCGGATCGAGCGGTCGGCCACGATTATCTGGTTGGGCAATCGCTGGGTCACTATCGCGTCCTGGAGAAGGTCGGCGAAGGCGGCATGGGGCAGGTTTATCGCGGACGGGACGAACACCTCGCCCGTGATGTTGCCATCAAAGTGTTTCCCCCCGGCACATTGGTCGAGGAGAACGAGCGCAAGCGTTTCCGCAAAGAGGCTCAGACGCTCTCGCAGCTCAACCATCCCAATATCGCAACGATTTACGACTTCGACACGTTCGAAGGCATTGATTTTCTTGCCATGGAGTACATCGCCGGAGAAACTCTCAGCGATAAAGTTGCGTTTGGACCGCTATCCGAGAAAGATATCTCGCGGCTGGGGACGCAATTAGCTGAGGGTCTGGTGGCGGCGCATGCGGCAGGGGTTATTCATTGCGATATCAAGCCGGGAAACTTGCGGGTCACCCAGGACGGCCGGCTGAAGATATTCGACTTCGGACTCGCCAAGGTCATTCGTCCTGCAAAATCGGATGTTACGACGGTGAGCATAAGTGACTCGCCGTCCGCCGCCGGAACTCTGCCCTACATGGCCCCGGAGCAGATCCGGGGACAATCTCTCGATGCGCGCACTGATATCTACGGGGCCGGAGCAGTCCTTTATGAGATGGCTACCGGAAAGCGGCCTTTCTATGGCACGGCCCGGCTGGAAGTCATAAATGCCATCTTGCACGAACCGCCGGTTCCACCTGGCACGGTCAACCACCACGTGTCGTCTCAGCTGGAGATGGTGATTCTGAAGTGCCTGGAGAAAGACTCGGAAGACCGCTACGCCACTGCCGCCGACCTGCTGGTCGATCTCCGCGCCCTGCAACGTCCGAAGAGCGAGTCTTCGCGCTTTCGCCCGCCCCCGCGCCGCCCCAGATTGAAGGGAAAGATGATCGCTGCCGGGGCCGCAATCCTCCTCGGTCTTGTGTTGGCTGCGGTGCCGGTTGTGCGGCAACGATTTAAAGGATGGCTGGGAATTGATTCCATCCCTTCTGAAAGGCTGGTCGCGGTGTTGCCATTTAGCGTGCTGGGCCAAGACCAGCTGGCCACTCCATTCAGCGACGGCTTGACCGAAACCCTGACGGCGAAGCTTACCCAGCTGACAATTGATCCCACATTTCAGGTGATTTCCGCGCCGGAGATTCGAGCCAACCGGGTGACGGCGTTAGAAGAGGCGCGAAACCAATTCGGCGTCACCATTGTGCTGGAAGGCAATCTGCGCCGGTCAGGCGACAACCTGCGGATCAACATTGCGCTCGTGGACACGCGCACGCACCGCCAGCTGCGGGCTGCGAGCCTGACCGTCCCCGCCTCCGACCCTTTTGCCGTACAGGACGAAGTGGTCAAAGCGGTCGTGGGGATGCTCGACCTCGACGTCCCTTCCGACGAGTTCCAGAAACTGGAGACGCACGGCACCCAGTTGGCAAGCGCCTACGACCTATATCTGCAAGGCCGTGGCTACCTGCAGAACTACGACAAGCCGGAAAACATCAACAATGCGATCCGCGCTTTCAGCAGTGCCTTGGAGATTGATCCGAAATACGCATTGGCTTATGCGGGCCGGGGCGACGCCTATTGGCAGAAGTACGAGGATCAGCACGAAACACGATGGGTGGAGGCCAGCCAGCGGGACTGTGAACGCGCCGTCACCCTGAGTAATGGACAGTCAGCTGCGCGAGTCTGCCTGGGTAGGGTGTACCGCGGCACCGGGCGCTACCGGGAAGCTGCGGCAGAATTTGAGCAGGCTATCGAGCAGGAACCGACCAATGATCGTGCCTATGTGGAGCTTGCCACCACCTACAGCCGTCTGGGCAACCCTGCGCAGGCCGAAGCCACCTATCGCCGCGCCATCAAACTGCGGCCACGTTATTGGGCCAGTTACAACTGGCTGGGAGTGTTCTATTATCAGCGCGCCCAATATCGGGAGGCGGCGGAGATGTTTGAACAGGTCGTAGCCCTCGCCCCGGACAATGCGCGGGGCTTGTACAACCTGGCTGCCGCGTATGTCGGTGAGGGCCGTTACAACGACGCCATCACCGTTTTGCAACACTCGATTGCGGTTCGCCCGGAGGCCACGGCCTTTACCGACCTGGGCAATGCCTACTTCTACCTGCGGCGATTCCAGGAAGCCACCTCTGCCTATGAACAGGCGGTCAAGCTCGACCCCGGGGACATGCTTCTTTGGTGGAATCTTGGCGACGGCTACTATTGGACCCCCGGAAAACGAGGCCAGTCGGCTAGCGCTTATCAACGCGCCATCTCTCTGGCAGAAAACAAGCTCACAATTAATCCGAAAGATGCCTACGTACTGGGCATCCTTGCAATTTGTCATGCCATGCGAGGTGAAAAGAAAACTGCACTGGGGTCGCTGCAAGGAGCGCTGCGGCTGACGCCAGACGATCCAGAGACCCGATTCAAGGCGGCGCTCATCTACAACCACTTTGGCGATCTCCAGGAAACCCTCAGTTGGCTGGAGAAGGCTACCACGGTGGGATTTTCACGCACTACGATTCGGGATACACCCGACTTCGATGATTTACGCAACAACGACCGGTTCCAGAAGTTGCTCGCGACAAAATAGCTCGATGGGGAGGATGAAATGGCTACTCTAGAGATAAGACCACGTCAACTACAGGGCCGAGAAGTGATAGTAGAAATTAGCTTCCAGAATGGAAAGATCAGCGTTTCCCCAGATCCATTCTATGTGGTTAAGCACGCGTATGAGGAGGTAAGGTGGATCTCGAAGGAAGGAGAAGATTTCCTCGTCGACTTCAAACTTGATTCCCCGTTTTACGAGTCACAGTTCAATCAGGATTCTGCAGTATCGGGCCTGGCCCGGCGCAACGTCCTGCCAAAGGAGGGTCGGCTCTACCAGTACACCGTTTGGGTGCGCGGTGAGAGTCTCGATCCCGGCGGGGGGGTAAAACCGTAAAGGATCTCTGTCGGTTGGCGAAAAAGTGGGCTAGACGATTGGGCGGCGATAGAGTTATCTGCCGTGCGGCGGAGTTGTTGTGTCGACGTTCAAGTTGGTTGCTCAAGCCAACGTGTAAAAGGCTGGGACTGAGCATTGGGCACTCCGTTAGGTATGTTGCAAGTGCTCCTTCGACATTCTTCTTCGGGATGACCCGAGACGTTTGCTTGCATTCGATCCCGGCAGATGATGGTGCAGCAGTTCGGAAGGTCGAGGATCGCCTTATCGGACCCAATCGAGCGTCGGAGCGATAAGATTTGACCCTACGACCCCCCGGCGCCCAAGGTCACTCCCCAGACGGTGACTGGGCATTCACCCATTGTGCGGTTTGCCATGCGCCGGCCTATTGATTCTTGTCGCATTCCGTATTACAGGCGACGTTTCCGTTCTATGAGGCTGTTCGAAGACGTTGCATGCTGGATCGTCGAAAATGAGCAATTCTGAACAGCCCGCCGGCATCGTCAGCGTATAGTTCAATATTGAAAAAGCGGTTCGGCAGGATTGCAGCGGCCAAGGAGAGCGTGTTCGCATTCCCGAAATCACGAAGAATGCGCTCTGGAGGATCGCCCCGAATTGATAGGAGATTCCCATGTTTAGAATCTGGCTCGTCATCGGTTTGTTGCTAGCAGTGGCATTTCTGCCAGAAACGCTAGCAGCCCAACTGTCTTCCAACGACTCCGGCCAGTACGTCATCCTCAGCGCTCAATACGGCACCGCCCGCCGACATGTGGACGTGACCAACCGTCTGAAGGAGCTGGCCCGCCAAGACCGCACCTTCCGCATGGGCAACAGCACGTTTGGCGTGGACCCCGACCAAGGACAGGAGAAGACGCTTCGCATCTATGCTCGTGGGCCAAATGGGCAGGAGCGCATGTTCGAGTATCGCGAGGGCAGTACGATTGACGGCTCACAGTTCCGCAGCTGGGGTGGCGGCGACTGGGGCAACGCTGGCTGGAATGGCGGATGGGAAGGTGGCGGTTACCGCGGTGGCAATGACGCGGACTCCGGCCAGTACGTCATCCTGAGCGCTCAATACGGCACCGCGCGCCGACACGTGGACGTGACCAACCGTCTGAAGGAGCTGGCCCGCCAAGACCGCACCTTCCGCATGGGCAACAGCACGTTTGGCGTGGACCCCGACCAAGGACAGGAGAAGACGCTTCGCATCTATGCTCGTGGGCCAAATGGGCAGGAGCGCATGTTCGAGTATCGCGAGGGCAGTACGATTGACGGCTCACAGTTCCGCAGCTGGGGTGGCGGCGACTGGGGCAACGCTGGCTGGAATGGCGGATGGGAAGGCGGCGGCCATGAACCACAACCCCAGATGACTGCGGCCATCCAGCACCTGCGTGAAGCACAGAGGAACCTCGAGTCAGCTACGCCCAACAAGGGCGGCCACCGGGAGACGGCACTGCGGCTTATCAACCAGGCCATTACGGAGGTCGAGGCGGGCATTCAATACGACAACACACATTAAACGGAACTCAGGCCTAGGGGCGGAGGATGGGAGGGCCCAGAGGCTCAATCTTCATCACAAAGTCGCGCCATTGACTGCGGAACGCGAGTGAAAGAGTCGAGGTTACCCCGCAAAGAGTATATTAAGGAAGGTTCGCCCGGGCCGATGACCTTAACCGGCTGCTGAACAGGTGAGGACGTGAACCACGCGACCGACAAAGTCCAAGGCAAGCCGGTCTTGAACGCGGAAATCTTCCAGCGCCTTCTGGCCGCCGCGTACCTGCTACAGGAGCACAACGATCGGCGGCCCTCAGTCCGGCACCAAATGCTTGGCGCAAACCAGCCCAGTTCCTTCTCAGCCGGGAAGATCATCCAAAAACGAACTCCAGCCGTGATGATTCGAGATCGACAGCTTAAGACCGGTCAGCCCGACGCGATCGCTGGCAACCAGACAGCTAATGAACGCCCGTATCTGGCTAGGCTGGTACCCTTCGTTCGATCTGCAGTTCCGCACAGAATGACTGTTTTGTTGAGAAAGCCGATTTATTGGAGGACGGTCGAGACGGTGGCAATAGCCATTGTCTTCTGCATGATGATGGGCCTGTCGATTCTTCGCCTTTCAGCTGTCCCCGACCGTACATCCCTGGCGTCAGGAGTGCTGGAAAAACAAGATAACTTTCAGCCCGCGAGGGTAGCGGAACGTATCTTGGCATTGTCTCAGGCTGTCGCGCCTCTCAACTCTCGCGAATCGCCCCGTGGAGACGAGACAGGTATCGTTGCCGAAGACATCGTTATCCGTCACCAAAAACGAGCTGTCGATGTGCTTGGTAGGCCGGGCCTTCGATTAACTTCCGGCCGAGACACGGGCATTTTCGCTGCCGATACCGTGGTCGAATACGGCTCCGACGTGACGATGTGGTCAAGAAAACCCTAGAGAGCCACACTCAATCGTCTTGAGCATTGAGCCTTGGGGGAGACATAGAGAGCGTTAGGGGACTGAGTCGTTTTCGTTCTGGTTCAAAGAACTCCGCACTAGGGCAGACTTTTGACGGACAATACGCCAAATCAAAACTTCAGCTTCCAGGACTGTGCGATCCGCCAGGTCCAACCCAAGAGATGCGCTCCAGTACAGTTGATCCTCCGGGCCAGGCATCGGGAAATCAGTCGAAGTGGGCAGAGAACTCAATTTAGCTCACCGCAAAAAACCGTTCACACTCGTTGGTGTCGGAGGCAATAAAGTTCAGTATACAGAACTGCGGGGTTAAGCAACGGCCCGACTGGGCCAGCAGCCTCCATCGGGCCTTCGTCTCCGTCACGCCGCTTTCTTCCCCTGCTTAACCTTGGCCCACCTCGCACGCTGTGCTGCCGCGATCTTACGTCGAGCCGCCGCTGACATTGTTCGTTTCTCGGGTACCTCTGCAATGCCCTTGACTTTCGCCCAGCGGGCTTTCTGAGCAGCCGCAATACGAGCGCGGCCCTTGGCTGATATCTTCCGTCGAGGCTTGATTCCGTTGTTGCCCCGGTAGACCCCTGCGAAAGCTTCAAGTGCGGCATTCAATCCGGATAACTGTTGGTGTAGTCGGTCGCGTTCCTGGCTCAACTGCTTCACTATCCCAGACAAGTTCGCCAATGTTGTTTCCTCCGAGGCCGGATTGTAACAGAGGACTGAGAGGAGTGAGTTAGTCAAACCTTGCCGCTCTTGGGGGGTAGGATTTTGTAGTCAAGAATAGACGCTGCCATACCAGTGAATTCTGACTCGCACACTTCCATGTGGCGGATAATCCGGCCTTGGCAGAGAACCAAACTGTTTTTCTGGCCGGAAATCCGCTCGGGCATCTCGAGAACCATCTCCACCAAGGTGTGCTCCGATAACTGCCGCGGCCCGCTAAGGAGAATGCCGGAGTGACTGAGATTTTCGACTATCCCCTCATGCCAATGTCCGAGACCCTTTGTCCGATAGCGAACCGGAGCCTGGAGAGTGAGTCGTTGGGGACGTGCCACAAGCGCCTTCTCGAACGTCGCGCTGAGTACTTGTTTGGCATGGATGGGAGACATCAGTCGCCGCCTCGACAAACGAAGGGCAGTTATGATGCCAAATGCGAGCGAGCTCGAACATTGCGGGTTGCAGAAGTGGCGACGCAAAATCCTGCATTTTAAGTGTAAAGCTGCTGCACTCGGGCTTGTGGTAGCATCCGCGCGCGCCAGTTCGATTTCCCTTTCTTTCGGGCGTTGAGCTTCGTCCCATGGTCGCGCACCTGGGCAGATGCATCTGTGACCAGTGCGGCCATATGGCCCATCCCGAGTATGCGGAATACAAGTGTCGCTACCTGTGGGCGGTCTCTCAAACCGCAAGTTGAGCGCTTGAGCGCTGCTAGTTGAAGCCAGTCTGCGAGAACCGGTGAGCTGAATGATTTCCAGCAGCAAAGTGGATTGCGTTGGTCTTCACGCTTGCAATGTTCCTTGGTTCGGGCCCCATGTGGTTCTCGTACGTTGCTTATACGACGCTGTATGACTCTTGGATGAGTTGACAACGCTACATCAGCTGGTAAACAATCCACCCCTTTGTGGGTTTAACCTCCCCAAAACCCGCGTCCGAGGCGGTATCTGGCGTAGTCATTCAGCCAGACGACGAACTAGAAAAGCTACGCGCAAACCTCCTTCACGCCTACGACAAACCAAAACCGTTGACTCAGCAGAATTATCGAAGCGGTAAAGGCTCGCGCCCCGAGAAAGACTCGGGAACATGAAGACGCCGCGTGAACTGGAAGTTGACAATCGCCGGCACTCGTTGGTCGGCAAACCGGGAACTAATGCGGTTGTTGACGTAACGTCGCCATTACGTCGGAATTTTACTTCGGCCCGTACATCTGACGTCGCCAAGCTGCATCCGCGAACGGCGATCTCCCACCCCGATAAGTCCACTGTAAGCAGGTACGTACCTTCCGAGCGGGCTGTCATCAAGCCTTGAACTGTCTGACCAGGGCCGCGCGCCTCGTTTCATCCACTGATGATTCGTACGGCTGATAAAGCGCAATGCGGTCTACCAGCCCCGCGTAACGCCCTCGCAGCTTCGTGCCGATACTCTCGTAGGTTCCGCTCACTGCGATCGTGTCAAGCATCTCATCGGTGATGAGCCGTGCCATTGCCTTCCAATCACCATCGAGCGATTTTTGGTGTAGTTCTGGCACGATTCCTTCCCAGCCGTGAGCCGCCAACACAGGTTCGTACGTTCTCGTCGAGGCGTAAAACGCGATTTGCTGTCTTACCGCCTCGGTGTTCGCGGCGCGTTCACGCTCCGTATCTCCGACGACCACAAAGCTCGCCGTTGCGTACGCAAAATCTTGGCTTGACCGCTCCGACGCGCGCAATCCATCCTCGACAGCCGGGCGCACATACTCGCGCAAGTACTTCGGGGTGTGGAAGGGATGCACGTGTAAACCATCACAAACCTCCCCAGCCACGCGGCACATATAGCGGTTAACGCCTGCGATAAAAACTGGAATCTCGGGATACTCAATCGGTCCGGGATTGAAGAAAGGTGTCATCAAGTCAAAGTTGTAGAACTCGCCTTTGAATCGGAGCGGCGTCTCGTGCTGCCAACATTCCCAGATGGCTCGTAGCGCCAGCACCACCTCGCGCAACTTCGGTCCCGGTGATTCGAACTTCACCGAGAAACGCCGCTGGTTGTGTGCCCTGACTTGCGACCCAAGTCCAAGGATGAATCGTCCTTCCGAAGCTTTCTGGATGTCCCAAGCCGTGTAAGCAATGACCATCGGACTGCGTGGGAACGCCACTGCAATCGAGGTCCCGAGTTTGAGGGAAGAGGTCGTGGTCGAAGCAATCGCCAGGGGAAGAAAGGGGTCGTGCGAGGTCTCGGATGTCCAGAGACAGTCGTAACCAATTCCCTCGACCTGACGAGCATATTCCGGGACAGCCTGGAGGTCATAGTTGCGCAGCCCTGCATCAAGGAACATAGCGGGCCTCCGTGCATGAATTGTAACGTTATTGACGAGGCTCGATCGGATCTCCCCGAACCGCAAATACCCTGAGACTGCTTTTCAACAAAGGTTACCAATCTGGTCGCGAATGCAGTTGCATTGATTGGCAGCTGAGAATTAGCGGCGTTCTTCTGCCCGAGAAACAGCCAAATGCCGGCCATGGGGAGATTCCGAGAGACCAACGGTAGCAACCACTAGATCGGGCTGGGAATCCGTTTGTGGAGACATCAAGCGTACTTGCTGGTTAACCACGCGGACTCATGTAAAGTGATTGCCTCCGGCCAACCCGAATTCTTCCCGATTTATATCGTGTTCGCGGCGTAGATCAGACATCAGCGCCAGGAATTCCGGACGGTTGTGCAGTCCGCGCAAATGCGGATCGCTGCCGAAGAGGAGATAGTTGGGCAAGCCCATATCTGCACATTCACGGAGCCACTTGACGGCCTTCTCGGGCTTGCCGCATATGGCGTACGCCGAGGCGGCGTTGTGCCAGAGGTGGTGCGTGTGAAGTAGAGTCTTCTTCGATTCCACCGCAGCGTCGACGAGCTGCTCGGCCCGCCCGAAACTGCCTTCGTGGGCTGCAATCAGGCCCTCCACGCTGGTCAGCGTCGCCTCTCCCGGAACCATTTGGCGTGCCCTCCGAAGCGCCTCGGCCGCCTCCGAGGGTCGGCCTAGGTAAAGAGGGACGGTGGGGAAAAATAGGTTCTGCCAAACGCCCGCGGGATCGAGCGCGAGAGCGCGCGTGTCTAGTTCGTAAGCCTCCTCGTAATCGCCACTATACAGGGCAGTCTGGGCCAGGAAGACCATCGTGCGCGTATCTTCGGGGTGCACCGCCAAGGCTTCCTCGAGGCCCTGCCGCGCTTCCGCATACAGGCCCAGGTGCAAGAGGATTAGGCCGCGCCAGATTTGTGCCTGATGGCAGCCTGGATTGATCTTGAGCGCGGCATTCAAGGCCCGCAGCGCAGGCCGATTCTCAAATGCATGCTTGGGAGTCCAGAGAAGTTGTCCCTGCGCACACAAGGCATCTGCATGCACCATGTCCAATGCCAGAGCCTTGGCTACCGCGGCTTCAGCCTTCGCGAGCCAGGCTGGATCGGAATCGAATACGACCCCCATCTGAATACAAGCTTGTGCGAGGCGGCCCCAGGCGTCGGCAAAATTCGGATCAGAGTCCGTTGCACTGGTCAGCATCTCTACCGCAGTTTGAGTGTCCCACTTGTTTAGCCGGGAAATGCGATCTGCAGCTCGCATGTACAACTCGTAGGCGGCATTGTTCTTGGTGGGAGGAGCCGCCGGAGGCACCGTCTTCTGTCGCTGGGGAACAAGAGCCTCGCTTACGGCGTCTGCGATTTGGTCTTGCAAGTCGAATAGCCCCTCCATTTCGCCGTCGTGTTTCGCTGAATAGATAGTGAGCGCGCCGGTTACCTGGTGTGCCTGTACAAGAACCCGAATCCGGGCTCCCATCTTCTGGATACTGCCCTCGACCACAAGGTTTACGTTCATCTCGCGCGCGGCCTGAGTCCATTCCATGTCCTTTCCGGCATATTGCATCACGCTCGCCGTCGGACGCACCAGGAGCTTCCCCGTACCAGCAAGTCGGGTGACAACAGCATCGGCGAGGGCCACCGCGAGGAACTGATCCTCTTGAATGGGAGTTCGCAGCTTGAACGGCATGACCGCCACAGACCGTCGGTCCGGTCGCGCCCGGTGCCGAGCGCTCTCCTCCCACGGCACGAGCAATTTCAACTGTAGAGCCACGTCCCCGGCAGTGGCGGGTCGGTGGATCGGATTTTTTTCCAGGCAAGCCGCTATCAGGGTGTCGAAAGTGCCGGGCAGTTCAGGACGAAGGCTGCTAGGTGCAGGAGGCAGCAAAGTGGCGATCTCATGCATGATCGCCAGAGTGCTTGCCCCACCGAACGGACGCTTTCCGGTCGCCGCCTGATAGAGAACACAACCAAGAGAAAAAATATCGGAGCGTGCATCAACAGGTTCTCCGCGAGTCTGCTCCGGTGACATGTACGCAACTGTGCCGACGACCATGCCAGGGATCGTGCCTTGAATCGCCGTCCTTGTTTCAACGTCTGAACCGGTGCCGACGAGCGTCGTCAGCTTGGCGATGCCGAAATCAAGCACCTTGATCTGATTGTCCTGCGTAATCATGATGTTCGCCGGCTTAATGTCACGATGAACGATACCAGCGGAGTGCGCCGCGGCCAGAGCTGAGGCAATCTGCACACCATACTCAGTAACTCTGTCAAAGGGCAACCCATCGGAAGCGATTAGATTTTCGAGGGTCTGGCCCTGAACGTACTCCATCACCAGAAAGTCCTTTTCCGCCTCACTAGAAATGTCGTGCAACATGACAATATTCGGGTGATTCAGGGCAGATACCGCCTGCGCCTCGCGCCGGAATCGGGTCAGAGTTTGTGCATCCTTGGCTACCTCATCGGGCAGAAACTTCAGAGCCACAAAGCGATGCAGCCGCGTATCCTCGGCTTTGTAGACCACACCCATCCCGCCACCGCCGAGTTTCTCAACGATGCGGTAGTGCGAGATGGTTTGGCCAATCATTTGCGGGAATGCTATGGCGTGCGGTCAGGTATGTCAATGTACGGGCTCACTGCAGCTTCGCGTACTTCCTTCTTGGCTTGCTTCAGGATGGGGATGTCGGGGTAGGCGTCTTTCCAGAGGGCGAAGAAATCCTGATACTTGGTGCGGGCCGTACCGGCCGTAGCCGGAGGAGACATATTTCAATGTTTCCAGCTCCACGTGCTTGATGGAGGAACCCGACGTTTTTACCCGGTTGCCGGCAGATGCGATGACTACTTCCCGATTTGCAATGAGCTGGGTGATCACGGCACCGATGGCATAGTCACCTCGGTCGCGAGCGCGCGTTGCCTCCGCGATCGCAAGCTGCATGAATTTTGTCTTCGGTTTGTAGGTTGGAGGAATCATTGTCCGGCCTCGGCAGAATATAGCCCATGTTTCCAGCGAGCACGCCGCGACCGCACCATCCCGTCAGATTTACATGCACTGGGACGAGACACTGGTTGGCCAACCGGAAATCCACAGCTATAGGCTGGAGTTCATTCAGCCAGGCAAGCCCGCGCAGAATGTCTACATCGAAAGCTTCAACGGCCGACTGCTCGCCGAATGTCTGAACGCGAACTGGTTCACCAGTCTCAGCGATGCACGGCGGAAGATCGAAACTTGGCGGCAGGACTACAACGAACAACGCCACACAGTTCGTTGAACTACTTGCCGCCGGCAGAGTTTGCACGGACGCGACGGAGATGCGGGCATGAGGAAAGCCAGTACAGAGCTGCTGGAGCAGGGGATTCAAGCGCCATCCCCTGCTCCAGACCTCATCCCCGCTGAACCTCAACCGAGAACTTACATTGGGATTGCTACATCGGACGGGGGCACGTCAGTGCGTTTGCGTGTAGCGACCTGCTGTTCTCTCATAAACATTCTTCCTGACGTCGAGGTTCTGAGTCTAAACCCGGGAATTCCTCTATGACCGTCCTGCCTGGTTCGACATTAAGCTAGAGCAATCCCAGATGGTCGGGATACTTGGCCTGCAGAGAGCTCACCAAGAGTTCAAACTCGGGAAGCCCACGTAGATTCTGGAGACAACTGTCTTTCAGGAAAAAGGGCCAGCATGCGAATCCGGTGCTGACACTCCGCTCAAGCCACTCGAAAGCAGTGTCGCGTTGGCCTATTAGTGCGAGAATGCAAGCGATCTGATAATAGGTATGGTGCGCGTGCCCAAATGATTTTGGGCTCGCACAAGCTTTGGCCATGCAGTCGAGTGCCTGTTTGCCTTTCCCCGTTAATGCGTAAAAGACACCTTGCAAACTGGTGATGAGGGGTTCCTCCGGCAAAAGTCGCAGCGCTTCATCCAGCAACGCCTTCGCCTCTTTCCAATCCTCTGTCATCATGGCCGGCTGGGGAGCAAAATGGATTGCGTATTTGTTGCCTGGACTTTCCGCCCGCCAAGCATCAATCGCTTCGCGCGCCAGTTCGTATTCTCGACTCCATACGTAGACTTGGACGATACTGGGACTAACTGCCTTCTTGGGATGAAAAGACCGCCCTCTTTCGTACATTTCACGAGCGTGATCGAGTAATCCGATATGTGCCAGGATGGTTCCGAGACGGTTGTAAGCATGAGGCAGATTGTTCTGTAGGGTCAGGGCGCGCTTGAGTTCGGCAATCGCTTCCAAGTGCTGGAAATTTTTCGACGGTCCCCACAGCAGAAAAGCCCAGGCGACGTGTCCTTCTGGGAGATTCGGGTCTATTTCAAGCGCGCGCCGGCAGTGAAATTCAGCCCTTTCCAGCCACACGCTGGCTGGGTCAAATTCAAAGTGGCGCGTCGCACACGCAAACGAAAGGGTGGCGTGGCCGAGGGCAAAAGTAGGGTCTCGAGTAACAGCGTTAGTCAGGTGATGGGTGGCTGTCTCCATCAAGATCGAATCGCCGGAAGCGCTGAGCCGGTAGCCCCGCATGAATTCTGCATAAGCCAACGGGTCCCTGCTGTAGCGTGGGCGGGGCTGGACCATCGCTGCACCGAGCGGCCGGTTCAACGCGCCCGCGATCTGCTTGGCAATTTCGCTCTCCAGATCGGACACGCGATTCACGTCGAGATCGCATTTCCTCCTGAAGCAAACGCTCTGCAGATTTGCGTCAAACATTTCCAGAGACAGACGACATTGCCCTTTTGACACTTGAATGGCGCCATGGACCACAAAACGGATGCCCAAATGTGAAGCGATGTCCGAGGCGGTCGCTTCGAGGGGGAGATTCAAGACCGCCGCCGTCGGCAGCACGTCCACCCTCTGCAGGTTCCCAAGAAGAGAGGCCAGGGCATCTGCAAACCCCAGGCACAGCCCACCGTCGTCCGTGGCCTTGCCTAGAAGTAACAATGGCAACACGGCCAGTGACGAACGCTCGCCCCGCTCACTTGCGTTCTCCGGTCTGACAACGCGCGCAGAAACTTGTCCGAGGCCAGAGCGCGGATATTGAGCGCCGATCACTCGTACCGCACCAATGAATCGATACCCTTTCCCAACTACAGTTTCGACAAAGCGCGGTTTAGCGGAATCGTCGCGGAGAGCGGTCCGAATTTTTCGCACAATGTTGTTAAGGTTTCTATCGGTGTCGATAAACAGATCCGAGCGCCAGAGCTTCTTGACGATGTCTTCGCGTGACACCATCTGCTCCCGCCGCCCCACCAAAAGGATCAGCAACTCCATGGGCTTTCTCTCAAGCTTCACCCGTCGCCCGGAGCGGCGAAGTTCGTAGCGTCCCAGGTCGAGTTCGACTTCGCCGATCGCTCTCTTTGCACCTCGCATGAAACCCTCTCGCTGAAACTATCAGCCAAGATTCACCAGCTTGCGACGATATACAAAAGATACACAAAATTTATCCCCTCTTCATTGGAATGTTCTTTCGGCCAAGCAATGATTCTCGCGGATCAACACTCCATGGAGGGAGATATCATGAAACGAAACTTGATACTTGCATTCGCAATGGTTGGACTGGTGTTCTTGGCTTGCCAGTTTTCCACCATTGCCGCGCAGGTCACTTCTCACGAAAGACACGCATTCACCCCAGATACCATTCCGTGGGGCCCGGCGCCGCCATTCCTAGCCCCCGGAGCGCAATTGGCCGTGCTCGAAGGCAACCCGGCCGCTTCCAGCGGTGACTACACCGTGCGTTTGAAGATGCCGGATGGATATCGGATCTCGCCCCACTGGCATCCCCTGCGGGAAAACGTCACGGTCATCTCCGGTACCTTCAAACTTGGGATGGGAGATATTTTTGACAAGAACAAGCTGAGAGCCTTCACCGCCGGCAGTTTTGCTTTCCTCGACCCCGACATGCACCACTACGCGATGTCCTGTGGAGAAGTCGTGGTTCAGGTCCACGGAATGTCGCCCTTACAGTTTAACTACGTCAATCCCGAAGACGACCCGAGCAGGAATAAATAAGAGAAAAACAGCAAGCAGTGCCGGCCGAACAGCCCAGGAGACGGCAACCATTTCCTGGACTGACCAAGGGAGAACCTTCGTGAGAGCGTGGACTGACTGCTCCGCGAAGGCGTGCCTCCCGGTCAGTGCGAATCAATCTCGAAGGACAAACACTCGAGAATCAATCTAAAAGCAACAACTACAGAGTACACAAGGAGAATTATGAAGAAGTTTCTGTTGGGCATACTTGTCATCATCGCCGGCGTGCTCGCACTGGCCGTCGGAGCTCGCGCGGAGACAGGAGACGTCATGATCCACATTAACCAGGATTTTATCGCAGGCGGGAAGACATTTTCCGCCGGGACATACACGGTGTATCAGGGCTCATCGCAAACGGGTCAATGGCTGATTCTGCGCAGCAAAGAAACAGGAGCCTCGGTCTACCTTCTTCCTAGCACGCACGATTGGGCCTTTCCGGGGCAGTTCGAGGCGAAGCTGACGCGAGCGGGGAACTTGTATTACCTAAGCGAAGTCGTGACAGAGCTCGGGATTTACACACTTCCAGCACCACACGTCCTGACGCAGACAGCCAAAAAGAAGGCTCCCGACAAGATGGCTGCTTCGGGAAGCAGTAGAGCTGAATCTGGAGTAGTGACAGAGTAATCGAACGGCAAGAGCCGGGGCGTCCTGGCTCTTGTTTTCGTCCATAGTAGCCTGCAAGTGACCGAAGTCGGAACTTCTATCCGACTCCGAAACTCCGAGCCCTCTCAGGGGCATCACGTTTTAGGCATCACATTTTTTTCGTCTTGGACAAGGCCCGGCAAAGGTGGTATCCATGAATGAAAATTTGGCTTCTCGGTTCGGGTAAGGGCTCACATGTCGACGGGACGGGGGAGATAAACCGACCTGATTCTTGAATGCGAATCCGCCCTACAGGAGGAAATAGGCCATGCAAATCTTGATCCCTTTGGCCGTCCTGAGTCTTATCCTCGCCTTTTCTGCCTCCCGTTCAACTGAAGCACCTACCGGTTTCGACAACAAAAGCAACGGCGTCGCCGACGATGCGACTCACGAGGCCGATCAAATAAGATTCGAGGAAGTCGAGCTGGTGAGCGATGGCCTGGGGCCGCTCTATAACGCGCAGTCCTGCCGCGAATGCCACCAGAGTCCAGTTTCAGGGGCCGCCTCCCAGGTCGCGGAATTACGCGTTGGCCATCAGGGGCCAGATGGACATTTCCATAATCCGGAAATCCCAATCGCGGGCGGAGCCGAAGTGATCTCTGGCCGGTCTCTGGTGAATGATCGCACTATTTGTCCCAACGCTGCTTTTCCCGACAAGGAAATTCAAGAGCGAGTTCCAGAGACAGAAAACATCCGGACGTTTCGCCTTTCTCTGAGTCTTTTGGGAGATGGCTTCGTCGAGGCGGTTGCTGATCAAACCCTCATCGATCTCGCCGCGCAACAATGCAAATCTTCGCATCGGAAAATCTGCGGACAAGTTCTCCAGGTTCCTATCGTGGAAGCGCCCGGACAGATGAGCGTAGGCAGGTTCGGTTGGAAAGACCAGCACGCGAGCCTGCTATCGTTTGCCGGCGACGCTTACCTCAATGAAATGGGCATCACGAACCGGTTGCAACCGGATGAGGTAACCAACCTTTGCAACGCTCATTCGGAGCCGAATGACACACCAGGACCGGACGGCCTCTCCGACATTGACCACTTCGCCCGGTTTGTTCGAGCCACCAAAGCGCCGGCGCGCGATTCCCAGCTCGCGAGCGGCGCGGTGGCAAAGAAGGGCGAAGGCCTATTTGACAAGATCGGGTGCGCGACCTGCCACGTCGAAACATTGACTACGGCTCCCGCTGGGACGAAGATCAACGGCGGAACGTTTACGATTCCAGTCGCACTCGGGTCAGTCACATTTCATCCGTGGGGAGATTTCCTGATGCATGACGTCGGTACGGGCGACGGAATCCTGCAGGCCACCCGGGAACATTACGGAGAGAGAGTCTTTCAAATTATGTCGGACTACCTTTCGAAACAGGACTTCGAGAGTAGTCGGAACAAGATCCGGACCGCGCCTTTATGGGGAGTCCGCTTGCGTCCGCGATTGATGCACGATGGCGCCTCTCTGACGCTTCGCGACGCGATTCGGCGGCACCAGGGCGAGGCAATGCATGTAAGTCAGAAATTTGAAAAACTGAAGAGGGAGGACCAAGAAGCCATCATCGAGTTCTTGAAGTCTCTATGAACTCCCCAGCGGCCGCGGCTCTCGTCGAAACACTCTTCTGCGAAGTATCAACGCGACGAATGCGCGGTGCGACCGCATTCACAGTGATGTTGTACTTTCCCCACTCAAGATTGTCAGACTTCGTTCCGACTCCTAACGGAATCGGGCAGAAGCGGCCCGCTGAGATCATCTGTTTCTGGCGGATGAAATTCGATCCCCATGAGCGATCGAAGCAAAGAATTTACACGTGGAGTTGCAGAGAGGTTTGGGGACCGGTAATCGACAGTTCACAGCGGTTTACGGCTCCTGCAACGATATCGCGGGCATGTAGCTCCCCTGTAGTTCTCGCTTCCACCAGTGCCCCGTCGCCTTTCTTTCTGCTGGAGTCGTGAAGCGGTAGTCATAAACCAACGCGCGGACATAGTGCGGAGGTGCACCCGGAAACGGGTTGTGGCCAATCAGCCCAAGAACTTCCGGCTGGCCCTCGAGCAGTCGTGCCAAGAAACGCAACACCCACGGATCCGACCGGTAATCCCCGAGGGCGGCGAACCACATCTGCCAGTCCAGCCGCGGCTGGTGGGGCTGAACCCATAGCGGCGCTCTCGCCAGGTCTCCGGGCTGATACTTGAACTCATACGGTGCCCACGTTGTCCCATCATTCGACCCCTCGACGATGATTTCCGGGCGCGTGGTCGTCATCACGGCGAACAGTCCGTAGGTGTTGACGATCGCAAAAGGCGAGACGGCGCGAATGACCGTCTCCGCCGGCGCCCAGCGGCGGCCCGAAAGCTCACCCACCATCTCGAATCCACTGACGAACAGCACGCAAGTCGCCACGATTCCACAGACCGCGCGCCACCAGACCGGTCTACCGCTGGGATGGACTCGCTTGTTTAGTCGAAACGTGAGGCGTCTCGGTAAAATGCGTATCAGCACTACGTCATCGAGCAAGAACAGACAAAGCGAGATCGTAAGCAGGTTGAAGAAAGAGTAGTTGCCAGTCAGAAATATCAGCAATTGCAGCAGCGTAATGGCGAGTCCAGCGAACAATCGAAGCCTGCGCGGCGCCAGCACGAACCACGGGACTATCAGCTCCACGAAAAATACAAATATCACCGACATCCGTTGAAACCAGTCCGGCAGGTGATAGAAGTACCAAGCCAGGGGCGTGGGTAACGGCTGCGTCTGGTAGTGGACGGGTAAGGCCGTGAGGTGGCGCCAGGTAGGATCTTGGCTCAGCAGTTTGACAACGCCGGACAGAAAAATCAGTCGGCACAGCAACCAGCGGAACAGCTTCACGATAACGACTTCCGAACCGAGAAAGACCGATAGGAAGCCCGCCTCCAGCAGCAAGGCATCCCACTGATAATTCATGAACACCTGTCCGGCCGTGTCCAGCGACAGATAAAGCACGAACAGTCCCATGCGGACCACCCTCGCGTTGAGGCCCAGCATCAGAGACAGCGAAAGACAAATGCCAATGATCCACACTGCGCGCAGACTTGCATCGCTCTGGTTCAGCCACAAGAGCGTAGGGGCATTCCAATAGGATGCCGTTCCCAGAGACTCATGCACTGCCCTGAGAAACTCCCTGGCGGGTAGAATACCGCGCGACCCAACAAGGCCGCTTGCCTGGACTCCGAACGATGCAAACGCCATCAGGTAGATTGCACCCAGTAAGCGCAGAAACAGCCAACTGGTCACCTGATATGTCTCGGAACGAAGGGGAGTTCCCCACAGCAGCCTCGTGACCCAATAAGCGACCGATCGATGGTTAGCAATTGTTAGGTAGGCCGCCTCACACAACGTACCGACCCCGGGAACCCGATCGTACGACCGCAGCATCCATCGCCTGTCCGGCACGCTGGCCAGCGCGGTAAATACCGCGTGGGCGCCGCTACGCACCTCCCCGCCTGGCAGAATGAGTTTGACCGCAGACGCAAACTCCTCACTTGACACCTGCGGAAATCGTTCGCCGACCTCCTGAAACGGCGCGTAGTTCACTCGGTCGCTGGTCAGGCCCTTCCAATAATCCACGCAGGCCCGGCAAAACCCGCAGTCTCCGTCGAAGACGAGAAGTGGCCTCTGGATTTGGTCTCGGTTCATAATTCACTCTGCGTGAACTTGTTTGGAGCAGTTCGTTTCCGCTCCGGAAACGGAGCACTCACTTCGGGCAAGCAGTCGCCTGACGAGTGTCGCGAGTCATGTTACAGGAAGAAGACGAGTGTAGGTCTGATGGAGGGGCCTGTACCCAGCGACCCCGGTGGCATACCGATATCGGATGTCACGGAGAATTGTTAGGAATTGCAGGATTCCAAGCGGCTTGACGCGGACCGCAGCGTCCGCCCTTGTTTGCTTGGCCCGCGTAAAGCTGGAGCGGTCAGTAGTATCCCGCATTCTTATTGAACTATTGCAGCTTCGCGTACTCCGCCTTGGCTTCTTTCAGGATGGGGATGTCGGGGTCGGCATCTTTCCACAGGGCCAGAAAATCCTGATACGCGGCGCGGGCTTTGGCGGCATCGTTCTGCTGGGCGTAGGCGCGAGCCAGGTACAGCTGTGCCAGGCCCATCAACGGATCTCCGATGTACGCTCCTCTCAAGTTCAACACTGCTTGAAACTCCTGTGCGGCTTGAGCGGGCTGGTGATTCAGCAAGTAGGCGCTACCGCGGACAAATTGGATGTCGGTCGCACCCTTGTCATACGCTTCGCCGGCTTTCAACACATCAATGGCTTTCGCGGCGTCTCCGTGGTTCATGAAGAGAATCGCCTGTACAACGGGGACTAGCATGGTCTGGAATTTGGTATCCAAGGGCCGGCGGCGGTTCACATCTTCCATCCAATGGCGGGCCTGGGCTTCACTGCCCGCAAGGGCCGCAATTTCAGCCGAGAGGATGGCAACATCGGGGCTGTCGGCGAAGGCTAAGGCTGCGGTTGCCTGGGAGAGCGACTTGTTCTTATCGCCGGAATCGCCGAAGAGCAAATCGATCCAGGCTGGAATCTGAACGGCAGAGGCCTGGTTTTCTGTGAGCCCGAGCTGCTTGGCCAGCCCTCCCACGTGGTTGTAAATTTCGCGAGCGTTTTGCCGCTGGCCGCGCGCCAAAGCCAAACCCGCCTGATTACTTAAGACCCATTGCAATTCGAACGCAGGCGAATCCTTGATGAAGACTTCTTCGCGGTCCTGCGCCGCCTTATCACCCTGAACCAGGGAAACGTAGTACAAACTGGCATGCAGAACAACCCCGCCATTAGTCTTTTGCAGACCTGTGTTGATCACCGCTTTGGCTTCGTCGAATCTTCCGAGCGCAGTGTAGCAATAAGCCGCGTTCACGTATCCGTACCACGAATCCGGCTCCAGGCGAATCGCTTCGAGGGAATTGGTTAAGGCTTTGTCGAAGTCGCCGAGTACTTGATATGCGACCGAGAGATTGACGCGCGGCGTCTGATCGCTGGGATAGGTTTGGGCGTAGAACTCCATCGCCTGGATGGCCTGCGCCAACTGGCCCGTGCCATCGTAATATTTTTCAGTAATGTAGAATTTTTCCCGCTCGCTGGCGCGCTCTCTCAAGTCGAACGCCTTTTGAAAGTTCTGGCGGGCAAGGTCCGCCTGGCCAACGGTCAAATACTGGTTACCCATGCGGGCATAGGCCATGGCAAAGTTGGGGTCGAGCTCGATGGCGCGCTGGTACAGCGCAACCGGCGGAAGGGCGTCGCCTTTTTCTCGCAACTCATCAGCCTGAGTGAAGGCCTTCAGAGCCTCAAGCGACGACGTGGTAACTTCCTGCAAGGGCTTGTCAAACTTCTGGACCGACGCCAGTGACTCGCCCAGGTTGCCACGCAGCTTGTTGGCGCCCAAACCCAGTGTATTCAACACCTGCTCCTTGCTCGCGGCCTGCTCCTGCACCTGCGCCAGCGAGTCGCCGGTGGCGGCGTTGATCGCCTCCAAGGTAATCACGTATTCGCTCCCCAGCGGCGCGATGGCTCCGGTGAGCATGGCCTTAACATGCGCGCGCTGGCAAATTTCCCGGCTGATGTCGGTCGTGAGACGTGTCTCCGGAGGTTTGCCCATCAGCTTCAGAGTCTGTTGTACCTTGGAATCTGGAACGACATTGAGATAAGGCGATTGGCCCAGGCTCACAGCCAGCGCCTTCTTGAGAGTACTGTCGAAGACCGGATCACCGGTGGTGTTGGTGAAGTCGGAGAGGAGGATGGAATCCTTTTCAGTGAGGGTTTGAGTTTTGTGGGAGCGGTAGAAAAGACCGCCAGCCACCAAGAGGGCAACCATTAGCAGAGCAACCGGAACCAGTACCTTCCAGCGGCGGCTCGCCGCTTGCTCGGTCGCTACTGCTTTCCCGGAGGAAACAGCCCGGTTCTTTTGTGAGGATTGGCGCGAGGATTGGCTCGAAGACTGGCGACTCTCCGGCGCCACCACTACGGAGGGCGCGTCCTCCTCCTCTTCTTCTGTGACGTTCGCTGCGCTGGCTCGGCCCGACTCAGTCTCTCGTTTCAGCCGCTTCAAATCGGTTCGAATGTCCGCAGCGTGCTGGTAGCGTAGCTCTCGATCTTTCTCCAGCGCTTTATTGATAATGCGTTCGAAATCGGCTGGAAGATCAGGATTCAGCCGCACCGGAGCGACTGGCGCTTTGTGCAAAATAGAATCAAACAGAACGGCGGTGGTATCACCGCGAAACGGCAGCGTACCCGTCGCCATCTCGTAAAGCACTGCGCCAAAAGAAAACAGGTCAGTACGCGCGTCAAGCTCCTTTCCTTTGGCTTGCTCGGGAGACATGTAGGCCACCGTTCCCAGCGTGGAGCCTGGACTGGTGAGGTGCTCAGGACTCTCCGCGGCAGTCGCCTGGGCTGAGAGCCCGGCCATTTCTTTTCGGCTGCCGGTCGGCGCGACCTTGGCCAAACCGAAGTCGAGCACCTTGGCATGTCCGCGCTTGGTAACGAAGATGTTCGCGGGCTTGATGTCGCGATGGACGATGCCTTCGGCGTGGGCAGCATCGAGAGCATCGGCAATCTCGATTCCGACGGCGAGCAGCGCCTCCAGATCCATCGGACGGTTACCGATCAAGTGTTTCAGGGTGTTACCGTCGAGGTACTCCATGGCGATGAAGGCCTGGCCGTTCTCTTCGCCAATGTCGTGGATGGTACAGATATTCGGATGGTTGAGGGCAGACGCGGCTTTGGCCTCACGCCGGAAACGCTCCAGCGCCTGGCGGTCTTGGGCCACGCCTTCGGGTAGGAACTTTAGAGCCACAAAGCGATCGAGCCGGATGTCCTCGGCCTTGTAGACGACGCCCATCCCTCCGCCGCCCAACTTCTCGACAATCCGGTAGTGCGAGATGGTTTGGCCGATCATTCGGGAGATTCTTGGCTTTCGGGTCGCTTCATCTTACGGACGCGGCATTCGCTAGTCAACGAGTGTCGTCTCCTGGCGCGACCGTCCGAACCCAAAGCCGTGCCTTCAACTATCCCATGCGGCGCTTGCAAAACCAGTGTCAGGTAACGTTCGGAAAAGTTGTCCCGGCGTGACAGCCGTCGCGAGCACAATTCTAGTTGCGGATGCGGTCCCAAGTGTTCATACTCCGACCATGACGCTCAAGGGTGCGGCATTGCTGGCATTCATCGGGACTGTCTTGATAACGGCTTTCTTAACGTGGACTTTCGTCGCCAACGTCCTCAACGTTCTGCGGGGCGCGGAGCCTGCAGTGGTGCTCTCCTCGTCCTTCATCTATGCATTTGGCGGTTTCACCTTGGCGCTGTTCTTGTTCATGTTCCATAGAGCGCAGACGTGATGGCGACAGTAATCCAAACAGCTGTGACATTGATCTGTCGGAGGGCTCGACCTCCCGCGCAACCATGGTCCCCCCGCTGCCGAGCCGAGTACGCGAAGCTGCAATAACGGGCGGCGCATCGCGTTCGTGGCGAGACCTTCGAACAACTCAGCGACCGCGGAAATGGATGGAATTCGGCAGTTAGTTGATCGTCGCTTGCTCGCCAAACACTCCAAGGGATAAACTCCGCCTGCAAAGAGCCGTTCTCGACGCTAACCCTTGGATCAGGGGTCTCTTGCCGGATTTCTAGAGTAGCCCATTCCAGCCATATACACAGCCTTGGCCTACCTTTAGGCTGATCGTGAGCAGGCTTCGGGGGAGGGCTGTTCAACGAACGCCCCAGGGACTCAACTGAGTCTGGGGCGTTTTCGTTTGTAGGTGCGCCTTCGTTGGCCACAGGAATTCCTCAGATGAACCCCATGCGCCGTGACGCCGAACACGCATTCGTCTCCAGTCTTTACATCCTCCAATGTCTATCCCGATCCTTTCATTTACAAGATTGACGACAACGTGTACGCGACTCAGCCCGAATACTCAAACGCGCTGCACGGTTGCGCGGTTCATTGATATTGGGGACTCGATGAAGGGGTCTGAGCCCAGCCGGAGAGCAGGGCGCGAAGGGCACGTGGCCGGGGGATTGTCGTTTGACAGCGGAGGATCTGGGATAGATTTCACGAGAATAACGTCGCGGACGAGATTGGAGAGAACGTTTTGGCTTATTTGGTCCTTTCGGATGGTGACGTAACCGTCGGGTGCAATCCTTCGATCAGGGCAGTAGTACACTTCTCCAGTTTCTCATTTCTTTCCTTGAGCGCACCGTCAAGCGCAGCAATTCGTGCCCGATCCACTGCACCTGTGGTCATTGAGTGATACACGACCCCCGAAATTCCACCCACTACATACATGACCACCAGAATGCCTATTCGCTTCATGATCTAGCACCCGCTTTCCTGACACGCTGAGCCACGCTTCGTCATCTGGCACTGAAGCCGGATACAGTTGCGCCTGTTTCCCGGAACTCTTGCCAGGTTGTTCCGGTGAACAAGGATGTATTGTAATAGGAGAGCTGGGTTTGAGTGACGGTCAATGGAAAAGCTCAGGTTTCTGATTTCTCTTCCGACGAGCAAGAATGACTTCCAGCTAGCGCAGGCTTTTTCCGCAGAGCAGATCGCCCAGAAACGGGCGATTGATTTAGAGATCGTCTATGCGGATAACGACGCAATACAGCAAAGTACGCAAGTTCTGAAAGCGATCCAGGTTCCTGTCGGAGCAAGACCAGACGCGATTGTGATTGAACCAGCTAGTGGAACTGCACTGCCTCAGGTGGCCCGAGCGGCTTGTGCCGCCGGAATCGGGTGGGCCGTGTTGAACCGGGCTCCGGATTACATTTCAGAGTTGCGCAGAACGTCGACCGCACCAATCTTTTCGGTCAGCTCCGACCACGTTGAGATTGGTCGTATTCAAGGAAGACAATTTGCGGCGTTGCTTCCAAACGGCGGCTCGGTTCTCTACATTGAAGGACCCTCGCATAGCTCTTCCGCCAAAAACCGCACGCTGGGAATGTTGGAGACGAAGCCCTCGAATATCCAGGTCGCGACGTTGAGGGGCCAGTGGACAGAGGAAAGTGCCTGGAAAGCGGTACGTTCCTGGTTGCAACTCACAACCTCACGAAGGGCGGCTCTCGACGTCGTCGGTGCACAAGACGACTCGATGGCGATGGGCGCACGCAAAGCTTTCCTGGAGACACCCGACGAAGAACACGGAAGATGGTCCAGCTTACGTTTCACTGGCTGCGATGGACTACCCACCACGGGTCAAGCATGGGTGCGAAAGGGATTGCTCGCGGCAACGATTTGCATTCCACCAATTGCGGGCCAGGCAGTGGAGTGTCTCATAGAAGCAATTCAGAATGGAACAAAGCCACCGGAATACTCGGCAACTGTGTCCTTCTCAATCCCCCCTCTGGATGCCCTGAGTGCGCGGAAGTCATAATTTGCTGCGCTGCATTCCTGGTGCTAGCGGGAATCGAGCGGGACTTTTGGACGGTAGGCGATCTGGTGGAAGCCGACTTATCCTTACTGATCCGCTCGGTGCCCATCCGGATTACTTCCCGGTAGCCGACGACCCGTCCAGAGTGCTTCCTCCGTTAGGGCTAATGAATAAGGAAGGGCTGATTGCCAACATTGTCCGCATGGTTCACCTCCGTATCCGTAACGGGAAAGAGCCGTGCGGATAAGTGGACAATGCAGGGGAGGCGAAGTAAAGTCTGCGTGTGATCAGGCACGCCAGTCGGGTTCCAATAATTGCTCACGCCCAGCGGCATAACGGACGCATAGCTGTCGTCGATTCGCAGGGGTCCTTCACCTACAGCGATTTGCTGGATGCGTCGTCGCGCGTGGGGACAGCCCTTCTCGATGGAAACGATGAACTTCAGGAAGAGCGCGTGGGGTTTCTGGTGACGCCCGGCTTTCCGTGGGTAGCAGTGCAGTGGGGCATCTGGCGGGCAGGTGGCGTTGCCGTCCCGTTGCCACTCAACTTTCCAAGATCGGAGCTGGAATACCTTATTGACGATACCGAAGCATCGACATGTGTGTTCGATTCCCTGGCGGCACCCCTGGTGTCGCCAATTGCCGCAGCCCGTGGTATCCGTGCGTTGTCGTATGACCAGCTCTCCGTCCGCCAAGCAACAGAGTTGCCGGACATCACCAGTGAGCGGCGCGCCATGATTCTCTACACCAGCGGAACAACCAGCCGGCCGAAGGGCGTAGTCACAACCCACGCCAACATCGCGGCACAGGTCATGAGCCTGGTGGAGGCTTGGGAGTGGTCGGCCAGCGATCGCATTGTGTTGTGTTTGCCCCTGCACCACGTACACGGAATCATCAATGTTGTCTCCTGTGCGCTATGGGCAGGCGCCACTTGTCAAATGCTGCCGCGCTTCGACGCGAATGCCGTGTGGGACGCTATTGCCGGCGGCGGTGTAACTCTGTTCATGGCGGTGCCGACTGTGTACGCAAAGCTCATCTGCGCCTGGGAGACGGCTGCGCCAGACCACCGTGCGAACCTAAGCCAGGCGTGCGCCAAGTTGCGTTTGATGGTGTCCGGCTCTGCGGCATTGCCGGTGAGCACGCTCCGACGCTGGAAGGAAATCAGCGGCCACACACTCCTGGAGCGCTATGGTATGACGGAGATTGGCATGGCGCTGTCGAATCCGTTACGGGGCGAGCGCGTGCCGGGCAGTGTAGGGACGCCGCTTCCGAGCGTGGAGGTTCAGCTCGTCGGAGAGAACGGCAGGCCGGTCGCGCCGGGAACGGCGGGCGAGATCGAAGTCCGGGGCCCAAGCGTGTTTACGGAATACTGGGGCGAGCCCGACGCAACACGCGATGCTTTTCGCGACGGCTGGTTTCGCACTGGCGATACTGCTGTCGTCGAGAACGGTGTTTATCGGATTCTTGGCCGAACGAACAGCGAGATCCTCAAGACGGGTGGCCACAAGGTATCCACGCTGGAGATTGAGGAAGCGTTGCGCGAACATCCTGCGGTGGCCGAGTGTGCTGTTGTCGGCGTGCCCGATCCAGAGTGGGGCGAGCGCGTCGCCGCGGCCATAGTGCTGAATGACGGAAATACCCTCGATCTGCTGTCTCTTCGTACCTGGGCCAGGGAGTCGTTAGCGGCTTACAAATTGCCTTCGCGCCTTCTTCTGCTGGATGCCCTTCCGCGAAGTGCGATGGGGAAGGTAGTCAAGCCTGCGGTTGCCGCGCTCTTTCAAACCTCGGACCGCGGCGATCCCGTCGCCTAGGATTGCCCGGCGATACCTTTGACAAGACTCACGCAACCGGCGCAACGTGCAGACTTGAAGGTCCGGCGACGTTATCGGAACTTTCCTGCCGAAACTCTAGAGATAGGCGGAAGAAACGTCATCGGTGAGTAATCCTGCAGGCTGTACCTGAACCCCCTCTTAGCCCTCATCCCACAGGCGGGCGAGTTTGGAGGGCAGTTCCTACCCACCAAGCACCGCGTTTGTCAGGCTCGGACGGAAACT
The DNA here is from genome assembly GCA_963725615.1 of Terriglobia bacterium. Classification (GTDB taxonomy): domain Bacteria; phylum Acidobacteriota; class Terriglobia; order Terriglobales; family Acidobacteriaceae; genus JAIQFF01. Next base: position 23,001 of record CAVRZO010000002.1, on the reverse strand, counting down.
ATGCGGTTGTTGATTTCATAACAATGTCGGCTCCCTCAACCTGAGGAGACTTGGTGGATGTCAAACCAAACCAAGGGTCGGAAGATAAGGAGCCGAACATTCCGCGGAACTCGAATCGGCGGTTGAAATGATGGCAGGGTCTCGGGCTGCATGAAAAAGGCCCCGAGGGCCGGGGCCTGTCTCACTTTCTGGCTGGGAGTGTGTGTACAAATCAAGCGGAGGCGGTCCGGAATTTCTTGATGGTGATCTCCTCTTTCGCGCGGTACCAATCTTCGAGTTCGTGACCGTCCTCCTGGCCGCGTGCCTCGTAGAGTTCGTAGGCGCGTTCACGGATCCGCTGTTCGAGTTCTTGTGGTTCGTTTATTGCGGTTGGTAGTTTCTTCGGGGGATGTGCATCCATGGGGAGACTCCTTTGAGGCAACCGTACGCCCGGTGAAAGAACGGAGTCAATTACCCAAGGTTGGTGCAGTGAAAAGCGTACACTGCAGCGGTATGGCACTGCGGAGGGAATCTTGGGAACAGATGCGCGCGGAGAGGATAAGCAGAAGATACGAATCGAACAGCACACCTTCATGGGGACGGTGTGGCTCGCCGGATGGCTCTTCACCATCGGCTTTCTACGCTTGGCTTTTTGGAAAGGAGTTTTCGCGATTGTGCTCTGGCCGTACTATCTGGGCGCGCACTTCAGTTTTTTGGCGCATTGATCAGCCGGGCCCGCAGAATGAAATAAGACGCCACTCCCCATCAAGGGCTGGGGTCTGGTGCCGCAGGATGTAGACATTGCCGTCGTCTGCCCGACCTTGAAGAGCACGTGTTCCGGCCATACCACGGGTCCAGCACTTGCTCGACCGTGTACGCATGTCCGTCCACTCGGAAACGAACCGGCCTCTCATCCCGCACCCGCCCGGAATAGCACTCCACCTCCACTCTCATCGCTTCATTCTCGTTCAAGGCGCGAAGTCTGATCAAATACAACTCCCTGCCGGTGGGTCAGTTTCAAAAAGGTCGAAAACCATGCAGCGGTCGTGGCCCTCTGGCTTACGTACTACAATTTCTGCCGCGCGTATTCCACGTTTGTGCGTAACGCCAGCGATGGAAGCTGGCACTGCGGAGTCACGTTTGCGGCGGAGGTGGCGGCATGACCGGAGAGACATTCACAATCACCAAAAGCTACAAGATTTTTCGGGGAGAACCCAAAGGAGAGCCGATAGATGAGCCGAACGAGAATCAATTGTTTGGCTGGTTGCGTGCGCGTGGATATTCCGAAGATGAGGCCAGCAAACTGATTGAAGACATTGACGCAAACGGCCATGTCAGCATCCACATCTCCAACATAGATTCAAACTGACCAATGCACTCCCCTGCCTCGGGATAGGAAAAGAGAGCTCGGCGAGTTGCCTCGCCCTATGCGGTCAAGCGAGGAAAAGGACTCCGAAACTTCATCATCCTTGTCGTCGCTTTCGTTGGGCTCGTATCCGCTCAGGCAGCGAGCGCAGCTTGCAGGATCCAGAAATTGCCCTTGCTTCTCGCATTCTGCGCATTGGCTGTACACGACTATATTCATATCCATGGCGGACCTCCCTAGATCCGAAACTGCTTGCAAGGAAATTGCCGGGCGTCGCTGCGCTCAAGCCCGCTGGTCGCAGGAGGCGAGCGCTGATTTTTAGGCGACTCCCGCTTTTGTTTCTTTCTAGCGCAATACTTCCAAGAATTCAGTGATTCGGCGCACTGTGGTGTGTGATCTGGCTTCGGGCGGGAATGGAAGCTGGAGACATCGCTCGTTAAAAGGGCTGCGGTTTTGGTTACGCTCGAGCCATCGGCTCTTGCGAGAGAGCCAACAACGTGGATGGGTACACCGCCGCAGTCCCTGACGTAATAACCGCTTTCGCGGTTCCAAACCCCGACTCTTCCTCACAGAGTCAGTCGGATGTCTCGGGTTTGGCGGCTCGGTGAGTTGCCTCGCCAAGCGGAATCGTGTAGGCCAAGTTCTTGCGCTTGCCTAATCACTCATCTAACGGTCACTCTGCAAACTTGGGGTGAAGGGTTGCAAGCGTATCGAGAAGAATCGAGCAATACGCCTTTGCCCTTTCCTCCGTCAATGCAGTCTCGTCTTCTACCCAGGGCCGCAAATGCTCAATAGCCTTAGCGCCAACCTCGAAATTCCGTTCGCTTCGCTCTACAGTACCGGAAGTATTCCAGTTCGAGTTTGCAGCGATAATGCGGTCATGTTCCCATCGAAGCGTCGCGACGAGCTGCCGCAGGCCTTTGTAAATACCTGCCAGAAAAAACAAGGCAAAGCAGGCGAACAGTCCTGCACTGACGCTGTCCCGCCAGAATCCAAATGCTGCAGCTCCTGCAAGCACCGCGGCGGGTGGAATCGTATCGTGAATCCAATGCGCAGACCGACCACAAACCATCGCCTTCTTGGCCTTCTTAACCAAGGAGGTAATCCATCGTTGCGTCTTAGTCGCCAACCGGCTTATCCGACCTTGAATGTTGGTGGTTAATGAGCCAACCGACGGCTGTATCTCTGTGTCCGTGTGCATTTTCCACTCCATTCTATTGGCTTATTGGCCTTCAGCCGCGTATCCATAGGTCGATTCTAGGGCAGCTCCTGTGGCACTCCGACGTAACGAAAGGACATTGGCAAGCTCTAACCGAGCACCTGCCTGTTACTGGTGCCTACGGCGTGAACGTCTGGTGAACATGTTCCGCGAATTGGTAGTCCGAATGGGTTGCGAATGTGGGACGATAAGTTCTTTTGCTTGCCGCAGAATTGGAAATTGACACTTTCCTATTTTCGTTGCGTGGCAATGAGTGCCTTTGTCCGACGGCCTCACTGCCACTTCGTCTACGACCCGCTCGACCGGAAGCCCTGGTAGGCAAGATAGCCCGCGATAGCAAGTCCGATCCAGCTGATCCAAACTGGCACAACCATGCTCTCTACCGTCACATGCCAGCCGAAGAGAAGACGAAGCGCATGGCCGAGAGCTATCAGCGAAAACACTGCTGCGGCGATGAGGGAAAAGATTCTTGGTGTCATTTTTCAACCTCGGTGCTAGTTGCTTTTCGCGCTGCCTCGTGAACGGCGTTGCGATAACGCTCTCTCAGACCGGGATGAGGAGAGCCCTCGGAGGAGGCTTGTTATCCTTCTTCTTCCCGGACCAACCAGTCCATTGCTTCCTCCCGTGTCTCGAACCCGCGGAATTCCCGCTGGGAGAAGGTCTTCAGCGCTTGTAAAAGATTTTGGGCAGACTCAAGGCACCCACAAGGGCTGCCCGCTCTACCTGCGGCCGATCAAATGCAGCAACCTTCTTGCGGGTGATCGCCGCGCGGCTGAACTGTGCGCCGGTGAGGTCGCCAAGGGTGAGCACCCTGCTCCGCTCTAGCGAGCTCTGACCGCCTCGATCTTGGGCACAACCTCTGCTCTATATATCGCGCCTGCCACCGCACCCTCGATCACATGCGCGATTATTTGGAAAACGGATTCCGCCACCATCAGACCGACAGGTACGTGACGCTGAAGTACTGGTAGAGGTTTCCGATGACCGGCGACAAAACGGCCACTAAGAGGCCGAGTTTCGCCCCCGCCATTCGTCCCCCACCAAGCGCACCTCCAACTTTGACGAAAAGATAGGTAAAGACGAACGCAAAAATCAAATCGGTCAAAATCAAGCCGGGCACGACTTCGCGGAATACCCCGGGGTGAGCGGCGGCCATCTGCTGCGACTGCTGGCCTATCACGCGGGTGTAGAACGTCCAGTTAAGCGCTACACGAACCATCCAAACGGCAGCTGCGGATGCGAGAAACCGACCTACGTTCATAGATCTGCTCCTTCTTTGAGTGCCGGCGTGCTGCTTTTCCCGTTTTGATTGAAAACTGGGTTCGCTTAGGAACCGGCGCCCATCGCCTCAGGGTGTGCTGCACTTCCGAACGGGTGGAACCTGCTCTTCGGAGAGGCGATTCGGGCAAAAGTGTGCGCCGAGCTTATTTCGGCTTTTCGGAAGGCGCGATCTGAACCTGAATGGCGTGAATGTCGTCGGACTTTTTGGTGTCCACGGACACTATTCCAAAACTGCCGTTCGCGCCGCGGACTTGAACGGTTCGGGTGGCCTGCGCTCCGGACGGGCCTGGGCGCACCGTGTCGGTAGTTAGCGTGGTCACTCGGAGACCAGAGCCCGGATCGCCAGGGTTCGACTGCTCCACCTGGTGTTCGGTGGTTTGCTGACCATTGGAGCTAGTGCGCTGGGCAGAGGTTGCGCGCTCAACCAGGTGCAGACTGCCGTCCCGAGCCGATCCGGGGACATCGACGGAATAGGTTTCAACTGTGTTGTGCTTTTCTCCGGGAGCGCTCTCGGACTCCTTGGTCACGGTACGAGAGACCTCGCCTAGCTTGCCTTCAGAGTCGGGGCGGGAGACCCGTTCCTCGGTGCTGCGGCTCTTGCCTTCTTCCCTGGTGGTAGCTTGCCGCATTTCGCTCACTTGCCAGTTCCCGGCGCCATCGGGAAGCAGCGTAGTTTTTTGAGATTCAACCGTGTCATTGGCGCCTCGTTTGCGAACCTCTTGCACTTTCATAGCTGGAGCCAGACCCCCGTTGACATTCGGTAGCAACACCGTGGTTTTAGTCTCCTCCACATCCTTACTGGTCCGTTTGGTCTCCTCGGTTTCGCGCCGAACCAGCTGAAGCCTGCCGTTGACATCGGGGTTCGAGGTGACGCGTACTACATTGGAGTCACCTCCGGGCAGAGCGTGCTTTTCTTCTTCTGTCACCTGTACCAGCGTTCTCGCCCCATTGGCATCCCGACCGAACGCTCGCGTGGTGGTTCGCACGGTGGTGGCGTCCACTTGCACCGTTTCCTTTTCGATGTCCTGGTAAGGCTCGAAATGTCCATCAGACCCGCGGCGCTCGACCGATTGCTTGTCTAGCGTCCGATTGCCGCTCCGGATGTGACTTTCGAGGGTGCGTGTGGGATTTCCGTTGTCGTTTTGCGACTCGGTGGTGGCCGTCCAGGACTTGTTCGCGTCGCCTGTTTGGGCATCGGATGTTTGCGCCCCAAGCGCGGCATTAGAACAAGAATATGCCCCGATTGCGAGTAGCATCACCTGGCTTAAACGCGCCGCGCGCGAATGTCCATCCCGTTTGAAAATATTTGTGGTGCGCATGCCTATTATTTTCTGCTTGCGGACATTCGGTGTCCAGCGCAACAAGGCAACCGTGCCAGCGGACTCTGGGTATGATCGGGAGCCAAGTGCGAGAACGGCCTGACACGCCCTGTCATCGTGGCCAGAAAGCATGAACCAGCCGCGACCGCGCCAGTCTCTCATTCCACCTGGTACAGAAATCCGCGGTCACCTCAGTTTTAGTTGTGTGCAGTGCTCCCGCGAAGCAGGTTTTGTGGCAAGCCTCCCGTCCGTTCACTGCACCAGGGTCATATCACGGCGCACTCGGAGACATTCACATTTTATAATTTTAGATTACCGGACAGTGTTCGTTGGTGATGCTCGATATCTGAATAACTTTTGACACTCCGATCTCAAGAAACTGTCGAAGACGGGAATGTAAAGACCGCCCTTTTCGAGGACGAATTTGCACGAAATGAGACAGGCGCGCCATTTGAATTTCTCAGTGCCGTGCTTGTTGCCGTAAGCGGTGATGTCTTCCTGAGAAACGCCAAACACCACGGCTCCAATTTTAGACCAGACGCAGGCACCGGCGCACATTGCACAAGGTTCGTGCGTGGAATACAACACGAAATCCGGTAGATACCGGCCGTAGCCAGAGGAGACATATTTCAATGTTTCAAGCTCCACGTGCTTGATGGAGGAACCCGACGTTTTTACCCGGTTGCCGGCAGATGCGATGACTACTTCCCGATTTCCAATGAGCTGCGTGATCACGGCACCGATGGCATAGTCGCCTCGGTCGCGAGCGCGCTTTGCCTCCGCGATCGCAAGCTGCATGAATCTTGTCTTCGGTTTGTAGGTTGGAGGAATCATCAAAACAGGTTCAAACCGCCGCTGTCGAAGAAACGGCGCGCCCATCCGCAGGTTGTCACGGCGGCGTTCTCACCCAGTCCCAGAATTACTAATTCCGTTTGGGGATCGTTTGCGTAGGCCGCCGCTTTCGCCTCGTCCATGTTCTGAGCAGTGATGAGCTTACGAGGGGGCTGCGTGCCTGTATCTGCCATGCGGCCGAGAATATCGTCGGCACCCACCGGAGGGTGAGATCACCGAAGTGAGGGGATGGTGGGACAATGGGCCCAGTTGCACGTGGAGATCGGACGCTGCGACGTGAATTTCGGCTTTGCAGACCACGACCCTCCTTCGGCGGCGACTGCCCGGTGGACCAACCGGACGAACGTTTTGCCCTCAGACTTTTTACTTCATTCTTCCTTGCTCGTTTGCTTAGCTCTGACTTTGTCCCAGCTTGCCCAATGTGACAGCGTTAGGATTCTTCGGCTCTGGACGTAAACGCCTGATCACCGAAGGCAACATCACAGGGTTCGTTTGCCAGACTTCCAGAGTAGCCCATTCGAGCCATGTACAGGCCATCATCCTACCCTTGGGCAGACTTCGGGGGGCTGTTCGACGAACGTCCCATGACTCAAACGAGTCTGGGACGTTTTCGTTTGTGGCTGCTGCGCCCCTAGGCGGAAACAATCCCGCCGGGTATCCCCAACAATAACGACGTTGTCTTGCCGGAACCGCTCGACTATTGAAGGTTTAGGGAAAGCGGACGGACCAGGGGAATTGCGCGAGTGGTGCATCGAAACCTCGTTTTTGGCTCCCACGTTCATATCATCTATTTGAAAACAGACTACGTGTTGGCTTCGTTTCGCAAGAAGGCGCCATTCTAGGTGGTTTGAGGATTGTTCACTCGCCACTGAAACGAACGGAATTCCGCCAGCTTTCTGAAATCCCGTGCGTTGGCGGTTATTACGGTTACCCCTAACCGACCCGCGCTCATCGCGATAAGCGCATCGTTGGTCAGCCGTCCGCGGCCAATTTGCTCATAATCATACTTGGCCGCCAGTTGCGCGAGCACTTTACCCGTTTGCGTCCAGTCACTGAGATTCGGCACCAGGATGCGCTGGGCGCGGTGGAAGTCACGCTCCAGTCGCTCCACAACGTGCCGAGTGGTCGTGTTCACACCCGCATACAGTTCTTCGAGCACGACCGAACTTAGCCACACCGGTGCGTCAGCCGCCAGCTGTCTCAGCGTCAGTCCCGCATCCTTTCCCGTGCGTAGCGCCGAAATGTAGATCGAGGAATCAAAGAGGACGGGCTGCATCTAGTCCTCCAAGGTGCCATAGATGTCCTTAATCTTAACGCCACTCTTCACAAACCGGTCATTAGCGGCAAGGGCCAATCGGCTCTTTTCATGTTCAGCGATGACCAAATCGAGTGCGCGCTCGATGGCTTCCGTTTCGGTATCGGCACGCAACAGCTTCTGGGCACGCCTAATTTTGATCGAGTCCAATTGGAAGTGTTTGTGTGATCGTTTGCTAGTGGTCGCCATGAGAGGACCTTCTCTTCTCTAGTGTATCATTAAGATGTACATAAAATAACGATGTATGAACATTCCAAAGAAGACTTGGGCAAGCGGCCTATCCCATCTACTTGCAGGCTGGTTGGTATGTGACGCACTCTGGTCTGCTGCGATTGGCAAGACGGCTAAACGAGCTAGAATGCGACAGCGCTGACCACTTATCACTAGGTTGCATGTCCCAAATCCCGTGCGGGGCGTGCCATCTGGCAGGCAGAGATGTACTTCCGGGTCCTTGACTCGGTTTCGGATCGTGCTAGAGTGCCGCATAAGTTTTCTCTAACCTTCCAGCGCCTGGAAGAAAACAGCAGTCCGGCCCAGAGGCCTTGGCCTCCCTCAGGACTACTTGCTTCGCACTGAGAACGAGGCTCCGGTCCACCCTCCGGTCCTGCTACCAGCAAGGATATAGCGCCACTCTCCCAGTGGAAATTGGCAGGAATCTGCCGCCGGAGTGTGTCTTGCTCGGTGCAGGGAGCTACGGAAATGAAACCATGGAACCTGCTTACAGCAACTTTGTGTATTTGTCTGGTCCCGCTTCTGGGTATTGGAACGCTCCAGGCTCAACACGACCCTGGGCCGCGTACCGATACTGCCGGCGCCGGCGGCCCGCTCTCAACTCTTAACTCGGATGAGCAGAAGCTTTTTCTCAATGCCCTAGACCACTTCAAAGAAATCAATTCCGTTGACGGCAAAGTAGACGGCGAAGAGAGTGTCGGGCTAGGTCCAACCTTCAACGGGAACGGCTGCGCCATGTGCCACGCCGCGCCTGCGGTCGGTGGAACGAGTCCTGAGGTCAACCCACAGGTGGCGGTAGCTACGCTGCACGGTGCAACCAACACTATTCCCTCTTTCATCACCGAGGGCGGCCCCGTCCGTGAAGCCCGGTTTGTTCGCAAGGGGGACGGCTCACTCGACGGCGGAGTACATGGGCTATTCACCATCGCGGGTAGATCGGATGCCCCTGGGTGTAAGTTAAAACAGCCCGCCTTCGCCGCTCACCTTGCGGTCAACAATGTCGTCTTCCGCATTCCTACGCCTCTGTTCGGGCTTGGGTTGGTAGAAGCCACGCCCGACGCGACACTCCAATCGAATCTCACCTCCAACAAAGGTGCAAAACGGGCGCTAGGGATTTACGGGAGCCTGAATACCAACGGGAACGACGGGACCGTAACCCGGTTCGGCTGGAAGGCACAGAACAAATCGCTACTCATCTTCGCGGCCGAGGCCTACAACGTAGAGCAGGGTGTCACCAACGAAGGCTTCCCCAACGACCGCTCGCTAACGGCGGACTGCGACTTCAATGGCCTGGAAGATGCCAGCCCTCTCGACGGCACTACTACCGACCTGACCAACTTTGCTATCTTCATGCGCTTGGCCGCGCCGCCCACCCCAGCCTTGCCACACGGAGTGACGGCAAGCTCGGCGCAGAACGGCTCCAGTCTCTTTAGCTCTGTCGGCTGCGCCCTGTGCCACACGCCATCGCTCACCACTGGGCGCTCACCGCTCACCGGCGTCTCGAACTTGGCTTACAGCCCGTTCTCGGACTTCGCGCTTCACCATATGGGCCCGGGTCTAGCGGACGGCATTAACCAAGGGTCGGCGGGTCCGGACCAGTTCCGCACGGCTCCACTGTGGGGCATCGGCCAGCGCCTGTTTTTCCTGCACGATGGACGGACCTCCGATTTATTGCAGGCGATCGAGGCCCACGCCGGCTGCACTGGCTTCCGTCGTCATGATCAAGACCGTAATCACCATCGGTTCAACAACTGCAACTCGGAAGCTGACGGAGTCATCAACAACTTCAATGCGCTCAGCCCATCGCAGCAGCAGGATATCTTGAACTTCCTGCGCTCGTTGTAGCGAGGCCATTTCACTCTTTCCTTCTTTATCTGCGACTGATATTCGCGGAGCAGACGCGCATGCAGTTCTCTTGCTGCCCGATGAGCTTAAGAAGAGCGTTCGGGGTTCGTTACGTGGCGCGCGTCGCTATTTAATACCGTAAGGAATTTGCGGGCATCTGTGCTTCCGAGCCTGTAGAGGGCCTGGAGAATGGAGGTGCGTAAAACGTCGGCGTCGGTTGCGGATTCCCACGCACTCGGAAGAGCGGATGGCTTCGGCATGGCAAATTGGCAACTCTAATAAAAGACTAGGCGGCATATCTCGGAGTACAGGAAACGCCGCCCCCTGCTGCTGAGCTACTCCAATGTAATGGAACGTGTTAGGACATTAGTGATCACGCGCACGTTTTGTACACGCTTGTCCACCACCTGTTGCTCTTTACTCTTGTCGCCATATTGTTTCATCCGGAGATCAAGAACTTTTGTGCTAGGCCGTCGAGGGCGGCGAAGTTCTTATAGGTGAGGCTGAAGCCAACATCCCAGTCATCTGGATTAGCTTTCGTCGAGTTGAGAAAGATGCCGTAGTCTTCGATCAGACCCGCTTTCTTTTCCGCGTCTCAGATCGGCTTGATGTTATTTTTTAGATCGTCCATAAACGCATTGAAGTGTCCGGGCAAGATTTGGACCAAGGTGACGCGGGTCACCGAACCCTCCGTATATTCGTATATTGGTCTTGCGCGACTGCCGAGGCAACGGACATTAAGGAGAGACAGAGCGCCACAACTGCGAACCGCATAGCTGTTTCATATCGATTCACCTCCGTGAATTGACGACGCCGGAGTCTAACCGAGCGTGCGGGTTGCCGTAAAGCCAGAAGGATGTTATGGCTGAGTCGTAAGCTCAGCCGCATTTCTATCCGCCGCGATCTGCTCAGAAATATTTAGCCCGTTTTCTTCCGCCCGCGAAGCATCTTCTTATGAGGCGAGATCAAACCAAATGATCTTTCCTACATCCGTGTCACATAGTTTGAAACCCATACCGACCTCCTCCTGTCCGCGTTAGCCGGGCAGGCCAGAAATGGTAAGGGGGAAGGATTCGAAAATACCTGAAACGTACATTGAAGAAGGTGCACAGCAATGGATGGCAGAAGTCTCGCCCAGGCCGCCGATTCCTCTTATTGCGCCGAGGGTGTTAGAACCCCGCTAAATACCTTCCGACAACGGCGGCACAAGCCTCCACAAATTGCCGTTCCGATTGGTTGAACGTGCTAGGAAAATAGCTTTCGATATCTAGCTCGGCTATAAGCTTGTTCACGATAATCGGGACGACGATCTCAGACTTCACCATTGTCGACCCCGAGAGATAACGCGGATCCCTTTGAACGTCGTCCACTACCACGACCTGCCGGCTCTTGGCTGCCGCGCCACAGAGTCCTTTGTCGAGAGGGATCCGGGCATTAGGTGTAAAACTGCCGACGAAAGGCCCAACCACTAGGAACCCGGAATCCACCGGGTCTACGAGATAAAAGCCTACCCAATTGTACTTCGTCATCTTTTCGTGAAGGCGCTGCGAGATGTGCTCCATCAATGCCTTCGGCGTGGTAGCAGTTCCAGACCGCTCCTGGAATTCTCGGAGAAGCTCCTCATGTAAACGAGTCATGGCTAGCTCGTAGACAACGTGGGTCCGCTCTTCAGAGCAGTCTACGCTGAATACGCCGGAAGGTCTTACGGAGATGACGAACATGGTAAGGGTACCTCGCGGAGCAATTTCTTTTCGTCTTGGGTCAATTCGGCTATTGGGTTCACAGTCTCGTGGGCTGCTCCTATGAATTCTCGTGAAAGTTACTGCCTTCTTGTGCTATACGGGTCCCGAAACTACCGCGCGTAGTCTTGCAACACGCCCCTTCTCGGACTGCGCGACTGGGATCAGGGTCGTGAGTGTCCGGGGGGCAACAAACGGCCCTGATTTTTTCTCACTATGGCAACTCAAGCAGAAGTTCTTAAAGCCGAGCTAGACGCCATCAATCTGTGGGATCGACTCTATGTCGAGATCCCTGCTCCGGATGCAATCGATAAGGATGCTTGCTTCGCACGCATCTTCCGGCGTGTGCAGGTTATCGCAGAGTTGCAGGCCATCGCCAGACGGAATTAGAAGTCGCACGCTTCGGGGATCATGCCGCCTGCTTGGCCCCCGATCTCGAGACGCGCCGCGCTCCAGGTACCTTCCCGATTCGAGGATCTCCCGCGTGGACAAGCTCGCACGCGCGCAGAGCGGCCTCCTCGAAATGCTTTTCGTCGGCCGGGAGGACCTGCCAGCCTGTCGCCTTCTTCACGAACACCTGAATCGAGCGCATGTTCGGAAACTCCCGCCGCAGACTCTGATGGTGCTCTTCGGTAGTGGCCAGCCACACTCCGTTGTCCGCCGTCCCATCGCGCTTGTCGCGGAGGATGAGGACTATCTTGGCCTGAACGTAGACCGCGAGGCAGCCAAACATGGAGCGAGTCTCGGGCGACAGCGGCGCGATCGCGTCGAGCACGAACTCATGCGGGACAGGCTTTCGCTGTTTGATGGCGAAGGGAGTGTCCTCCAGCGGGAAGGAGGTTTTATCGCGACTGCGCTTCGACATGGCTTCTTCAGCATCGTTGTGGTCTTCCTCTTCTTCTTCCTCATCTGGCTCCTGTCGAACGAGGATACGAGCACGCACCGAGCGATCAGGAGGGGCTGAGTCAGGGCAAGTGCGTTGTACAGGAGCCGGAAGCACACGTTCGGTCACGCCTTGCCCCCCATTTGCTGCGAGCGAATACGCTGAAACTGAGCACAAATTGTTTCAACGTTAGTGAGCAAGGAGTCGCCCGAGAATTCGAGGCTGGCGATTGAGCGTGCTGCCGCATCGCGATGGCCGAAACCACAGGCGTCCTTAACAACCACTGGAATGTACCCGAGATCAGCACCGTGCCGCGCTGTGGGTTCAATGCCGATCTCCATGGCGATGCCTACGATGGCAAATGCGTCGATGCCACAATCGCGTAATGCGATGTCCAGTGGCGTGCCCTCGAACGCCGACATCGCGATCTTGTCGAATACCGCCTCGCTGGGGCGCGGATTCAATTCAGGAATTAGGTGAAACCCCGGTGAGTCCCGTAAGAACCAAGGCTTGACCTCGTTCGCCGATTTCACCCGTTGCCAAGCCATCGCCATGCGGAACTGAGATACCCCCATTAGTTCTCTAGGGAGTGACATGTGGCGCGTGAAGATAACCCGAATTCGCGCTGCGCGGGCGGCGTCGAGAACCTGAAGGACTCTGTCCGTGATCTGCTGGCCATTCTCGATCTGCTTCACGATTCCGACTTGCATGTCGTACACGACAAGGGCTAATCGCGTCGGATCACAAACGTCGTCCAGCGTTTGCGGGATATTTAGTCCGAATGCCCGCTCCATAACGAATTTCACCTCACGAAGTAGTCGAACCCATTCTACTGAAAAGAGAAGCCCTGGCTCCTCGACGATCTCATTTGGGCACAGTCTTACTGGCAAAAACACTGCTGAAGCCAAAGGCGCAGCCATCAACAATTACGTGCAGGGGCTGGAGCAGATTTACAAAATGGTGGATTCGTGGGCCGCCCGCGCCAAGAGCAGGCTCTCTTTCTGTTGCGAACTTTCTTGGCTTCGACCAGCGCTTCAGCAGGCCTCCTCAGGCCGTCATTGCCGGTCGTGAAGCCCGATAAAGCTGCCCGGCAAACGCTCCCAAACCCAGACAGACCACGCCCACGCGGACTAGTCCGCCAAGATACGGGATGAACCCAACGATGGTGAGGATCAACAGGCCCACCAGGAGTCCCAGCAACCAATCGCCCTTCGTGGCTCCGGATGGCTTCAGAAGTATCCGCCCCAGGAAGGCTCCAACCCAAACCTTCGCCAGGTAGATCGCAGCCAGATACACCGCGAGCAACATCAGCGAGACCGGGAAGCCAACCAGCGTGATGGCTGCCACGGCCATGGCCACCGGCACCCCTGCCAGAACCCCAACCCCTAGTCCCAGACTGCGCCAGCCTGAACCCACCAGCTGAGTCGTGGCCTGGAAGAAGCCGGGAAATAGAAGCAGGCCCAGCCATCCCGTCAGCATAGCGCCAGCGAACCAGACAGCTTGGTGAAAGTAGAATCTGGGGTGCGTGAAGTGGCTCTCCCTCACGTTCACCTGGATGTCGCGTTGGCCCACAATGGTCGCGCCCTCGGCGATGTGCACCTCCTTCAACTGGTGAACGCGAGCGCTCAAGTTGCCGCCGACCCGGGCCGTGTTCGTCAGCGTAAGGCTACCTCCGGCCATCGTCAGATCGCGGCCGATACTGCCGCTCACATCTCCATTGCCAGTGAAGATGTTCACGCTGCGCTTCACCACGCCCTCGAGGCTAGCGTCACCGGCGCCAACCACGATACCTTCACCCACGCGCCCCCGGTCATCAATATGCAAGGATTGCACCAGGCCGTAAATGCTGTGGCCCAATTGCCCTTCCAAGTCGAGCGAGTGCGAAAGCGTGTAGATGTGGCCTTCCACGGTTCCGCTGACCTCGGTCCTCTGGGCACAACTGATTAGGTCCCCCTTCACCGTGCCGCGCACTTCCACGGTCCGACCAAAAGCCAGCAAGTCTCCATTGACCACACCTTCCACGCGCACCGTGTTACCTGCGGCCAAAAGAGTGTCGTCCACAGTCTCGTTCGCCGCCACGGTGACGAAGTCAGCGTGGCGCCGCTCCAGGGCAAAGCTGGGCAACGACAATGCAAGCAATACCATTAGCAGGCGCAGACCCGGCTGGCTTAGCCGCCCTCGGCGTCCCAGCAGCAGTGCGCCGCCGCCCAACAGCAACAGCAAGGAAATCCACCCCACAACAGCAGCATAATCGGCTAGCATGGCAGTACCTCCGAGTGCAAAGTGATAAAAAAGGTAGGAGATCAAGTTCGTGCGGCCGCTCAGGCTGAAGGGATTGGACCATTCCAGCGCTGCCGGAATACTTACTTCATCGAACCAAGCGGAAATGATCGAACCCAGCGCCAGCACTGCGGCCATGATCGCCAGGTCGCCCCACACCCAGGACCAGCGCGGATGGGAGAAGCCCGCCGGGCTGGCTGCTTCTTCCGGAAGCTCGTTCAGACTTTCGCGCAGAACGCGGTTCTCAGCGCGCAATGCGTCCACTAGCGCCCGGCAGCGCCGGCACGTGGTTAGGTGGTCCCGCAGGCGCCGCGCCTCATCCGCCGCCAGTTCGCCGTCCACGGCGAGGGCGCAGGTCTGTTCCGAATAACATTCCATGATCAGTTGCTCCTATGGGGCAGTCTCCGGCGTAGCTCCTGCTTGGCTCGAAATATCAGCGCCGCCACGTAGTTCCTTTCCAGGTTCAACTGCTGCGCGATTTCGTCATAACTCAGTTCGCTGTAATAACGCAGGACCAGCGGCACGCGATAATTCTCCGGCAGGCGTGCGATGGTATCCCGCACCCTCGCCCTCTCTTCCATGCTGATAACAGCACCCAGCGGCGACGCCTCCGAACCGGCCGCCTCGGTGACGGCGGCTCCGTCTTCAACTTCCACAATCGCCCGCCGCCCACGGTGCCGCCGTCGCAAAGCGTCAATGCATTGGTTGCCAGCCACCCGTAGCAGCCACCTGGGGAACGGTATCGAACCGTTGTAGCTCTCGATGGAGCGCTGCAGCTTGAGGAAGACTTCGCTGGTGGCATCTTCTGCGCTCTCCCGTGAGTCCAGCATGTAACGGCACAAGCCGAATACGCGTCGGACATAGCGGCGATAGATCTCCCCCAGGGCCTCGGCATCCTGACCTCGTGCGCGCTCTATCACGCTCTCCAAATCCAGCCCCTCTATCTGCCTGGTTTCACCCGCGCGGGGCTGCGGTCCTTTCGCCATGTTCCTCTTGGCGTCCATTAAGCAGTACGCTGCAAATCCAAGGATGTTACACACATTTTAGGGAGACGACCCTCTTTCGCGGGCGGGCTGATTTGCTCCCGGTCTCGAATGTAGGGCAACAAGTGGCGTGCCTATCTAAGTTGTGACGGATCTTCGGCTACCCGCTTCTTTGGCTGAACATCTCTCTTTTCCTGATTTGATCTTATGATATTGCATGCAATATCATGATTGCAATATGATAGACACGTGGCGGCTTCTTACGTGCTCGACACGGACGTGATGGTCGCGGCTTTGCGGAGTGACAGAGGGGCCTCCCGCCAACTTTTGCTGGCGGCTTTGAATCAGCGGTTTGAGTTGTTGCTCTCGGTTCCGCTCATCCTGGAGTACGCAGCGGTCCTGACCCGCCCGCAACATCTGGCCGCATGTGGATTGAGCAGTGCCGAAGTCGGGCATGTCCTCGATGACCTAGCGGCGGTCGCGAAACCGGTTCGGCTGGCGTTTCGATGGCCCAAGGCTCTCGGATCCTGATGATGACATGGTTTTGGAAACGGCAATAAACGGGAGTGCCAACGCAATTGTGACTTTCAATCAGCATGATTTTGCACCCGGCACAAAAGGCTTTAGCTGCGCCGTAATTCTGCCGGCAACGGCGCTACGGCAGATTAGGAGTTCGAACCCATGAGACGGAGCAATTTTGCTTTACGGTTACAGCCCTCCTTGCTGGAGGAGTTGCGCAAAGCTGCGGAATTGGAGGGCGTGGCTCTAAACCAGCTCATCAATGTGGCAGTGGCGGAAAAGGTTTCTGCTTTGCGTACTGAGGAGTATTTTCGGGAAAGGGGTCGCCGTGGCAATCGCGCCGAAACCTTGCGGATTCTCGATCGCGCTGGAAAAGGGAATCCCCCTATGGAAGGCGACGAACTTCCACAGGAGTGGCAGAAGAAGCCAGGCCGGAAAGTGGCGAATGGGAGAGATTCGGCCAGTAAGCGCGGGCAGAAGAAAAGGGCCGCTGTTAAGTAGCATGTCAGTTCCAAGCAGGATCTCCGCCCCAATCCCCATCTTTGTTTCATTGCAATAGATCTGGCAGGTGCACGTCGTTTATGAAGGGTCCAACTCGGAGTTGACGAGGTTAACTTCGTCCTAGTCGGCAATCCAGAGGCAATCAGACTCGTCCGTCGAGCCAGGATCGCTGTTTCGTTGATCAACCAGATTCGCTGGCGGACTGTGAAGGCACCTCTGCCTTCGACCTTTCGATGTTCGTGCTGCAAAGGGTCAGCTGATTTCAGGGCTTGTCGTCTAGCGAGGAGCGTGCTGGAGAGAAATCACCTGCTGCGATTCGCGTTATACGCTGTCCTTCCTGGTTAACAGCCACTCGATTGTCTTTCCCGATTTACGTGCAAGCCGGAGAAGTACCTCGGCACCCATTTCGCTACGCCCCTGCTCATATCTAGAGAGCTGACCTTGGCTGACACGAAGTCGCACGCAAATTATGCCTGATGGACGTCAGCAAGCATTCAACTGCAAGAAAGGCCAACCCATGGCGCGGGACAACGCATGCCGGGTCTGGTGATCTGAGAGACTAGTTATGACCCTTGCAACTCGCCTTTCTCATTTGAAATGGCGTGGAGAGAAGCACGTCCGTTAAGTAAAATGTCCAGATTTGATTGCCAGCGACATGGAGGTGCTTATGCGATGGACTGCCTCGGTATTCTTGGTGGCCCTTTTGCTGTTCGCCCTGCCCACATATCCCCCAACTTGGAGCCCCGCTAGGCCGTTGCGGACCGAGCCCCCGGGATCCAAGTTGGCCTCAGAATCAGCTGCCATGGGAACATTCTCGCGTGTCATGATTGGCCAGACTATCTCGCACTACCCATCATTGAGAAGCTTGGTGGCGGCGGCATGGGGGTTGTGTATAAGGCCGAGGAAATCCAGCGCTGGTAGGGCTGCATGTTGTGAGATGTCACTTCTAACCATAGGCCGCATGCAAGTGGCGTCGAGCTTTTTGGTCCTTATCGGAACGATCGTAACTTGCAATGCAATACCGGTGGGCCGAACATCTGGACAACGTGTCTACCGTGCTCCTTATCGACGACAGCAAGTTTCTGCGAAGGGCTAATGAACTTTCATTAGCGAAAGCAGGACATAAAATCCTCACGGCTTCAGATGGGGAAGAAGGCCTTCGTCTCGCACGGGAGAAGAAGCCGGATGTCATTGTTCTGGACATGATGTTGCCGAAGCTAGGCGGGGCGCAGCTTCTTCAACTTCTCAAGCGCTACCCCCTGACCGCCAAGATTCCGGTCATTGTTCTGAGCAGCCTTCCCCAAAAGAATGAATTAAAGCTCATCGCTGAAGGTGCCGCCGCGTATCTGGAAAAATCAAGCCTGGCTCTCGACCAGTGTTCGAGTGAACTCTCGAGAACCATTACCAAGGTCCTGGGGTCGTTCCCCGCGACTATCTAGTTCTGTCCAACTGTCGGAAAACCGACCTCACCTCTTTTTTCAGCCGGGGCGCTTTCGCTTGTCACAATCTCCGCGATGCGGGCGCCATGTCTGAGGCGCTGTTCATCGCTGGTTCGATATCGGCCGGAAGGGTGAGCGGGCTCCTCAATATCAAAGTGAAGAGCCGGTGGATTCTGGGGGACGCTTTGACCGTGCCAGCGGTTACTCCTTCACAACAGGCTTTCCAGGTCGAGAGCGCCATGGAGAAGCCGGAGAACAAGGGTCTTCGCGTGCCCGCGTTTAATGACAAAGATATTGGCAGGCTTGATGTCGCGGTGCACAATGCCAGCGCCGTGGGCGGCATCGAGCGCATCGGCGATCTCGATCCCAAGAAGATGTGAACCCTTAGTCGGGCGACTAGGAGGGTAGCCGGCAACGATTTCGTTCAGTCTGCCCATCAGATACAGCCTTCGGGGTTTACATCAATGTCCATCAGTGCTACGTCAGATCGATGCCTGATGAAGCCGCTCTAGGGGAAAGGTACTTCTTCCTACCAGGACGGTTACCTAGGTAACCCATGCATGATCACCTCCACACCTAGAATAGCGCTATGGAGTCGCCTTCGATCGGGCCGACAAAGGGATGGGTGGTGGTTGCGTCGCTGCTGGTATTCGCCCAGTTGGTCCTAGCTCTGTCTATGAAGTCGTCCTACCCGTTGACGACCTTCGGCGACACCAGCCAGTGCATTCTTCTACTGGGTGCTTTGGCTGAACAAGACGAGATCAAGCGCAACGGCATGTTGCTTGCAGCGGACAGGTTCCTTAAACGGACCAACCAGCAATCGCTCGTATTAGGCAGGACACGAAATCGGCGAGAGGGGAAGGGGAAAGAGCCCCGGCAACTCGTCCAGCCAAAGCACGTGGTCGAAACAGGCGCAAGGAATTAACTGAGCCGAAGAAACAGCTCCTCCCGGCAGGAAGGGGCTGTTCGACGAACGTCCCATGACTTAACCGAGTCTGGGGCGTTTTCATTTGCAGCCGCCCGTTTCGGACCGAAACCTGGTAATTGTACGTGCCGGGAACTTGCCGTGACTCCAGCCACCAATACCATCGCAGGTCGGCGGCTTGAGCAAGGCACCCACCCCACCGGGTCTTTGGCGCACTTCCACCAGTACAGTCTGGTGTTGCTCTTACCCTCGCCGCTCGACACGAACCTCGACTCGGAATCCGTCGAGTCTTACTTTGGCCCGTACATCTGACGCCGCCAAGCTGCATCCGCCTAAGGGTTTTGCGGCAGCCTGGGTGCCCTAGCAGGCTGCGGAAAAAAGGGACACCGCGACTTAGATTCTCTCCAGTCTCAGTGATTTTGAAGATTCGGGAAGAGGTTCTGGCTGCATCCGCTGGTGTCTCACGGATTTCATTTTCGGCCTGCGAACACGCTGCGACCCCGGCTTAGGTCGCTTGAATCGCCAGATTCCTCATACGGACTAAGTTGTAAGCCGCAGCCGCGAAGGTGAAGACCCATCCCACCTTGAAGATTCCCCGATGCCGAACCTTCCGCAGCAGCGCGATCGTCTTCAGCCATCCGAAGCACTCTTCAACGCGTTTCCTTTTCCTCTGACTGATGGCATATCCAGGGTGCTGCGTCGTGCGAGCATCAATCGCACTCCCACCGGGCCGCTCCAGGTTTTGGGCCACGTGCGGCGTGACCTTTAAGTTTCTGCACTCGGCCACGAAATCTGCCGTGTCGTATGCCTTGTCCCCTCCCACGGTTACTTGTTTCGTGCCCGGAATCTGTTCCAGCATCACCAGCGCCGCATCGCGCTCCGCCGTTCCGTTGGCCTCGAACACCTCGGTATTCACGATCAGACCGTTGCGGTTCTCCACCAGAAGATTCCCGTTGTAGCTCAGCTTCGCTTCTTTGCCCTTGCCTTTGCGTGCCATCTTCGCATCGGGGTCCGTCTTCGATGAGTGCGTCTGGTTCGACCGCTTCTCCCCGTGGAAGTCCACCGTCGGATTGCCAGGATCGTCCGGTGGAACGGCACCCTTGGCATCCTTGCGCTGATGACTCTTCACACTCGCCCAAGCTTCCAGTAGCGTTCCATCCACCGTGAAGTGCTCGTCCGAGAGCAGACTCCGCTCGCGTGCCTGCTGGAGCACGGCTTGGAAGAAGGCTTCGGCAATGTCCCCATCGAGCAGCCGCTCGCGGTTCTTGGTGAACACGGTCACATCCCAGACGGCGTCGTCGATGTTCAAGCCCACGAACCAGCGGAACAGCAGATTGTAGTCGAGCTGCTCCATCAACAGCCGTTCGCTGCGGACAGAGTACAGAGCTTGCAGCAGGAGCGCTCGCAGCAGCTTCTCCGGTGCGATCGAGGGGCGTCCAGTTTTGGCGTAGAGCTTGTTGAACCGTGGCTGTAGGTCCCGCAACGCCTCATCGGTCATGACACGAAGAGGACGCAAAGGGTGGTCTTGCGGAACTCGTTGCTCGGGGCTGATGTAGCTGAACACGTCCAGTTGCTGTTCGTCTCTTCCACGCATGCCCTCTTCTTAACAGTTCGTGTTGTGGAAACAAGAGAGTTTTCTGGTACTGCCAAACCCTTTCAGATAATCGAGATTCCTATTTCTTGTGCCCGTCAAAGCTCCACCGGACTTTGGGCGACGGCTTATCCGATTCATCCTCTGACCAAAGCATCACCACTGCCGCGCGAGGGGGCGTTCCTGCTTCTGACGGATTTGCTGTGACGTACCAGACCCAAACGTACTGTCCCGAACGAAGTTCATCAGGAGTGTAATATCCGCCATACGCGGTGAAAAACTTCGTCTTCGACGTGAGTCGAACATTAACGGTCGTCCCCACGCTCGCGTCGCGGCTGTCACGCTTTACCTTCACACTCTGCTTCGCAGCTGCGACGAGATACCCGTGGACAGATGGTGGAGACGGTTCAATATCACCGCCGTCGGGAACGGGAAGGATCCAACGCTGTGCCTGGGATAGCGCAGTGTTTGATACCAGGACCGCGAACATAACCACGCCTATAGCCAGACTGCCCCAGGCAAATAAATCTCCAGCCCCAGCGCCCATAATTAAACCGCCGGTCAATTCGCTAGTCAAGGGAGTCTCCGACGAAGCGCAACCTCCCTGTCGAACAACCGCCTTTCAGCAACGGTTCCGAACTGAGTTTTTCCGCAACCTGCTAGAAGGTTCATCGTCCGCAAATCGCCGAAGGCTGCACCAAGAAGCAATGCCGCGGATCAACCCCATGCACCGTGACACCGACCGTTCAGCCGGCTTGCATGCATCTGTTTCAAGAGCTCTCGACTCTGGACCAGCCGCTCGCCGATCACGCCGTATTGATCCTCACACGCATTTGTTGGCTTTGTTCGACCACTCCAGCTGGACTGTATATTTTCCGACCGCTTCGGTCTTCCAGGCGCAAATGTCCCCGATTTCGCCGTTCGAATCATCGTACCAACCCTGACCTGGAATGGCGTCAGTGATCGCTTCGCATAACTCGTGTGAACTCGTAGTCGTAAGCGCCGTAAATGTATCTAGGCTTCCAGTGCAGCCTGTGCACCCTGGATACGGCATTACCGCGTAGAAGACTTGCCCAGAGATATCGTTGTGATATCCGCAGAAGACCTGGCAAGACGCACCGCCGCCCTGGACGACTTTCGTACCCGGTTGCAGATAGATAAAATAAAGAGTGTTGGGAGAGGGCTGCGGTACGGAATTGCTGGAAGCGATGAGATGTTGAAGCATGTGCTGAATCGCCGCGTCGCTCACACTTCGATGCAACGCAGGTGCTGTGACGGACATCGTACCGGCACTCCGCCGTGCCCAATCGACTGTCCAGGCACATTGTATTCGGCGAGCTGATCAATGAGAGGGCTCGTCACAATGTAGTCAAAGAACCCGTTAATCTGTGTAATTAACCTACTGGCGGGAGAGTCGCTGCCATCCTGTCCCCCAAAATATCGTGAATATTTCAACATTCCTGATTAATGGGCCGTTTCGATACGTGAGTTGAGGAGCGACCGTAGGGGCCGTTTTGTCCCCAATGAGTTCCTGCGGAACATTTAGTGGACGACCCGGATAGGATCGCCGTGTGCCGGATAAATTTGTCGTCCAGTTGTCCGTTTGATTGCACCAGATTGACCAGGCATATTCTGCTCCTGTGCGCTTGCGAGAGCGCCGCACACCAGCGGTTCGGCCGTGAAGAATTGTGGGACCTGCTCTTAGGCTACATGTAAGTCCCGAGAGGGTTGCATTTAACCCGCTTTTGAAAAGGAGTCGAGTTGGTAGTGGGACTTTTCACTTCGTGTGTTCTAAGACGACGTTGAATCAGGCGCGGGTCGGAACGAATGTTATCCAACTGAGGTTCGAATTTAACGAAGACGCTTCGTGCGCGCGTTCCCCGCGGTGCTGGGTGGCTTCGCCCGCTTCGGGGAACTTGCTGCATGCTTGGCTCCCGATCTCGAGGCGCGCCGCGCTCCAGGTACCTTTCCGATTCGAGGATCTCCCGCGAGCACAGGCTCGCACGCGCGCAGCGCGGCCTCTTCGAAATCCGTCGCGTCGGCCGGGAGAACCTGCCAGCCTGTCACCTTTTTCCCGAACACCTGAATCGAGCGCATGTTCGGAAACTCCCGCCGCAGACTCTGGTGATGCTCTTCGGTCGTAGCCAGCCAAACTCCGTTGTCCGCCATCTCGTCGCGCTTGTCGCGGAGGATGAGGACTATCTTGTCCTGAACGTAGACCGCGAGGCAGCCAAACATGGAGCGAGTCTCAGGCGACAGCGGAGCCATCGCGTCGAGCACAAACTCATGCGGGACGGCCTTACGCTGCTTGATCGAGAAGGGGGTGTCATGCAGCGGGAAGGAGGCTTTATCGCGACGGGGCTTCGACATGGAAAGAGCACCCAAAATCGACCCGAGAACTGCGGCGTGGCTGGTGTTTTGCAGGCCAGCCGACCAGCGTTATTTAGGTACCGTTGACGAGCGGTTGCCGTCGGGTCGCCGTTTGTGCTCGTTACCCGCCAGAAGATGCGCGAAGAAATGTGCTCCTGCGGCGCCGATCTTGCTCTGTGAAGTATCGAAACAACAACTTGCGGTCTTGAGGGAGAGGGCCACTCAATTGCTGCAGTTAGGTGGTCATTTTCGCCAAACCAAAATCCAGAATCTTCAGTCGGCCGTCAGCAGTAATCATGGATAGCAGGGTACCTTGGTTCACGACGCCGTACGAGTCTTTGACGAGTTGACAACGCTACATCAG
>CAVRZO010000001.1:0-536217 GCA_963725615.1 Terriglobia bacterium | reverse complement strand
ATCGATCAGCACTATGAAAACCTCCGCGCCGGCATGCGCGGCCTCTTTACTGAGCTGGGAGTGGCAGCTTAAGAGTATCCGTCCGGCAAACACACGGTTGACGGCGGGCGGGAAGCGAGTTTAGAGATTGTCAGGCTCAGGCCTGTGTCCGCGAGTGGATCCAAGCTGTGGGTGTGAGTTCGGGGACGCGCTGGATGGGCGTGTTGGCGAGCCCCGGGAGGATGGTGCCGAGGTAGTCGCGCACCGGGATCTTGAGCCGGCGGCAGCTTTCAACCACCGACAGGATGGCGGCCACACGCGGCCCAGCCTGCTCGCTGCCGATGTGGATCCAGTTCTTGCGGCCTATCGCCACCGGACGCATCGAGTTTTCGGCCAGGTTATTACTGAGCTCCAGTTGCGGGTATTCGAGGAAGCGGGTCAGCTTCTTCCACAGCGCCAGCGTGTAAGTGCACGCTATGCCTACCGCGCTCTTGGGCAACACCGTCTTGCTGGTTGCCAGGATGTGTTCCTGGATCTGATCGAGCAGAGACGGAGCTTTCTCCTGGCGCAGCCG
Organism: Terriglobia bacterium; assembly: GCA_963725615.1. Classification (GTDB taxonomy): domain Bacteria; phylum Acidobacteriota; class Terriglobia; order Terriglobales; family Acidobacteriaceae; genus JAIQFF01. The sequence goes on along the minus strand of CAVRZO010000001.1, from coordinate 535,664 downwards.
ATGCCGCGCGGCGTGATCCATCTGCGCCTCGCTGGCTTCGCGGTCGATGGCGAATAACTCATCCATCAGCTTGACGGCACGTATCGACGCAGCATCCTGCCGGTTGAGTTTTACGGCATCCACAAAGCGCCTTCGCGGATGAGCCCAGCAGGCCGCGTGCACCATCTTCGGCCCACCGACGCCGCGCTCGTAGGCGATGTAATCATCGGTTTGCAGAATTCCCTCGAACTGACCCAGAAACCGCGCCGGGCCTTCGCGGCCGCGGCTCATGCGAAAATCGAAGACCGTCGACGTGCCCGGTGTCCCGTACTGCCATAAATAAGCCTGATGATTCTTGCCGCGCTTATCATGCGTCTGCACATCCACCGGCGTCTCATCGGCCTGGATGTAACTACCGGCCAGCAGCTCCTTGCGCATGGCGCCCACCACTGGCTCGAGCATCTCGCCGACTCTCATTACCCAACCGCACATCGTCGCCCGGCTGATGTCCACGCCGGCCTCGCGCAGCAGAATCGCGCTCTGGCGGTAGAGAGGAGAGTGATCGGCATACTTGCTGACCACTGTGTCGATGATGATCTGATCGGAAACCAGACTCTTGTCGATAATGCGCACCGGCAGCGGAGCGGCCTCCACGCCTTGCTCTTCACACTGCTTCTGCTTGCAAGCCCGCTTCTCGCGCTTGGTCACTTCCACGTAGTACTCGGCCCGCTTCACCTTGAGAACTTCGTTCTCTTCGTAGCCGATCACTACGGTTTGTTTTCCGCAGTTGCCGCACACGCACTGCTCTGGCGTGCAGGCAATGACCTTTTCCACGCGGGGAAGATTGCCAGGCAGCGTCTGCCGGCCGGGATGCGGGCGCCGCTTCCTCTTTTTCTCATCGTCTCCAGCCGCGGGCAACGGCTCGCGTTCGCTCTCCGCCGCAACCTCTTGCCTTGAAACCCCAGGCTCCTCTTCCAGCATCTCTAGCTGGAGATCGCTCAACTTCTCACTGCCCGGTCCGTACTTGGCGATCCGCCGCAGACGCAAATGTTCTTCCAGCACCTGGATCTTCAGCCGCGCATACTGTAACTCGCTCCTGGTTGTATCTAGCTGCTTCGACGCCGCGCCTAACTGCTCGGCATAAGTCGCAACCCTGTCGCTCAGGGTGGCAAACAGAGCCTGGGGAAGCTGCTCCTTCAGTTGTTCGAGAAGTTCGGCGGGAAAACAAGGCCCAGCGTCAGCCGTGGGCATCGCGGCAGCCGGTGGAGTCGCACTCACGATGCTTCTTTGATAACAGATCTGGCTGTGGATAAGTGAGTGAAATCGCCAGTGTTTATGCTGGCATTCGTAACTTATCGGATTCTTCCCTGGGCGGCTTGCGATACCATTTCCGCCGCCGCGTCTCGCTCAAATCAATGCCCCCCAACAACAGCGCCAGTTCCTCGTGGCTCAGTACGATCTTCGCGGCCGAAGTGTCTGCTCCCGGCCAGCGAAACTGTCAGGGCCGGTGATAAAGGGAGCCATTTTGGCCGGTTCAGGCCGGAGCCAGTGGTCCACCCGAGAGAGCCCCCGGTCGACGGAGACGCAGTAAGAACTCTACAGCAGTTTCTAAATTAGTTTTTCCCCGCAGGCTTAAGAGCTTAAGATCGACAATTTATTTTTCATCCCTTCGGATAAGTAACTAAAAACGGAAAAGGCCACGCTGCTTTCGCAACGTGGCCTTTATTTAAGCCGGCGACGACCTACTCTCCCACACACTTTCGCGTGCAGTACAATCGGCCCTGCGGGGCTTAACTTCCGTGTTCGGTATGGGAACGGGTGGATCCCCCGCGGTAAGATCACCGACAACTGAAGCAGCTTTTAGCTATTAGCTCTTGGCTTTTAGCTTTGCCGTGCCGATCGAGGAGCTTGCGCTCAACCCGTCCGGCGAACGACTCGCTGCAATGTCGTGACTATTGACTCCCCCCGCGCTTCCAGCAAGTCTCCAATGTCAAAGGAAACAAGCCAAGAGCTAACGGCTAAAAGCCAATAGCTGATTTTCAAAGATCGTGAGGTCGATGCCTCACAACTGAATAGATTGGGTGTGGCTTACTTTCTTCTTGGTTTACTTCCGATTTCAACCACTGCTACCAAGGCTAGCTTGCTTTCACAAACTCGTCGGCGCCCAGTGTCAGCGTGTTTTTCAATTTCCATCCCAGGTTCGAGCGGATGAGAAAAACGCTGCTTTCATTCAGCTCAGGTTCTAGCTGAAGGCTGAAAGCTAAGAGCTGACAGCTGGTTTCATGCACCGAGTAAATTTTATGGTCAAGCCGAACGGGCGATTAGTGCGGGTAAGCTTCACACATTACTGCGCTTTCACTTCCCGTCTATCAACCAGGTGGTCTTCCTGGGCCCTTCTTATCCCTTACGGGTTGGGAGATCTCATCTTGAGGAGTGCTTCCCGCTTATATGCATTCAGCGGTTATCACAACCGAACTTCGCTACCCAGCTATGCCGTTGGCACGACAGCTGGAACACAAGAGGTTCGTCCATCCCGGTCCTCTCGTACTAAGGACAGGTCCTCTCAAATCTCCTGCGCCCACAACAGATAGGGACCGAACTGTCTCGCGACGTTCTGAACCCAGCTCACGTACCGCTTTAATAGGCGAACAGCCTAACCCTTGGAACCTTCTACAGCTCCAGGATGCGATGAGCCGACATCGAGGTGCCAAACCGGAGCGTCGATATGAACTCTTGGCTCCGATCAGCCTGTTATCCCCGGCGTACCTTTTATCCGTTGAGCGATGGCCCTTCCATGCAGAACCACCGGATCACTAAAGCCTACTTTCGTACCTGCTCGTCTTGTAGGACTCGCAGTCAACCACGCTTATGCTTTTGCACTCGTCGGCTGATTTCCAAACAGCCTGAGCGTAGCTTCGCGCGCCTCCGTTACCGTTTAGGAGGCGACCGCCCCAGTCAAACTACCCGCCTTACTATGTCCCTCTCCCGGTTTACGGGAGTAGGTTAGAACCACAGAACTCGCAGGGTGGTATCTCACCGGTGGCTCCTCCAAGCCCGAGAGCCTGGAATCAAAGCCTCCCACCTATCCTGCGCAGCAAGTGCCATAGTTCATAGTAAAGGTATAGTAAAGGTGCACGGGGTCTTTCCGTCTAGTTGCGGGCAACCGGCATCTTCACCGGCACTACAAGTTCGCCGTGTCAGTCGGCAAGACAGTCGCACTTTCGTTACGCCATTCGTGCAGGTCGGAACTTACCCGACAAGGAATTTCGCTCAGTTCGTCTTACTCTGTTTCCAGAGAAGCTGGACTTTATCTTTCGCACCCTGTGTTCATGGTCGCTGCGATCTCTCGAATTTTCGAGATACCCGCGATCGACAAATGCTCTCTGTTACTCATCAGCAGCAGGATCTTTCTGAACTTAATGAAATCGACTCTCTTCTTCGACTTAAGCGGATGCTTGTCAAAGAAGGGAACGATCTGTTGGTTCAGGTGATCCAGACTCCGTACGCGATATGCCATTCGTTCCGCGTGATTCGTTCGAACCACGCCACACCCAAAGAACTTCTTGAGTGCGTGAAGTAACTGGATATCTCGTTGGTGTTGTACCACTGTGAATTCAGGGAGCACCTGAAATCCAGAAGTCATCTCCGGATGAGGATTGATTCCGACGAAGAAACAACCTTCGCCGTCAACAAATCCAACCACCCATTGCGCTTCCAAATTCCCAGGATGCGGCTGAACGTGAAGTCTCTGAGGGTTCTCCATGGTTGGAGCCTTCCCTGCGGATTGTCCCCTTGTCCGTCGGATTTTGACTGCTGTCGGTTAGGACAGCGAGTACCGAGCGGCTGTGTGAGGAGTTTCCCGCATATAGTTCAGTTTTACTAAGGCTAGCGAATTCGTTAACCTTAGGACCGTTATAGTTACGGCCGCCGTTCACTGGGGCTTCAGTTCGAAGCTTCACCTTGCGGTTGACCTCTCCCTTTAACCTTCCAGCACCGGGCAGGCGTCAGCCCCTATACGTCGTTTTCGACTTTGCAGAGACCTGTGTTTTTGTTAAACAGTCGCAGTGCGCATTTCTCTGCGGCCGCTTCAGGCTTTAACACCCTAATGCGGCACCCCTTCTCCCGAAGTTACGGGGTTAATTTGCCGAGTTCCTTACCAACTGTTCTCACGAGCGCCTTAGGATATTCTCCTCGTCTACCTGTGTCGGTTTGAGGTACGGATCCCCTACATTCTCCTTAGAGGTTTTTCTTGGCAGTGTGGAATCAGCAGCTTTCCTCCATACGGAGTACTGTTTTGCGTCTCAGTGATAACTTCCTCGCGGATTTTCCTACGAGAAACACCTTACACGCATCAACCGTCATAGCCATAGGACGGCCTGCTTATCCTACTGCGTCACCCCATCGTAATAACGAATACAAGGGAGTTCCGGAATATTAACCGGATGTCCATCGGTTACGCCTTTCGGCCTCACCTTAGGATCCGACTGACCCTGAGCGGATTAACCTTTCTCAGGAAACCTTAGACTTTCGGCGCGGAGGGTTCCCACCTCCGTTATCGCTACTTATGCCGGCAGGGTCTCTTCTCAACCGTCCACCAGTCTTTTCAGTCTAGCTTCAAACTGTTGAGAATGCTCTCCTACCACGCATCGACGTGTAATCGATGCATTCGCTGCTTCGGTACCAAGCTTGAGCCCCGTTATATTGTCGGCACCGGACCGCTTGACCAGTGAGCTATTACGCTTTCTTTAAAGGATGGCTGCTTCTAAGCCAACCTCCTGGCTGTCTGGGCGTTCCGACTTCCTTTCCCACTTAGCTTGAATTTGGGGACCTTAGCAGGCGATCTGGACTGTTTTCCTCTCGACGACGAAGCTTAGCCCCCGCCGTCTGACTCCCGTGCTTGTTGTTCTATGGCATTCGAAGTTTGATTGGATTCTGTAAGCTGGAAAGCCCCATAGTCCATTCAGTTCTCTACCACCACGACAAATCACACGAGGCTAGCCCTAAAGCTATTTCGGAGAGAACGAGCTATCACGGAATTTGATTAGCCTTTCACCCCTACCCTCAGCTCATCGGAGCTTTTTTCAACAAACACCCGTTCGGCCCTCCAGTAGGTTTTACCCTACCTTCAGCCTGGCCAAGGGTAGATCATCCCGCTTCGCGTCTATTCCTGCCAACTGATTCGCCCTATTAGGACTCGCTTTCGCTACGGCTCGCTTTCGCTTAACCTTGCTGACAAGAATAACTAGCCGGCTCATTATGCAATAGGCACGCGGTCAGACTTTCCGCTTACGCGGCATAGTCCTCCCACCGTTTGTAGGCACACGGTTTCAGGTACTATTTCACTCCCCTCGCAGGGGTTCTTTTCGCCTTTCCCTCACGGTACTGGTTCACTATCGGTCAGAAGCTAGTATTTAGCCTTACGGGATGGTCCCCGTAGCTTCCCGCAAAGTTTCTCGTGCTCCGCGGTACTCAGGTATCGACTTCGAGTCCAGTTCGTTTTCGCCTACGTGGCTATCACACCCTATGGCTCCGCTTTCCAGCGGGATTTGGCTAACGACTGGATTGTTAACTCTACTGTTGTCGACCCTACAACCCCGGCCACACCCGAAGGTATGACTGGTTTAGGCTAATTCCGATTTCGCTCGCCACTACTTTCGGAATCGAGGTTTCTTTATTTTCCTCCTGGTACTGAGATGGTTCACTTCCCAGGGTTCGCTCGTTCCCAACTATGGATTCATTGGGACGTACACAGGTTTTACCTGTGTGGGTTTCCCCATTCGGAAATCCCCGGATCAATGCCTGCTTGCGGCTCCCCGAGGCTTATCGCAGCTTGCCACGTCCTTCATCGCCTGCTTCTGCCAAGGCATCCACCATGCGCCCTTAGTAGCTTGACCATAAAATTTACTCGACACACTTCAAGCTTCTAGCTCCTAGCTTTTGGCTACTAGCTATTAGCTCACCTCGAACACGCCGCATCAACTCTATGGGCCTGTCTGCCTGCTCCTCGCACGGAATCACTGCTTCACATCCCAAATCTCTTGCTCCGGATAAATCCGGAACTTGAAATCTGAAATGCGAAACTCCTCCGCACACCAGCAGGCTTCTCTCTAGGCACTCATAAAAATTTACAGCCTTGTAGATTGCCCAATCTATTCAGTTGTCAAATATCGTCCTCACCAGCTTGCGCTGGATCACCCTGCCTAAGCAGGTATGGGTCTTACTCGACTCCGAAGTGTGCAAACTTCGAAAGTCTTTCCAACCCAATGTTCGGCGCCAAGCGACTTTCTTGAACCGTGAACAGAATCATGGTTGTCACAGTTGGCGCCCAACATCGGGCTCGTTGTCAGACGGGATCTCAATCGAACCCAGTTAGCAGTTTCAAGTTCACAGTTGTCAGTTGCTGACGACTGAGGACCGACGACTGATGACTGAATTCTGGTGGAGCTGACCGGGATCGAACCGGTGGCCTCCTGGTTGCAAACCAGGCGCTCTCCCAGCTGAGCTACAGCCCCTTAACAGCAGCCTTCAGCTGTCAGTCGTCAGCTATCAGCAAGAACTTGCTGACGACCGAGGACCGACGACTAACGACTGATTTTGGTGGGCCTGGGTAGAGTTGAACTACCGACCTCACCCTTATCAGGGGTGCGCTCTAGCCACCTGAGCTACAGGCCCGGTTCTTGCACAAACTTTCCGGAGCCTGAATTTTATCACCGGCTCCAGCCACTAGCCGCTAGCTTCCAGCCAAATCTTTTTAGATGATTTAGCCAGGAGCTAGAAGCTAGTAGCCAGAAGCTCAATATTTTTTCGAGGACAAGGTTGAACGTACATCCCAGCTAAGCCGGGACTGACCATCATGCGGATAGGACTCGAGCAAGAGAGGTCCGAACGGGTTTCCTATTCCACTTCACAGGTTTGCCCTTGCGGGTTATCAAGAAGCGGGACAGGGTACACGGCAACGTCCTCCGTATGTTTAATTTCCACTGGTCTTTATCTAGAACTCGAAAGCTCAAGATTCAGATGGGTGGAACCGCGGAAGTGCCGTGACGTTCTCTCTAGAAAGGAGGTGATCCAGCCGCAGGTTCTCCTACGGCTACCTTGTTACGACTTCACCCCAATCATGAACCATACCTTGGACGGCTGCCCCCTTGCGGTTGGCTCACCGGCTTCTAGTGCAGTCCACTTTCGTGATGTGACGGGCGGTGTGTACAAGGCCCGGGAACGTATTCACCGCGGCGTGCTGATCCGCGATTACTAGCGATTCCAGCTTCATGGAGTCGAGTTGCAGACTCCAATCCGAACTGAGGCCGGCTTTTTCCGATTAGCTCCCCTTCGCAGGTTTGCGACGGTTTGTACCGACCATTGTAGCACGTGTGTAGCCCTGGACATAAAGGCCATGAGGACTTGACGTCATCCCCACCTTCCTCCCCGTTATCCGGGGCGGTTTCGCTAGAGTGCCCGGCTTGACCCGCTGGCAACTAACGATAAGGGTTGCGCTCGTTGCGGGACTTAACCCAACATCTCACGACACGAGCTGACGACAGCCATGCAGCACCTCCACAGCAGTTCTTGCGAAAAGGGATATTTCTACCCCGGTCCACTGTGCTTCGAGCCCAGGTAAGGTTCTTCGCGTTGCGTCGAATTGAACCACATGCTCCACCGCTTGTGCGGGCCCCCGTCAATTCCTTTGAGTTTCAGCCTTGCGACCGTACTCCCCAGGCGGGATGCTTATCGCGTTAGCTTCGGCACAGCCGGATTGGGTACCGGCCACACCAAGCATCCATCGTTTAGGGCTAGGACTACCAGGGTATCTAATCCTGTTTGCTCCCCTAGCTTTCGCGCCTCAGCGTCAGATGTGGTCCAGTGCGCCGCTTTCGCCACAGGTGTTCCTCCCGATATCTACGCATTTCACCGCTACACCGGGAATTCCACGCACCTCTCCCACCCTCAAGCACGGCAGTTTCGCCTGCAGGCTCTAGGTTGAGCCTAGAGGTTTCACAGGTGACTTACCGCACCGCCTACGCGCCCTTTACGCCCAATAATTCCGAACAACGCTTGCCCCCCTCGTATTACCGCGGCTGCTGGCACGAAGTTAGCCGGGGCTTCTTCCACCCGTACCGTCATTATCGTCCGGGTCGAAAGGAGTTTACGTCCCAAGGGACTTCATCCTCCACGCGGCGTTGCTGCGTCAGGGTTTCCCCCATTGCGCAAAATTCCCCACTGCTGCCTCCCGTAGGAGTCTGGACCGTGTTTCAGTTCCAGTGTGGCCGTGCGCCCTCTCAGGCCGGCTACCGATCTAAGCCTTGGTGGGCCGTTACCCCGCCAACTAGCTAATCAGCCGCGACCCCCTCTTCCAGCGAATTGCTCCTTTGATCTCCAGAATTTCCACTCCAAAGATGTTATGCGGTATTAGCCCCGGTTTCCCGAGGTTATCCCCCACTCGAAGGTAGGTTAGTCACGTGTTACTCACCCGGTCGCCACTTTACTCATGGATTGCTCCACTTTCTCGTTCGACTTGCATGTGTTAGGCACGCCGCCAGCGTTGATTCTGAGCCAGGATCAAACTCTCATTTGAAACCTGTCGTCTGCCGACGGGTAGTTGGCAGACTGCCACCACACCCTCGAAGAGGCATGGTGGATCTATCTTGTGAGATCGCTCGGATTTCAACCCGAGCCTTCCTCTCACGACTGGCACGTTCAACCTAGTTGTCAAAGAACCGATCCGCTACCGCCTGAGCGGGCGCTTTCAGTTCAGAGCAGATTGCATCACGCGAGCGAGTCGCGATCACACAAACCTGCCTGTCCTCGAAACTTGTACAAACTACGCGTTCGCGACGATCACTGTCAACCCGTTGCTGGCACAGGATATCCACCTGTTTTCCACAGCCGGGGAGGTCTTCACTCAGTCTTAAACCACACTCATTGAAGAGGAGCTCTGCGCGCACGCGACGAAACGCATCTTCCACTTGCACAACAACGCCTATGCCATTTCGGCACAAGCCGAGGCGGAAGAGCATTAGTTTGAAAAAAGATCACTTGGAGGTTCTTGCGAACAACGCATAAAACCCTTCGAGGAACCTTGTCCCCGAATGAAGCCCCGTGGCCGGGACTGATTTGCAGGAATTAACCTGTATTTAGTTTGATGCCGGACGAGCGACGAGAGTTTCACAAAATACGCCCGGCTAGCCACACACTGCTCTCGGTGAATTGTTTATATCAGATGAATGCGGGAAAGCGCAAGGGGGTATCCGTTTTGTTACGCCGCCGGGTGGATTTCAGCTGCACGCGAACACAAGGTCCCTCGACTTCGCTCGGGATGACAGGGTTTGATGGGGCTTCTACGCCCAGCGTGCGTTGACGCTTTCATTTTTGTACCAGTCGGCGGCCAGATCTCTGAACTCTGGATTCGTTCTGGCGATCAGCCATAGCTTCTTTTCGCGGCGCCAATTTTTTAGCTGCTTCTCGCGTGCGATGGTTTTGTGCACGTCATCTGAACTTTCCCAGTAGACCAGACGGACGGAGTCGTAGTCGTCGCTGAATCCTTCGAACTCTTGCGTCTTGTGCTGGAAGACGCGGCGGTGGAGATTGTTGGTCATGCCGATGTAGAGGGCGCGGCGGGAGCTGCTTTGCATGATGTAGACGTAGTAGCGACGTTCGCGCGGCATGCTTCCACTAAACTGTCATCCCGAGCGGAGTACTGCTTCCGCGGAGCGGAAGCAGTGCGGAGTCGAGGGACCTTGTGTTTTTGCGCTCCAATCGTGCACTATCCTGCAAGATGGGTCTGTGATGAATATCACACTTTTGTGTGCGTACCGACCAAACGCAAGGTCCCTCGACTGCACAGGAGATTCGCTTTGCGAATCTCCTGCTCCGCTCGGGATGACACTACTTGGGCGCTGGCAGGCGCCACACTTTTGTGACCACTAGCGCTACCGCGATTCCTAGCGACACTTCCACGAAGCGGTGAAAGGCGACGACCCAGGGGGGACGCGCGTGTGCGATCAGCAAAACGACGCTCAGCGTGATGGCGGTAAAACGATAGGCGCCGCCCAGGCGCAGCAGCGCAGAGAGAATTCCGCAAAGCAGGATTCCGGCGCCGTAGACCATCCAATTCATCGGGAAGAAAGTGGCGATCAGAGCACCGACCGCCGCGCCCAGGGCTGTGCCGGCGAAGCGTTGCCAAGCGAGGGTGAACGGATCGGACGGGGAGAGCAGGATCACTATGGTTGAGATTGGCGCCCAGTAGAATTCCGCAAGCTTGAGGGCGTGCGCCAGCATGAGCGACACGACGGCGGCGACGGCGGTCCGGGCCGAGTGCAGGAGAGCCTGGCGGGTCAGGCCCAGGCGGGTTGTCCATGCGGACATATGGCGGCTGATTGTATCGTGCGGGGCCGATGAGAAGCTTCCGCGAAGGCTGGAGTCAAAACCTTCGCGGGCGAGTCGCCCGCGGCCACACAGAACCCCAACGGCCTGGCGAACTTTGCTCGGCCTGGACGGGTCGGAGACCCGTCCCCACACGGGGCTTGCCGCTGCGCGCTGGCTTGCCGATCTCCTAGCTTACGGAAATTCCAGCGTGATCAGCCTGGCGTTTTGTTTGCCTATGTTGGTCAGGGTGTGGGTGGCGCCGCCTTTGGCCCAGGCTACCTCTCCGGCCTTGAGTTGAATTTGCGCCGGGGCTTTGCCTTCGATGTCGCTGCGCAGATCGAGATCCGTCACGGCTATGACCAGATGCGGGCCCGTGTGATGGTGTTTGGGCAAGACGCCGCCGGGTTGCAGCTGCAGGTCTGAGGCGCGGACGCCGTCGTTTACGGAGAGGATGTCCTGGGTGCCGCCGTGCAGGATGTGCAGGCCGCGGTCGTCATCTCCATTCACCCCCCACTTGTGCTCGATTTGCGCCTTATCGTTTTGCATGAGTTCGACGGCTACGACCTGGAAGGTCTGGTCGGAGAGATTCTTTGCGGAGTGGGCGAAGCCGCCGGACACGAAAAAGGTTTCGCCATCGCGAAAGGTGTGCAGGGCTGGGGGTTTTCCGACGACGTCGTTTTCTATGTGCGATTCTCCCAGGACGGTGAAGAAGTAGTTGTGCCGGTGGTTATGCACGATCATGGCCGCATGGGGCGCGAGCACCACCTTGAACACCCGGACCAACTGGTTTTCCAAGATCAGGTGATGGTTGGGCTCAGAGGTGATCTCGATGGTGGGGGGCGGTAAAACTTGCCCGGCGGCGAGGACTGCGAAGACCAACAGCGGAAGGAAAAACCTGCGTTGTTTCATCGGGCGAGATTCTAGCATTTGGCGGAGGGATCGTTTTCCCGTCCCTGGTGTTGAATTGAACCGCGTAGGACACGGAGGAGGAGCGGCGGCAGGCCAGGGTTTAGACTGGATCAGGATGAGCGATCTAGGGAAGGTGCTGGTAGTGGCCGGGGCGGTTGCGATCATGGCGGGAATCGCTCTGATGCTACTTGGAAGGGCGAACATTCCGCTGGGACGGCTTCCCGGAGACCTTGTTTATCGCGGCAAGAACACTACGTTTTATTTTCCGCTGGCGACTTCGATGCTGATCAGCGTGGTGCTTTCGCTGGTGCTCTACGTGGTTGGGCGCTTCCGGCATTAGAAATAACTACCGGCTATGTGAAAACACCCGCCCAAGCGTAGCTTGGACACCGCACCCTTCAACACCTTTCCGACATCGGCGTCGGCTACAAATAAGAACAGATGCGACCAACGACCGAGGACCAACGGCTAGCCACCCATCCCGCATGATGATAAAGAACGATTCGAAATTGCAGGTCTCTGAAGCCATCCGCGCCTGTCTGGAGAAGAAGGCAGAACAAATCACCGTACTGGAACTGGAAAAGGGGTCGGGGGCGTTTACCGACTATTTCGTGGTGTGCAGCGGGACCAATCCGCGGCAAGTCCAGGCCATTGCAGACGAAGTCGAACTGCGCTTGAAACACGCTGGACTGCGGCCGACTCACATCGAGGGCTACCGGCAAGCCGAGTGGGTGCTGCTCGATTATGTGGATTTTGTGGTCCACATTTTCTCCGAGAAGGCACGCAAGTTTTATGACCTTGAGCGCTTATGGAAATCCGCCCGGCGCATGGAGCCGGCGGAGCTTGTGGCAACCCCAGTCAAGCAACGGCGGGCCCCGGTGCGGGGCTTGAGGAAGAAGCGGGCTTAGCGGCTTCAGAGCGAAATTCTTAACCGCAAAGGGCGCACAGGAACCGCGAAGGTCGCAAAGAAAATCCAGCGCGTCCTCTGTGGTTAAATCCTTCCGGTGAAAATCAAAGTTGCTTGGATCGGCAAGACGAAAGATGCGGCCATCCAGTCTCTGACGGATGAGTACTTAAAGCGCCTGGCACGTTATGTCGAAGTTGAAGGGGTCGCGCTCCAGGACGAAGCGGCGATTTTGAAACTGTGTGCGCGGGAGGCCCGTCCCAGCCGACACACCTTGGTCTTGCTTGACGGGCGGGGCAAGCAATTTTCCTCGGAAGAGTTGGCTAAGTTTCTGGGAGACTATCAGGACCGGAACCCGCTTCCACTGCTGTTCGCCGTGGGCGCGGCGGACGGCTTCACCGACCAGGCGCGGCAGGCAGCCACTTTGGTGCTCTCCCTGGGCAAGATGACCTTGGCGCATGAACTGGCGCGAGTCGTCCTGCTGGAGCAACTTTACCGGGCGTTCACCATTCTAAAGGGTCACCCCTATCATCTGGGGCACTAAGAAATTCAGGAATTCAGGCGTGTACCTTCGTGATGTTCCATCTCGTCTCCGGGAAGCTTAGAGTCGAGATGTCAGCGGAAGATCGCTGGTATTCAGCCCTCCCCTTTAAAGGACTTACGGCCTATGAAGAATCCATTTGAAGTGTTGAAGAGCAAGGAACAGGAAGTCGCTCAGGTCAAAAAAGAAATCAATGCTTTGCGGGTTACCATTCAGCTGATCGGTGACGAGAAGTCGCCGGTGCCTGATCCCAAGGTGGATTTGCGGTCCGTGATCGAAATGCCGTAGCTGCGTTTCCTCTCCAGTACAAGCCAATATCTAAAGACCAATGGAGCACGGGTCACGCCCGTGCTTCTTGTTTTCCCCTACTTTCCCCTCGCGGTACTTTCCTGTTTAGCATCAGTGGGATAGCGCCGCACGAGCGGGGCGCTCGCGCCCACATTCGCCAGAACATATACAATAAAAGATTCGCCCGTATGCCGGACATCCGCCGTGGTCTCATCATCGTGAATACCGGCCCGGGCAAGGGCAAGACGACCGCTGCCATGGGCACAGCCCTGCGGGCGGTGGGGCAGGGCATGCGCGTCCTGATGCTGCAGTTTTTGAAGGGTTCATGGCACTACGGCGAACTGGATGCCGTGCAGGCCTTTGGCGACAAGTTCGTCATGAAGCAGATGGGCCGCGGTTTCGTGAAGGTTGGGACCGAGAAGCCCGATCCGGAAGATGTCCGCATGGTGGAAGAGGCCTGGGCGGAAGCCGTGGCGGCGATCAACTCTGGGACCTGGGACTTGGTCATCCTGGATGAGATTAATTACGCTATCAGTTACGGGATGCTCGATCCGGCCAGGGTCGTAGAGACTCTAAAGAGCAAACCTGAAATGGTGCACATTATCTTGACCGGGCGAAACGCGCATCCGACAATCGTCGAGGTCGCGGACACAGTGACCGAAATGCGACAGATCAAGCATGCCTATGAGAAGGGCGTGATGGCGCAGAGAGGGATCGAGTACTGAAATCGTCGTCAGTCGTCGGTCTTCAGCTATCCCCTGACGGCCATGCCAGCAAAAGGCTGTTTAACAATGACTGACGACCGACGACTGATGACTGACAACTGACTTATGGCATGGTTCAAGCGACAAGCCGGTGAGCTGGACACTTCGGGCGAGCGCAAGGTCCGCACCGAGGGGTTGTGGGTGAAGTGTGACACCTGCCGGCAGATTATCTGGAAGAAAGATCTGGAAGAGAATCTCAACGTTTGTCCCAAGTGCGACCGGCATTTCCGCATTGATGCGCGCACCCGCCTGGCCCAGCTTCTGGATGACAACGAATACGAGGTTTCCGACTCCAACCTGACTTCTACCGATCCCCTGCATTTCGTGGACCTGAAGGCATACTCGGCGCGGCTGAAGCAGGCGCAGGCCGACACCGGATTGAAAGACGCGGTGATCAATGCCCGCGGGAAATTGAATGGCCGCACCGTGATTGTGAGTTCGATGGAGTACGCGTTCATCGGCGGAAGCATGGGAGCAGTTGTGGGAGAGGCGATTACCCGGGCCATTGAACAGGCGACCGAAACCCGGGTGCCCATCGTCATCGTGTCCGCTTCGGGCGGAGCGCGCATGATGGAAGGTGTCGTCAGCCTGATGCAGCTGGCGAAGATCTCGGCCGCGCTGGCACGGCTGGACGAATCCAGGATCCCATTTATTTCGGTGTTGACCGACCCTACGACCGGAGGCGTGACCGCTTCCTTTGCCATGCTGGGCGATCTGAATATCGCCGAGCCCGGGGCGCTGATCGGATTCGCCGGTCCCCGCGTGATTGAGCAGACCATCCGTCAGAAGCTTCCCCAGGGCTTCCAGCGGAGCGAATTCTTGCTTGAGCACGGCATGCTGGATGCGGTCGTGCACCGGCGCCAGCTTAAGGCTTACATTTCACGGGCGCTTGAGTTCATGGGCCAGTCCTCAGTCGTCGGTCGTCAGGCGTCGGCCTAAACAGTCGTCAGTCTTCAGCCCAGCCCTGGTTACTTCCGTCGAGCCTCGCCTCCCCTTTTCAGACCGCCAACCCTGCATTCCGATGACACGGACTCGAAGACGCAAAGGTGAAGCTGATAACCTAGGATTTGGCTGACGACCGACGACTGAAGACTGAAGACTGATGTCTTCCTACGAAACTGCCATCGCCCGCATGTACGCGCTGGGCCACGAACTGGCTCAGACGCCCTCGCACAAATTCGATCTGGCGCACATGCAGGTGTTGCTGGCGGCGCTGGAGAATCCGGAGCGGCGTTTTCCCAGCGTGCTGATTGCAGGGACCAACGGCAAGGGATCGACCGCGTCGACCCTGGCTTCGATTTTGCGGGCTTCGGGGTTACGCACCGGGCTCTATAGCTCTCCTCATTTGGTGCGGATCAATGAGCGTATACGGATCGGCGAAGAGCAAATCGGCGACCATGATTTCGCCCTGATCCACGATTTGGTTGACCGTACCGCCGAGCGATTGGTCAGCGAAAATGAACTGCCTTGGCATCCCAGCTTCTTCGAGATGCTCACCGCGATTGCATTCGAACATTTCGCGCGGCGGAAGGTAGACATCGCAGTGTTGGAGGTCGGCATGGGCGGGCGGCTGGATGCGACCAACGTGGTGGACCCGCGAGTCAGTGTCATCACGGATATTTCGCTCGACCATCAGAAATTTCTGGGCGATACCGTGACTGAGATCGCGGGCGAAAAGGCGGGAATCATACGCCCGGGGGGGATTGTGGTGACGCTGCCGCAGCAATCGCAGGCCAATGATGTGATCGGGAACACGATTCTGGAGCTGGGAGCGCGCGGCGGTAAATGCGGTGCCGTATGTGCCGCCAGTGAGTCCGGCGAGCAGCGAATACCGGACAGCCAGTGCTGACAAGAACGCCGGTGTCCCGATATCCGCTGCAGGTGATGGGCGAGCAGATCATGGTGGAAACTCCACTGCTGGGGCGCCACCAGTTGAGAAATGTTGCGCTTTCGATTGCGGCGGCCGAAGAGCTGGGCCGGCAGGGATTTCCGGTGACGGCTGCTTCGATTGAGCGGGGCATACGGGAAACACATTGGCCGGGGCGGTTCCAGGTGATACCCGCCAGCGGCAGTGCGCCCGAATATGTGTTCGATGTAGCCCATAACCCGGCCGGAGCATGGGCGCTGCGTTCCACTCTTTCGGCCGGCTATCCCGATCGCTCGTTTACGTTTATTTTCGGTGCGATGCGGGACAAAGCAATCGGAGAGATGGCGGAAATTCTGTTTCCGCTGGCCGACCGGGTGATCGCGACCCGCGCCGACAATCCTCGATCCGCTTCGCCTGAGGAGATTCGGGAAGCATCGTGGCGCACGTCCACCCCGATTGAGGAAGCGGCGGATGTGGCCGCTGCCATCGAACTGGCGTGCACATCGGCTCGCGCTGATGCGGTGGTGGTTATTACCGGATCGATATACATTGTAGGAGAGGCGATGCGACTGCTCGGCGCGCGCATCTAAAATGTAGTGCCATCCGTGAAAACACCGATTGCGATGGACGGCGTAACGGAAGTGCCAGAGGCGCCCACCCCGGCCAAACCCGCGACGGCAGCCGTCTCTCGACGCTATGGTTGGCCCAGCCGCCTGCGGTCATATTTCATCCTCGATCCACTGATCTGGGCTTACACGGTTGTGCTCGGAATTATCTCCATTCCGGTGTCCCTGTTCGGAGACAAGGGTCGCATTCTGCATGGGTTCGCGCGCCTCTGGTCGAAAGTGATCATGGCGACGATTTCCTCGCCCACGAAGGTAACTGGGCTGGAAGCCATCGACACTTCGAAGCCCTACGTCTATGCCGTTAATCATGCCTCGGCCCTCGACATTCCTGTGCTGTACGTGTACCTGCCTTTCGAGTTCCGCATCGCGTTCAAGAAAGAATTGCTGGCCTATCCGATTGTGGGGTGGCACTTGAGAAGGTCAGGGCAAATTTGTGTGGACCAGCAGAACCCGTCGAGGTCGATTGGCAGCATCCGTGCAGCCCTGAAGAGTCTGAAGAGCGGCATGCCGCTGGCGATCTTCCCCGAAGGGGGCCGCACACCTGATGGAGAGATCAAACCGTTTTTGCCTGGAGCACTATTTCTGGCGATCAAGGCGCAGGTGGATATTGTGCCGGTGGCGCTGGTTGGGACCTTCGAACTGCTGCCCATGAATACTTACCACATTAAGTGCCGGCCGCTGGAGATGCGGGTTGGTCAGCCTATTTCGACTTCCGGATACACCCTGCGAAATATGGACGCGCTTTCGGATCGGGTGCACCAGGCGGTTGTGGATCTGCACAAGGGATCTATATAAAAACCAGATCTTAGTTTTTAGATCTCGGTTGTCAGTGGGTCTGCGGCGGCGGGTTGCATTCGGAGTTCTTCCACTTTTTCGGCGATGGCGTACTTCAGGTCATCGATCCCTTTGCCGGTCACGGCTGAGACGGGGAACAATTCCAGGTTCTTCTTCTTGCAATAGCGCTTGAGCTTGGCCAGCTTCTCTTTGTTCGCAACGTCGATCTTGGAAGCCACCATGATCACTGGTTTGTCTTCCAGATGAGCTCCGAAGCTGGCTAGCTCTTCAGCGATGACTTCGACATCTTTCACCGGGTCGGGGCGGCCGCTGCCGTCAGAAACATCCACCATGTGTACCAGCAGGCGGTTGCGTTCGATGTGGCGGAGGAACTGGGTGCCTAATCCCGCGCCGGTGTGCGCGCCTTCGATCAACCCGGGGATATCGGCTACCACAAAACTCTTCTCATTGGGCGGTTGACCAACCACCGCCACGCCCAGGTTGGGCTGCAGCGTGGTGAAGGGATAGTCCGCGATCTTTGGCCTGGCTGCCGAGATGACAGAGATCAATGTGGACTTGCCTACGTTGGGATAGCCGACCAGGCCGACGTCGGCGAGCAGTTTCAGTTCGAGCCGGAAGACGCGCTCTTCGCCGGGACGTCCCGGTTCGTGTTCGCGCGGAGCCTGATGAGTTGACGTGGCGAAGCGTGCATTACCGCGACCGCCGCGACCGCCACAGGCGATGACGATGCGGTCGTCCGGGTGAGAGAAGTCGTGCACTTTTTCTCCGGTTTCGTCGTCGTAAACGATCGTGCCCACTGGGACCTTCAGCAGGACATCCACGCCCTCGCGGCCGGTGCGGTTGGAGCCTTCTCCGTGGCGTCCGCGTTGCGCTTTGTACTCCGGATTGAAGCGGAAGTGCACCAGCGTGTTGTGGCGTTCGCTGGATTCCATGATGACGTCGCCACCTTTGCCGCCATCCCCGCCTGCGGGGCCGCCGCGCGGGACGAACTTCTCCCTGCGGAAGGCCATGCAGCCGTTGCCTCCGTCACCTGCTTTGACCCGGATTCTTGCCTCGTCTATGAACATCGGTCGTTGGTCGTTAGTCGTTGGTCATTCGTCACGGGCGCTGGTGGGTTTGGCCAACGACCAACGACAAATGGCCAACGACGATAAAAAAAGCCCCGGCCTGGAGGCGAGGCTGTATGGCGGATCTCAACTCGGCAACGTGCGGTACTGCTACTTCGCTTCCAGGGGTTCGATCATGACGAACTTGCCCATGGAGCCCTTGTCCATGAACTTGATGCGTCCGCTGATTTTGGCGAAGAGGGTGTCATCCTTGCCGCGACCGACGTTCAGGCCGGGTTTGACCCGTGTGCCCCGCTGGCGCACGATGATGGTGCCGCCTGGGACAACTTGTCCGCCAAAAGCCTTGAAGCCTAACCGCTGCGCGTTGGAGTCGCGCCCGTTTCGTGAACTGCCTAGACCTTTTTTGTGTGCCATGGATTTTCAGTTTCCAGTTTCTGGTTTCTTGTAAATTCTGGTGGCTGTCAGTTGCCTGCCCCGAGCCTAGTCGAAGGCCGGCGCTACTTTTTCTTCTTTGGCGCCGATTTCTTTGGCGGCGCTTTCTTGGTTGCTGCTTTCTTTGCCGGTGACTTTGCCTTCGCTTCGACCTTGGGAGCGTCTTCGACCTCGACCGGCTTCACTTTCTTTGCTTTCACTTCCTTCTTCGGGAGCTCAGGGGCGGTGAATTTCTGGCCATCGAATGCGATCTCGGTGATGCGGACGGCAGTGTATCCCTGGCGATGTCCGCGCAGCTTCTTGTATTGCTTCTTGCGCTTGTAGTGGAAGACCAGAATCTTCGCGCCGCGGCCCTGCTCCACCACTTCGCCGGTCACCAGCGCGGCGGACTGGGGGCGGCCGATCTGGCCGGGTTCGCCGGAGACGGCCAGCACGTCATTGAACTCGATTTTGCCGTCGGTGCCGTTGCCCTGATTCTCTAGTCGAATCACATCGCCGGGCGCCACCCGGTACTGTTTACCTCCGGCGCGGATGACCGCGTACATACTTATGCCTCCATCCAATCTTGTGCCCGTCGCGGCCTGGCGCGATTGCGGGAAACCTGCTGAATTTCCTGTGCTTGCTTTCCGCGTCGACGCTTTGGGCAACGAATGCGGGGCGGCTCCAGAACGGAACCGTGAGTACAGGCAAACCTGACTATTTTAGCGTGTGCTGTAGAAAAGCGTCAAACCCGCTGGTCGGAATACGCTGTCATCCTGAGGAACGGGAGCTCTTCGCTACGCGAACGGCTCCCGACGAAGGACCCATGTATTTCCGGACGATGGCAGCGCCGAAGCCCCGGCATTCTGTATGCATACGCTAATGGAAGCGGGCGAGGAATACACAGGTCCTTCGCTTGCTTTCGTCCCGCTTCGCCGGACGAAAGGCCGCGCTCAGGATGACAAACTGAAGGCGGCGGCGATCATCGGTGAATTTCACTGCCGAGCTAGGCCTCTGATCGCGGCTCGGCATGCATCTAGTTAATTGAATGCGTAATCCAGTCAATTCTGGGGGCATTCCTGGTCTTATCGTGTGTATTCCCGTCAGGTCACAAAAGCGGTTCTTGTCTTGAAGGTCAGCCATGGAAGCGGTTATAACTGCGCTAGTCGCGTTTCCTGACGGGCGGGGGCGTTATGAATCTTCGTAGGAATGTTGAGGTCCCAGCGCAGGTTGTCATTGTCATCTCGCTTTTGGCGCTCACCGCCGCGGCGCAGGAAAAGAAGGAATTTACCTATAACGTCGGCCCCCGGGCAGTGGTCTCGATCACTAACAACTATGGTCCGATCACGGTCAAGCCTTCGGGAAGCCGGCAGGTTGTAGTCGAAACCGTTTCGCATTCCGACGCGGTGGGTTTGGTGAACGAGCAGCACGGCGATCGTATTGAACTGCGGTCAATTTCCAGCCGTCAGGGCACGAACCTGGTGGACTACACGGTGCTGGTACCGCTCGACGCGTTCGTAAGCCTGCGTTCCTCGGACGGAACCCTGCGGGCCCAGGGACTGCGCGGCGATGTGATCCTGGAGGCTGCGGCCGCCTCGGTCGAAGTGACGGATATCAGCGATGCCCACCTGCATGTAAAAACTCTCAGCGGGCCGATTACCCTGACCGACATTCGCAATAGCCATCTGGACATCCACTCGGTAAGCGGCAACGTAAACATTCGCAATGTGACCGGACCATCGGTCGAGGTGAATTCAGGAAGTGGTCGAATCTCCTATCAAGGCGATCCCGGGTCGGCGGGAGAGTATTTGCTCACCAGTCATTCGGGGGACCTCGAGGTCTCGATTCCGGCCAGCGCTTTCGTGGACATCAAGGCGCGCTCCATCAGGGGGCAGTCGGATCCGGAATTCCCCATTGCAAACGGCTATTCCGCGGGCAGCGCCGGGAATCTGTTGCTGAAACCCGGGATGGTGGGTCGATCCCGCTTTGAATTACGTTCCTTCCGAGGCAAGATCAGCCTGAAGCGTCCCTGAGCCACCACGAACCACGCAGGAAAGTCACCATCGGCCACGTGGGGACAGCCGCCCTCGGCTGTCCTGGGTGAGCAAGGCTCGCCAAGTGGGGCTACTGTTCTCGCTTCTTGAGTTCTGGATCGACTCGGGGACCCAAACAACTGCGGAGCTGCGCTCCGCCGGACCGCCGAGGGCGGCTGTCCCTACGTGGTTCTTGGCGATGGTTACTGCGGTGCCGATACGGAGGAATGCCGGTTGCGCTCGCTTTCATCTTCAGTGTAGATTTTAAGTACGTCTTGCGGTAATCGTTATGCGGTCATTCTCAAAACGGATAGCGTTGCTGTGCCTGCTGCTGACCTTGTGTTCAGCCGTGGCAACGGTCACGCACCACCACTCGACCGCGAACGATACGGCAAAGTGTACGGTTTGCGTGGCCGCGCATTCGGCTTCTCCGCAAGCCACCTCGGTCTTACCCAACCAGACTTGCGTTCGAGTCCTGATTACCCGGTCTGAGCCGGTCTCCTCCAAGCAGCGCCTGGTGGCCTTCGCGCTCAGCGTTCGCCCGCCTCCAGCAGTCTAGAAATCCAAAGAGCTGATCGAGATTTCGTGCGCCTTTGAGTGCACCTCTTTCCATTTTTTTCTTGGACTTTTGGAGGAATCATGCTGGCTTTCGATAAGAAGTCGTCTTCTTCGTTATTCATAACGGTTTTCTTTTTGGCCGTGGGTCTTCAGGCGTACGCGCAGTCGGGAAGCTCAACTTCCGTGACCGGTACGGTCGTCGATCCGACCGGGGCTGTCGTGGCAAACGCTGTGGTGGAGATTCGTAACCCGGTCAGCGCCTTCGAGCGCACCGTCACGACCGACGGGTCGGGAAAATTCAACATTCCGAATGTTCCCTTCAATCCCTATCACCTTATAGTCACCGGACCGGCCTTCGCTCCTTATGCAACGGACGTGGATGTTCGATCCACCGTTCCCGTGACCGTCAAAGTAACTCTCCAAATAAAAGGCTCGGCGGAAACCGTAACGGTGGAGGGATCTGGAGACGATCTGCTGGAGAATACTTCGACATTTCACACCGACGTGGACCGCGGCTTGTTCGACAAGATGCCGCTCGAAAGCCGGTCGTCGTCGGTGAGTTCGCTGGTCACCTTGTCTTCTCCCGGAATCGCCGCCGATTCCAATGGACTCTTTCACGGCTTGGGCGATCACGCGGAAAATTCCTTCTCAGTGGACGGCCAGCCCATCACGGACCAGCAGAGCAAAGTCTTTTCCAACCAGATCCCGCTCGATTCGATTGAATCCATGGAGGTCATCTCGGGCGCGCCGCCGGCTGAGTTTGGGGAGAAGACCAGCGTTGTGATCAACGTGACCACGCGCTCGGGACAGGGGATGACCTCGCCCAAGGGGAGCATCACGACTTCTTATGGCAGCTTCGGCACCGCCGACCTCGGCATCAACCTCGGGTACGGCGGCCAGAAGTGGGGGAACTTTATTTCTGCCAGCGGATTGAACAGCGGACGCTTTCTCGATCCACCGGAATTTGCCGTCTTTCATGACAAAGGCAACGAGGAGAACGTGTTCGATCGCGTGGACTTTCAGCTTTCGAAAGCGGACTCCGTTCACGTCAACCTGGGATTCACGCGCTCCTGGTTCCAGACACCGAATGCGTTTGACAACCTGAATACCGGCGTAACTGATCCGGTCGTGGGGAGTCCGGTTGGACCGACCGACCAGCGCTCGCAGATCAAAACTTTCAACATCGCACCGTCGTGGACGCGGTTGCTCAGTCCCAACGCGGTGTTCACCCTGGGCGGGTTCGTACGGCGCGACCAGTACAACTACTATCCCAGCAACAATCCGTTCTCAGATCTCGGGCCCATTCAGCAGGAAACCGTCAGCCAGAACCGGACGCTGGCCAACGCCGGCCTGCGCTCGGATATTTCGTACGTGAAGGGCATTCACAATCTGAAAGCCGGGGCGACCTATCAGCAGACTTTCCTGGACGAGGACACTCGATTCGGAATCGTAGACCCCGCACTCAATAATCCATGCTTTGCGGCCAACGGAAACGCGGTGGCATGGATTGGCAGTCCGGGACTGGACGATCCCGCCAATTGCGGATCGGCGGTCACAACTAACCCGGTTCTTTTTCCGGCGCCGTTTACTGCGAATGCCGGCTTCTTCAACTCGCTGGGCTGCTTTGACCTGACTCGGCCGACGCCCGCAACTGCGGACGGTTGCGCCACGACTACCAGCGGCTTGTTTCGTTTCAACGGGCATAGCGACGTCAAACAGCTGGCTCTCTATGTTCAGGACACGATCACCAAGGGAAGCTGGTCGCTCAACCTGGGCTTGCGCGGCGATATCTACAACGGGCTTACGACTCATCGGGAAGCCGAGCCACGCCTGGGTGTTGCCTACAACGTGAAGAAGACGAATACGGTGCTTCGCGTCTCCTATGCCCGAGTTCTCGAGACTCCGTTTAATGAGAACCTGGGGCTGGCCAGCACGGGATGCGATTCGCTGGTTCTGGCTTCACTGCTGGGTTGCGCGACTCCGGGCGTGGCAACTCCATTTGCTCCGGGCTGGCGTAATGAGTTTCATGCCGGTCTGCAACAGGCGTTCGGGAAGTATGTGGTTTTCTCCGGCGAATATATCTGGAAATATACGCACAACGCTTACGACTTCAGCGTGCTGGGAAGCACTCCGATTACTTTCCCGATTGAATGGCACAACTCGAAGATTCCCGGTTTCGCGGGACGGGTAAGCGTGCCCAACTTCCATGGAGTGTCAGCCCTGATGGTTTTTTCCAGTGTGGCCGCACGCTTTTTCACTCCGCAGATTGGCGGCGCGGGCGCAGTTCCCTCCGGGACAGTCGGCGAGGCATTCACTCCGTTCCGGATCGACCACGACGAGCGCTTCAACCAGACCACGCACTTGCAATACCAGCCGTGGAAGACCGGACCATGGGTCGGTTTCAACTGGCGATATGACAGTGGACTGGTCGCCGGCGAAGTCCCCGTTGCGGATGCATCGGGAACAGTTGATCTGTCGGGCCTGACCGGCGATCAGCAACTTCAGGCCGGACTTTTCTGCGGCAATGCGCGTCCGACTCTGACCACCCCGCTGGGAGTCTGCACTGCCGGCTACGGCTCAACCCTGATCAGTCTGCCCGCGCCGGGCAAGGAGAATGACGATACCAATCCGCCGCGCATCGCTCCCCGCAATCTGTTTGATCTCGCGGTCGGGGACGACAATCTCTTCCACGGAGAGCGGTATAAGTGGAGCCTCACTTTGACCGCGATCAACGTGACCAACAAAGTCGCGTTGTATAACTTCCTGTCAACGTTCAGCGGGACCCACTACGTGACCCCGCGCGCGCTGACGGCGGAGATCGGATTTCACTTCTAAACTGCACACGGAGGCCCGGACGCCCTCGCTCGGGCGGGCGAGCGGTAAGCTCGCCTCGGCTTGTGGTCGACGTAATCGCTGTTGCCGGGTCGGGTAGCCGGGCTTTGCCTGGCTGGGCGGACGAGGGCGTCCGCCTCCCTACGTGGTTCGTGCCGGGTTAAGGTCGTTCGTGGCGGATTAGGTGGCGAGCGGCGGGTTAACATAGCAGTATGAAGCGAGCCGGGCTTGCCTTGTCGGTTGTGCTGATTCTGGCGGGGGTGGTTGCATTTCGGGGCGCAGGCCGGTGGCTGGAGCGCGAAGATCCGCTGGCTCATGCGGACGTGATTTTCGTCCTGAGCGGAGGTCTGCCGCAACGCGCGGTGGAAGGCAGCAAGGTTTATGCCATGGGCTACGCCCCCGAAGTATGGCTCAGCCGGCCTGACGGCCCGGCAGACGAACTGGCCAAACTTGGAATCCACTTCTCCAATGAGGAGGACTACAACCGCCAGGTCCTGATTCATGAAGGCGTGCCGGAAAGCGCGATTCACGTTCTCCCCGTGCCGGTAGTGAACACTGAGGAAGAACTGCAAGAAGTCGGGAGCGAGATGCAGCGCAACGGGAAGACCACCATCATTCTGGTCACTTCACCGCAACACACCCGGCGGGTCTGGACCATATGGCAGAAGGTAATGGGAAGTGATGCCAGGGCCATGGTCCGCGCCGCGCATGATGATCCGTTCGATGCGGATCACTGGTGGCGCAACACGCGTGACGTTTTTTCGGTGGTGCGGGAAACCCTTGGGCTGGTGAACGCATGGATAGGCCTTCCGGTGCCGCCTCACTTGAAGCGAAGCACGGAGCCACGGCCTGAGAAACCATGACCTGCGAACACGATCCGGGCCTGCCGGCAACTCTACTTCGATTTTGGAAAGAGGGTGTGGCGGGGAGTGGGTTTTTGCCGACCGCCCGGAGTTTTGCCACTCACACCTGGCAATTCCTGTGGGAGTCCACGCCCGCGCTGCGGCGCCGTCGTTACGGAGACGCGGACTATGACTGGGACTACCGCGTCGATACTACGAGCGCGACCATGGGGTGGCGCGAGCGCCTGCTGGGACAATTTCATTCTCCCTATCAACCCACTGAGCCTGCGATTTTCCGGGAGATGATGGCGATCCTGAAAATTGATTTTCGGGAGTTCACCTTTATTGATATTGGCTCGGGCAAAGGACGTGCGCTCCTGATGGCTGCGGATTATCCGTTTCGCCGCATTCTGGGGATCGAGTTGCTGGCGGCTTTGCATCAGGTGGCGCAGAGCAACCTGACTGCCTACAAGAGCGCTTCGCAGCAATGCTTTTCCGTGGAGACGGTGTGCGGGGATGCCCGCGAATTTGTTTTCCCCGCGGAGCCGCTCGTGGTCTATCTGTTTAACCCTCTGCCGGAAGCGGGGATCGTTGACGTGATGGCAAATCTTGCTCAGTCAGTGAGCCAATATCCGCGAGTTGTGTATTTGCTGTATCGCAATCCTTTGTTTGAAAGCGTATTGGCGAAGTATCCGGGATTTAAAAGAATCGCAGGCACGCAGCAATATTCGATCTTCCGAAACGACGGCTGACCCAAAATCCCCGCCCAAGCGGAGCTTGGACGGGGCACCCTCCAGAATTATTCGGGCTCACATATGCGTGAGCGTGCCGGTGATCTTGGTGCGGCGCAGCGACCAGGCGAAGACCACGCTCGAAAGGGGTAGCAGGATTACCGCGAAAAGGAGCAGCGCCCGCACCGCCGGCCAGAGTTGCGCGAAGCTGGCGCCGGCCAACAGCGCCTGGCGCATTCCTTCGAGTGAGTAAGTAACCGGAAGCAGGCGCGCCATCCATTGCAGAGACGCCGGGAGCACCGATACCGGGTACATCATGCCGCCCAGCAAGCTGGATGCCCCCACGATCAGCCACTTTGCCGGATTGCCGCGCTTGAACAGAAGAAGATAGCTTGTCGAAATAACTCCCAGGCCGGCGAAGGCCAGAATCGAGACCATCAGAATCATCACCGCGCCCAGCCAGTTAGCCTCGTGAATCGGGAAGTGAAAGAACAACACTCCCCAGGCCAGGTAGATCACCGTCCGCATAGCCAGCAGGACGAACGGATATGCGGTGGAGGCAATCAGGATCATGGTCAGTGGTGTTTCCGTCACCAGCATGGCCTCGAGTGTGCCATTGCGTTGCGCTTCCGTGATGCTGCTGTCAAAGGCACTCAGTGAGACTGTCAGATAGTCGAAGAAGGCGAAGCCGACCAGGGCGAAGGCGAAGTAATCGCCGCCGGCTGGAAGGGTGCGGGCGAGTTCGTCGTTCGAAACAAATCGCGAGAGGTAGTAGAAGGTCGCGACCCCGAAAAAGGCTTCCAGAATCTCAAGCCCGAAGGCCATGCGGTAGCTGCGGGCAATGGCGACGTCGCGCCGGAAAAAAGCGAGTACCTTCCGCCACATGCGCTGTGAGTTCACGAGGCCACCTCGGCCAGGGAGCCGGGGGGAGTCAGCCGCTCCAGCGCCTCCTCGAGCGTTGGCGCGCCGGTTGAAGCGCGCAGGCCACGCGGGGAATCGCAAGCCAGCATGCGTCCCTTGTCCAGCAGCACGACGCGGTCCGCCAGTTGCTCGACTTCCGCCAGGGTGTGCGAAGCAAACAGGATGGTCGTGCCGTGGCGCTCGACCAGTTGAGCTTTCAGAAACCTCCGGAAGTCGGCGGCGGCTATGGGATCGAGACTGCGCGTCGGCTCATCGAGAAGTAGCACGCTGGGACGGTGGATCATGGCTCGCGCCAGGCCCAGGCGATGGACCTGGCCGGTGGAGAGGGTCCGCACCTGGCTTTCGATGAATGTGCCCATCCCCATGAGATCGGTCAATTCTTCAAGGCGTCGGGCAGCTTCGGCGTCGAACAGATTGTTCATGGCGGCGAAGAATTGAAGGTTCTCGCGCGCGGTGAGGCGCTCGTAGAAGCCGCCGTCGGTGGCGGAGTGAAAGCCAAGCTGGGCGCGGACCTGCGAGCCTTGGCGTTCGACGTCGTATCCAGAGACGCGGGCGCTGCCGCGGGTCGGCACCAGCAGAGTGGCCAGAATGCGTAGCAGAGTCGACTTGCCCGAACCGTTGGCCCCGATCAGGGCAGCGACTTCGCCGGGCTCGACCTGGAACGAAACGCCCAGCAAAGCGGGATGGGTCAGCGGCGAAAAAGGATTGAGAAACGCCCGCACTCCGGTTTGCGGAACCGGGAAATACTTCACGACATCTTCAACCGCAAGAGCGCTGGCAGCCATGTTTTATCGTATACCCTGAGTGTACGATGGCCGGCACAGCGGCACACAGCCCTTCCGAGAATTATGCGTGAGATCTGGTATTGCCGGCGATCGGCGATGAGGTTCAAGGGATAGGAAACGGGTTCGGCCGTGTGGACACAAGCCTCAGCCCAGGCGGGATCCAATATTTTTCCGCCCAAATCCCGGAATTGGATCGGGATTCCCAGACGCTCGGCAACGAGACCGGCATAATAACGCTCATCGCCGTCAAATCCAGCGATCACAGTCGTGTTTCGTGGTGAGTCGAACAATCGTGTCTGCGAGCCCGGATATAATGCCCTGCAATGCGCTTCCGGCAAACTCTGCGTGCGCTGTGCCTGGTTGCCGTAGTGGCGGCAGCCACGATGGCCAGCGGTTTCTCCCTGGCGTCCTGGCGGGGCGTGGTGCGCGACGATGCCGGAAAGCCGGTCGGTAACGCAACCGTCAAACTGCATTCGATCGCTGGAGAGCATTACTACGCTGCCGGCACTTCGGCGGACGGAGCATTCGCTTTCCCCGAGATCGCCGCGGGGCAGTACGAGCTGGCGGTCGAAAGCGGCGGCAAGAGCTGGGGATCGGTGAAGCCCGTCGTTGTTGTTGTGAAGGACGGGGCCGTGCTTGCGAGCGGGCTACAACTATCGTCCCAGGCGCCGGAGATACGCTTTCTGCCATCGGTCGAAGCGGTTTCAGTGCAGGGCAGCGGAGGCGAGCATCTTTCCAGCGGGGAAGTTTCGAGCCTGCCGCTGAACGCGCGCGACTTCAGCAAGCTGCTGCTGCTGGCGGCCGGCACCATGACCGACACCAATGGCGCCGCCAACTTTACTGCGCAATTTGCCGTGAACGGACAGCGCGGCACCGCCACCGTCTTCGCCCTGGATGGGTTCGACACCACCGATCCGGAAATGGGAGGCGCTACCTTTTCCAATTTCAATGTTGACGCTATCCAGGAAGTGCAGGCCAGCTCAGGCGTGATGGAAGCGGAGATCGGTCACGGGGCCGCGAGCTTCACCAACGTTGTAAGCAAGTCCGGCACCAACCAAGTGCACGGCAGTTTCTTTGAATTTGCCCGCAATGCGGCCTTCGATGCGCGCAACTATTTCGATCACAAGAGTGTCGCTGACGAGCGACGCATTCCGCCGTTTGTGCGCAATGAATTCGGGTTTACCAACGGCGGTCCGGTGGTGCTTCCAAAGATCTACAACGGCCGTGACCGCACTTTTTATTTCGGACAGTACCAGGGCTTTCGCCAAGTGCTGGGGACCACGCAGGTGTTTCCCGTCCCCACCGCCGCCGAGCGCCAGGGGATCGACACTGAGACTTTTCCTGGGGATACGCTGACCGTGCCGGTGGACCCGGCTATCGTCCCGGTGCTTGACCATTATCCTTTGCCCAACGATCCAAACGGGGCCTACGGCGAGCGCACTTACGCCGCCTCTTCGAAAATTTACACTCGCACCGACCAGTTTTCGGTGCGGGTTGACCACCGTATTTCCGACAAAGCCTCGCTGATGACCCGGTTCAGCTTGAACCAGGTGACGGGTCCCTTGACCAATCCCGATCAGACCGCGATTGATCCCAGCTTCGCGGTGCAGTTTTTCGATCATCAACGCAACGCCGGAGTGAGATATACGAGGACAATTTCTCCCCGATTTATTTCGGATACCTCGTTCAGCTACATTCGCAGCACGCCATTTTTCCCTACCATCAATCACACCCAGCCTGCGCTGGCCTTCGGCGATGGGCTTTTTCAGGGCTTCAACTCGGCGGGCGGCTCGATCTTCGGATCCTTTGGCAATCTTTACCAGCTGAAGGAAGACATGAGTTTCGTCCACTCCAACCATGCCTTCAAGTGGGGCGTGGAAATACGGGCCAACCGTGATGCCACAATTTTCGGGAGTAACATAAATGGGAATTACACTTTCGGCGGAGGCACAGCCTTTTCTCCTGTGCTGATCACCTCGGCCAGCGGAACCCACGACATTCACCCGGGCGATCCGTTGCCCGATTCGCTGACCGGCTTGCTGACCGCAACACCTTATTCGTTCAGCATCATCGCCCCTGCGGACGTTACTCCCGGCGGCGACAGATTCGACGAAGCCGCAGTCCGCCGCGAAGCCTACAACTTTTACTTCCAAGACACATGGAAGGCCCGGCCGAGCCTGACCGTCAACTTCGGATTGCGATATGAAGTAAACAGCCGCATCCACGAGGCCGGGAACCGTACTTCGCTTCCTAAATTCATAGACGCAAACGGGAAAGATGTTCCGTACTCGGACCACCAGGCGAAGCAGATTTTCCTCTACAACCCGCAGCCTCCTTATGACCAGGATTGGAATGGCTGGGGGCCGCGGCTGTCGGTGGACTACAACGTAAAGAGCCACACCGTGCTGCACGCCGGAGGCGCGATCGCAACGATTCTTCCCAACCTGTGGCAGGACAATTTCGTTACCGGCGGCATCCCGCTCGCGACCAGCCTCTACGCCAACGCGCTGCCCAATGTTCCCTTGCCCTTCCAGAACAAGTTCGTGCCGGTAAATCTGCCGCAGCCGTACACGACGGCGGGCAAGCTTCTGTTTCCCAACGGAGACTCCAATCACGTGGCCCCGAACACGGTAGTGGACTTGCAGCGTTATCAGGACGATCTGCGGGCGCTCACGCCGGGGAACCAGGTGCAGTTATTGACCATGATTGGATTTGCCAAGGATTTCCGCAACGGTTACATCGAGAGCTTCACCGCGGGCATTGACCACGACTTTGGAGACGTGAAGTTCACCGCCGCGTATGTGGGAACCGCCGGCGTTCATCTGTCCAGCGTCTACTCGCCGAACAGCTATGGCGGCGCCGATCCCGCTTTCGCGCCGTTCACCCAGTTCGACTCTGCAGGAAATGCCATTGCAGGCTTCGGGCCGGAACTGGTGATGACGAGCCGGTCCCACTCGACCTATCACGCCCTGCAAAGCAGCCTGAGCAAGAATTCCGCGCGCGCCGGCCTGGGACTGCAGGCCAGCTATACCTATTCCAAATCTCTGGATGACACCAGCTCGGTTCTGGGTGGAGTACTGGGGGGCGCAGGCGTCGTGCTGCAGACGCTGCCGCAGAATCCGTGGAACCCGGGTGCGGAAAAAGGACCGTCAACTTTCGACGCGACCCATTCTTTCACTCTCAGCCTAATCCAGTTGCTGCCGCTTGATCGGATAAATTTTTTTCGGCCGCTGGGAAGAACTCTTACTCGGGGTTGGCAGGTGCTGAATATCACCACGCTGACCAGTGGATCGCCGTTTTCGGTGTATGCCGGAGTGCAGCAAACCGGTGTAGGGGCGGGCGGAACCGACCGTCCCGATCTGGTAGAGCAGCCCAAGTTTTCGACCAGCGGTCGGGTGCGGGAGGACTATTTCGGGCGGGGCGCGGACAATGCCTCATTCTTCTCGATCCCGATCAACGTTCCCGGCGGCACCGGCCCCAACCACGGCCGCTTTGGCACGCTGGGGCGCAACACCTTCCGCGGACCGGGGTTCAAAGACTTCGACGTCGCCCTGATCAAGGACACTCCATTTGGACGCCGGGGAGGCGCCGAGCTGGGCACAGTGGAATTTCGGGCTGAATTCTTCAATGTGTTCAACCTAGTGAATTTCGGGCTGCCATCCAACATTCTGCGCGGCAGCGGTTTTGGCATCATCAGCAAGACCGCAGGACCATCGCGCCAGATTCAGTTTTCGCTGAAGCTGATTTATTGATCGAAAGCGGCAAGACATAGTATTTCCGGATTATTGCTCGACCCACCGGTTGCCTTTACACTGGCTTAATCGATGAAATGGCAAGACATCACGCTGCGTTTGAAGCCGAGCCCAACCATCCGCAAACGACTGGGGATAGCTGCCATTGTCCTCGCCGTCGTGTACCTGGCTTTTGGCAGCTATATCTGGTGGGCTATGAACCAGCCTCCGGAAACCTTCGGGCGAGTCATGGCGAAAATGCCGGGGCCGGTGCCCTTTCTCTTATTTCCATTTGAAACGTTTTGGATGCGCGCTCGCGCGGGAACTCTGCAGGTGGGAGATGCAGCGCCGGATTTCTCCCTGCTTAAACTGGACAAGACTGAACGCGTGCAGCTTTCCGCTTTAAACAAACAGCAACCCGTAGTGCTGGTTTTCGGAAGCTATACCTGACCGCCATTCCGGCGGGAGGTTCCTGCCCTCAACAAACTCTACGAGCAGTATCGCGATCGCGTGGGATTTCTCGTGGTGTATATCACAGAAGCGCATCCCAGCGACGTCTGGCAGATGCAAAGCAACATCAAAGACCAGGTTGTGTTCGCCAGTCCAAAGAATGAAGATGAACGCGCGTATATTGCCGGGGCTTGTGTGCGCAAGCTGGGCATTAAATTTCCCAGCCTGCTCGATGAGTTTGGCAACTCAACCGAGCGAGCCTATACGGGATGGCCTGATCGTATTTACCTGATTGACGATAAAGGCCGGGTTGCTTATAAAAGCAAGCCCGGCCCGTTCGGATTCCTGCCCGATGAGCTCAGTGCGGCATTGGCCCGCACGCTGGCGACGCAGAATCGTCAGTCTTCGGAATTGCGGGACTCCAGGCGGGAGTCCCTCGGGTTGCAGTGACATCTACGCGTTGGCTGCGCGGTCTCGCCGCTGTTCGGCTTCGTCTTTCTCCGCTTGATCCTGCTCGGCCTGGTTTGTGCTGGGCTTCTTAACCGCGTCCTTCGCCTTGCCCCAAGCGTTTTGGACTTTTCCTTCTACCTGTTTGGCCGCGCCTTTTACCTGAGCTTCCTTGTCGCCGGTCCACTCTCCGACCTGGCGCTCGACGCGACCCGCGATGTCCTTGGCTTTTCCCTTTACCTCGTCGTTGTTCATATGAGTCCTCCAACACGCATGATTGAACGTCCAGCCAAAGGTAGCGGACCGAGGCCGAGCGATACATCGGGAAGAATCTGTAATCGGCCAGGGAAGGTACTGTACAGTTACCGGCTGGCTGCTTTGTCAGCGCAGACGTAGTTGGCGGCATCATTCTTCTCGCCCACCCCGTTGGATGCCGCCACCTGCGGGTAAGGGCAAAGGGGACGAGTCATCTTGACGCCCTGGCTGGGATCAAGATCATTTACATACTTGGTGGCGATAATCTTTTGCGGGGCCACGCCGCTTTCTACCCAGCGCTCCACCGCGCTCAACACGTCGTGCTCGGGATCGCCCTGCGGGCCGAGCGAACCTTGACCAAAAGAATTGGGTCCCGGGCCCATGAAACAGTGTTGCAGCCCAGGGGCCATGAACAGTCTCATGAAATCGCTGGTCCCGCTGCCCATCTTTTTCACCACGCTGTCGTAGTAGTGAATCGCGTTGACCGGGGAAATCGCGGCATCGCTCCATCCCTGATACATGATCAGCTTGCCGCCGCGTTTCTTGAAAGCCCGCAGATCAGGATCGGTGGCGTTAAGAATCGCTGCCATTTTCTGGTCGGCGAGTTTCGTGTCCTGCTCCAGCTTGAATTTGCGCACATCCCAATTGGCATCCTCGAATACCATGTCGGCAAAAAAATGAGTGCCGAAGGCAAACTGCAGACTCTTGCCCGGGGCCGTGCCGGTTATCCATAGTTGCCAGCCACCGCCCCCGAGTTCGCCGCCGGGCATGTAACCCGGGAAGATCTGACTGCCGCTGGAAGTCCGTGGGCCGGCGTAAATCTTCTTCAGCGCCGCTACCTGAGGTTCGGTCAGACAGCTGTCCGATTCCGCTCCCTTGCACTGGATTTGCGCCGGATCGAAATGGCACTGCCGGGGATCACTGATCATTTCGTCGGCCAGTCCGTCCTGGGCGTCGCAGGAAGCAAGTGCGGCGGCGCTGATTGCGGGTAGCTTCGCCGCAGGGATATAACTTGCCGGATCTGCCAGCAGAGCCTGGTCATCCCAGGCGGCTCCCGCCACCAGGTGGGTCCAGAAGTTGGCGGGGGCGCCGGCGACAATTCCGTCGTAATCGGCCGGAAAGCGCTGCGCCTCCATGAGAGCTTCGCGCCCTCCATCGGAGCAACTGGAAAAATAAGAATGTTGGGGAGCAGCGCCGTAAAAAGCCGCAATGACGGACTTCGCCTTTTCCGACATCTCGTGGATGCCGCGGTAACCGAAGTCAACGATTTTCTCGGGATGCCCGGGGGCCCAGGAGGCATCGGTAGCGTCGCCGGCGTGACCGGTGTCGGTGGCGGCGCTGGCATAGCCTCGGCTCACAGAACCTGCCAAAGAACCGTAATCAATCGCTCCGGCGAAGCCGCCGTTGCCCTGCCCCTGATATTTTCCATTCCAACCGGAGGCGGGCATCCACACTTCGATTTTGATGTCCGAATCTTTCGAGGGCCGAACTTCGGCGCGGACTCGGCAAAAAGGCGGGACGCTTTTGAACACCATCGCGCCTGGGCCGCTCTGCTGTCCTCCGGGCGGAGGGAATCCACCGGCCGCCACAAATTCGGCCGAGATGATGGTTGTGTTCTCCAGATGGAGCGAGGTGAGACCCTGGCATGAGGTCGGGGCGTCAACCGCGACGGACCAACTCGAGGCAACGGCGAGCATGGTAATAACCAAGAGCAACTGGCGCATTAGGAACTCTCCCGGGCTTTATAAAAGTGGATGGCGCTGGCGGGTATCCCGCCTATCGGGCCGGCCGGAGGCCGGCGCTACACAACTCAGGGCGCGACTCTCACCATCACCACGGAATGTGGCGCCACCGTGGCAGAGAATTTTCCTTTGAACTGTCCGAGATCTTTCGCCTGCCAAAGATCGCGAACACTCGCGCTTAGATGGCTGGGATAGCCTAAATTTTCCCAGGAGAACCCAATCTCTTTTTCAGAGGTAGCGCGATTGAGCAGGACCACGGCGCGGCTTCCATTCTGCATCTGCTTTGCCCAGACTTCGAGGTCACCGTTTTTTACTACGCGACGGCCTTCGCTTCCCAGGGGATCCTGGTCCACCGCGATCACTTCCTTGTTGGTAAGGATGTCATGGATCTCGGGCTTCATGTCACGCAGGTCGTTGCCCGCAATCAGAGGAGCGGCGAGGATCGACCACAGACTGAAGTGGGCCCGATATTCTTCCGTGGTCATGCCGCCGTTGCCCACCTCGAGCATGTCAGGATCGTTCCAGTGTCCCGGCCCGGCATAACTCTCGATTCCATCTTGCAGATCGAGAATGTTCAACATGCCGAGGGAGTCTTTCTCTTTGGTTTCCCACTTGTCGGAAATGTCACCTGTGGTGCGCCAAAGATTTCCACCGACCTTCTGGCCCCAGAGCCACGGCTTGGCCGTGCCCCACTCGCAGATGCTCAATACAATGGGCCGGCCGGTGGCGTTCAGCGCGTTGCGGATAAGCGCATAGGCGGCCGGGGCGTCCTGGGTGGAGGTGTGGCACCAGTCGTACTTCAGGTAGTCGACATCCCACGAGGCATACTTCAACGCGTCCTGATATTCATGGCCGAGGCTGCCGGGACGCTTGGCGCAGGTCATGCTGCCGGCATCGGAATAGATCCCGAACTTCAGGCCGCGGGAGTGAACATAGTCCGCCAGCGCCTTGATTCCCGAGGGAAAGTTTTTGGCGTCGGGTACGATGTTGCCGCTGGAATCGCGATCCACCTGCCAGCAGTCGTCAATCACGATGTATTGATAGCCGGCGTCCTTCATCCCGGATTTGACCATGGCATCGGCCATCTGCCGGATCAGGTCTTCGCTGACATGGCATCCGAATTTGTTCCAGCTGTTCCAGCCCATGGGCGGAGTGGGAGCCAGCGGCTTGTCCTGGGCCGCCAGCAGCGACGGCGCGAACAGTAAGCTCAACATTGCGATCAGAATTTTGGCTCTTGCAGGCATCTGCATACTCACTTGCCACGCCTGGTCGATTGCCGCTCTACCAGTTTGGGGACGATGAGGACTTTACTGGGCCGCACTGCGCTCTTGGCAGCAATGCGTTCGAGTAAAAGGTTAGCGGCGCGTTTGCCGATTTCTGAAGTTCCCTGATCTACCGTAGTGAGCGGCACGGCCAGAAAATCCGAGTAGTGGACGTTGCCCGCCCCCACGACGGCAATGTCGTCGGGCACTTTGTAGCCGGCCTCGGAGATGGCCCGCATGGCGCCGATGGCCACGGGGTCGTTGTAGCAAAAGACGCCATCGGGCACAGGCCCTTTGCGCAGCAACTTCAGCATGGCTTCGTGGCCGGTCTCGTCCTGATAACCGGCCTCCACGACGTATCCCGGAATGAAATCCAGCCCAGCCTCGGCCAGCGCACTACGGTAGCCCTGCATGCGCCGGGTGGCAATGCCGATCCCCGGGCCGCGCAGATGCGCGATGCGACGGCATCCCCGCTCGATGAGGTGGGCGGTAGCCAACTGGCCGATGGCCTGGTTGTCGGCGCCCACGAAACTGGCCTGCACTCCCGCAATCGGGCGGTCAATCAGGATGAACGGCACCTTTCGCTTTTGCATGTCCGCGAAGGCCTTGGCTCCGGGCTGCGCCGATGCCAGGATGAGCCCGTCCACTTGCCGGGCCAGGAGCGATTCCGCTTCGTTTCTTTCCAGTTCGGGATCTTCGTCGAAATACGAAATGATGACGTGATAACCATGCGGCCGCACAGTTTCCGCCACGGCTTTGGCAATCTCGGCGAAAAACGGGTGGGTAAAATCGGGCAGCAGCAATCCAATGGTGAAAGTGCGCCGCGTCACCAGGCTGCGGGCAATCCAGTTGGTCTGGTAGTTCAGCGCTTTCGCCCGGCGCAACACACGCTTCCGGGTGGCCGCACTGATCTCGCCCTTGTTGCGCAATACCTTTGAGACGGTAACAACCGAAACGCCCACGTCGCGGGCGATGTCCTGCATGGTCACGGCCATGGTCGTGAAGGATATCATTTAAGGTAGATTGCCGTCCCCCAGCAGGGTTCAGCAGCGAGGCGTTTTGCAATCCGTCAGGCGGGCCTTGCCATAACGACTTTAGCGGTGGTGACAGCCTGCCCCACGTGACGCTGAGTATGATCGGCGACGTGCACCAGCAATCCCGCGACCGTCGTGGGCAATTGCTTCCGGCCGACCGCCCTGATCTGTTCGAAGACGCTTACGTCGAGCGCCTGGACTCGGGCCATACTCTTCGCCAAGGCTGAATTCAGCTCTGAGAAAAGGGCGTCACGCGTTGCTTCGGGATTCATCTCTTCTTTCAGCCCGGTGAGCTGCTGCTTATTCAGGTCTCTTCCTTCGGCGTAGGTCAGCAGACGGTCGAGGCTTCTCGCTATGTGCCGCAAATGAAACGCCACCGGAGGCAATCCGCCCGGACGCGCATTGACCTGTTCGTCGCTCAAGCTGCCGCACCAGCGTTGCAAGTCTTCTCCGGCAAGTTCCAGTGCGTGCATGACGGCGCGCTGCACGGGCGGAACTTCCTGCAGCGTGCCCCGCAGCCAGGGCTCTGGTTGAAGAGTCTCGGAGATCGCTCCACCTCGGTGAACGATCAGTTTACGCTGTTGGCAATTCACCACGTGGCTTGTGATGAACATTGGTGGAAGATCGGCTGGCTGCACTACAATGTTGGCGGCACCAGTCTGCCGAAGGGGACCCGTAGCTCAACTGGATAGAGCACTGCGCTTCGAACGCAGGGGTTGGGAGTTCAAGTCTCTCCGGGTCCACCACTCGACCGTTTTCAAAACACCGGGACCTGCCGCAGAAATAATCAGATCCAGAAAAACGCACACATGCCACGCTTTGACGTGACCATCGCCGGAGAACTGAACCTCGACCTCATCCTCTACGGTCTGCCTGACGAGCTTCCGCCGGAGCGGGAGCTGTTGGCCGACCGCATGATGCTTACGCTCGGCAGCTCTTCCGCCATCGTGGCCCACAATCTGGCGGCGCTGGGAAGCCGCGTAGGTTTCCAGTCGTTGATTGGTGAAGACTCGCTGGGACAGATTGCGCTCGACCGCCTGGCGGAAGGCGGCGTGGACATTTCACGCATACGGCGGGTGCAGGGCCCGACTACGACCGGGCTTACCGTCATTTTGCAACGTGCGGGCTGGCGCAACATACTGACCTACTCCGGGACCATCGCTGAACTTTCCTTGCAGGATCTCGACTTCGACTATCTTGCGGACTCCCGTCATTTTCATCTTTCGTCACTCTATTTGCAGCAAAGCTTGCGGCCTGATGTCGGCGAATTGTTTCGTCGCCTGAAGGCGGCCGGGCTGACTATTTCGCTTGACACCAACGACGATCCGCAAGATCTCTGGGGCGGGGATTTGAAAAATTTGTTGAAGTACGTTGATGTGCTGCTTCCCAACGCGCGCGAGGCCACGCGGATCACGGGGACTGATGATCCGGAACTCGCCATCCGGCAGCTCGCCGAGATAGTTCCGCTGGTAGTTGTGAAACTGGGTCACGAGGGCGCGTTGGCGCGGCGGGGCAAAGAGCGCTTCACCAGTCCTTCCCTGAATGTCGCGGCGGTCGATGCGGTTGGAGCGGGGGACAGCTTCGACGCCGGGTTCCTGCACGAATATCTTCGCGGCTCCGATCTTCCCACCTGCCTGGCCAGCGGCAACCGTGCGGGTGCGCTTTCCGTGACGCGACCGGGTGGAACGGAAGCTTTCCGCGACAGGGATTATCGCGAGAAGTTCTTGCAGGAGCACTAACCGCGCGTGTGGGGCGGGCGCCCTCGCCCGCCGCCTTTGACTTTTCTCTGCAATCTTTCCGGACGTTTGATTCCAGAACAGTGTAAGTCGAGATCTGAAGCTTAAGTCAAAAGCGGCGGGCGGGGGCGCCCGCCCCACACACTCTCTCTACCGCGCTACTTCCAGCAGGAGGTGATCTTTGAATTCTGTTCTTAGCTTGGGAGCCGCACCCTGTGTGACCTCTACCGTCCCCAGGTCTTTGCCTTCGGCGTAGTCGCGTACGTGATAGTTGCCGGGTGCGAGGCCGCGCAGCTCGAGCTCGCCTTTCCACGATGCCGCCGAAGGCGCGAAGAAGGCGTAGTACATCTTTCCGTCTTTCTCGATGGCATAACCTTCCGGCGTGTCGTACCCGTAGACATAGAGATTGCGGAAGCTCCCCTTCGACAGCATCTTCTGATTGTAGATATCGATCCACTTCTTCCAGTGCTCTTCTTTTTCCTGGGTCAGGGCCACGGCCTTGAACTTTGGACCGGGATCGGGCCAGACGAATTTTGTTCCGACAACTCCTCCGGCACCGATGGTCGAAGCGAAATCTTCGCCGTGTTCGCGCCACTTGTTGCCAATGCGATCCATGGTGGAGAGTTCCACGTGATCGCCATAGACAGCGGACTCGGGCCCCAGCAGGGCTTTATACATCTTGATGCGGCGCCGCACCTGTACTGCGCCTACCGGGTCGGCCGTCACGGCCTGGTCGAGAAAGGGCAGCCAGGCCAGCGACGGCGGCGTGCCGCACGGACAGCTTTGGGTCACGCTCTCGGGCTTGAGGGCGCGGCTGGTCTGGAAGATCGTTTTGTAGACATCGGCCATGGCGTTGACCGAATCCTGCGGTGACTTGTGATGGTGCGCCGGGTTGTAGCACATGGGCACGCTGTAAATATTGTCCAGCTTCGAACCGTCAAACCCCCACTCGCCGATAAATTTCTCGGTCAACTTCTTGAAGTATGCCTGCACCTCGGGCACGGCCGGACACAGCGTCGCCAGGTCGCGGGTGATGCGGCCGTGCGTTCCATCTTTGTTGAGGAGCAGCCACTCCGGATGCTCCTGCACTATCTTGGACACGATGTACTTATGCGACTCCCACTTGCCCTGGCCGTCTTCCACAGCCAGGGGCAACCACCAGAGCTGCACCAGGATTCCCTGTTTATGAAAGTCATCGGTCATCTTCTTGATGGAGTCGCCGGGGAAGGTGTCGGCGCGCGGCTCCCAGTCGCCGTAGGTGTTGAACCAGCGATCGTCGAGCGTCGCCCACTTGATGCCGAATTCTTTTAGCTTCGGGACCGTACCCAGCATTTGCGCGGGAGTCACGTTGAATTCATAACCCCAGCCGCACCAGCTCACGTTGTAGGCTTCGCCGGAAGGCTTGGGAATTTCCCATCCTTCTTTCTGCAGCACGCTCGACCACAGGTGCAGCGGCTCGTAGAAATCGCCCGCGTACACGGAAACGAAAACTGCGCGGCGTGGAATAGGTTTCTCCGGGCTTGAGTGTGGTGTCAGCGGCGATGTCCACGCCTGCGTTGACGCCATCGGCGTCCACTTTGACCGGCAGGGACAGCGTCAGCGGCAGAGTTTCCACGTGGCCAACCGCTTCGCCGACCTGGCCCGTCCAGAAGGCGACGACTGGGATACCACCGCCGTAGCCGCCTTTGACCACTGCGCCCATTGCGTTAGGTTGAGCGAAGTTGCGGCCAAGCTTGATGACGTCGTCTTTGCCCCAGTCGTAACTCGCCCCGTGAAAACTCCACATGTCATAAGGCTGCGCCTTCTTTTCCGCGAGGCTGGCGCTGAATTTGTGTTGCTGCTCGATGACGCGATCGATATGAATGTCTTGCGTACCGGCGTTCTTGTATTCCGCGCTCGAGAGCAGCAGGTTGGGAAAATCGTCGTAGACTTCTACCTCAACCGTCCGCTGGATGCTGGAAGCTGCAGCATCGGAAGTACGCGCTGGAATTTCCAGTCGCTTGCCCCGGCCCAACTTTCCAGTACTGTCCTGAACCTTGGCCGCGCTCAGATCCAGCGCGAATTGAACCGGCTTGCCATTCTGCAGCAGAACGTCGCTGCCGCCCGCGCCCGGCTCGTCCAGCGTAAGCCGCTGATCGCCCTTGAGCAGTGCGGCCTGGATGTATCCCGAAGGCTGTATCTGGAACGCGGCTGAACTCGTGGTCAGGACAATCGGCCCGCCCGGCTTTACTTCTACTTTGATGTGCGAGGGTTCGGGCGGCGCCGCGGTTTCGGTCTTCGCCGGTGGACGGCTGCAGCTCACGCTCGCGAACCCCAGGGCCGCAAGCACCAGGACCATGCCCCTCGGACGGATTCGGCGAAACAAACTAATTGTCATCGATTTTCTCCCTGGGCCACGCCCTTGAACGGCTGAACATCCTCTCGGCGTTCAGGTGATAGATTTTTTCCAGGACCGGATCCGGCAGATCGAGGCCGTAAATCTCCCAGCGACCTTGCGCCGGATATCCCCAGTAATCGAACGACTCGTCGGCAGTTTCAAGCCAGCGGAAGTGATTGCGATACATCGCTTCATCCATTCCGTTGTCGGTGCCGAACATGATGCGATCCTGATACTTCAAGAAGAATTCGCGAGTTTGCCGCGGCTGCCGTCCCAGTTCAGCCTCCCGGGCACCAAACTCGACCATGACGTTGGGACGGTCATCGAGCATGCGCGACACCCAGGCCAGATTTTCAGGCCAGCCCATATGAAGCGAAACGAAACGCGTCTCCGGGTGGCGGGCAAAGACGCGATTGCGCGCTTCCAGCAGCTCCTGCAGCCGGGGATACCGGGGATCGGAAAAACTCCAGTCCGGATGTTCGTTCAACTCCTCATAGCGTTCGTTGGTGGCGTCGGTCGGATGAAAGAAAGCCTCGGGATCGCCGCTGTGAATTGAGACCGGAATGCCCAAACGCCCGCATTCATGCCAAATCGGATCGATGCGAGGATCGTCGATCGCAATCAGCTTGCCCGCCTTGTCGCGCGCACCCAGCCCCAAATCCTTCAACACTTTCAATCCCCGGGCTCCGCGGCCGACGGCATCATCCATCTGGCGCACCATCGCCTGACCGAAATCAGGGTCGTCAATTTTGCTCCAGTCGATCTGGGCGAAAACGATGAACCGGCCGGGATAAGGCTTCACCATCTCGTCGATCACGCGCTGCAACTTCTCGCCCCACATCCCTGTGAGTATCACCACGGTCTTCACGTTGGTCTTATTCATGATGTCAATCACGCGTTCGGGCGGCATGTGTTCATCTATACCGAGAGCATCGTTGGTGTGATTGTGAACATCGATGACGTAGAACTTTGCCCTGGGCACGGTGTGCGCGGGGGCATGCAGCATCGAGGTGGGATGGAAGTCCCGCAGCAGTAGAGTCTTCTTCTGCTCGGCATCCGAAGCCGACTTGTATCCGATCTGGGACGGGGCAGCGGCTGCCGGGGCGGCCGTCTGCGCCCTGACGCCGGGAACGCAGAGAAGAAACGCCAGCACCCACCTGGTCTTGTTCGACTTCGACGCCATACCGGACCTCCCAGTCGTCCTCAGAAGTTTTCGGCTTCCCCGCCTTCGGTGCCGAACGAAAGTAAAAGTAAGCAATCGGAACTATACAACAGTCGGGCTGCCCGATTCTCAAAGATTCCCAAAAAGTGTCTCCACCCCCCCGCTGCTTTGGCCCTGTGCAAAAAAAGGCTGCCAACCACTCCTCAAACTCTGGCATCTTGATAGCAGCAACTCTATTTCTACGAAGAGGCAAAGCAATGGGAACGCGCAAAGATAAGGTTCTTCTGAATATTCTGCTGGGGACGGGTGTCTACCTGTTGGATTCCTGGCGCAATCGTATGGGCGGCACGGTGGACGACCTACGCTCGAAAGCGCAGGACACCTATGAGACGGCGGCCGACCGGGTCAGCCGCGCCACTGATGTGATCCGTGGCGAAGACAGCCATCTTCTGGGCACGGCAGCCGCGGCGCTCCTGGGACTTGGCATCGGCATCGGCGTTGGTCTGCTGCTGGCTCCCGCCAGTGGAGAAGAGACGCGCAGCAACATCGCCAGCAAGGCGCGCGACATTCGCGATCGCGTCTCCTCGCGCGAAGGCGCGGCTGCCAGCTACGGAACCTAGGAACCCGACCTTGGATGTCAGACCTCGGACCTCGGCCGCCGAGTTGAACCGGTGGAGCCTGAAGTCTGAGGTCTAAACTCTCCTTAACCAAATCAAGCTCGCCGACGAATTCGTCCGATCGAGGACGGGCGTCCCGCCCTCTATCGGCTATGTCCTTGTGGTAAAACCATTAGCCTTGACTCTTGAACACGCCATCTTCCTCTTCTTGGCCAGCATTGTCGGCGGAGGGTTGAACGCAGTGGCGGGCGGAGGCAGTTTTGTCTCGTTTCCTGCCCTATTGTTCACCGGCGTGCCACCGATTCCAGCCAATGCCACGAACACGCTGGCTCTCTGGACCGGCGCGACTGCCAGTGGCGGGGCGTATCGCAACCGGTTGGATGTGCCCATGCGGGTGCTGCTGCCACTTCTAGCCACCAGTCTGATGGGAGGAATCGCGGGCGCGGTGCTTCTTCTCCGGACTCCGGCACACACCTTTCTGCGCGTGCTGCCCTGGCTGATGCTGGGAGCAACTTTGCTCTTTGTCTTCGGCAAACGACTGGCGGGCAAACGCGCTTCCAGCGTTGGCCATGACGCGACCACGGCAGCCATCGTGGGCGCGTCTGTTTTTGAACTCGTAGTTTCTGTTTATGGCGGCTATTTCGGTGGCGGCCTCGGCATCGTCAACCTGGCTATGTTGGCCGCCGTCGGCATGACCGACATTCACGCCATGAACGCTTTGAAGAGCATTCTGGGAGCGGCCATCAATGGCATCGCGGCGCTGGTATTCGTGGTGAAAGGCGCGATTTACTGGCCGCAGGCCATCGTCATGATCGCGGGAGCGCTGGTGGGTGGATATTTCGGGGCGCACTACGCGCAGAAGCTGCCCCAAGCCTGGGTGCGGAGTTTTGTGATTCTCGTAGGATCCGGGATGACGGTTTACTTTTTCGTTAAGGCTTACTGATCGTACTCAGTGACGGATTACGGCAGCTGCACGTCGAGGGCGTAGATTTCCTGGGTGCTGATGTCACGAACAAACAGCGCCGTGCCGTCCGGGGCAAGGCCGCTCCAGAATCCAACCGAGCCAAAATAGCGGCGGAGATTTTTCAAGCTCACGGCCACCTCGGACTTGGTCTCTCCTACTTTCAGCCGGCGATAGGACAGGTCGTTCGAATACGTGTTGTCGTAGTAAAGATATTTGCCGTCGCGCGACCACGCAGGAAAACCAAGGCTGGTGGTCTGAGTCACCCAGTCCGTCCACTTTTGCGTCTGGAAATCGAAAAGCACCAGCTTGCGAGAATCTGTGGAAGAAGCCGCGCCCCTCAGGCAACGCCCATGTATTGGTGGCGGTGCCCTCTGCGTGGGTGAAGAGGTAGTAAGCGCCGTCGGGCGTCCACTGTCCGTTGGACTCCGCGCCCTGGTTAGGCCAGCCGGGAAGCATCGCGTGCAGCCCGGTCCCGTCGGGTTTGACTTCCCATAGAGTGCTGGAATTCCGTTGTGGATCGCCTAAGCTAAATCGAATGCGCGAGCCGTCGGGTGAAAATCTGGGGAAAAACGGGACACCCGCCGCAGCCAGCAACTTGCGAGATCCGCTACCATCTGATTTGGCCAGGAACAGAGATCTTCCATTGGCGAAAAGCAGTTGTTGTCCGTCCGGCGAAAAAGTGCCGTCGTGGCCCGTGATGTCACCCAGGCGGCGTGGGGAGCCGGCGGGCAAGGGAACTACCCAGAGCGGAGCGTCCGACTCCGTTCCCACAAAAGCTACGACCAGCAATTGCGAGTGGTCGGGAGAGATGTCGATGGCGTTGGCATTGAGGAGCGGAGTGGAAACGGCCGCTACTTCACCGCCCCGGGTCGAGACCTGCGAGAGAACAAAGCGCTCCGCCGAGACTTCTCCAAAGTAAATACGCGCTCCATCGGTAAACATGGATGCGTTCTTGTTAAGGCCGTCAT
Organism: Terriglobia bacterium; assembly: GCA_963725615.1. Classification (GTDB taxonomy): domain Bacteria; phylum Acidobacteriota; class Terriglobia; order Terriglobales; family Acidobacteriaceae; genus JAIQFF01. Next base: position 491,704 of record CAVRZO010000001.1, on the reverse strand, counting down.
TCGTAATCTGGGTAACGCCAACCAATCTGGGGGGTGGCAGCGGCGAACGCAGCCACCAGGCTAAAGCCGCAATTGAGAGCAAGGCCGCGAGACCTCCCGCTGCCCAGAGCCAACGACGCTTCGTTGTGGGTTCAACCACGGACGCCCTGGCGGCACTTACTTTGCCCGAAGTGGTGTCGCGCTTGAGGCGCGTCAGGTCCGCTCGCAGGTCGGCGGCACTCTGATAGCGGACGTTGCGGTCCTTGTCGAGAGCTTTGCTGATGATGCGTTCCACTTCCGCGGGCAACTCAGGATTGGAGCGAAGCGGCGAAGACGGCTCCTTGTTCAGAATCGAGTTAAACAGCGCCGCCGAGGTGTCGCCTTTGAAGGGAAGCGTCCCGGTGGCCATCTCGTAGAGGACCGCGCCGAATGAGAAGAGGTCGGTGCGGGCGTCGAGGTCCTTCCCCAAGGCCGGTTCGGGCGACATGTAAGCCACCGTGCCCAAGGCGCTGCCGGGACTGGTGAGATGCTCCTCGGTCATGGTTGGGGTTTCACTGGATTTCGAACCGATTGGCGCGCTGATCTTGGCCAGCCCGAAGTCGAGAATTTTTGCGTGGCCGCGATCGGTAATAAAAATATTCGCAGGCTTGATGTCGCGATGAACGATGCCTTTGGCATGGGCGGCATCGAGCGCATCGGCGATCTCGATGCCCAGGTCAACCAGACGATCGGTTTCGAGAGGGCGTCCGAGTATGGCTTCGCGCAGAGTCTTGCCTTCCAAATACTCCATGACAATGAAGCGCAGGCCGCCGTGTTCCCCGATTTCGTAGATGGTGCAGATATTGGGATGGTTCAATGCGGAAGCGGCACGGGCTTCGCGGCGAAAACGTTCGAGCGACTGCGGATCGTGAGCGATATCGTCGGGCAGGAACTTCAGGGCAACGAAGCGGCCGAGCGAGGTGTCCTCGGCGCGGTAGACGACACCCATCCCGCCGCCGCCCAACTTATCGAGAATTCGATAGTGGGAGACTGTTTGCCCAAGAATCGATGGAACATCGGGCATGGGAGCACATCTTAACACTGGGAAGAAGCGGGGCCGGAAATTGGGGAGAGCGGACGGAGCGGCAGCCCCGTCCGCAATCGGTGTGCTTTACTGCAACGGCTCTGACATGTGCTCGTGCACGATCATCCACTTGCCCGCCTGCTTTTCGAAAATCAAAGTCCAGCGCAGGGTAGCGAGTTCGTGCTTGCCAGCCGTGGTCACGGCATCTTCCTTGACGGTCGTGGTTGCCCAGGTGAGGTTGCCGTCGGTGTGGATCTGGGTATCGTCGTTGAGAGTCAGCTTCAGCTTCTTGTAGCCCTTCAGCAGTTCGGTCACGCCGGCCTGGTACTCCGTCCAGTTGCTGTACTTCAGGGGCGCAATGTCGAAGAAGTTGTACACGCCCTGATCGTAGTACTGGCCCATCTTGGAGGGGTCGAGTTCATCCCATCCGTCGAGCAGTTTCTGTAAATAAATCTTGTCAGGAGCGCCAGGCGGAGCCACTTTCTTCTTGGTTTTTTTCGCGAAGCCGGAGACGCTGAGGGCAAAAACGCAAACCAAAATGACCAGAACGCGCTTGTACATTGCTGTTCCTCCGATAAGGCGAAGAATTGTCGCACAGGAAGGCGGAAAGCTCAAAGGGTGGGAGAGGCTGAGTTGTGGCTCGGTTTGGGTGGAGCAGCGACCAGCGCTGCGTGGAGGCGGGGTTCCCGTGCGGCTTTAGCCACTGAGGTACTCCAGGGGCTGAAGCCCCGAGTCGATAGCTGGACGATGCAGGCCTGAAGGCCTGCTCCACCCTCTTGCATCTCACACCGGGCAACCAAAATAACCCCGTCTAGCAACTAAATAATTAGTTGACCTTTGCGTTCCTTGCTGCGTCTAATAAGGACATTGAGGAGAATGGTCCGTGCCGCCCAGAAAGTCTGAAACTTTGACTGAGGCTGAACTGCGCCTGATGGACGTGCTGTGGCAGAAGGGATCGGCCACGGTCCAGCAGGTTCTGGACGCGCTTCCCGAAAAGCCGGCGCTGGCCTATAACTCCGTCCTGACCACCATTCGCGTGCTCGAGAACAAGGGCTACCTGGAGCATGTCAAAGACGGCCGGGCCCACATTTACAAACCCATCATGGAGCGCGAAGAAGCTACGCGCTCGGAGATCCGTCACCTGGTAAGCCGGTTCTTCAAGAATTCTCACGAACTGCTGGTCCTGAATGTTCTCGAAGACCTGAGTTCCGGAAAACCGGGTTCCGAAAAGAAGGGTCTCGAAGCCAAGGAACTGAAACGGCTGCGGGAATTGCTGCAATCGAGCGCAGCCACGAGGAACGAGAGATGACCGCTGCCCTCGGCTTCAATCTGCACTCCCTGGCCCAGCTTTCCGCCGAACGAATATTCAACTGCACGGCGGCGGGCATGGTCATCGCTCTGCTCGCCTGGTTGCTGCTGCGCGCCATCGGCCCGCGAAATTCGGGTACTCGGTTTGCCGTCTGGTTCGCGGCGTTATTGGGGATAGCGGCGCTGCCTCTGTTCGGCAATTGGGCTGCGCCCGGCGGCGACCTGGCAATTCGTTCTGAGATTACCCTGCCGGTTTCCTGGGCGCTCTATATATTTGCTGCCTGGGCGCTGGTGGCTGCTGTGGGTTTGCTGAGAGTGGGCATCGGCTTCTGGCACTTGCACCGGCTCCGCAAGGTTTGCCTGCCGGTGGATGTCTCAGCTCTCGATCCTCTATTGCAGAAGACTCTGGCGGGATTCGACTCGACGAGGGCGGTGACGCTGTGCATGTCGGATAACCTGCGCGTGCCGACGGCAATCGGGTTCACGAAACCGCTGGTGATCATCCCCTCCTGGATCATGCGGGAACTTTCCACCTTGGAATTGAATGCCATCCTGCTGCATGAATTGGCCCATCTGCGGCGGCGGGATGACTGGACCAACCTGATCCAGAAGATTGTCGGAGCGCTGTTGTTCTTCCATCCCGCAATTTGGTGGATCGAGAAGAAGCTTGCGCTCGAACGCGAAATGGCGTGCGATGACCTGGTACTGGCCCAGACGACAAGTCCACGAGCCTACGCGGAGTGCCTGGTGTCGCTGGCGGAAAAAAGTTTTCTGCGGCGGGGAATTGCGCTGGCCCAGGCAGCGGTTGACCGGCTGCGGAACGTAACTCTGCGAGTAACCCAGATTTTGGATGTAAACCGCTCGCGGGCTACGCGAGTGTGGAGCCCGGCGCCCGTCCTGGTAGGCGGAGTGTCGCTGGTCTGCCTGATTGCGCTGTCACATGCGCCCACGAGGCTGGTGTCGTTCGAGAGCAGCGCAGCTTCCCCGTCGACGGCAATCGCAGCCGGAAATTTCGAAGCGAGTCAGATGTCGCAAATGGGCGCCCACGTGGTTCCGGCGAAACTTCAGATTCGATCGGAAGAGCTCCGCCCGGCAGCGATGCATTCGTTTGCTGCGGATGCGAAGATCGCGGCCAAGAGTTCGTTCAAGGCGAAGAACACCCCTGAGGTCATCCCGGCACGCGAGGTGCAGCGTCGAGCGACCGCTCCGATGCTGGTCCGGACCAGGATGGCGGGCGATGGCGTCGCTCCTCAACCTTTGTTTCTCGTGATGCAGACCGAATTTATTCAGACCCGGCAATACGACGCCACTGGCGCCGTGGTTTGGGACCTCTGCGTATGGCGCGTAACCGTGGTCGGCCCGGTACAAAACAAGACGGAGGCGGGAATCGCCGCCAAGTCTATTTGAGTTTTTTTTGTCACCAACAACTAAATAATTAGTTATCTAACAGGAGAGAGTAAATGAAAAGCTGGATGCAAAACTGGAAAACAGGAGTAGGCCGACATCTCATCATCCCGATTCTGACGATTGCGATGGTGGGATCGGTCGTGACCTACGATGTCATGAAGGCGACGCCGGCGAAGGCCGCAGCCATGGCTGCGTCTACGACCACGCCGCTCGATGACAACAATGTGGGTGCGCTGCTTGCGCTCGACCAGGCCATGGAAACCCTGGCCGCGCGCGTCACCCCTGCGATCGTGAACGTCACGGTAACGTCGCGCGCAAAAACCAATGTGGCCGAAGGCGATCTGCCGGAGGGCTTGCAGGACAGTCCGTTCGGGCAATTCTTTGGTCAGCAATTCGGCCATCAGTTCGGGCGCCAGATGCGGCCGCAGCAGCCCCGCGTTGAGCACGGGCTGGGCAGCGGCGTGATCATCTCGCCCGACGGCTACATTGTGACTAACAACCACGTGGTCGATGGCGCCACCGACGTTCGCGTCACCATGAGCGATCGCCGGATTCTTCCCGCTAAAGTTGTCGGCACCGATCCGCTGACTGACCTTGCGGTCATTAAGGTGGACGGAAAAAATCTGCCCAACGCGCCCTGGGGCGACTCCACCAGACTGCACCCGGGCCAGACCGTTCTGGCATTCGGCAACCCGTTTGGATTCCGCTTCACGGTGACGCGCGGTATCGTCAGCGCGTTGAATCGTCCGAATCTGTCATCTGACGACGCTCGCAAGCCGGGCCAGTTCATTCAGACGGATGCGGCCATCAATCCGGGTAACTCCGGTGGTCCGCTGGTGAACGCACGGGGTGAAGTGATCGGGATCAACACCTTCCTGATCTCGCCCTCGGGTTCGTTCTCGGGCATGGGATTCGCCATTCCGACCCAGATCGTGCGTCCCACGGTGGAGAAGCTGATCCAGTTCGGCAAAGTCACGCACGGCTACATGGGAATCGGAATTGCCGACGTGACTCCGGACAACTCGAAGTTCTTCCACATGGACAAGGCCGTGGGAGCGGTGGTGAGCCAGGTCGAGGCCGATTCGCCCGGAGCCAAAGCCGGTCTCAAAATCGGCGACGTGATCACCCAGGTCGACGGCAAAGAAGTGAGCGATGCGAGTGATCTGCAGGTGGTGGTCGGACAGAAAAGCCCGGGCACGGCGGTCCAGCTGCAAATCATGCGCGATGGCAAGAGCGTCGCGGTCCCAGTCACTCTCGAAGCCATGGGCAGCCGCGACAAGTCCGGCAAGGAAGTCTCCGAAGCCGGCACCGGCAAACCGCGCTGGGGAGTTGGTCTGTCAGACATCACTCCTGAAATGCGCGAGCAACTGCAGGCGCCCAGCGATCTGCGCGGAGCGGTGATCCAGCAGGTGCAGCCGGGCAGCCCGGCCGACAACGCCGGCTTACAGTCTGGCGACGTGATCGTCGAAGTTGATCGCAAGCCGATGCAGAGTGCGTCCGATGTCAAGAATGCACTGAGCAGCGTGCCCAAGGGACAGGATGCACTGGTGCTGGTGTGGTCAAACGGCGGCAATACGTTCCGTGTGCTGCACCCGGCCCAGGAAGACGGCAGTAACAGCGGTATGTAAGTGGTGATTTGTTTCTCCCCAGGGGGGCGGGCGGTTGTGCCTGCCTCCCCATTTTTTCTACCACCAGCCACGTGGCGTTACTTATGTTGGCTGACTGACAGCACATTCCCATCCGGGTCCTTGAACCAGGCTACCTTGTCGCCACCCGGCGTGGTCCAGATTCCCAGCTCGCGGTCCTGAACGAAAGGATATTTCTCAAATGCCACGCCCCGCTGGGTGAGCCACTTGACCACGGCTTCGATATCTGAGACCTCCCAGCCCATAACGGTATAAGGGGCCGGGGTGAAATCCTTGGCCTTGGCGATTCGGATGGCGGTTTCGCCGGCTTTCATTACGAGAGCGAACGGGTCGTCGCTGACGAAGTGGAAACCTAGTTTGTCTTCGTAGAAAGCGCGCGCTTTTAGAGCGTCGCGGGTGGGAACGAAGCCCATGAGCTTGCTTGCAGCCAGCATTTCTGCCCCCTGGTTGTACCTTCCCAAAATAGCACTGCGAGGTCATAGCTTTCTCTGCCCAGTTGTTTGGGAGAGGCGCAAGAAGACGTTTTCACACGACCTCCGGACGTTCACCAGGCCGTATGGCGCACCCGATCGGCGGGCAAAATGCCCGCCGGACAGCCAGCGGGATGCCGGCGCTACTCGGTTCCTCGCCGATCCATAAGTTGGATAAAGGTGGAGGGCGAGGAACCCGCGCACTTGCAAATTCGCGACGGCTCCCGTAACTTGAGCGGGCAATCCAACATATCGCTTGCTGCTTGTCAACGTTGGAGGGCAGCTGGCGCGGTGGGCAGGGATTGGTCCTCGAGGAGCACGATGGAAATCAACGTCCGCAAACTTTCAGATGTTCAGATCGTACAGATTCGCGGCGCTTTACGGCTGGGCACCGGGGTGGACAGCTTTCGTCAGACGATTGATGACGCCATGGCTGCCGGGGACACGCGCCTGGTCATCAACTTTGCCGAAGTGCCGATGATTGATTCGAGCGGCATCGGAATCCTGGTAAAGGCGATGGCCTCGGCGAAGCAGCGGGGCGGCGGGGTGAAGCTGGTGACGCCTTCCAAGTTCGTGGTGCAGACGCTGAAGCTGATTGGCGTGCTAAATCTCTTTCAGATTTTCGAAGACGAGAATACCGCCGCGCAATCGTTCACCGCTCACTGATTCCGGCTTCTGTGTGGTCGCGGGCGACTCGCCCGCGAAGACTACAAGTCAAAGTCAAAAGCCGCAGGCGAGTCGCCCGCGACCACACGAATCAAGCTAGTGCAGATGAATACTGAAAGTGTTGAAGATATCTAGCAGGTAGATCGCACTCCCCAACGACAGAAGCGCCAGGGTAAAGGCCGCCAGGCGCGGGCTGAAAATTCGCCGGCGCGGCGGACTTTGCTGGTCCAAGGCGGCTCTGTACTTGTCGATCCACTCCTGGTCCTTGCTGACCTGTCCAAACGATGATTGGATCGAGTCCTGAAGCCGCCGCTGGTCATCTCGTTCGAGTCCCACAAAGCGAAAAGGTTGATGGGTCCAGGAAACCGGCTTCAGCATTTCCGCGGTGCCGAGCACGGGCCCGGTCGGAGTCACAAACATCAGCTTCACGCGAGACTCCCGCACCACCGGTTTGGGCAGGGAAAGAACGCCCCCGGTGAGCGAGATTACTTCCAGTTGTCCCTGGGTACGATGGCCGTCTTCGAACCGAAGCACTGCCGGAGTGATGTCAGTCAAATTCAGACGTTGGGCGCGCCGATTGGGAATACTAGCGTTAGGTTGGGGGAGGGCGTCCACAGGATGAGTATCCTCTTTGTTTCTCCTGATGAGGAGATCACGGAAGGACATGGGAGGTCTCGTTACTTTGGGACGTGCAGGGGATTCAGGCGTCGGACCTCGGGCGCCGGGCTTCGGACCTCAGACCTCTCGCGCTCCGCCGACAGGTTCAAAGTGCCGTAGCTGCCTTCTGGCGAATCAGGACAAAACCGGAGGCACCGGCATCCTTTTCAACTTCAGCCAGGCGTGCGCGCCCATCTTCCTTGCGCCCATGTTGTATTTCCGCTTTGCCCAAGGACAAGCGAGCCTCATAGAGGGGGCCCCGAATGCCCCTCTTTTCCGCTTCCTGGATCACGGCTATCAGCGAGGCGGTTGCGGCCTGAAAATCCGCTGGCTTCCCCGACGCAGCCAACACTTCGGCACCCGCAATTTCGAATTGCAGTCGCAGCAGGCGCTGCTGGGTCTTCGCAGCCAGCGGTTTGCCGGCTGCGATTTCCTTGCGGGCCGAATTCAATTTGCCTTGCGCGAGCAGAGCCTGAGCCAAAACGGCATGCGCAGAAATCTGGAGTTCAGAGATTTTGGCGGAATGAAATTCTTCCAGAGCTTGACGCGCCAAGGCCTCGGCTTCCGATGGATGTCCTTCCTCGAGGGACAAGCCAGCCAGCAGAAGGGACACCTCAGCAGCGCCGCTTTTCTCGCCGATTTCGTTCCGCAGTTTGATGGCTTCCTGATAGTTCTGGCGGGCTCCCGTTAGGTCTCCCTGCTGCATCGCAAGCGAGCCCAGGTTCGCCAGAGCAACCGCGGACTCGTGCTTCTCGCCGGTTTCCCGGCTGATCGCAAGCGACTCTTCGTAGCTCTTCTTCGCACTGGCGAAGTCGCCAGATGCGCCGTAGACATCACCCATTCCGACCAGGGGATAGGCCGCCTTGCTGTTCTCTCCGTTCTTGCGGAAACTTTCCAACGACTCCTGGTAGGCACTCCGGGCGCTCGCGATCTCTCCCAAGGCCATACGCGTGTCGCCTATGTTGGTAAGGGCAGTGGCCACGCCGTCGGGCGAACCCATGGTGCGCCAGATATCGAGTGCGGCCTGGAAGTTTTTCTCGGCCGCGGCGAGGTCGCCGGCCTGCACCATCTGAGCGGCAAGATTGTTCAAGGTTTGACCGATACCGGTCTGGTCGCCAACCTCGCGATACAGCGCAAGCGCCTCTTCGGACATTTTTCTCGCGGTTACGAGGTCGCCCTGATCGCTGATCACGCTGGCGGCGTTGTCCGTGGCGGCCGCAACCCCCGATGTGTTGCCGATCGACCGATAGATGGAGGCAGCCTGGTCGTACAGCTTCCGGGCGCCGTCCAGGTCTCCCTCGTCGTACAAGACATTCGCGGTTGTATTGATCGAGGCGGCCTCCCCGGCATGGTCGCCAATCGCGGCCGCAATGTCCCGCGCTTCCTGGCAGATTGCCATCGCCCCCCTGGGATCGCCCAGGTTGCGCAATGCGGCGCAGCGGAACTGCAGCGCCTTCCCCAGCAGGTACCGAGCCCCCTGCGGCTTCGCTTTTTCCGCCAGCGCGCTGGACAGGCTAATGGTGCGCTTGTAGTCTGACACCTCGTTGGCTGCCATCACCTCGTCTACATCGATGCGCAGGTCGTCCCCTTGCGGCGGAGGCAGCCGCCTCAACTCGGCCAGGGTGGCGAGAGCTTCCGGGACTTTACTCGCCGCAATCTGCGCATTGGCCAGCCGCAGGCCGTAGTCCAAGTTGTCCCTGGAACCCTCATACAGCGAGCGATAGGTTTCAATTGCCTTTTCCCATTGATGGGAAGCTTCGTAATATTGTCCCTGCACCCGCAGCTGCTCCTCACGGCGCAGGCCGTTGGAGAATTCAACCGCCTTCTGCGCCGCCGCAATCGCTTTCTGATCGTAGCCCAGCGCCTTCCAAGCTGCGGCCAGATAGGCGTAGGACATGGCATGTCGCGGGTCCGCAGTCACCGCCTTCTGGAGCAGATCGCGTGCCGCCAGGGGCTCGAAGTTGCGCAACTTCTGCAGACCCTCCGAGTAAAATCGCGCCGCTTCCACGTTGGAAGGCAGTTCCGCCCTGACCGCCACTTCCTCGGCAGCCGGAGTCGGCGCCACTCCCAGCTTGCCGCGCAGTTCAGAGCCGGCCAGCGTGATGAGATCGTCCAGGTGGGCCTTGCCGCCGCGCCGGGTCACCGTGGAAACGATTTGGCCTGTCTTCGCATCCTGCAGCCGGAGATCGACGCGGATATCCGAACCGTCTCCCAGGTCGAGGTAAGAACCCAGAACGACGAAATCACTACCCAGATTTTTTCGGACCCGGGCGAGCGTGTCCGGCGCCAGGCTGTCGGTTTCAGGCAGGGAGAGATCGTTCTTCACCCGGGCCACATTCTCCCCGGAAATGGTGAGCAGTTTCTCGCCCGCAGCCAGCTCGGCGGTGAGCATCTCGGAGAGCGCGGTGGAAAGCCACGCGGCATCGGGCCGGCCGGAAAGGTTCTTTAATCCCAGGATGGCCACACTGCGCCGGGGTTTATTGTTGTTGGTGCGGACCACGCTGACCTCAATCCCTGGCGGATGCTTGCGTAGAAAGTAGGCCGCAGCCACGACCAGGACAATCAGCACCGGCGCGGCCCACAGAAGCAGCCGGTAGCGCAGGCGCCGCGACAGACGGGTCCGAGGCGAAATCCCCGCGGTCAGCCGTTCAAGATCGTGTTCCAGTTCACCTACGGTCTGATAACGATCTGCGCGATTCTTGCGCAGCGCCTTCCAGATGACGCTTTCCAGCCCTTCCGATATCCGGGGATTTCTCTTCCGGGGCAGCTCCGGTTCCTGGTTCAGGATGGCGTTGATCAGCATTGGGCCGTGGGTTTCCGGGAAGGGACGCTTGCCCGTGGCGAGTTCGTACAGCACGGCTCCGAAGGCCCAGATGTCGGTCCGGCGGTCGGCAGGTTCGCCGCGCAACTGCTCGGGGGCCATGTAGGGCAGGGTCCCGGTAATCTGCTGCGAACTGGTCAGGCTCGCGGTGACCGCCAGATCGCCTTCGGGATGGACGAACTGGGCCAGGCCAAAATCAAGGATCTTGAGCCGCCCGTCAGTGGTCAGGCGAAGATTGGCTGGCTTCAGGTCGCGATGAATGATGCCCTGCGCGTGGGCGGCGGCCAGCCCTTGGGCAAATTGCAGGCCCAGCCGAACGACTTCTTTCGAGCGCAACGGGCCCGAGGCCAGCTTTTTGTCCAGCGACGCTCCCGCGATGTACTCCGTGACCAGGAAGTCAATTTCGTCGGCGGTATCAAAATCGTGGATGGTAGCGATGTTGGGGTGGTTGAGCTTGGCCAGCGAGAGGGCTTCCTGGCGAAATCGCTTGCGGGCAGCGTCGTCCGCCAGGGTGCCGGGGGGCAGGACCTTTATGGCAACCTGGCGTTCCAGTTGCTTATCATGAGCGAGAAATACGACTCCCATTCCTCCCGCGCCGATTTGCTTCTCGATGCGGTAGCGATTGAGATTTTTTCCCAGCAAGTCCCCGAACACACCGGGATGTTAAGCCCATCCGGGAAGAGGGTCAAATGATCCTCAGGTGGTCGCGGGCGACTCGCCCGCGCGGAGGTGAAGTCAAAGGCCGCGGGCGACTCGCCCGCGACCACATGAGCACACGGTCACCTTGGCAGATAATATCCCCTCTGCAAATCTGTGGCAGCATGAGGGCATGCTCGAAAAACCGGAGTTGATCGCCCGACTTCAGGTAGGTTTGGCCGCTTCCGCCGAATGCTCGGTTTGCCATGAAGTCTTTGTTGTCAGCCAGAGCAGCAGGCCGGAACAGCTGAGCGACCGGCTTAAGCAAATATTCGACGAACACGTTCGCGGCGTCGATGTATCGAAAAAAGTGATTAGCTAAAGCGGCAATTTGGATTGACAGGACTTAGCGACGCCGATACCCTGTCATATACAGATCTCAGTCCCTATGGATCGTATAATCATTGTCGCTAGCCGTGCAGCCCGGGAGGTGCGAGTGCGCCTTCTCGCCCTTAGCGTGGCCATTCCTGGCCTGGTGCTTGCACCTCAAAAAAGCGGCGGATGATTTAGAGATATCAAGATCGGCAAGAGGCCATCATCCACCGCATCGGATGATGGCTTTTTTAGTTTCTGGTGTTCAGAAATTAAGAGTTCAGGATTAAAGATTCAGGCACGGCCCTCGACGGCCGGGGAGGCACATTTGGCTCAAGCAGAGCACGTCAACATATTCGATACGACCTTGCGCGACGGGGAGCAATCTCCGGGCTGTAGCATGAACGTGGCCGAGAAGGTGCGCATGGCGCACCAGTTGGATCGGCTGGGCGTAGACATCATCGAGGCGGGGTTTCCCATCGCATCGGAAGGCGATTTTGAGGCGGTGCGCGTGCTGTCCCGCGAGATTCGCCGGCCCATCATCGCCGCCCTGGCGCGCAGTTGTCCGGGCGACATCGAGCGCGCCTGGAAGGCCCTGGAAGGCGCTGCACGTCCCCGCATCCACACCTTTCTTGCCACTTCGGATATCCACTTGCAGCACAAGCTGAAGATTTCACGGCGGCAATGCCTGGAGCAGGCCAGGGACGGCATCAAGCTGGCCCGAACATTTTGCAAAGACGTCCAGTTCTCCGCCGAAGATGCCAGCCGGACCGATATCAATTTTCTCTGCGAAGTGATGGAAGCGGTAATCGAAGCCGGCGCCACTACTCTGAATATTCCGGACACGGTCGGCTTCAGCGTGCCCCACGAATTCGCGGAATTGATACAGACCCTGCGGCGCTGGGTGCGGGGCATCGACGGCGTGACCATTTCGGTTCACTGCCACGATGACCTGGGATTGTCTGTGGCAAACTCACTGGCAGCCATTGGGGCGGGCGCGCGCCAGGTGGAGTGCACGGTGAACGGCATCGGCGAGCGGGCCGGGAATGCTTCCTTGGAAGAACTGATCATGGTGATGCGGGTCCGGGCGGAGCACTATCCGTATGAGACCGCGGTCGCCGCTGAACAACTGTTCCCATCCAGCCAGCTGCTGTCTGAAATCACCGGAGTTTACGTGCAACCGCACAAGGCCATTGTGGGGCGGAACGCATTTGCCCACGAAGCCGGCATCCACCAGGATGGAATGATCAAGGACCCGTCAACCTATGAGATCATAGCGCCTCATTCGGTGGGGGCTCCCTGCAACTCACTGGTGCTGGGGAAACACTCCGGCCGGAACGCCCTGCGGGTACGCTACGAGAAGCTAGGCTTCACCTTCGAACGGGCGCAACTCGACGATGTTTACCGTCGTTTCGTGGTCCTGGCCGACAGGATCAAGACCATCGAGGACGGACATCTGCTCGAACTGGTGCGCGATGTGCCCAGCCGGACCGGCACGATTCCGGACAGCGCCGGCAAGACGGCATCTACGTGGATGGCTCCTGTGAGCAAGGAAGATGTGCAGTCCGCGCACTCTGATACGGTAAGCGCGAAGGAAAAAGCCCATGCGGCGCACGCAGCCCACGAGCGCGAAAGCGAGCAGGAAGACTATCTCTGGGGCGTATGATTGAAGCGGCAAAAACCGTGTGGGGACAGCCGCCGAGCAATTGGCAATTAGCAATTGGCACTTAGCCACGGCCCATAAGTCTTGGCCAATTGCTCATTGCTAATTGCCAATTGCTGGGCGAACAGATTCAAGATTGAGGAATGGGTTCATGACAAAAACGGGAGCACAAATTCTTTGGGAATGCCTGGAGCGCGAAGGCGTAAAGCACGTCTTCGGCTACCCGGGCGGCGCAATTCTGCCGGCTTACGACGCCTTGAAGCATAGCGATATCCATCACATCCTGGTGCGCCACGAGCAGGGTGCGACGCACATGGCGGATGGCTACGCCCGCGCCAGTGGCGAAGTTGGCGTGGCGGTCGCGACATCAGGACCGGGCGCGACCAACATGGTCACAGGCATTGCCACGGCGATGCTGGATTCGTCTCCCATTGTTTGCATCACCGGACAGGTAGGCAGCAAGCTGATCGGCTCTGACGCCTTTCAGGAAACCGACATCACCGGCATCACCCTGCCCATCACTAAACACAATTACCTGGTCACCCACGCCGATCAACTGGCGCGTGTGTTGCGCGAAGCGTTTTATGTGGCCCGGTCCGGCCGGCCGGGTCCCGTCCTCGTCGACATAACGAAGGATGCGCAACAGTCTTCTTGCGAATTCGATTGGGAAGCCGCGCGGCCGCAGTTGCCCGGCTACCGTCCTGACCTTTCGCCAGAAGAAACGGAGTACGCGCAGGCGCTGGAGTTGATCCACAAAGCCAAGCGGCCCCTGATCCTGGCTGGACACGGCATCATCGTCTCGGGCGCCATGGCCGAAGTTCTGACCCTGGCGGAGAAGGCCGGTATCCCGGTAGCTCTGACTCTGCTCGGCCTGGGAGCGTTCCCTGCTTCGCATCCCTTGAACCTTGGCATGATGGGAATGCACGGCGAAGCCTGGGTAAACCACGCGATTCAGGAAGCTGACCTGCTGCTGGCACTCGGCATGCGCTTCGATGACCGCGTCACCGGCAATCTGAAAACCTACGCACAGGACGCCAAGAAGATCCACATCGAGATCGATCCGGCTGAGATCAACAAGAACGTCAAGGTGGACGTGGCGCTGGTGGGAGACTTGCGCGAGGTCCTCAAAGAGTTGCTGCCTCGCGTGCAGTCGGTAGACCACACCGAGTGGCTGGATTCGATTGACAAGCTAAAAGGCGACTCCGCGGTGCGTGACGTTCAGAAGCTTCCGGACAACGGACACCTGTACGCCGCGCACGTCATCAACGACCTGTGGCGTGAGACTCGCAACAGCAACACCGTGGTCGTGACCGACGTCGGCCAGCACCAGATGTGGGAAGCGCAATACTTCAAGCACGAAAAGCCGAGGTCTTTGATTACTTCAGGAGGGCTTGGGACCATGGGCTTTGCCCTGCCGGCGGCCATCGGAGCCAAGGTAGCGCGGCCGGAGGCTGAAGTCTGGGTAATCGTCGGCGACGGCGGCTTCCAGATGACCATGTCGGAACTCGCGACCATCCAGCAGGAGAAGTTGAAGATCAATATTGCGATCATCAACAACGGATTTCTGGGCATGGTGCGCCAGTGGCAGGAATTCTTCTACGAACGCAACTATGAAGCCACGCCGCTGCTGAATCCCAATTTTGTGAAACTGGCGGAGGCTTATGGCATCCGCAGCATGGCGGTCACTGAGCGCTCGCAGGTGCTGCCGACCGTGCGGGCAGCACGCGAGCACCATGGCGCCGTGCTGATCGACTTCAAGGTGGAGCAGGAAGACACCGTCTATCCGATGGTTGCAGCCGGTGCTTCGTTGAACGATATGATCCGGCGGCCCAGTCCGATTGTCGAAACTGCGGCGGACGAATAAGGGAAAAATGCTGAACATTTTTGTTGTATATGTCGAAAATAAGCCGGGCGTGCTGACCCGTGTGGCCTCGCTGTTCCGCCGCCGCGCCTTCAATATCGATTCGCTGACCGTCGGACGTACGGAGAAACCCGAAGTCTCGCGCATGACCATCACGGTCGATACCAATCCGGACCAGGCGAAGCGCATTGAAGCCAATCTGTATAACCTGGTGAACGTGCTGCTGGTCGAAAACATCACCCACGAACCGGCGATCGCCCGCGACCTGGCCATGATCAAGGTGGCCGCGACCCATGAAGCGCGCTCGCACGTTCTCGAACTGGCCAGTGTGTTCCGCGCCCGCGTGGTGGATGTCGCGCCGGAATCGCTGACCATCGAAATCACCGGCGGCGAAGACAAGATTGACGGTCTGCTGGAAGTGCTGCGTCCTTACGGCGTGGTGGAGATGGTCCGCACTGGTATCGTTGCGATGCGCCGCGGAACGACTTCTGCATCGGCCAACCCGGCACAAACGAAGGCACCTGAAGTCGCCGCCGATGAAGGCGTGTCGTATTCTGTTTGACCAAGCTCGGTATAACCAAGTTCGCTCCAGGCAAGTTCCGTAAAAATCAAACCGCTCTTTTTCCATCGAAAGGAATCACAATGGCTAAGATGTATCACGAGAAAGATGCCGATGTTTCACTGATCCGGGCGAAGAAAGTCGCCATCATCGGCTACGGATCCCAAGGTCACGCCCACGCCCTCAGCCTGAAGGACAGCGGGGTTGACGTGCGCGTCGGATTGCCCGCCAGCAGCGACTCGCGCGCGAAAGCCAAAGCCAGCGGCCTCACTGTCGGCACTCCCGCCGAAGTGTCGGACTGGGCCGATGTGATCATGGTGCTGGTGCCGGATACGGTCGCGTCCGAGGTGTACAAAAAGGAAATCGCGCCCAATCTGACCGCCGGCAAGACGCTCATGTTTGCTCACGGTTTCAATATCCGCTTCGGGACCATCACGCCTCCGGCCAACGTTGACGTTTCGATGATTGCACCCAAGGCTCCCGGACATCGGGTACGCGAAGTGTTCGTGGAAGGCGGCGGCACACCCGCGCTGCTGGCGATCCACCAGGACGCCACGGGAAAAGCCAAGCAGTTGGCGCTCTCTTACGGCAAAGCCATCGGGGCCACTCGCGCCGGAGTGATCGAAACCACATTTGCAGAAGAAACTGAAACCGATCTGTTCGGCGAACAGACGGTGCTGTGCGGCGGCGTAAGCGCCCTGCTCAAAGCGGGATTCGAGACCCTGGTCGAAGCCGGCTACCAGCCCGAGATCGCCTACTTCGAGTGCCTGCACGAGCTGAAGCTCATCGTGGACTTGATCTATCGCGGCGGTCTTAACTATATGCGCTACTCGGTCAGCGACACGGCCGAATACGGCGACTACACCGCCGGACCACGCATCGTGACGGAGCAGACCCGCGAGACCATGCGGCAATTACTCCGCGAAATCAAAGACGGGACCTTCGCGAAGAAATGGATCAAGGAAAACGAGACCGGCCGTGAATGGTTCGAAGCCACCCGCGAGAAAGAACAACAGCAGCAGATCGAAAAAGTCGGCGTCGAGCTGCGAGGCATGATGACCTTCCTCGATCCGGTGACGATCAAGCAAACCAGCAAGCGCACCAAAGTTCCGGCCTAGATTTTCGTAGCGCCGCCGTCCCGGCGGCTGTGGCGGCGGGCGTCCCGCCCGCCGCGCCTTTAGTTGGTACTTGCAGGCTGAAAAATAAAACCCAGTAGTCAGTTTTGAGTTGTCAGTTCTCAGTTGACATCCTGCCCCCCATCGTCCAAACTCTATAGGCGAACAAATAGCGAATACGTTCTCCACCTCCAGCCAGGGGCAGTGTTCATCGAACTCCACTCCCGCTCGGCCTTCAGCTTTCTCGAAGGCGCCTCCCTGCCCGAGGACCTGATCGCCACGTGTGCCCATCTGAATATGCCGGCCATGGCGCTGCTTGACCGCGACGGCGTCTATGGCGCGCCCCGTTTTTACATGGCAGCAAAGAAAGCGAAGATCAAAGCGCATTTGGGGGCGGAGGTGACCAGTGAAATTTCAGATTTCAGATTGAAGATTGAAGATTTAAAACCGGGGAAACCCGAATCCATCTGTAATCTAAAATCTAAAATCTGCAATCCTTTCCGCCTTCCTCTCCTCGTCTCTTCCCGCGCCGGATATCAGAATCTCTGCCGTCTGATTACGAAGATGAAGTTGAGCTCGAAGAAAGGCGAGGGCGCCGTCTACAAAGAGGGATTACAGGAGCATGCGAACGGGCTCATCTGCCTGACCGGGGGCGATGATGGTCCGCTCGCCACGGCGCTGGCGCAGGGCAAGATGGAGCAAGCACATAGCGCGGTGGAATGCCTGATCAGCATCTTTGGCCCAGGCAACGTCTATGTGGAATTGCAGCGCCATTTTCATCGTCAGCAGGAAGCGCGCAACCGCGCCGCCATTGAGATTGCCCGCTCGCTCAAGCTTCCACTGCTGGCCACAAATGGTGTCTGGTATGCCACGGCCCAGGAGCGTGAACTTTGCGACGTCTTCACCGCCATTCGAAATCATAAAACGCTGGCCACTGCCGGACGTGTGCTGGCGCGCAACTCCGAGCGTCATCTGAAATCTCCGCAGCAGATGCAGCAGCTTTTCGCCGATCTGCCCGAGGCTCTGGCCAACACGGTGGAACTGTCCTCCCGGCTGGAATTCACCCTTGAAGCTTTGGGATACGAATTTCCCAAATATCCCGTACCGGAAGGCGAGACCATGGTGTCTTTCCTTCGGGAGCGCACTCGGGAAGGTTTTCAGCAGCGCTACGGCCGGGCAGAGGCCGGCCTGAAAAGCCGTGCCCAGGGCCAGATCGAGCGCGAATTGAGGTTGATCGAAAAACTCAAGCTGGAAGGCTATTTTCTTATTGTGTGGGACCTGGTCCGTTTCTGCCGCGAGCAAAACATCCTGGTCCAGGGACGTGGCTCCGCCGCCAACAGTGCCGTCTGCTATTCGCTGGGGATCACAGCCGTTGACCCCATCGGGATGGAACTACTTTTCGAACGTTTTTTGTCTGAGGAGCGCGGCGAGTGGCCTGACATTGATCTTGATCTGCCCAGCGGCGACCAGCGCGAGCGCGTCATTCAATATCTGTACAAACGTTATGGCGAACGCGGCGCTGCCATGACCGCCAACGTCATCACCTATCGCAACCGCATGGCGGGACGCGAAATGGGCAAGGCTCTGGGCTTCGATCCGGAAACTCTGGACAAAGTTTCCACCGCCGTTTCCACCTGGGAATATCGCGATGCGCACGATGCTCTCGATCATCGCTTCCATGATGCGGGTCTGGATCTGCGCCACCCTCGCCTGCGCAAATATTTTGAGCTGTGCGAAGCGGTGCAGGATTTGCCGCGTCATCTGGGACAGCATTCCGGCGGCATGGTCATCTGCCAGGGACAACTCGACTCCGTGGTCCCGCTCGAACCCGCGTCCATGCCGGGCCGTGTGGTGGTGCAGTGGGACAAGGAAGATTGCGCCGACCTCGGCATCATCAAGGTGGACTTGCTCGGCCTGGGCATGATGGCCGTGCTGGAAGATTCCATCACGCTCATTCGCGATCACTATGGCGAAGAAGTAGATCTTGCACACTTGCCGGCGGACGACCCCACGGTTTACTCCACTTTGCAGAAAGCCGACACCATCGGAATGTTTCAGGTGGAAAGCCGCGCCCAGATGTCGTGCCTGCCGCGACTGCGTCCCAAGCGCTTCTATGACATCGTGGTGCAGGTCGCGATTATTCGTCCCGGACCGATCGTGGGGCAGATGGTAAATCCCTTTTTGCAGCGCCGCATGGAACGCGAGCAAGTTACCTATCCGCATCCTTCGCTTGAGCCGGTGCTCAAGCGCACTTTAGGTGTCCCACTCTTCCAGGAACAGTTGCTGCGCATGGCCATGGTGGTCGCCGACTTCAGCGGCGGCGAGGCGGAGGATTTGCGCCGCGCCATGGGATTCAAACGCTCGGAGAAACGCATGAAAGAAATCGAGGCCAGGCTCCGCGCCGGCATGGAACGCAACGGCATTTCGCGCGAGGCGCAGGAGCAGATCGTGCTCTCGATTACTTCTTTCGCGCTCTATGGATTTCCCGAGTCCCACGCCGCCAGCTTCGCGTTGATCGCCTACGCCAGCGCCTATCTGAAGTGTCACTACCTGGCCGCTTTCACCGCTGCCCTGCTGAATAACCAACCCATGGGCTTTTACCGTCCCGCCACGATCGTGAGCGATGCACAACGTCACGGGCTGAAGATATTTCCCATTGATGTGATGAAGTCGGAGTGGAATTGCACGGTCGTCGAGGCAGTCGTCGGTCGTCAGTCGTCAGTCGTCAGTACGGTCGTTGATCGTTCGTCGTTGGTTGTTCACCAGGAAGATGCTGGCGCCCAAGCCGCGGAGCAGCGAGAGAATGTAGCCCACGGCGTGAGCCGTGGGTCAGCCGCGAGAAAGAGCGGAGCCCCGGAGGGGCGAAAGAGTCCGGCCTCAACAGCCGGCGGGACGCCGGCGCTACGCCTTGGCCTTAGATACGTTCGCGGGCTGCGTGAGGAAGTTGCCCAGGCTTTGATTCGTCAACGCAACCTCGCCCCGTTCGCTTCTATTCACGATCTCATCTATCGCGTTCCTGAACTGCGCAAGGATGAGATTAATACGCTGGCGGAAATTGGAGCGTTAAATTCAGTTTCCAGTTTCGAGTTCCCAGTTCTCAGTTCCGGAAACTGGAAACTGCATCGCCGCGACGCTCTCTGGCAGATCGAACGCTCGGTCCGTCACTCCGGGCCGCTGCTCGACGAACTTCCCGAGCCTGATGCCAAATCTCCGTTGTGCGCGATGAATCCGGAGGAGCGGCTGGTGGCCGACTTCCGCGGCACCGGCCTGACTGTGGGCCCGCATCCTATGGCTTATCACCGCGAGCACATGGACGCGATCGGCGTCCGCAAAGCCAGCGACCTGGCCTGCATTCCCAATGGTAAGTATCTGCGAATCGGCGGATGCGTCATCGCTCGTCAGCGTCCCGGAACCGCCAAAGGTTTCGTCTTTCTCAGCCTGGAAGACGAGACTGGAGTTGCCAATGCCATCATCATGCCCGACCTGTTTCAGAAAAATCGTCTGCTGCTGACATCTGAGCAGTTTCTAATGGTGGAAGGGACCCTGCAGAACCAAGATAACGTTATCTCGGTCAAGGCGCAGCGGGTAATGCCCTTATCGATTACCCGGGCCGAGACCAGTTCGCATGATTTTTACTAGCGCTTCGTGTAAGCGATTACCAAAATTGTTCCGAGAAAATCAATATTTTCTTGCTTCCCCTCTCCCCCATCCACAGCAATCCGGTTTATGATTTAGATGTTCATCCGCCACAATCCAGGTAGGACCCCTTCCGGGTAGCGTCCGGCGTTTGTGGCTCATTCATCAATTCGGTTCTTGGCTGAACCCTGGAATGTGTAAGGAGTATCCGATCATGGCTCGCGTAAAAACCCCTGGAAACGGAAGCACCCGTAAGAAGCAGGTGGCAACCATGCCTGCCGTCAATTCGCTTGAACCCAAACCGACCTTGCCCCCTAACGACCTGGAAGTGGAAATCCGCCGTCGCGCCTACGAACTGTATGAGCAGCGGGGATACACGCCAGGCCACGAACATGAGGATTGGCTGGTCGCCGAGCAGGAAGTGCTGTCTCGTCACGACCAACAGCAGAGCGCTTAGGCCATCAAGAAGTACGTGGGGACAGTCGCCTCGGCTGTCCGGCGGAGCGCGGCTCCGCTATCTAGCTGCCAGCAAAGAGCTGTCGAGTTTTGCTCGACTGGACAGAAGAGAGCCTGCCCTGAGCGAAGTCGAAGGGGCAGCTGTCCCCACGTGCTTTGTTTGCCCTACCGGGTTAGTCTTTCTCTACTCTCCGGTTGCCTCAAACCGCTGTTTCTGAAAAGATACCTGTCCGGGCCTCCCCATGTCGCAAATCGGTAGTTTCGCGCTTTTGCTCGCCCTGGCACTCAGCACATATTCGTTCCTGGCAGGAGCGTTGGCTTTGGCTCGCCCGGGCGCGGGATCGGAACGGTTGGGCGAGACCGCGAGGCGCGCCGGGATCGCCACGTTTGCGGTGGTGTTTCTTGCGGCCCTCATCCTGGTCATCTCCGCCTTCCAGGATGATTTCTCCATCGCCTACATTTATCACCACAGCAATCGCGATCTTCCGGGGCCCTACAAGTTCGCCACCTTGTGGTCGGGGCAGGAAGGCTCTCTGCTGTTCTGGTCTTTGTTGTTGTCGGCTTACGGGCTGGTCCTGCGGCTGCGGCACAAGACTGACGCCCGGCTTTTTGCTTATGCCTCGGCCATCATTGCCGCGGTACAGATTTTCTTTCTGCTGCTGTTGAATTTTGCCGCGCATCCTTTTGCTCTCATGACGGGCCAATTGCCCGCCGACGGCGCCGGACTGAACCCGCTGCTGCAATATCCCGAGATGGTGATCCATCCGCCCATGCTTTATCTGGGATATGTGGGCTTCACCGTGCCCTTTGCCTTCGCTCTGGGTGCGTTGATCATGCGCTATCCCGGAGAAAAGTGGATTCACATCACCCGCCGCTGGACCATGGTCACCTGGGCCTTCCTGACCTGTGGAGTTTTTCTGGGCGCGCACTGGGCGTACTCGGTTCTGGGCTGGGGCGGCTACTGGGGATGGGACCCGGTGGAGAACGCCTCACTCATGCCCTGGCTCACCGGCACCGCGTTTCTGCATTCGGTGATGATGCAGGAAAAGCGCGGCATGTTGAAGATGTGGAACATGTGGCTGATCTTCGCCACGTTCTGGCTGGCAATTCTGGGAACGTTCCTGACCCGCAGCGGAATCATCAGCTCGGTGCATGCTTTTGCCCAGTCTTCCATCGGCGGATGGTTCAAGTGGTTTTTGCTGATCACGCTGGTCACTTTTACCTTTTTCTTTTTCAAGAACAAGTCGCATCTGCGCAGTGAGCACAAACTGGAGTCGCTGATTTCTCGCGAGTCGAGTTTCCTGTTCAATAACCTGCTGTTGCTGCTGGCTTGCTTCACCGTGCTGTGGGGCACCTGGTTCCCCTTGATCTCGGAATATGTGCAGGGCAATAAAGTCACCGTGGGACCGCCGTTCTACAACAAGGTGGCGATCCCGGTTGCGCTGTTGCTGTTGGTGCTGACCGCAGTGGGTCCGCTGCTGGCCTGGCGCAAGACCTCGTTCGAAAGCTTGAAACGCAACTTCATGTGGCCGGCGCTGGGCGCGCTCGTGGTCGGCATTCTGATGATGGTGTTCGGAGTCCGGCCATGGCGGGACATCGCTTATTTCTACGCACTCATGGCGGCCATGCTGGCAGCGCTGGTGATGTTCACCGTGGCCTCGGAATTTATTCGAGGCGGCCGCGTGATTTCGCGCCACACCGGGCAAAACCTGCTGGCCTCGATGGTGCACTTATTCCATCGTAATACGCGTCGTTATGGCGGCTACATCGTGCACTTCGGCATGGCTGTAGTGATCATCGGAATCCTCGGCACTCCTTTCAACCGGGACAAAGAACAGGAGATGGGATTCGGTGACAAGATGACCATCGGCCCTTACACCCTGGTCTGCGAGTCCTACACCCAGGATGACAACCCAAATTACAGCAACGAATGGGCGATGATCAGCGTCTTCAAGGGCGATAAGAAACTCGAGACCATGTATCCAGAGCGGCGCTTTTACAAAGCCAGCCAGCAGCCGCAGACGCTGCCCAGAATTCGCTCGACCTACAAGGAAGACCTTTATCTGACCTATGAAGGCGTGGATGGCGGAACCGGCAAGCCCATCATCAAGGCGCACCTGAACCCTTTGGTCATGTGGATCTGGGTGGGAGTATTGATCATGATCGGCGGAACCATCCTCGGTCTGATCCCGAATGCGCTACCCGTACGAGCCACTGCTCCGGCGCGGATCCAGCCGGCTCCGGCGGGAGCTGGGGACTGATGCCGGGCGATTTCAGATTGAAGATTGTAGATTTCAGATTGGGGCACCACAAACCCATTTGTGAACTGCAATGGAATCGACAAATCTGAAATCAAGAATCTGAAATCATGAGGTCGTTTCCCATTTCCGTGTCGCGCATTGTTCAGGCGGGATTGCTCTGTCTCGCCGTGTTTGCCTTCCTCGGCGCCGGTGACGACGGAGCACGCTTCAACAGTCTTGGTCATCGGCTGATGTGTGTGTGTGGCTGCAACCAGATCCTGCTGGAATGTAACCATGTGGGTTGCACCTATTCCGACCGCATGCGCGGCGAGCTCATGGCTGGACTTGACCGGGGAGAGAACGACGATTTAACCCTGCAAGACTTCGTGCAGAAATATGGCCCCACGGTGTTGGCTGCTCCGACCGGCACCGGCTTCAACCGGGTGGCATGGATCATGCCGTTTCTGGCGCTCGTGCTGGGCTTGCTGACCACCATCTTCATCGTGCTGGCGTGGAGAAAAAGGCCAGCGCTGGCAGCCCCTGGCGGTGTGTTCCCAGTGAGCGGCAGCGAGCTTGAACGCTTTCGCACCCAGGCCCGGAAGGACACTCAAATATGACCGTCGCAACTCTCACCTGTGTCATGGTGCTCCTGTGCGTTCTGTTTTATGTCTTCTATCTTCCCGGAAGGCTGCACCTGGGTCCCGAGAAGACCCGGCTGGCATATTTGCAGGAACGCAAGGAAGCGATTTACGAGAACATGCGCGATTTGAATTTCGAACAGCAGGCGGGAAAACTTCCGGATCAGGACTACCAGTCGCTGAAGTTGTCCCTCGAGGAAGAAGCTGCAGGAGTTCTGGCGGAAATGGCCACATTGGAACAGGTCGCGGCGACAGGTCTCTACAGCAAGAAAGGAGCCAGAGTTTGAGGGTCTCTCGAAGAATTGTCATCGCTGGGTTCGCAGTCCTGCTGAGCACCGTTGCCTCGGCGCAAACTCTGAGTGGCACACTCAAGAATGGAACCACCGGCAAGCCCGACGGCGGGGACGACGTCATCCTGATTAAACTGGGTCAGGGCATGGAAGAAGCCGCCCGCACCAAGAGCGACGCCAGCGGCCGCTTCAGCTTCAACCTTCCGGACAACGGTCCGCACCTGATCCGGGCCGTCCACGACGGCGTGACTTACCACAGCATGGCGCCTCCGGGGGCGACCTCGGTCGAAGTGCAGGTCTTTGACGTCGCCAAGAAAATCAGCGACATCAGTGTGACCGCAGACGTTATGCGTTTCCAGGCACAGGGGAACCAGCTTGAGGCTACCCGACTGTTCGCGGTAAACAACACGTCCAAGCCGCCGCGCACCCAGATGAACGACCAGAACTTCGAGTTCTACCTGCCCGAAGGCGCGCAGATCGTGGATTCCTCCGCTCAAACCGCCGGCGGCCAGCCCCTTAAGACGGACCCGGTTCCGCAGAAGGAAAAGAACCGTTACGCCTTCAACTTCCCTTTGCGCCCCGGACAGACCCTGTTTCAGATCGGCTTCGAACTCCCTTATAGCGGCGAGTTGAGCATTGATCCCAAATCGCTTTATCCGGCACAACATTTTGTTGTGATGTTGCCCAAGACCATGCAGTTTTCAGCTAAGCCGGAAAGCGGCTTCGAGTCGAGGGCAAACCCGCGGGAGCCCACGGCCACAGTGCAGGTGGCATCGAACACCGAGGCGGGCCAGTCGTTAACGTTCAAGATTTCGGGCACAGGTGCGTTGAGCGAAGCTCGCGACGACGGTGAGGGAGGCCCTCCAGCGGGCGATAGCGGAGCCGCCGCCGGACGTGATGCCCGCCCCGGAGGAGGACTGGGGCCGCCGATCGACGCTCCCGATCCCCTGGAGAAATATCGCTGGTACCTTCTGGGGGGCTTTGCCGTGATGCTGGCGGCGGGCGCCATCTATATCACGAAACACTCCCGTCCGTCGTCGCTTGCGACCATCCCCGATTTCGGCGCATCAGATACACAGGTGGGTGAAGGTCTGCCCGCCCGGCAGCCGGCCTCGGGCCGCTCCGGGTTGCTCCTTGAAGCGCTGAAGGAAGAGATGTTTCAATTGGAAGTGGAGCATAAGCAAGGCAGCATTTCCCAGCAGGAATACGAGCAAGCCAGGGCCGCGCTGGATCAGACCCTGGAACGAGCCATTAAGCGCGTAGCCCCCCCGCCCAAAAATGCTTCCGCCCGGGATTAGACGCCAGGGGCAGTTGACGCATCTCAAATCAAGCGCATATCATTTTCGTTTGACTCATAATCGAAGATGCACTGCACTAAGGGCGCGGCCGAAGGGCCGCGAAATTGTTATCCATGGACAAAAAGAAACTGGAGTACTTCAAGAAGAGATTGGAATCGCGGCAGGTAGACCTTCGCCGCATGGTCACCCGTACCGAGCAGGATGGCCGGACCGTGGATGAGGACTCGGCCCAGGACATCGCGGACCGGGCTGCGAGCTCTTACACCAAGGAATTTCTCTTTCACCAGAGCAACAACGATCGCCAGCTGCTGCAGATGGTTGAAGTCGCGCTGGAACGGCTGCGCGACGGTGAATTCGGGGAATGCATTTCCTGCGGCAAGGAGATCAACGCCAAACGTCTGGAGGCTGTGCCCTGGACGCGGCATTGCATCGAGTGCCAGGAGAAACTCGAACAGGGAATTCTGGAAGAGACCTCGCACTAGCCTGAAGCGATTCCTAGAGCGAAGGCCGCCGCCATCCGGCGGCTTTCGCGTTTTCGAACTGGGTTGGGAAGGGCACCAGTTTACTCGTGCCGCCAAGTCTCTGAAAAGCTGGTCGCGCTTTAGTGTCTGAGGTTGACCTATTCCGCGGTCTGGTCGGGTCACTCTCGACCAATCTGTCCTTCGATCCGAAATTCTAGAATTAGGCCGAGTCTATAAGCTCACCTTAGCGGCTTAAAGCCCAGCTACATCCGAGTCAGGTTCGGCACGAGTGAACTCGTGCCCTTCCCGAAACCCGTCTGGTAGCGTCTCGTGCAGGGCCCGGCGTTTCAACATCTGTTAGACTCAATGACGGTCAATCCACAGCTTTAATCTCACAGAAGGGACGTTCGTGCGCGCAGAAACTCGTCATCGACTTAAAGAAGATAGATTCAGCCGGGCCACCATCGGAGCTGCGGAGGCCACCGTCCATTGGTCGGAGGAGCACAAGTCAAAGCTCATCATTGGAACTGTGGCTCTAGCGGTGGTGTTAGCTGCCACTTTTGGCGGCTGGTACTACCTGAACCAGCAGGACCAGAAGGCCAGCATGCTATTGAACCAGGCAGTGCGCACCATGGACACGCAGCTGCGACCTGCTGGCGCTCCCGCCGAGCCTGATATTCCCAGCTTCGCCTCCGCCAAGGAGCGGACCACCGCGGCGCACAAGCAGTTCCAGGCAATCGCGGACCAATATTCGCACACCCGCACCGCTGAGTTTGCCCGCTATTTTCTGGGACTCACTTCTTCCCAACTGGGTGACAACGCCGCCGCCGAGCGAGATCTGAAAGCAGTAGCCTCGACGCACAACGAAGACCTCGCCGCCCTGGCCAAGCTGGCGCTGGCCGCGGTTTACCGCGATACGAACCGCACTAAGGAAGCAATCGATCTCTACAACCAGCTGATCGCGAAGCCGACGCGCAGCGTAGGCAAAACCGTGGCGCAGATCGAGCTGGCGGACACGTACGTGTCCACCCAGCAGCCGGGCGAAGCCAAACGCGTCTACGAGCAGATCCAGAAGGAAAATCCCGCCAGCGAAGTAGCGCAAATCGCAACTCAGAAACTGCAACAGCTGAAGTAGCGGACGTCAGACCTCGGACTTCGGACCTCAGCTATAGACCTAGTCTTTCGTCCGGGTGAACAGTTTTTTCCATTCCTGGGGTGGGGTGGGGTTGGTCAGTGCCGGTTTCAGATTCACGGCCACGTGCTCGCTGCGGCCCATCCCGATTAAGGAAGTTGTGAGGCCGGGCGCGGAGCGCGAGAACTGAATGGCGTTGTCTGCATCGGTCTTCATTCCCAGAACCTTACCGACGAAATCGGGCAAGCCCTGCGTGAGCCTTGCCTGGTAGAGCGTGGCGCTGCCCATGACCGCGATCCCCAGACGGGTCGCGGCTGAGAGCAACGACCTCTTCTCCTTTCCAAATCGCTGGTTGACCAAGCCGTAGGCTTCCGGCATCGCCAGATTGAACGGGAGCTGGATGAAGCGGAAGCGATGGTGCTCTCCGGCAACTTCATGCGCGATTGTTGCCAGCTCAAAAAGGTCCATGTAATCGCGCGAGCTGTCAGCCACGCGGAAGGCGCTCCAGGTCGCAACTCCGTAGTACTGAAGCCTGCTCGCTTTCACCAGCTTTTCAAGAAGAGCGAAGGCGTCTTTCAACCGCTGGTGAAAAACCTCGCGCGTAACGTCCGCCAACTGCGATTCGGGGTTGTGAATATAGAACAAGTCAATGGTTTCGAGACCCAGGTTTCGCCGCGAGCGCTCAATTTGATTTTCAAGATATGCCGGGGACATGCAGTGCATCCCGCCCGCCAACGCCGACGGATCGAGAACACTGGTCTCGACGTACTCGCGATGGAAGTAGGCGCGCGGGTCGGGTGGCGGATCGCCGTCAAACGAGAGATAACCAGCCTTGGTGCAGACCAGAACTTCGTCGCGATGCAGTTCGCCGGACTCGATCATCTGCTTGAGCACGGCGCCAATATTTCGTTCCGAGCGCTGATGACGATAGTTGATGGCAGTATCGAGAACGTTAATTCCCGACCGCAGACCAGCCTCGATGGCCCCCATGTAGGACTGATCGGCAGCATCGCTGGGGTCGCCGAGGTACGTTCCCAGTCCGATGGACGAAAGCCAAAGTTGGCTTACTCCCGGCACATGCTCCGCCTGGCGGAAGTGTCCGGCGTCGCGCAGATTTGAGAAGCGGTCGCGGTAACGGGCGGTGCCGGCGGCGGTGGCGTGTCCGGAAAGCATGGGGAAATAGTTTAGCAGCCGGGATCGTAACGCTCCCGGGCCTTTTGTGAAGTGGTCATGTTACAATGACCATGGTCATTTGGAGAGGTCATGAAGACAATTCCAGCAGGGCAATTCAAAGCCAGATGCTTACGACTGATGGATGAAGTGCGCACGACTCGCGAGCCCGTACTCATCACGAAGAAAGGGCGGCCCGTGGCCAAGTTGGTGCCAGCGGAAAGCCAGCCAGAGGATATCTTCGGCTGTCTTAGGGACGAAATAAAGATCGTGGGCGATATCGAGTCCCCAATTGTTCCCCTGGAAGACTGGGACGCACTGCGGTGATACTTCTGGACACTCACGTCCTCGTCTGGCTGGTGGGGGAGCCAGAAAAGCTTTCCAAGGCGGCTGCTTCTGCGATTCGAAGGGCGCGAAACAGCGATGGGTTGTCGATCGCTGACGTTACGATTTGGGAGTTAGCGCTGCTCTTATCGCGCGGAGTTTTGCAGTCAGGCGGCACAGTCGAGAACACAGTGCGAAATCTCGTGGGTCGTTCAGGGGTCAGCATCAAACCCATCACTCCAGAAGTTGCGGCGCTGGCCACTCAGTTCCCCAGTGACTATCCAAGAGATCCGATAGACAGGCTCATTGGCGCCACCGCACGGGCAGAAGGTCTGGCCCTGGTTACGAGAGATGAAGGCATCCGCAAGTCCCCACTGCTGAAGACGATCTGGTGAATGCGGGCGCGAGCGTCTCGCTCGTGCGGCAGAGGCACAGGAGTCGAAAGAGCAAAATCAAAGGCGGCGGCCGAAGGCGCCCGCCCCACACCTGCACACTCTCTGCCTGCTCCCTTCCTTGACACCCATTCCTACGGCCTTTATTCTTTAGGTTACTTCCTGGAGAACCTGCTCTTCAGAGCGTGCTTCCGCGGGTATTCGCGGTACGATTCAGCGGCGCGGGGGGGTGCCTGATGTTCATCGAAATCCACGAACTTGAGCTGCATCCCATTGATTTCGAAGAGGAGATTCGCCCGGGTGTGCTCGACTTGGGTGAGGACTTGCGGCAGGCCGAGGCGCTGCGCACTGCGGGGCGCGCTCAGTTGGTCGAAGAGCAGCACGGCAAGCATAAGATAGTAAAAGACATCCGCTTAAACGGGAGTCTTGAGACGCAGGTTGAGCTAGCTTGTGCCCGCTGTCTTGAGCCGGTGTTGCAGGACGTGCGGCACAACTTTGATTTGCTGTATCGCCCGCAGGGGGCTGACTCGGGACGGGAAGAGCTTTCCGTGACCAGCGCGGAGGCCGAGGTCAGTTATTATCAGGGTGAGGGATTGCAGCTGGAAGATGTATTGCAGGAGCAGGTCATCCTGGCTCTTCCCCTGAGAGCGATTTGCCGCGATGACTGCAAGGGACTTTGCCCGCATTGCGGCACGAACCTGAATGTGGAACAGTGCGCTTGCGCCGAACCGCTGGAGGATCCCCGCTGGTCGGCCCTGAAAGATATTCGCGGCAAGTTGGATCACTGATCTGATAGAAGCTGATCCCGTAGAAACCAGACATCTGTAAATCAAGATCGAAGAAAACCGAGGAATCGAATGCCTAATCCAAAACGGCGACACTCGAAACGGCGCACAAGTATCCGTCGCGCGCATGACGCACTCAAAAGCCACTCGCTCTCCGAGTGTCCCAACTGCCACGAGCGCAAAATGCCGCACCGCGCCTGTCCGAAGTGCGGACACTACAAGGGCCGCGAAGTTCTGGACGTCAAAGAAGCCAGCTAGCCTAAACTCTCCATGCCAAGCGTCATAGCGTTGGACGCGATGGGCTCGGACCGGGCGCCGAAACCTGAGATCGAAGGCGCGATTCAGGCCGCCCGGCACCACGGCGTTCATGTCCTCCTAGTCGGAAACGAAGACGAGTTGCGAGCCGAACTGGCTGGCCACCCTGCCGCCGCAGGACTGCCCATCGAAGTGGTCCACGCCAGCGAAGTCATCACCATGGATGACAAAGCGGTCCAGGCGGTCCGCTCCAAGCGGGACTCTTCCATTCACGTCGGAGTGAGGCTTGTACGTGAAGGCCGAGCTGTCGGCTTTGTGACCGCGGGTAACACAGGGGCGGCGATGGCCACTGCGAAAATGGTGTTGGGAGGGATCCCGGGAGTGGACCGTCCGGCACTGGCGGCGGTTTTTCCTACCGCCGTGAGTACAGTCGCCATCCTGCTCGACGTTGGAGCGAACGTCGATTGCAAGCCAGAAAACCTGGAACAGTTCGCGGTCATGGGCGAAATCTATTTTCGCAGCATGTTCGGTACGCGACGTCCGCGCGTGGGTTTGCTCTCCATCGGAGAAGAGGAGAGCAAGGGCAATGAACTGACGCGCGAGGCCTTCCAGTTGCTCAAGCAGTTGCCGCTGAATTTTATCGGCAACGTGGAAGGGCGCGACATCTATAGCGGCAAGGTGGATGTAATCGTCGCCGACGGCTTTGTGGGCAACGTGGCGCTGAAGACGTCTGAAGGCGTGGCCAACCTGGTACGCGCCACGTTGAAAGAAACTTTGAAGGCCACGATCACTCGCCAGGTGGGATATCTATTGTCGCGCAGCGCCTTCGCGGATTTCAAGAAACGTCTCGATCATACCGAGTACGGCGGCGCGCCCCTGCTCGGCGTGCGCGGCGTGTGTTTCATCACTCACGGATCGTCGAATATGAACGCAATCAAGAATGCGCTGCGCGTGGCCGCCGAATTTGCCGAGCGCAATATCAACGACAAGATCGCGAAAGAAGTGGCCGGACTGAGGCCAGCGAGCGTGAGTACCTAGCACGAACAACGTAGGCCCGGACGCCCTCGTCCGGGCGGGCGAGCGCAGCTCGCCTGGGTTTTGAATAGTTCGAGTCGTTAGCCGAGCTTCGCTCGGCCGGGCGGGTGAGGGCACCCGCTCCTACGCAAAGCAAAAACATCATGACCATATTGCGATCTATCGCCTTCCTCTTTCCCGGCCAGGGCTCTCAGGCCGTCGGAATGGGCAAGGAACTGGCACAAAAATATGCCGTCGCCCGGCAGACTTTTGCTGAAGCCGATGAAGCCCTCGGCTACAAGCTTTCACAACTTTGCTTCGAGGGTCCGGAAGAAAAACTGCGGCTGACCGAAATCACGCAGCCCGCAATCCTGACCACGTCGGTCGCTGCCTTGCGAGTCCTAAACGAGAAAGGCGTGAGTCCGAGCTTTGTCGCCGGACACAGCCTGGGCGAATACTCAGCCCATATCGCCGCCGGCACCATGAGTTTCCCGGATGCGGTACGCACCGTGCGCAACCGCGGAAAGTACATGCAGGAGGCCGTTCCCGTGGGCGTTGGAGGCATGGCCGCCATCCTTGGGATGGACCTGAAGAAAGTGACAGCCGTTTGCAGCGATGCGGCTCAAGGCGAAGTCTGCGAACCCGCGAACATCAATTCGGCAGAACAGATCGTAATTTCAGGCCACGCTGCAGCAGTCGAGCGTGCGACCGAGCTCGCCAGTGAACGCGGCGCCAAACGAGCGATCATGCTGTCAGTAAGCGCACCTTTCCACTGTCCGCTGATGAGGCCTGCCCAGGACAGGCTGGCTGCGGATTTGCAATCTCTCGGATTTCAAAAGCCCGGAGTTCCTATCGTATGCAATGTTGACGCAGAGTTAGTCGAAGACGCCGGCCGCGCCCGCGATGCGCTGGTCCGGCAAGTGACCGGCGCCGTGAAATGGGAGCCATCAATGCGCTTGCTGATCACAAAGGGAATCCAGTTGTTCGTGGAAGTCGGTCCGGGCAAAGTTCTGTGCGGGCTTATGCGTCAGATCGACCGCTCAAAAGCCTGTGCGAACGTAGCCGATGAAGCTTCTCTGACGAAAGCTCTCGAACAACTCACTGCGCAGCGGGTCTAGACGGTCATCGAAACAGGAGTTCGCAGGGCGGCGGGCTCAGGGTCTTGTCGGACTTCTCCACCCACAATTGGGCATGCTCGGCGCGCTGGTTGACGATGACGTCCACCACAACACCGCTGGCTCCGCTCGAGCAGGTGCTCGAGCCGTTCACTTTGTAGGTCCTGATGAGCCCCCACTGTCCGCCCGGGCCCCAATCCTGGACGAACTGGTTCAAGGGATACTTGGAATACCTTTCGGGATGCGTTTTCCACTGTGGGTCGGCGTAATAAATTCCATAGGCCGTTTCGTAGTCGTTGTTCTGGAGCGCGGCGAAGAATTTGTCCACGACACGTTCTTCTGACCAGTACCGGTTCATCCAGGCGACCGCCGCGAGAACCAAGATGACGACTACGGCGATAGCAATCCTGATCTTGCGTCGGCGGGCCGGGGCTGGGTCGTAGGGTGTGGCATCCAGCAGAGTCATGGTTGTCTAAGCATAATAGACTTCGGGACAGAGGTAAAAGTTCCCTTTGCTGGTGTGGTCGCGGGCGACTCGCCCGCGAGGACTGCAAAGTCAGTCAAAAGCCGCGGGCGAGTCGCCCGCGACCACACATTCACTTCCCTATAGGGTTCGTTTGAACAGAGGGGTTGCGATACTTAGCGCAACTACCGCGAAGAGCGACAGGTAAATGATGTCCGGGACGATGGCGGACAATCCTGCTTCTTTCAGCAGCAGAGTCTTGAAACCGTGGACTGCGAAGGTGAATGGATCTACTTTGGCGATGCCGCGTAGCCACCACGGAAACGCCTGGATGGGATAGACCGCGCCGCTGGGGAAAAACAGCAGCGTATTCAAGATCCCGAAAATCGCTCTCGGCACCAGCGGATCATCGACGCGGACGACCAGCAGAAACATCATCGTGTTCAAGGCAGCCGCCGTCAGCATGATCATCAGAAGCAAGCCCAGTGCGGTCGAGAAGCTGAATAGTGTGCCCACCCCGGCCAGCAAACAGCCCACTACCGTGATGACCACTCCCACCATCACCGCCTTCACCACGCTGGCCGCGTTCAGACCCAGGACAAGTTCAGCCTTGGTGATGGGCGTCACCAGGTAGCCTTCATGGACCCCGCGGGCCTTGTCGTCGATGTAAAGCATGCCGCCGCCAATCATGACCGACATGAATATCGCCAGCGTGATCGAGCCCGGCAGCAGAAATTTCATGTACTCAATGTAAGGATACAGTTCAACGATCTGCAGAACGGTTTTCTGCAAAAGACGCGGCTCGACCGTGGGATTGTTCAGGGCGTTTGTAATCTGACCGAGCTCATCTTCAAGCGCGGCGCTCATGAAATTGTCGCTGTTGTCCACCACCAGGGCGATTTGCGGCTTGTCCTGTTCGTAGACCTTCCGGGAATATTGAGGAGGGATAATGACCGCGCCTTCGAGCTTCCCGTTGCGCACGTCTTCCATCGCCTGCTTGGGATCAGTGTAATAAATGGGCTCGAAGGTGCGCATGTTGGCGCGGACCGAATCGAAGGCCTCCCGTATTTTCAGCGCCTGGGTTCCGCCATCCTGATCTACCAGGCCCAAACGCGCATCGCGTATCTTGCCGCCGAAGGCATTTCCCAGCACGATCAGTTGCACTAGCGGGAAGACCATCGAAACAAACATCAGTGCCGGGGAACGGAAAAATTTCCGCATCTCGCGTTCGACAATCGCCAACATCCGGTTCATGACTGCGTTCCTGGTCTGGGAGGCATGACGAAGCTGTACGCTTTCACCAGTTCGTCGCGCAACTGCCTTCCCGTGTAATGGACGAAAACGTCGTCCAGGCTGGTGTTTTGCACTGATAGCGATTTCACCGTGACTCCGGCATGCACCGCGGTTTCCACCAGTTCGGTGGTGGTACGCGATCCGTCGCCGGTCAGCACGCGGTACATGCCGGCGCCCTCATGCTGCACCGACGTGACGCCATTCAGTCCGTGCAAACTTTTCTCCCAATCCGCGGGAGCGTTTTCGAATTGCGCTTCAATCACGTTGGAGCCCGGCACGCTGGCTTTCAGTGCGGGCGGCGTGTCGAGCGCGACTAGTTTGCCGTGGTCCACGATAGCGATGCGGTCGCACAACCGGTCGGCCTCGTCCATGTAGTGCGTGGTGATCAGAATAGTGAGCTGGCGGTGCGACTTGATGTTGGTGAGCATCTCCCACACCGCAACCCGGGAAACGGGATCGAGGCCGGTGGTCGGTTCATCCAGAAAAAATATTCGTGGGCTGTGCACCAGGCCGCGCGCAATCTCCAATCGCCGCCGCATTCCGCCGGAGAGTGTCTTGGTTTGTGCCCCACGCCACTTGGTCAGGTCCACGAGTTCCAGCAACTCGTCAATTGCGGCTTTTCGCTTTTGGGCGGGCACTTCGTAGAGCTTGGCGTAGATGTTGAGGTTCTCCTCGATGGTCAGATCAAGATCGCTGGTCAGGGCTTGAGGAATTACGCCGATCGTCCGGCGAACCCCGTCGGGGTCCTTGGTGACATCGTGTCCGGCAACGCGGGCGGCTCCGGCGGTGATCGGGATGAGCGTGGTCATCATGCGGATCAGCGTGGATTTCCCCGCTCCGTTTGGACCCAGCAGCCCGAAGATTTCTTCCTCCTTCACGTTGAAGGTGACGTCATTAACAGCGGTGAAGTCACCAAACTTCTTGACGATGTGGTCCACTTCGATGGCGTTGCCCGGGTCGATCGGCTTGGCGCGCCCATCCGTCGCGGGCGCGCGTGCGCCGGATGCGCCATTCGGTTTGAAGTCAGCAACCATGATTTGCACTCACTGCTGTTTCTCCACGCCTGCACCGGCGTTGGCGGCCGTCGCCTTGAGCTGATCCTGCGAAACCAGGACCTCCGCGGTCATACCCGGCACGTATGCGTCTTTGGGATTGTCCAGCCGAACCTTGAGCACGATGGTCCTGATATCGCGTTTGCGCCGGCTTACATCGCGCTGGGTGGCGAAATCAGCCTCTGGAGCCTTGAAGAAAACTTTGCCGGAAGTGACAGTGCCGCCGGGCAGGCGAATGCGCAGCGTGTCGCCCAGACCGATGTGGTCAGACTCTGTTTCCGGAATGGCGGCGCGCACCCAGGTATCGCTCAAATCCACGAGAGTGATGATGGGTTGCCCCGCGGTGAGGACCTCGCCTTCGCGGGCGGCACGCACCGACACGGTGCCATTTACCGGCGCGTAGATCTTGGTGTAGCCCAGGCGGACTTCAGCTTCTTTGAGCTGGGCCTCGGCGTTGGCCAGTTGTCCGCGCGTCGATTGCACCGTACTCGCAGCCGCATGGGCCTGGTGAGTATTTGCGATCGCGGTGTTCAGGTCCGCATCGGCTGCGCTGACCTGGTCTTTCAGGGACTGTACCGTCGCCGCCTGCGCCTTCAAATTGCTTTCCGCCTGCACCCGATCCTGATCGGACGCAACGCCCTGTTTGGCCAGCTCAATCATGCGGCGGCTGTCGCTTTCGGTCCGCTGAAGCATGGCCTCCGCCTGCAGCAACTGGGCGCGAACGGATTGCAGTCTCGACTGCGCATTTACCACGTTGCTCGAAGTCGAACCGTGGGTCGCAGCGCTGGTGGCCTGCGTGGCTGAGACTTGCGAACGCAGACTATCAATCATGGCCGCGGCCGCGCGGGCTTCGGCTTCCAGTTCCGAAGGATCAAGAATCGCGATCAGGTCTCCCTGTTTGACTTGCGTGCCTTCGTCGACCAGCAACTTGGAAATCCGGCCCTGCATCTGGGGACTCACGATGATCTGATTGGCATCCACGGTACCGATCAGCACCAGGTCGCTGGAGCGCGGTGTCGAAGCAAAATAGTAGGCCGTCGCCGCTGCCAGTATGACCCCGAGAACGATGAGAAATTTATTGCGCGGGTTCACTTTCGCTCTCCTTTGGCTTTCGCTTCCTGAGTGAACAATGCCGCCGAGATAAAATCCATCACCGCAGCCCGCCGGGCGGCCACCAATTCCGGCGCCAGGGGATCGATCCCTCTGACCATGCGCAGAACCGGCGCGTTGATGAAATGAAACACGATGACTGCGATCATGGAGGGAACGAAGTGCATCGGATCCACAGGGCGGAAGTCACCCAAAGCCTGGCCTTCCTCGATCACGGATGCAACCCTGCCGAACACCGGGACCAGGTATTGCTTCGCAATGCGCTGCAGGTGCGGCGCTTTGCCGCGAGCCGCACGCATCATTTCACTCTGTGTGATTCTGGGGTAAAGCGGATGACTGGCGATGTAATCGAAGTGCGCACCCACGTAGGCCAGCAACTTCTCCCGCGGCGGGAGATCGCTGGACAGCGCCTGTTCGATGCTCGCCCTCAATCCTCCGAAGACCTGGTCCAGTACCGCGCCGTAAAGTGTTTCCTTGTCCTTGAAATAGTAATAAAGCAGGGCCTTATTGACGCCGGCAGCGCGCGCGATGGCGTCGGTGCGCGCCCCGGCCACGCCTTCACGGGAGAATTCACGGACGGCAGCCTGCAGGATGGCAGCCCGGCTTTCTTCGGGGCGGCCGCGGGAGCCCAGGCGCGGTTTGGAAAGAGTGGCTTTCATACTGGCCTCGTATTAATTAACCAGTTAGTTAGATGATACACTGGCTGCGGGCACTGCACAATACATTTTTTCGCCTGTAACAAATACAATCGAAGAGGCTTAGATCACCTGAGGGGGACCATGAAATACCGGAAGCTCGGCCGCACCGGTTTTGAAGTCAGCGAGATGGCGCACGGACTCTGGGGAATGAGCGGATGGAGCGGCTCCGACGACCGCGAGTCACTGGACGCTTTGCAGCTGGCCACCGATATGGGCTGCAATTTCTTCGACACCGCATGGGCTTACGGCGAGGGCAAGAGCGATGGCCTGCTGGGCCAGATTCTGTCCAAGAATTCCAAGAAGCGTTTGTACGCGGCCTCCAAGATTCCGCCTATGAATCGAAAGTGGCCGGCGCGGTCTTCATACAAGTATCAGGATGTTTTTCCGGCGGACCATGTTTTCAAGCACGCCGACCTGATCCGGAAAAAGCTTCAGACCGACTCGATCGATCTGCTGCAATTTCATGTTTGGGACGATAGCTGGACCGACGAACCTGAATTTCGCAACACGGTCGAGAAGCTCCGGCGTGACGGGATTATTCGCCATTTCGGTCTCAGCCTCAATCGCTGGGAGCCTGAGAATGGCCTCAAGGCTTTGCGCACCGGACTGGTGGACGCGGTACAGGTCATCCACAACATTTTCGATCAGGCGCCAGAGGACAAACTCTTTCCGGTTTGCGAGGAATTGAATATTGGAGTGATCGCCCGCGTGCCACTCGACGAAGGCAGCCTGGGCGGGAAGATGACGCTGGAGACAAAATTTCCCAAGGGCGACTGGCGTGCGATGTACTTCGGCCCCAAGAACCTTCCGCCGACGATCGAGAGGGTGGAGAAGTTAAAGGCAATGCTGCCGGCGGGTCTCACGCTGCCGCAGATGGCGCTGCGCTACATTCTCTCCTTCCCCGCAGTGAGCACGATCATCGTTGGCATGAGGAAGGCGGAGCATGTGCGGCAGAACATTGCGGCCAGCGATGCGGGACCGCTGGACGCCGCGCTACTCCGCAAATTGAAGGAACACCGTTGGGATCGAAAACCCGAACCTTGGGCGGATTGATTGCAACTTTCTTGACATCAGGAGTGACCCGCATGTCAGCATCGAATGAATCTACAGCAGGATTTCTGTCCCGCCGCCGTTTCGTTCGCTGGGCCAGCTCGCTCACTGTAGTCCTGGGCTCGGCACCTTTGGTTTCGTCCGCTAAGACCCTTTCATCGCCGGCCACATCGCCAGATGGTGAGGACTACTATGCGAAGCTCGGCGTCGCGCCGATTATCAACGCCGCCGGCACCTATACCACGCTGACGGCTGCCTGCATGCCCCCTGAGGTTCTGGCTGCGGTGCAGAAGGCTGCACTTCATCCTGTGAGGCTGCACGATCTGCAGCGAAAAGCAGGCGAGTATGTAGCTCAGCGCCTCAAGTGCGAGGGGGCGATCGTGACTTCGGGGGCCTCGGGAGCCATCAGCCTGGCCACGGCCGCCTGCATGCAGCAGGCAAACAGATGCAATGTCTTGGACATGCCGCAGGCCATTGACGGCATGAAGAATCAGGTCATCGTGCAACGTGCGCACCGCTATGGGTATGACCGCGCCATGTATCTCTGCGGAGCGCGGGTGACGGAAGTCGTCACGCTCGACGACTATAAGCGCGCGTGCGGCGCAGGCAATGCGGTGATGACAAATTTTTTTAACGCTGCGGAAGACGAGGTTGGAATCGCAGGCAGTGCGCAGATCGGTCGAGAAGAGTGGCTGCGGGTAGCGCACGAGTACAAGATTCCGTGCCACCTGGACGCCGCCGCCGACATGCCACCGATTTCGAATCTGTGGAAGTACACTGCCATGGGCTTTGACCTGGTGGCGTTCTCCGGGGGCAAGGGGATGCGCGGTCCACAAAACGCAGGCTTGCTCCTCGGCAGAAAGAGTCTGACCGACCTTGCCCATGAGAACAACAATCCGGAAGAGGGAATCGGCCGCGGCATGAAAGTAGCCAAGGAGCAGATTGTGGGCATGGTCGCGGCGGTCGACTGGGTTCTCTCGCACACGGAAGAGTCCATGCAAGGCGACTATCAGAAGAGAGTCGATCTCATCGCCGTGGCTGTGAAGGGTATCCCTTCAGTCACCACAGAGACGGTGGTTCCGAAGATCGCCAACCACGTTCCGCATCTCCTCATACGCTTCGACCCGGCAGTCACTGGAGTCACCACCGGCCAGATCGTCGCCGCTTTGCGTAGCGGGAACCCTTCGATTGAACTGAACCCGAACACCGGCCAAAAGCCCAACCAGGGCATTCCAGCGGACGCAAACACGCTCGTGGTGGGAGTATGGATGTTGCAGCCCGGCGAAGACGCGATCGTGGGCCAGCGCATTCGCGCGGCCTTCAGCCAGCGGGCGTGAATTTCTTAGAAGGCCTTAGCTGTTCTTGTCATCCTGAGCGGAGAAGGACCCCTATAGCTGAATCGGCAGCCGGCGGGGTGGGCGTGTCGGCCGACCGGGCTGGAAATCCCTCAGACCCAATCGTCATTGCAATCGGTAGGGGTCCTTCGACTCCGCGTTGCGTTTCGCGAAGCGAAACGCAATGCTGCACTCAGGATGACAGATTAGCTTGCGCCGCCGGCGATGGATGGTACCAGCAGGACTTCGTCTCCGTCCTGGAACGCATACTTGTTGCCGCCCAGGAAGCGGATGTCTTCTTCGTTCACGTACACGTTCAGGAAGCGGCGAATTTCTCCTGACTCGTCCCGCAGATGGGATTTGAGATCGGGAAATTGCTGGTCGAGCGCAGTAAACAGTTCCCCCAGATTGGCTGCCGAGCATGTGACTTTCGCATTGCCCGCGGTCAACCGGCGCAGGGCGGTCGGAATTTGAACTGTGATGTTCACCTAGACCTCCACAGTTTCCGGAACTTCTTTCGCGGGAGCTTTCAGCGTTCTCTCCATGTACTTTTTGAATTCGGCAACCTTGGGTGCGATCGGCTCTTCGGCCTGGTACTTGCCGGCGAGAGCGTCGGTAGTCTTCAGTCCGTTGCCGGTAATGCAGAGCACAGTGGTTTCGTCGGGCGAGATTCGTCCCTGGCTGAAAAGCTTGCGCGCCGTGCCGACGGTCACACCGCCTGCGGTTTCGGTGAAAACTCCTTCGGTCTCCGCCAGCAACTGGATGCACTCGACCAGTTCGGGATCCGAAACATCCTCTGACCAGCCGCCGCTCTGGGTGATGACTTTGATCGCATAGTGTCCATCGGCAGGATTGCCGATCGCCAACGACCGGGCAATGGTCGAAGGCTTCTGCGGATCGATGTCGACATTCCCAGCTTTTACCGCCGTTGAAATGGGCGAGCAGCCGGTAGCTTGCGCTCCGAAATATTTCACTGGCTTGGCTTCCACCAGTCCCAGGTGGACCAGTTCTTCAAATGCTTTCTTGATTTTTATGATTAACGACCCGCCGGCCATCGGGCACACGACGTTGTCGGGCAGACGCCATCCCAACTGCTCAGCAATTTCAAAGCCAACCGTCTTCGACCCTTCCGCGTAATACGGCCGCAGGTTCACGTTGACGAAGCCCCAATTCTGTTCATCGGCAATCTGGGAGCACAGGCGATTGACCTGGTCGTAGCTTCCCAGAATGCGTATCAACTTGGCGCCAAAGACTTGCGTGCCCAGAATCTTGGCCGGCTCGAGGTCGGCGGGAATGAAAATCACCGCCTTGAATCCGTTGCGCGCGGCTTGCGCCGCAACTGAGTTCGCCAGGTTTCCCGTGGACGAGCAGGAGACCGTATCGAATCCAAACTCGCGGGCCTGAGCCAAGGCCACTGCTACGACGCGGTCCTTGAAGCTTAGGGAGGGCTGGCAAACCGCGTCGTTCTTCAGATAGAGGCTTTTCGCTCCCAGCTTTTGAGACAGGCGCGGCGCCTCGAGCAGCGGGGTAAATCCGGCTGGAACCGTGGGCTGATAATTCGCGGGCAGAGGCAACAGATCGCGGTAGCGCCACATGCTGGCTGGTCCCTGGGCAATCCGCTCACGGGTAAATGTGGCACGCGCGGCTTCGTAATCGTAGAAAACTTCGAGAGGAGAGAAACAATCGTCGCAGATGGAACGGGGCTGGTTTCCCCAGCTCTTGCCGCATTCCCGGCAACGTAATTCGTATGTCCGTGTTTCCGAGGTCATGAGCTACTCGCTTTGGAGTAGCCGCGGGACGAGCCGTCTTGAAAAGCGCCCTAAAAGCGAAATCCTCTTTCCCTTTCGACTGAGGAAAAGAGGAACGAGATGCTGGAAATTCGGCACCCCGAATCTCATGTTCCCCCTGTGTAGGGCGAGAGTTGACACCGGGCGACCAGAAAATGAATTCTGATCCGGTTGTCGTGGCTTCGTAGGGCTCGTCCCTCAGCCACTCTGCATGAAATCCAAGGTCTGCTCCGTAGAGCAAACTTGTTGAATGGTAGCGGGGATGGCGGGGGTTCGTCAAGAGGGAGGGTGGAGCAGCGCTTAAGCCCTGCGTCAGAGCTGGTGTCTTGCGGCTTCAGCCGCTGAGGTACCTCAGGGGCTAAAGCCCAAACACAACCGCCATCATATGCAGGCCTGAAGGCCTGCTCCATCCTCCGGCCTGCTCCGCCCTCCGGCCTGCTCCGCCCTGTGGCGACTCCAGCCCGCAACAGCTCCATCCTCCAGTTCAGCTCATTCCAGGACGGGGTTACGGAGCGGAACAACAGACTTCGGGTCTTGCCGCATCACACGCTGAATCTGCTGCGCAAGCAGGCCGACGATTTCGTCTCCGGCGGGAGCGTTGGTTCTCGCGTTTTCATAGGCCTTAAGAGCCTCGTCGCGCTTGCCGCGCTGGATCAAAATGTTGCCCATCTCGATCCAGCGGTAATAAACCTTCGGGTTGGCCTCGAGAGATCGCGCCATCAGCAATTCGGCTTTTGCCAAGTCAGGCGTCTCGGAATACTCGGCGTCGAGGGCGCGATCGGCCAGCCGGTAGGCACGCGGTCCCGAGAGCTTGAATGTGCCGTGAAAGATCATCAAATTACCGTACCGCTGAACCGGTTTGACGGCGAGCAGCGGAGTGTAGTCGAGAATGTAGGGCATCGGATCGGGCGCCAGCATGGACGCTGCGATCATGACGGTGCCGCTGACCACATCAGACGTATCGGTCTCGGGATGCGCTTTCCACCGGGCTTGCATGGAAGGGATTCCCCGGCGGTCATCCTCCGCATAGGATTCCGAATATTCGACGTACGGAATCTCTCCTTTGGGTTCGAGGTACTGATGGTAGTAGGCGGCTAGCTCTTTGGTTCTCTGTCCCGATTCCATGCTTTCATCGCTGAGATGATGCCAGGCGTTTTCCGTCCCGCCGACCAGTTCGTTGTAATACTCCCAGGGACGCAAGACCGGTATGGCCGATGCCATGGCCACGACGGCGGCAAGCGCGACACCGGCAAGCAGCACGCGGGACTTCCGCTCCCAGGCAATCGCGAGCGCGGCTGCTCCGGTCGCCGCGATGGACGGGAGAACAATCAGGGCGTGGCGCATGCCGGCATAGCTTGACGTGCCTCTTATGAGCATGGCCAGCAACAGGCATCCGAAGAGAAGTATGACCAGCAGCGGCTCTCTGCCGGGCCAGTCCCGCGTCATGCATGCGAGCACAAGGCCCATCAGAGCGAGCGCAATCAGCCCGAGGGGAATTTTTACCAGCAGCACGGTCGGGAAAAAGTAGAACGGGGGGCGCTGCATGTAGACGCGTCCTATGAAGAAGATCGGGGTTACCCGTCCTTCCACTCCCACGTGCAGAATGTCGGCCAGTCCCCACAAGTAGGAACGTGGCATGAAGTGG
Source organism: Terriglobia bacterium (assembly GCA_963725615.1). Taxonomy (GTDB): domain Bacteria; phylum Acidobacteriota; class Terriglobia; order Terriglobales; family Acidobacteriaceae; genus JAIQFF01. The sequence goes on along the minus strand of CAVRZO010000001.1, from coordinate 449,843 downwards.
GTACGAACCATGAGGGTTACGGTATTGCGAAGCAGGGGACGATGAAGATCTGCGATCTTGGCAGCCAGCGGCCGGTTGAAAAGGTCGAGGCCCGCGGGGCTTTCGCTGAAGCGAAACCGGTAGAGGCCCCACAAAGTGATCCAGGCCAGCACCAGAACCGCAAACACCTGAGCCAGCCTTCGCAATCGGGGACGGTCCTCTTTTTTTCTGAGAGACATCACCACCCCCAGAAGCGCCACGGCCACCGCGACGATCAAACCGGTATGCTTGGCGCCCAGCGTCAGCCCCAAGGCCAGTCCGGCCAGCACTACGTCCGCGGTCCTGCCCCAGCGAAACGCACTCCAGGCCAGAAGTACGGCTGTAGCTCCCAGAAGCGCGACAGGCAGGTCGGTGAGCACCACCGGCAGGTGGGCTGCGATGGTGGGATCGATGATCAGGAACGCCAACGTGGCTGCCGCCATCATCGGTCCGATCTTGTTTCCAAAAGCACGCCACACTGCCAGGGCGAATCCGAGCAGCAGGATTCCGTTCAGGATGAGCATGGCGAGACGTACGCGACGCTGCGCCACGTCGGGATCGTTCTGGGTAAACACGACAGTCTCGGTGAAATGACGCTCGTCCCATTTTTCCGCGAGGGGGCGGAGTTGTGGAGTTTTGAAAACACTGGGCGTCAGAAACGCGCCAACCCAAAGCTTAATCAACGGAGGATGCTCCGGGTTCAGACGGTAGTCACCGAGGCGAACATACGTGACTCCGGCGGTGATGTGGTAAGCCTCGTCAATGTCAAAACTGTCGAGACGCGTCGCGATGGCGGAACGAAGAATTCCGCAAAGAATAAGTCCGACCAGAAGTGCCAAGACAGTTTTCGTTCGGCGAGCGCCCCACATGTTCGGGAGAGTATAGCTGGGCCCTGCTTCCACCGCACCGTGAACTCGGTTCGATCACGCCGCGCCGGAGAGACGCGTAGTGGTGTAACTCAAGAGTATTGTCATTCCGAAGCGCGGCTTGTCGCGCGAGGAATCTGCTGTTTCGCTGCAGGCAGCAAGCAGATTCCTCGCCGATAGACCCGGCTTCGGAATGACAAGGCTTGGGGGCGTTTTTGCTTAACTGCACATCTACCTGGAGGTGCCCGGCATGGCACTATTCCAAGGCCTAAATACCCAGAAATACAGGGCCTTTCGCCGACACATGCCGGGAACCGGTAACCAGTAAGCGTCTTGACCCGAGGTTAGCGGCAGAGCATAATCATGGTCTTGCAAGACTATGGTTTTCCGCTTGAAAACCGTGTCCCTGCCCCCGGCAAGAAGTGCTCGCCAAATTCCCGCAACCCATAGGGAGATTTACACATGAGCGACGAGACCAGCAAGCGAATCGGCGATTACGAGATTCTTAAAGAGTTGGGCGCTGGAGGTATGGGCAAGGTCTACCAGGTTCGCAACGTCATCACCGACCGCATTGAAGCCATGAAGGTCCTGCTGCCCGACCTGGCCTCAACGCCGGATCTGGCCGCTCGCTTTCTGCGCGAGGTCAAACTCACGGCTAGCCTTGACCATCCCAATATTTGCGCGCTTCGAACCGCATTCTCGAACGACAACCGGCTTTACATGGTGATGGAGTACGTCGAGGGCACCACCATGGCGACCAAGCTGGATATGGGGCCACTCTCGGTGAACGACGCGGTCAAGTACATTGGCCAGGTGTTGAGCGCGGTGGGCTACGCGCACCAGCGACACATCATTCACCGTGACATCAAGCCGGCGAACATGATGTTGACGACGCAGGGCGTGATCAAGCTGATGGATTTTGGCATTGCGCGTTCCGGTGACGAACGCGGTCTGACCATGACCGGCACTACTCTGGGCTCGATCGGCTACATGTCGCCTGAACAAGTGCGGGGCGATCCCGTGGACGCGCGCTCCGACTTGTACTCGGTCGGCATCGTTCTCTACGAGTTCGTGACGGGCCGCAGGCCTTTCCTGGCCAACAGCGAGTATTCGATCATGGCCGCGCACCTGAACCAGACGCCCAAGCCGCCGCTCGAACTGAATCCCGGGCTGCCGGCGGCATTGAACGAAATTATTCTCATGGCGATTGCCAAAGATCCGGCAAAACGCTTTCAGGCGGCGGAAGCCTTCGCCAACGCGTTGACCGCCGTGCCTGCGTCATCTGCGGTTGCGCCGACCGTGCCGCGGACTGCGCTGGCTGGGCCTACAGGTGGCAGCACCGAGCGACCTGCCGGATTCTGGGAAGCTTCGCCAACTCTGGAAAGGCCGAGCGCGCCGCGTACCGAGGTTGCGTCCGCACCGCCGACGATGGCGACGACCGTGCCGGTAGCGACTCCGTTGCCGCCCACAACTCCAATGACATCATCTACGCCGATGCCGGCGACAGCTCCGATGCCAGCTACAACTCCGGCGCCTGCCACTCCGGCTTTTGCGCAGCCGGCAACACCGGTACCAGTGGCCGCCACGCCACCTACGCCAGTTCCTATGCCGCCTCCGCAGGCCAGCAGTCATCGCGGCTTGTACATGACGCTGGGGGCTCTAGTGGTGCTCGCCGGCCTAGTAGTCGCTGGAATTTATGTGCCCCGGATCAGTAAGACAAACGCGAAGGCTCCGGACGCCTCTGGAATGTCCGCGCCGGATACCACGTCGCAGGCACCGGTCCAGGCTCAGCAGCCAGCTGCAGCTACTGGCGCAAACATTCCGAGTTCACCACCCGGCGCACCGGTTGCCACCACGGCGTCGGTTGACACTTCGACTCCGATGCCCGCGCCGGCTCCAGCGGCGGCTACTCCAGCGCCTAAGGAAATGGGCCCGGCTCAGCCCAGTCATCCGCGGGGCAAGAAGTTGACCGCCCAGAACAACGGAATGGCCAACGATTCCGCCATGCCTGCTCAGGGCGACAGCGGAATGGCTGCGCCAGCCGTAAACGATTCGGCCAACTTCGACGAGATGGAAACCGAGCTTGACCAGCTTTCCAACCGCGCTGCCGCGGTTAACAGCAGCCTGGATCGCCTGCAACAGCAGCAAAGCGCCTCCGGCTTCGGACTTCGCGGTGATATGGTCGCGAAACAGGCGAGTATGAAAGCGAACCTGTTCAAGGCTGAAGAAGCAATGCAGCACCACGACGCCGCCAGAGCCAAGAAGTTCCTGGACCTAACGGGACGCGATGTGGATGCGTTGGAAAAGTTTCTAGGACATTAGAGGCAGTTTCCGGTTTCTGGTTTCCGGTTTCTAGAAGCCAATCCCAACTAGAAACCGGAAACCAGAAACTGCTCTTCTCACTTGCTGTACTGGTTTCTCTTCTTTTCTTCGTGCCGTTCCTGGCCTAGCCGGATCAGGCGCTCGATCAACTCTGGATAGGCCAGCCCCGATGCCGCCCACAGCTTGGGATACATGCTGATCGACGTGAATCCTGGCATGGTATTGATCTCGTTGAGATAAATCTTCCGGTTTTTCGGGTCCATCAGGAAATCCACTCGGGCAAGTCCCGAACAGTCCACCGCTTTGAAGGCGCTGATGGCCAGTTGCTGGACTTTTTTGCTTTCGGCCTTGTTCAGCTTGGCGGGGATGATCAACTGCGAGCCCTCGTCGAGATACTTGGCGGTGTAGTCGTAGAACTCTTTCCCTGGAACGATCTCGCCAGCTACGGAAGCTGCGGGCTTATCGTTGCCCAGGACTGAGCATTCGATTTCGCGGGCCTTGTGCTTTTTGCCGCCTACGCCTTCCTCAATCACAATCTTGCGATCAAACTTGGCGGCTTCTTCCATCGCCGGAGCCAGTTCCTTGCGTTCCCGCGCCTTCGAAATTCCGACCGACGATCCCAGATTTGCGGGCTTCACGAATACTGGATACTTAAGCTTGCTCTCCACCAGCTTCTGAACTTTTTTCGGCGCGCTCTCCCAGTCGCTGCGCAACACCGTTACGTGCTTGACGATTGGTAGTCCGGCGGCCCTGAACAATGACTTCATGACGTCCTTGTCCATGCCGGCGGCGGAGCCGAGAACGCCTGCACCAACATAGGCAATATCTGCGAGCTCGAACAAACCCTGGATGGTTCCGTCTTCGCCGAAGGTCCCGTGCAGCACGGGGAAAATGATGTCCACGTTAATAGCTCTGTCGCTGGCCCGGCGGGTCAGAGCCTCGGACTGAAAAGCCGCCAGAGATCCGCCCGGGCGCTGCGGTTCGGGCGGCACGACAACGGCTTGGCCGGTGGCCAGAACCGCGGCTCCGGGCGTGGCGTCGGGGTCTCCGGCCCTGAGATGGGACTGGGCAGGCGCCGCCTTTCCCTGTAGCAATAGTTCCGCATCGCCGGCAGTCAACCAGCGGCCTTCCTTGGTGATGCCGATGGGTACGACGTCAAATTTGCTTTTGTCAATGGCACTAACGACGGATGCGGCCGAGAGCAAAGATACTTCGTGCTCTCCGCTCCGCCCCCCGAAAAGGATGCCGACTCGTAGTTTCTTCATAGTGTTTATAGGCTTGCGAAGACCTCTCCATTCTTGCACAATGTCATACTGGCTGGGTTGTCAAGGGCTGCACCCAAGATAGCCTCGGCGACCAGACCGGAAGTACGGTCTCGTCATGATTTCGTTCCGGGGGAAATTCACTATGCGAAGGACAATCGGTTTAGCGGCGCTGTTGTGTCTTCTCTTGACCGGCTTGGGCATTGCCCAGAAGAAACCAAAAGCCACGCCCGCGCCGGCACCAGCTCCGGCTCCGGCACCGGCACCGGAACCAGCGCCGGTGGCTGCGCCTGCACCTCCGCCTGCGGCAGCAGCGGCGCCCGCGGCCCCGCGCAAGAAGCGCGTGGCGGTTATCGATTTCGACTACGCTACAGTGCACAGCGGCATATCAGCGCTCTTTGGGACGGACGTTGACGTAGGCAAAGGAATCACCGACCTGCTGGTGACCTATCTGGTGAAAGACGGCACCTATTCGGTGATTGAGCGCAAGGCGCTGGACAAGATCATGCAGGAGCAGAACTTTTCCAACAGCGATCGCGCCAACCCGACCTCGGCGGCCAAGCTGGGGAAACTCCTGGGCGTGGATGCAATCATCGTTGGGAGCATCACGCAATTCGGCAACGAGACGAAAAATACCAACATCGGCGGGGCGGCCGGCGGCTTTGTGCCTTTTGGCCTGGGTAATGTAGGAAAAAAGAAGTCCAAGGCCATTGTGGCTATTACGGCGCGCCTGGTGGATGTCGATACCGGCGAGATTGTCGGCGTAGCGGAAGGCAAAGGCGAATCATCGCGGGAGAGCACCACTCTGTTGGGTGCCGGGGCGGGCTCAAAAGGATTCGGGGCCGGCAATGCCGACTTCACGACCAGTGATTTCCAGAACACCATCCTCGGGGAAGCCGTGAAGGCCGCGGTGCAGCAGACCAGCACTGAGGTGATCGCCGACAAGGACAAACTGGTAACCCGCACCATCTCGGTTGAGGGACTCGTCGCCGCGGTGGACTCGGGACAGATCGTCCTTAACGTCGGTTCGAAAGCCGGCGTAAAGGTGGGCGACCAGTTGGCGGTCGAGCGGGTGTCGAAGGAAATCAAGGACCCGTCAACCGGGAAAGTGATCCGGCGCCTGGCCAGTCAAATTGGCATCATTCGCGTCACCGACGTCGACGACATCTCGGCGGTTGCAACCGTAGTTACAGGAACCGGCTTCAAGACCGGCGACGTGGTAAAGACAGTCACACAATAAAATCAGCGCCACTTTTGTGGGCGGGTTCTCCACGAGCTCGCCCAAGTTGTTCGGAAGATCTGAACTACACGTGCGGGGACAGCCACCGTCGGCTGTCTCCACGTGAACCGTAGTGAAACCCTGCAATCGGCAGGGTGCGCTCACGAGAAGAAAGGCACCCTCACTAATAGTTATTGGTGTGAGCGCCCCTAGTACCTTCCCATTATTGCTCCGCAGGCCATCTACTCGTAGATTTCTCCGCAACTGTTACGCGCTTTCGGTCCTTCCAAGCCGATGACGGGCGCGTCCTTTCTATCTTCACCTTCTGGGGGTGCAGTTTTGCGTAGAACGCTCTTACTCTTCAGCCTGCTGTCAATTTCCTTAGTAGCCTTTGCCCAGAGCAACTACTCGGTTCTTACGGGCACTGTGATTGACCCTCAGGGACGGCCGCTCGCCGGGGCGACAGTGCAGATCACTTCTCTGAGCACCCGGACTGAGCGCCGGGTCAACAGCAACGAGCAGGGAATTTTTCACGTTCCCGCCTTACTGCCCGGCGAGTATGAGCTTTCGGTGCAGGCGTCCGGCTTCGCCACGCTAACCCGCAACCTGCAGCTTGAAGTCGGCCAGCAACTCTCCCTGAACCTCACGCTTCGTGTGGCCGGCGGAAAGGACGTAGTGGAAGTCGGCGCCCAAGCCCCGGCGCTGCATGCCACTGACGCCGCCGTGGGTGAGGTGGTCGAGCCTGTGTCGATCAAGGAACTTCCTCTCAACGGCCGAATGCTGATTGACCTGGTGCTCACGGTTCCGGGCGCGCACGAGGGTCACGGCGCGCAAACCGGCAACATGAACCCTCTCTATTGGCGGCCTGGGCAGCGATCCGCGGTAAGCATCGGGGGCAACCGGCCCAACGCGAATTACTTTCTGCTCGACGGCGCCACCAATACAGACCCGACATTCAACACGCTCAACCTTAGCCCGTCCCCCGATGCGGTGCAGGAATTCAAAGTACAAACCGGCAGCTATTCTGCCGAGATGGGGGGTGCTGGAGGCGGACAGATCAACATCGTAACCCGCTCCGGCTCCAACAAGTTCCACGGCACGGTCTATGAATTTCTGCGCAATGGCGTGCTCGATGCGACCACGTTCGATTCCATGGGGAACAACCACCTGGTGCAGAACAATTTTGGCGCTTCTTTCGGCGGACCCATCGGGCACACCAAGACCTTTTTCTTTCTGAACTACGAAGGGTTTCGTCATGCCATGGCACACACCATGATTGACACCGTGCCCACGCTGGCGGAAATCAACGGAGACTTCACTCAGAGCGGAATCAACATTTACAATCCTTTGAGTTCTCATCCCAACCCGGGATTTGATCCAACCAAGCCCGTCAGCCCGAGCAACCCGCAAGTCATTCGCGACCAGTTTCAGGACAACGGCGTCAACAACGTTATCCCGGCAAACCTGATCAGCCCGGTAGCGCAGACATTCCTGATGAATCATGTGCCGATGCCCAACGCGGACATGATGATGAACATGGACACTATGCCTTGCGGCAGTGCCATGATGGGCGCGCCGACTGTAGTCGGTGCCGGCACGGATTGCAATAATTACGTGGACGTCAGAAACGAACTCCACGTCCACGATCAGGGCACGATTCGGATTGACCATATGTTCGAACGGGGCGACAGCGTTATGGCTCGTTACTCCCTAAGCGGCGAACACGGATTTACCCCGGGAGAAATGGTCTCCGGACTTGGCTCATTACTCCCCGGCTTTGGCTCCTTCCACGACAATTTCTCGCAGCAGGGCACCATTGCCTGGAACCGGGTTATCAGTCCCCGCATTCTCAATACCGCGAACATCACGATATCCCGGTTGGCGATGCACCGCTCTTCGGAAAACAGCGACACCAATGACATCGTTTCCGAGCTCGGCATTCAGGGTGTCGGGTTTGGCGGAAAGGGAGCCTTTGGCGCGCCCTTCTTTAACGTTCAGGGTTTCTCGCCCATGGGCGACAACTATGCGGCTACCCCCATGAAGGCATGGGATACGGTAATTGAAGGCCGCGATGTACTCAGCTGGCAGCGTGGGCGTCACAATCTGAAGTTCGGTGGAAGTTACCGCGACTACATCTGGCCGATGTGGGGCTTCTTTCAGAACCGGGGCTACTACCAGTTCACTAACGGCTTTACCACGCAAACCGCTACAAACGACGGCACGGGCTCCGCGCTGGCCAGCTTCCTGCTCGGATTGCCCGCGGTGAAGCAGCGTCAGGCCGGTATCCCGCAAATGCAACTTCGGCAATGGTATGTAGATGGCTTCGCGCAGGATAGCTTTCAGCTCTCACACACCACCACGATCGAGATGGGTCTTCGCTACGAGTACATGAACCCTCTGGTGGACATTACCTATCCGAATTCAAACCTGACCTTCAACAACGGAATTCCGTCCGCATTTATCGGTGCGCAGAATGGCTTTCCCCAAGGTCTGAAATATCCGAATACCCATAACTTCGCGCCGCGTTTTGGTATTTCGCAGGCGATTCCGAAATACGGTATGGTGGTGCACTCGGCGTTTGGCATCTTCTATACGCCGGTGGACATGAATACGTGGTGCAACCAGCGGCACAACGTTCCTTATGTTTTCCCGGAAACGCAGCAGAGCGACAACTTCACTCCCGCAGCCGGTATCGTCAGTTCTCATTTCAACTTCGGCAACCCAGTGCTGGGGCAGACCACGGTGAGTTTCGGGTCCCTCGATCCTAAAGCGCCTTCGCAGTACATCGAACAGTGGAGCTTTTCGGTGGAGAAGAGCCTCGGCCAACAGACGACTCTAGAGGCAGGATATCTGGGCTCGCACGGAGTACACCTGCAGCGCGCCCACCTTATCAACAACGCGCCACCCGGACCCGGGGCCATCGGTCCGCGGCGTCCCTTTCCGCGCATCAGCTTTGTTCCGAACACCACTCTTCCTGACAATGTGGTTTACGTAGCGCCCGCAGCCGGATGTCCGAACGGCACCATCTGCTTCCCGGTCAGCACGATTAACTTGCTCGAGAACACGGCCCAAAGCTGGTATGACGCCGGCTATGTCAACGTGCGCCGACGCTACGCGCGTGGCCTGACCTTCCTGGGCAATTACACCTGGTCGAAAAACCTCAGTGACGCGCCTGATTTCCGTTCTCCGATGTTCGAATCCTCGATCCCGCAGAACAATAACGACCTCGCGGCGGAGAAGGGACCGGGCTGCGACGTGAGGCACCGTTTCGCGCTGAGTGCTGTCTATAACTTGCCCGGCCTGAAGCAATCTGGTTGGGTCGACACAATCGCGAGAAACTGGCAGGTATCTACGGTCTATCAAGTCCAGACCGGTTTCCCGTTCACGGTTTCGGTTTTCGGAGACACGGCTAACTCGGGCACAGTACTGGGTGAGAACCCGATTCGTGCCAATGTGACTGGACAGCCCGTCTTTCCGTCCGGAACCCAAACGGCAACGGCATGGTTAAACACGGCGGCATTTGCCGCGCCGCCCGCCTTCACCTTTGGCAATGCGGGCCGCAACTTGGTCTATGGGCCGGGAATGCAGACACTCGACTTCGCGGTCGCTCGTAGTTTCGCACTCACGGAGGTGACGCGGTTTCAGTTCCGCGCCGAGTTTTTCAATGCGCTCAACCATACCAACCTGGGTATGCCAGACCGCTTCGTAAATACTCCGCAGTTCGGTACCATCACGGAAGCTGCTACCCCAGGACGCGAAATTCAGCTGAGTGCGCGACTGTCGTTCTAGGAGGTTACAGGTCCGCGATTTACACATTATTTGCGCTCTTTGCGGAAGGAGGCCAGGAGTGAAACTAGGACACCGCCGGTACGAAGATGGCCTTGACTGGGATAATGCCGGGTGCGAACATTGATATCGCGATTGCTCGATCACAAGGCTTGACAAGGGGGCTCTACGGCCGTTTCGACGCCAAGTATTGGGCACATTGAAGTTTCGGCGACAGCGGCACCCAGCTCTTACGAGAAGCTGAACACCCGCTGGCATGAGCGGGCGCTTCAGCTCTTCATGTTTGTCGTGCTGGCGCATTGGGGCGAACATCTGGTTCAGGCGTACCAGATCTATGTGATGGGATGGCCGCGCCCGATGGCCAATGGCATTCTTGGTTTGTGGTATCCCTGGCTGATCAAGTCCGAAACCCTGCACTACGGCTATGCCCTGGTCATGCTCACCGGCATTTGGGTGCTGCGCAAAGGGTTTACCGGGAGATCTCGAACCTGGTGGACGGTGGCGCTGGTGATCCAGTTCTGGCACCACATCGAGCATTTCCTGCTGATTCTGCAGGCTACGATCCACCACAATTTCTGGGGCAGGCCAGTGCCCTGCAGCGTTTTGCAGTTGGTTTTTCCGCGTGTAGAACTGCACCTTTTCTACAATTCGATCGTCTTCATCCCCATGGTGATCGCGATGTACTACCATATGTTCCCCTCGGAGAACGAGCAGGAGAAGATGGTCTGCACCTGCGCCTGGGGCCATAACCAGTCCACGCAAGCCGCCTGATCGAGAGCAGTTCCGATGAGATCGACCAGTCAAAACTCCATCCTCCTTTCGTTCTAAAGTTCTACCTTACGTAACTTGCCCGCTCGACCCATGACTTAGACGATTGAAGGGGTGGGAGATCCCGCTCGGCGCGCGCATTTTCAGCGTGGCGGATACCCTGGACGCCATGACATCGGACCGTCCTTATCGCTCCGCTCTACCCTTTGCGGAAGCACGCGCCGAAATTCTCCAGGGATCTGGAACCCAGTTTGATCCTGATGTGGTAGCAGCCTTCCTGGCCACACCCGAGAGCGCGTGGGAGGATATTCGCCGCGAGGTTTCGTCCCGCCACGTGTCGCGACACTCCAGCGCCGCAGCGGGCGCGTAGCACCGCAGCGTAATTCGATTCCATCTCCGTTGGGTAATCCCCGGGCCCGCTGACGCAGGGGCTACCGGTCTACGTGGGCATCTTGCCGCTCGTCTACCCCCGGCGTTGAAACGCCGGGCTACTATCAATGGTCGCTACGGGACGCACTCCCGCCCGCTTGCGGTTATAAGAGTTCTTCCCCTAGTTCACGGTAAAAGACATGGCGTTGGATGTTTCGCTCGCGGTCCCACCACCTCCGTAAATGCCGCCCATGCCCGCAGTGCCGGGGTTGGTCACGGTAACCGATACCATCCCGGGGGAAGCGATGGCCGCGGCTGGGATCGTGGCCGTAAGCTGGCCTCCTGTTACTCGCATCGTGGTCTGCATGGCGCCATTCCAATTGATGACCGCGTTCGAGGAAAAATTGCTGCCGTTGACCGTTAACGTAAATTGAGGGTCGCCGGAATTCGCGGTGTTGGGTACAAGTTGCGCGACGGCGGGCACGACTCCAGGCTGCGGCGACATGCCCTTGGGGGCGCTATAGCCGCATCCCAGGCACACCATCGCCAGCAACAGTACGGACATGGTTCTCATAATCTCCTCCTGATCGAGTGTTCTATTGGGAAGTTAGCAGCGGAAAAATGGCCGGGTGTCAGGCGGTTGTTACTTTCTTGTAAAGGATATGTCTGGCGGCTGACTATCCGCCACGAAGGCAAGACCCATGCAGTGGCTCATTTTGATTCCACTCGGGGTCATCCTGAGGGACTTCAGTCCTGGAGAGCCTGGCCTGAGCGAAGTCGGAGGGATCTGGCGAGCAGCGGCACGTTGCGGCCAGTAGCTATCCGCGTCACGCAAGATGCTTCGCAAGCTCAGCATGACGTCGGGCTTGGACACAGGATTTTTCGACTTGAGCCACGACCAAAACCTAGTACTATTGCGTCGCTCATAATCAGGTCTGACCATTTCTCAGCACAAACGGAGGGCGGTGTCATGCTCAGTTACTCACGCGGTCCCGAGCAGGAGCTGTGGGAGTTGACCATCGGGCAGGTACTCGATCGAACCGTTGAACGCTGTGGCGGCAGCCTGGCCCTGGTTTCCTGTCATCAATCAAAGCGCTACACCTGGCGCGAACTGCGTGATGCGGCGGACGCGGTGGCGCGCGGGCTGGCGTCACTCGGCATACGGCGCGGAGACCGCGTGGGGCTGTGGTCCACGAACTGTGCCGAGTGGATGCTGGTGCACCTGGCGTGTGCGCGTGCTGGAGCGGTACTGGTCAATGTGAATCCGGCATATCGCACGCACGAGCTGGCGTTCACGCTGGAAAAGTCGCGCATGAAGATCCTGTTCCTCTGGGAGCGGGACAGTCGAGCGCACTATGCTCAGATCCTGGTAGAAGCACGGTCGGGAAAGCAACTCAGTCTGGAGGACGCAATCTTTTTCGGCACCGATCGTTGGGAAAAGTTGCTGACCGCATCGGACAGACTCGGCGAGACCGTGGAGCCGGAAGATATCGCCAATATCCAGTACACCTCGGGAACCACCGGCCAGCCCAAAGGCGTGATGCTGACCCATCGCAATAAAGTGAACAACGGGAGGATGCTGGCCCAGGGCATGCGGTTCACCGAACATGACCGCATATGTGTGCCTTTGCCGATGTATCACTGCTTCGGGTGTGTGATCGGCACGATGTCGGCTCTCGCCAGCGGCGCGGCCATCATCATGCCCAACTGGACGTTCGATCCGCGGGCCACGCTTCAGGCAGTACAGGCGGAGCGGGCCACCGCGCTTTACGGCGTCCCAGCCATGTTCATTGCCGAGCTGGGATTACCGGACTTCAAGTCCTACGACTTGTCGAGCCTGCGTACGGGCATGATGGCGGGCGCGCCCTGCCCCGTAGAAGTGATGAAACGTGTGATGTGCGAAATGGGCTGCTCGGAGCTGACCATCGGCTACGGGCAGACGGAGAGCACGCCGGTTGTGACCATGTCGACGCCGGATGATCCGGTGGAGCTGCGGGTGTCCACTGTCGGGAAAGCTCTGCCGTGTACGGAGATGAAGATTGTCTCGCTGCTGGATGGACGAACTGTTCCGACGGGAGAGCAGGGCGAGGTCTGCACCCGCGGTTACATGGTGATGAAGGGATACGACAGCGAGCCGGAAGCAACCGCGCGGGCCATCGACGCGGAAGGTTGGCTGCACACCGGAGACGTCGGCGTGATGCGGGAAGACGGGTACATCCACCTGACCGGGCGCGCCAAGGACATGATTATTCGCGGCGGCGAAAACGTCTATCCGCGCGAGGTGGAGGAATTCTTGTACGCCCACCCCAAGGTGGCAGAGGTGCAGGTGGTGGGAATTCCGGATGAGCGGCTGGGAGAAGTTGTGGTGGCCTGGATTCGGCTGAAGGCGGAGGAGACTTCGACCGAGGAAGAGATACGGAAGTTTTGTGAGGGCAAGATCGCGTACTTCAAGATTCCGCAATATGTGCGCTTCGTGGAGCAGTTTCCCATGACCGTAACTGGGAAGATTCAGAAATTCCGTATCCGCGAGATTGAGACCGAAGAGCGTGGATTAGAAAAAGTGGCGAAACTGGAGACGGCTTAGTTACTCTGTTACAGGATTTTCTTTCCAAACGCCGACTGTGCCAGCTCGACCGCCAGGTCCGCAGTGCGGTTGTGCTCATCAATCACTGGATTCACTTCGACGATTTCAAAACTGAGCATGCGGCCGTGGTCGGCGATGATTTCCATCGCCAGATGCGCTTCGCGATAAGTCGCGCCGCCGCGGACGGGAGTGCCCACGCCGGGCGCGTCTTCGGGATCGATCCAGTCCATGTCGAGCGACACGTGATAACCGGCGGTGCCCCGTCCGGCCATGCGTAAGGCCTCTTCCATTACGGTGCGCATGCCGCGTTCGTCAATATCGCGCATGGTAAAAACGCCGATTCCGGCCCGGCGGACGTTTTCCTTTTCGACGGCGTCAATGTCGCGCACCCCCACCAGCACACAGTTCTCCGGCCGTACCTTGGGCGAGAAATTGAAAATGTTGGCGAGTTCGGGAAGCCCCAAACCCATGGTCGCAGCCAGGGGCATGCCGTGGACGTTTCCACTGGGCGAACTCTCGGGAGTGTTGATGTCGGTGTGCGCATCGATCCAGATCAATCCAATTTTCTGGTTCTGGCGGCGATAGAATTCTGCAACGCCCGCCACCGTTCCCGCGGCAACCGAGTGGTCCCCGCCCAGCACCAGCGGAACCATGCCAGCCTCGAGCGTCTTTATCACCAGCTCGGCGTTCTTGGTGCAGGTGGCGGTAATTTCCTTCAGATATTTGGCCGATGGATCGCCGGCCTCCTTCTGTTCTGCGATGGCCACGGAAATATTTCCCGCATCCTCCACCACATGTCCCAGTTCTTCCAGCCGCGCCTCCAGGCCGGCCACGCGCATTGCCGAAGGTCCCATGTCCACGCCGCGGCGCGATTGTCCGAGATCGAGGGGGACACCGATCACGCGAATTTTCCTGGGAGCGATGCTAGACGAAGATGTATTTGCTGGCGCCATAGATGTCAGTCACCTTCGACTCAATTTCAGGCAAGGACCGCGTGGGGACAACCGCCTCGGCTGTCCGGCGGAGCGAAACTCCGCAATTCTGGCCTGGAAAACATTGGCGAGCCTGGCTCGCCCGGACAGCCGAGGGCGGCTGTCCCCACGCGGTCTCCGTGAGCTCCTACGGGTACAACCGATTCAGCATCCGCGGGAACGGAATGGTTTCGCGCACATGCTCGAGGCCGCAGATCCAGCCCACAACGCGTTCGATTCCCATGCCGAAGCCGCCGTGCGGCACGCTGCCGAATTTGCGCAGGTCAAGGTACCACTTGAAAGCTTCTTCGGGAAGGCCGTGCTCGTGAATGCGCTGCACCAGCAAATCGTAAGAGGCCATGCGTTGCGATCCGCCGATGATTTCTCCATGGCCTTCCGGCGCCAGCACGTCCACGCACAGCGCCACGTCGGGCCGCCGGGGATCAGGTTCCATGTAGAACGCTTTTACCTTCGCGGGATAACGATGCACCATGACCGGCTTCTCGAACTGTGACGAAATGTAAGTTTCATCGGGGGATCCGAGGTCGCCGCCCCACTCAAACTTATTTTCGAGAGCGCCCTTGGCGTGCGCTTCCTGCAGCATCTTGACTGCGTCGTCGTAGGTGATGCGCGGAAACGGGACTTCAACCTTTTCCAGCTTGCTAACATCGCGGCCGATGATTTGCAGGTCGCTGCGCCGCCGCTCCAGGCAACGCTTCACAATGAAGCTGATCGAGCCCTCGGCCAGATCCATGAGATCGTCGAGATCGGCATACGCCACCTCGGGTTCGACCATCCAGAATTCAGTAAGGTGCCGGCGCGTCTTGGATTTTTCCGCCCGAAAAGTCGGGCCGAACGAATACACCTTGCCCAGTGCCATGGCAGTCGCTTCGATATAGAGCTGCCCGGACTGGGTGAGAAACGCCTGCTCTTCAAAGTAATCGACGGGAAAGAGAGTCGATGTGCCTTCGCATGCGGCGGGTGTGAGAATGGGTGGATCGGTCAGTGTAAAACCGTGCTCATCGAAAAAGTCGCGCGCCGCTTTTATGATCTCGGCGCGCACTCGGAGAATTGACGCCTGGCGCTGCGACCGCACCCACAGGTGACGGTGTTCCATCAGGAACTCAACGCCGTGTTCCTTCGGCGAAATCGGATAAGGATCGCTCTCGGAAACCCGCTGCACTACCCGTACGCCCGAGACATCCAGCTCAAAGCCGCTCGGGGCGCGCTTGTCGGCCCGGACTTTGCCCTCGACAATCACGCTTGACTCTTGCGTCAGGCCCTTCACCGCGTCGAATACTTCGGGAGACACGGCATTTTTCGGCACCACGCCCTGAATCAATCCGGAGCCGTCACGAAATTGGGGAAAGAGCAGTTTGCCGCTCTCCCGCAGGTTGTAAAGCCAGCCCCGGATGGTGACGGTCTGACCTTCATGCTTACCGATATCGGCGATCGTGGTTACGGGAGATGACATAGATTCAAGAGACCATTTACCGCCGAGCACGCAGAGAGCGCCCAGAAAGACGCCCGATTTCTAAATTCCGATTCTCTCGTCTTCCTCTGCGATCTCGGCGTCCTCGGCGGTTAAAGATTCTAGGCCGATTCCAGTTTCGCAAACGCCGCGCTCATCTTTTCCACTGGATTCACTTTCTCGTCGGTTTCAATTTCCAGCAGCAAGGGCGGCGTATTCGGCGCCGAGCCCAGCAGTTCCATCGCTGCCTTCCAGTCGATGGTTCCCGCTCCGGGCCATAGATGCGAGTCGCGGTCTCCGGCGTTGTCGTGGACGTGCGTGGAATGAATATAACGTTTCAGGATTTCGAACGCTTCCGCCACGTTGCTCATGATGTGGGCGTGGCCGAAATCAAAACACACGCCTATGTCGTCGAAGTGAGTGATCTGGATAAACTCCACCAGCTTGTCCGGTATAGACAGCTCGTTGGGAATATTCTCCAGCAGGATTCGCACTCCCAGCGGTTTGGCGAAAGCGCGCAAGTGTTCGATTGAAGTCATGGCGGCTTCGAACTTCCGATCATCAAACGATTCGCCGCTGGTTCCCAGGTGCTGCACCAGGAAGCGGAAAGGAATCTGCTCCGCCACTTCGATCGCCCGCTTGATCTCGTCCATGGCCTCGATCCGCTGCGCCCGGTCGGTCGCGGCCACGTTCACCGGGGGCGCACCGGTCCGTCCTGACTCATAATCGGAGTACATCGGCGAATGAATGGAGTGCAGAGGGACGCCGCTGTTCTGGAACCAATCCGCAATTTCGCGCACATGCTGCTTGCGATTGGCATAGTCGAGATGCTGCCGCGCGGCAAATATTTCGATTGCCTGCGCCCCGCCTCGCACCAATCCGTCCAGCAAGCCGGGATGCAGCCGCTCTTTCACGTATACGTAAGTGGATATCGCTTTAAGCATAAACAGCTCTGGTTACTCCACAAACCACGTAGGGGCAGGTGTCCTCACCTGCCCAGCCGAGCAACGCTCGGCTATTCTTCAATGGAGATCGTCCTTGCAAATTCGTTCTAATTCTCGGTCGAGCTTCGCTCGACCGGGCAGGTGAGACACCTGCCCCTACGTGGACCTTGCAGAACCTAGAACCCAACTGCTCTTCCGCCGTTGCGCTTGTCGCTGGCGCCCAGGCGCGTTCCCCGCTTCGGGTCTACCATGATGCACTCGCCGTCACTCCAGGATGGCTCGCGCACGCCGTAGTCCTCTCCTCCAAACTCGATATGATGGCCCATCCCCTGCAGCGCTTTGACGATTTCGGGAGAAAATCCCTCCTCTAAATAAGTGATGTCCGGCAGCCATTGCTGGTGAAAGCGCTGCGCGTCCACGGCCTCCTGAATATTCATTCCATAGTCCACCACTCCCATCAGGATGTTGACAACCGTGGTAATAATTCGCGGGCCGCCAGGAGAGCCTAGCACCAGGAATAGCTTACCGTCTTTCAGCACAATGGTTGGGGTCATGGCAGAGAGAGGACGCTTGCCCGGGCCCACAGCATTCGCCGGCCCCTGGATCAGGCCGTACATGTTGGGAACGCCAGGCTTGGATGCGAAATCATCCATCTCGTCGTTCATAAGAAAACCCAGCCCCTCGGCCGTGACTCGGGAACCGAACGTGTCGTTCAGCGTTGTGGTGGTTGCGACCGCATTCCCTTCCGGATCGACCACGGAGTAATGCGTCGTATGATTCGTCTCGACCACGGCGCTGGGGAGGTGCGCCGCCGCGTATTGTTCGAGCTGGGTGAAGATCGCGGGACGGACCAGGTCCTTACTGACGCTGACGTGCCCCGGATTGATGGATTCCCGCCAGGCCGCTCCATATCGTTTGTCGATGAGCTGGGCCACGGGAATTTTCGAGAAATCCGGATCGCCCATAAACTCCGCCCGATCGAAGAATGCGCGCCGGAAGGCTTCTATGGTCAGATGCACGGCGGGAGTGCTCCGTCCCCTGAACTTCGCCAGATCATAGCCCTCGAGAATATTCAGGATCTCGATTAATGCAGTCCCGCCCGACGACGGCGGTGGCGCGCTGATGATGTCATATCCGCGGTAGGAGCCACGCATCGCTTCGCGCTCTTTCACTTCGTACTGAGCCAGATCCTCAACCGTGATCAGGCCTGCGCCCTTCTGCATGGACGCGGCTAGTTCGCGCGCCATCGCTCCATGATAGAAGTCGTCAGGATTGGCGGCGATCCTCCTCAAAGTGCGGGCAAGGTCGGGCTGTCTAAACACCTCGCCGGCTTTGTAATAGTTCCCATCGCGCTGAAAGATGTGCCGCGACTCGGGAAACTTGGACAGAAATTTGTCATCCCCAAAATCCTTGGCGTCTTCTACGGTCAGAGCAGAACCGTCCTCGGCCAGTTTGATGGCTGGAGCGATCACTTGCTCGAGCGAGAGCTTGCCGTACTTCTTTTCCGCGTACACCAGGCCGGCAACCGAGCCCGGCACTCCGATGGCTTTGTATCCGACTGCGCTGGCGTCTTCAATCACGTTGCCCTGGGCATCCAGATACATATTCGCCGTGGCCGCCGCCGGCGCTTTCTCCCTGTAATCAATGAAATGGGTCTTGCCATCCGCCAAGCGAATCAGCATGAAACCGCCGCCACCCAGATTTCCGTCCTGGGGATGCACCACCGCCAAAGCGAACCCGACCGCCACGGCCGCGTCGACGGCATTGCCGCCCGCCTTCATGATCTGCACTCCGACCCGCGAGGCCGACGCCCGCACACTGGCCACCATGGCCCGCGGCGCCTCGACCGGGACCAGTCGCGCCCCGAAGCTACCTGGGGCGACTGATATCAAGAGTAAAAGAATGAATAACTTGCAATGAGACCGCATGGGTTGGACTGCTAGAGGCTAGCCCAGCTGGAGAGTAGGAGTCAAATCATTGTAGAGACGGTCGACGACAGATTGGAGTTTCTGTGACCTATCTGGCGCTCGCGCGTCCAAATACCGCGCGCGGCGATATTAACGCGGCTGCGGATCATCTGTGCCGGTCGCCCGGCAAGGAGCTCGTCATCGAAGCTGAAATTGTGCTCGAACCACTGCCCGATGGCTTTCGTCCGGTGGCCTCACCGTGGCATACGGTATTCGTCCTCTGCTTGATCGCCACGCTGGCGTACTGGGGGAAACTGCGCTCGGATCAGGTGCGTTTCGTTGTGAATCCGGATCACGTGAGCATGTATGAGCGCACTATTTTGTTCGAATGGCTGATGCTCGGATTGGTGCTGGTCGGGGTATGGCTGAATGGCTCATCCTTGTTCGCAGTCCTCGGGGACCGTTGGCGATCCGCCCGTCAGTTTCTCCGCGACGTCGGAATCGGGCTGCTATTCCTTGTCGCATCCATCATGGTCAGTTCGATGGCCGGTCCTCATGGCGGCGCGGGCGACAAGGTCACCCTGTTCCTTCTCCCACAAGGAAAGATCGAGATTGCGCTGTGGGTCGTTCTCTCTCTCACGGCCGGTATTTGCGAGGAGGCGGTTTACCGGGGTTACTTACAGAAACAATTCATGGCGCTGACGAAGAGTGTCCCGGCTGGAATCTTCTTTCCCGCGGTGGCGTTCGGCGTGGCGCACTCGTATCAAGGCTTGGCGCGGGCCTCAATGATCGCAGTGATGGGGGCGATGAGCGGCATCCTGGCCTACTGGTGCCGCAGCGTGCGCCCCGGAATGATCGCACACGCATTGCAAGATGTGCTTGGCGGGTTAGTCAGGCATTAGCTGAAAGTGCGGGTCAACCCTTACGGGCGCGGCTCCGCTCGGGGCGCCGGCGGGTGGTCTTCGCCGCCGCCACCATCCGGTACGACTGCTCAAGCAGGTCTTTGGTTTCGATCCAGGGCAGGACATCCAAGCGCTCGAGCGACACCCACTTGTAGCGACCTACATAGGGCGCCGGAATAATGTCTTCGAGCTCCACCAATTCTGCGAAGATTTCCGGTGTGCACTTAAACATTAATCGCTGCGGCACCGAACTCAGAGACAGCAGGGCAAATATCTTCCCTCCCACCTTAAAGCAGAGGTCGTCTCCCCATTGCAGGTTCTCGGTGGCATGCGGGAAGGAAAGGCAGAAGCGGCGAATGGAATCAACGCTCATTTTTGTCGGACTTCTGAAGTCGAACGCAAGAGTCACTGGCTGCGCGAACAAAAGTGGACCACGAAAAATGGGAAGGGCATGAGTTCACTCGTGCCACCCAGCCGCCGTTGCACTTTAGCCCCTGAGGCCGGCTGGTCGCGCTGAAGCCTCAAACCTCAGGAGCTGAAGCCCCAGAGCCTGCATCGCTTGTGGCACGGCTGAAGCCATGCCCTTCCACGTATCGCACCCCGTTTCGGGCGGCCAGACTTCAGCCGGAAGATTGCCGCTCCCGGATACGGATCGCGAGGCGTCCCTGCTTACACCTGCTCCCGCGCTTCGCCCAGGGTCACGCTGACATCCATCTTCTTCTTGCCGCGATAGATAGTGATCCGGACCGTGTCGCCCGCCCGATGACTATTCATGACCTGGCTGAGATCCTGCTGGTCCTGAATCTCCTGTCCATCAATGGCTACGATCAGGTCGCCGCCGAGCATGATCGGGATATTGCCGATATAGGCGCGCTCGGTTCCGCCACGCAGACCGGCGCGGTCGGCGGAGCCACCCGGCACCACCTGCACGATCAGCAATCCGCTGTCGACTGCCAGCCCCATCTGGTCCGCCAATCCCGGGGTAATCGGAATCGTACTCACTCCCAGGGCCGGACGCCGCACCCGGCCCAGAGTCATCAAGTCATTGAGCACGGCCTTGGCCGTATTCACCGGGATGGCAAAACCAATACCGGCGCTCTGTCCCACGC
Source organism: Terriglobia bacterium (assembly GCA_963725615.1). GTDB lineage: Bacteria > Acidobacteriota > Terriglobia > Terriglobales > Acidobacteriaceae > JAIQFF01. Next base: position 429,345 of record CAVRZO010000001.1, on the reverse strand, counting down.
TGGAAGCAATCAGCGTGTTGATGCCGATCACCTCGCCGCGCCAGTTCAACAACGGCCCACCGGAATTTCCGGGGTTAATCGCCGCATCCGTCTGGATGGCCTCTTCAATCTGTAAACCATCAGGTTCCCGCACCGGGCGGATCGAACTGATGATGCCGCGGGTCATGGTCCCGGCAAGACCGAAGGGATTGCCGATGGCATAGACTTTTTGCCCGACCTGCAAATTACGCGAATCGCCAAGGACCATGGGGGTGAGTCCCGGACCCTTGATCTGAATGACCGCCAGATCGTGAGCCCGGTCGGTCCCCACCACTGTGGCTTTGTAGTCCTTGCCATTGTGCAGCGTCACCTTCACCTGGCGGGCCTCGGCGATCACGTGATAGTTGGTCAGCACGTGACCTTCTTTATCGATGATGAAGCCTGAGCCCTGTCCTTCCTGGGGCACCAGGCCATAGAAGAAATCGAAGGTCACGGCGCGCGAAGTGATATTCACCACGGAATCAATGTTCTTGCGATAAACCCCGATGTTGTTCTGCTCTTCGGCATCGAAAGATTCGCCCGAAGCGGCTTCGGTAATCTCCACCTTGGGGAGAGGCCGGCCAAACCAGTTTGCAGAGTGCATGGGGCCGGAACGGTAGGTAGTGAAGTAGTAGAACGCGCCGGCAAAAATCACCGCCAGCAGAATGGGACGCAGCAGCTTCATAGTGCGGGACCTTCCCTCGCGGACTCTATCTGACTGATTGTAAATCCCGGCAAGAACCACGTGGAGACAGCCGCCCCCGGCTGTCCCCGGAGCGAAGCTCCGCGGTGCGGGTGTGGACAAAACGCTGCCAAGCTGCGCTCGACTGGACAGCCGGGGGCGTCCCCACGTGTTTCTTGCTGGTTACTTCGCTGCTTCTTTTTTCAACTCGGCGTAAATTTTCTTCACCTGGCGGGCGGTTTCATCCAGCGAGCCTGAGTTGTCGACCACGTAATCGGCAGCTTTTACTTTTTGTTCATCGGGCAGTTGGGCCGCCATGCGGCGCGTGACTTCGCGGCGGGCTGTTTCCTGGTCCACTTTTAAACGATGCGCCCAGCGCTCGATACGCTGCTCCGGGCGGCAGGTCACGACGATCAGACGATCAAAGCCTTTCGCCATCTTTGCCTCGAGAATGAGCGCGGCCTCCACCATGGCGATGGCGTGAGGGTCGCGCCGGCCCACCTCTGCCATCCACTCCTCCTGGCGGCGAATCACGCCCGGATGGACGATCTGGTTCAGCTCCTCGACGCGGGAAAGCTTGTCGGGGCCACCGAAGGCCAGTTCCGCCAGACGGGCGCGGTTCACACTGGCATCCGGATTGAGGATTCCGGAGCCGAAGTGATCCACAACTTCCTGATAGACTGCCTCACCCGGCTCCATGAGTTGGTGGGCGATCTCGTCGGCCTGGACCACAGGCACCCCCAGGGCGGCAAACATTTCGCCGACCACCGATTTGCCCGCGGCGATGCCTCCGGTCAATCCGACCTTAAGCACTTCGGGCATGCTCCGCAGCCCGGGCGGGCGTGCGCGAACCCCGCCGCATCCGGGCCGCTTTCACGGTGTTTGCCATCAGCATGGCGATGGTCAGCGGGCCCACTCCTCCGGGCACCGGCGTGATCGCTCCCGCCACCTCAGCCGCGTTAGGATGCGCGTCTCCCACGAGCGTTGACCCTTTCGTCTGGAAAGTTTCCTCCCGCTTGGCGTTGCCCGAGAAAAGGCGGTCAAACTCTGCCCGCTCCGTCACTTTGTTCATGCCCACATCAATCACGGTGGCTCCGGGCTTCACGAAGTCGCGGGTAATCATTCCGGCACGGCCGATTGCGGCCACCAGGATATCGGCGCGACGGCATACCCCGGGCAGGTCTCGCGTCTTCGAATGGCAGACGGTCACCGTGGCATTGGCGTTGATCAGCAGCATGGCGGTCGGCTTGCCCACAATATCACTGCGGCCCACCACCACCGCCTCCTGACCGGCGACCGGAATATTGCTGCGGCTGAGAATCTCCATGATGCCCGCCGGCGTGCAGGGCACCAGGCCCGGGCGCTGGGTGGAGAGAAAGCCCACGTTGACCGGGTGGAAGCCGTCCACGTCCTTGGCCGGGTCCACTGCCATGAGGATTTTTTTGGAGTCAACCTGGGGTGGCAAGGGCAGCTGCACCAGGATGCCATCAATTTCGTCGCGCCGGTTCAGTTGCAGGACGAGCTCGAGCAACTCCTGGGTGGAAATCGTGTCGGGAGGAGTGAGTTGTTCGCTGTAGATGCCCACTTCTCCGCAGCTTTTGACTTTTCCGCGGACATAGATTTCAGAAGCTGGGTTGTGGCCGACCCGGACGACGGCCAAGCCGGGACGCAGGCCGGCTGCCGTCATGTCTTTTACCTCAGAAGCAACCTCCGCCCGGATTTCAGCGGCGATCTTGTTGCCGTCCAGAATCGTGGCAGCCATGAACCCTCGTCCTCCGTCAGGGAATTGAACTTTATCGTAAACTATCCCGGCTAAAAGAGCTTAACCGTAAAGGACGCAAAGGAAGTCGCAAAAATCGCAAAGAACCACTGTTGGAATTTTTCTTCTTTGTCCTTTGCGGTTTCCTTTGCGTCCTTTCGTTAAGCGTTTCCCACTCTCAAGCAGGCAGAAGAAGCGTAAAATCCTTCCATGATTCCCCAAGACCTGCTCGACATCCTGGTGTGCCCAGTCTGCAAGAAGCCGCTGCTGTTGAAAGACGAAGGACTAAAGCTGAAGTGCGCCGAATGCCGCCGCGTTTACCCAGTGCGGGACGGTGTCCCCATCATGATGGTAGATGAAGCCATCACCGATCCTTCCTGAGTCCGATGTCCTGAGCCATATTCTGTCATCGTTTCTCGTCCCACAACGACACAACGTGTCAAGATCGGGAATTCCCGATATGGCACATTCGTGCCAGAAAAACCTCCCTCGCCGCCGTCATCAAAAGATTTAGGTGGCTTGCAACTTACCGCACCGTAAGGGGTTTAAGAAACTAAACCGCCGCTCCGTACGTATATGGAGAAAGGGCCTTGAGTGCGGCACGAAAATTGCATGCAACGTTCATGGCAGGCAATGAGTCTAATAGGTTAAGGAAATAGAGGTCGGAGGTGATAACGACCATGAAAGAACGATTCTCCAGTACCGAACTGACGGCTCTACGAAACGATCTGCTGCAGGGAGGCCTGATCGATTCGCGCGAAGCTGCTGAACTCCTGCAAGTTTTCCTCATGGGCCGTGGCTACGGAGTATCGCCTCAAGCAGCCATGGACGCCGTGGGCCGGGTTGAGATGTCAGGCTGCTCCATGCCGGTGCTGCAGAAAGAACTGGAGAGCCTTGCTCTGGTGATGTAATTCGGTGACCGAGACTATGTAAGAAATCTGCGGGGACCTCAGAACCAAGCCGTTTCCCCGCGAGGTGAGTAACAAGAATCAGCCGGGCAAACCTGCCCGGCGTTTTTGTGTGAGCTTTCAGCTGTCAGCTCTCAGCTTTCAGTGAAATCAAAATCAACGCGACCCCACCTTAACTGAAAGCTGAATGAGCTGACAGCTTCTATTCGTACCGCAAACTCTCCACCGGATCCAGTTTCGCCGCCCGGGTGGCGGGGACTGTCCCAAAGATTACGCCTACGAAAGACGACACCAGGATGGCCACGATTGCGGACAGTCCCGAAATCGGAATCCGGTATTCCGTGAGGAAGCGTACCGAATAGGGAATTGCTAATCCGATGACTACACCGATCAGGCCTCCGACCAGGGAAATGGTCATGGCTTCTGCCAGGAACTGAAAGCGGATTTCGCGGTTGGTGGCCCCCAGCGCTTTGCGGATGCCGATTTCGCGGATGCGGGAGCTGACCGTCGCCAGCATGATGTTCATGATTCCGATGCCGCTGACCAGCAGGACGACCGCTGCTACCAGCAGCAACACCAGGGTCAGGGCGTTGGCGGTCTTCTCCGCCAACTGGACCAACTGGGTGAGATTCATGACGTTGTAGACCGACTCGGCGCGGTGGCGGCTCTTGATGACCCGGCGGATCTGCTCCGTCGCCGGCTGCACCATCGAAGGATCGGCGGTCGAGAAATAAATCTGTTTGACGTTCGGGGTGTCCGTAAAGTAGCGGCTGACCGTGTAGGGAATCAGCATGGTGTAGTCAACCACTTCGGTTTGGCCGAAGGTGTCGACGCGCTCCCGGAACGTGCCCACGATGGTGAACGGCAGGCCGCTGAGCTTGATGATTTTGCCGATGGCTTCTTCCTGCGATCCGTAAAGCTCCTCGGCCATTTTTTGGGTGATGACTCCGACTTTGTTGTGCTCCTGCGCGTCTTTGGAGTCAAAGAACCTGCCCGTGATCACCACCAGGTTGCGCACGATTCGGTAATCGGGAAAAACCCCGAGCACGGAGATGTCGCGTTCCTTGCCTCCGCCCACGGGAATGCGTTCACCCAGAGGGACCACGGGAGAAGCCGCAACAATGCCCGGCACCTCCTCCATGGCGGCATTCATGTCGTCGATGGTGAGGGGGTCGGGAGTGACATTGGCGATGCGCTGGCCGCCGCTCTGGTATTCGGCCTCAATCTGGTTGGTGCCAATGGACTGGATCTGGCTCAGCACGTACTGCTTGCCGGTCATGCCGATGGTTACGACCAGGATCAGGGAAGCGGTGCCGATGACCATCCCCAGCGCAGTCAGCGCGAAACGCACCTTGTTGCTGCAGAAAGTCTCGTAGGCGAAACTCAGGACCTCGCCGTACACCATTTTCGGCGGACGTCGTTCCGGCGCGCTGGTGGTGGCAGTGGCCATTGCGTCTTAAGATTAGATGCTAGCCGTAATGGCCGGGAGGCGCAATTGTCTCGCCTAAAGCGCCGTGATTTTGGGGGAACTCGACCTCACCATGCCGGTCATCCCGAGCGAAGTCGAGGGACCCTGCGTTTTTTCGGAGCGCCGGGGACTGATCCGTTCAGAGGGGTCCTCCGACTCCGCGAAATGTTTCACAAGTGAAACCTCTCGCCCCGCTCAGGATGACAAGAAGGCTTGAGGAAGGTGCGCCGCCTAACCCGGCGGACCGGCCGCGCCCCGGGCGTAGTAGGCGGCCTGACCGGGATCCAGCTTCCGGCCTTTCGCACTGAAAATACGGAAATGCGCGAGCCCCGCTCTCTGCAGGGCAAACTGCAGCGTCGTCCTGAGCACCCCAAAGCCGTAGGTCACGCTGCGGCTGAAGTTGATGGAGGATGCCTCTTCGAAATACTTGGTCGGGCACGAGACCTCGCCAATACGGAAGCCAAAGTTCACACATTGCGCCAGTACCTGATTGTCGAAGACAAAATCATCCGAGTTCTCGAGCAGAGGGAGCTCCAGCAAGACCTTGCGGCTGAAGGCGCGATAACCGGTGTGATACTCCGACAACTTGATGCGGAGAAACAGATTTTCGAACGCTGTGAGGAAGCGGTTAGCGACATATTTGTAGAACGGCATGCCCCCATGCAGGGCCTGCCCGCCAATGATCCGCGAGCCCAGCACCACGTCGTAGACCCCGTAAGCCACCATGCTGGCCATGGCTGTCACCAGCAGCGGCGTGTACTGGTAATCGGGATGCACCATGATGACCACATCCGCGCCGGCGGTCAGAGCCTCGCGATAGCAGGTCTGCTGATTGCGTCCGTAGCCGTAATTCTGGTCATGCACGAAGAATTGCAGCCCGAGCTGGTGGGCGATCTCGACGGTGCGGTCGGAGCTGTGATCGTCCACGAGGATGCGGATATCTACCAGTTCTGGCAGTTCCGCCACGGTCGCCGCCAGGGTCTTCTCCGCGTTATAGGCCGGCAACACCACGGCGATGCGTTTGCCGTTGATCATCGGTGATGATCATAATCTCACAGCCGTGGGCTTTGGACTGTGTGGACTTTGACTGTGGGACTTTGACTGTGTGGGACCGGGTCTTCGACCCGGTCGGGCGGCCCGAAGGGCCGCGGCTTGATTGCGGCTCCAATTCTTCAGCGGTGCTGCGCACCGTCTGACCGGGTCCGAGACCCGGTCCCACACCGACTTTTATTGATAAAATACGTTTAGCACCATGGCTGAAAAGCGCACCCTGTTCGAGAAGGTTTGGGACGAGCATGTCGTCACCTCGCCCCAGGATCGCCTTCCTCTTCTCTATATCGACCTGCACCTGGTACACGAGGTCACCTCGCCCCAGGCCTTTGACGGGTTGCGGGCGGCCGGACGCCGGGTACGGCAGCCCAACCGGACAGTCGCCACCGTGGACCACAACATCCCGACTGAGCCGCGGGGCACGCCCATCACCGACCCGATTGCCGCGCTGCAGATCCAGGCGCTGCAGAAGAATTGCAAAGAGTTCGGAGTTCCGCTGTTCGATATGGACTCGCCTAACCAGGGCATCGTGCACGTCATCGGCCCTGAACTCGGGCTCACTCAGCCGGGCATGACCATCGTCTGCGGCGACAGCCATACCAGCACCCATGGCGCTTTTGGTGCGCTGGCTTTCGGCATCGGTACATCCGAAGTCGAGCACGTGCTGGCGACGCAGTGCCTGCCGCAGCGCAAGCCGAAAACCATGCTGATTGACGTGCGCGGACCGCTGCCCGAAGGCGTGACAGCGAAAGACCTCGCGCTCGGCATCATCGGACAGATCGGGACCGATGGCGCAACCGGACACGTTATCGAGTACGCCGGCGAAGCCGTTCGCTCGCTTTCGGTCGAAGGCCGGATGACGCTGTGCAACATGAGCATCGAGGCCGGGGCCCGCGCGGGCATGATCGCGCCCGACGAAACCACCTTCGCTTATATCAAGAATCGCCGCTTCGCCCCGCACAATGGAGATTGGGAAAAGACGCTGGCGCGCTGGCGCACCCTGCCCTCCGATCCCGGCGCGCGCTACGACAAAGTCGTCGAAATCGATGCCTCTAAGCTGGCGCCATTCGTGACCTGGGGGACAAACCCGGGCATGGTGGTCGCGGTCAGCGGAAGAGTTCCAGACTTGAGCGAACTGAAGACGGACGCCGATCGCCGAGCCGCCGAGCGCATGCTGGAATATATGGGGCTCGAGCCCGGGACCCGGGTTGAAGAGATTGCCGTAGACCGGGTTTTCATCGGCTCCTGCACCAACTCACGATTGGAAGATTTGCGCGCCGCAGCTCGCGTGGCCAGGGGGCATCACGTGAATGCGAAAGTTCGGGCCATGGTGGTGCCGGGATCGCAAGCGGTGAAATATGCCGCCGAGAAAGAGGGCCTCGACAAGATCTTCCAGGAAGCCGGCTTCGAGTGGCGCGAGTCAGGCTGCTCCATGTGCCTGGGCATGAACCCGGACATCCTGCAACCGGGCGAGCGCTGCGCCTCCACCAGCAATCGCAATTTTGAAGGCCGTCAGGGACGCGGCGGACGCACTCATCTGGTCAGTCCGATGATGGCAGCGGCAGCGGCCATCGCCGGCCACTTCACGGATATCCGCAACTGGAAATTTCAGTAAGCATCGCATTAAAGTAGCGCCGGCGTCCCGCCGGCTGTCCGGAGGGCGTCCCGCCCTCCCGCGTAGTGTGGAGAACGAATGAAGCCATTCCGCAAACACAAGGGCAAAGTCGCCCCGCTCCATCGCCACAACATTGACACCGATCAGATCATCCCCAAGCAGTTCCTGAAGAGAATCGAGCGTACCGGCTTTGGCGAATTTCTGTTCTACGACTGGCGCCGCACCCAGGACGGTGCCCACGACCCGTCGTTCTCCCTGAACCATCCGCGTCACAAGGGAGCCAGCGTGCTCGTGGCCGGCAAGAATTTCGGCTGCGGATCATCGCGCGAACACGCGGTATGGGCCTTGGATGATTTCGGATTCCGCGCGGTGATCGCTTCATCGTTCGCGGATATTTTTGCTAACAACTGCGTGAAGAATGGCGTGCTGACCGTGGTGCTGACCGAAGCCGAAGTCGAGGAAATCGTCCGCCGGGTGGAGGAGCATCCTGACTACCATCTCTCAATTGATTTGGAGCAGCGCAAAGTGCACGATGATTACGGCTTCTCGGCCAGCTTCGAGATCGACGAGTTCACCCGCCATTGCCTGCTCGAAGGACTGGACGACATTGGACTCACGCTGAAACACGAAGCTGAGATCACCGCCTACGAAGCGCGGCATCCAGCACCACAAAAGATCGTGTAGGGCGGGCGAGGGCGCCCGCCCCACACGCCCCAAGCTAGACCGGCGGACCCGGCGGTGCCCCAGACGATTTCAGCTTTGGCGTATTCTGCTCTGGATTCTGCAGGAACAAGGTGATCTCGTGATCGATCTGTTCAATCGCCGGACCGCGAGTTGCGTTCTTCTTGATCACACTCTGAACCTCATGCACTCCGGCCAGCGCCACGGCCCGCACTTCGGGCGTCGCCTCGGAATTCGCCGCCAGAATCATCAACCGCTCCGCAACTTCGGTTCGGACCACTCCCGCAAGATCGCGTTCCGCCGCCGTTTTTGTGGGGGCAGAAAACGCAGCGCTCACCAGACCAGAAACCACGCTTCCCGGCGAAGGAACCGCGCTGTCCTGCTCTGAGATCACGGCCAGCCTCTGCAGACGCCTGGGATCGAGCAGTCCTCCAACGACAATTTCGGCTACAGCGCGAGCACCATCCTGAGGGCTGAAAAGATATCCCGCCGACGACACGAAGCGCTCCGTATCTGAATCGCGGTTCTCCTGCGGCGCCAGCGCCTTCCAGATTTCCGGCGGAACGTTCAGCTGGGAGGGATTCAAAGCGCTGAGTGCCAATTGGAGAGCTTCTTTCTGGCTCTCGCCGGGCCAAATGATGACCGTTTGCTGCCCGTCGCCGGCGAGAGAGAGCGGAATTTTGGCGCCGCCCACCACGTTAATCGCGGCTCCCAACGCGTAGCGATGAAACAGATAGACCAGGGGCAGCCGCGAGGTGAACATCGAATTGGGTTCGCCCGGCCGCAGCATACGCGGGCTGTAGTGCGCCAGCAGCGAATTCCGGACAGGTAGAACTTCCTTGAGCCAGGTCACAGGATCGGGGCCGTCGTCGTAGGAATTCCAGCGTGGATCGGCGATGTTGCCCCAGACAATTCCCTTCTCGATTGCACCCTTTACGATCGCGTCCAGGCGCGGCTGTTCTTCCGCGTTGCTGCCCGGCTTGCCTTGGCTGTAACCCCACTCAATGGCAAAGCGATCGTAGCTTCCAGTGCCCTGCATATAAGCGTCGGAGAGATCGGCGGTGCCATCGGCGCGAATCTTGACGCGCGGTGCGAAGTAGTCCATCACCGAGCCGCGGCCATATGTGCTGGCCACGAAGTTGTGGTCGAGGCCGAGGACATGACCCATTTCGTGGCAGGTGAGCAGCGCTAGGCGCTGCAGCATGACTTTTTCTTCTGGGGTTTGGGGATCGAGGTTGTCCAGGGCGGCGAATGTATCCAGCGTCGGCTCAGCAGAATCGCGGCCGGAGGGCATCACCGATTCCCAATAGTTGTTCACGGTGCGCATGCGATGCGAATCCAGCTGCACCACGGCGTGAATGATTTCGCCGGTGCGCAGGTCAACGTGGCTCTGTCCTACCGACCATCCCCGGCCGGAACGGTTTGTCCACTGGATGGTGGGATAGCGAATGTCCATCGGGTCGGCGCCCTCGGGCAGGTCTTCAATGTGCAACGCATTCTTGAATCCCGCCTGCTCGAACGCCGCATTCCACCACAGGGCCCCCGTCCGCGCCGCGGAACGGACCGGCTCGGGAATAGCGCGGTCGAGATAAAACACGATCGGCTTCACCGGCTCGCTGATTGCCGCATTCGGATCTTTCTTCTGCAGACGCCAGCGTTGCACCAGGTAACGCGTGAGCGGCTGATTGTAGGGCTGGGAAAAATCCTGAAGGCTCGTGCTGCTGAATCCCACGCGGGGATCCTGCTCCAGCGGTTGATATCCCGGTGCTGGCAGGGCCACAAATGAATGATGCTCGCGGACACTCAAGCTATGCGGATCGGGCTGGTTCAAATCGCTCTCGGAATCGGAAGCAAAAGTCAGCAGCGCTTCCACTTCGGTGTTGAGCGGAAAGCTTCCTGTATGTTCCAGATCAAGCACGCTGCGATCTTTGTCGAGCCGCCAGTCGGCTGCTTTGGACGATTGCTCGCGTATTACGACTCCGCCCACGGCGCGCGCCGGCCGGCGTAGTTGCGAAAGCAAGTCAAACGAGTCGCGGACAAGCAAGGCATCGGCATCTACCAGCACCGTGCCATCGTGTTCGGCTTCAATCGGAAGCGAAGCCAGCACCGACGTTGGGAAACTGTATTCCACGGAATGCTGCAGCTCGGGCGTGCCGTTGGGAGCGACGAAACTGCTGTTCTCTTCGATCACCAGCACGCGCATTCCGACTCGCCGAAAACGGCACACCGAGCCCGATCCGAAGGAACTCCGGTCGGCAAAGGCCTCGATGGTGCCAACGCCGCTGCCCAGTCCGGTGAAATAAAGGAATTCCCCTTTGAGCGCCGCCGGCGATAGTTCAAACAAAATATCGCCCTTTTTCTCGTCCCAGTAGTAGGGGAAGAAGCCCTCGTGTCGTTCCAATCCCGCGATGCGCGTCGCCAAGCCGGAAGAATCGCCGGAGGGCTTGGCCGATGTCTGGGCCCCGGCGCCAATAGCAATGCCGGCAACGACCACGAGCAGAGCAAGCGAAAATTGCAGTCTTTTCATAGGCTTTTGTCTTATACATTACGGGCCTGCGGTTGCTCAAACAGCTTGGCGATCTTGTGAAGGACGGACGTCCCCGCCCGTCATCACGGGCCATCGCTGGGACGGGCGGGACGCCCGTCCTCCATCAGGATTTCACATGTCCCAAATGCATTGGCCGTTCTGAAAAAACGAAATCAGCCCGTCTTCGCTGACTTTCAAGACAAGTCCGAAGCGGGACGCCGCAATCGCAGCCGTGGTACGCCCGCCCTCGATGTTTTCGGGGTGAAAGTCGGTCAGGTCCTGATGCCGGAGAATCGCGCCGAAAGCCAGCAGGTTGGAATCACGATCGAGTACGATCCCCCCGTCGATGCGAGCCACGGTCTCTAATACCGCGGTGGGAAGTTCGAGTACTCGTTTCTGATGCAGCAGGTAATGGAGCTGGTCCTTCGATCCGGAAAGGGGCTGCGGACCGTAGTCCGGCAACGACGAAAGCAGGTCGGTGCTGGACACCAGGGTGGCAATGCTGGCGGGGTCTTCAAGCACAACCAACAGGCCGCCCCGCCGATCTTCCGCCAGGTTCAGGGCCGCGATAAATAATCGCCGGGCCAGTTCGGAATTACCGATGGCGGCCTTCCACATTTCGTACTTTCGCTCCGCATCAGTGAGTTTCCAGCGACCGTCCAAGAAGCGGAACATCTGCACGCCGTTGGCAATAATTTTCATTTCTCCGTTGGGAGTAAGAATCATGCAAACGTGTCCCCCACAGAGCGTGGCGCGACTATGGGTCCGATAGCGGTCGGCACTGGGAACGGGGAGTTCAGTATTCGAAAACGGTTCCGCCCACTGCTCCACGTCGATGACTTCGGCAAGATTTCCGTCCTGATCCACCAAGGCCAGGGTTTGCAGTCCATCGCAAAGGCGGTAAAAACTGCGAATCGAAGTCAGCGCCAGGGAGTAGCGCAGCGCACCGGGCGGCGTCGAAGGGAGCACGTGGCAGGGATCAGGCTGCGTCCCAAACACCAGCGTCCCGGTCGAGATCCGGCGGTTTTCATAGGTACTCAACGAGGTGGTGCGCAGCACTTCGATGACATCCTCGACCCGGTCCGGCCCCTTCCACACTTCGCCCGCATAGGGACGGCTGTCGACATAGGCGGATACATATCGGTCTTCGGGTAACCCGCGAAAAAGCTCGAATCGTTGTTCCACCAACGCCGGGTCGAGGATCATCCGATATCGGGAATCAAGCACCGTACCAATACTCTTCAACAACTTCAGTTCGGAGTCGCTGAACGGTTTGCCGTTGTCGAGAACGTATTGAGCTCCCAGCCAGTTCAGGGTGAGAGATGAGCCGTCGGGATTCTCCGTGATTCGCTGCGAGCCCTGATAAGAACGGGTCGCGATCGCCTCGAGCCGGGCCTTGGGGAAGAAATACCTGATCCCGTTTTCGACAAACTTCCCGTAGAGTCCGTCGAGAAACGGGGGTGCTGGGGTGCGATTCAACATGCAGGGTACCTCTTGGCGTCCGTCGGGGTGTGCAACTGCTCAATTGGATGATCGCGGAGGGAAGAAGTATGCGAAACAAACTGCATCGCTGCTCGTGAGCTGAACGCGACCGAGGAGACGGTTCGTGCATCTGCGATGCGGCCCGGGGGCTGAGACCAGCCCGGTATCAGATCGCCGCTCGGCAGAAAAATCTCCCGGAGCCAGTCCAACAAAATTGTGGACTGTAGTAAAACTGTACTAGCCGGAGAGTTGGCCGAGTGGTTGATGGCACCGGTCTTGAAAACCGGCATACCCGGAAGGGTATCGGGGGTTCGAATCCCTCACTCTCCGCCATACATTCTGAGCTGCAGAGAAATCCCCACAGGTACGCAGACAGGCTTCAACAAGCTTCTGTTACGCGAATCAAAAAAAGTTTTGGTCGTTTTTCCGACGAAGCCGGCGGGTTTCGGCGGCTATTTACGATTATCGTCTGATTTTTCACAGCCCACATTGATCTACACCATTGACAAGTGTTGCGCTGAGCATCAGAATTGGCGCGCTTTTTGGGGCGAACCCTTACCTTGACCTGTCATCATTTGCGTCCCAGCGGCCCGTAATAACGCTTCCCCAGGAAACTTCGGAATCTTGAACAGGAGGAGTTTGTAAATGAACTCACGCAGTGTCTTCGCTTTGCTGTTGATCGTTGCGCTGCCGATTGGCGCATTTTCTGCCACTTCAGCCGGGGCTGCTAAAGTTACCCGCTCGCACAGGGTCGTGTCGCCGTTTCTCGTGAGGGGCCCGCAAGCGATCCCGTCCGTTGTCGCCAGTCCGAATTATGGCCTCTTTACGTGCCAGCTAGGCCTGACCCCATTTGTCTGTTATGACCCTTATCAAATACGGCATGCCTACAACACCGACACCCTGATCAACGCCGGTCTTACGGGTAGGGGAAAAACGATCGTCATCGTCGACGCGTTCCAGTCCCCGAATATGAACGCGGAGTTGAATGCGCTGGATGACTTCTATGGTCTGCCGGGTTTGAACGGACTTGGCCGGCCGCATGACCCCAGCCTCGGCAAGTTCACCCAGATCGCGCCGGACGGCCTGACCCCGTTTGACGGTAATGACGGGAACATGGTCGGCTGGGCGGAAGAAATCTCGTTGGACGTGGAGTGGGCTCATGCCATCGCGCCCGGTGCAAACATCACCCTGGTGCTCGCCAAAACCAACGACGATGCCGACATCTTGAGCGCAACGCAGTATGCGGTGGACCACAATCTGGGCAACGTCATTTCCCAGAGCTTCGGCGAGAATGAGAGCTGCGTCGATTCGGATCTGCTGGCGGCGGAGCATAAGCTATTTGTGAAAGCGACACTCAAACACATTACCCTCATCGCTTCCTCGGGAGACGACGGAGCGGCGCAAGGGACGTGCGATGGCTCATCCATCGTTCTGGCAGCGTCGTCGCCCGCCAGCGACCCGCTGGTTACCGCCGTAGGCGGCACCGAACTCCACGCCGCGGAGTACTGTCTGGCGGCATACAACTGCGATCCCGCTGCGAATCCTGCTCCCGGGACCTACCAGGGCGAAGTAGCCTGGAACGAAACCGACTTTGGCTTCGGTGCAACCGGTGGCGGCTTCAGCGTCTTATATCGAGCACCGTTTTACCAACTTGGAAGTATTCCTTTTACGCGAAAGGGAAGGGGCGTGCCTGACGTGTCGTATAACGCTGCCGTATTCACTGGCGTGCTGACCTATCTCGATATCGATAGCCCTTTTCTCCCCGACGGCGCGGGGTTTTATCTTTTCGGCGGCACCAGCGCCGGCTCGCCCCAGTGGGCGGGCATCGTGGCGATCGCCAACCAGAAAGCCAAGCGGAGCCTGGGCTTTATCAACGCAACTCTCTACCTGTTTAGTCTGTTTCCGAAGAACTATTCGGCGATGTTCCACGATGTAACCAGCGGCAACAACACGGTGACCGAACCGGACGCCAATGGCAAAAACGTGACCGTAAAGGGCTTTAATGCCGGAACCAAGTGGGATGCCACAACCGGCCTGGGCTCGCCCAAGACGGATCAAGTGGTCAATTTCCTGACCCTGTTCACTTCAGATAATGATGCGAATCAGGCGATGAACAACTCTGATCCAAGTGGAAACCATCGCTCTGGCCATCACAAGGTGCGCACACATTGATCGGTCCTGACGGCAGCGCGGGAAGCCTGAATGTAAGTGCACGTTGCATCAGAAACCTTGATCACAGGTGCGGTAGTGAATGCCGGGCATCAGGAACGCCACACTGATGCCCGGTATCTTATTCATGCATCAACTGTGTCAGGCGTAGCGATATATCTGGGTGCCGTGGCGGCTGGCTCGGCAGGTACGAGTGGCCAGCCTTTTGGCGAGAAGCGCAACAGGAAGATCACCCGCTCACGTCCGGGCGAGCGCGGGCAGCATGAGGATCCGGATTGCGTTTTCAATTGCCTCACTGCCTCCTGGATAACGGTCAACCCGTCCATGATCCCGAGGGAGGGTTGCCGCCGACACAGACCTTGACCACACCGACGCCAGGCAGGGCTCTCATTAATGTTGTAATCAAGCGTCTTACACCCAGAACCGGACGTGAATGTAATTGCGATGCTGCAACAGCTGCATACCTAGCTTCACGGTGCCTGTCGACTACTTCCGCCGGGTTGAGCTAAATTCATAGGAAGCCGAGTGCCAGTGCGGTTTGGGTTCGTCGAGGAGAAGACCATGAGCAAAGAGCTCTCTCGCAGAAATTTTTTTGAGCGAATTGGTTTGGGGGCTGCGGCTGGCGCAAGTTTGTCGTTTCTGAAGGACGTTGCGGCCGCCCGGCCTATCAGGGTGGATCCGCTTCCGTCGCGGACTCTGGGACGAACTGGGGCCAAAGTTTCGATTCTGGCATTCGGATGCGGCAGCCGCTTCCTCATGTATCAGGGCGAAGACAAGGCGCTGGCGGCGCTGAATCGAGCGATTGATCTTGGTATTACTTATATAGACACGGCGTATGCATACGGAGATGGCAAGAGCGAGTCGCGAGTCGGCCAGGTGATGGCGACCCGCCGCCAGGAAGTGTGGCTCGCAACCAAGATTCCGGATCGAACGCGAGACGAATTTTTGCGGCGGCTGGAGGGCAGCCTAAAGCGCCTGCGGGTGGATCATGTGGATCTAGTCCACATTCACAGCTTGGGCCAAGCCGATGACCTGGCGCGGATCGAGGCGCCAGATGGGGCGCTTAAGGGTGCACTCGAGGCGCGTGAACAGAAGATGACGCGGTTCATAGGCATGACTAGTCATACCAATGGAGAAGTGATGGCCCAAGCCATCCAGCGGAACGATTTGGACTGCGTGCAGATGGCTCTGAATCCCTCGCGGAACGGACGTTTTGAAGAGCTCGCCTTACCTGCCGCGAAACAAAAGAATCTCGGCATTATTGCGATGAAGGTGACAGGGCAGGAATATCTGTTGGGAAGCGGATCCGGAAAAAGTGACATGAGTTCTTTGCTGCGCTATTCGATGAGCTTGCCGGTAACAACCGCTGTTGTGGGAATGCCACGTCTGAATATGCTCGAGCATAATATTGAAGTGGCGCGGAACTTCTCTCCGCTACCGGAAGTGGAGATGGAGCACCTCCGGCGAGAGCTCACGCCATCGCGCGACGGACTGGAGAAGAAACTCGTAGGACACCTGGACGGACCAACAGCGAATCCGAAGGTATTCTGCGCCTGATTGTGGCCTACCGACGCGGGAGGGGCGGATTCTTGCTTTTGCGAATCTGGGTTCTGATCTAAAAGCGATTCCCAGGATAAAGGACCCAAGCCTGGGCCATCCAAACACTGACCCCTCACGATGAAGTTGTTTGCCAAGAACGCCACGACGCCGACCATGGGTCTGACACGACGGACATTTCTGCGTGATGCCGCGTTGTTGGCGGTTGCCGCAGCGGCCAATGCGCTCCCGACTCAGGCTCCGGACAGGTTTATTCAGACGGTTCTTGGCCCAATCCCAGCCTCCAAACTAGGAATGACTCTTGTTCATGAGCATGTCATGTGTGATTTCATCGGCGCGGAGCACACAAACCGGAGTCGCTGGCAGGTCGAAGCCGTGGTGAAACGGATGCTGCCCGTGCTCACTCAGTTGAAGCAGCGGGGGGTGACAGGATTCATCGATTGCACACCGGCCTACATCGGGCGCGATCCGCGCGTGTTGAAACGTCTGGCCCAGGAAACCGGGCTCCATATTGTCACCAACACCGGGTACTACGGCGGCGCGAATGACAAGTTTGTGCCCAGGCACGCCTACGACGAAACCGCAGATCAGCTCGCCGACCGCTGGGTGCGGGAGTGGAACAACGGCATTGAGGATAGCGGGGTAAGACCGGGTTTCATTAAGATTGGCGTCGATGAAATCGAAAGCGATTCCGCTCGCCTTTCTTCGATCGATGAAAAGATCGTGCGAGCCTCTGCACGTACTTCAAAAAGAACCGGCTTGGCTGTGACCTGCCACACTGGAGGCGGTCCGGCTGGGTTGGCAGCTGCGAAGCTATTCATCGGTGAAAAGGCCAACCCGGGCCGCTTTGTTGTGGCGCATTCTGACGGCCACGGGCTGCCCATCAACCAGGCGGTGGCGGAGCTCGGCGCCTGGGTTTCGTTCGACGCCATCAGCAGAAAGCCACTCGAACTGCATCTCAAGCTGGTGCGCGCGATGACGGAGAGGCATGCCGGTAGCCTCCTGCTCTCGCACGACAACGGCTGGTATGAGGTCGGCAAAGAGAATGGTGGCGAGGTTCGGGACTTCAATTACATTACCGATGTATTCCTTCCGGCTTTCCGTAAGAGTGGTGGCAGCGAGGCCACGATTCGAAAACTCATGGTAGAAAACCCGGCCCGCGCTTTTGCCATTCGACCTACCTCTAGCCGAGAAACATCAAAACTGGATGTTACGTCGCCTGCGGGTGGCCCGACCTACGAAGCGATCAGATCGCCCCAATGAATGCCATTTCCGTCTGGCCGGCGATCCGGAAGGCCCTTGAGCCACAACCCGTTTGCTACGCGGTTCGTTGCGGCACCTGATGCGAAACCGGGGCCCCAAAGCGCATTCTTCCCTGTACCTTCCCCTGTTTTGCAGGGATTTTCCGGAGAAGAGTTAGCACGAGACTGCGTCCTCAGCGATACTGCCAGCGCCGTCCTGTAGAACACGCACAGAGCGTCCGACGTTTCCTTCGGGTTGGCAATCCAATACTATCTTCCACAATGTCCGTGATCGCCGGAATTCCCTGATTCCTGGTACCGAAACGTGGCTAACGTTCGAGTCATGAGAGGGTAGGCACGTGAAGTTATATCGCACAACCAAAGGCGTGTTTGTCGAGGAGAACAACGAGTTCTATCCTGTGTTCGAGGCGGAGTGGGACGAATTTATTTGCCGCGCCGGTCTGCATGCGCGAGCCGCTGCCGCTACGGGCAAAAAGGCCGCGACGAATTTTGATCCTGCCACGATTCTCGCACCTGTGGTCAGCCAGGAGGTGTGGGCCGCGGGCGTGACTTACTATCGCAGCCGCACGGCACGGATCGAGGAAAGCAAAGCTGCGGGAGGAGGAACCTGCTACGAGCGAGTCTATGACGCCGAGAGGCCCGAACTCTTTTTCAAGGCGACAGGTCGCCGCGTGGTTGGGCCGGGGCAGGCGGTTCGCATTCGGTCCGACGCCAAGTGGTCGGTGCCCGAACCGGAGTTGGCTGTGCTTATCAATTCTGACGGGGCAATCGTGGGCTATACCATCGGCAACGATATGAGTTCGCGCGACATCGAAGCGGAGAACCCGCTTTACCTTCCGCAGGCCAAGATTTACGACGGCAGTTGTGCTCTTGGTCCTTGTATTCTGCTTTCCGCGCAGCCTCCCCGTGAGACATCCATCGAGTTGGAGATCGTGCGCGAGGGCAAGACTGTGTTTGAAGGAAGCACCACGCTGGCAGAACTCAAGCGCGAACCCAAGGAGCTAGCCGAGTTCCTCTTCCGCGATAATAGTTTCCCTCACGGGGTGTTTCTCCTGACCGGGACCGGCATCGTGCCGGAAGATGAATTCACGCTGTCGAGGGGCGACACGATCCGTATTGCTATCGATGGGATTGGCACGCTTGAGAACTTTGTCGCGTAACGGGTGTCGGCTTAAAGTGCGCCGTGGCCGCCCATCTTGGCTGGACCGGGCGGGTGGGAGGGCAAATGCGATGCCGCCGCATGCTGGTTCATCGCAGTTGCCGCCTGGGTGCGGCGGTTGCCGATGGTACTGTTGAAATTCAGGGTGGTTACGGTGTGCTCACACAAGGAGCACTTGAATGTGGTGCCGCCGTTCATCGATTTGGTGGTGTAGTATCGCACCTTGCCATCATAATCCCTTCCTGAGGCAATTCCTTACGGGCATTGGGTGTGCGACCATTGGGTGGAAATGTGTCGTGGACGAATGTCTAGCCCAGTAGTTTGGAGCAGGCCGGACTGCCTTGGCGCCACCGCCGGGGCGAGTGACGCCTTAGCATACCGTGATGAGATAGCTGGGTCGGGACGGCCTCCTCGGCCAGACCAGTTCTTCTCCGTCCTTAGGGCTTGGCGGCATGGCCTTTCAGTTCGACCACGATCACATCCATTCCAACGTCGCTTGTATTTTCCGGCAGGTGGGTAGCGGCGGCCTCATATTGCGAATCGCCTGCCTTGACGTTAAAGGGTGTCTTCTTCCCGTCCGGAAAACTGAACTGCCCCTTGGCGTCGGTGAGGAACACCGCAACCGTGGCGGGATGGCTGTGCATGATCGACTTCTCGTGCGGGCCGTAGTGTACTTTTAGTATCCGTACCTGATCGTTTTCGGTCACGACTGTGTAATGTTTGGGATCGGTCTTGACCGCATCCTGGGCGCAGACGATTGCGGAAAGACAGAGGCACACCGCCACCCCATAAAGCGCTAGTCGCACTCGCATATTGCTCTCCTTAAGTTTTGAGGGAATCGTTGAAAAGCCGCCCAACCCTACTCCCGCAGGTGCACCCATGTCAATCTACGCAATCGTTGGCCAGTAGCTCAGTTGAATTTTCCGCTTGCGAAGGTCGGGGTCAGAGAGCTGTTAACTGCAAAGGTCTCAAAGGACTCCGCAGAGGTCGCTAAGAGAATCGCCTGACTTTCAGGGCCCGTTGTCGACATGCCACAGTCCACGCGGGGACAGCGGCCCTCGGCTGTCCCTTCGAGCCAAGCTCGACAAATCTATGCCGGCGGTTACACAGCGGAGCTTCGCTCCGCCGGACAGCCGGGGCGGCTGTCCCCACGCGGACTGTGGTGGTTCCCGACGGTTCGCAGCGTACCCAACTCCCCCGGCTTTCATTGACTTGCGCTGTCGCTTCTACATAAGATTCAGGCCCGGGTGATCGGCCATACCATCTCGCATTACCGGATCATCGAAGAACTCGGTGGCGGCGGGATGGGTGTGGTCTACAAGGCCGAGGACACCGAGTTGCGCCGGATGGTGGCGCTTAAATTTCTGCCGGAGCTGGTCGCCCAGGATCCGGTGGTGCTGGAACGATTTCGCTGGGAAGCGCGCGCCGCTTCCGCCCTGAATCATCCCAACATTTGTGTGATCTACGAAGTCGGTGAAGCGCAGCGCCGGCGCTTCATCGCGATGGAGTTTCTCGACGGTACGACTCTCCGTCAGCGCATCGGCGAGGGCCGCCTGCCCCTGGCCCAGTTGCTGGACCTGGGTATCGAGATCGCGGACGCGCTCGATGCCGCTCACGCGCACGGCATCATTCATCGCGACATCAAGCCGGCCAATATCTTTGTCACCAAGCGCGGACACGCCAAGGTCCTGGATTTTGGCCTGGCCAAGCTTGCGGTGGGTGACGAAGCCACGATCAGTGGCGACACCTTCGGTGGGATCACGCGATCTCCGGAAGAACTCAATCGCCGGGGGTCTGCCCTGGGAACCATTCCGTACATGTCGCCGGAGCAGGCGCTGGGTCTGGCGCTGGATTCGCGTACAGATTTGTTCTCTTTTGGAGTCGTGCTCTACGAGATGGCGACGGGAGTGCTGCCTTTCACGGGACAGACAACGGCGGCGGCTTTCGACTCGCTTATTCACGGCGTGCCGGAATGGCCGTTGCGATTTGACCCGGCAACCCCGCTTGAACTGGAGCGCATCGTGCGCAAGGCTCTGGAGAAGGACCCGGCGCGGCGTTATGCCACCGCAGCCGAAATGCGGACCGATCTGCAGAACCTGCGCCGGGCCACGGAGTCGGGGCTAGCGCCGGCTGCAGGGTCAGCCGTAAAACCCGCGCCAGACTCAAAAGAGCGAATCCGTTCCTTCTTCACCACTACGGCCACGCCGCTTAAGCCGCAGGCGAGGGTTGGGACTGCCGCCAAGGTTGTGATGGCGATCTGTGCCGCTGCCGCACTGCTTGTCGGTGTCCTGTTCATGAGATCGCCGGAGTCCTCGCCCGTGGTGCTTTCGTCCCTGCAGATTACAAGCGACGGCATCTCGAAGCGCTCCCTGGTCACGGATGGCACACGGCTCTACTTCTCCGAAAATGTCAGCGGCCATTCCGTGCTAAGGCAGGTTTCGACTTCGGGCGGAGAAACGGCGCCCGTACCCAGCTCGCTGGTGAGCGCCGACATCTATGACTTCTATCCGGGCCGTTCTGAGTTGCTGGTGAAAGGCGTAGCGGAAGGTTCGGAGACGGAGTGGCCGGTCTGGATATTGCCGCTTCCGGCGGGCACGCTGCGGCAGGTGGGGGATGTCCTGGCGCACGGCGCCACTTGGGCGCCGGACGGCCAGCATATCGTGTATGTCAGGAAGTCGAGCCTGTATGTGTGCAATCCGGATGGAACCGATTCGCGCGAGCTAGTGACTGTATCGGGAGTTCCTTTTGCGCCCCGCTTTTCTCCCGATGGCCGCCGCTTGCGTTTCACGGTCCGGGACACCAACCAGCGCACTTCATCGCTGTGGGAGGTCTCGCCGGACGGCAAAGGTCTGCACCCGCTATTGCCGGAGTGGAACAAACCCCCTCAGGAATTTGGCGGGGCCTGGACGTCAGACGGCGAATATTTCCTTTTCGAGTCGACGCGCGACCACACCCAGAACATCTGGGCCCGGCGCGAGGACACATCTTTTTTTCGCAAAGCCGGCGAGCCCACCCAGCTGACCGTGGGGCCGCTTCTCTTCAGCAATCCGACTCCGAGCGCGGATGGAAAGAAGCTGTTCGTGATCGGCCAGCAGCGCCGCTTCGATTTGATCGGTCTGGACAGCAAGTCGCAGCAATTTTCCGTTTACCTGCCGGGCGTTTCAGCGGGCGAGGCCGACATCCAGCGCAATGGCGACTGGATCACGTACGTGGTGCATCCCGAGCTCACGCTATGGAGAAGCAAGCTGGACGGAACTTCACGCACCCAACTCACCTACGCGCCGATGCAAGCCCACATGCCACGGTGGTCGCCGGATGGCACGCAGGTCGCATTCATGGCTTCGCGTCCGGGAAGACCGTGGAAGATCTTCGTCACGCCCGCCGAGGGCGGCACGCCGCAGGAAGTGACGGCGGGAGACCGCAACCAGGGCGATCCTACGTGGATGCCCAAAGGTGCTGCCATTGTGTTCGCGGGCATGCCCTGGCTGGAATACGGAACCCCATCCGGCCCGAACATTCACGTGGTTGACGTGAAGACTTCGCAAATCTCAGATGTGCCGGGCTCGGAAAACCTTTTCAGTCCTCGCTGCTCGCAGGATGGGCGGTACATTGCGGCGCTGTCCGCGGATTCCACTAAGCTGATGCTCTATGACACGGACAAGAAAAGTTGGAAGCAGCTCGCGGTAGCGCGCTTCGGTTTCGAGACCTGGTCACACGATGGAAAGTATCTCTATGCGGAGGATTACTCCGACAAGACCGATGACTTCGTGCGCGTGAATGTGGCCAACGGAAACCTGGAACGCTTGTTCAGCCTGAAGGACGTTCCGCGTGGCTTCGATCCGTGGGAATTCTGGATCGGATTGGCATCCGATGACTCGCTGCTCATGATGCGCGATAAGAGCACGCAGGAAATCTACAGCCTCGATGTGCGTTTTCCGTAACTACGACGTACGGTTTCCATAGTCGCCCAGAAAATAAATCTCCCGCACCGGCGTCATCCTGAACGACTTCAGTCGTGAAGGATCTGGCGCGTACCGCCCATCACTCCGCCGTCGTCAATATTCGCTTCGCGCTAATCCCTTCGACTTCGCTCAGAGCAGGCTCTTCGCAAGTTCAGGATGACAGGTCATCTAAGGGTACCGAAATCCAAACTGAGCCACTACCCGTTGGCGGCCGCATCTTTCCCGAACCATCCACGCCGCAGGCTTTTTGATTCGGCGGTGAACTAGACGCCGGGCAGGGTCGGAGCGGAACCTGCTCCAACCGGGACCAGCACCGGGCCCACAAACTGCGGCACATCGAGGTCGGGCATGGGAGCTCCCGCGAACAGGCGACGGCAGGGCTTGGCCAGCCAGCGCGCCCAGCGGCCTGACCACGAGACTCGGGCACTGTCGGTAGCGATGCCGGTATCGGCATACATCTGGCGGTAAATTTTCGAAATCAGCACGAAGGCCAGCCGGCCGCGGCTGGACTTGATGAATCGCGACCGCTTCCAGATCGATCCCAGGCTGTAGAAGTTGTCCCATACGGCTTGGGTTCGCGACCTTATTTCCTCGGCGGTCATGACCGGATGGTCCCAATAGAGTTTGGGACGGAGCGCCTGTGGAATAAGCCAGCGCCGGGTAAGCGGCACTCCGGCGATGGTTGGTGGCGTGGCCCCCAATCCTTTTTCCCAGCGATCAAAATCCACGGTGCCGGGGTAGGGACTCAAGGTGACGAACTGGGCGAAGGTGAGATCAGCGCTGATGGCAGCGGCCGCGGTGGCGTCGAAAGTTTCGGGACGGTCGCTGGGCAGTCCGAAAATGAAAGATCCGAGCACATGGACACCGTGGCTGCGGAAAACTCGCAGGCGCTCGATCAAGTGCTCGCCCGAGAGATTGAAATCCTTGTAGACATCTTTCAAGCCGGCCGGGGTCACCGCTTCCACACCGACCAGGGCGCCCTTGATGCGGGCTGCTCTCATGGCATCCAGAAAGTCGGTATCCTCGGCGGCTTCCATGGTGATCTGGGTAAAGAAGACCATGTCATCGGGAAGGTGGGCCAGGCGCGACATGAGTTCAAACCGCTCCGCCCGCAGGGCTTCGAGCTCAGTCACTCGGGCGAAGTTCTTCTGCAGCCGGGCCAGGTTCAAGTCGGTGAGAGTGACCGGGTAGAAATTGTCGTCAGCCAAGGCGATAAAGCGAAATCCCAGGCGGCGTAACTGGACCACTTCTTCCATGACTACATCCGAGGTACGCTGCCGGGGACGCTGGCCATCGGTGCGCCAGACCGAGCAGAAAGAGCAATGTTTGGGGCATCCGCGCACGGTTTGCACCGACGCCCACATATAACGACTGCGCGGAATCAGTTCCCAACGGGCGGCCACGAAACTGCTGGCCTCGATTTTGCCTCCGTGGTAGACCGGCAGCGGGGTGCCTTTTTCGCAGTCGGCCAGCGCCACCGGCCAGGCCACGTCGCCATCCCCCAGCACCACCGAATGGGCTCCGCCCAACTCGCGGGCTTCCTCGGGATAGAGGGTGGCGTGGATTCCGCCAAAAATTACGTAGGCCCCGCGCTGGCGCGCCAGGTTCCCTATCTCATAGCCGCGCAACGCATTCGCGGTGTGAATGCTGATACCAACGGCATCGCCGGGCTGAATGCGCTCGGGATCCATCTGGCTGAGGGTTTCATCCACCAGGATAGGGTCGCCGAAGCTCCTGGGAGTGGCGCCGGCTAATACATATTGCCAACGAGGAGTGATGACTGCGGTCCCGAACGACACGTGGCTCGGGTTGATCAGATGAACGTTCACGCGCAGTGCTCCTTACGTACTGCGGATTTCTCCGAACAGTTTCACGAGTCACTAGCGGAACACGCTTCGACGTGCGTTGTGTTCTTGGTGAGACGCTTGATTCTCTGGCGCCTTACAGAATTGGAACCAGTCAGAGCGCTCTGCCTGGCAGGATCGGAAGGCAGGAGACTTAGGAGAGGAGAGGTACGCGACTCCGGGGTCGTCGAGGGCAGCTTAGGCCAGAAAGACGCCGATGTCAAACAATCATTTGGCTCTTGACGGGCAAACTCTGCGTCTGTTCCACATTGGTGGGGCAAGTTAGCCCTATTCCCGGCGGCGTAGCGCAGCCAGCTTGCGGGGGACATCGTCCCCTTTCAATCCGAGATCGATGGCGCGCTGGAAGGCAGAAATGGCGTTCCCCTTGTCGTGCTGCTGCAGGTAGGCTTCGCCCAGATTTCCGTAGGCCTCGGCGGAGCTGGGGTTCTCGGCAATGATCTGGTGAAACACCGCCAGAGCCTGATCGTACTTGTCGACTTTCAGTAACTCATAACCCAGCCAGTTCATGTCGTAGGTCACGTCCGCATGGCGCCCTTGGTCAGTGGCGCGGAATTTGGAGTATGCAGACATCATTTGTTCCGGAGTTGCATCGGCTGCACTCTGCAGCATCTCCAGCACAATGGCAGTGATGCCTGTGGGATGGACTGCGGGCGGTTCAAATATTTTCGGATCATGCAGCGTGTTGGCCGTAATCGAAGTCCATTCACCGCCACCGACTACTTCGCCCGTTTTGAGATTCACTTCCTCGGAGCGGGAGGGCAAACGAACTCCCTCCACAACCTTGAACTGCTTGTAGACCGCAACGGTCTCCACCGAGTCTCCGCGGGCATGGATAGGAATCGTTAGCTGAGTCATCAGCAACTGGAAATTCCTGGGATTGAAGAAATAAACCGCCGACCAGCAACCCTCCTGATCAACCTGAAGCGCTTCGGCTTCTTTCCCCAAGACCGTCTTGCGTCCCAGATACGCCGCGTGAAATCCACGCTGCTTGTAGTCGATGAAAAGAAAATCAAACTCGGCCCCGCAGCGCAGGGCGCGCTCCGCCTTGTTGACCGTTTTCACCAGTCGCTGTTTGGGCCAGTTCAACTCCCATCCATGTTGTCCGTCGAAGGCTTCGACGATTCCGCTCCATTGCCCGCCGCACCCAGGCACTTCGGGACGGCAGCCTACCAGGCGCGCACCCGGCCGCATGCGGATCAGCACGGCGTCACCTGTCTTGCTGCCCACGAATTCCTGCTTGTAGCTGCCCTCGTAGTGAAAGCCCCTGAACACCAGGCTATGGATAGCGTGAATACGGTCGAGGCCGCCCATGGCGGTGACAGCTTTCTGGATCATCTGGTCGGTGCGATCGGCTTGGGCCGCGGACACTCCAGGCGCCAGGAATACCGCCATCAGCAATAACGTCTTCATGAATGCCCTCACGATGCCCGGGGTTTAGACGGACGCAAGGCCTCACGGTGAGGTTCGAGCGCAGATATTTTCGGTCCGTCCGGAGGACGGATCGTTAGGTCTTGGCAGGAAGCTTCGGCGGAATCTCGGCGTAACCGGGCGTGGCCTGCGCAAGATTCTTGTCGAGCGAAGCTTTGGCGTCGCCGATAGACCAGCGAATTCCGCCGCCCAGCAGGTTCAGGAAAAAGGTATTCGACCAGTTTTCCGGGCGGTCGCCCATGGCGGTGTAGAAGACGCGTCCCTTGCCGTGCATCCGCGCCCAGGTGGCGGGATAGGGAGCGCGCTGGTAGGGCTCGCCTTTCATGCCCGCGGTGTCGAGCGCGAGAATCACGTGAAGATCCGGGGCGAAGTCTTTCAGCGAATACCACTCTTCGGTGAAACTCACGGGCGAGGTCACGCCTTCCAGGCCGGGGAATTTCGGGTCCTTCACGACAAGGTTGGCGGCCTGCAGCCGGGGAGTACGGCCGTGAACGATGAACTCGCCACCCAGCATCCGCAGATAAGGATCTTCATTCTCGCCGTGGGCGATGTAACGGTTGGATAGATCTTCAGGGTCGGGCTCGGTATGAAAAGTATCGGCAGCGGCGTGGACTCCCACAAAGCCAAGCCCGCCATGGATGGCGTCCAGCAAAGCCTGCTTGCCGGCCGGCGACATTGGCGGATTCCCGTCGGTGCCAGTCTTGGTGAGATCTAAGGTCGTAAAAAAGAGTAGGGCGGAATACTTTTTTCGGAAATCGGGTGAATCGAAGACGCGGCCGTCCTTGGTGGCGGTGATTTCAAAGCCGTTTTGGTCGCCGAGAGTTTTGACAGCCTGCTCCAGGATGCTGGGGTGTCCCTCCTTGACCTTGATCACTTCGTGTTCGAAGCCGGAAGACTTGGTGAAGATGAGCACGGATTTTTTCTTCGCGGCTAGTAAGTCTTTCGGCAAGGCAAGTCCGGCGCCCGCGAGGGCGGTGGCTTGAAGAAACTGACGGCGGCTGACGGATGAATTCATGGCGTTTTCCCCGGAGCATAGTAGCCCGCAACGGCTTTTTACTCAACTGGGAGAGAACAGAAGCTGCGACCTGTCATCCTGAGGAAGTGGAGCCCTTCCCAAAGCGAAGGGCTCCCGACGAAGGACCTCTGCATTAGCTGCGAGTGGTCGTCGCTCGTGCGGGCACGGGTGCTGAAATCAGACGCTGCCGGGATGTGGGCGAGGAATGCACAGGTCCTTCGTTTGCTTTCGTCCCGCTTCGCGGGACGAAAGACTGCACTCAGGATGACAGCGGGGTGGCGGCCGGGCGGGACGCCCGGGCTCGATTACTAAGAGGCCTTCGAATCCACTGCGGAGGGCATGCTTCGTACAGCCACTTCCGTAATCTCCTCCTCTTTGGTTACCCGTTCCATACTGGAGGGCAGACATGAGTCCGCAGCTGAACTCTACCCACTGAATGGAGCCCTCCCCCGTCAATACGCGTCGTTGGCCGCGAAAGCCGGTCGATCTGCAAGTCCTTGTGGTTCTGCGCGATGGGGAATCCAAAGTCTTTGTGCCCGGACGGCTTACCGAAATCAGCAAAGGCGGCCTCGCCTTGTGTGCCGGAATTAACCTGCAGCCCGGCGATCCGCTTGAAGTCGAGTTACCGGCGCCCTACTCGCGGGTAAAAGGGACGATTCGCAGCCGGGACGGTTATTGCTTCGGCGTGGAATTTCTGACTTCTCTTTCGACGGCGGCGCGTCCGGCCAGCCGTAATCTGGCGCTTTTTCAGCAGCGGCACGAGGCTTATCTGCGCGAAAGTGAAGAGGAGATCAACAGCTTGCGGAAGGAGATTGCGGCCATGCGGCGGGCTGCGTTGTTGGCGGAGGAGAAGGCCTGATGGTTTGTCAATCGCGTTTACAAAAGTAATCTTGTCCGTGAACGAGTATCGCAACAGAATAGCGGGCAGGAACATGACGGCACGACGTAAGATGCTGCTTTCGCTTGGCATCGCTCTGGTTACTGCTTTCCTCATCGCGAGGCTCTACTTTCCACTCTTCGGCCCTCGATCTGGTAGAGAACTCGTATCGACTTTCAGTGGACTGCCTCTGCCTTTTCTTGTTGAAACCGAAGATGTGGCGGATGAGTGTAGCGGCATGCTGTGTCAGGACTACTATGCTCGTGCGCTTATCCGATTGCCCGAGAAGCCTTGTGCACGGGCACTCGCTGCGGGGAAGACGCTCGGATATCGTGAATTGCCCCTGCCCAATAACGCCAGGCCGCCGTACGAAGTCGGTCAGCCTGCGATTCCCAACCATGGGCTTTTTCGATACACGCAGCCCAAGCCACAAGAAATGCGGTTCAGCTGGATCGATTCCGACACCTGTCGTGTATACGTCGAGTTCAGCCTCGAATGAGCCCACAGTTGGCGAAAAATCGCCATCTTACTTAGAGCGAGGAAGCCAACGTATATTGCTGCCATGCCCGGCGGTAGAAACATTTATCCTTCCCGCAGCTGGTCAACGACATTAACAACCGCGATATTGGTTGTGCTCTTGGCGCTCCTCCTCGGCGTTTTAGTGTCCCAGCTGCGCTGGTTTCGGTAGTTGTTGAAAGGTCGCGGTCACATTCATTGACTAGCGCGAGTGAAAGAGCTCACGACAGTGGCAATCTGTACAAGAACCCAGCTAGTCCAGCCACTGCGGATTCTGATACGTCCCGTCGAAGTTGTGTGACGTCTTATAGAGCTCCCATTCGCCTTTCTGAGCTACGGGTGCAGTGCGGGCCAGAAGTGTGGCAATCTGTTCGCCGCTCAACGGCTTGAAAGATCGTGCCACTTTCAGCGCCTGTTGCAGGATGGGGAGAGAATCGCAGCCGGTGATGACCACGCTGGTCGGCAGCGTGAGGGCGTACTGGAGACATTCGACCGGCTCGGCGGCCTTGCTCTTGAGGATCAAGCCGTCACCCATGGGTTTCATACCCAGCACTCCGATGTTGTGTTTCACCAGGACGGGCAGCACCTTCTTTTCGAAGCTGTCGTAGTGAGCGTCCATCAGGTTGAGCGGCATCTGCACAGTGTTCAGCGTAAAGTTGCGCGCGAAGGCGGCGTTCAGCATTTTGAGGTGAAACTCCGGGCTCTTGTGTCCGGTGAAACCGATGTAGCGGACTTTGCCTTTTTGCTGGGCTTCGACGACCGCCTCCATCCCGCCTTTGGGAGCGAAGATGAGGTCGGGATCGTTGTCGCGGATCACCTCGTGAAATTGCAGCAGATCGATGGTGTCGGCCTGCAGGCGGCGCAGAGACTCGTCAATCTGGCTGGCCGCGCCTTTGCGAGTGCGGGCGTCAAGCTTGGTCATGAGGAAGGCTTTCTTGCGGTATCCGTCGCGCAGGGCCTTGCCCATGCGGACTTCGCTGGCGCCACCGTTATAGTCCCAGCAGTTGTCGAGGAAATTGATGCCTTCGTCGAGCGCGGTGCGAATGATGCGGATGCTTTCCTGCTCGTCGCTCTGCATGCCGATGTGATATCCGCCGAGGCCGATGCAGGATACGTTCTCGCCGGTATTGCCCAGCGTGCGGTAAGGGATACCGTTCTTGATTTCAGCGGCCCATACGCGGGGCAGCAGGCTGCCGGCCACGGTGACGCCGGCGGCGGTTTCCAGAAACTGGCGGCGGGTGACTGCGGACTTGGGAGCATTGGGGTCGGTGGGCTTGGGATCAGTCATGGGATGTCCTCGTCGTTCGGTCGGTCAGCCTCGGCCATTATCCCACCGGCACATGTGGACGCGCCACGAGCCACGTAGGGGAGGACGCCCTCGTCCGCCCAGTCGAGCGAAGCTCGACAGGTTTTTCCACGCGGCGAAAAATAGCGGAGCTTCGCTCCGCCGGGCGGACGAGGGCGTCCTCCCCTACGCGGTTCGTGATGGATCGGCATGCTACATTGCGGGCTGCAATACCACAGGCTTTTCCAGGCGGAATCGCAGAGTGCTCTCCGAAGGGACTCTGACTTCTTTTCCGCGGGTGAAGACTTGGCCGACAAATCCGCCGCCGGCTCCGGCGAGAGCTCCGATGCCCGCGTCTTTGCCGCCACCGAACAAGCCTCCCATCAAGGCGCCGAGAGCTGAACCTCCGCCCAGGTACTCCGCCGTGCGGCGATTCGTACCCACGCCTTTCCGATTCGATTCGGCCACATCCGAGGTGACAACGGTGTACTGCTTCTTGTCGAGCGTGACGGAATACAAATCGAGGACCACCTCCGCGCTGTGCACTGCGCCGCCCGTGGAAGTGCTTCGGACCAGCAACTGGGCCGGCGATCCTGCCGGAATCGCAACGCTGCCGGCCGTGTCCAGCACATCCTCCGCGATCGTGGCCGAATAAGTTTGTCCCTGGTAGGAATTTGTCGAATCAATAGTTTCGTTGGTTCTGACGGAGAGGTCGGAACCTGAAGGAATCAGCTTTGCGCCGCTGGGCGCGGGCGCGGTTCCGGCATGATTGACGATGATCGCATCCAGATCACTGACCGGGAACTGGTACTGGATGCCCTGCGCATCGGAAAAGGCGACAGGGTTGGCTCCGGTGAAGTGGCCGGAGTAGCTCTTGCCATTGCGCAACGTCACGACATCCCCTGATGGACCGAAAACCAGCGATTGCACGTCCTGATCGGGGAATTCATATTTGACGCCTTGCGTGTCCGCGAAGGTGATGGCGCCTCCCTGCAGATGGCCGAGGTAGCTGGTTCCGTTGCGCAAAACCACCGTGTCGGCGGATGCCAGGCTGGCGAAGAACAGAATTGTGGTTGCGAATCGCGGATGGATTTTCAACATGGCACGTTCTCCGGCGGTTGGGTGGGCAAAGTATACCGGAATTTTCCACGAGGCACGTAGGGGCGGACGCCCTCGTCCGCCCCTACGCGGCTCGTTGCGGGCTTTCTCAGCCGGCGCTGCCTGCGGCGGCGGCTTTCGTGGCTGGCTTGTCGGTCAGCATTTTGCGAATCTTGCGGCGCAGATCGGCTGGGGTGAAGGGCTTCTGAATAAAAGACACGCCTGGAATCAGCATGTCCGAACGGACAAACTCGCCACTATATCCGGTCATGTAGAGGATCTTCGTTTCCGGGCGCATGGCGCGGACCTGTTTGGCCAGGGCCGGGCCGTTCATTCCGGGCATGATGACGTCCGTGATGAGCAGATGAATCAAGCCTTTTTGCTGGCCGAGGATGCGTAACGCCTCCTGGGCTTCGGGCGCGGACAATACCGTGCAGCCCGAAACACTCAGGGCCTGGCAGACCAGATCACGCAGCGGCGCCGCATCTTCAACCACGAGTATGGTTTCTCCCGAGAAGGCAGGCTCGGCAGCGTCTTTGCCGGGTTCGAGGGCCGTGGCCCCCTGCGCCTCGGCGGGAAGATAAATCTGGAACGATGATCCCCGCCCCGGCGTGCTCTGGACTTCAATGTGTCCACTGCTCTGCTTCACGATTCCGTAGACCGTCGCCAGACCCAGCCCGGTTCCTTTGCCTACGGCTTTGGTGGTGAAGAATGGTTCAAAGATGTGGGCCTGGGTTTGCTGGTCCATCCCGGTGCCAGTGTCGGTCACTTCCAGCAGCACGAAGCGGCTTGGCGAGGCTCCTGGGCCCGCCTGCGGGTTTGATTTCTCAACATTCTTCGTCTGGATGCGCAGCGTTCCGCCGTTGGGCATGGCGTCGCGGGCGTTGACCACCAGGTTCAGGACAATTTGTTCGATCTGTCCGGGGTCGGCTTTTACCCGGTCCAGCTGGGGATCCAGAACAAATGAAAATTGAATGTTCTCCTTGATCAGGCGGCGCAGCATCTTGTCCAGGTTGCCGACGGTCTGATTGATATTCAGCACCACGGGCTCAACCACCTGCTGGCGGCTGAGCATCAACAGCTGGCGGGTCAACGAAGCCGCGCTGCCGCCTGCCTGCTTGATCTGCTCGAGGCTGCGGCGATCGGACTCCGGGAGATCACTCCGCTCGAGCAGCAGGTCACTGTAGCCGTTGATGACGGCGAGCAGGTTGTTGAAGTCGTGCGCCACTCCGCCGGCGAGCAGACCGATGGCTTCCATTTTCTGGGATTGCTGCAAAAGCTTTTCCGATCGCGCGAGGGCTTCCTGCGCCGTTGCCTTTTCTCCCTCCGCGCGATTGAGCACGAACGCCAGGACCCACACCAGGGCCATGAATAACACCATCTGGCTGACCACCAGGCACGCAATGTTCAGTCGCACATCGCTCGAAAACAACCTGCTATGAATGCACACCGCTCCGAGTGCCGCGGGGACAAACGCCGCTACCGGCAATAGTTTCCGGGCCAGCCAGCCCCCCGGATAAGGATTGGTCAGCACCGACATCAGGCCCAGGTCCGGGCGGCAGAACAACACAGAAAGCGAGCCGACCAGGAATCCGACGCCGGTGTGGAGGGCCATCGACGTGTACTCGATTGAGCCGTACAGTACGGGCACGCCGTACAGGTATCCGATGATCGCGAATATCGAACTCAGGCCGGTAGTGGCCGCCAGTGCCTGCGAGATGCTGGCCCGCTTTTCAGAGAGAGCAAGCAGCAGCACACTCAACCCGGCAATGCAAAAGTTGAATGCCGTAATGTGCGCCATCCTGCCGGGATAGCGCATTTGCACCAGGTCCCGGAACAGAAGCTGGTCAATCCCCAGATCAACGTGGAAAAGATATTCGGACAACGTAACCAGGCCCAGGAGAATGACGACCGTCGCGGAAGCGGCGCACCAGAGTTGGGTCTTGCGAGTTGTCGAGTGCCGGGTCAGCAGGAACAAAGCGAGGCCGAGGAACAGGAAGCCGATCGCGGTGTTCGGTTTCATCGTGATGCGGCCGGACACGAAGGTGGTGAATAACTCAATCTTCCAAAGCCAGCCGAGCAACACCAGCACGCCCAGAAGCAGCAGCACCACGCCGCCCACGCGGGCGATAGTCCGGTACACCTTGTAGGGATCCTGGCTCATCGCGTTCAGTCGCAATCAGTTACTGGCAATTCCTCCCGCCCGGGTGCACACGCTGCCCGTTCATAGTGTCCATTTCTGGGAAAACCCCGAAAGAGTACAAAAGTAACGATCAGGGCCGCGCCGGCGGGCCGCGGGGATACTGTGGGTGCCCCATCCTCCTCGCGCACTTTGCGAGAGGGTGGGAGGCAAGGCCGCGGGCAGCGAACGGGTTGAATCTGAGAAACCAACTCCATTCGTCAACGACAGGTGCTCGCCGTCTGCCTCCCACCTTTCGCAAACTGCGCGAAGGGTGGGGCACCCTCGATCCGCGTGAAGCAAGGGTTTCGCTATCATGCTGGGTGACCTCGGATAGATGAAGGAGGAAAAGATGTCCAAGTCGGTTTGGAGCTACTTCGATCCGCTGTCGATGGTGATTATCGTTCTTACGCTGGTGCTCTTCGTGATCGCTCTATTTGTCAACGGGTTCACGCACGATCTGTTGCAGGAGTGCGGAGTGTTTCTGGTTTCGGTGAAGCTGATCATGATGAGCCACAAGAACGGGGTTTCGGCGAGGCACGCGGAAGAACAATTGGCGAGCATCCAGAACCTGCTTGAGGCCGGAAGGGAGCAGCGCGATTGAAATTCGCGCTTCGATTTTCACAACATCCCTGCATCAAGGCTGCGCGGCGGGGTGTTACACTTTCTAGCTTGCCGCATCTTGAGGAGCGAATTGCATGGCCGAGAAAGCTGAAGTCCGCCACACCCTGAACGAGCAACAGGCACGCCAACTTGCGACCGTCACCAAGACGGTCCCCATGATGCAGGCGATCACGCCACGCTGGCTGGTGAACTTCCTGCAATGGGTTCCGGTCGAAGCCGGTACGTATCGTGTGAACAAAGTCGTTCCCTCGCGGCCGGGCAGCCGCACCATTGAGTGCAGCCCCGACGACGATGTCGATCTACCCGAGATTTATGTGGACTACGAAGAGAAGCCGCGCGAATACACGTTGAGCGCGGTGACCACTGTCCTCGATTTGCAGACCCGCATTTCCGACATGTACCGCAGCCCGCACGATCAGATAAAAGAACAGCTGCGCCTCATCATCGAGAAGGTAAAAGAGCGGCAGGAAAGCGAACTCATTAACAACACCTCGTACGGCCTGCTCAACAACGTTGATGACTCGATGAAGGTCAAGCCGCGGAAGGGCGCGCCGACGCCGGACGATCTGGACGAGCTGATCGCACGAGTCTGGAAGGAACCGGCGTTCTTTCTGGCGCATCCCCGGGCCATTGCCGCTTTCGGGCGCGAGTGCACCCGCCGCGGGGTTCCGCCGCCGACGGTGACGATATTCGGCAATCCATTTTTGACCTGGCGCGGATTGCCGCTGGTGCCTTCCGACAAAGTCGCCATCAAGGCAGACAAGACCAACATTCTTCTGTTGCGGACGGGCGAAAAGAAGCAAGGCGCGGTCGGGTTGTTCCAGCCCGGAATCCCGGGTGAAGTTTCCCCCAGCCTGTCGGTGCGCTTCATGGGCATCAATCACAAGGCCATCGCTTCGTATCTGATCTCTCTGTACTGCTCGCTGGCCATTCTCACGGAAGATGCAGTCGGCGTTCTCGAAGGCGTCAGCGTGGATCAATACCATGAGTACAAATGATCCCGGCACCAGCGATCGATCGCCGGACCAGGGCACTGCGTTGGCGGATGATCGCGGGTCCGCCGCGATGTTCGCGCTGCCTGATCCGTTGGTAATCGCCCGCCTGGCCAACGAGTTCTTCGCCGCGCTGCCGTCGAATGCGGCGGTTCCGGAAAATGTGGGCGCGAGCGCCCCCGGTCGTGCCACCGCCGGCGATGTTCCAGCAGCTTCGTCGTTCGTCCCGGCGCCCGCGGGGGGGACGGCGTTTACTCCACCAATCCCGAGTGTTCCCGAATCCCCCGCAGCACCCGGCTCACTGGCTTACTTTCTAGACCGCACTTCTCCGCTCAACGCTACTGCGACGCTTCCTTCGCTGAACGAAGCGTTCGCCTTTCAAGCCGTGCCGGGTGCGCAACCATTGCCCGGCATTCCTGGGATGCCTGTCTCTGCACCCGCTGCACCATTGAGCGAAACCGATCTTCAGGCCATTCCGTCATCGCTGGGGAACGTGCCGTCATTCGCCACGGGCATTCCGCCGGTGCCGTCGCAGCCCGCCGGCTCTTCAGCGTACTTTCTCGATTTCGAGAAGGTTGCACCTCTCACCACCGCACCATCGTTTCCCGACGTCGCAGGAATGTTTTCCTTTCCCGGGGTCCCCGGCCTGCAATCGATCCCCGGAGTTCCGGGCTTGCCATCATCTCCGCCGACCGATCTTGCCGCGCTTCCAGATGTGGTTTCGGCGCCAGCGGTGCCGGGTGCGTCGGCATTCGTTCCTGGTCCAGAAAAGGCTCCAGCAACTGCGGTGCCGCCCCTCAACATCGGCTCTTTCGAGTTTCATCCCAACCTGGTGCCAGAGGTTGCCATTTCTACGCGCCCATTCGATCCGCAATTCATCCGGCGTGACTTTCCCATCCTGCAGGAGCAGGTAAATGGGCGTCCCCTGGTGTGGCTGGACAATGCGGCCACCACCCAGAAACCCAACGCAGTCATTGACCGGGTTTCCTATTTCTACCGGCACGAGAATTCGAATATCCACCGCGCCGCCCACACGCTGGCAGCAAGGGCCACAGACGCTTACGAGGGCGCGCGGGAAAAGGTTCGGCGTTTCCTGAATGCTCCTTCCACGCGCGAGATTGTTTTTGTTCGCGGCGCCACCGAGGGCATCAACCTGGTCGCCAAGAGCTGGGGAAACCGCAACGTCCAGAAGGACGACGAGGTTGTCATCACCTGGCTGGAGCACCACGCAAATATTGTTCCGTGGCAGCAGCTGTGCTCGGAAAAGGGCGCGCGGCTCCGAGTGGCGCCGGTGAACGATCGGGGCGAAGT
Organism: Terriglobia bacterium; assembly: GCA_963725615.1. Taxonomy (GTDB): domain Bacteria; phylum Acidobacteriota; class Terriglobia; order Terriglobales; family Acidobacteriaceae; genus JAIQFF01. The sequence continues at coordinate 393,856 of CAVRZO010000001.1, read as the reverse complement.
GATCCTCGAAGAATACGAAAAGCTTTTGGGGCCGCGCACTCGCATCGTTGCGTTCAGCCAGGTGTCAAACGCGCTCGGAACGATCACCCCGGCAAAAGAGATGGTCGAGATGGCCCATCGTCACGGGGCCAAGGTGTTGGTCGACGGCGCGCAGTCGATCGCGCACATGGGCGTGGACGTTCAGCTGCTCGATTGCGATTTCTTTGTCTTCTCCGGCCACAAGATCTTCGCGCCCACCGGCATCGGCGTGGTCTTCGGAAAAGCTGACATTCTCGACACCACTCCACCGTGGCAAGGCGGCGGCAGCATGATCGCCGACGTGACTTTCGAGAAGACCACTTATAACCTGGCCCCGGCGCGCTTCGAAGCCGGAACCGGCAACATCGCCGACGCGGTCGGACTGGGCGCGGCGCTCGACTACCTTGAGCAGATTGGCATGGAGAACATTGCCCGCTACGAGCACGATCTCTTGGAATACGCGACCAAGGGGTTGCTCACCATCCCTGGCCTGCACCTTATCGGCACCGCTCGCGAGAAGGCAGGTGTGCTTTCGTTTGTCCTCGACGGATTCCGTACCGAAGATGTAGGCAAGGCGCTGAACCAGGAAGGGATTGCGGTGCGTGCCGGACATCACTGCGCCCAGCCCATCCTGCGCAGGTTCGGCCTTGAGACTACGGTGCGGCCATCACTGGCGCTTTACAACACCTGCGAGGATGTTGATGCCCTGATTGCTGCACTGTTGCGCATACAGGCCGGGCGCGGGCATCGCGGATTGTAGTACCACGAACCACGTGGGGACACGTGTCCTGTTGTCCCGCCGGCTAGACAGCCTTCTTTTGGAAAACCTTCAGCTCCTTGGGGATGATGAAAACCGTCTCTTCCTTGAGGAGCTGGAGTTCCCGGAATTTTTCCTGTGACAACTCGACCTGGACCGGCGCTCCCCACTCGCTGAGCACTTCGATCTTTACCAACGGCCCAGCGGAGTTGATGTGCTTGATGACGGCGCGAAAGTTGCTGCCGCCGTTGGGCTGGCGCTGAATTTCGAGCAGGTGCGGACGCACATAGACCAGATCTCCCGTGGCGGCATCGTGGATGGCGGGAGTTTCCTCGTCGATCCGGCCGTGGAACAGGTTCACATTGCCCAGAAAGTTGTAGACAAAAGGTGTGATGGGATGATGGTAGACGTCATCGGGGCTGCCGACCTGCTCGATGCGGCCTTCATTCATCACCGCGACCCGATCGGAAACCTCCAGGGCCTCCTCCTGATCGTGAGTGACGAACACGCTGGTGATGTGAACTTCGTCGTGCAACTGGCGCAGCCAGCGTCGTAGTTCCAGGCGGACCTTCGCGTCCAGCGAGCCGAAGGGTTCGTCTAGCAGCAGGACGCTAGGCTCGACGGCAAGAGCCCGTGCCAGCGCAACCCGCTGCCTTTGCCCGCCGGAGAGTTGAGAAGGATAGCGACCGGACAGATTCTTCAGCTGGATCAGGCGCAGAAGCTCGTGGACCTTGGCGTGGATTTGCTCTTTCGATGGACGCAGATTTCGCGGGCGGACTTTAAGCCCGAACGCGATGTTTTCGAACACGGTCATGTGCCGGAAGAGCGCGTAGTGCTGGAAGACGAAGCCGACGCGGCGGTCGCGGGCGTTACGATGGGTAGTGTCCTGGCCATCGAAAAGAATGGTCCCGGAATCGGCGAATTCCAGTCCGGCGATGATGCGCAGAAGGGTTGTCTTCCCCGAGCCGGACGGGCCCAGCAATGCTACCAGCTCGCCGGAGGGAATCTTCAGATCAACGTGGTCGAGCGCGGTAAACTGTCCAAACTTCTTGGTGATATCTCTCGCTTCGATGCTCATGCGCTTTGCCCTTCTTCACCCCAGGCAGCGGATTCCGCAAGCTGACGCCGTGCTCTCCATTCGACTACGGTCTTGACCAGCAAAGTAGTGAGAGCCAGCAAGGCCAACAGGGACGCCACTGCAAAAGCGGCGGAGAACTGGTACTCGTTGTACAAAATTTCGACGTGCAGCGGCATGGTATTCGTGCGTCCGCGAATATGGCCGGAGACCACCGACACAGCGCCAAACTCACCCATGGCGCGGGCGTTGCACAGGATCACGCCGTACAGCAGCCCCCATTTGATGTTGGGCAGGCTCACGCGGAAAAACGTCTGCCAGCCGCTGGCACCGAGGGCAAGGGCCGCTTCTTCTTCCTCTTGTCCCTGGGCTTGCAGCAACGGGATCAGCTCCCGAGCCACAAAGGGGAAGGTCACGAAAATGGTGGCCAGGACAATTCCCGGCACCGCGAAAATGATCTGCAGGTCGTGACGCGCCAGCCACGGCCCCAGCAATCCCTGCAAGCCGAAGAGCAGGACGTAGATCAGGCCCGACACGACAGGCGAAACGGAAAATGGCAGATCAATCAGCGTGATCAGCAGGCTCTTGCCGACAAACTCAAATTTGCCGATGCACCAGGCCGCGGCCACTCCAAATACGAGGTTCAGAGGGACGGCGATGGCCGCCGCCAGCAGCGTCAACCGGATCGCCGCCAGCGCATCGGGCTGACGCACGCTCGCCCAGTAGACGCCGATCCCCTTTGCAAAGGCCTGGGAAAAAACGATGGCCAGTGGCAGGAAGATGAACAGCGCCAGAAAGAATACGGCAACGCCGATCAGTATCCAGCGGACAGCAACCGACTCGCCGGTCGCAGCCGTGGCTACCCGTGGAGTCGCTGGAATTTTTCCCGCAGCTAAAATAATCGATCCCATTCTCTATTCTCGATCGGATTAGTCTCGATCACGTCTCAATCACATCCGGAATCAATTCAGTTGTCTTCTCTTCGCGGCTGCTGCTCCATTTCTGCAAAAGATTGATGGGCAGCAGCAGGACCAGCGAGAACACCAGCATGACCACCGCGATGGCGGTCGCTCCGGCATAGTCGTACTGGTCGAGTTTCGTAATGATCAGCAGCGGAGTAATTTCAGTTTTCATCGGCATGTTGCCGGCGATGAACACGACCGATCCGTACTCGCCCACTGCGCGGGCAAAAGCCATCGCGAAGCCAGCCAGCGCAGCAGGCAAAATTGTAGGCAGGACAACCCGGGAAAAAGTCTGCCAGCGGCTGGCTCCCAGACTAGCCGCGGCTTCCTCAAGTTCCTTGTCCATGTCTTCGAGGACCGGCTGCACGCTACGGACAACGAAGGGAAGTCCAATAAACGTGAGCGCAATCGCCACTCCCAACGGAGAGTAGGCAGACTTGATTCCCAGGGAGGCCAGCGGCCGCCCCAGCCAGCCGTTGGGCGCATAGAGCGTGGTCAGGGCAATGCCGGCAACCGCTGTCGGCAGGGCGAAGGGGAGATCCACCAGCGAGTCGAAAAGCCGTTTGCCGGGAAAACTGTAGCGCACGAGAACCCATGCCACCAGAACTCCGAATACCAGATTGACCAGAGCGCCGATGAGCGACGCTCCAAAGGTCAGGCGATAAGAAGCCACAGCCCGCGGAGAAGCGGCGATGTGCCAGAACTGCGCCCAGCTTAGCGATGAAGCTTTCAGAAACGTAGCGGCCAGCGGGAGCAGGACAATCAGGCTGAGATACAACACGGTGTAGCCCAGCGCGAGTCCGAAGCCCGGCAGGTTGCTGCGTTTTTTGAAAGTGAAAGCCATAGTCACTGATTGGGTTGATAGATCTGGTCGAACACCCCGCCGTCGGCAAAGTGTGTTTTCTGCGCCTTCTGCCAGCCCCCGAAAACTTCGTCAATCGTGACCAGCTTTATTTTCGGAAATGTCGAGGCGTATTTTTTCGCCACGGAGTCAAGCCGCGGCCGGTAGTAGTTTTTGGCCGCAATTTCCTGGCCCTCGGGCGTGTACAAATATTCGAGATAAGCCTGGGCCACGTTTCGGGTGCCTTTCTTGTCCACGACTTTGTCTATGATCGACACCGGCGGCTCCGCCAAAATGCTCTGCGAGGGCACGACAATTTCAACCTTCTCGGGACCCAGCTCCTTGATCGAAAGGAAAGCCTCGTTCTCCCAGGCGATGAGCACGTCGCCGATTTCACGCTGCACGAAAGTTGTGGTCGAGCCGCGCGCCCCGGAATCCAGCACCGGCACATTCTTGTAGAGGCGTTTGACAAAGTCCTGCGCCGTCTGTTCGGTTCCGCCGGGCTGCTTGAGAGCGTAGGCCCAAGCGGCGAGATAGTTCCAGCGGGCCCCGCCGGAAGTTTTGGGATTGGGCGTTATCACTGAAACGCCGGGTCTTACCAGATCGTCCCAATCCTTAATGTGTTTAGGATTACCCTTGCGAACCAGGAATACGATCGTTGAAGTGTAGGGAGTGCTGTTCTGCGGCAGGCGCTTTTGCCAGTCGGAGGGGAGCAACCCTGCGTTCTGTGAAATCGCGTCAATGTCATAAGCCAGGGCGAGGGTCACGACGTCGGCCTGCAATCCATCGATGACGGCGCGGGCCTGCTTACTCGAACCGCCGTGAGACTGCTCGACGGTGACCGTCTGACCAGTCTTTGCCTTCCAGTATTTCGCGAAGGCCTGATTGAAATCCTGGTACAGCTCGCGTGTCGGGTCGTAGGAGACATTCAGCAACGAGACCTCACCGCCCTGCGCCCGGCCCTGAATCGAATAAGAGAGCAGCAATCCTGCCAGCAACAACCCCGCGACCGCCAAAACCTTCCGCTGCATTTACCTTCCCCTTTGAAGTTTCAGGCGGCCCCACGAAACCTGGACACATGGCCCGCAAAAAACAAACGGCCCACGATTCCGATTCGTGGGCCGCTTGAGAAATTGAAATGTCTGCTTCGGCTACATTCCATCCCCAGGCCCACGCCGGCTGCAACACGCGCAGCGACAGCAGGTGCTGTTACAACGGATGGAGATGATGCTGTTAACCATTAGGAACGAATATACACGAACGTTTTCCACAAGTCTACTAATGTGATAGACATTATCGTATTCGGCCCAAGAGCCCCGCTGGTCGCGGAAGATCGGGCACGGAAGGGACTATGGCGTCGCCCCCCGCGGCGCTGCCGATCTGGAGCGTTCGCGCTTCGCATCCGCAGCCCGGCCGAGATGTTCGTAAGCCTGCGCCAGCAGAGAGTGGACATTCGCAAAGTCGGGTAGGCGGCTGGACACAATCTCCAGATGAACGACCGCGGTCTTGTAATCGCCGGCCTTCAGAAGGCTGGAACCCATTTCGTAGTGCGCCCAGGTCGAGTCGGGCTGGAGTTCAATCGCCCTGCGCAAATATTCGATCGCCTGAGGATACTGCTGCTGGCTCGCCAGGGCCGCCCCCATGACGAACTGCGCCAGGTACATCTTCGCGCCGGCCGCCATTACCGGTTGCAGGATTGCCACCGCCCTCTCTGGCTTTCCCTGATTCAGCAGCGAGAGCGCGGACAATACCTTGTTTGCAGTTGTAATCCCATCTTTGGGATCAACTCCCGTGGCCGCCGTGCTCGCGGGAGCAGCCGATTTCTGCAGACCGACATATCCCAACGAAGCCAGTTTCTGCATTTCACTGGAAGTAAGTTCAGGGCCGCCGGAATTGCCGGCATCGCTGAAGCGGCGGTCGAACGCCTCCAGTTGGCCGGCGATGGTTTCGAGCGTGGCCTTGGACGTCTGCGCCAGGTTGCGCGTCGCGCCAGGGTCAGCCGAGAGATCGTAGAGTTCGAGCTTGGGCGCCTTGATGTAGAGGAATTTTCCGGCGCGCCAGGATTCCAGAGCACTCCAGCCGAATGCCTGTTGCGGAAACGTGCTGATCGAGTACACCGGCTGATCGCTATTTGCCTTGGCGATGCGCTGCAGAGACTGCCCCTGCATCTGCGATGGAATGGGCACGCCCGCGATTTCAAGGATAGTGGGCGCAATGTCCACCAAGCGGGCTCGTGCGGTGACCCTCTTTCCCGCATTTTGGTTTTGGGGAAATTTCAGCAACAGTGGTACACGGATGGTCTCATCGTAGAGAAAGACTCCGTGGGTTTCTTCGCCATGCGCGCCCAGGCTTTCGCCGTGATCGGCTGCAATCACCATCAGCGCATCGTCGTACAACTTACTGGTCCGCAGAGCCCCGATCAGCTTTCCGACGGCAGCATCTGCGGCGGCCACCGAGGCATTGTAGGAAGCAGCGGACGCAGCCTCGGGATCATTCAGATGCACCCACAGGAAGAAGGGCTGCCTGGCGTTGTGCGCGAGCCACGAATTGATGCGAGCCACGACCTGCGCTGCCGGCCGGTCCACGGAAATGCTTTTGCCAGGTCCCCGTTGTGGCGCGTCGTACAGAGCGAATCCGCGGTCGAAGCCGGGAGCCAATCCGTTTCTTGGATCGAGCGCGATGGAGCCGACGAAAGCAGCAGTGTGATATCCGCGGGCCTGAAGCAGGTCCGGAACAAATGGCAGCGTGGGCGCAAGCCTGGCGCCAAACTCACTGACCCGATGGGTCTGAGGATAAGTGCCGGAAAGTATGGTCGCGTGCGAGACCACGGTCAGCGGCGCCTGGGAAAAAGCTTGCTCGAAAACCATGCTCTGGCGAGCCAGTCCATCGAGGTTCGGCGTAATTTTCGCCTCCGATCCGAGGAAGCCCATGCGGTCGGCGCGAGTAGAACCCAGAGTGATGAGGACGATATTCGGCTTTGCGGCGGCGCGCGCCGAAACCGCTGGCATGGCGATTAGAACAACCAGGAGTGCGGGGACAATCCTCCGGAACATGGAGTTCAGTCTATCTCAGGGGCCGTGGAGCCGGACGCACGCGGGCGAGTCGCCCGCGACCACGCCACACACAGGCTCGCTTTACATCGACTATCATTGGGAGCGGGGAACACCGCCTACCTTGCGCTTTCTACGAATCTGGAATGTCATCCTCGCCTTGCTGGTGTGCGCAACGGCCGCGCTGCTGATTTCCTGCCAGCCACGAAAATGGCGCGGCGATCAGAAGGTCATCATTCTCGGCATTGACGGCATGGACCCGCAGCTGCTGAAAAAGTTCATGGCGGAGGGCAAGATGCCGAACTTCTCCGGCCTCGCCCAAGCGGGATCGTTCCGCCTGCTCACCACCAGCATTCCTCCGCAGAGTCCGGTGGCGTGGTCAAACTTGATCACGGGCATGAACGCGGGAGGGCACGGCATCTTTGATTTCATCCACCGCGATCCCCAGACCCTGCAACCTTACTTCTCGGCTTCGCGCGTCGAGCCGCCGAAGCACGGAATTCATCTGGGCAATTGGGTCATTCCGATTGGAAGCGGAAGTGCCGAGCAACTCCGCCAGGGGAAAGCATTCTGGGAAACGCTGGACGACTATGGCGTGCCCAACACGATTTTCCGTATGCCGTCGAATTTTCCTCCCGTCAAATCAAAAGGGCACACCTTGTCCGGGATGGGCACGCCCGACTTGCGCGGCAGCTATGGGACGTTTTCCTTTTATACCGATGATCCGATGACCGCTGCGGGCGTGGTGGAAGGTGGACAGATTATTCCCGTCCGCGTGGAAGATTCGCAGGTGACGGCAAATCTGATCGGACCGGACAATACATTTCGCAAAGGATCCCCACCCACACTGGAGCCATTCATCGTTGCCATTGATCCGCTGGAGGCGGTCGCCACATTCAACGTGCAGGAGCAGAAATTCGTGCTGCGAGAGGGGGAATGGAGCGACTGGGTCCACATCGAATTCCAGTTGATTCCGTTTATCGGCAACGTGAAAGGGATCTGCCGCTTCTATCTCAAGCAGGCGCATCCGCGATTCGAGTTGTACGTTTCGCCCATCAATATTGATCCCGCCGATCCAGCGCTCCCGCTTTCCACCCCGAAGAGTTATTCGCGTGAGCTTGCGGAAGAAGTGGGTGAGTTCTACACCCAGGGCATCTCCGAGGACACGAAAGCTTTATCGGCCGGCGTACTTGATGACAAGGAATATCTGGAGCAGGCGCGAACCGTGTTGGCGGAACACCGCCACATTTTCGATGTGGAGTTTCCCAAGTTTCACTCCGGCCTGTTCTTCTTTTATTTCTCCAGCCTCGATCTCAATTCGCATATGTTATGGCGGCTGATCGATCCGCAGCATCCGGAATACGACGCCGCACTGGCGGCCCAGTACGGGTCAGCGCTGCCCGAGTTTTACCAGCAGATTGACCAGGTCCTTGGCCAGGTCATGCAGCGCGTGGACGATCACACGACCGTGCTGGTTCTCTCCGACCACGGGTTCGCCCCCTATAACCGCTCGTTCAATCTGAATACCTGGCTGCTTGAGAATGGCTACATCAGTTTGAAGAGCCAACCCAATCCCGACCAGAGTGAGGCCTTCGCCAATGTGGATTGGAGCCGCACTCGCGCCTATGGGCTCGGGTTGAACGGGCTCTATCTGAATCTGAAAGGGCCGGGAGCGAGAAGGAATTGTCGCGCCGGGCGAGGCAGCGGATTCGCTGTTGAAAGAAATTAAGGAGAAGCTGCTGAGCGTGCGCGATCCGCAGAATAACATGGCCGCGATTACGCGAGTGGACCGGTCCATCGATGTTTACCAGGGCCCTTACGCACAGCAGGGACCCGATTTATTGGTCGGCTACAATCGCGGTTATCGCGCCGGATGGCAAACCATTCTGGGGAACTTCCCCGCCGACGTTTTCGAGAACAACACCAACCCCTGGAGTGGCGACCACTGCATGGACTTCACGCTGGTTCCGGGAGTGCTTCTGAGCAATCGCAGCATTGACGCGGCCAATCCTGGGCTGACAGATATTGCGCCCACCATTTTTGCGCAATTTGGAATTCCTCAGCCCGGCAGTATGATGGGGCATTCCGTTTTTTCATCCACCCGCTGACGTGTCATGAAAAGGCGGTCAGACAAATGGAGAGCGCAGAATGTCCTCGCAAAAGATCAAGATTGAAGGTGAATTACTCGAAAAGGCAAAGCAGTGTGCAGAGGCCTCGGGATACGCGTCGGTTGATGAGTTTGTGCTGCATACGATAGAGAAAGAAGTGAAACGCCTGGCGCCCGATCAGGGCGGCGGTAGCGAATCCAAGGAGAAAGTCACGAAACGGCTGCAGGGCCTGGGCTACATCGAGTAACACACGCGCCGCTTCAAGAGAAGCTTTTGGGTGGAGCAGCGCTTCAGCGCTGCATTAAAGTTCTCCTGGGAGGCGACTTCAGCCGCTGAGGTACTTTCAAACTTTCTCGCGACAGCAAGAATCCTGTTTGGCTACCAACATCTCAATGATCGCTTCCTCCATGCCGTCAAACATTCCGCTCTTCATGGTTTTCGCGACTTCCATCGTGATCGGATTCCTGATGGTGATCGTGTTTCGCTATACATCCGACCAGAAGGCGATCGGCCGGGCCAAGGACCGATTGAAGGCGCACTTGCTGGCCGTCCGCTTGTTTCAGGATCAGTTGCCGGTGGTGATGCGGGCCTACGGAAAAATTCTTTACGGAACCGGCAGCTACCTCCGCCTCGCCTTTACCCCGCTCCTGATCGCGATACTGCCCATCACTTTCCTGATCGTCCAGTTAGACCGATATTTCGGATGGATGCCACTGCAGCCAGCGCAGACCTTCCTGGTGGAGGCGCGAGTCGAGGATCCGGCCGCATTGAACGATGCTTCGCTGCAATTGCCTCCCGAGCTTTCGAGTTCTGCCCCAGCAGTTCATATTCCGAGAGATAGAGAAGTGGTGTGGCGCGTAGTCGCGGAGCGCAGCGGACAATTCGACATCCAAATCGCAGCCAGAGGCCAGACAGTCTCGAAACAAGTGGTGGTGGCGCCAGGGCTGGCCCGTGTTTCGCCGGTCCGTCTGAAAGACAATTTCTGGGAGCGCATGCTTACTTCGAGTGAGCCGGCGTTGGCGGATAGTAGCCCGGTTCAATCAATTGCAATAAGCTATCCTCCGCGCGTGATTGAGTTTGCCTGGATGCAATGGAACTGGATTGTCTTGTTCTTCGTGGTCTCGCTCATTGCGGGTTTCATTTTCAAGAGTGTGTTGGGAATTCAAGTATGAAGTCGCTTGTCATCGCGTCGAACCAACGTCCGCGCTTGCTGCCGGCTCTGCTCTTGGTCGTTGCACTTGTCCTGCTTTTCCCCCTGCCAGCGAAGCCTACGCAGGTCCCGGCGCCGGGTTTGCTGTCCTGTCATCTTTCTGGACCATCTTTGTGGCGTTTCTTTATTCCTTCTATGCCCTGGTCACCTGGCCGATTCGACAACTCCTGCGAATGTTCCGGCGCCGCAAAGCCTACGGCAAGGCGCAGGTGAAGCGAGTCGTGATCGTTGGGTTCGACGGCATGGATCCCGAACTTGCCAGCCGCTTCATGAGCGAAGGCAAGTTGCCGAACCTGGCCGAACTTCGAGACAGCGGGACGTTTCGCCCGCTTCGGACCACGTTTCCCGCGATTTCTCCGGTGGCGTGGTCCACGTTTCAGACGGGAGTGAATCCCGGCAAGCACAATATTTATGATTTTCTGGCCCGGGATCTGAAGAACTATCTTCCCTTTCTTTCTTCGGCGCAGATCAGCGAGCCCAAGCGTCACCTGCGCATTGGCCGATACTCGGTGCCGCTGGGCAAGCCGGAGATCCGAGGCCTGCGCCGCGGGACGCCTTTCTGGCATTGGCTGGGCAAGGCGGGGGTTTTCTGTTCCGTGATCAGAGTTCCGGTAACTTTTCCGCCCGAAAAGTTTCCCGGCGTGCTGCTTTCCGGCATGTGCGTCCCCGATCTCAAGGGAAGCCAGGGAACGTTCTGTTTGTGCACCACACGCGCGAGTAGGGACAAGTTTCGCGAAGGCGGTGTCCGCATTCCCATCGAACGAAATGGCGCCGGGCTTCATTCCTACATTCCCGGTCCAGAAAATCCTCTGGGGACGGGCAGCGAGTTGCGCGCCGAATTCAAACTTCGTCCGGACACAAAACGCGGCCAGGCGCGGATTGAGATCGACTCCGAAACGTTCACCATCAAAGTGGGCGAGTACTCGGAGTGGATTCCGGTGAAGTTCAAGGCTGGCATGGGATTCACGGCCCGCGGCATCTGCCGCTTTTACCTGAAAGAAATCTCGCCCGAGGTTGAAGTGTATGTGACGCCGGTGAACATTGATCCCGGCCATCCCGATCTGCCGATCTCTCATCCCGTGACCTACTCGATTTATCTGGCAAAGCTGTTCGGCCCCTATGCCACTCTGGGCCTGGCGGAAGATACCTGGGCGCTGAATGAGGAAGTCCTTGACGACCAGGCGTTTCTGGCGCAGTGCTACGGCAATCATGAAGACCGCGAGCGCATGTTCTTCGACGCGCTGGAAAAAACTCCGCAAGGCCTGTGCGCCTGCGTCTTCGACACCACCGACCGGGTGCAGCACATGTTCTGGCGCTATCTGGAGAAGGACCATCCCGCAGTGCGAGATGTACCGCAAGACCAGAAGCCGCTCGTGATTCAGGACCTTTACGACCGCATGGACACCCTGATCGGACGGGTCATGCAGCGAATTGACGATCAAACCCTGCTACTCGTGATTTCCGATCACGGCTTCAAATCATTCAGCCGCTGCATGAATCTGAATGCGTGGCTGCATCAGAACGGCTATCTGGTTTTGAAAGACGGCAAAAGCGAAAGTGGAGACTGGTTCGAAGACGTGGACTGGTCGCGCACCCGCGCCTACACCATGGGGCTGAACGGGCTTTATCTGAACATCAAAGGCCGCGAGCGAGAAGGAATCGTAGAAGCCGGAGCGGAAGCGGAGGCTCTAAAAGAAGAGTTGCGCGGCAAGCTGGATGGGTTGGTCGATCCGGCCTCGGGCAAAGTCGGCATAACCGGCATGTTCGACTGCGATGCAGTCTACGCCGGCCCGTACGTGGACAACGCCCCCGACCTGATCGTCGGCTACGGCGAAGGCTTCCGCGCGTCGTGGGATTCGGTCATGGGCAAAGTGACCACCGCAATTTTCGAGGACAATCTCAAAGCCTGGAGCGGCGACCATTGCGTTGATCCGCGGCTGGTCCCGGGCGTTCTGTTTTCAAATCGAAAGATTGCGATTGAGAAACCTGCGATCGTGGATGTCGCGCCTACGGTGATGAAGCTGTTTGGGTTGGAACTGCCTTCTTACTTTGATGGGAAACCTTGGGTGGTGGCGCCGGCTGGCGACAAGTAGAAACTCCCCGCTAGGGAAAACGAAGATTTACGCTTCCTGACTTGGTGATGCTGGCGATAAAGGGCGCATCATGTTTGCGGCAGAGTTTAGCCATCCCGGGCAGGGCGGCCATCAACACCTCCGCCATCTCCGCGCCGCTGTAGTTTCCTGAAGAAAAGTAAAACTCCCTCACCCGATGTTGCAGGACTGCCGTTTTCTCCAATTCGTTGTAGCGAATCCTCTTGTCTTTCGTCACCAGCAACCAACCCTTCTGGCCAACCAAGGGCAGCCAAGTGGTGTCTTCCGTGCCTGGGCTGAAGTGTTGGCCATGGCGCTCGTGCTTTACGCCATGTTCGGTGAGCGCGTCGAGAATGGGTTTGCAGTTGTGAAGATTTTCGTCGAGATACAGAACGAAGTCTTCAGGCAGCGACGGCTGCCGTCTTCTGCTCCCAGCGGATTGCTTCTTCGATCTGCCGCGGCTTGACGCCATATTCGGTGGCAAGGTCGTCTATGGATTCCCGGGCATTGAACCTGGAAGCGACTACCGCAGTCGAGATACCAGTGCCGGCAATCACGGGTTTCCCAAATCCCACTGCGGGATTGATCAGAATCAGCTTGGGCTCGTTTTGGGTTCGCTCCATGACAAATGGGTAAAACTTGAAAAGCCCTTTCGGATCGCGCTCAATGCGCTCCAAATAAAACTCCATTACACCAGGAATCAGTATCTGCTGGTCTTTCGATAAATTCACGACGCTTCCCAAATGCTCGATGAACAAGTCACGGCGGTCGGTTTGGAATGCCTGCTCCACGAGGGGGTGTTTGTGCTCCACATACTTCGCGAGGTTGACGAGTGCCTTGCGAACCCTGGGGATCTTTACCTCGTAGATAGCCCGCATGCTGCTGAGCATGTGACACTCCAGCAAGTTCATGAACGACAAGCGAGACGGCTCGCTCTTTGCCAACCTGACGAGCGGAGGGACGGAGCCTGCCCCCCGCACCCAATAGCGTAGAGTGTTGAGCGGCACTCTCAGATACTGGGCGGCCTCCGACAAGCCGTAGATCGGAATCTCCATCGCGACGTTAGGTGCTGGTTTCATTGCATTGGTCCCAGCCCAAGCATAGAGCATCCCGGGCGACGTGTCATCGCCTGAGTTGGGAGGAACATCGCTGTTTAATTAGGTTACGTCTTCGACATACAATGTCGGGATCTTTACAGTTGAGGCTGCCTCCACTCTACTGAATCAGCGTCCCCCCATTGGCCGGCTCTTCTTCCGGCGGGATGACCACAGACGCCGCCACCCGATCGCCGGGCTCCAGGTTCAGCAACCGCACGCCCTGCGCGGCGCGGCCGGATTCGCGAATGGTCTTTGAGTCCATGCGGATGATTTTGCCGTACTGGCTGATCAGCATGACCTCGGAGTGTTCATCCACCTGCGCGATGCCTACGACTTTGCCGTTGCGCTCGGTGGTTTTCACGTTGATGACGCCGGAGCCGCCGCGTCCCTGCAGACGGTATTCGTCGGCGGGGGTGCGTTTGCCGTAGCCATTTTCGGTGACCGAGAGAATCAGCGAGCCTTTCAGCGGCAGAGTCTCGTCGGTGGCGGTGGCTTCCGGCATGCCTGCATCGGCTGCGGCTTTGGCAGCTTCTTCCACCGCTTTCTTGATGTCCTTCGGCGTGGTTGCCATGCCGACAAGGTAGTCGCCCTTTTCCATGCGGATGCCCCAGACACCGTATGCCTGGCGGCCCATGGGGCGGACGTCCTCTTCGTCGAAGCGGATGGCCTGACCTTCGTGCGTGGCCAGGAAGACGATCTGCTGTCCGTCGGTGAGACGGGCTGCGACCAGTTCGTCGCCCTGCTCGATGCTGATGGCATAGATGCCGTTCGAGCGCACGTGGCAGAAGTCCTTGAGCTCGGTCTTCTTCACCAGGCCGTTGCGGGTGGCGAAGAAGATGTATCGGCCGGCTTCTTCAAGATTGCGGACCGCAAGCATGGTGCGGACAGTCTCGCCGGGTTGCAGACCGACCAGGTTGCCGACGTGCTTGCCTTTGCCGGCGGCGCTGATGTCCGGGATCTCATACACCTTCAGCCAGTAAACGCGGCCGGTGTTAGTGAAGATGAGAATGTATGCGTGGGTGGAAGCAATGAAGAGATGCTCGACGAAATCTTCGTCGCGCGTCTTCATGCCGGTGCGGCCCGTGCCTCCGCGACGCTGCATGCGGTAGGTCGAGATCGGGGTGCGCTTCATGTAGCCGCCGTGGCTGACCGTGACTGCGACTTGCTCGTCAGCAATCAGGTCTTCGAGATGGATCTCGGCAGCTTCGTCTTCGATGACGGTGCGGCGCTCGTCACCGTACAGTTTCTTTACTTCTTCGAGTTCCCGCACGATCACCGTGCGCAGTTTCTTTTCCGAGCTCAGAATGGCTTCGTATTCGGCGATGTGTTCGCGCGTGACGTTTAGCTCTTTCGTGATCTCGTCGATGGAGAGCTTGGTCAGGCGATGCAGTTGCAGTTCGAGAATCGCGTCTGCTTGAATTCCCGTGAACGGCTTTTCCGGATCGCGCTTGGGTGCGCGGCCGGTGACGTTGATGTCAATCTTCTTGCCGGCAAAGTACGCGACCAGGTTCTCGCGGGCTTCGGCGCGGTTGGCGCTGGCGCGGATAATGGTGATTACGTTGTCCAGGTGATCGAGCGCGGTCAGGTAGCCTTCGAGAATGTGCTCGCGGTCTTTGGCTTTCGAGAGCAGGTAGGCGGTGCGGCGGCGGACGACGTCGACACGATGGTCAATGAAGTGCTTGATCGCCTGCACCAGGCCCATTTCCTTGGGCTGACCGTTGACCACGGCGAGCAGGATCATGCTGAAGCTTTCCTGCATCTGGGTGTGCTTGAAGAGCTGGTTGAGCACGAGTTGGGGTTCGCCGTCGCGCTTGAGTTCGACCACGATGCGCATGCCGTCGCGGTCGCTTTCGTCGCGAATGTCGGAGATCGCGTCAACGATCTTGTCATTCACCAGCTGCGCGATACGCTCCACCAGGCGAGCTTTGTTGACCTGGTACGGAATCTCGGTGATGACGATGGCTTTGCGGTCTTTGTTGAAAGTTTCGATGCCGGCCTTGGCGCGCATCATGAAGCGGCCGCGGCCGTGTTTGTAGGCATCCACGATTCCGCCTCGGCCGTGAATGATTCCGGCAGTGGGGAAATCCGGGCCTTGCACGAATTTCAAGATTTCGGCGAGCTGGGCGTCGGGACTGTTCACCAGCGTGATCGTCGCGTCCACGATTTCGGTCAGGTTGTGCGGCGGAATCTTTGTCGCCATGCCCACCGCGATGCCGTCTGATCCGTTCACCAGCAGGTTAGGAATGCGCGCGGGAAGAACGTCGGGCTCGATTTCGTTGCCGTCGTAGTTCGGACGCATGTCGACGGTATCTTTGTCGAGATCTTCCAACAGCGCCGTAGCTACCCGGGTAAGTTTGGCTTCAGTGTAACGATCGGCTGCGGGCGGATCGCCATCGACGGAGCCGAAGTTGCCTTGTCCATCCACCAGCGGATAGCGCATGGCGAACGGTTGCGCCAGTCGCACCAGAGCGTCGTACACCGCGAGGTTGCCATGAGGATGGTATTTGCCCATGACGTCGCCGACGATTCTGGCGCACTTGCGGGTGGACTTGTTGGGCGCCAGACCCATCTGCTGCATGGTGTACAGAATGCGGCGATGTACAGGCTTCAATCCGTCGCGGACGTCGGGCAGCGCACGGCCGATAATCACCGACATCGAATAGTCGAGATAAGACTTCTTCATCTCCTCTTCGATATTGACGGGTTGAATGTTGAGCGCGCCGGGGATGCCGGTGCCGTCTCCGCCGTTGGGCGGAGGAGTCAAGGGGAGTTCAGGATTCTGATCGTCAGCCATAAGAAAGCTTCTAGCTCTTAGCTCGTGTGGGGCGGGCACTCTTGTCCGCCGCCTTTGACTTTGATCTTGCTCGGCATCGAATCTTCAGGTCCAAATCCAGCTTCAAAAACGACGGACAGGAGTGTCCATCCCACACTGAAGAATCTGACAGTTTTTCTGCCTCTAAGCAATTGCATTTACAGGAAGTTACGTTCGATCTGCGATATGAGAATTATACCATGATTTGAGCGGCTATGTTGATCGTCTGGCTTCCCCGAGGGGCGGTTTTCTTTATCGCAAAATTCCCCAGTTATGCAGGCGGTCGCTGTCCTCATCCCAGCGGTCTCCGATGTCAGTCCGGTAGTACATGTTGGGAATCATCACGTTCTTAATGCGCGAGTAAACCTGCGACTGAGCCTGTTTCATGGTCTGTCCCAAACCGACGACGATGAGAATCACTCCTGATGTGCCGGCCACCAGCCACTGGCTGTTGACCTGTTTCACATCTTCGATGTGATACTCGTCGTTGGGTGGTTTCTTGAACACGATGGCCGCATTCCGAGAAAACGATTCGAAGGTTTCGTTGTCGTCGAAGGGAAAAGGCGGGACCACGATTCGCACTCCGATTTGAAAGCCGTTTTTCACCCGCAGCTTGGGATCATTGCCGCTGGCCAAGTCCCAGAAGAACTGGCCGATGGGAGTATTCATCCCGGCCTGTTGAATACTTATCGTGGGGTATCCAAAGCGCGCGGTGAACTCCAGCGGATAGATGCCGTTGCCATTCACGATGCAATTCACGTCGATATATCCGACGTAGCCTTCTTCCGCCAGCTTCGATTCCATCTTGAGCAGGGTCTGATTGAAGAGCTGGTTGGGAGGACTCCAGAACATGGATGTCCCCATTTCTCCGGTGGGCGGGCCCAGGTTTCCGGGAAACAGCTTCTTGTGCTCGAAGTTGATGTTCACCGGATAGATGAACTGTTTGCCGTTGAAAAACGCCCCGACCGCAACCTCCACGCCTGTGACCCGGCGTTGCAGCTGGAAGACTTTGATCTCATCGGAGAATGCCCGCTTGTAAGCGTCCAGCATCCGGATGACGTCCTGTCCATCCTCCTCTTCGCCGACAAACAAGCGCCGCTTCACGTTCTGCGCCTCGCCGCTGGGTTTGATGACGTAGCGATCGGGATTCTTCACCACGTGCTCCATGGCTTCGTCGAAGGAATCGAATTCCCGGTAGGGAATAATGTTGACGCCGGCTTTCTTGAGCTCCTCCTGACCGAAGGAACGGTCGTCCTCGAGGCGGTCGCTGTAGGCGGAGCCACCGATGACCTTCTTCCCCTGGGCTCGCAGGGCATGCGCTTTCTCTCCCTGGCCGAGCGTGTCATCGAAAACGATGATGTCGGCCCATTCGGCGTCTTTCTCGGGGTTGTCGGATTTGGCCACGAAGCCGTCGGCAATGTCGGCTTCTTTCTGGTCTTTGATGTAGTACCGGACCTCGTGGCCTTCCTTGGAGACTTGCCAGGCGATATCGCCGATCAAGCCGCTGAGGGAGTCGAAGAGAAACTTTTTCTTTTCCATGGCGCCTTGGACAGCCGGGTTCACCGGGACGAGAGCGGCGGCGCGAAAATTATACCGAATCCGGTACGCAGGGCAGTTGCGGCGATGGGATAATCAGGGTCGCATAGACCATTATGGACTCGCTCACAGGAAAAATTGCCCTGGTGACCGGCGCCAGCCGGGGGATCGGCGCTGCCGTTGCCTTGTCGCTGGCTGGGGCCGGCGCGGACATCGCGGTAAATTTTCGCTTGCGTTCTGAAGAGGCCGAGACCGTTTGCGCCGGGATCCGGAAACTCGGCCGCCGCGCCTTGGCGATTCAAGCGGACGTTTCGCAATCCGATGAAGTGAAAAGAATGGTGGCGCAAGTTGAGCGCGAACTCGGGGCGGTGAACGTTCTAGTAAACAACGCGGGCATGGCGCGTCAGATCAAGTTGGAGGACATTTCCGAGGCGGATTGGGAGGAGCACATCAACGTGAATCTGAAGTCTGCGTTCCTCGTGACGCAGGCTGTGCTGCCGCAGATGCGCGCCCAGCGGTGGGGGCGGATCATCAATATCTCGTCTACAGCGGCGCAAACCGGCGGGCTGGTAGGACCGCACTACGCTGCGTCGAAGGCTGGGATGCTGGGTCTGACGCACTCCTACGCCGCATTGCTGGCGAAGGAAGGTATCACCGCCAACACGGTTTGCCTGGCGCTGGTTGAGACTGACATGTTGCGCTCGAACCCGCGAGCGACTTCGAGTGTGATTCCCATCGGGCGCTTCGGCAACGTCGACGAAGTAGCTTCCGTGGTGCTAATGCTGGCGGAAAATGCCTATATGACCGGGCAGACCGTCAATCCAAACGGGGGATGGTACTTCAGTTGAAGGAGGCCCTATGCCATTTATTGACACCAGCAAGCTCGACGTTATTGAACGCTTGCCGGGCTGGCATGGTCGTTATTTCCACTCGCCGAGCATGACCTTCGCGCACTACGATTTCGTGCGCGGCGCATCGATTCATGAGCACTTCCATCCTCAGGAAGAAGTGTACGAGGTGGTCGAGGGCGAGCTCGAGATGACGATCGCGGGCGTTTCCGAGATCGTCCGGCCGGGCCTGGTCGCGATCGTGCCCGGCAATGTCCCCCATTCGGTCAAAGCCCTCACCGACGGCCGCGCCATTATTGTTGACTATCCGTTAAGGGGCGAATTCAAATAGGCCTGAGGAGCAGTGTCATGGTGAGTTCCGAGTCGCGCCGCGTCGCCGGCATCCTTCTGGTCGTATTCCCCTCCGTTCTCTACGGCGGTGTGTCGCTGCTGATGTTCCTGCTCGACCGGAATTCGGGATACATGGAAAACCCTTTGCGACAAAACCTTTTTCGCGCCGGCCATGCGCACGCGGGAGTGTTGCTGGTCTTGTCACTGGTCGCGCTCCGCTATGTGGACGAGGCCAATCTGTCCGAGGGATGGAAGCAGTATGTGCGCGCTTCCATACCTTCCGCCGCCATCTTCTTGCCGGCAGCATTTTTCTTTTCTGTGCTTTCTCCCCACGCCACGGAACCGAATGGTTTCATTTACCTCGCCTATGCGGGAGCAGTAGTTCTGGCGGTGGGGTTATTGGCGCTGGGAGTGGGACTGCTGAGGAGTTCTCGCGCCTGATCCGCCCGCTCTGCCTAGGATGAGTGCCGAGAACAGAGGCTACGGCCTGGTTACAACTTCGTTGGAACTTGCGGGCAGCACGAACTTCAGGCCGCGCTCCTGGTTCAGCTTCAGCGTGGCGGGTACGTCGAGATCGGCAATCTGTATCTTCCTGGTCCACGATCCCGTGGTCCAATAGTCTGCCTTCGAGTAGATAGTCCCGTTCATGATGGTGTATTCGCTCACTTCTTCCTTGCGGCCATCGCGAAATACGAGCACGGCGGGCGGAAGCTCGCGCGGCGGCTGAGCTGCACTCTTTGTCGCTGCCACTGGTCGTGCGTTCGCTGACAAAGGCGCAGAGGATTTTTCTGAGTAGTCAGTGGCGATCAGTGCGCCAGCGGAATCCCTCGTGGACGTGGTGCGCACGAAATGATCGCCCTGCCACTCGATCAGCAGTGACTCGCGCGGAGCCGGTGGCGCGGGGGGCGGGGCCGGCGCCGAAGCCTGGACTATGACGACCTGGGGCTGCCGCGAAACTTCTCCAGAGTCGTAATCCGAATCGGAATAAAAATACGGATAGGCCAGCACGGTCGAGCCTCGCTCCGAGCGATGCCCCTGATGGAAGCGGCCGGAGCTACCAAGAACGCGGCTGGAACCCATTCCAGGCGAACCCATCCCAGCTGAGCCCGCATTGATGCCGAATCCCGCTGTGCCTGCGCCCGTGGCGCGAAGCTGCGCTGCGGCTGGCGATATCGCAAGCGCAGCTGCGAAGATGGCGAGAGCGAACCGGCTTGGCATTTACTTTGTCGCTTCAGGCTTAGGCGGCAAGCGGAAATCAATGCCGCGATCGTCGTTCTGTTTCGCGGTGGAAGTCAGGTCTAGCTCGTCGAGCGCGATCTTGTGATGGCGTCCCGGCGTCAAGTCGTACAGTGTGTCTCCAATCACGGCGTAGTTCTGGACTTCGAGCTGGTGGCCGTCTTTGAAGACGAGCAGGGTTTGCGGCTGGTCGGGGACCGGGGTCTCCGTCGGCGGGACCGCTGGAGCGGCCTCGGCTTCCGGCTGGGGACGACGTGGCGGCGGGTAGGCATCGGCATAGGAGCGCGCGGGTGCTCCCGGGCCGCGGCGATCGAAGATGGTCGGTCCGCCACGGTAATCCTCTTCCGGCTGATTTTCCTGCTGGTCCGCCATCGCGTCTCCGGGGTCAGGTTCTCCAACCACAGGATAGGCGTACGGAACGTAGACCGCACCACCCCCGGGGAAGAATTGGCCACGCTGGCGATGATGACGCCGGTTAGTCGGCGGGTTCGGGTTCACCGGAAACAGGGGATTGATGCAGCACGCGGGCTGATTGGGAAACGGATTCCTGGGCTGAATGCCATTCGGTCCGAGCGAAGTGATGCTGGCCGGCACACCCGGGGTGGAATTCAGATGTCCGCCAAAATTGGTGGAGGTGACCGACGCCGGAACGCCGTTGATTTGTGCGTTCGCAGCAGGAACGAGCGTTAGCGAAATCCATCCACCTGCAACCAGGGCAAGTGCCGCTACCGTGGCTGAGTTCAGCCGCTTCACATACAAATCATACCCCAGTTTGGAAACCATGGCGCAGGCCCCCTGAACAAATACCGCTCGTTTAATTAGAGCTTCACGGAGGGCAGTTGGTTTGTCCTTATTTTGTCAATTCCGAAGATGGTTCTAAGTGGTTGAAGCATAAGGCGGTGACGATGGTCACTCTTACCTGATGCGGGCCAGCTCCCAGAGGTTCCATGCGGCGTTCGCTACTAACAGGCCTGAAACGGCGGCCACGGCGATCTCGTGATAGCGAGTTTCCAGCAGATCCGCCGCGATGCCGGCTACAAAAACGAACACGAAGGGCACCGCCATGAATTGAAAGCCGAGGCCGGGATAGTGCGGTGTACCCAAGCCGAGCACCAGGAACAGGGCGACAACCAGCAAGGGCGCCGTGTTTCCAAAGTAGCGAGCGCGAGGCCAAGCCAGGTATGTGATAAACGCGACGGGCAATGCTACCACCAGCGCGGGACTGCTTTGTCCCAGTTGCGCCAGCACCTGATGATAAGCCTTGGGCATGGCGTAAGCCTTCCACGAGATTCCTAGAAAGGATGCGTGCCGAATTCCCTGCCACAAAGCGCGTCCGTGGAAAAAGTAGGAGGCGTAGCCGAACAGCAGCGCAATCCCACAAGCCACTGTCCAGATCGCCAAGGCAGCCATGCGCCGGGTGGGAGCGAGGTACAGCATGAACGCCAGCGCTACCGGCAGCACAATCACCAGCGAAAACTGTGAGCCGACGGCGAGCGCCAGCGACAATCCCAGCAACCCAATGCGCCGCCAGTTCCACAGCACCACTTCACGCGGCGCGTACAGCGTATGGGCCACGGCGATGGCGGTGAAGATTGCTCCGAACGCTCCCCAGGCTGCGCCCACCTCGGGCTCGGCGGACCAAAGCGCGCAGGCACGGACAATACCCGGCGAGAAACAATAAAGAGCCAGCGCGACGTAACCGCCGGCATTGCCAAAAAGGCGGCGCGCCACGTACCAGAGCGAAGCGCCCAGCAGCAGGCCAAACATCAGGTACGGCACGCAGGCTAACCAATGAAGCTCGCGGATATTTCCTGGAGGTCGCAGCTCCAGCGGAGCGGATGCGATCAGGTACCACAGAGGCGAATGGTGCGCATCGTAGGCGGCGTCGCTCGCGGGCCAGACATCAATTGACATTCCAGGGCCTTTGTTCTCCTGATAGGGCTGCACCAACTCGGGCGCCATTCGCAGGTTCGTGCCGCGTCCGGCCCAACTGGTATGCCAAAGTGCAGTCCCTCGCTCCACCCGTTCAACTTCAGCCAGGTCCAACGTTCCAGATCGCACGCCTCTCCCCACCAGCCAGAGACACTGCGCCAGAAACACCAGCAGTAGGAATGCTGCCAGCACCTGGGGCTTGCCAAATCGTTCGCGACTGAAGAATCCGACCATGGAGAACCGGCGAGTGTTTTACCATGGCGAGGGACAAATCAGGAAACTTCCGCGCGATGGATGAACCAAGAAACAGCCTGCCTGACGAACTCAACGAGGTTTCTCCCGAGTTCGCGCCGCCCGCCATCGCGCCCGGCGCCGACCCGGGTTTCGAGCGGCTGCCTCCCTTTGAAGAAAGAGTACAGAAGATATTTTTCTCGCGGGATGGACTCCGCCCCCTATGGCGCCTGGTGCTCTATTTCCTCATGTACCGTGCGCTGCGATTCTGCCTGTTTGTTCTGCTCGCCTACGGTTTGTCCGACGCGCTGTTCCTGTGGAGACAGACGGCAGCCGAGTTCGGACTCGCCATCATCGCGCTGGCTCCCGCGCTGCTGATGGCGCGGATCGAAGGCCGTCCGTTCAGCTGCTACGGTCTGCCGCCGGGCAAAGCCTTTGGCAAGCTTTTCTGGGTAGGCGCGTTGTGGGGAATGGTGTCGCTCACTCTGCTGCTGCTGGCATTGCGCGGAGCTCATGCTTTCTATTTCGGGTCCTTCGCCCTGCATGGAGGGCGCGCGCTGAAGTTCGCGGTCTTCTGGGCTGCGTTCTTCCTGATCGTTGCCTTTTACGAAGAATTCTTCACCCGTGGGTATACGCAATTTACGTTGACCGAAACAGTCGGTTTCTGGCCAGCGGCGACTCTGCTTTCGCTCGGTTTCGGGGCGCTGCATCTGGAAAATCCGGGAGAGAGCTGGGTGGGCATTCTCGGCGCCATGGTGATCGGCTTTTTCTTCTGCCTCACCCTGCGGCGCACCGGGAGCCTCTGGTTTGCTATTGGCTTTCACGCGGCGTGGGACTGGGGTGAGAGCTACTTTTATTCTGTCCCTGACAGCGGAGGCATGGCTCCCGGACACCTGCTGCGTTCTTCGCTGCAGGGCCCGCAATGGCTGACCGGCGGAACCGTCGGCCCGGAAGGCAGCGTCTTTCTCTTTGTGCTGCTGGCACTGATGTGGGTAGCGTTCGACCGCGCATATCCCGACGTAAAGTACCCGCCGACCATTTCAAACCACTGAGAACGTGTGGGGCGGGCGCCCCGCCCGCCGCTCTTGATCTGGCTGTGGTATGGCGATGCGGATTTCTCAGCAGTTTTCTGGAAGCAACTTTCGCTTCCAAAATCAAGATCAACTTCAAAGGCGGCGGGCGAGGGCGCCCGCCCCACATTACTGCGATTCAACTACCACGAGTAATGCACTGTGTAGGTCACCACCTGCTCCCCGTCGGGAGCGATGGTTACTGGGAATTCCACCGTCTGCGCGTCGGTCTTGCGTGACTCCTGTGACTGTTCGCTCAGCTTCCAATTAGTCCAGCGATAGAGGTGCTCCACCACACGCACCGTCACCGCTTCTTTTTTGTGATTGCGGACGCGGATTTCGAAAGACTCGTCCATCCAGTGCTGAGCGGAATCCACGCGATAGTTGGTGCGCTTGCGCTCACCGACCACATCGAACGAATTGCCGGTGAAGATACGGATGGTTTCGTCTTTCGGTGTGTGATCAATCACGTTCTCGCCGACAAATTCCAGGTGTCCGTCCGTATCGCGGCGATAGAAGCGCAGCTTGCCTTTGGGCAGCGCAATGCCGAGATGGTTCGCTTCGGCGTTCTTGAATTCCTCCATGACCCACACCTTGGGATTCGACTGCGTTCCGTAGCTCTGGTCCTGGCGAATCTGCTCTACGTTGTAGTAGCCGTACTGGGCCACTTGCGCACCGTCGTACACGTACAGCCGCTGCGCGTGAATGCCAGTCGAACGCACAAACTCCACCTGCTTGGTTTCCTGATCGTGGAGCGTGGTGGGCCGTGCCAGAGAGTAGAGGTGGAATTCGTCGAACGATTTCTCGCGGACCACCGGCGCAGCGGCGGCTTCGTCCATCGCCATTTTCATCGCGCCATAGGCGCGGTTGGCGAGGGAGCCGGGCTGGACCTTGTTCACGTCGCCGGCCATCAGCTTTATGTTCGCATTCTCAAATGTCTTTCCGCTCTGATTGCGCATGGTGATCCAGCCCACCATGTCGAGCAGATCGGTCTTGCTTTTGGGGTTGTCGGACACCACCAGGTTGTAGTCCGCCTGCCAGCTCATGCCACCGGCAACGTAGGAAATCTCGGCGTCGAATTTGCCGGGGTCGTTAGTCTGCAGCAACCAGCTAAGAGTCGGCTTCAGAATGGAATCGCCGGAAAGCCCGGGAAACAGCGGCTGGCCGGGCAGTCCGAAGCGCAGCACGCCATCCACTTCGATGATGGGCTGCGTGAATGACGGCTGCTGATAATTTTGCGCATAGTAGCTGCTGGGAATGTAACCGCTGCGCACTACTTTGCCCTTGATGATTTCCTGTCTGTCGGCGCGCTGCACCAGGAAGTCGATAGTCTTGCCTTCATAAAACGAAAGCAACAGTTCCTGCGAGATAGGATCATTCCGGTAATTCTGCTCCAGCACTTGCAGCGCCCGCCCGGCGGGATCGCGCAGGATGACGGAATCTGGCTCCAGATGTGAAGCGATGCCGGCAAACTGGGCACGGTTCACGCCGGCTGTGAGATCGAGTGGTACATATTCGCGCGCCACAAAGAAACTCTGGTTGTAGATGGTGAGAGCGGGCTGGTTGCTGTTGTCGGCAGCTTTTTCCTGTCCTATTACTACCCCGCACAGCAAGAGCATGATCAGCAGCAACTTCTTCATTGTCGTTTCCCCTTATTTTCATTGGGCGGGAAGGAGGAGGTTTTCCCGTCCTATGGGAAGAACGCCGGGTAAGGGGAAACTTGCAGGGAGTTTTTGACCACGGAGGACATTGGGGACACGGAGGTAACCGCTGGTAACCAGCAGCGATTGCCCCGTGGAGTCAGGGGCTGACGCCTAGTTCCCCGCTTCGATCGGGGTCGCTGATCGCGGCCAGCCAAAGAAGACTCGGCTTGCCCAGCGCAAGATTCGCCAACCTGCCGCCGCGCCCAGCAGAATGGTCACCAGCCAGAGCAAAATGGAGGGCATCAGGAAAACAAGGCCGGCCATGACGATGCCATAGTTGCCCAGGCTGTTTAGGCCGTCGCGGAGGGCGAGTTTCAATTGGTACAAGGGTCGCCAGTGGAGGCCGAACAACTGGGCCTCGGCCTCGGTGTGAAGCGTTACGTTGATCGCAACCGTCTCTACCTGTTTCGAAAGCGCTTCAAACTCCGCCTGCTGCTGTTCGATCTGGCCGCGCACATTGCTCAGCTTTTCGCTGACCTCTAGGGTGTCCTTGACGGTGTGGGCGCGTTTCATGATGGACAGATATTGCGCCTCTTCGCCCCGCAGGTTTCGCAGGCGAGCATCCAGATCTACATACTGCCGGGTAACGTCTTCCGCTTCCACTCTCTCGCTTTCGACGCGCAATCCCAGCTTCCGGATTTCAGCGCGCGCCTCCTCGAAACGTTCTGAGGGAACGCGTACTTCGAGGAATGCGCTTTGTGCATCCTGTCCATTGGTCACTGACTTCACCAGAAATCCACCCAGGCGTTCCGCAAGCTGGCGAATCTTTTCCGAAGTGTCGGCTGGATTCTTGGCCACGAGATCCACCGAAGAGTTTCGTACCATCTTGCGATCGTAGTCAGGTGCTGGCGGCGGGGATGCCGGCAGGTAGCTGACCATCGCCGCCTGCTGCGACCGTGCCTCGCCCCCGCCGTCCGCAATCATCCTGACCACTCCGCTCAGCTGGCTTTCCTTCGCTTTGAAAACTCGCTCCGGAAGGGGTTCTCGCCACATCGAAACGGGATCCCACTGGCTCGAAGAGAGACTTGTACCCTTTTCCGCCGCGACCCCCGTGTAGCCCTGGTTAGGCTGCGTGGTTCCGAAATATAAAGCCGAAAGCCCGGCCGTGATCAGCCATCCGGTCTTCAGCCACTTGTTGCTCTTCTGCCAGAAGTCGCCCGAGACAGGTTTCATAATGTCCTCCATAACCGTAGACCATTTCCGAACCGGTTTTGTTCCCAGAGCTGTAGTCGCCAATGGAAGAATGCGGAGGATGGGGAAACTTGCAGAGAATTTTCAACCGCCGAGGGCACAGGAGCTGACGCGATCCGGAAGGACTGCTTTTCCACGGCGACGCCAGCAACAAAAGGAAAGGGCGACCCGAAGGCCACCCATTCGATCTGCTTTTATCCGTGGAGATCCGCGTGAATCCGTGGCCTGAATTCTAAATATCCAGGTTCTTCACATCGAGCGCATTGTCTTCGATAAATTTGCGCCGGGCTTCGACGTCTTCGCCCATCAGCGTGCTGAAGATGGTTTCGCACTCCGCCAGGTCTTCGAGCTTCACCGAGAGCAGGGTGCGGCGCTCGGGGTCCATGGTGGTTTGCCAGAGCTGCTCTGAGTTCATTTCGCCCAGACCCTTGTAGCGCGTCTTCTCGTAGCCGCGGCTGCCCGCCTCTTTCACATATTCGAAGAGTTCGCGGACATTCGCCTTCTCGACGACCTCGGGCTCGGCAGACCTCTTCCTGGCAGTCACTTTCGGTGCTTTCTTTTCCGCCTTCGTGTCCGCTTCTTCGCCTTCGGCGGCGGACTCTTCGGTGCTTTCGCTCGCGGGAGTCGCGTCGGTGATGGTTTCGATCACGAACGGTGGTTCCATGTAAAGCTCGACCTGCTTGAATTTTGACAACAGCTGGCGGTACTCGGCAGTGGAAGCCAGTTCCCAGTTGATGACGTGCTCGGCGCCCTGGGAGTTGACGTATTTCACCTCCCAGAGATTGTGCTCTTCGTCGAAGCGCGACTCGATGCTTTTGAAGTCGCGTTCTTTTTGCAGCTTCTTCAGTTCTTTTTCCAGTTTCTCAATCTTTTTTGGCGCGGCTTTCTTGTCACCTTCAAAATCGGTGCGTTTCGAAAGATCAAGACGTGGCAGCAATTCGACGATTTTCTCGTCGCGCAGGCGCTTGTTCACTTTGTCGAAGAAACCAAAATATTCTTTCAGGCCGCTGGCGAACTTCGACAGGCCTGCGCCTTCGAGCTTGGCCGCGCCCTCGCCGTAGCGAACGATGATGCTGTCGGCCGCGCGCTTCAGGATGATTTTGTCGAGCGCATCGTCGTCCTTGATGTACTGCAGCGTCTTGCCCTTCTTGATCGAGTACAGCGGCGGCTGCGCGATGAACACGTTGCCGCGCTTGATCAGCTCCTGCATGTGGCGGAAGAAAAATGTGAGCAGCAGAGTGCGGATGTGGCTTCCGTCCACGTCTGCGTCGGTCATTAGGATGATCTTGCCGTAGCGCAGCTTGGTGAAGTCGAAGTCGTCTTTACCAATGCCGGTGCCGAGCGCCGTAATCATGGCGCGAATTTCTTCGTGTCCCAGCATCTTGTCGTAGCGGGCCTTCTCGACGTTGAGGATTTTTCCTTTCAGGGGAAGGATGGCCTGGAAGCGCCGATCGCGGCCCTGTTTAGCGGTGCCGCCGGCGGATTCTCCTTCGACCAGAAACAACTCGCAGCGCTCCGGCTGCCGTTCCGAACAATCGGCGAGTTTGCCGGGAAGGCCGCCGCCATCCAGCGCACCCTTGCGGCGGGTAAGATCGCGGGCCTTGCGTGCGGCTTCACGCGCGCGCGAGGCTTCGATGGCCTTGTTGATGATCTTGCGTCCGACGGTTGGGTTCTGCTCGAGATACGCGCCCAAGCGCTCGTTCACGAATGCCTGGACGACACCGGCGATGTCGGAGTTCAGTTTGCCTTTTGTCTGGCCTTCAAACTGCGGCTGCGGCAGTTTTACGCTGATGACCGCGACCAAGCCTTCGCGCACGTCATCGCCAGTAAGATTTTCTTTTACATCTTTGAACAGGCCCATCTGCTGCCCGGCATAGTTGATGGTGCGGGTCAGGGCCATGCGGAAGCCGGAAAGGTGCGAGCCTCCGTCAACGGTGTTGATGTTGTTGGCGAAACTGAACACCGACTCTGAGTAGGCATCGTTATATTGCAGCCCGATCTCCATGACCACGCCGCTGCGCTCGGCTTCCATGTAGATGGGCTTCTCGTGCAGCACTTGCTTGCCGCGGTTCAGATGCTTGATGAACTCGGCGATGCCACCGTTGTATTTGAACTCGGCCGACTTGGCTTCGCCGGTTTTTGCGTCGGTGGTGCGCTCATCGGTTAGCGTGATCAGCAGGCCCTTGTTCAGGAACGCCAATTCCCGCAGGCGCTGCGCCAGCGTGTCGTAGTTGTATTCGGTAGCGGTGAAGATGCTGCGGTCGGGCAGGAAGTGAACTTTCGTCCCAAGTTTCTTGCTGGCGCCCGCTTTCTTCAGCTTGCTGGTGGGCTCGCCTTTGGAATACGTCTGTTCCCAGGTAAATCCGTCGCGCCAGATTTCGAGATCGAGCTCTTCGCTCAGTGCATTCACGCAGGAGACGCCGACGCCGTGCAATCCGCCTGAAACTTTATAGGAGGAAGAGTCGAACTTGCCGCCGGCGTGCAGCTTGGTCATGACCACCTGAGCGGCGGGAACCTTTTCGCCGTCAATCTCCATTGAGTCCACGGGAATGCCGCGGCCATCGTCCACCACGGTGATGGAATTGTCGATATGGATGGTGACAGAAATTTCGTGCGCGTAGCCAGCGAGAGCTTCGTCGACCGAATTGTCCACGACTTCATAGACCAGATGGTGCAATCCCATCTCGCCGGTGGAACCGATGTACATGGCGGGACGTTTGCGCACCGCCTCCATGCCGCCGAGCACTTTGATGGAGTCAGCGTTGTAGTCGCCGTTGCCCCCATTTATGGCAGCGAGCTTCCCGTTTTTTGGCTTAGTTTCGTCGATGGGAGTGATTTCTTTCGTAGCCATTCAGCTCCGTGGAAAATGCCGGGATCTGGGTCCGGTCCGGCACGCTTTTCCGATGTCCTGGATTTTGCCTCAAATTACTGAAATTATTAACACTTACGGCTTGCGAGGTTGTATCTAATTGTACCACGAGAAAGCGCATTTTTCGACCCCGGAATCGGCTATGTAAATGCACCCAGCCGTCGCTTCGAATGAACCCGTGTGGGGCGGACACTCTTGTCCGCTTCGCAGCCGGGAATCCATTTGCCTGCGGGACCGCCGCCAACTGCGGGCTCCAAACCAAGAATCAACCCCAAAGGCGGCGGACAAGAGTTGTCCGCCCCACCCGGGTGTCCCCTACATGATCAGCCCACGAGGTCGGCGTGACCTGATAGCATATTGGGAGGAGATCCCAGTCCAGCATGAGTGTGCCTGTATCGCAGATGTGGACGGTGGCCAGCTATGTCATCCGTCAAAAGCTCGCCCGGCGGAAGCAATACCCGCTGGTGCTGATGCTCGAGCCCCTGTTCCGCTGCAATCTTGCCTGCGCCGGCTGCGGCAAGATCCAGTACCCGGCCCACGTCCTCAAGCGCCAGCTGACCCCCGAGGAATGTTTCCGGGCGGTTGATGAGTGCGGAGCGCCTGTGGTTTCGATCCCGGGCGGCGAACCGCTCATGCACCCCGAAATCGCCAAGATCGTAGAAGGCCTGGTGGCGCGGAAGAAATACATCTACTTGTGCACCAATGCCCTGCTGCTCAAGGAAAAGATCCATCTCTTCAAGCCAAACCAGTACCTGACCTTCAGCGTTCACCTCGACGGGCAGAAAGAGCACCACGACTTCGCGGTCTGCCGTGAGGGTGGCTACGAGATCGCGGTGGACGCCGTCCGCGAAGCCTTGAAGCGCGGATTCCGGGTCACGACCAACACCACGCTGTTTGACGGAGCCGATCCCAAGAGCGTGCGCGCTTTCTTTGACGACATGATGGAGCTGGGCATCGAGGGCATGATGCTCTCTCCCGGCTACTCCTACGAGAAGGCGCCCGACCAGCAGCATTTCCTGGGACGGGCCCGCACCCGGCGGCTGTTCCGGGCAATTCTTTCGAATCGCGACAAGAACTGGCGCTTCAACCTGTCGCCGCTATTTATGGAATTCCTCATGGGCAAGCGGCAGTATGCCTGCACCCCGTGGGGCATGCCGACTTACAACATCTTCGGCTGGCAGAAGCCCTGCTACCTGCTCCAGGATGGCTACGCCGATACGTTTCAGGAGTTGATCCGCGAAACCGCGTGGGAGTCGTACGGCACCGAGTCGGGCAATCCGCATTGCGCCAACTGCATGGTGCACAGCGGCTATGAGGCCTCGGCGGTGAATGACACTTTCGGCTCGCTCGAAGGCTTTTTCGCCACCGTCAAGGGCACACTGTTCACCCGCTACCGCGACGAAGGCGCTTTGGAGTTGCTGGACGAGCCGGCGGAGCCCGCTCATCCCCTGGTGCAGATTGCTTCATCGAGCGAAGCACTCGAGGAGACCCGGGCGTGACCGGCAAGGCCGCCGGCCACGTTCATCCCGAAGCCGAGGCTGCATCGCCTGACGCGCTCGAAGTATCTCCCGGCTGGGAACACGAAAAGCTCGAGGGATGGGTCCCCGCGCTGGCCTCAGAAGAGGAAACCCGTAAAGCCCTGGAAAAAGCATTCGACTACCGCGGCGATGTGACCATCACGCGCAAGGACGGAACCACAGTCGAAGGCTATCTCTTTGATCGCAAGAGCGGGCCCATTCTGGCGGAATCCCTGGTGCGCGTACTGCCCCGGACTTCCAACCAGCGCGTGATGATTGCCTACTCCGACATCGCCGCCCTGGCTTTCACCGGGCGCGACACTGCGGCAGGAAAAAGCTGGGAAGCGTGGGTCAAAAAATACGTGGAAAAGAAAGCCGCCGGCGAGAAGCACATCGGGCTTGAGCCGGAAGCGCTGGAATAATTTCTGCTGTCATCCTGAGCGCAGCATCTGCGTTCGCTTGCGAACGCGATGCGGAGTCGAAGGACCTCTACCGGCAGCACATCCTATGTGTATGTGGGCTCTTGCAGCAAATGAAGATCCCGTAGACTCCAGAGCATTGCCGCCTATAGGGGTCCTTCGACAGCGCGGAAAGTTCGCGAAGCGAATTTTTCCGCTCCGCTCGGGATGACAAGGGATCAGTGCGGTGATTTTCGCGCCGCGAAGCTCAATCTCTCGATCAGTTCATTCACTTCATCTGCGCTGCCGCCGATAAAAGTAAACGAAAGTGCGTCTCCCTTGTGCAGCAAAATCAGGGAGGCCTGCCGTATGGTGAGTGTCCCGCGCGCTTTGCTGAAGTCCCCACGCACCAGCCTGGTAGTACCCACAGAAAACTCGTGGGGTTCTTCTTCTGTCTGGAAGCCTTTTGCTGAGGTCAGCGCGGCCAGGGAATCGAAATATTCGGCCGCGGTCTTCATGCCGGTGGGAAGCGGCTCGGCCGCGATCACGACCGCAGAATTTATGGTGTCGCCGCTGGCTTGCGGAGGCCGTTCGAAGATGGCCATCAGTACCCGGGACTGGGAGGCGTCGCCAGTGTCGTCCTGCATGTCGGCGGTGCGATCCACCCAGCCGTAGGGCAGTTTGTAGCTGAACCCGAAAGACTGATTGTGGTAGACGCCATCGCCGACCGCGCCGGAACTTGGGCCGGACATCGCGTGCGGGGCGGCCCGGCGGGAAGAAGCAACCGGTTGTCTCTTGTCCTGCGCCCACAAAGGCGCCGAGAACAACGCCAGAAGGACAAAAGACTGAAGTCGCGTCATAGCCTCATGCTACAGGATGCCGAACTCCTGGCGCCCGGGAGGTGCCCCGCATGAGTGGCCCTCGCCCCAGCTCAGCAGCCCCATTCGGCCTGGCCGGGCTTTGCGAAATAGCGCCTTGAGTCTTCAACCTCTCTGGCCATTGACGTCAATTCCAGCAATGCCAGGCGCGCCGCGGCCACCAGCCGTTTTTTCTCCGGCTGTGGAACCTGCTCCCATGCTTCGGCGTCCGGTTTGCTGTCGCAACTAAAATCCGGCCCCAGTGCCTGATGATAGTGATGTAAGAGTTCTGCCAATTGTTCTGCGGATACTTCCTGGATCGACATCGGATTCTATCCCTTTCCGGTTAAAACAACATTGAATTCAGCGTGCCTCAACAAAAACGCTCGCGTGCAATGCGTTTTTCAAGCGGCCCGAGTCATGGGCTGTTGCTGTTGCTGCGGCCCGGCATTCGGGTTTTCGCCAGAACTGAGTTGCGGGCGCATCCGATCCCCAACCCGCCGAGGCTTGCGCTCCTGGAATAGTGCAACCAGAAAACGAAGGCAGAACGCTATGCCGCCCATACACAGCACGTCCATTGCTGCCATCACTAACATTTCATCCTCCAGGCTCGATCCCGGCACTCTGAGACGCCGGCCATCACTCACCCAGATCATTGGATACAAAAATTCGTAAGTTCCGAATAAAGAGTCCATAAAATGTCCGTAAAGGCGCCAACTCTATTCCTTATGAACTTTTAGCGCACTTTTTATGAAAGTTTTACAGGAAAGGTCATCCAATTAAGAGCGGGGGAAAGCGGAGGGCCTTATGAGTGAGGGATGGGTAGTGGTGGCGTTTCTCCTGCTTATGGGGTTGCTGGTGGCACGGATGGCGCGGGAGCAGCGCGATCAGGTCGCCGGCGCCACGCATCTGCGCCTGCCTGGGGCGCGCAGGAAACCTATTTTTCATTTCCGACGGCAACACCGCAGGGTGTGACGTTCGCAAACTCGCCGCACGTTTCTTCACGCCGCCTTGCCGAGCACCGGCTGGGTGCAGAAGCCGCAGCGCCGCGCGTCGATGGGAATTTCGCTCAGGCACTCGGGACACTTCTTGGTCGTGGGATCGGCTGGGGCTGGCGCCTTGCGCATGCGCGCGATCAATGCGTTGATCGGCGTGACTACGAAAAAATACACGGCCGCCGCGACCAGCAAGAACGAAACCAGCGCGTTGATAAAATCGCCCACCGGAAACGGCGTACCGTTGACCATAAAGCTAATCGACGAGAAATCCGGCTTGCCGACCAGGGCCGCAATCAGGGGAGTCAGCAAGTCTTTGGTGAACGCCGTCACGACCGACCCGAAGGCCGCACCGATGACCACGCCAACCGCCAGGTCAACCACGTTGCCGCGAAGGATAAATTGCTTGAAACCGCTAAGCATGGGATGGAACCTCCAAAACGCAAGGCGGCTAATTTACGGTGTCAGCCAAGAGTAGTCAAGCGGAAGGTATGTGTGGGGCGGGCGCCCTCGCCCGCCGATTTTGCAGTTGATTTTGCTTTGGAATCTTACCGTGGCCGGCATACCGGCTGCGATGAGGGATGCTGACGATAGATCAAGGTCAAAAGCGGCGGGCGATGGCGCCCGCCCCACACCTACAGCTCAGATGCGCATGGGCATGACGATGTAGCGGTACTTGTAGTCCTCGCTGTCGGCGGGACGGAGCTGGCCTGCGGACTGGGGGTCTTTGAATTCGAGCTTTACATCACCGGCGCCGACGGCCTTCAGGAAATCCAGAATATATTGGGCGTTGAAGCCGACCGTCAGGGAGTCGCCCTGGTAGCCGGTTTCGATCGAGTCTTCGGATTCTCCGGTTTCCGTCGAGGAGGCAGACAGTTTTACTTCGCCCTTCTCCAGGCGCAGGCGGACGGCGCGCGAACGCTCGTCGGCAAACTGCGCTACGCGGGAGATGGCCGCGCTCAAATCGTTGCCGGGCAGGGTGACGCTCTTGTTGTTGTCCTTGGGAAGTACGGCTTCGTAATTGGGGAATTGCCCGGTCAGTTGGCGCGAGGTCAGCAGGCGCTGCCCGATGCGGAAGTAGAGCGTGGACTCGTCTTTTGCGAAATCAATGGTTTCCGCATCGGTGGAATCGAGCAGGGACCTCAACTCATCCATCGCTTTTTTCGGGATGAGGGTCTTCAGCTCTCCCGAAACGCCTTCGAATTTTTCTCCGCTGCGTTCGATGTGCGCCAGGCGATGGCCGTCAGTCGCTACCATGGTGATCGACTCCGGCTTCAGCACCATCAACGCGCCGTTCAAGGTGTAGCGCGATTCCTCACTGGCGATGGCGAAACCGGTCTTGGCAATCATAGATCGCAATACCAGTGCCGGAATCTTTACCACGCCCACCGTGGGGAACACGGGCAGCGTAGGGAAATTCGAGCGCGCCATTCCCACCATCTTCGTGTTTGACCGTCCGCAACGGATACTGATCCAGTGATTTTCCAGCAGCTTGATGGTTATATCGGCGTCCGGCAGCAGCTTTACGTAGTCGTGCAGCTTGCGGGCGGGAATGGTACAGGACCCTTCTTTCTTGACCTTGGCATTGCACACCGTGCGCAAGCTCAGGTCCAGGTCAGTCGCGGTGAGCGAAAGCTTGTCGTTCGAAGCTTCAAACAGGTAGTTGGAGAGGATCGGTATTGTGGTCTTGCGCTCCACCACTCCCTGCGTTGCAGTCAGTTCCCGTAAGAGT
Organism: Terriglobia bacterium; assembly: GCA_963725615.1. Classification (GTDB taxonomy): domain Bacteria; phylum Acidobacteriota; class Terriglobia; order Terriglobales; family Acidobacteriaceae; genus JAIQFF01. Next base: position 359,391 of record CAVRZO010000001.1, on the reverse strand, counting down.
TCAAATTTGCTGACTGTAATTTCCATGGTGGCGGTCCCTGTGGCTGCGGCTAAAGCTTCTACCGGCATAACCCAAATCTCCCGTCGGGCATCGCTACTTTGAATACTTCACTTATACCAAAATAAAAACTATTAAAACCAGCAGTAACAGTAGGCCGTTCGTAAAAGTGGAAATCACAATAAACCCCGCAGCCCGCCAGCCTTTGCAACGAATCCTTCATGTCCAAAACTAGTCCGGCCGTCGGAGGAGATGAAGGTATCGTTTGGCCGTGCCTGACGATTGCCACCGGCTCTTGCACAACTTCCACACCTGATTCACAGCGCTGCTCAAGGAAGACTCTGCTGCTGAGTGGAAATACGGGTCACAGCCGCGATTTATCCGCCCAACTGCTCAGTCATCTTATTGATCAGCCTGTTCAAATCTTTGTCGGTCTTACGCGTGACATCAATCTTGTCGACCGAATGCAAAACTGTGGTGTGATGCTTGCCGCCAAACTGACGTCCGATCTCCGGTAGCGAGGCCTCGGTGAGATGCTTGGCCAGGTACATGGCGATTTGCCGGGGATAGACAATCGCTCGCGAATTATTCTTGGCCTTGATCTCGACCAGGCGTAATCCGAACTGCTCCGCCACCGCTTTCTGGATCGACTCAATGGTGACCTTGCGGGCCTGGGAGTCGATAAAATTCTTGAGCACCTGCTGGGTATAGGGCAGCGTGATCTCGGCACCGATCAGCGAAGAGTGCGCCACCAGTCGGATAAGCGCGCCTTCGAGTTCGCGAACGTTGGAACGGATGTTGGAGGCGATGTAGAGCGCGACGTCAGTGGGCAGGATCACCTTTTCCTGCTCCGCTTTCTTCTGCAGAATCGCAACCTTGGTTTCGAGATCGGGTGGCTGGATGTCCGCGATCAGTCCCCACTCGAAGCGGCTGCGCAGCCGATCTTCAAATTCCGCCAGCTCTTTGGGGGGCCGGTCGCTGGCGATCACGATCTGCTTCATGGACTCATGCAGCGCGTTGAACGTGTGAAAAAATTCTTCCTGCGTCCGCTCCTTTTGCGCCAGGAACTGGATGTCGTCCACCAGCAGTACGTCCACGTTGCGGAACTTGTCGCGGAAGCTGATCATCTTGTCGTAACGCAGCGAGTTGATCATCTCGTTGGTGAACTTCTCGCTGGAGACGTAGCAGATGGCGGCCTGGGGCTGGCGGCGCTTGATCTCATGGCCGATGGCCTGCATCAGGTGGGTCTTTCCCATCCCGACACCGCCGTACAGGAAGAGCGGGTTGTAAGCCTTTGAAGGACGTTCCGAAACTGCCTGGCAGGCGGCATGCGCGAACTGGTTGCCGCTGCCGATCACGAAGGCGTCAAAGGTGTACCGGGGATTCAGCTGCGCGGCGCCGTCCCAGTCGAAGCGCGACTGCGACGCGTGGGGGGTGGCCGGCGCCAGGTGGGCCGAGAGTCCGCCATCGTGACGCACCGGAGTCGAGGCGGGATCGTCTTCCGGAGTGACGAACTTCACTTCCTGGAATTCCAGGCCGAGATTGTCCAGCGCTTCCTGGATCAGGTCCGCGTACTTGTCTCCCACGTGGCGGAACTCCGCGGTAGGCACACGCACGAAAAGGACGGGCCCACTGGAATGACTGTACTTGGTCGGCTTCAGCCAGGTGTCATACGAATGCCGGTTGATCTTTTTTTCCAGCGCATCCAGGACGCGCAACCACGGATTGGGAGAGAGGCTAGGGCTTGGAACAGACATAAATAAATTTTCGTGGGGCTGCGGCCAGATCAGCGCCCGGTATCAAAATCATTGCAGCAATGCTTTCATTTTTCCAGCAGCTGAACAGCCTTGCTTGCGGGCCGTTTGCGCTGGGATCAGAAAATTTCTGTTAGCTGGATCAGTCCGGCATACTAGCACAAAATTTTTCTGTATGCGGGAATCTTGTCGGCGGACTTTTTTCGTTCCTATGATTCAGAACCCTAACCAAACCTCCTGTCAAGTGTTCAACTTATAACTGTCGCGCGAGTGGTGCAGAAATGTGCGAGACACTCGTGTGGGGCGGGCGCCCTCGCCCGCCGCGTTTGACTTGGATTCTGGTTTTTGCCACTCGTCGGGCGGTTGTGCACTCCTGCGGGAAATGAAACACCCCTAGATGAACGGCAACTGCAAAAGCGGCGGGCGAGGCGCCCGCCCCACACCAATCTCCACTCACCGGTTTGCCCGCTCGCTTGCACTCATTTATACTTCTCCTTCGCTTTCTAAAGAGACTCAGATCATCAGGAGCAGCGATTTTTCATGCCCAAGCGCACATTCCAGCCCAACCGTCGTCACCGCTCGAAGACGCACGGATTTCTTACGCGGATGAAGACCAAGGCCGGCCGCGCGGTGATCTCGCGCCGGCGCGCCAAGGGCCGCAAGCGGGTGTCGGTGAAGCCCGGCTTCCGTGAGTAGTGTTTCCCCCTTTCCGGAAATCGCGGAAGACTCGCAACCTGGGTTGAGGCGCGCTTTGAACCCACTCGCGGCGAATGGCAGCGGCGACCTGTCCGGACCCGGCAAGCGCAGCAAATTTCCCCGCAGCGTACGTCTGCTCCGGCACGCGGATTTCGAGCGAGTCTACAAACAGGGGCGGCGGCATTTCGCCGCGCACCTGACTGTGTTTTATTTGCCACGCCAGACAGCCCAGGGCGTGCGCGTGGGATTCACCGTGGGGAAGGTGCTGGGCGGCGCGGTGGTACGCAATCGGCTGAAGCGACGCCTGCGGGAAGCGGTTCGATTGCACGGCACCATTCCGGCTGCCATGGATGTCGTGATCAATCCCAAGAAGTCGCTCCTGACCGCAGCGTTTGTTGATGTGCAGCGCGAGATTCGCCGGGCATTCGAAGTGATCGAGAAGTCGGTGGGAAAGCCATGAACCAGAGGGCCAAGAGCTTCGTGCTCTGCCTGCTGCGGGGATACAAGTGGGCGCTCTCGCCGCTCTTGCCGCCAGCTTGCCGGTACGTGCCCACCTGTTCTGACTATGCCATGGAAGCAGTGGACCGCTACGGCGTGTTTCGCGGCAGCCTGATGGCGATGTGGCGCGTGCTGCGCTGCCATCCCTTTGTGCGCGGCGGCTACGATCCGGTGGTGAAGGCCCCTGTTGCTGTATCGGAAGTCGTCAAATCGGAAAATTCCGGCGCCACACTGGTTTCTGCGCCGCCCGCCAGTTGTGCGGTCACTGAGTAGAGAATTTGCCTGAATTCAACAATCCTCAACAAGAACCCGGCATGGAGCGCCGGCTGCTGCTGGTGTTCGCGCTCACATTCCTGGTCATCATTCTGTTTCAACCCTTGCTGAAGAAGTATTTGCCGCAGACAGCGGCTCCGGCTCCCGAAGCTCCGGTCGCGGCGCAGCCTTCCGCTCAGACGGCCGCAGCCAGCATGCCGCCGGCTTCGGTCCCCGTGACGGGTGCGAGCAAGCAAGCTGCGGCCGAAGCTGAGACGGTCGTCGAAAACGATCTCTATCGCGTCACTTTCACCAACCGCGGCGGCCTGGTCAAATCCTGGGTCCTCAAGACCTACTTCGACGAACACGGCAAGCCGCTCGAGCTGGTCAGCAATGCGGCCCAGACCTACGGCTACCCGATGTCGCTCTGGACTTACGATGAAGCCCAGCGCAATAAATTGAACTCGGCGCTCTATGTGCCGAGCATCACCCAGTATGTCGGGCTCGGTGAGGAACGGGCGAAAATAACAACGGCATCAAGTAAGGCTGAGCTAGCCCAACAAACGCTCAAGGCTCCAACTGAAATAGCATTTGAATACTCGGATGCGGACGTCTCTGTCCGCAAGACCTTCAGCTTCGATCACACCTACGTCGTCCACCTCGAAACCTCGGTCGTTTCCAGGGGCAGCCAGGTCACTGCGTTCCCCATGTGGCCGGCTGGTTTCGGCGATCAGTCGAGCCCGTCGTCCTACGCCGCCAGCCGCATCGAGCACCAGTTCAACGACAAGACCGAGCGGTTGGACATCAAGAAAATCAGCGGCGGGGCCACGCTCCAGGGTCCGTTCAACTGGGCAGGAGTAGTTGACCAGTATTTCGCCGCGGTCTTCTTGCCTGACGACATCCAGAACGCGGCCATGGTCACGCTGCGGCATCAGGTCGATGTGCCGAGAGATGCGCACAATCCCAAGCCCGGCGAGACGATCAAGGAAGATGTTCTGGGCGTCGGAGTCGGCAATCTTCGGGGACCGAGCATCGAGCGCCTCTACGTCGGGCCCAAGTCACTCGGCGTTCTCGAGTCCGTAACCGTGCCGACTTTAACCGGCGCGCCTCAGGACTTGCGGGGCTTGATCAACTTTGGTTTCTTCGGCGTGATCGCCCGTCCGTTGTTCCTCTGGCTTAAATGGACCTACGGATGGATTCATAACTGGGGCTGGGCCATTGCCATCCAGACGCTGATCATCAACCTGGCCCTGCTGCCGTTGCGCATCTCCAGCATGAAGTCGGCGCTCAAGATGCAGAAGGTGGCGCCGCAGATCAAGGCTATTCAGGAAAAGTACAAGAAGTACAGCATGCGCGATCCGCGCAAGCAGGAGATGAACCAGGAGGTCTCCGCCCTCTACAAAGCGGAGGGCGTAAATCCGGTGGGCGGCTGCCTGCCCATGATCATCCAGATGCCATTCCTGTTTGCCTACTACAGCATGCTGGGCGCCGCGCTGGACTTGCGGCAAGCCCCCTGGCTCTGGATCCGCGACCTCTCCTCGCCCGACCCGTGGCATCTATTGCCCATCGGCATTATCATCACCATGCTGCTTACCCAGCGCATGACGCCGCAGCCGGGGATGGATCCGTCGCAGCAAAAAATGATGACCTTCATGATGCCGGTGATGCTGGGTGTCATCAGCTGGAACCTGGCCGCAGGCTTGTGCCTGTACTGGTCCGAGGGCAACCTGATCGCGCTGGCGCAACAGGCAGTCATGAACCGCACCAGCCTGGGCCGAGAGATGCGGGAGATTGCGTTGAAAAGGGCGAGGAAGAAAGAGAAGTAGCGGTCAGCCTTCAGCTCTCAGCTGTCAGCTGAGTCCTTTTGACACGAGTACTGCGCAGAAAAGCTGTGAGGTTGAACGGTTACGTCGAATGAAAATTGGAAGTCTGCAACGAACAAGCTGAGAGCTGACGGCTGATAGCTGAGAGCTTCTTTATGTCTATTCCCGACAAAATCGCCGCCGCCAACAAGATCAACGACCTGCTGAAAGGCATCGTCGCCAACGGCGGCCTGCGCCTGAAGTACCGCATTACGGTGGATCCGCCGCTGGCCGAGCAGAGGGACTGGGAGCGCCCCGAAATTCTGGTGGAATTCGTTGGCCCGGACTCGCCGCTGTTGTTGGAGCGCGGAGGCGAGCTTCTGCGTTCGATCGAATTTCTGGCGCTCGAAATGCTCCGCTTGCCGGGCAACGAGCATGAGAAAGTCTGCTTCGACTGCATGAACCATCGCGGGATGCGGCTGGAAGAGTTGCGACTGGCCGCCGGCGTGGCCGCCGACAAAGTGCGCAAGACAAAAATGCCCTACGAGTTTGCGCCTATGTCATCGCGCGAGCGCCGCATCGTCCACCTGGCTTTGCGCGATCACAGTGACCTTCGCACCCAGAGCGAAGGCGAAGGCCTGCGCCGTTACGTCGTGGTGTACCCGGAGAATTACAAACCGGCCGCGAGCAAGCCGCCGCGGAAAACTCTTCCCTGATCGGCTCCAGGAATCCGACGCAGTCCTTCCTTACCCTACCTTCTGCGCTGCGTCGGCAGTTACTTCGTGCAATCGTCCCGTCTTGACGTCGTAGACGAAACCGCGGACTGGGATGTGCCGCGGAACCCAGGGATGAGACTTGATCCGCTCCACCTGAACTCGCACATTTTCCTCCAGGTCATCGAAGGCGTGGAAGTGTGTCAGCTCATCCGGGCGCGCCCCCATCTTCTCCTCCAGATGTTTGCGCAGAGCTTCGTCCTTGAAGGTCAGCATTCCGCAGTCGGTGTGATTGATGACCATGAACTCCTGCGTGCCCACCAGGTGATGCGAAATGATGAGCGACCGCAGCGCGTCTTCGGTCGCGATGCCGCCGGCGTTGCGGATGATGTGCGCATCACCGGTCTTCAGCCCACAAACCTGTTCGACCGTGAGCCTCGCGTCCATGCACGCCAGGATGGCAAGCTTGCGCGCTGGCGGCATCGGCAGGTCGCCGAGCTTGAAATTGCGGGCGTAGGCTTCATCAGCATTCAATATTTCGTCCGTGGCGGACATGGCCTCTCCTTGCGGATTGTTTTGCAAGACTATAAAGGAACCTCGCGAGGCGGCACAACCTCACCACATTTGGACGAGGTTGAGGCGGCTACTCTCCCCTGCCGTCAGCCGCTACAATCTCCCCGTGAACCTTGACGACACCATCGTCGCCATCGCTACCCCGCCCGGTCGCGGCGGGATTGGTGTCGTCCGTCTCGCCGGACCAGAGGCACGTAGTATTGCCGCTCCCATGCTGAGCTTGAAACATGATCTCGAACCGGGACGAGCGGTATTGGGAGAGCTTATCGAACCATGTGGTCGCGGGCGACTCGCCCGCGAGGAGGCCGCCTCGTACCCGGAAGTTCCTGCCATGGAAAAAGACTCGCGGGCGAGTCGCCCGCGACCACACAGTCACGAGCAGCGCATCGACGAAGTGGTCGTCACCTACTTCGCCAAGCCTCATTCCTATACCACCGATGACATCGTCGAAATCTCCGCCCACGGCTCGCCGGTGGTCTTGCGCCATGTGGTGGAGTTGGCCCTGGCCCGCGGCGCGCGACTGGCAGAGCCCGGCGAATTCACCATGCGGGCGTTTCTGAACGGGCGCATCGATCTTACCCAGGCGGAGGCCGTTCGCGATCTCATCGAGTCGCAGACGCTCTATCAGGCCAAGGTGGCAGCCCAGCAGCTCGAGGGCGCACTCTCCCGCCGGCTGCAACCCATCAAGCAAAAATTGGTAGAGCTAATCGCGGTGCTCGAGGCCGGCATTGACTTCGCCGAGGACGACGTCTCGGTCCTGTCGGCCGAACAAATCCTCGAACAGATCTCCGCGGTTCGAACACCATTACAGCAGCTGTCCTCCTCTTTCGCTTACGGGAAGCTGGTCCACGAGGGACTGACGCTTGCCATTGTGGGCCGGCCGAATGTGGGCAAGTCGAGCCTGTTTAACCGCCTGGTGGAAAGTGATCGCGCCATCGTCACCGCCACCCCCGGAACTACTCGCGACCTCGTGACCGAGACGGTTGCGCTTGGAGGTATTCCCGTAAAACTTGTGGATACGGCCGGCATTCGCAGTGCTTTGGATGAAGCGGAAGGCATCGGCATTCGCAAGTCCAGGGAAGCGCTTGCCGACGCAGATCTGGTGCTGGTTGTGCTCGATTCCTCGGAGCCGGCGGAGGAGGAAGATCACCGGCTGCTTGCGCTGGTGGCGCAGAGGACTGCAATTCTGGTGGAGAACAAGGTGGATAAAATCAGTTCGCAGTTTCAGGTTCCCAGTTCTCAGTTGCCGGGCGTGCGGGTGTCAGCACTGACTGGAGAAGGCATTCCCGAGCTGCGAGCGGAGATTCTGCGCCAGGTTGGGGGAGAATTGGAAGGAAGAGGCGAAACTGGTTTTCTCACCAACACCCGTCATCAGGGCCTGGTGCGCGACTCACTGGCGGGGCTGGATGCCAGCGTGGTCGCGGTGTATGGCAAGGTCCCGCACGAGATGATCTTGCTCGATCTTTACAGCGCCCTGCGTCCGCTCGACGAAATTACCGGAGCCACCACCAACGATGACATTCTGAACCTGATCTTCAGTAGGTTCTGCATCGGAAAGTAAGATTATTTCGAAAGAACAGCCAGCGCTTCCCTGAACAAAGCGTCGAACGGGCCTGTCTTGCCGTTCTTGGACGCCGCCGCCAAGGCCTTCTCCGCTGCTGCCCGTTGATATCCGAGATTCATCAGCGCCGAGAGCACGTCTTCCTCAATGGGACTCATAGCGGGCGTCGCGGGGATCTCTCCGGGCTTTTCGACGGTAAGCTTGTCGCGCAGTTCGAGCACCATGCGCTCGGCAGTTTTCTTGCCGATACCCGGAATTCGGGTGAGCCGTGCAATGTCGTTGCCGCGAATGGCGTTACTCAGCTCGTCAGCCGCCATGCCGCTCAGAATAGTAATGGCGAGTTTCGGTCCAATGCCGCTGACCGTAATCAGCTTTTCGAACAGCTTCTTCTCCGCCGGACGCAGGAATCCATAGAGCGCAATCATGTCTTCCCGCACGTGGGTGTGAATGTGCAGCGCAACCTCGCCGCCGGCCGCGGGCAAACCGGAGTAGGTAGGAACGCTGATGGCGACCTCGTAGCCCACGCCGCCAGTCTCAACAATGGCCTGGTTGGGATGCTTCGTCAGCAGCTTTCCGCGCAGATGGGCAATCATAGGGCCAGTCTTCAGTCGTTAGTGGTCGGTCGTCAGCAGAGTCTGGTCTTTCTGAGAACTGACAACTGATCACTGACTACTAGAATAAAGAACTCTGTTTGCGGTTCGGCGTGATTCCGAAATGCTCGTATGCCAACTGGGTCGCGACCCGTCCGCGCGGCGTGCGGTTCAGGAATCCAATCTGGATCAGGAACGGCTCGTAGATTTCCTCTATCGCGTCCTGCTCCTCGGCCAGAGCTGCGGCCAGCGTGTTCACGCCCACCGGCCCGCCCTGATATTTCTCAATGATGGTCAGCAGCAGCTTGCGGTCTACCTCGTCGAAGCCGTGACGATCGACCTCCAGCATCTGTAGTGCGGCCTGTGCAGTCGGCAAGTCGATTTTTCCCGCGCTGCGAACCTGGGCAAAGTCGCGTACGCGGCGCAACAACCGGTTGGCGATGCGGGGAGTTCCACGGGACCGGCTGGCAATCTCGAGCGCCCCGGCGTCGTTAATCTCAACCCCAAGAATTTCCGCTGACCGCTCGACGATAATTCGCAAATCTTCGTGGGTATAAAACTCCAGCCGCAGCACGATGCCGAAACGCGATCGCAGCGGCGAGGAAAGCAGTCCAGCGCGGGTGGTCGCGCCGATGAAGGTGAAAGGCTTCACGTCCATGGTGTGGGTGCGCGCGGACGGGCCTTGCCCGATCATGATGTCCAGCTTGTAGTCTTCGAGCGCCGAGTAGAGCAACTCCTCGAGCGCCGGCTGCAAGCGGTGTACTTCGTCAATGAACAGGACTTGCTTGTCCTTGAGATTGGTCAGGATGGCAGTGAGGTCACCCTTGATTTGCAGGGTTGGACCGGAAGTCTGCTGAAACGGCACCGCCAGTTCGTTAGCGATGATGGTGGCGAGAGTAGTCTTACCCAGACCAGGCGGACCATAGAGCAAAACGTGATCCAGGGCCTCGCCCCGTGATCGTGCTGCCTCAATCGCGACGGCCAGGTTTTCTTTGACTTTGGGCTGCCCGATGAACTCTGCCAGCCGCTGCGGCCGCAGTTTCAATTCAAAAGACGAATCGTCCTCGACTGGAGCCGCTGACACCAGTCGCTGCTTCAGATCGGGAATGTTTTTGGCGGTAGCCACTGACTGGATGGTAAGGCGAAAAGAGAAATTGGGCAATCAGGTTAGAAATCGGCACCGGCTGTGTGGGGACGGGTCTTCGACCCGTCCGAGTCGAGCGTAGCTCGACAGCGGTTTTAGATGTGACAGAAGCAACAAGTCGAGCTGCGCTCGACGGGGCGGACGAGGGCGTCCGCCCCTACGTGGCCCGTGTTTACTTTCTTGCTTTGGCGGGTTCCTTCTCGCCCACCCGCTTGCTGACTTCGAAGACCATCTTGCCGGTTTTCTTGTCGGCGTCCACGACCACGTGATCGCCGTGCAGCACTTCGCCGTCGAGGATCTTCAGCGCCAGCGGGTCCTGCACCAGCTTTTGAATCGCCCGCTTCAGCGGACGCGCTCCAAAGTTCGGATCAAACCCTTCGGTGAACAGCAGGTCTTTCGCCGCATCGGTCAGCTCGAGCGAAATCTTGCGATCCGCGAGCAGGCGTCGAACGTCTTCCAGACGCAACTCGATGATCTTCACCAGCTGTTCCTTGCCCAGCGGCCGGAAGACGATGATGTCATCCACACGGTTCAGGAACTCAGGCTTGAAGTGGCCATGCAGCGCGTTCATCACCTGTTTCGAAGCCTCGTCGAATTCCTGCTCCGAGCGCGTGCCCTCAGACTGCAAGAAAGCAGATCCGATGTTCGAGGTCATGATAATGACCGTGTTGCGGAAATCAACGGTGCGGCCCCGTCCGTCGGTCAGGCGGCCATCGTCCATCATCTGCAGCAGGACGTTGAACACATCCGGATGCGCTTTCTCGATCTCGTCGAACAGCACCACCGCGTAGGGGCGTCGCCGCACCTGCTCGGTCAACTGTCCGCCTTCTTCGTAGCCGACGTAGCCGGGAGGAGCGCCGATCAGCCGCGAGACGGCGTGCTTCTCCATGTACTCCGACATGTCGATTCGCACCATGGAGTGCTCATCGTCGAACAGGAACTCGGCCAGTGCTCTCGCCAATTCGGTCTTGCCGACGCCGGTTGGTCCCAGAAAAATGAAAGACCCAATCGGCCTTTTGGGATCGCTCAGCCCCGCGCGGGAACGTCGAATGGCGTTGGCCACGCGTTGCAGAGCCTCGTCCTGGCCCACCACGCGCTGCCGTAGACGCTCTTCCATCGTGATCAGCTTCTTAACTTCACCTTCGAGCATCTTAGAGACCGGAATGCCGGTCCACTTGGAGACGATGCGAGCCACGTCTTCTTCGTCCACCTCTTCCTTCAGCATGCGCTTGGCCGCGGAGCCTTCGAGCTGGGCGGTCAGCTTCTTCAGCTCTTCTTCCGTCTGCACCAGCAAGCCGTAACGGATCTCCGCCACTCGCTGCAGATTGCCTTTGCGCTCTTCAGACTGCTCTTCGATCTTAAGCTGCTCGATTCTCTCTTTGAGCGTCCGGGCCTTGGCGATCAGGTCCTTCTCCCGTTTCCAGTTGGCTTTTAGAGCGTTGGATTGTTCACGCAATTCAGCCAGTTCTTTATCGAGAATTGCCAGCCGCTCCTTCGAATTGGGATCGGATTCTTTCTTCAGCGCCTGCTTTTCAATTTCCAACTGGATCGCCCGGCGATCGAGCTGGTCAATCTCCGTCGGCATGGAATCGATCTGGATACGCAGAGATGCTGCAGCTTCGTCAATCAGGTCAATGGCTTTATCGGGCAGGAAGCGGTCCGAGATATAGCGGTGCGACAGAGTTGCTGCCGCCACGATCGCGGAATCCTTGATGCGCACGCCATGATGCACTTCGTAGCGCTCTTTCAATCCGCGAAGAATCGCGATGGTATCTTCGACGTTGGGCTCGCCGACGAACACGATCTGGAAGCGGCGCTCGAGCGCGGCATCTTTTTCGATGTACTTGCGATACTCATTGAGCGTGGTGGCGCCGATAGCGCGCAACTCGCCGCGGGCCAGCGCCGGCTTCAGCATGTTGGAGGCGTCAATGGCACCTTCCGCCGCGCCGGCGCCGACCAAGGTGTGCAGTTCGTCGATAAACAGGATGGTCTTGCCCTGCGAATCTTCAATGTCCTTCAGGACCGCTTTGAGACGATCTTCAAACTCTCCGCGAAACTTCGCGCCCGCCAGCATGGCGCCCAGATCGAGAGACACGACACGCTTGTTTTTCAGAGCCTCGGGAACGTCGCCAGAGATGATGCGCTGGGCCAGACCCTCCACAATCGCTGTTTTTCCCACGCCAGGCTCGCCGATCAGCACCGGATTGTTCTTGGTGCGGCGGGAGAGCACTTGAACTACGCGGCGAATTTCTTCGTCGCGGCCGATGACGGGGTCGAGCTTTCCCCGTCGGGCCTGTTCGGTCAGGTCGCGAGCATAGCGCTCCAGCGCCTGGTACTTGGCTTCGGGATTCTGGTCCGTGACCTTCTGAGAGCCGCGCACCGAGGTCAGCGCTTTGAGGATTGCATCGTAGGTCGCACCTTGCCGCGCCAGGATCTCCTGGGCTGGGTCACGCTTCAGCTGCGTGATGGCCAGCAGCAGGTGCTCGGTCGAAACATACTCGTCTTTGAAATTGGCCGCTTCCTTGAAGGCGCGCTCCAGCAGGTCGTTGGCCGCCTTGGATAGCGTGGCTTGGGCAGCTCCGCCGCCGGAGACTTTGGGCAGACGCTCGATCTCGCGGTAAGTCTCGCTCAGCACAGCCTGCGGACCAATCCCGATTTTCTCCAGCACGGGAAGAATGATGCCTTCCTTATCTTCGAGCAGCGCTGCGAGCAGGTGTAGCGGCAGCAGTTCAGGGTTGCCGTGCTCGGAGGCGAGATCGTTGCCCCGCTGCACCGCTTCCTGCGCCTTGACTGTCAGTTTTTCCCAACGAATAGCCATAAAAACTCCATTTGATAATTGTGCAACCGGGTGATTTGGGAATTGAGACCGCCCTAAGCATGCACCCGCCCGGGTGGGATTTCAAATTTCCTCAATTCCCAAATTATCCAATTGCAAAAGTAACGGGAGGCGGCACTCTGCCGTCTCCCGTTGTCAACTGTCGAGATGCGCTCGACTGGGCGGACGAGGCGTCCGTCCCTACGTGGTTCTTGCCGATTTACGCGGCTTGGCCGGCGCTCTTCGGTTGCTTGCTTTCCAGCGTCTTCTCGCCGCCAATGTTAACTTTGATCTGCTTGGGCTTGGCTTCGGCCTTCTTGGCCAGCTTGACCTTCAGCACACCCTTCTCGTAATTGGCGGAGACGCCTTCGGTGTCCACTGTGGTCGGCAGCGTGAAGGTACGAGTGAAGCTGCCATACTGCCGCTCGATGCGACGATAATTCTCTTCTTTCTCTTCCTTCTCAAACTTGCGCTCGCCGTGCACGGTCAGAGTGTTGTTTTCCACGCGGACATCAATGTCCTTTTCGTCAATTCCCGGCACTTCGATCTTCAGCGTGACGTTGTGTTCATCTTCATAAACGTCGACCGCTGGCGCGAAAGTCGAGCTCGACAGAGACTCGTCCCGGCCTTCGTTGTATGAGGCATTGAACAAGCGGTTCAAACGGTCCTGCAAGGTGCTGAATTCGCGGTAGGGATCCCAGCGCGTAAGTACTGTCATAAAGATTCCTCCTCTAGAGAGATATTGCGTTTCTTCTTCGGCTCCCAAACACTGCTTTGGATGCCTAGTTAGTGTAACTGAATAATATAATATGAGTGTATTACTGTCAATTACAAATATACGTAATAATTTCAGTTACTTACGTACGCTATAATGCACTTCAGATACTCAGTCTCTGGCACATTTAGCAGAATCGGATGATCCTTGGCCTGCCCACGGTTTTCCACGATACGGAGATTTCTGTGGACATCGCGAGCGGATTCTCCGACCACCCCCAGGTACTGGGCCGGACTGACGTGGTAAGAGCAGCAGCAGGAGATGAGGATGCCACCGGGGCGCAGCATCTTGAGCGCACGCAGGTTGAGCTCTTTGTATCCACGCAGGGCGGTTTCCAGGTTGCTCTTGCTCTTGGCGAATGCAGGTGGGTCGAGGACGATGGTGTCGTAGCGGCGGCCCGCGTCGGCATAGTCGCGTAGAAGATCGAAGGCATTGGCCTCGACCCATTCAATGTCGCGGCTGTTCAGGGAGGCATTGCGGTCGGCCACCTCGAGCGCCGGCCGGGAGCTGTCCACGCCCGTGACTTTGGAGCAGGAACGTGCCAGGTGGAGGGCGAATCCGCCCTGGTAGCAGAAGACGTCCAGGGCCTCGCCGTGGGCGAAGCCCGCGGCGGCCGCGTAGTTTTCCCGCTGATCAAGGAATGAGCCGGTTTTCTGGCCCTCAAGCGCCTCGTAGTGGAAGCGCACTCCATTCATGGTGAAGATTGTGCCGGTCTTCTCGCCCCGGATCAGGCCTGAGGGCCGGGCCGGCAGCTGCTCAAGTTCGCGGATGCGGGGATCGACCCGTTCTGCGATGGACGCCGGCTTCAAACGCTCGCTGAGTTCGGTAACGACGACGCTGCGAACTGGCTCCGCGTCTATGGCCTGCGTCAGGGCCTGGATGGAAAGCAAGTCGTTGTAGCGGTCCACGATCAGCCCGGGAAGAAAATCGGCTTCGCTGAAGATCACACGGTAGGCGTCGGTATCGCGCACCACGCGTTCCCGGTAGCTGATTGCGCCCTGGATACGTTCTCGCAGCAGTCGGCTGAGGTCATCCACCGCGTGGCCTGAAATCATGCGGATCGCGATCTGGGAGGAGCTGCTGTAAAGCGCCGTCCCCAGAAGTTTCCCACGCTCATCGGTGATGCCCACGGCCGCGCCCGGCGCTACGTCCGTCAGCGGAAACGATGTCGGAGCGGTAGACCCAGACATGGCCGTCCTGCAGGCGGCGCGCGCCGCGGCGCGAAATTTTTACAACGGGAAGGGACAAAGCGGCTGGCTTCGAGGGCATGCCATGATCTTACCTTGCATTGAAGAACGCCACGAACCACGTAGGGGCAGATGTTCTCATCTGCCCGGCGGAGCGAAGCTCCGCTAGTCTTGGGGCGACAAAAACGCCTGTCGAGCTGCGCTCGACCGGACAGATGAGGACATCTGTCCCTACGTGGTTCAAGACGGACACTAAAATTTTTGATTAGCTGGCGGCGGGGTGTTCTGCCGTTTCGACGGGGGCTTCGCGAAGGGCTTCTTTCAGGTCGGCGTGCAGTTCGTCGAGTTCGGTCATGGGCAGCTCGGAGGCCCAATCTTCAAGCTGTTTCAAGTCCAGTGTCGTGTGCAGGCGCACTCCCGATCGGATGTCCTCGGCGAACACGGCGCTGAAGTCGCCAGGCCGAGACTGAGTGTCGCCAATTTTTCTGCCCGTGTGCGCGTCATAGACCCGGCGGCTGGCGCTGCCATCCGCGTTAAGAAAGGCGAAGAAGACCTCGCCCAGGCCGTTGTACTCCGCCCGGTAAAACCAGGCCTTGTCGACGTGGGTCTTGGGGCGTGCCCGGCGCTTTGCGCTCAGGCTGGGGCGTTCCACAGCGACTCCGGTTGCGGGATCGAAGTACAGAACGCGCTGGCAGGATTCGCAGACTACGATCTGTCCGCTGCGTACTTCGTTATAGGTCTGCGGACGCAACATGACCTGGCATCCCATGCATTTCTGGTCGCGTACTTCGGCGATGCCGGAACCGCGAAATTTAGAAACCCGTTCGTACTGGCGCAGCAGGTCTTCGTTCACTCCGGCGCGGGCCTGATTGCGCTTGGCATTCCACTCCGCCAGCAGCTTTTCGTCTTCGGCGGTGCGTTCGCGAGCCGCGGCTTTTTCCTTTTCGATCTCCGCCATCTCGGCTTTCAGTTCGAGTTCGGCGGCTTTCACGTCCTTGTCGCGGGCGTCGGCATTGAGCATCAACTCCAGAATCTTGTCTTCGTTGGACTTGATGTCCTGCTCGGCGAACTGGATTTCGTGTAGAAGCGCTTTGTACTGTTCGTTGGTTTTTACGGCGAGAGACTGGTCGCGATACTTGGAGATTTTGCCCTGCAGGTCCTGAATGGCGCTTTCGTATTTCCGCTTGGTGGCTTCGTCGGCTTTGACGGCGGCTTTGGCCTTTTCCAGCCCGGCTTTGGTGCCGGCCAGCTTTTGTTCGATGGCGGCCACGCGTTTGGGCAACGCGGCGACTTCCTGATTGAGGCGGAGAATTTCGCGGTCCGCCTGCTGTAGCTCCATGAGGTGTTGCACGTCTGGAAGCATTGGGCTGAGTTAATTTTAGCACGCGCCGCGCCCGCAGCCCCGCGGCTATCGCAAGCCGTGGTCCTCGCCGGTAGAGCCGAAATCCCACACCCTTGTCATCCCGACCGGAGCGCAGCGAAGCGAGCGCAGTGGAGGGACCTTGTGTTTAGTTGCTTTTAGGAGAAACCGCCGAGCTTCGCTCGGCTTGGCGGACGAGGGCGTCCGCCCCTACGCGGGCAGTGATAGGCTTTTGTCGAGGGCAAATGTCCATGGAGCGCATCAACCTGGGCGACTTCGAACTCACAGCCGTCTCCGACGGCACTTACCACCTGGATGGCGGGGGCATGTTCGGTGTGGTCCCCAAAACTTTGTGGGAGCGCAAGCTACCAGCGGATGCCGCCAACCTGGTGCCATTGGGATTGAATTCGGTCGTCGTGCGCACCGGGTCTCATACCGTGCTGATCGAAACCGGCGTGGGCAACAAACTGTCGGAGAAGATGGTCAAGATCTACGGCCAGCCTGCGGAGTTGTTGCAGCAGCTGAACGCGGCCGGCATCGCCCCCGAAGACGTCGACATCGTCATCAACACCCATCTGCATTTCGATCACTGCGGCTGGAACACCGTCCGCCAGGGCGACAGGATTGCCGCTACCTTTCCGAAAGCGAAATATTATGTGCAGGAAGGGGAATGGAAGCACGCCCACGAAAATCAGCGGGATGCGGTCAGCTACATCACGGAGAACTACGGCCCGCTGGTCGAAGGCGGACAGATGACGCTTCTAGATGGTGACGCGGAGATCGTTCCCGGCGTGGCGGTTCGCGTCTACCCCGGACATACGCGAAACATGCAGGCGGTACTGGTCCGAAGCGGTGGACAGACGGCCTGTTATATCTCCGACCTGATTCCTACCAGCGCCCACCTTGACCTGAACTGGGTGATGTCTTATGACCTGTATCCGATCGAGACCATCGAAAGCCGCAAGCGTTACTACGCACAGGCCCTGCCGGAGAAGTGGCTCACCATGTTTACCCACGATGCGAGCCTGCCGTGGGCTTATGTGGTGAAAGATGAAAGAGGGAAGATGGTGGTGAGGGCATGACGCAGCAAAAGTTCAAGGTCAAGCTTCTGAGCCACCCAGGTACCGAGGCGGCGGTACTCCGGCCACCGTTCAACGTGGTCGAAGTCTTCCAGCGCAAGGGCCGGGTGCCGGTAAAGGGCACCATCGACGGATTTCCCTTCCGGAGTTCGCTGATGAATATGGGAGATGGCCACATGATGGTGGTCAACGCCCAACTGCGCGCCGGGGCGAAATGCAAGGCTGGGGACACAGTCACCATCGTGATGGAACTCGACGAGGGCAAGCGGACGGTTGAGGTGCCCGCCCACTTGAAGAAGATCATTGACCGCGACCCCAAAGCGCGGGAGTTCTGGCCGAAGCTCTCCTTCACTCATCAGAAGGAATATGTGCGGGAGATCGAGGGCGCGAAGAAACCGGAAACCCGGGACAAACGCATTGCCGCCATGATGGAAGCGCTCCGCAAGAGCCAGCGCAAGAAGTAACTTCGGAGGTCCAACTCCGCGGGCATGAATAGCCTCTAAACCTCAAAAATCAGTAAAGTAGGAGTGCTTCGGGGCGAAAAGGAGGCTGTATGAAGAAATGCAGCGGCTTTTCGGCCGCGTTGCTGGTCGTGTTCATGGCCCACATGCTGTGGGCGCAGGAACGGGCAGGACAACCAAGAAGCCAGCCCCACGGCGGCGCCCCAAAAGCGGGCGTGGCACACGAGCAGGGAGTGGGAGGCGGGCACATTCCACAGCACGGCCCTGCCCCCGCAAGGCCTGCGCCCAGGGCTCCCAAGCAAAATTCACACCCCGAGGGCGAGCAGCGGAAAACTTTCCAGGACGCGCCGGGGCATCCACCCGCGCCTCACGTGCACGCGGAAAACGATCGCTGGATCGGGCACGACACGGGAAGGAACGATGTTCACTATCATCTCGATCATCCCTGGGAGCATGGACGCTTCACCGGAGCGATCGGACCCCAACATATCTGGCGGTTGCATGGCGGCGGTCGCGAGCGTTTCGACGTAGGCGGGTTCTTTTTTCAGGCGGCTCCGTACGACTATGATGCCTGCGCCGACTGGTTGTGGGACAGCGATGACATCGTAATCTATGACGATCCGGACCATGTGGGATGGTACCTGGCCTACAACACGCGTTTGGGGACATACGTCCACGTGATGTATCTGGGACCGGGTTAGAGGCAAGGGTTTCGAAACCTGGGCGGACTTCGCGTCCGCCCTTTATTATTTTCTGCGCGAGACCGGCACAATTACTTTCAGCGCGGCGCGCTCCACCGTCACTTCCACGGGCGTCGAGCAAACATACTCGCCGTCAGCGTAGACATCCGACGGTTTCTTCGTTTCGATTCGTAAACGGCCCGCTTGGAAATACTTGACCTCGGGGATCTTCAAATGGCGGCCTGAATATACGGACGGAAAAAGCCGCAGCAGCCGGGTTTTTGCCATGGTCCTGACGACGCAGACGTCGAGCTTCCCGTCGTCCAACTGCGCGTGCGGGGCGATGAGGATGCCTCCACCGTAAGTGGGTGTGTTGGCGAACGCGACCACCATCGCGGGTCCGTCGTGGCGAATGTCCAATCCGCCCGATAGATCGTCGCGCGAGGCGTGGACCTTCACTGCCAATGGTTGGAAGCCGAACAAAGCGGGGAGGACGCTGAACAGGTAGCCACCCCGCCGGCGCAGGGCGCGAGGCAGCTGGTTGGCGTGTCGCGCGACCTCGACATCGAGACCCACTCCACCTACACAACTGAAGTAGCGTCCGCGCGCCGCGGGTACGCTGGCATCCGCCGTTGCGTTCGGAGAAGAAACGGCTGAGATCACTCCCAGATCAATACGGCGAACGTTCTTCTCGCCTGGGTTCTTGCCCTGGTCATCCCCAGATTGTCGCGAAATGAACTCGCGCCACGCCCCCAGCGCATCGTCTGTGCTGCGAAGACGTAAAGCTCGCGCAAAATCGTTGCCGCTGCCGTGGGGGACGACGAGCACCGGGAGTTGCAGTTGGACGAGTTGCTGCAGATGACGGTGCACCGTGCCGTCGCCGCCGAAGAGGAGGATTGCATCCGCATCGGTTGACTTCGCGGGCAACCCATGCTGCCACTCTGCATCCGAGATTCGTGCAAAGGGCTGCAGATGTCTCGGCGAGGAATACAAACCGAAAATGGCGGCGATCCGCATTTTGCCCGCCGAGATTAGCAAACTTCAAGCCAGGAGAGTAGCTGAAGGTGCTTTTGCCAGCGCAGGCGCCGGCAATCTGCACGAGCTCTACAACAGCAACTAGGCGGGCAGCCGCGACCAGCTCGGAGGGGGCAACAAGTTCATCCCTCCCACCATCGTGAATGGCAAAGTCTACGTAGGGACGACGAATAGCGTGGAAGTGTTTGGGCTGCTGCCGTAGCTGTCATCCTGAGCGCAGTGGCTGCTTCGCCTCGCGAAGCAGCCGCGCAGTCGAAGGACCCCTACCGCGACACAAGATTCTGCAGTTCTTTGGTTCTCTTCCGCGGCTGCACGAACCCACAGGGAGCTGAAGGCATTTCCGGGGTAGGGGTCCTTCGACTCCACCAACCGATTCGCAAGCGAATCGGTTGGCTCCGCTCAGGATGACAGGACTATTGAGTGAAGTGCACTCTTTTGATTCTCTTACCTGCTCGTAGCGTCAGGTCTTTCCCAGTGTCCCATGTGATTGTGGGATCGGTTGTAGCTTCGCCGTCAACTTTTACGGCGTTCTGCTTCAGCTTCCGGCCCGCATCGCTGATCGAGTCTGCCAGGCCGGTCAGCGCCAGTAGTTTGTCCAATTTGATGCGCCCGGTTCCGGAGGATTCAATGTCGGCAAGCTTCACCTCAACGACTTCGACAACGTCCGGCACAGCATCTTTCTGAAATTGCTTTGCCCAATCCTCCGCCGCTCTTGCAGCCACCTCCGCCGAATGAAAATCAGTCACGATGCGGCGCGCCAGATCTTTCTTCGCCTCCATCGGATGCGACTCGCTTTTCATCTTTTCAATCTCCGGCAACTGCACATCGGTCAACAGCTCGTAGTACCGCCACATCATCGGATCGGATATTGACATCACTTTGCCGTACATCTCGAGCGGCGGCTCCTGGATGCCGATGGCATTGCCCAGCGACTTCGACATTTTCTGCACGCCGTCAAGGCCTTCGATAATGGGAGTGGTCAAAACCACCTGCGACTCCTGCCCGTAAGCGCGCTGCATCTCGCGGCCGACCAGCAGATTGAATTTCTGATCGGTGCCGCCCAGTTCGACGTCGGCCTTAAGGGCGACCGAATCGTATCCCTGAACCAGGGGGTAGAGCAGTTCGTGCATAGCGATGGGCTTTTCGTCTTTGAAACGCTTGTGGAAGTCCTCGCGCTCGAGCATCTGCGAGACCGTAAACTTGGCGGTGAGCCGGATCCAGTCCGCGGACTTCATTTTGTCGAACCACTCGCTGTTGAAGCGGGTCTCGGTCTTGGCCTGGGAAAGGATCTTGAACACCTGTGCCATGTAAGTCTTGGCGTTGCGCATGATGTCTTCCGCGCTCAGCGGCGGGCGGGTGGCGGAACGTCCAGTGGGATCGCCAATCATGCCGGTAAAATCGCCGACCAGGAAGATGACGGTGTGGCCGAGGTCCTGAAACTGTTTGAGCTTGCGCAGGAGCACGGTATGGCCAAGATGAAGATCGGGTGCGGTGGGATCGAAGCCGGCTTTTACCCGCAGCGGCTTGCCGGAGGCGAGAGACTTCTCGAGCTTGGAGCGAAGCTCGGACTCCTTCACGATTTCGGCGGAGCCTTTTTTGATGTAGGCCAGTTGTTCGTCGACGGGAGGGAAGGTGGGCATAAGGTAAAGATTATAGCGGCAAGCCGGAGCCACCACTGGCCACGTAGACCCGGACGCCCCGTCCGGGTGGACGAGCGCAGCTCGTCTTTTCTTGCGTTACAGGAATTGGGCACACACTGCCGAACTGTGCTCGGCTGGGCGGACGAGGGCGTCCGCCCCTACGTGGTTCGTGCTGACTTCACGAGCCTTCGGCCCACGATTTCATAGCCGCCAGCCAGCACAATATTGATTGCCTCTGAATAGGCCAGATGTTCCTGCTCCAGGATGCGGCCCGCCAGAGCGTGCTCGTCGTCGGTATCCAGTACGGGCACAGTTTTTTGCACGATGATTGCGCCGTGATCGAGTTCTTCGTCAACAAAGTGCACGGTGCAGCCGGTGACTTTTACGCCGTAGGCGAAGGCCTGCTCTTGCGCCTCCAGGCCCGGGAACGACGGCAACAGCGAGGGGTGGATGTTCAAGATGCGGCGCGGATATTGCTGCACGAACCAGGGCGAGAGCAGGCGCATGTATCCCGCCAGGCATACCAGATCAACCTGGCCCTGTTGCAAGGCGGCCACGACTTCGCGATCGTGCTCCTCGCGCGCCTTGCCCCTGGACGCGATGACCACGGCTTCGAGTCCCATGCGTTTGGCCACTTCGAGGCCGCCCGCATCCGGCGTGTTCGAGATGACGACGGCAATGCGGGCGTCGGGGATCTTGCCGGCAGCAACATTTTTAGCGATGGCTTCGAAGTTCGAGCCGCGTCCGGAGAGAAGGATGCCGAGGTTTTTCATAAGAGCCATCAGTCTTTCAGCCATCAGCTGTCAGCTATTCGACTCCACATCATAATTCAGCTCGCTTGTCATCCTGAGCGAAGCAAAGGGCCTATGCATTTTGCCGCCGTCTGCGCAGGCCTCTGCATCGCTCTTGCTTCGCCAGCGGTGGGCGGGACGCCGGCGCTACATTTGCCCGGGCTAATCATGTCAGATATAGTTCTGGCAGCTATGTACCAGGATTTTCACGCCGTTGACCGCTGGACCAAAAAGAATGTGCACTGCATCTATCAGGCGCTGATCGTCGCCATTGCCACGCGCCACGCTGACGCCGTCGACCTCAAGTTTCTGGTAGACGGTCGCGCGGTGTGGGTGGCGTTACCGCATCCGGCGTGGGTGGAGTACAAGAAGCGCACCGGCAGGGTGATTACGGACCAGCTCGCGGTGGAAATCGCCGGGCACTATCTGAAGACCGCGCTCGAATCCGGTGAGGGCGTGGGCCGGGAAATGTATTCGTTGACCGTGGACGAGACGCTGAAGCATCTCGAAGCAGTTGTGAATCAGCCCGAAGCCCAGCCGGTCAGCTAGGTTCCACCACGAACCAGGACAGATGCCCTTATCTGTCCAGTCGAGCGCAGCTCGAGAGGTTCTTTCTTGCCATGAAAATTTAGCGGAGCTGCGCTCCGCCGGGCAGATGGGGACATCTGCCCCTACGTGGTTCGGGGCAGCTTACAGCCGACAGATCAGCAGCTCCCGTTCGTAAATCATCTCGGGCGGCAGGTGCGCGTGCAGAAGAATGAACAACTCTTCGTGCCCGATCACTTCGGATTTCCACGCTGCCCGGTCCACCGCCTGTAATTTCTCAAATTTCTCCTTGGGGAAATCGAGACCTTTCCAGTCGATGTCTTCGTAGTGGGGAGTCCAGCCGATTGGCGTCTCCTTGCCCTGAGAGCGGCCGTGGACGCGGTCCACGATCCATTTGAGCACGCGCATGTTGTCGCGGAACCCCGGCCATGTAAATTGTCCGTCTGCGTCTTTTCTGAACCAGTTCACATGGAAGATGCGCGGCGTGCGGCTGAGCGAGCGCTGCATCTTGATCCAGTGCCGGAAATAGTCACCCATGTGATAACCGCAGAAGGGAAGCATGGCCATGGGATCGCGGCGCACTTTGCCGGTCTCTCCCGCTGCCGCGGCGGTCGTCTCCGATCCCATGGTGGCGCCGACGTAAACTCCGGCGCTCCAGTTGAAAGCCTGGTAGATCAGCGGGATGGTGCTGCCGCGTCGGCCGCCAAAAATGATCGCGCTGATAGGCACGCCGGTAGGGTCTTCCCAGGCGGCGTCAATGGTCGGACACTGCGACGCCGGGGCGGTGAAGCGCGCATTGGGATGCGCTGCCTTGGCGCCGGTTTTCTTTGCGATCTCCGGCGTCCAGCGGTTGCCTTGCCAATCCATTAGTCCGTCCGGCGGCTCGTCGGTCATGCCTTCCCACCACACGCCGCCTTCCGGCGTGAGAGCCACGTTGGTGAAGATGGTATTGCGGGAGAGCGTTGCCATCGCATTGGGATTGGTTTTCTGCGATGTCCCCGGCGCCACGCCGAAGAATCCAGCTTCCGGATTGATGGCGCGCAGACAGCCCTGGGCGTCGGGCTTGATCCAGGCGATGTCGTCTCCGACCGTCCAAAGCTTCCAGTCTTTGAGACCGGCGGGGGGCACCATCATGGCGAAATTTGTTTTGCCGCAGGAACTGGGGAAAGCCGCGGCGACATAAGTCTTTTTTCCCTGCGGATCCTCCACGCCCAGGATGAGCATATGCTCGGCCATCCAACCCTCGTCGCGCGCGATGTTGGACGCGATGCGAAGCGCAAAGCATTTCTTGCCCAGCAGAGCGTTGCCGCCATAGCCGGAACCGTAAGACCAGATTTCGCGGGTCTCGGGGAAGTGAACAATGTACTTGTCCGGATTGCACGGCCAGGGAACGTCCTTCTGGCCGGGTGCCAGCGGCGCGCCCACGCTGTGGATGCAGGGCACTACGCGCTGCTCGTCTTTATCAATTTCCTTGAAGACATCAATCCCGATGCGCGCCATGATGCGCATGTTCACGACCACATAGGGCGAGTCGGTGAGCTCCACGCCGATCTGCGACATCGGCCCGCCGACGGGACCCATGCTGAAAGGCAGGACGTACATGGTGCGTCCCTGCATGGCGCCGTTGAATTTCTCCTTCAACTTGCGGCGCATGGTGTAGGGATTTTCCCAATTGTTGGTGGGACCAGCGTTGTCTTTGGAGAGCGAGCATATGAAGGTCCGGTCTTCCACGCGGGCCACATCGCTCGGATCAGAACGAGCCAGGAAACAGCCAGGCCACAACTCTTCATTCAGCTTGATAAACGAACCACTGGCCACCATTTCACGGCAGAGCTTGTCATACTCGGCTTGCGATCCATCCACCCAGTGAATGTCTCTTGGCTTGGTGAGTTCGGCAGTCTTTTCGACCCATTTGACGAGATGTATATTGCGCGTGAGCGGGCCACGCGAACGTGCAGTTTTCATAGCCATCCTGAACAGTGAGTGGGAGCAGTAGCAACGTTTGCGATGTGCGTTACCTTCCATTCTGCCAGAGATGGGGATGAAATGCTTGCGGCCCACTGTTGCCGGACTGATTCGGATTCAGATTCGCGTGCTGGGAAGGCGGTAACGAGATGCAAGCATTAGGCTTAACGCTGGTGTTCTGGAACTGATTGACCATAGTGGTTCCGTCCCCCCGAATCCGCTCGCCTCCCGAATGGATTGCGGTTTTTTCCAATCAGGTCGGGCACTCTGCTGCATCTAATGTAGAAAACATATGTCTCAATCACAGCCTGGAATGAAAGTGGGAGAACTCTTTGCCGCCTGGGGAAGCATCCTGAGCGGACGGGCTCCCATGCTTTCGATCGAAATTACCCGCGAGTGCCCTCTAAGTTGTCCCGGATGTTACGCGTACGGCGACTCTCACCTGGGCGGCGAAAAAAAGCTCACTGAGCTCTCGGACCTGCGCGGCGACGCGTTGGTGGCCGGAGTTCTGGGGTTGGTGAAGAAACACCGGCCGCTGCACGTCTCGCTGGTGGGTGGTGAGCCCATGATCCGGCACCGCGAACTCAGCCAGATACTGCCAGCGCTCAGCCAGCAGAATATTTTCACCATGGTCGTGACCAGCGGGATCATTCCGATCCCTATGGAGTGGATGGGACTGCGGCGGAATCGGGTGGCTGTGTCTATCGATGGGCTGCCCGAGCACCATGACCCGCGGCGCAAGCCAGCGACGTACGATCGCATCCTGGAAAACATCCGCGGCCGCGATGTGAACATTCATTGGACGATCACCGGGCCGATGATGAAGCGGCCCGGATATCTCGAAGAATATCTGGCGTTCTGGCAGGCGCAGCCCGAGGTGAAGCGGATCTGGGTCAGCCTTTACAGCCCGCAGCAGGGCGAGCACACCCCGGAAATGCTCACCATGGAGGAGCGGCAACGGGTGGCAGAGGAATTGCCGGGACTAAGAGAGGCTTATCCCAAGCTGCTGATGAATCCGGGAATCGGGCAAGCGCTGCTGGAGCCGCCCAGGAATCCGCAGGAGTGTCTCTTTTCGAAGATGTCTACGAACTTCTCGGCTGACCTGACAACGCGCGTCGAGCCTTGCATCTTTGGTGGCACGCCGGACTGCAGCCAGTGTGGCTGCGTGGTCTCGAGCGGACTGCATCATGTGCAGCAGCGAAAACTCATCGGCCCGCTGAGCATCGGCCACCTGGTGCGCGGCTCGACGGCCGTCGGTTCGCTGATGAATCGCCTGCGAGCGGGTTCGGTGAATCCGTATCGCTGGGGCACACGTGGTCACGGGCACTCTCCCGCCGATCTGGTCCAGATCGGGTCGGGAGGGTCAGACTAGTGGCCTGTCGCGGAGCAACCATTACCAGACTCCGCATCTGTTGTTACGGTCACCAAAGCGAACCGTGCTCACTCAATACCAGCATTCGGGCATCAACAGCATCGCCCTTCTGCACTCGCAGTAACGAACTCACTGCGACAGGCCACTAGTGTCCTCAAGCGTGCTTTAGTGCGCGCACGATGACCACCAGCAGCACGGCGCCCAGGATTGCAACCAGAATGCTCGGGATCAGCCCGCCGCTGGTGTAGATGCCCAGCAGGCGTAAAACCCAGCTGCCGAAGATAGCGCCCGCGATGCCGAGCAGAATGTCGACCAGAACGCCGTAGCCCGCGCCTTTCATGATCTTGCCTGTCGCCCAGCCAGCGACCAGGCCCACCAGAATGATGTAAATCAAACCGCTCATAGGTCCTCCAGATACGCCGCGGAAGCCTATGCCCGGGACAGCGACCTGTCAAGCGGTGGGCTCCCTTGGTGGGCTCCCTTGGTCCACCACGATCCCTGCAGGAGCAGATGTCCTCATCTGCCCAGTCGAGCGCAGCTCGACAGGGTTTTGCCCGCGCGAAAACAGCGGAGCTGCGCTCCGCCGGGACAGATGAGGGCATCTGCCCCGTGGATCGTGGCGGTTTCAAAACTGTGGTTAAATTGCTGCCTGATGTTCGCCCGCCGGATTCGCGTGGAGTATGAGGAGAACGGACGGCGCGTGCCCTGTCCACTGAAGTGGCTGGACAGTTTCTCGATGCGCAATTTCACCAACGCTACTGTGTTCGACAACACCCTGCCTGTGGCCGACGGGGTGATGGAAATCGGGACGCATGTGCCTGTCCAGGAGTTGAAAGCGGCAATGGAAGATTGGTTCCGGAGGAAGAGCTACCTGCCGAAGACAGGCGTATTAATTCTCACCGAGTCGAACCATCCCTGAGTAATCGGTAAGTGCAAGCGCTAATTGCTAATTGCTGTTCTACTCGCCGTAGTGCAGCAACGAGAACACGTCGTACTCTTTCAGCTTGTCGCGCCCGTTCAGGAAATCGAGTTCAACCACGAACCCCAGGCCGGCAATTTCCGCGCCCAGCGAATGGGCCAGCCTGGCCGTAGCCTCGGCGGTGCCGCCTGTGGCCAGCAGATCGTCGACGATCAGCACGCGCTGGCCTTTCTGGATGGCGTCTTTGTGGATCTCCAAAGTGTTGGTGCCGTACTCCAGGGCGTAGTTAAACTTGGCCGTGGCGGCGGGCAGCTTGCCGGGCTTGCGCAAGGGAACAAATCCGGCATTCAGGCGATAGGCGACTGCCGGGCCGAAGATGAAGCCACGCGCCTCCATACCCAGAACCAGATCGATGCCGGCTTTGAGGTAGTGTTCGGAGAGCGCGTCGATCAGCATAGCGAGACCGAGCTTGTCCTTGAGCAGGGTGGTGATGTCGTAGAACAGGATGCCCTTCTTGGGGAAATCCGGAACTTCCCGGATCAGCTTTTTCAGCGGCTCGCAGTTGAGACGCGGCTGCTTGGGCGCGGGATTCGACATTTACCAGGCTCCTTCGATGCGAAAAGTTGTGAGGCCGGCGACAGGCTTGGTTTCGACTTCCTCGACATCATCCACGCGGGCCGCGCGCGGCCCGGCGCGCAGACGTGACCTCAGCCCAAGCAACTGATCTCGTGATCCGATGGCGAAAACCTCGACGCTGCCGTCGGCGTTATTGCGAACCCAGCCTGCGATGCCGAGGACGTGTGCTTCGCGTTCGACGAACCAGCGAAAACCCACGCCCTGCACCCGTCCGCGAACGACGAAACGTCGGGCTTCTGTTGTTTTCTCGGCAGAAGTCATCTCTAAGTCTAGCCACCTGTCATCTTGAGCGGAGTAGCTGCTTCGCTTCGCGATGCAGCTGCGCAGTCGAAAGATCCCTATAAGCTGAACTGGTGACGATGATCTCGGATTTTACTAACGACTGGCTGCACGACAAATCCCACTCCGCCGGCAGCATTCTAACTCTAGGGGTCCTTCGACTCCGCGGAAAGTTCGCGAAGCGAACTTTCCTCTCCGCTCAGGATGACATTACGCTCGCGACAGGTACGCGCCTTCCGCTGTGTCCACGCGGATCTTCTCGCCTTCGTTGATGAAGGGCGGAACGTGCACGACCAGTCCCGTCTCGGTCTTGGCCGGCTTGGTTACGCTGGAGGCGGTGGCGCTCTTCAATCCCGGCTCGGTTTCGACCACCGTCAACTCCACGGTCTGGGGCAGCTCAATGCCCACCGCTTTACCGTCGAAGAATTCCACTTTGATCGTCAGGTTGGAGATGAGGTAGTTGACCGCGTCGCCGAGAATCTCCCGGGTCAGATGGGTCTGCTCGAAATTGGTTGTGTCCATGAAGTAATAGCTGTCGCCATCGGCGTACAGGAACTCCATCTCAACTTCGTCCACGGTGATTTTTTCGATGGGATCAGGCGAGCGGAAACGGTGTTCGAACATGGCGCCGGTCCGCAGGTTGCGCAGTTTGGCCTGGATGAAGGCGCGCAGGTTGCCGGGAGTGCGGTGCTCGACGCTGAAAACGGAGTGCAGATCATTGTTGTGCTTGATGATCATGCCGGGGCGAAGCTGGGTGGCGGGGATAGCCATTGCTGGTTACGTCTCCTTAAGCTTTTGCGATTACGTCGGCGGAAGGCGGGCAGGCCACATTTTCCGCCGGATACGGGGTTCCAACTCTTTATTTTACACGGGCTTGAGCTGATTTGGGAACAGCACCCAAATTGTTACCGGAGAATTAGCAGAAAGAAACCCCGCCAACCCGGAACGGACAGCTAGAATCAGACAAACAGAACTTCAAAACGAAATCGAGCTTGAAAGGAATTCTTATGCGTAGTGGAAAATACGAAGCCTCGGATAGCAACAGCGCGGGGACTGCAATTACCTTCCTTCTCATCGGATTGGGCGCCGGCACCCTGCTCGGCATGTTGCTCGCCCCCAAAGCGGGCAAGCAGATGAGAAAAGACCTGCGTCGCAAATTTGACAGCGCCCGGGAAACAGTTGACGACTGGACAGACGAAGCCAAAGAGTTTGCCGAAGAAGCCATGGAGCGCGGCGCTGAAATCGCAGACCAGGTCAAAGAGAAAGTAGCTCCCCTAACCAAGGCGATGCGCCGCTAAGAGCGGGCGTCGGACCTCAGCCGTCGGGACGTCGACCTTGGACGTCGAATCGGTTCGCTGTGACCGGGAAGGGCGCGTCCGAGGTCTGACGTCCGACGCCGCTATTTAAAGATCGAAGCGAAAAAGCCCCTCACCTTCTCCATGACGCCCTTGCGCGGCGGCTCCGCGATAGTGAGCACTGGGGCGGGAGTGGCGGTACGCGACATGGGCAAAGTACCTCTGCCCAGATCTGGCGCCGATGCCGGCGGCAGGTCACTGGCCCGGAAGACGAATGGAGCATCCACTTGCGCGTGAGGCGCGTTGGGCGAAGGGGCTGGCAGGTTTTCTGTGCCGGGAGGAGCGACGGTTACCGCGACTTGTGACTGAGACGCCTCCTGCGCCGACATCCTGGAGCCTGACTCTGATGGTGGCACCGGCTTCGCCTCTTCCCCAGGCTGGGCCAGATGCACGGACGGCGGCAGATCTTTCTCTGAAACTGTGGGCGCAGGCAACGCGGCGCGCATCGCCGGGATTTGCGGCGGCGGACAGCCGCAATCGTCGGGCACCGTCGTCTCCATCTGGTCCAGCCGCCCCGCACGGAAGAAAGCCTGTTCGTTGGCCTTCACCTGGTAAGTGCCATTGCCCATCAGTTCTGAAACAACCACCGAAGCCGTATTTCCCGGCAAGGCGCGGACGCAGGTATCTCCCTGAGCATTAGCGCTGATGGCGTAGTTCACTTCGCCCGGACCCGAGAGCAGCATGCGGAAGTCGGGCGTGACCACGGAATCGGCGGCGGTGTTCAGCGTGTAATGGGCTTCGAGTGCGCCGGTGCTCATACCCAGCATCAGCTCGCGGCCATTCTCGGACGGAGTCACGGAAAGAGTTGTCTTGGGACAGACGCGCACTTCGCCGCCCCGCGCCAGGTGGAGGATTGTAGTTTCCGCTCCAGCGGTCAGCGCGGAATTGCCCGAAAGGCGGCCCGCCGCTTCTACCACCACACCTGAGCTTCCTGGAACAACGGGCACGAAAGTCGGTTGATTGCCCTTGGTGAGAGCAGCTACGGACGGGGTTTCGATGTTCTGCCGGGCCTCGGCCATGGGGTGCATGCGCACCAGCAGGCGGCCTCCCTGGCTGTCGCTGCTGTACCCGACGGGGTGGACCAGGTCCACGACTACCCGGGCCACCGGCGGCGCCTGTTGAAACTGATTGATTCGCACCGTGCGGATCTGCTCGCTGCCAACTTCCAGCCGTTTCAGTGGCAACAGGACCTTGGTGTGAGGAAGATCGATCACCAGCCGGGGAGGGGTGTCGAGAAACTCGATGCTGGAATCAGGAGGCTGGTTGGAAATGATCTCCAGCGCAGGTCCGTCCGCGTCGGAAATCATCTTCACCGACTGCAGGACCGCAGGTGGACCCTGGTGGGGAGGCGGATCGTCGGGCGTCTGCGCCAAGCCAACGCTAGCGCCCAGCGTAGCCGCCAGCAGCGAAGACCACACAAATTGGCAGCCGATACGGGGCAAGGACTTCACTTCCCGGGGACAAGGGTTATAAGTGCAACGATATCACTGAGGCTGTGCCGGGAGAAGTAACAAAGAGCGGCCGTCGGGCGTTGGACCTCAGCCTTCGGGACTAAGACTTCCGACTTATCCGACGCAAGGGAAATTAGAATTGGGAAATGCAGGGCTCGCCAAGGTCCGACGCCCGACGTCCGCTTCACGGTTCGGCCAGGAATTCGTATTCGTCGATTACGGCGGCCACGGCTACTTTGCCGTCGCCATCATCGACGCGCACGACTTTCCCTTTACAGCGGACGCGGATGCTTTCGGTCAGAGTGATTTCGGGCGGGAGGGTCAGGGTGAATTCGATGACCGACCCGGGAGCTATGGCGGAATCCACGTAAAAGCAAATCCCGCGAGCGCTTACGTCTCGAGTCTGGGCGGTTTTCTCTTGCGATCCGTTGTCTGAATAGGTGACGGCCACGGGCAGCCGCAACGCAAAACGGCGCGTAGCACGCTTTTCGGGTTCAGACTCGGGCATGAGCTCTTCCTGAAAACTGGAATAGCATGGCGTCTGGAGTCCTTCGTGTCAAGCCAGTATTTCGGCACGTTTGGATTCGAGATACGCAAAAATGTGCATGCCGCGAACTGCAGGCCGCGGCGTCGGAAGGTAGTCAAGAACTTTGGTATAAGCTAGAAGCTTGGCGGTCCGGCTTATGGTTTTCGTTCTCGACAACTACGATTCGTTCACCTACAACCTGGTGCAATATCTGGGTGAACTGGGGGCAGAGGTCGAGGTGCGGCGTAATGACCAGACCACGCCCGTGGAAGTTGAGGCCATGCGGCCGGAGCGGATCGTGCTTTCTCCCGGGCCCTGCACGCCCCAGGAAGCGGGAATCACGATTCCGCTGATCCGCCACTTCGCCGGCAAAGTGCCGCTGCTGGGCGTTTGCCTCGGGCATCAAGCGATCGGAGCCGCGTTCGGAGGCAACGTCATACGCGCCCCTCACCTGATGCATGGCAAAACCAGCCAGGTGCAGCACGACGGCAAGACTATCTTCGGTGGCCTGCAGTCTCCCATGACGGCGACGCGCTACCACTCCCTGATCGTGGAAGAAGAAAACTTGCCCGCGGATCTCGAGGTGAGCGCCTACACCACCGAGCGCGATGGATCGCGCACGATCATGGGTTTGCGTCACCGGAAGTTTCCCGTGGAGGGTGTGCAGTTCCATCCCGAGAGTGTGCTGACGGATGAGGGGAAGAAGTTGGTCGAGAATTTTCTGCGCATCTAGAAGTTCTCGAGTGCGGGGAAGCCGGAACGCAATGGGAAGGGCACGACTTCAGTCGTGCCGCAAAAGCTCTTGAGGCTGCGGCTTAAGCCGCTGAGGTGTGCTTTTTACGAAATAGCGAGGGGCAGGCAAGAACTGTGTGGGGCCGGGTCTTTGACCCGGCCAGGCCGAGTGCAACTCGGCTAAGGATGCGAGGAGGATAAGACCCGCAGAAACTGTCGAGCTTCGCTCGACCGTGCGGGTCGAAGACCTGCCTCCACACAGTCCGTGATAGCCGGCCCACCCTCCACCCAACCGTCGAAATAGTTTTTGGTCAAAATCCCTCCCGAGGACAGTTCCATGGCGATCCCCCTTTCCAACGAAATCCGAGCATTGCTCGATGGCCCCAACTTCGCCCATCTCGCTACTCTCATGCCTGACGGCTCACCGCAGAGCGTACCCGTTTGGGTCGGCCGCGAAGATGACCGAGTCCTGATCTGTACCGGGGAAGGCTCGCTCAAAGCAAGGAACACGAAACGCGATCCGCGTGTCTCCCTCTCCATCGTCGACTTCCACGACCCGTACAGGGAAGCCCAGCTTCGAGGGCGGGTGGTCGAGCGTCGTCCTGATAGCGACTTCAAGTACATGGACCCAATCTCGCTCAAGTACACGGGCAAGCCATTCCCGGTTCGCAGCCCTGAGGGGAGAGTGGCGCTCGTGATCGAACTTGAGAAGGCGCGCTACACCAAGCTGCCTTTCGAGCATACGCCGCCCAGATAGCGCGAATTCTTTGGCGTTGCTTGTGACAGTGGCAAAGACTGGAAAATGCGCTGCGGTCATCGCTTAAGAAAAGGCAGGGACTGCCCACAATCGAGTGAGACCAGCGGCCCGCCGCCATCAAGAATCTAGCGCCACGATCAGCCCCGCATCGCCGCTTCGATGGCCGCCACGTCGATCTTCTTCATCGGCATCATCGCCTCGAAGGCGCGTTTGGCCACTTCGCCACCGGCCGCCAGGGCTTCGGTCAGCACCCGTGGCGTAATCTGCCACGAGATGCCCCATTTGTCCTTGCACCAGCCGCACTGGCTTTCCTGCCCACCGTTGCCGACCATGGCGTTCCAGTAGCGGTCGGTTTCTTCCTGATTGTCGGTCGCGATCTGGAACGAGAAGGCCTCGCTGTGCTTGAAAGTGGGACCGCCATTGAGACCGATGCAAGGAACGCCCGCCACGATGAATTCGACGGTCAGTACATTCCCCGCCTTGCCGCCGGGATAGTCGGAAGGGGAGCGGTGGACACTCCCCACGCTGCTGTCCGGGAAGGTTTCGGCGTAGAAACGGGCCGCAGCCTCGGCGTCCTGGTCGTACCATAGACAGATAGTATTCTTAGCTATTTTCTTGGCCATTTTGCCTACTCCTTTCGCCCACCAACGCGAACGTCGTGCCAGGGCGGGTCCATTGCGATTCCTCGACGGGTCGCCGCACGGAACTTCGATGCATTTCGTCGCGGCGGGTTATCCGTAACTGCGGTTCCGGAGACACTTACGTACTGACGCGGTGGAGTGGCACTCTCTTACGCCCCGCGGAAGGCCAGTGCCAGCAGCCAGACGTTCAGGACTGCGATCAATATCGCGGTGAACCAGGAGAGAACTTTCAGCCACGTGGCATTGGTAAACTCGCCCATCTTTTGCTGGTCACTGGTGAACATTACGAGGGGAAAGACGGCGAAGCTTAACTGCATACTCAGGATCACCTGGCTGAAGACCAGCAGCTTGGCGGTACCGCCGGTTCCCCAAAATGCGGTGACGATGACCGCCGGAATAATCGCCACTGAGCGGGTAATCAGGCGGCGCAGCCAGGGACGCAGGCGAATGTTGAGGAAGCCTTCCATGACCACCTGGCCAGCCAGCGTTCCCGTCAGCGTAGAATTCTGGCCGGATGCCAGCAGGGCCAGCGCGAACATGGTGCTCGCGCCCGTCACTCCCAGCAGCGGCGTGAGCAATTTGTGGGCATCGTTGATCTCGGCCACGTCGTTGTATCCGTGGCTGTAGAACGTGGCGGCGGAGACGATCAGGATGGCCGCATTCACGAGCAATGCAAAGGTGAGCGCGATGGTGGAATCGATGGTCCCAAAGCGGATCGCCTCCCGCTTGCCTTCCGGAGTACGTTCGAAATTGCGGGTCTGCACCAGCGCCGAGTGCAGATAAAGGTTGTGCGGCATCACGGTGGCGCCCAGGATGCCGATCGCGATGTACAACATTCCCGGGTCGCGAATAATCTGCGCCGAAGGGATGAAGAATCCCTGGGCGATGCCCAACAGGCTGGGCCTGGAGAAGAGGATCTCCAATCCGAAGCAGACGCCGATCACGCCGATCAGAGAGATGACCAGGGCCTCCACCAGCCGGAAACCCTTCTGCTGCAGAAACAGAATCAGGAGAACGTCCAGCGCGGTCAGGCCAACCCCCAACAGCAGAGGAATGTGAAATAGCAGATTCAGTGCGATCGCCGAACCGATCACTTCGGCCAGGTCGCAGGCGGCAATGGCGATCTCTGCCCCGATCCAAAAAACAAAAGATACCGGACGACTGAAGTGGTCACGACAGGCGACCGCCAGATCTCGGCCCGTCACCACTCCCAGCTTGATGGCCAGGGTTTGCAGCAGGATGGCCATCAGGTTGGACATCATGATGACCGAGAGCAGCGAATAATTGTATTTCGAGCCGCCAGCCAGGTCCGTAGCCCAGTTGCCCGGATCCATGTAGCCCACCGCGACCAGGTAGCCCGGCCCGGCGAAGGCCAGCAGTTTACGGAGAAAACCGGCCGATTGCGGGATAGGGAGACTGCGGTAAATTTCCGGCAGGCTGGGACGCGCGACCGCGTGCCGCCAGCCTTGGGACAGGCCAGTTTCGGGGCTGGGGACTACGGGCGACTCCGGCGGCGCCAACATTAGCGTAAGTATACACAAAAAAGTAAACTATGGTTAATTACTTTTGGGCTTGGCCCCGGTTCCGACGGTCGGCCGCCGTCACCCAGACCTTCTCCGCCGCCGACCCGCCCAGGGCGACGCTGCCAGCATCGGTGTGGAGCGTCAGGGTGTGGTCATAATTTCGCCCGGAAACGTGTACCCGGGCGCCGGGGCGGATGCCGCGTTGCTCGAGGAATTCCAGCAGGCGACGGTCGCGCTCGTAAATGCCGCTGACCAGGTAATTGGAGCCCGCCTCGGCCTGGGCCAGGAGCAGCAACCCGCGCCGGCGGCGGCTGCTGGGACTTTCCAGTTCACTGAGATTGCCGTGTGGACAGGCCCCGCCGCGGCCCAGTTTGGCCAGCAGTTTGGCCTCGAAATCGGGCGATACGGCGTGCTCCAGCCGCTCCGCCTCGTCGTGCACCTTGTACCATTCCATGCCGAACATTTCCGCCAGCATGCGTTCGATCAGGTGATGGCGAAGCGTAAGCTTGCGCGCAATCTTACGTCCGGCAGCCGTGAGGCTGACCTCTCCGCCGCTTTGCACCCGGACCAGGCCGTCCTTCTTAAGGCGCCGTACCGCCATGGTGACCGCGGGCGGCGAAACCAGAAGCCAGTGTGCCAGCGTGGCCGAGATGACAGTCTCGCCCTCACTTTCGGCCTCGAGGATGGCCTTGAGGTAATCTTCTTTGGAGACGGTGATCATTCCATGAGCATTATACGTTAAGCATAGTTAAGGGGATTTCCGGTTGAAGATTGAAGATTTCAGATGGGAAATGTCGGCTGCAGCGGGAAGCGGTTTGCAAATCTAAAATCTAGGATCTTCAATCTGAAATCGGTTTCCCGGTTTGACATCGCCCGCACGTCCCCCTAACCTTGTCAGTCTCCGGCTATGAAAGTTCTCGTCATCGGAAGCGGCGGACGCGAGCATGCCCTGGTATGGAAACTACGCCAGTCGCCACGGGTTTCGCAGGTCTGCTGCGCCCCGGGCAACGGCGGTATCGCGGAAGAAGCTATATGCCTGGCGGCCGACGTAAAAAATGTTGGCTCGCTGGTGGCCGTCGCCGAACAGATCCGCCCGGACCTGACCGTGGTCGGGCCCGAGCTGCCGCTCTCCCTTGGAGTCGTGGACGAATTTACCCGGCGCGGCTGGCGCGTATTCGGCCCGAGCCAGGCGGCCGCGCGACTGGAGTCCAGCAAGAGCTTCGCCAAGGAATTTCTGAAGCGCCATCGTATTCCCACGGCGCATTTTGCCATTTGCGACTCCATTGACGAAGTTCTAGCCGCCCTGCCGCACTTTTCTGCGCCCGTGGTGGTGAAGGCGGACGGCTTGGCCGCCGGCAAGGGCGTAGTGATCTGCCGCACCAAGGAAGATGCGGCTTCGGCGGCAGCCGAAATGTTCGGCGGAAAGACCCTGGGCGAAGCGGGACGGCGAGTGGTTCTGGAAGAATTCCTGCAGGGTGACGAGCTTTCGTTCCTGGTTTTGAGCGATGGCGAAAGAGTAGCGCCGCTTGTGGCGGCCCAGGACCACAAACGCATCGGGGACGGCGACACCGGTCCCAACACCGGCGGCATGGGCGCCTATTCCACCGCCAGCATCGTGGACGAGCCGATGACCCAGTGGCTGTTGCAGCACGTCGCGCGCCCGGTAGTGGCCGGAATGAAGGCGGAAGGCGCGGAGTACAAAGGCATTCTCTACTGCGGCTTGATGATGACCGCGCGCGGGCCAATGGTGCTGGAATTTAACTGCCGCTTCGGCGATCCTGAAACCCAGCCTATCCTGATGCGCCTCGAAAGCGATCTTCTGGAAGCGCTCGAGGCCTCGATTGAAGGCCGGGTCAGCGAGGGAGACTTCCGCTGGTCGCGGGACGCTTCGGTATGCGTGGTCATTTCGTCCGGTGGATATCCCAGCACCTACGAAGTGGGCAAGAAAATTATGGGGCTCGAAGATGCGGGTAAAGTGGAGGGTGTGAAGGTCTTTCACGCCGGCACCACCCGGCGCGACGGGGCATTTTTCACCGCCGGTGGGCGGGTGCTGGGCGTGACCTCGCGCGCGGCAGATTTGAAGACTGCGGTGGATCGCGTGTACGCGGCTGCATCGAAGATCGGTTTTGAAGGAGCGCATTACCGGACCGACATCGCCGCTAGAGCTCTGAAGAAGCCTTAGTAGCGCACAGCTATGGCGTATTCGTTTTTCATATTTACAATCCCGATGGTTTTGTCGGTCATTACAGGATTCGCGATCGTCGCTATTCTATTTCCGTACTGGTTGTTTCGTCCCTACACACTGACTCCACGGCGAAAGGCGATCGCGCTGTTTGCCCTAATCGGCCTGCTAGTCTCTCTCGCATTTGTGGGCAAGTATGCGCTAACACGTACGGAAATCGTTTCACTGTCGATGTGGGTATGGCCCGCTTCCCTCGGGTTGGGGGCTCTGGACCCGCCGGGTTCAGCGACGGTTGGTCAGGTGGTTCTGATCACCAGCCTTGCGATGCTCAGCAATGTCGGGCTTTACGCGTGGGTGGGTTGGTTCGTGGGATCGTTTCTGAACCGGCGAAATAGCGGTTGATGGTTAATAAAGAAAAAACAATAGAGAGGCGCAATGGGCAAACGATTGGTTTCGATTGTGATGGGAAGCGACTCCGACCTCGACATCATGCGCGAGTCGGCGAAAGCGCTGGAAGAATTCGGGATTGAATACGAGATCGATGTCACCTCAGCGCATCGTTCTCCGGATCGCACCGCCGAATTTGCGCGCAAGGCAGCCAGTCGCGGAGTCCGCGTGATCATCGCCGGCGCGGGTGGTGCGGCGCACCTGGCGGGCCTCATCGCCGCTCACACTACGCTGCCTGTGATCGGAGTACCGATTCCCTCCACCTCGCTGCAAGGCATGGATTCGTTGCTGGCGACGGTGCAAATGCCTGCCGGCATTCCGGTGGCGACGGTCGCCATCGGCAAGCCGGGTGCCACCAACGCCGGCATCCTGGCGGCGCAGATTCTAGCCCTCTCCAGTGCGCCGTTGGAGAAGAAGCTGGCCGCGCACAAGGAAAAGCTGGCGAACAGCGTGGAAGAGAAATCGAGAAAGCTGAAGATTACAGTCGGGGCGTCGTAAAGCCGTGTGGGGCGGAAACTCTTGTCCGCCGCCTTTGACTTGGATTTTTGGGGTTGGCCAAACCCATTCACCAACTCGTGACTGCACAGCTGCAGAGTTCGAGCAAGACCAACACCAAAGGCGACGGACAGGAGTGTCCGTCCCACATCAAAGATCCTACAGACTCAGGCTCTTCAGATATTGCCGCAGGGGTCCACCCAGGTCGGGACGCTTCAACGCAAATTCCACCGTGGCTTTCAGAAATCCCAGCTTGTCACCAGTATCGTGACGTTTGCCTTCGAAAACATAGCCGTAGATTTTTTCTTTCTTCAGCAACTGCTTCAGCCCGTCGGTGAGTTGCAGTTCGCCCCCGGCGCCGGCTTTAATATCAGCCAGGGTTTCAAAAACCGTCGGAGTCAGGATGTAGCGTCCGATCACGGCGAGGTTGGACGGCGCTTCTTCCGGACGCGGCTTCTCGACCAGGTTCAGGACTTCGTACAACTTGCCGTTTGATCCCGGCACGGGCTTGCCTTCGAGCACTCCGTACGCCGAAATGCCCGGACCCTCGACGACCTGCGTAGCAAGGACAGAGCATTGGGTCTTGTCGAAGACATCCATCAGTTGTTTGAGGCAGGGTACTTCGGCATCAATGACGTCATCTGCCAGCAGGACGGCAAACGGCTCGTCGCCAACCAACTCGCGTGCAGTGAGGACGGCGTGACCGAGGCCCAGGGCCTCTTTCTGACGTACATACGCGATGTGAATCATGTCGGAAATCTGGCGGACGATCTTGAGCAGGTCGGTCTTGCCCCGCTCCTCCAGCATTTTTTCCAGTTCGTAGCTGACATCGAAGTGATCTTCGATGGCCGACTTGCCGCGGCCGGTGACGATGATGATCTGATCGCAGCCGGCGGCCACGGCCTCCTCGACGCCGTACTGAATGATTGGTTTGTCCACCAGGGGCAGCATCTCTTTGGGTTGCGCCTTGGTGGCCGGGAGGAACCTGGTGCCGAGTCCGGCAGCAGGAAAGACGGCTTTGCGAACTTTTTTTGCCATTACTGACTTCCTCTTTGCCGCATCGATCGAAAATGACCGGATTGCAGCTTGATGATTCTAATCCCGTGATGAACTACAGAGTCGGACCGTCAGTACCCAGCATGCTCTTACGGATGATCTTCATGGGCACCGACCCCTGCCGCATGAAGCGGTCATGAAATTCCAATAGCGTGAATTTGCTGCCCTGCTGTTTACGGTAGTCCTCGCGCAGTTTCAGAATCTGGAGCTTGCCCAGATTGTAGTAGAGGTACGTGGGATCGGAAGTTGCACGCCTGGCTTCCACCTCGGCGACGGGCGGAACCTGGAAGCCCTCTTTCACGAAAAAGTCCCGTCCCTGTTCCAGCGTCATCTTGCCGGTGTGCATTTCGATGCCGACAATGAAGCGCGCGTTGCGCAACAGCGCGTCCAGTAATTGTCCCAGTCTCAGATTGAGGTCGTGGCCCCCGTAACCTTCGTCGAGCATCATTTGCTCGGTGTAATGCGCCCAGCCTTCGGCGTTGCTGTTGTTGTAAAGCAATTTGCGCGTCTTGGTTGGGGCTGCCTGCACCCAGAGAAACTGGGTGTAGTGCCCGGGATAAACCTCGTGAATGGCGGTGCTAGTGATGGTACCGCGGTTGAACCCCTGCATCCATTGCTCGACCTTCTCCGGTTTCCAGTCAGGTGCGGGCAAGGTCACGTTGAACATAGCCTCGGTGGCCTTCGTCTCGTAGGCGCCGGGCGTGTCCATGGAAGCGGTGGTGAGGGCGCG
This sequence comes from Terriglobia bacterium, assembly GCA_963725615.1. GTDB lineage: Bacteria > Acidobacteriota > Terriglobia > Terriglobales > Acidobacteriaceae > JAIQFF01. Next base: position 320,376 of record CAVRZO010000001.1, on the reverse strand, counting down.
CGCGAAGGGCGGCGTTTCTTCGACGATGGGCGGGACAGTCGATGGAATGGTGATAATTTTGTTTTGCTCAATGAATTGTCGCAGACCGCCTAGCGTATTGCGGAACGTCTTCAGCAACTGGTCTGCCGGGGGATGGTCGCTGTGCAAATCGGCCAGCACCGATGCTGTACTGCGATGCGGACCAATCTGGGCGGCAACGTCCTTGAGTTGTTGCTGGTTGTGCCGCAGGTCGGCATAGCCGATCTCGAGCAGACGGTCCAGGGGAATGTCCACCATCTCTTCGTACAAGAGCTTGTTGCGGAAATTCTCGGCTCCCAGGCGGAAGTCGCCGTTCGAGACCGGCAGCAGATTGGTTTGCATGAAATCCTGGTACTTGCGCAAAGCCTCGACTGCCGCGTCATTGCTTGCCTTGAAGTCGGCCAGCAACTTGGGGTCCTGCACTTCCCGGAATGCTGCCGGAACATCATTCTTAAAGAACCTGATGTTGTCCGGCATCTGCTGCAGGGCCACTTCCGTGTATACGCGAGGCGGATTGCTGACGTTCCGCCGCGCCTCTCCAAGAACTCGCGGGATCCCGCGCTCACGCGCTATTACGGATTGCAGCCGCTCGGCGGCCGGCGCAAAATTCCGGCGCATGATCACAAAGACGCTGTAACTCAGGTCCGAGACGTAGGTATCGGGATCTTTTCTCCACATCTGGACGGATTGCAGTTCCAGCAGTCGGGCCTGAATGGAAGAAATGAGGACTTCAAGGTCACCGGCCGATTCCTGGGATAATTCCTTAGGCGAGATCGAATCGAATCTTTTCTGAAACTGCTGCAGCCCGGCGATCTCCGCATCAATTCCCGCACGCGAGAAGTCTTCCAGCTTTCCGTCGTACTGGTGGAGGCCAGCTTGTGTGCCTTCCGTGGGATGGAACTGAAAGTGGAGAGCGAAATATTCGTCCACCAGTTGGTCGAAGGCAGCCTGGGACGCCTTGGACGAGGCGGTTTTTCCCTGGGCCAACACGAAAGAAGAAAGCATAGAGAGCTGAATCAAGACACAGAGTGTGAGGGCGAAAAAGTGTTTGCTCATCGGAAAAATGAAGGGCCTCGATCTCTATTTCACGACACGGACGGCAAGGCTTGCGCGGCTGGAGACAATTCTTCCAGCAGCCCGCGCAATTGTGTCAAGACCTCTGCCGGAGAAACCGCCTTTGAAACATACTTCAGCGTGCCATCCGGAGTAAACTGTGCGCCGCGTTGCGATGACACGAACTTTGCCAGCTTTCCCGGATCGATTTCGGCGTTTTGACGAAACTTGATGGTCACCAGATCACGCTTGCGCTCGATGGCGGTTGCACCCACGCGCATCGCCAGCAACTTGAGCGCAGCATATTCCAGAAGGTTCTGCACCGGAGCCGGAGGCTCGCCGTAGCGGTCCGTCAGTTCAGCGCGTACGTCGTTCAAACGCGCTTCGGTTTCTACCCCCGCCACCCTCTTGTACATTCGCAAACGCTGGTTCTCTTCCGGAATGTACTCCACCGGGATGCGGATATTGAGTCCCAGGTTTAATTGGGTCTCGGCTTCGTCCGCAGCAGCTTCGCCCTTCATCTCGCGAACCGCGCGATCGAGCATCTGGGTGTAGAGCTCGAAACCGACCGCTTCGATGTGTCCGCTCTGCTGGCCTCCAAGCAAATTGCCTGCGCCGCGCAGCTCGAGATCGAGGGCTGCAATCTTGAAGCCCGCGCCGAGGTCGGAAAATTCTTTCAACGCTGCCAGTCGGCGCCGCGCAATGGGAGTGAGCTCGATCTCGGCAGGGAGCAGGAGATAGGCATACGCCCTGCGATTGGAACGCCCCACACGGCCACGCAGCTGGTAAAGCTCAGACAGCCCCAGGCGGTCCGCGCGGTTAATCAGAATGGTGTTGCACAGCGGGATATCGAGGCCGTTCTCGATGATGGTGGTGGAGACCAGAATGTCGGCTTCGTGATGCATGAATTTGAACATCACTTTCTCCAACTCGCCTTCCGACATTTGTCCGTGGCCTACGATGACGCGGGCTCGCGGTACGAGTGCTTGGAGCTTGGCCGCAATCTCCCAGATACTGTCCACGCGGTTGTGCACGAAGAAGACCTGGCCGCCGCGTTCGAGTTCCTGCTCGATCGCGGACTGGATCAGCTTCTCGTCCCAGCTGGCGACTACTGTTTGGATTGCAATCCGGTCCTTGGGTGGCGTTTCGATCACGCTCATGTCGCGCAGTCCGACCAGAGACATATGCAGGGTGCGCGGAATCGGAGTGGCCGACATGGTCAGCACATCCACCTGCTTGCGCATCTGCTTTAGCCGTTCCTTGTGGCGCACGCCGAAGCGTTGTTCTTCGTCAACCACCAGCAATCCCAGATCGGCGAACTTTACGTCTTTCGAAATCAGGCGATGGGTGCCGATCAGAATGTCAACTTTGCCCGCTTCCACCTTCTGCAGAATCTCTTTCTGCTGCTTGGGCGAGCGGAAGCGGCTGATCATTTCGATGGTGACGGGAAAGGCTGCAAAACGCTGCTTGAAGGTTTCGTAGTGCTGAAAGGCAAGGACCGTCGTCGGCGCAAGCACTGCGACTTGTTTGTTGTCGCTGATCGCCTTGAAAGCCGCGCGCATGGCGATTTCCGTCTTGCCGTAACCGACATCGCCGCAAAGCAGGCGGTCCATAGGCTGCGTGGATTCCATATCGCGCTTGACGTCGTTGATTGCGGTTTGCTGATCTTCGGTCTCGCTGAATTCAAAGGTGTCTTCGAACTCCCGCATCCATTCGTTGTCGGGCGAAAAGGAGTGTCCCTCGGCGGTCTTGCGCTCGGCGTAGAGCTTGAGCAGCTCGTCGGTCATGTCCTTCATGGCCTTGCGTACACGAGCTTTGGTCTTGGCCCACGCCGCCGTGCCCAGATGATTCAGCACCGGTTTGGCCCCTTCAGACGACCGGTATTTCTGCACCAGATCGAGACGCGTCAGCGGCACATACAGGCGCGCGCCCTCGGCGTATTCGAGCAGCATGAACTCCGCATTGCCGTTGCCCTGGTTGATTTCCTTGAGTCCCTGATACTGACCGATGCCGTGCTCGACGTGGACCACGTAGTCGCCCACCTGCAAGTCGCGGAAGTCGGAAAGAAACGCAGAAGTCTTGGATTTCTGCCGCTGGGGACGCGAAACGACCGCCTCCGACTCATCGAACAAATCACGCGCGCCCAAAATGGAAAGGTTGGCGTCGGGAAACGTGACGCCGTCGGGAACGTAAGCCTTGGCCAGCGTGGCGGTGAGCAGTTCGCCGGAGAAGTAGGACGTTTCGTCGGCGTAACTTTCTCCGCTGCGAGTCCGGCTGCCCAGGCGAAATGAAACCGCGTACTCGCTGAAAACGTCGGCCAGGCGCTCGACTTCGCCGGTGTTGGGGACGGCGATGAGGACTCGCTTGCTGTCCGCAATCAGCTTCTTTACTTCTTCGAGCATGGTCGGAACTGAGCCGTGGAAGCGTGGTGTGGGTTGGGTGTGAAATGAAATTGCCGCCACGGAATCGTCGCTGCGCTCGATATCCAGATGCTCGACGTCGGCGCCAGGCAAGGTGGACAACTGTTGCCACCAGTCTTCGGGCGAAAAATATAAGTCGGCAGGCCGTACAAGTTTGCCCACGCCGCTGCTCTCGTGGGCTTCCTCGATGCGAGACCAGACGTGATCGAACTCAGCCTTCAGAGCTTCTAGTTCGTCGGTCAATACCAGGGCCCGGGGCATCAGACCGAATACGGTGTGATCGGCGCCGGCCACGGGCGCATAAAACTCCCATCCCGGAAAGACGGTGACGCCGCCGGAGCGTACGGCTTGCTCAATGATCTCCTCGTTACCGGTGATGCGCTTCCCGGACAAACGGGCATGCACCGCCCCCAACAGTTCTTCGCTGACCGGAGTCTCGGTGAGCGGAAGCAACAGCGCTTCATCGGTGGAATTGGAAGAGCGCTGGGTGGCCGGATCAAACTTCCGTATGGACTCGACTTCGTCCCCGAAAAACTCGATGCGCACCGGACGCTCGTCTTCCGGCGAGTAGACATCGAGAATGCCGCCGCGTAAGGCGTATTCTCCGGGCATTTCGACTACATCGGTGGAGTGGTAGCCAACCGTGTTGAGGTGTGGCAGCAGTGCGTCGATGTTGAGGGTGTCGCCACGCCGTACAGTCCGCGCCAGGTCCGCGTAGTAGTCGGCTGAACGCAGTCGAAGGGCGGTAGCAGCAATTGGCGACACCACAAAAGACGCTGCGCCGGTGGCAATCTTCCACAGCGCAACCGCCCGCTCTTCCTGGATCTCCGGGTGTGGAGACAAATTCTGGAAGGGCAGCACATCGCGGGTGGGAAGCGAGACGACGGATCCGGGATCGGCGGCTCCGGTCAGCTCACAAAAAGCTTGCAGGACCGGAACCAGGTCTTCAGCCGCGCGATTATCCGGGACCACCACAATCAAAGGGCGCCCCGCCGCCTTTTGCAGCAGGACCAAAAGCAAAGCTTTTGCAGTTGGGATCAGTCCGGAGACACGAATCCGCCCCGTGCCCTCTTTTAGATGGGAGGCCACACGCGAAAAGGCCGGCAACTTTTCCACGTCCGTGAACAGATCACGGACGAAGGGGAGAACCATCGCTTTCTATTTTATCAGGACTACCTTCCCATCCCAGGGTACTTGCCGAAGAAGATCAGCAGCAGGTCGACGGTATCCGCTACGCCGTGCGCGATGATGGGAACAGATAAATTGCAGCCGGTGCCGAGATAGAACAGTCCGAGCAAAACTCCCATGAGGCCCTCGTCAATGATGCCCGTAATCCCCTGGTAAGAATGGGCGTATCCGAACGCCATGTTGACCGCGACCAGGCTGACGATCCAGGCCAGGCGAGTGTGCTTCCCCAAATCGGCAACCCGGTTCATCAGATAGCCCCGCCACACCATTTCTTCGCCAAAAGCGGCGAGAGGCCAAGTAAGAGCAAGCAGGATAAGAGTCCACTTGAGATTGCCGTAAATGGCTTGAAAGTCGGACAGGTCCGGTTGTTTTCCGGTGATTCGGACCAGCAGCGGCTGACTGACGAAAAGCTCAAAGGCTTCCATGAGAAGGCCGGCTCCTACCCCGAGGGTAAGAGTGTGGAGCCACCTGCGGTTAAGCGTGAGCCCCAGGCTCCGCCAACGCAGACCGCGCATCCGGATCGAGATCCATCCCAACAGGAGCAGAAACGGGGTCTTGCTAACCGGCACCAGGTGCTTCTCGTCTGCCAGGAAAATTAGCGCAACGATGGCGAATTCGGCGAACGCCAGCCAGTTGCTTTGGCGCCAGCCTTCTGTCTCTCGCGGCGTTGCAGGATCATTCAGCAGATCACTCATCGTGCGCTCCTCAAGATCAAGCGACTCGCACCGGGCGCCAGAACTTGCGAATGCTCCAAAGTCCAAAATGGAACGTGAGTAAGACGAGTCCCATGGCGAAGGCCAAACCGATAGGTACGATCCACCATCCCAGGAGCTCCCTGCTGTGTGCCGGCGGGGAGCTGAACCCGAGGCGCAAGCTGAACGAATAGTCGTCCTCCGGGGAAGGCAACAGCCACAATCCGGCAGTCTGCGGATGAATCGGCTTCAGCATCGCGCAAAGGGCAAACGATCCGGCCAGAAAATATCCCAACACGGAAAACGTCAGGATGCAGAGTCCGACGAAGCTGAGGCTTGCCCAACGAAACAGACTTCGCAAGACCAAAAACGGAGAGCGGGTCACCTGGGCCCGCGCCAGCAGGTCATCGGTCACGTACTGGCTGGCAAGTTCTTCGGGGCTGCCCAGATCGGCCAGAACCGATGCCACAGAGCCCGGAGTCAACTGTCCTCCTATGGATGCCTTGTCGAGAATGTGACTGCGGATTTCCTTCACGACGTCGTCAGAAACCTGTTCGCTCAGTCCACGCAGGCGCTTGCGCAAGACTTTCAGGTAAGCGTCGATAGCCAGCTGCGAATCGGCTGAAATCGTCATCTTTTCTCCTTCCCCAGCGGCGTGAGCAGATCGCTCAAGCTGGCAGAGAATCGCTTCCAGATACGTGCCATCTCCAGTGCGCGCTGCCGGCCCGGCGAGGTGAGCCAGTAGTACTTGCGCGGATGTCCGGAGTCGGACTCGACCCACTCGGATTCGATGAGGCGCAAGGCTTTCAGTCGGGTTAGCAGGGGATAGACGGTGCCCTCAGCAACAATCAGGTCTGAGTCGTTTTCCAGGCGCCGGAGAATTTCCAGGCCGTAAAGCCGACCCTCCCACAGCGAGGCCAGGACCGCCAACTCCAGGGACCCCTTGCGAAGTTGCACTTCCCACTTTTCCGCGCTTTCCAGATCGACAGGAGGTCTCTTGGTCACGCACTATACTATGTATTACATAGTATTTGCTGTCAAGAAAGATCAAAGAAATTTCGGAAGCCGGGGCTCGGGGCGTCCGACAGCGCTGCGGAGCTTCGCTCCGCCGGGCAGGTGGGACACCTGCCCCTACGTGGTTCGAGATGGGGTTCGAAGTAGCGGGCGGGTAAGGCAGGTGGGGCCACCACCGCCGTTGACGCACAGCTCAGATCCGGGAAAAGTATTTACATCGAATCCCGCGTGGCGAAGCTTCTGATTGGTCGTACGGTTTTCTTCCAGAGCGAGCAGGCGCTTTTCGCCCAGCGAAAGTACGTTACAGGCGAGCGTGTCGCGCTCGGAATATTCGATCTCAATGCACCGGTAGCCTCGGGATTGCAGCAGTTCCACCGTTTCAACCGCCAGCCAGGGCAAATCCACCAGCGCGGTCTGTTCGTCGAGCAGGCTCATCAGCGACATGAGATGCAAGCAGGTCGAGGGGCCTGGGCCATACGGCAAGGGTGCCGAGAGCACTTCAATGCCATGGGGCTGGAGCAGCGCCCGCATCTGCGCAATCCCCAGTGCGTTGGTGCGGTAGCCCTGGCCGATCAGCAGAGTAGTGGAATCGAGCCAGACCATGTCACCGGCTTCAGTTTTCCCCGGCGGCTGAATTTGACCCAGCACCGGCATGCCAAGGCTGCGGCAGAATTCGACATGGCGTTGTGCTTCCGGAATACGGTTGGGTTTGCCGGGATGCAGTCCGATGAGCCCGTGATCAGAGGCCAGGGAAGGATCGTGGGTGTAGACAGCGTCGAGCGAAAGATCGGAAGCGGCAGGCAGATGGAATACTTCGGTTCCGGCGGATTCCAGCTGGCGGCAAAGTTCGTCATGCTGCGCCTGCGCGGCCGCAAAATCCGGCGGATGGAAGAAGCCCAGCTCTCGCCAGCGATCCGCGACGGACGGCTGGTTCCATCCCGCGGCGCGTGGCGAGCACACCAGCACCCGCTGGAGTCGTCCGACCATGGAATGACCATTAAAAGCGTGGGCGTCGATAACCGGACTTTGGAGTTCGCCAGAAATCTTCAAAGATTGCGACCGCCTTCCCGTTCTGCAATCTAAACAGGTCTTATGACAAAAGCAATCTGGGAAGGTACGGTGCTGGCGGAATCAAACCAATGTGTGGAAGTAGAAGGCAACCAGTACTTCCCGCCCGACGCCATCAAAACGGAGCATTTCAAACCAAGCGCGAGCCACACGGTGTGTCCGTGGAAAGGCACCGCGAGTTACTACGATGTCGAGGTGGGCGGTAAGCTTAATCATGATGCTGCCTGGTTTTATCCCGAGCCTAAACCGGCGGCAAAGCAGATCACTGGTTACGTGGCCTTCTGGAAAGGTGTGAAGGTGGAGAAGTAGGGCAGAGTTAGCCGAGCCTTGCTCGGCCTGACCGGGTCGGAGACCCGGTCCCACACAATCCGTGCATTCGTCGAAAAGTCGGAAAAACAAAAAAGACAGCCCGGAGCCCCCCGAGACTGTCCTTAGCTCTCCCGGTTAGAAGAGCATGTCACTGTCGCGAAGATAGTGCATTCATGTTTCAGGAATATTGCGGACAAATGAATTTCCAGTGAATTCAAGGGCTGGCCCGCGTTTGCTGTCTCCACGCGTCCTGTCATGCCCTTTCGCGCCCTTGGCTGCTATATTTATAAGTCCGCTGCGACCGGATCCCATGGCCCGAAACGTCGAAGCTTCGCACAAATTGCAGAAACGCGCCGAGCAGATGATTCCCGGCGGCGTCAATTCTCCGGTGCGAGCGTTTGCTTCGGTCGGAGGCGATCCGCTGTTCATCGTTCGCGGGCAGGGCTGTCATATTTGGGATGCCGACGAAAATAAGTACATCGACTATGTGGGTTCCTGGGGACCTCTGATCCTCGGGCACGCTCCGCCCGGCGTGCCCGAGGCGATTGCCACGGCCGCCAAGAGTGGAACCAGTTTTGGGGCCTCGACCGCTGCCGAAGCTGATCTGGCCGAAATCGTGATCTCGGCCTTCCCCCACGTGGAAAAAATCCGCTTCGTCAACTCGGGCACGGAAGCCACCATGTCGGCCATCCGCCTGGCCCGCGCTTACACCGGGCGCAAGTACATCGTGAAGTTTGAAGGCTGCTATCACGGCCATGCGGACGCGCTGCTGGTGAAAGCCGGTTCGGGTGTGGCCACGCTGGGCATTCCCGGCTCGGCCGGAGTGCCCGAAGAATTCACCCAGCTGACACTGGCGCTTCCCTTCAATGACACGGACGCACTGGAGCTGGCTTTCAAGAAGTTCAGCAAGCAGATCGCGTGTGTGATCGTGGAACCGGTGGTTGGCAACATGGGATGCGTGCCGCCGAGTCCGATGTATCTGGACGCGCTGCGCGAGATTACCGAGCGCGACAGATCCGTGCTCATTTTCGACGAAGTGATGACCGGCTTTCGCCTGGCCTTCGGCGGAGCGCAGGAGCGATACGGAATTCTGCCGGACCTGACCACGTTTGGAAAGATCATTGGCGGCGGACTCCCCGTGGGCGCATATGGCGGTCCTTCCGAGATCATGGACATGGTCGCGCCGCTTGGTCCGGTCTATCAGGCAGGAACGCTTTCCGGGAACCCGCTCGCCATGGCCGCCGGCCTTGCCACACTGCGTTACCTGCGCAACCACAAGGGCACTCTGTACACCGGCCTGGAACTTCGCAGTGCGCAGTTGAGCGAAGGTGTGACCGCCGCGGCCAGGGACGCGGGAGTGCCGATCGAGTGCAATCGCGTCGGATCCATGTTCACCTGGTTTTTTAGCAATGGTCCAGTGACCGATTGGACGTCGGCAGCCAAGTGCGACAGCAAAGCCTTCGCCCGGTTTTTCCGCGCCATGCTGGATCGAGGCGTGTACTTGCCGCCATCCCAGTTCGAAGCGGCATTCCTGAGCGCCGCCCACACCGAAAAAGATGTCCACCAGACCATCACAGCAGCGAGGCAGGCGTTCGCGACCATGCCCGTGGCCAGTGCAAGCTGAGATCCGAGAACTACGAACTGAAATCTGCCTTTCGCATCATCTGTGGAATCGTCACAAACTCATACCCTTCCGATTTGTAGCGAGAAATCAACCGATCCGTCGCAGTAACGGTAAACGAACGATCGGCGCCGAACTCACGATGTCCGCCATCGTGCAGCAGAATTACATTTCCGCCACGGACCTGGCTTGTCACCTTGCGCTCGATCTGCTCGGCTGAGCTTGCATTCCAGTCATAGCCCGTGACGTTCCACATAATTGGTTCCAGTCCCATCTGACGCGCGATGCGCAGCACCGCGGGGCGCCGGCCTCCAAAAGGCGGGCGGAACAGATTGGAGTGTGCGCTTATGGCGTCGGTCAGAGCGCGATGACAATTGTCGAGCTGTGACCTGAGTTCGTTGGCGCCTTTGAAGATGAGTAGAGGATGAGTGAAGGTGTGGTTCCCCACGACATGCCCAGCCTTTACCAGTTCACGAACGATGTCCGGCCGTTGCTGCACGTAGCGCCCGATCAGAAAAAAAGTGGCGTGAACATGGTGATGTGCCAGCACATCCAGCAAGCGCTGGGTGTGCGGGTCGTTGGGTCCGTCATCGTAAGTCAGCGCCAATTGCTTCGACCGGCGGCCCAGCCCGGTGAAGGTGTGGCCGAACCATTGTCCGGTCGGCGCCATGGATTGATAGCCCGCGGCAGAAGCAGCTGCGGCCACGGCGGTGGTGACGATGGTGCGGTACATGCTGACCGCGATTGTAACCGCATTGCAGATTCGAGATTGCAGATTTCAGATTTGCCACTCGCCTTAGGTTGCAATCATCGATCTGAAATCTGCAATATGAAATCTCTCCCCTGTTAACTCTTTCCACAATTGCCTCCAGGCCTCAGGCGAGATATGCTGCGAAGGAACTTCAATTCCTCTGATCTTCTAATCAATGGCTAATCTTTTTGAGCTGCCCCGTTATATTGCAGTCGAAGGCCCCATACGAGTCGGCAAGAGCACGCTGGCGCGGATCCTGGCCGAGCGTCTCAACGCGCAGCAGGTCATGGAGTCGGAGGACAATCCTTTTCTCGGGCGCGTTCTACAAAGGCGAGCCCGGCGCCGGCTTCCAGACGCAATTCGCCTTCATGATTCGCCGCTTCGAGCAGCTGCGCGCCCTCGACCTTGGCCCGCGCTCGCAGAAAACCGTAGTCACCGATTTCGTTTTCGAGAAAGACAAAGTCTTCGCCTGCCTCAACCTGAACGATCAGGAACTGGAAATCTATAACCGCTATTACAACCATTTCCGCGAACAACTACCCACACCCGATCTGGTCATCTACCTGCAAGCCACGCCCGAAGTGCTGAAGAAGCGCCTGAAAAAGAAAAACGCGCCAGGAGAGAAAGCGATCAACGAAGACTATCTGGAAGAAGTGATCAAGGCTTACGAGCACTTTTTCTTTCACTACACGTCGTCGGATCTCCTGATCGTAAACACGTCGGAAATTGATTTCGTCGAGCGCAACCAGGATTTGCAGGAGTTGCTGCGGAAAGTGTCGGCGCCAATCAAGGGAACGCAGTATTTCCTGCCGCTGGGAAGTCAGGAAGCGGCGTCGGCGTAGTTTATTCCGTGCTGAAGAAAATCACACTGCTCCGCGACCGAGTGGACAATTGGGAAACCTATCCATTCTCTGTCGCGACGATAGTTTGCACGACATTACCCTCCATTCACGTATTTGCTTCTTCGCTGGAGAGAACGGCACCGGAAAATCCACTCTGTTGGAAGCTATTGCTGCCCACTACGGATTTGGCCGGGAAGGCGGAAACCGCAATTTCTCAAACGACACGACTGCCAGCAACCACTCGGTTGACCCCTTGGTAAGGGCGCTGCGGCTGTCCTTCGACAAGAGGACTGGCGCGGGATATTTTCTGCGAGCAGAGAGCTTCTTCAACAGCGCTTCCTACATTGACGACGTTGGTATGAACGTATCCTATGGCGGCAAGAGCCTTCACGCGCACTCACACGGTGAGATGTTCTTCACGGTTCTCGACCTCAAATTCCGGCGTAACGGCCTGTTTCTGCTGGATGAACCTGAGGCAGCTCTCTCTCCTCAACGGCAGCTTGCCTTTTTAGTGCTGATCCACGACGTGTTAGAGAAACATCAAAGACGCGCAATTCATTATTTCGAGCCATTCTCCTATTCTGCTCGGATATCCCAAGGCTCAGATTCTGTCGTTCGACGACGGCGGCATTCATGAAGTCGACTACGAGGAGACCTCTTCGGCACAAATTGTGCGGCATTTTGTGAATGAGCGAGAAGGTTTTCTGGAGGAGCTGTTGAAGAAAACGCCGTCGTTGTTTCAGGACCCGGAGTAGCGCCTGAACACTTGCTGCTAGGGAAGGAGACGGCATCAGCGCAATGGGCTCGGAATGAGAGGCCCTGCTGTGGCCACTTGCGCGACTCGCTGAATGTTATTACAATTGTAATAACTTAAGAGATGGGGGAACCATGGTAGAACTCAAGGTCCGCAAATTCGGCAACTCGCTTGGAGTGGTTCTGCCTAAAGAGGTTATCCACCGCTTACGCACCGAAGACGGTGAGAGACTTTTCCTGATTGAGGCCGCGGACGGCGGCTACCGGCTTACCCCTTACGATCCGGCATTCGAGAAGAAAATGAAGAAGGCCGAAGGGATTATGGGCCGCTATCGCAACACCCTGCGCGCCCTCGCAAAGTGAAGAGCAAGGAACCGATCTGGATTGAGCCGCGCGATGTCCTCGCGATCCACGACCAACTGTTAGCCGCCTGCGGCGGCAGCCCGGGATTGCGCGATGAAGGGCTTCTGCAATCTGCTCTGGCTCGACCCCGCCAGCATCACGCCTATGCCCACCATTCTGACGTGATTGAGATGGCGGCGCTCTATACGGCGGGCATCATCCGCAACCATCCATTCGTCGACGGAAACAAGCGGGTTGGCTTTGTTGCGGGCCTTCTTTTCCTTGAGCTCAACGGATTCATATTCAGCGCAAGCGAGGAGGATGCCACCCAAGCCGTCTTCGGTCTTGCGGGCGGTACGCTCGATGAGGCGGCCTACACGGCGTGGCTGCGCGTCAACAGCAAACGTGGGAGAAACCGATAAATACCGAAGGGCCAGGGATAGCGCGAGCGGCCGCTTTGCTGCGTACGCTGAAGAAATCCCTAGAGGGTAAGTCCGATGTCCCGGCTGGGTCGCACCACATTGCTACTTCTCGTATCGGGGCAACGGGTAAAGCGACAGTCCCTTTCCCACTTTCGAAAACTCAGGATCGGCTGTCACCAGCCACGCGCCCTGCTCGATTGCGAGTCCAGCGGCTAAGGCATCGGCGTAGCCCAGGCCGTGTTTTTGTTTCAGTGCGCCAGCCCGGGTAGCCCTCTCCGCGTCCACCACGATAACCGTAATTGGCATCTCCCGCAGAGCAGCCTCCGCTTCCCGCGCCTTGGCCTCGCCGTGGCGTCTCCAGGTGATGTAGAAGACCTCGCCCCAATTGACGGCCGACATCAAAAGAGGCACTTCGTGGCGCAGCGCCTCCACCAGCATGTGGCGAACCTTCTCGGCCACCGCGCGCCGGTCCTCGAAGAAGCCGGTCAAGGCGTTGGCATCGAGAACATAGCGTCGGCGACTGCTCCGAGAAGCGGCGGAGGTCACTATTTATTTCTCTCGCTTGCGTTCGCGTTCGCGCTCCGCGAATATTTCCTCGAACATGGAGGGCTCGCCCGGTGCCGGCTTCAGGAAACCCATGATCTCGTCGAGCCGCTTCTCGGTCATCGGGGTCAACACGAGCCGTCCCCGGTCTTCGCTCCAAGTGGCCCGAGTGCCTTTTTCAAGCCCCAGTTGCTGCCGCAGTTCCGCTGGGATCACTACCTGGCCCCTGGAACTGATAACCGTGCGATAAGCAGTCATAGCGCTATCTTACTATAAAGTAAGACAATCTTGTTAGCATCTTACCTAATAAGTTTCTCCCCCTGACGCTATCTCGCAGAAATGCCGAGCTTTGCTCGGCTGGGCAGGTGGGACACCTGCCCCTACGTGGCCACTGATGGCGCCTATCGACCTGCGAACTGTTTGCGGCTACAATAGCTCCCGTAGCATCCAAGATGTAGACAGGCTCTATCCGCCGGGTTGCGGAGGGGCACTGGAGGACATCGTGAGTCTGGTTCCCATCGGCGAACCTCGCCGCAAGATTACCGTCTCTTCTCTTCGCGACAAGAAACTCCACCACGAACCGATTACTTGTCTCACCGCCTACGACTATTCCAGCGCGCGCCTGATCGACGAGGCCGGCATTGACATTGTCCTGGTCGGCGATTCGCTGGCCCAGACCATGCTGGGCTACGAGAACACACTGTCGGTCACGATTGACGAGATGCTGCACCACACCCGCGCCGCCCACCGCGGCGTGAAGCATGCATTGTTGGTGGCGGACATGCCGTTCGGGTCGTATCAGTCTGACCCCATTGAAGCGGTGCGGAATGCCTCCCGTTTTGTGAAAGAAGCGGGGGCGGAAGTGGTGAAGATCGAAGGCGGCGAGAAGCGTGCCGACCTGATCCGCCGCATCATTGATGCCGAGATTCCAGTGGCCGGGACACATCGGTCTCACTCCGCAGTCCGTGAACGTGATGGGCGGCTACAAGGTACAGGGCAAAAATCTCAGCGGCGTAGAGCAGCTCATGCGCGATGCGGTTGCGCTCGATCGCGCAGGAGTGGCTCTGATGGTTCTCGAAGGCATCCCGCGCGAAGTCGCAGCCATGATTACGGCCGAAGTCGAGACGCCAACCATCGGCATCGGCGCTGGGCCGGATTGCGACGGCCAGGTGCTGGTCTTCCATGACATGCTGAATCTCAGCTTTGGACATCCGGCAAAGTTCGTTCGGCGTTACGCGAATGTGGGCGCGGCCATCACCGTCGCGGTGGAAGCGTTCCGTGCCGACGTCGCTGCGCGCCAATATCCGTCTGACGAAGAGTCCTACCACCTGCCGAAAGAAACGCGGGCGGCGCTGGACACGGTGCTGGAACGCAAGCGCGCGATGAGGCGCTAGAGGCCGAATGAGACATTCGCGTCTGGGTCTTTTCGCGACTGCCGTGGTCTGCTTCTGGTTTCCTGTTCTGCCGGCCCCAAAACCTCCCGATCCCACGGCGACCCTAACAACGACACGCATTCTCGGCCATCCCCGGCCCACTCGGAGAAGTATCGCAGCCTAAGTGCATATGACGGGCTGGCGGAATCCCTATCTGATCATTCGAGCGGACGGGGTCGCGTCTGCTCGATCCTGACGATCATTTGGAGCGCACTTTTGAAACCGGAAGAACTGACTCTGGCGCTGGGCAATCTACCGCCATCGGCGTGGCCGTACGGGCGTGTCGTCGCGGTCACTGAAAATCGGCATGAAAGGTTCTGCGACGACGATGTAAAGATTCGCAACAACCGGGCGATCGTGGCCGGAACTCTGGAGAGCATGCACGTCCTAATCTCCTCGGTTCCCTCCGCCTGACGATTGTGTTGCCTCAGCGACAATCATTGTCATGAAAGTCTTCCCCAGCATCGACGAAATGCGCGCCGCCAGCCGCGCGGCCCGGCGCGAGGGCAAGAGCCTTGGGCTGGTGCCCACCATGGGAGCGCTCCACGAAGGTCATCTCTCGCTGGTGCGGGCGGCCAAGGCGCAGTGCGATTTGGTCGCGGCCTCGATTTTCGTGAATCCCCTGCAGTTCGGCCCGAATGAAGACCTGGGCAAGTATCCGCGAACTTTTGATCGCGATCGCGAACTGCTCGAGCGGGAAGGCGTGGATTTCATTTTCGCTCCCAGCGTGGAAGAGATGTATCCGGCGGGCGCCGTTACCTATGTTGCAGTCGAAGGGCTCAGCGACAAGCTCTGCGGGCGTTCGCGTCCTGGACATTTTCGCGGTGTGACCACGGTGGTCTCAAAGCTTTTCAACATCGTGGAACCTGACCGGGCCTTCTTCGGCCAGAAAGATGCTGCCCAGTCAACCATCATCCGCCGGATGGTACGCGATCTGAATATTCCAGTGCAGGTTGTGGTCTGCCCGATCATACGCGAACCGGATGGCCTGGCGATGAGCTCGCGCAACGCGTATCTTGACGCGCAGCAGCGAAAATCGGCGCTGGTGATCAATCGCTCACTGAGGGCAGTGCAAGAGCGATTCGATCAGGGCGATCGCAAGGTGCACGCGCTGATCGAGGCTGGAAGCCGGGTTTTCGCGCACGAGCCGTCTGTGCGACTCGACTACTTCGAGATTGTGGATCCCGAGACGCTTGAGCCGGTTCACGATCTCTCGCGTGCGGCGCTGGTGGCGGTGGCGGCGTTCGTGGGCAAAGCGCGCCTAATTGACAACATCGTGTTGCAGCCGGGACCACGGACCACGTAGGCCCGGACGCCCTCGTCCGGGCGGGCGAGCGGAGCTCGCCGATTTCAGCGGTGGGATCAGGCAAAAACTGCCGGGCGGGTGAGGGCACCCGCCCCTACGTGGTTCGTGCTCAGCCCCGCGATACGAATTTATTTCCTGCAATGATGTAGCGCAACGGACGCTCTGCCGCTTTCGTGATGCCGATGCGCGGCGTCACTTCGATGCGACCCGGCCGGAAGCCGTCGTCCACAATGATGAGGTCTGACTTCGGGCTGGTCAGGTCTTTCTCGTTGTCGCGCTCACGCGTAATGCCGAAAGCTTCGGCGAGGCGTCCTGGCCCACTGGTCAGGATGCGCAAGTCGGCGGCCTCCTCCATCGAGAGATCGCGCGCTTGCGCCATCTGCTCAATTCCGGAAATTGGTTCGAGGGCGCGGAACAGCACGCCTCCGGCTTCTCCGTCGGGGCGGCAGGAGACGTTGAATAGATAATGATTGCCGTAAATGAAATACACATAGGAAATGCCGGGCGGGCCGAAGAGCACGAAGTTGCGGTCGGTGCGTCCGCTGAAAGAGTGAGAGGCGGGATCGTTTTCACCCAGATAGGCTTCCACCTCCACGATCCGGGCAGTCAGGAGCTTTCTGTGCTGGCGCCGTATAAGGACCTTGCCTAACAATCCGCGGCTGACGACGCGAGGATCGCGCGCGTAGAACTTGCTGGTGAGCGGCACCAGTGCTGACGAATTTCTGCTCTTGGCTATCCTCATCGCCTCACCGCATAATAGTGCCACGGGTCACAATCCTGAAGGAGGATTCATGCTGGGGAGATCGCTCAAGATTTCTGCTTTATTGACGTTGATGGCGCTGGCTGCGGCGGCGCAAACCATTCCCGCGGGCACCCGGCTGACGGTACGCGTGGGATCCGAGATCAGTTCCGGTACGGCCAAAGCTGGCGATAGATTTGACGCCACACTGGCTCATCCACTCGTGGTCAATGGCAAAACCCTGGCCCGAACGGGCGCGCCGGTACGAGGCAAGGTAACGTCGGCGAAGTCCAGCGGGCGCCTGCACGCTCCGGGAGAGCTCACGCTGCGGCTGACGGGCGTACAAGTCAACGGACACATGGTTTCCATCGCGACCCATGCTTACTCGGCCAAGGGCAAGGGCCATACCAAGAGCAACGCCACGAAAATCGGCGGCGGCGCTGCGGCCGGGGCCTTGATTGGCGCGCTGGCGGGTGGAGGCAAAGGCGCCGCGATCGGGGCGGGCGTCGGCGCCGGGGCGGGCACGGGCGTGGCGGTTGCGACGGGTAAGGAAGAGGCTGTAATTCCGGTTGAGACCGCTTTGACGTTTACGACAGTCAGCAAATAATACGTCTCGACATACGTAGGCCCGGACGCCCTGGTCCGGGCTTGGCGAGCGAAGCTCGCCAAGCGTTTCTCTACGGGAAAGAAAACCAGCCGGGCTTTGCCCGGCCGGGCGGGTGAGGGTACCCGCTCCTACGTGGTTCGTACTTATGCGGCGCCCTTGATGACGTCTTTCAGGTACGCCAGTACCTCTTCGGAATGGCCTTCGGGCTTTACTTTGTGGAAGATGTGCTTGATCTTCCCATCCGGGCCGATGATAAAAGTGGTGCGCGCCACTCCCATCACTTTCTTCCCGTACATATTCTTCTCCTTGATCACGTCATAGGCGTTGCATACTTTCTTGTCGGCATCGCCCAGCAAGGTGAAAGGCAAGCTGTACTTTTCCTCGAATTTCTTTTGCGCTTTGGGCGTGTCCGGCGAGATGCCCAGCAGCACGGCGCCGGTATTCTGCATCTTTCTATAAGAATCGCGGAACTCGCAGGCCTCGATGGTGCAGCCCGGAGTATCGGCGCGGGGATAGAAAAATAGCACTACGTATTTTCCACGAAAAGCCTTGAGCGAAACCTCTTCTCCATTCTGGTCGGGCAAGGTAAAGTCAGGGGCTTTATCATTGATATCGATAGCCATGGCAGCGTCTCCTGTTTCTGCAAAGCTTGGTGCCACCAAGTTATATCGCACCGCACGGCGGGCCGTCATCCTGGCGGGATTGGTCTTGATGCTGGCCCAACTAGCCTCGGCCCAGTCCGCCGCCAAGAAGGCGATCAAGGGGCCTCGCGCCCTGGGTCTGGTGGAGTTGACCGCAAGCGGCAAGGCCCGCCTGGTTCCGATCACCATTCTGTACGACGGCGAATATTACGACGCCAGCGCGTACAAGGCCTCGCCGGTGCCCATGGCACTCGAGAGTGGCACGATATATGAAGGCTTTCGCACCGGCGTTTCCCTGGGACTGTTTACGGTTACGGGCGCCTTGCAAGGAAACAACACCTGGCGGGGAGCCGGAACCTGGCAATCGGCCAGCGCAATTGCAGCAGCGAAAGACGCGGCGGCCAAGAAGAGGGCCATCATGTCCAAGCCGGCCCCCGAGGCACCTGAAGGTCCGCCGGTACTAAGGCGCGCGAGCCCGAAAGCCAAGTCCCCGGAGGATGCTCCATCCGCAGGCCCAGCTGCCCCTGCGGCTTCTCCGGCGCCCACGTCCGCACCTGCCGCATCCCCGCCGCCCGCCGCTCCGGGAGACGAAGGCGATTCGGACCGCCCTGTGCTGAAGCGGCCCGCCCCGGCCAGCGCTCCTGCTGCTTCCACGGCTTCGTCGGAAGCTCCAGGATCGGAAGCAGATTCTGATCGTCCGGTGCTAAAGCGGCCCGCCGCCACCACGGAGGTCGCTTCCGCATCGTCGTCGCCAGTTTCAGCTCCTGCCGAGGAGGCGGATCGTCCCGTGTTGAAGCGGGGTGCGCCGACTCCGGCTGAATTGAAAAAGCGAAATGCCGCGGTCACTGCGCTGGAGTCACCGAAAACCGCGAAAGACTTGCACAGGGCATCAGCCACCTCGTTGGCTCCATCGGAACCGGTCCAGCTGATTCCTGCTATTTCAGACGCTGCTGGTCCCGAACCGCGCCCGTATGCCTACAGCCTCAAGCCTGACGAAGAACAGAAGTTGCGCAAGAAGATTCTGGCGCTGGCCGCTAACGAGGTGCGTGCGTGGGCGGCGCAGCCGGAATCGGCTGGATCGCAGCCTTCGGCCCGGGCGTCGCGCCCGGCGAGCAAGGCAAAGCCGCCCGAGCCCAGCTTCGAAGATGTGCAGCTGCACACGTTTGATCTCTCCAACAGCAACGAGCCGATCGTGGTGCTGACCGCCAAAGCGCGGCTGCCGGTCCGTCCCAATACCACGTCCGATCTGCAATACATCATCACGCTGGTGGCCCGCGACGATATGTATGGCGAGGTGCACAAGGTGTTCGCCAGCGTGACCGACACGAATCATTTCGACGTGCTCTCGCGCTTCGAACTGATCGACGCGGTGGACGCCGACGGCGACGGGCGCGGCGAGCTGCTCTTCCGCCAGGTTTCTGACTCGGGCAGCGCGTTCGTCCTGTATCGCGTGATCGGCGACCGGCTGTGGCCGCTGTTCCAGGGAACGCCCGGTCAGTGAAGTTTTATCTGCGGTAGCGGGCCAGTGTGAACAGTCACCCGCTGTCATCCTGAGGAAACGGAGCTCTTCGCTGCGCGAAGGGCTCCCGACGAAGGACCCATGCATTTCGGGCGATAACAGCGCACCAACCCCGCCAGATTTGCCGATGCGCATCCACTTTGGATTTGAGCAGAGATCATATGGAGGGCGGCGCGGAATGCAGAGATCCTTCGTTTTCTTTCGTCCGCTTCGCGGGACGAAAGACTGCGCTCAGGATGACAGCCCTTTAGTGCGAATTTCGTCGGCGCTTGACGCCCCGCCGCGACGGCGTATCATTCTCCCGAAATCAATCCATTCAAGGAGAAGTTCACCCATGAAGAGATACACGGTATCGGTCCTGGGATTGTTTCTGTTTTTCGCGCTACAAGCAGTGGCGCAAGAGCACTACACCGAGGGCCCGATCTGGCAGGTGACCCTCATTCGCGTCGTTCCTACCAAAATGGATGCTTACCTGACCACTCTGCAGACCAGTACCAAATTGCTCTATGAGGAAATGAAGAAAGAGAATGTGATCCTCGATTACAAGGTGTTTCTGAACACCACCAAGCATGACCCGCAGGACTGGGACATTGCGATCGGAGTTCAGTACAAGAATTTCGGCGCCATGGATGGTTTGACCGCCAAAGGGGAAAGCATACGAGACAAGATTCTGGGGTCCAAGCAAGCCGCTCAACAGCTGGGTGAGAAGCGTGTAGAGATGCGCGAAATCGTCAGCACCATGATCTTGAGGGAAGTGAACCTGAAGTAGGGCAGTTTCGGCCCGGTTGCCGGAGTGCGGCCGGGCTGAGCTATTTCTGGGTCATCACCAGTTCGCCGTTCTCAACTTTCATCCCGCCTACGTTGTCGGGTAGCTTCAGGCGGTCGTGCTGTTCGTTGAGCTTTTTCTGCAAAGCGTCGTTCACCAGTGACACGGGAACATTCAGATCGCCCACTTTGAATTCGGTGGGATCGAACGTGGCGTAGCCGTCCTTGGACCCGAGGTGTCCCGAGAGCGTGACCCACACATCCTTGCCGGCGATCTGGGTAAGAAACTGGCCATGCGCCACATCGCCGTCGAAACTCACCTGGTAGTCTTTGACGTCGGGTTGCCCGGGCGCGAGCGGCGTCTCCGGAGACCCAACGCCTGGTATCGCAGGTAAGGTTGCTGTCAGCGGAATCTGTCCTGCTGCCTGTGCCAGGGCCGCGCTCACTTCGTCCGAATTGATGCGAACTTCAGCCGGAGGCTGTCCCTCCACCTTGGGCTGGTCCAACTGCTGCACTTTCTGCTGAAAAGATTCCGCATTGACCGCCGCGGTCGCCGCCGGCTGTGGTTGCGCCACCGGCGCCGGCTTCTTCAGAACAAGGATGAGAGCGACCAGCGACGTGACTAAAGTGGCCACGCTGATGATGCGGTCTAGTTTCCATTTCTTCATCAAGCATATGTTACCGAGGCAGAGGGGGAAGGCTAAACGTAACGGAAGATACTGACCGCGTGGGGACTGGCACAGACTGTGTGGGACCGGGTCTCCGACCCGGTCAGGCGGCCTGGAAGGCCGCTGTGCTTTACGCTCCTAGAGAACTGGAATAGTCCCCCTCCACAGCCAACGATATGCCTTTTCATCTTCGACCAATCCCGCTCGCACCGGATTCTGACAAATGTAGTTAACTTTCTCCGCAAGACTGTCATTCGATCGCAAGACGTGGTCGAAGAATTCCTCCTGCCAGACTGGACCATGTCGGTCGAGAAGCAAGTTGATCTTTCGAGCCGATACACCTTTGATCGCATGCATGATCTGGGGCAGGCTGAAGTTCCATCCGTTGCTATTCCGGAGAGGGCTCAACAAGAGATGTGCATGGTCTGGCATGACAACGACAGTATGCAAGTCGAACTTGCTGCCGTTTTCCTTCAGACAGCATGCAAGAACAATATCTCTGGCTTCGGGAGGAAGTTTCCAGCGGTGGTCTGTGGTGAAAGTGACAAAGATTGGCCGATTGTCTTTTTGGATATGGGGAAGACGGCGGCGGTAATCATACTTCGGCTGCATAAAGCCTGCGGCCCTTTGGGCCGCCCGACCGGGTCGGAGACCCGGTCCCACACGGTCAGATCAGCTTCAAGCGTCCAGCTTTTTTGCCAGCAACTCATTCACCATCTGTGGATTGGCCTGGCCCTTCGAAGCTTTCATTACTTGCCCGACGAAGAAGCCCACAACCGTCTTCTTTCCCGCACGATACTGTTCGACCTGTTTGGGATTGGCCGCGATGATCTCGTCGATGATCTTCTCGAGGGCCGAGGTGTCGCGGGACTGTTCCGGCCTGCCCTCCTCTTCATATACTGCGGAAAAATCTTTCCCACGTTCGAAGGCCAGATCGTAGAGGTCTTTAAGCATCTTGCCGGAGATGGCGCCGCTTTCCACCAGATCCGCCGATGCGGCCACGCCCTTCATCGAGATTGGCGACTGCTCAATTTCCAGGCCCTTCGCTTTCAAGCGTCCCATCAACTCGCTCTGTACCAGGTTGGCCACGCGCTTCGGACTCTTCGCGGCTTTGGCTGCCGCTTCGAACTGGTCGGCCAGGGACTTGGTAAGCGTCAGCACCTGCGCGTCCTGCTCGGTGATGCCGTAGTCCGCAACCATACGCCTGCGCCGGGGTTCAGGAAGTTCGGGCAGCGTGTCGCGGATTTCCTTCTGCCATTTCGCATCTACAACCAGCGGAAGCAGGTCGGGCTCGGGAAAATAACGATAGTCGTGCGCCTGTTCCTTCGACCGCATGCCGTAGGTCTTGCCTTCGATCGAATTGTAGAGGCGAGTTTCCTGCGTGATCTTGCCGCCGGATTCAATCACGCCGATCTGGCGCTCGATCTCGTACTCCAGCGCCTCGCGAATGAAGCGGAACGAATTGACGTTCTTCACTTCCGTTTTCGTCCCAAACTCTTTCTGTCCGCGCGGACGCACGCTGATGTTGCCATCGCAGCGCAGCGAACCCTCCTCCATGTTGCAGTCGCTGACCCCGGTGTACAGGATGATCTCCTTCAGGCGCGTCAGATATTCGTACGCCTCTTCGGGGGACGCGATATCCGGCTCGCTGACGATTTCGATCAGCGGCATTCCGCTGCGGTTCAGATCGATACCAGTTGTCTCCGAGGAATTCGCAAAGCCTTCGTGCAGGCTCTTGCCGGCGTCTTCTTCCAGATGCAGGCGGGTGATGCCGATCTTCTTGGTGCCGGCGGCAGTCTTGATTTCAATGAAGCCGTGCTCCGACAGCGGCTTGTCGTACTGCGAAATCTGGTAGCCCTTGGGTAGGTCGGGATAAAAATAATTCTTGCGGGCAAAGATCGAAGTCTCGTTGATACGGCAATTCAACGCCAGGGCCGCGAGCACCGCGAACTCCACCGCCTTGCGGTTCAGCACGGGCAAGGCCCCGGGCAAGCCCAGACACACCGGGCAAACGTTGGTGTTGGGCGGATCGCCGAAATGAGTCGAGCAGGAGCAAAAAATCTTGGTGGCGGTCAGGAGCTGGACGTGTACCTCCAACCCCATCACCGGTTCATACTTCGATGCCGCTGCTATGGAGACGTCAGGCGTGGCTACCATAATCGGTCATTATAAATGCAGACCCCGTGTGGGGCGGACACTCTTGTCTGCCGCTTTTGAAGTTGATTTGTACTTGGTTGCCTAGTCTGATCACGAGAAGCTTTCGAACAAGTCCAAGTCAACGGCGGACAAGAGTGTCCGCCCCACACCGTGCAGTCAATGAGTCGCGCTCAGATACTTTTCCAGCGGAACCTCGAAGTACATCAGCTCGCTCCCTTTGGCATCGCGCACGCCCGTGAGATAGAAGTTGGCGCCCGCCAGCGGCACGGAGATTCCCGAGACGTCGAAGAAGAGGAATCCGGACTGCGAGCTGTGCGGCTCGACTGCCTTGGCGACAAACTGGGAATTCTGTATTTCTTCAATGGCCTGTTTGCTCAGTCCACCCTTCACTTTCTTGGTGGGAAATGGAATCGGATAACGGTTGGTGCTGGCCGAGGGACGAGTAAGACGGCGCGCGATGTCTTCCTGGGTCGCGGGAGAGAGTTTGGTACGGTTCACCGTCACCAGTTGCGCCTTCATGCCGGACAGCTCAACCGGCTGGTTGCCGTCGTTGGTGGCGATCACGAAGATGGGAAGGAAACCGAGCTCGCTGTAATGAACGGAAAAGATGGTGGTCTTTTCCACCAGATCGTAGGGGTCCACCGCGACCGTGAAGGCCTCCAGGGGATGCTGGTCGTGCGCTGGATAGGTCTTGGCGGGCTGAGCTTGCGGCATCACGAATTCCTTTGCCGCCCGGCAGAGCAAAGGAGTCAGGGCGATGGCGGCGATCGCCACCGCTGGAAACACGAAAGTCCTCAAAGCCCCTCGTAACATGATGGTTGATTATAGGATGCGCCCGGCCAGCGTGCCGGTGCCTGGAGTTCGCAGAAGAAGTCCGGTGCGCTTGCGGTTAGAATGTCTCTTCCTTCATGTACTTGCTCTATAGCGCGCTGCTGGCAGCGGGATTGTTGGCCAGCCTGCCCTACTGGATGTTCGGCAAGCGGCGACATGGCAAGTACCGCGAGGGCCTCGGTGAGCGCCTGGGTAAAATCCCGCCGCGGCTGCGACCACGAAACCAGCCGGCAATCTGGGTACACGCGGTCTCAGTGGGCGAGGTGCTGGCAGTCAGCGAACTGGTGCGGGAGTTGGGCCGGCGGTTCCCGAAATATCGAGTCGTGATCTCGACCACAACTGCCACAGGACAGAAGTTGGCAACGAAGCATTTTGGGGAGGACAGCGTCTTCTACTTCCCGCTGGATTTCGCATTTGCCATCCGGCCCTACTTGTCGGCCTTGCGGCCACGGCTGATTGTTCTCGCGGAAACCGAGTTCTGGCCAAATTTCTTGCGGCTCGCGCATGCCAGCGGCGCCCGTATTGCCGTAGTGAATGCGCGCATTTCTGATCGCTCCCGGCCCGGATACCGCCGTTTCCGGTTCATTCTGAGGAGAGTTCTACGGAACATTGACCTGTTTCTGGCGCAAACCAGCGAGGACGCCTCCCGTCTGCGCGACATTGGCGCGCCCGCCGACCGGGTGCAGGTGAGCGGCAATCTCAAATTCGATGTGAGCGCGCCGGATCCTCCGGCGATTGTAGCCCGACTGCGAGCGAACCTTCAGCAGGGCGGCGCCGGGCCGGTGCTGGTCTGCGGCAGCACGGTAGAAGGGGAAGAACAGCTGCTGTTGCGCGCTCTTGAGAATGTGCTGGCCAGCCATCCTCGAGCGGTGATGATTCTGGCGCCGCGGCGCCCCGAGCGTTTCAGCGAGGTCGCCCACCTGCTGGAACAGCGTGGCATCCGTTTCTGGCGTCGCTCGGTATGGAACCGCGAGTCCATTGCCGGCGGCATTTTCCTGGTCGACACTATTGGCGAACTCGCGTCGCTCTACGCGTTGGCCGATGTGGCGTTCGTTGGCGGAAGCCTGGTCCCGCGTGGCGGACACAACATCATCGAGCCGGCCCAGTACGGCGTGCCTACCATGGTGGGTAATCACACGGAAAATTTCCGCGACATCGTCAGTCTTTTTCAGAGTCAGGATGCAGTGCGGGTAGTCGGCCCGGCGGAATTTCCGGTGGTGCTCATGGATTTGCTCTCTAATACAGGAGAGCGAATCGCGCTGGGCCGCCGCGGAGCCGAAACACTGCGATCGCAAATGGGCGCAACCGACAGAACCATAGCAGCCTTAGAAAAACTACTGGAATCCGCCTCAGACCGCGTAGGGGCGGGTCCCTGACCCGCCCTGGCCATGGCGAAGCCATGGCAGAGGTGTGATATTCACGCAAAGAATCTGTGCAGCCAATGCATGAGTCGGTGGCTCGCAAACCTAGCCGCGGCAGGCCGCGGCCCGGACGGGGCATAGCCCCGTCTCCACACAGCCTGTGGTAGTGAACAAACATGAATCCGCTTAGCTCACTCTTCGGACTCGGGGTTCGCGCCCGGAACACGCTCTATGACCGCGGCCTGGCGCGAGCCCAGAGGCTCAGCGGCCCAGTGGTGAGCATCGGAAATCTCTCCGTCGGCGGATCGGGTAAAACACCTTTTGTGTTGCTCTTGGGCGAGCTACTGAAAGCGCGCGGAGTGAAATTCGATATCCTCTCGCGCGGTTACGGACGCAACGCCCGAGGCATAGCCCTGGTCGACCCTGCGGGTTCACCCCGCGACTTCGGCGATGAACCTCTGCTGATGGCGCGGCGTCTGAGTGTTCCGGTCGTTGTCGGAGAAATCCGCCACGCCGCTGGCGTCTTCGCTGAGCAAAAATTCGGTCCGCAGCTCCACCTCCTCGACGACGGTTTCCAGCATCGCTCCCTCGCCCGCGATTTCGATATCGTGCTGGTGACTCCCGAAGACGCTCGCGATCGCCTCATTCCGGGAGGAAGACTTCGCGAGCCGCTAACCTCGCTTCGCCGCGCCGACGCAGTTGTGCTTACCAGCGGTGCGTCCCCGGAGGCGTTTCCGCTGGACCAGAAACTGGTCTGGCGAGCGCGTCGAGGCATTGTTCCAACCAATGTTCCAGCCAGACCCGTCGCGTTCTGCGGCATCGCACGGCCGAAGAATTTCGTGGCTCAGCTGCGGACCGCCAGCATCGAGCCCGTTGCCGAAGCTTTTTACCGCGACCACCACGCCTATACCGAAGCGGACATCCGTGATTTGCTGAACCTGCGACAGCGCAGCGAGGCTGACGGTTTTGTCACCACAGAAAAGGACGCGGTCAACCTGGGCGGATATCTGGCGGCGCTGGCCCCGCTCGCCGTGGTTCCGGTCAAAATGGAATTGGCCGATGCAGATAACGCTGTGGATACCATGCTGGCCAGGATTGCAGAGAGAAGGCGCCAGCCATGAGAAAATCGAAGGTGCCCTGTGTAGCGCCGGCGTCCCGCCGGCTGTCCCGAGGGCGTCTCGCCCTCGGCAATACGGGCTGACCACAGACGAATGAGCAAGCACCTCAAAGAAACCGAGCGGCTGAGGAAGATCGTTGAAGACTTTCCCAAAGTCACGGTCACCGTTCTCGGCGACCTGGTAGCTGACGAATTTATCTTCGGAGAAATTTCCCGGGTTTCGCGCGAAGCGCCGGTCCTGATCCTTAAACATCGCGAGCGCAACGTGGTGCCCGGAGGAGGCGCCAACGCCGTCTGCAATCTCGCGGATCTGGGCGTCAATGTGCTGCCGGTCGGCGTGATCGGCGACGACGAGCCGGGCCGCCTTTTGCTAAAGGCTTTTCGCCACAAGCACGTCGCTGTGAGTGGCGTTTTGAAAGACAAGAGATACACGACCGTGACCAAGACCCGCATACTGGCAGGTTCGACGCACTCGGCGCGCCAACAGGTCGTACGCGTGGATCGCGAGCCCGAGGCTGAACCCAATCGGCACTTGAAGCGCGAGTTGGTCCTGGCCGCAAGGGAGTACGCTCGCGCCTCCGACGTCCTGCTCATTTCAGATTACGGCTACGGCTCAGCCACTCCCGCGATCCTGAATGCGGTGCGCTACAAAGGCGGGCTGCGTGGAGTGCCGGTGGTGCTCGATTCGCGCTATCGCATGCTGCATTTCTCCGGCGTGACCGCGGCCACGCCCAATGAACCCGAGGTCGAAGCCGCGCTCGGGGTGAAGATCGGCCACGATTGGCGCACGCTGTGCGCGGCGGCCCAGCAGGTGATGGACGAGATGAAGCTCAAGTCTCTGGTCATCACCCGTGGACGTGATGGCATGGTGGCGTTTACCCAACGTCACAAGCCTGCCGACATTCCGATTTTCGGGTCCGATCAGGTGGCGGATGTGACCGGCGCAGGTGACACGGTGATCGCCACCTTCACCGCTGCCTTGGCCGCGGGAGCCAGCGCCGAAGACGCTGCGCACCTGGCGAATTATGCCGGCGGCATCGTGGTCATGAAACGAGGGACGGCAACCGTATCACAGCAGGAATTGTTGCAGGCGCTGGACCAGGCTCCGCCGGCAACACGGTCTCACTGAGTTCTGTATATGGAGGTTTTCAGTCGGCAAATGCCCAAGCCGCGAAGCGGCGCGAGAATAAAGCCCAGGGCGTAAGCCCTGGGTCTCGATTCGCAAAGGGGTCGAGCCCCATCGGGGCGAAAGAGACGCTCGAACCGGGCTTCCCACGACGCACGGGGACGAATGTCCAGGAACAAGGCAATCGCAAACAAGATTCTCACACGCGATGAATTGCAAAAGCAGGTGGCGGAATGGCGCCGCGCCGGCGATTCGGTCACTTTGGCCAACGGCGGCTTCGATCTGCTGCACGTGGGACACGTGCGTTACCTGCGCGCCGCCAGACGACTGGGCGGACGATTGGTCGTGGCCGTCAACTCGGATGCGTCCGTACGCGCTCTGAAAGGTGAAGGCCGTCCGCTGGTGCCGGCCGAGGAGCGCGCAGAAATTCTGGCCGCCCTGGCCGATGTCGATGCCGTGGTAATTTTCCCTGAGTCGGATGTGCGCGCCATCATTCGCGAGATCCGCCCTGACGTGCATGCGAAGGGCACGGATTACTCTGCGGAGACTGTTCCCGAGCGCACCGAAGTGATCGCCTGCGGCGGACGAGTGGAAATTGTGGGCGACCCCAAAGACCATTCCACCACTGAGATGATCCGCTCGCGTCTAGGGCGGACGCGTTCGTGAGCATGTCAGCCCAAGTGTCCCGCGAGTGCGCGGGAGAGTCGACCGTTCTCGGATCAAAAATCGTCGCATCAAAGATCAAGCGCCTTCTGATCGTGCGTCTCGGTGCCATGGGCGACGTTATTCACGGCCTACCCGCCGTCACCGCGCTGCGAGCGGCGTTTCCAGAAGCAATGTTGGGATGGCTGATCGAAGAGCGCTGGGCAGAATTGTTGTGCACGTTGGCCGCACCTCGCAGCGGCCGGCGTTCAGCACAACGTCCGTTGGTAGACCGGATCCACCCCGTGAACACGCGGCAGTGGCGATCTGGGCCTTTTTCCGTGGCCACCTGGGAGCGCGCCGCCGCCGCTTTGAGCGATTTGCGGGCGGCGCGATATGAACTTGCCCTCGACCTTCAGGGTGCAGTGCGGTCGTCGTTGCTGGCCCGATGGTCGGGAGCGCCTGTCATCTACGGTGCGGCCCAGCCTCGCGAAAATCTGGCCACCATGTTCTACACGCGCCAGATCATGACTCGTGGCCAACACGTTGTGGAACAGAATCTATCGCTCGCAGCAGCCGTGGCTCACCAGGCATTGGAAATCCCAAAGGTCGATCTTCCACTCGATCTCGCTGCCGAACAGGAGTGCGATCGCCGGCTGGAAGCGCAAGGCACGCCGGAGTTCGCAATTCTGAACCCGGGCGCCGGATGGGGAGCAAAGCAATGGCCGGCCGAACGCTACGGTGAAGTGGCCAGGCAACTCGCGAAAAACGGTTTCAAGACCCTGGTCAACTACGGTCCCGGAGAAGAAGACCTTGCCCGCGCCGTGGAAACCGCCAGTAGCGGCACGGCCGAAACATTTACAGGATCGCTTACGCAGCTCATCGCCCTCACCCGTCGCGCCGGGCTGTTTGTTGGTGGCGATACCGGGCCCATGCACCTGGCCGCGGCCCTCGGAGTCCCGGTGGTCGCAATCTTCGGGCCGACTGATCCGGCGCGCAACGGTCCGTTTGGTACAAAAAGTATCGTGCTGCGCAGTCCCGCCAGCAACACCAGCTACAGCCACGTACCTCGTCCGGACGATGGCTTGCTTGAGACCGGCGTGGAGCAAGTGGTTGCCGCCGCCCGGCAACTGCTGGGAGAGCGTCATGCCTAGCTGGTCTGCCATTGCGCGCCGCATCCGCGTGCCGCTCGGCTTCGCCTTTGCCCTCCTTTATTTTTGGCTGGCCAGGCCCACCGTGAAATCCATCCTGATCGGCACAGCTCTTGTGATTCCGGGACTTGTGATTCGAGCCTTGGCGTCGGGACAGTTGCAGAAGAACGAGCAGCTCGCCACCGGAGGCCCATATGCCTGCACGCGCAACCCGCTCTACCTCGGTTCGCTGATTCTGGCAATCGGGTTCGCGCTAGCCTCGCGAAGCTGGTGGATCGTCGCGGGAATTGTTCTTCTGTTCTTTGCCATCTATCTTCCGGTGATTCGCGCAGAGGAGGTGTTTCTGCGCCAGCGTTTCCCGCAGTTTGAAGATTACGCCCGACGGGTGCCACGCTTTTTTCCTCGACTGCTCCCTTCTGAGAAAAACAGTGGAGCGTTCTCCTGGGACTTGTACTGGAAGCATCGCGAATATAACGCAACGCTAGGCGCAGCTGTGATGGTGGCGGCTCTCGCAGCCAAGATGCTGATTTGGCGGTAGCAGATCGGCATGCCCGTGTAGGGACGAGACGGAGCCTGCCCTGAGCGAAGTCGAACGGACCGTCCGGGCCGAGCAACGCTCGGCGAAGATTTACTGGAAAAACTCAGTCACTTGCCGAAATATAGTTACTGGTGAGACGAGTCGAGCCGCATCGATACCACAGGCAGAAATCCAGCCGAGCCTCGCCCGGCCCGAACCGGTCCCTTCGAGTTCGCTCAGGGCAGGCTCCGTCCCATCCCCACATGGCCGGTGCTAGTTCTTCGCCACCAACGCTTTTGCCCGACCCAGTTCCGGCCGGTCGGAACTCGACCCGGCGCATACTTTCACCAATTGCGCGTAGTAGGCCGAGGCCTTTTCATTTTTTCCGGCCATTTCAGCTGCGCTGGCTGCTCCGTAGAGCCCATTAAAGCGGTTGGGATTGAACTTCAGATCAGTCTCATACTCTGCCAGCGCCTGGTCAGGATGCTTGGTCTCGAGCAGCAGATCGGCCAGCATCTCGCGCGCTGGAATGTCCTCAGGTTCGTCGCCGGTTGACTCCTCTTCTTCGGCAATGGCGCGCAAAGTTTTGACCGCTTCTTCGTCTTTGCCTTCGGCATGCGCCACCCACGCGCCAGCTTCCTTTTGCGCATCTTCGACGACCTGGGCCCACGACGTCTTCTTGTTCTTCAGCATTTCCTGACGAAGCGACTCCAGTTCGGCGATATCTTTTCGCGCTTCAGCCACGTTTCCCGACCGAGCTGCTCCTATGGCCCGCGCCCAATAGGTGATCGCCTTGTCGCCGGAATCCGCGCCGGGTGCGGGAGTCAGGGCAGCGGCCTCCGTCCAGTGATGAAGTTCCAGAGCATAGAGCGCGGGGAATTTCGACAACGCGTACGCATGCGGATCGTAGCCTTCGCCGTACATGTCCTTCATTGGCGGCAGGGCTTTCACCTCTTCGATCACGCGCTGGGCATCGGCCTCGCGGCCGCTTTGCAGGTAGGCATAGACCAGAAAATCCATGGCGTGAAATTGATGACCTTCGCCGCCCATGTGCATGGCTGCGGTCTTGCGCGTGGCGGCGATGGACGCCAGGTTGGAGTCAATATCGTCCTGCCATAGTCCGAGCCGGGCAAAAATATGCGACGGCATATGCAGTGCATGCGGCGCGGCGGGAGCAATCTTGGCGTAGCTGCGGGCCGCGGGCAGTCCCAGTTCAGCGAGCTGCGGCTTGTCATAACTGTGAATCAGGTAGTGCGCCACGCCGGGATGGTTCGGCTCATCCTTGAAGAGTGTTTCCAAAACGGCTGCGGCTTTCTTGCGGTTGGCGAATGTGGTGTCGCCGTCCGGTTCCGCCGCCAGCAGTGAAAGCGCGTAAAATGCCGCCGCCTCGCGATCGCTGGGATAGCGCTGATAGACGCCGCCCATCGCCTGCGAGTATGCCTTGGCGCGTTCGTCGTGATCGCCTTTCTTCCGGTAAAACGCGCGCAGGGCCGCGATGTAGTCGCGCTCGCGATCGGTTGCGGGATGCAACGCCTGAGCCTTCTTCAGTTCCGCCATGCCGCGCTTGACGGTGGCGCCTTTCGGACGATCCCAAAGCTGGTGCCACAAACTCATGGCGACGCCCCAATGCGCCATCGCGCAGGCAGGATCATCTTTCGAGATCTGCACGAATTCCTTTTCCGCTTCCTCGTACCAGAACGAATGCAGCAGCGCGACGCCGCGTTCAAATGCTTTCTGTGAAGGGGCGGTACAGGAAACCGGGAAGTGCACGGTTCCCAGTTGCTCCGCTGTCAGATCTTCGTGGTGATGACCTTCGTCGGCCAGCGCAAGAACGCCAAACAGCGACATTACAGCGAGCACCAGGGCAACGCGTTTCATGGATGCCTCCATCGGAAGCGAGTCTAGACTGGTGATGATGGAGGGGTCAATCAGAGGAGGAACAGGAGACTAAGCGCTCTGAAAATGCGCTCGCTATCTATTGTGTTTGCCGATACATCCTCCATCGGCTCTATGATCGGCTAGACTTGGCTTGTTCCTCACATGCCACTTTCCGCAGGCGACAAACTCGGTCCTTACGAAATCCTTGCCTCCATTGGCGCAGGCGGGATGGGGCAGGTGTACCGCGCCCAAGACTCGCGTTTAAATCGAAACGTCGCGATCAAAGTTTCCGGCGTGCAGTTCAGCGAGCGCTTCGAAAGTGAAGCCAAGGCCATTGCCGCGCTGAATCATCCCAACATCTGCCAGATTTACGACGTCGGCCCGGATTATCTGGTCATGGAGTACATTGACGGGCGGCCGGTTGTCGACTGTGAACAGCCGCAGGCTCTTCCGCCGGCTGAAGCACTACGGCTCGCCCGGCAAATTGCTGCTGCGCTCGAAGCCGCGCACGCCAAAGGGGTCATTCATCGTGACCTCAAACCAGCGAACATCCTCGCGACCTCGAGCGGTGTTGTAAAGCTGCTGGACTTCGGACTTGCCAAACAAAGTCACAGCAGCCTGACTGACAATGAAACCCAAAGCATTGGCATTACTCAGGTTGGCACAATCATGGGCACTCCGGCGTACATGTCGCCAGAGCAGGCCGAGGGCAAGCTGGCTGACGCGCGCTCCGATATTTTCTCGTTTGGGGCGGTGCTGTACGAAATGCTCTCGGGACGCCGTGCCTTCTCAGGGGGTTCATCCGCCGCGACCTTGGGCGCGATCGTTCACAAGAACCCGGAACCGCTCAATGCGCCGCCCGCGCTCGAAGCGATTGTACGCAGGTGCCTGTCGAAATCTCCGGAAGGCCGTTTCCAGACGGCAACCGATCTCCGTCGGGCTCTCGAAGAAGCCTCCACACGGGGTATCTCCGTGACCAAACGGCGCACCATCGCCCTAGCCATTGCCGTTATTCTGCTGGTGATCGCGTCCGTCGGAGCCTTCGTTTATCTGCGAGGGGCCAAGGCAGGTATTGAGTCCATCGCTGTTTTACCCCTGGAGAATCGCAGCAACGACCCCGATGCCGACTACATTTCCGATGGTGTCACGGAAAGCATCAACAACAGCCTGGCGCGGCTGCCAAGTCTGCGGGTGATTCCGCACAGTGTCGCTTCCCATTACAGAGGGAAGGCGATGGACGTCCAAAAGGTCGGCGACGAACTTCGCGTTCAAGCCGTGCTCACGGGCGACGTCAGGCAGCGAGGTGACAATTTAACCATAGACGTTGAACTCGACGACGTTCGTGACGGAAAGCAGTTGTGGGGCGAGCGCTACAACCGCAAGTTGGCCGATTTGCTGGCGGTGCAGAATGAAATCGCCCGGGAGGTTTCTCAGCGTTTGCGTTCGCAGCTTTCCGCCGAGGACCAGAAAAAACTGACCAAAGGCTCGACCGGTAATCCCGAAGCTTATCAGCTCTATCTCAAAGGCAAGTACTACACCAACAAACTTTCTAAAGACGGGTTTGGCAAGGGAATTGACTACTTCAATCAGGCCATCGCCCTTGATCCAAACTATGGGCTGGCCTACAGCGGTTTGGCGTACAACTACATTAACCAGGACGATTGGTTTATGGCTCCGAGCGAAGCCGGGCCCAAAGCGAGAGATGCGGCTCGGAAAGCTTTGACGATCGACGACTCAGACGCCGGTGCCCACCTTTCCCTGGCCATCGAAACTCACTGGTATGAGTGGAATTGGGCCGCGGCGGAAAGCGAGTTCAAGCGGGCCATCGAACTGAATCCTAGCAATTCGGAGGCCCTCGGTTACTACTCATGGTTCCTGGCGCCGATGGGGCGAAAGGACGAGGCACTCGCGCAAGCCAAGCGATCCCTGCAAGCTGATCCCCTATCTTCGATGGCGAACTTGTTCGTCGGATCGGTTTTGGTCTTTAACCGGCAGTGGGACCCGGCGATTGCGCAACTGCGCAGCGCCATCGAGCTTGAGCCGAATTTCTGGTTTGTTCGTTGTTTTCTCGGTCGAGCGTATGAACAAAAAGGAAGGTTGCCGGAAGCGATTGCCGAGTTTCAGCGCGCGCTCGAACTGGAGAAAGACAATCCCGAGACTTGGTCAAGCCTTGGTCATGCCTACGCGTTGTCGGGCAACCGGGTCGATGCGCAAAAGATATTGGATCATTTAAAGGAGTTATCAGCGCACAGCTGGGTCGCGCCCTACAACGTCGCAGTCATTTATGCGGGCCTGGGAGAAAAAGATCAAGCATTCGCCTGGCTCGATCGGGCCTACAACGATCGGTCCTACTATTTGGCCGAGTATCTGACGACGGACACGCGTATGGACAGCCTCCGCTCCGACCCGCGCTTTGCTGAACTCCAGCGGCGAGTCGGACTACCCTGAGTGACGGAAGCTGTCCCCTACGCCTGTCGGTTACGCGGCCGTTGAGGGGTCAATCCTCTCACCGATCTCGGTGACCTTGGTAGCGGGAAAGCCACTCAGTTCGGCGTGCTTGTAGATGAGCGACTCATCCGCGGCCAGATACATGCAGTACAGCTTGTTGGCGGTCACAAACGATTCCAGCCACTGAATGTCCGGTCCAAGCTGACGTAACACCTGGTTGGACTTGGCCGCACTCTGCTGCAGTTGTTTCTGCTCCAGAGCTCCGATGTTCGGGATCTCCCGTTCAATGATGTATTTCTTCATAGTGCCCTCCGTTAGGCAGTCGTCAGTCTTCGGTCGTCAGTCGTCAAAATCTTTCTCATCGCGACTACCGGCTGAGCCCCGGGGGCATGGCTGACGACCGAAGACCGACGACTGACGACGTTCTTCCCGATGCTTCGAGACTAGTGGTAAGAAGCCCTTGCCACAAGATGGCTGATTTGCCATTATTAGTAGGTTATTAAGCCATCCGAGGATAACGCCCATGACCGAGGTCACAGTCTTGTTTCTCGACGACACTTTTTCCTCTACCGCCACTGGCCCGATGGAAGTCTTCCGCCATGCCGGAACGTTGTGGAACATTCTCACCGGAACGCGGCCGGTCCAACGTTTTCGCGTGACCACTGCATCGGCGGATGGGCGTGCGGTCCGCTGTGATGGGGATATCAAGATTCAGCCCGACGCCGCGGTCGCAGACATTCGCAAGACCGACCTCATCTTCATTCCGACCACTGGACTCAGCATTGACGACGTGGTCGAGCGCAACGCGCCGGTGGTGCCATTCCTGCGGCGCTGGCAGAAGCGCGGCGCGGCCATCGCCAGTGTGTGCTCCGGTGTGGGCCTGGTCGCAGCCACCGGATTGCTGGACGGCAAACGCGCCACCACGCACTGGGCCCTGGCCGAGCGCTTTCGCGAGAAATATCCCAAGGTGAAGTGGATGCCGGAATTGATGGTGACCGAAGACCACGGCTTCTACTGCGGCGGGGGTGTCCACGCAGCACTGGACCTTAGCCTGTACCTGGTGGAGCAGTTCTGCGGACACGAAGTTGCCATGCAAAGCGCCAAGGCGATGCTCATCGAGACGCCGCGCGCATGGCAAGCCGGATTCGCTATCGTCCCGTTAAAGACCGAGCATTCCGATGACAGCATCTCCAGCGCGCAGGAGTGGCTGCACCAGAATTTTCACCAGACCTTCCCGCTCGAGGCCCCGGCCCGCCGCGTAGGCATGAGCCTGCGCAATTTTGTCCGCCGCTTCAAGCAAGCCACCGGAGACAGCCCCCTGATCTACTTGCAGAAGCTGCGGGTCGCGTCCGCCAAGCGCCTGCTGGAGAGCGACCATCGCACCATGCAGGAGATCAGTAACGCCGTCGGCTATCAGGATGTCGCCTATTTCCGCCAACTCTTCCAGCGCCACACGGGGGCCTCCCCCAGTGCATACCGGCGGAGGTTTGGGGTGTAGCGGCACGATGCGTGAAGGATGTACGCCAATTGAGGACGTTTGGCGCGATTGCGATGTTACGCCGACGACCCAATCGTGGAATAATCACTCGGTTGGGCGGAGGTTCGCCATGGTTTACGGCCTGTTCAAGGCCCTGATTGGAATCTTGGGTATTTGCGCGATCTCTTCGGGGGCATTCTTACTTGCTGAGTGTCCGTTCGATACGATCATTGTGAATGGTCAGGTGGAACGTGCGCCTCGGGAAGGGATCGTTAAGGTCCAGCTTATTTATTCGAAAGATAAAATCGGGGAATCGGGCGACGTCAGGATAGAAGACGCGTCCTTTCGCATCCCGATTTTGTTCTTTACACAGAGCCGTACACCATTCCTGAATGGGAGTATTCCTACTGAAAAGTGCGCCCGGAAACCGAAAAGCATCGTCGTCTTGTTGATTGCCAATGATCAGGAGTATGATCGCGTTTCCTTGGACATGGCTAAGGACTTCAAAAAGATAGATCCCAGCACTTATGCCTTGCGTTCTGAAATTCTCCTACAAGGTCCTGAGGGACCAGCCGCGATACAGTAGGACAAGGATCGATACCCATCATTTCCCTGCTTCAGGCGCTCGTGTCGCAAAAAGGGCGTTTATGCTTATCTCCTCGCCTCAGCCCTCCGAAGATCGCATGCGGCGGCGAACTAATACAACTAATACACACTTCACTAGTCCTTCCCGCTGTTGGCCTTCGACCCGGATTGCTCTTTGTTGTACGCCTTCCACGCCTGGTCGATGACGTAGGCATGAATCGCATCCGCATCTTCTTTTGTCATTTTCAGATTGGGGAAAGCGAACTTCGGCGGATCGGCGAAGCCCGGCATCCCCTTGTCCCAGTGCGTGCCGGCCAGGACGATGCCGTACCAGTCGCGGTGGACGTCCGCCGGCGCATAGCGCAGATCGGGAATCGCGCCGTTGAGCACCCAGGCGCCGCTGCCGTCGGTGTCGGGCGAGTGACAACCGTCACAAACGAATTTTCCGTAAAGAACAGAACCTTTGTGAATGGTTTCGGCGCTGGCGGTTTGTTGCGGAGGTTTTGGGACCGGCGGCACGACATCCGGCGGCACCGGGAACGTTACAGTGGCGCCAAGTTTGAAGGCCAGCAAGCGCACCGGCCCGCGTTTTGATTGAGGAGTTGCCATGGTCCAGGCCGGCGCGAACAGTCGCGATCCCGATCCCCATCCCACCGGGCACAGGATGTACTGCTCACCTTTTATTCTGAAGGTCACCGGAATCGACTCGATGGCCGAGCCGGTTTGAATGGACCACACTTTTTTCCCGCTGTCGGCGGCGTAGGCGGCAAATTCTCCCGAGCCCTGTCCCTGAAAAACCAGATTGCCGGCGGTCGAGAGAACGCCCCCGTTGGTTGCGATGGGTTCCTGCACCGACCAGCGCGCAGACTCGGCGACCGGGTCCCACCCGATCAGCCTGCCTTCGGTGCCATGCATCCACTCTCCCGACTCCACCGCGGTGTTGGACGCGGACTTCCGGTCCGTCGCCGGGACATACACCAGTCCGGTGAGCGCGCTATAGCTCATGGGCCACCAGTTGTGGACGGTCCATTGTTTCCCGCCTCCGGCTGAGGGCGGCACATCGATCGCGCGCCCGGTCTTGAGGTCAACCGAGTTCGCCCAGGCCAGTTTGACCAGAGGCTTTGCAGAGAGGAGTTTTCCGGTCTTCGCATCCAGTACGTAGAAGAAGCCATTCTTGGGCGCGGTCATGGCGACGTGGCGCTTCTCGCCATTAATAACCAGGTCGGCGATCAGGATGTGATTGTTCTCGGTCTGCAATCCTGGAGCGCTGGTCTGGAAATGCCAGACGTATTCTCCGGTCTCCGCATCGACCGCGATAATGCACCCCGCAAAAAGCTTGTCGCCCGCGACTTTGATGGATGACAACTCACCGTAGTCGACACCTGCTCCGGCCGTGCCGAAGATCACCAGGCCGGTGACGGGGTCATATGTAATTGCGGTCCAGGCATCACCGCCGCCGACCTTCCAGGAGTCTTTTCCCGACCACGTCTTCGCGGCCATTTCGAGGGCTTTGCTTTCAAATCCTTTGGCCGGATCTCCGGGAACCGTCCAGAAGCGCCAAGCTTCTTTGCCGGTGTCCGCGTCGTAGGCGGCCAGCGATCCCCGCACCCCGTCGTCGGAGCCGTTGTACCCCATCAATATTTTTCCTTTAGCGACGTGAGGCGCGCCGGTGATCCCGGTTTGAGTGGCATCGCACACCGCGGCTTCCCAAATCTGTTTTCCCGAGGCCGCATCAATCGCGATCAGACGGCAATCCCCCGTGCCCACATACACCTTCCCATTCCACACCGCCACGCCGCCATTGGTTCGCGCTGAATACGATCCATTGATGGCCAGGTCCAACCGAATTTTAGGATCGAACTTCCACAACAATTTTCCGGACGCCGCATCCACGGCATACACCACCGACAGCGGGGCGCTCACGTAAGCGACGCCATCGACGACAATCGGCTCCGAGACGATTCCCATTCCGCTGTCAATGTCGAGGAACCAGGCCAGGCCAAGGCCGCCGACGTTCTTATCGGTGATCTCTTTGAGCGGACTGAAATGCTGCTCATCAAAGGTGCGTCCGTTCAGCAACCAGTTGTCTCCCTCGGCGGCCTCTGCCATGGCTCTGGCCTCATTCACATCACCCATTCTGGTTGGATTGTCCGCGGAAGAGCGAACCGCAATGGTCAGTGCGAGTGCAAGACACAGTGCTGTCGGGCCAAGAACTTGCCATGTCCTCATAGGGGGAACCTTTTCTGCAGTAGTCAGGACGTACGCGGGCATCATTCTATGCCACTTCAGGCTCCTCGAATCAAGGGGACCTACCACGAACCACGTGAGGGCAGCTGTCCCCACGTGGTTCGTGGTTATTGCAGCCGGAAGCGTTCGTTCATCAGGCGCTGTAATCGAGGCTTGTAGAGGATGTCGAAGGCGAGCTCTTTGTCGGGAAACATGGCCAGGGCCGCGCGTTTGGCGCCAGCCGCCAGTTCTGAGGCTTCTTCCACGGTCAGGTTGCGGTCCTGGCTGATGACCGACATGACCATGCTCATCATGATCTGCAAGCGCCGGATGTTCCTGGTTTCCTGCTCCTTCTCGGTCAGATGTGCAGAGAACTCAGCCCGCTCCCAGGTACTCATTCGGCCCCCAGAATGTCTAGAAACATGCAGCGCGCACCTTATGTTTTCGATGCGCTGCCGCAATGGGACGTTGCGCTCATCCCATGGCCTATTCTGTGGGCATTTGGAGACGAACGCAACCTCTCTGAGGTGTAGGACTTCGGTTACCCGTGCCACCCGAGGTACAATCAGGGGGCTCCAGGCAGGCTTGGCAGCCTGTTCCCGTCTGCTGTCTCGAACGGAGGATCTATGAACGAACGTCTCGCCGCGCGCCCCAATCCCAACGAAAAGCTGGTGCGAATCTTCGATACGGAACAGGAATCCGAAGCGCTGGTCGTGCACGGCCTGCTCGAGTCCACCGGAATCGATTCCGATGTTACCTCGCTGGACGCCCAGCAAGACATTCTTCCCGGAGTAGGCGGCACGATCATCCTGGTACGCGAGGAGGATGCCGACCGTGCGCGTCGGGTTATCGAAGAATATCGCCAGGCTCCGGGCAGCGATGAAACCGCGGAAATCGATATCAGTGGACTTCCGCCGGAGGAAGACCAGGCGTAACCGTTGTGCCGTCCAGATAAAACGTGACCGCGCCCTCGAGATCGGTGCGGTAGGTCAGCACCTGAGCTTTTCCCAGCCGGGCAAGAACTTCCTCGCGCGGATGTCCGTAAGTATTGCGCGCTCCTACAGAAATCACAGCGAACCGGGGATGTACCCGTTCGAGCAGCAGCGGAATCGTGGAAGTTGCGCTGCCGTGGTGCGCCACCTTGAGCAGATCCGCCTCCGGATGTTCCTCCGCGATCTGATGTTCTGAACGGTTCTCCGCGTCTCCTTCCAGCAGAGCGGACGTCTTCCCATATGCCAGCTTCATCACCAGAGATTCATCATTGCGGCGCGCCGCAAGATCCGCTACGCCAGGGGCCAGGATGCGGACCCCGGCACCGCCAAAATCGAACTCATCGCCTGCCTGGTGGCGGACTACGCGCACACCCAATGCTTGCGCCTGCTGAACCGGAGTTTTCATTTCCGGGTCCCCCGGATCTGCCAGCCACAACTCCCGCGGACGGAAGTTGGCGAGGATGGCCGCTGCTCCGCCCATGTGGTCGGCATGCGAGTGCGTGATAGCCACGGCGTCGAGGCGGCTGATGGCGCGCGACCACAGGTACGGCGACACCACGTCTTCGCCGATATCCAAATCCGAATGCGCCCAGCGCGGCAGGCCTCCCGCATCCACCAGCAAAGTACGGCCGCTGGGCGACACCAGCAGAATCGAATCCCCCTGTCCTACATCAATCGCTGTCATCTCCAGCACCGCGGATCGAATCTGCGGGCGCGGCGGGACGGCGGAAATCCAGAATGCACTCGCGGCCAACGCGGCCAATCCACCGGCAGCCAACCAGGGACGGCGGCGGACCATGGCCATGGCCAAGATGATCGACAGGGCGGTCATCAAAATCACGGCGGTCCCGGGCGTGGGCACGCGCAGATCGGCGACCCGCAGTCCGCCCAGCCAGCGCACCGTGCCGGCAATACCTTCGAGCGCGAAGCCCGCGATCAGCATCGGAATTCTGGCCAGAGTTTGCGAAACATATCCCAGCGCCATGGCTGCGACCGCAGCAGGCATCAGTAGTTCCATCAGCGGCACCACCAGCATGTTGGCGGGCAATCCCACCACGGTGGCGCGATGGAAGTAGTACGCCATTGGAAGCGCCAGGCCGATCTGCATAACGATCGAAATCAGCAGCGACTCACCCGCGCCCATCAGCGTGCGCGAGGCCACAGCCAATGCCGGCAATGAAATGCTGCGGCCACCAAAGCGCCGCAGCCGGCCGGCGATCATGCGCAAATCCAGGCGGTACTGCACGACTTTCGCAGGCAGAACGAAATCGTAGGACCGAGAGTCTATGTGTCGCGAGCCGCGCATAAAAGGCTGCGTTGTGCGCTCCAGAATCGGTATGCCCACCGCCGCCACCAGCCACACGCACAAGAAGGTCAATTGAAAACTGGCTCCGAATAGAACTTGCGGATTCACAATCAGCAAGCCCAGCGCCGCAGCACCGATGGCATTGAGCATTGACTTCTCGCGATAGAGCAGCCGAGCTCCCAGATAAAGAGCCAGCATCAGCGTGGCTCGCCAAACCGGAGAGCCCAGCGCAGTCAGCAGGGCATAAGCCACCATGAGCGAGACAGTGATCGCGCCTGCCAGAAGGTCGCCGATGCGGAGTCGCCGCAGAAACCAGAACGTAACCAGGGCAAGGATGCTCACATTCATCCCCGAAACCACCAGCACGTGGTAAGTGCCCGAGCGCTGGAAGTCCGCGCGGGTGGGGCGGTTGATGAATGCGTCTTCGCCGATGACCATGGCGTCCATCAGCGCGGCCTGGTGCGGAGGCCACAGAGCGTGAACTTTGTCGATGACGCTGCGATGGATTCGCGAACGCCAGAGTTCGGCCCGGCTGCCCGCGAAGCCGGGAAGCACCTCGACGCTCGCAGCTTTGGCAGAGGCTAGAGCGACGATTCCGTTTTCTGACAAATAGCCCCGGTAGTCAAACGCTCCCGGGTTGCGGTAATTACGCGGCAGAGAAATTGAGGCGGGAAATCGCAGCCGTTCTCCGTAGCGAAACAACCGAATAGGAGCCGCGCCCGCTTCCCAGCCCAGATCGCTTTTCAATTGCTGCTGATAGATATTGATACGCATGCCGGAGTTGACCACGAAGTTCTCGTCGCCCTTTGTGATCTGCTCGGTCTCGACCTCGATCCTCTGCCGGACGCTGCCGGGAGCGTCCTCTTGTAGAGTTCCTTCTCTGGTGACGTGGGCGGTGACCACGACCTCTGTGCCATCGGCAAATCGCGCCCAAGCGGAATTACCCGCGCCATCCGGGTTCCGTACTTGAACCATGAGCGCGCCCAAGAAAAAGAGGGCACCTAGTCCTACGATGAAGGCCGATCTGCCCCGCCGCCGAAGCAAGTACGCGCCCGAAAATGCAAAGACGATCCATGCCACCATCCACCAGAGCGGCGGGCGCCAGGCGCGTACGCCAATGGCAATTCCCGCGGCAAAGGCCAGTGCAGCCCAAAGGAGGGGCTGCCGCCCGCCCGTCGTGGCAGAGAGATCATGGCGCGAATTGGATTGTGGAGCCACCAGGATCTGTGCTAGCCGATTAGGTGGAAGACACTTTCCAGATGGTAGGTCTGGGGAAATAAATCCACCAGGTGCGCCTCCTCTACCCGGTATCCGGATTGAAGCAGGCGAGCCAGGTCGCGCGAGAGGGTTGCGGGATCGCACGAAACATAGGTGATGCGTGGAGCCTTCAACTTCACCAGTCCCTTAATCACTCTCTCTCCCAACCCGCTGCGTGGCGGATCCACAACCACCCACTCGGCGCGCAATTTGCCCGCTGCATTTTCCAGATACTGCTCCGTGCTAGCGCGAACCGCTTTCACGTTCGCGGGCGAATTGTATAGCAGATCGGCATGAGAAGTATGTGACGACTCAACCGCAATCACACGTTCAAATTCCCGATTCAGGACAGAAGAGAAAAGCCCAACCCCAGCATAGAGATCAAGCGCAGTCCCGGTAGCGCCGGCGTCTCCGCCGGCTGTCCGGTGTGCGTCCCGCCCACCGTGTCGCGGGGGAACAACGATCTTGACCAATTCATCAGTTAAATGGCGATTGACCTGGAAAAACGCTCCCGCGCTGACCCGGTACGAAGCAAGCTGAGTCTTATATATAAGGTTGGCGACGCCGGTGCCGCCGATTTGCCTGGGATCGCCCGGGCTTTCCCCTTTAGCAGACCGAGCCACAAAGAACGCAACGCCAGAGATTTCGGCCAGCGCGGTTTCCAACTCGTCGGCGAAGGGTTCCGTTAAGCCGGCGCTTTCGAGCGAGCAATAAAGTTCGGACACCACTTGCGTGTCATCGCTGTTGGCAAAGAACTCTATTTCCTGAATGCCGGCCGGAACCTTGCCCGCGCGCCCCAATTTCCACAGCGCGGTCAGCGCGCGATTGATCAAGGGCGAGCTGATGGGACACTCCTCCACCGGCAGCAATTCGTGCGAGTTGAACTTGTAGTATCCAATCGCAAACTCGGGAGCAGCCTGGACCTTGAAACGGGAGCGGTTGCGATAGTTCCACGGCGGCGAAGCGTGGACGTGCAGTTCGGTGTCCAGCTCCAGCTTGGCAATACGGCGGAGATTCTCTCGCAGGACCGATGCCTTGATCTCGAGTTGATATTCGTAGTCGGTGTGCTGATAGTGGCATCCGCCACAGCGCTGGAAGTAAGGACATCGCGGAGCGATGCGTCGAGCGGAGGCGGTGAGAATTTCTTCCAATTGGGCGCGAGCGAACCCCGGCTTCTCTTCGCAAAGGACCGCCTCCACGCTTTCGCCGGGCAATACGAAAGGCAAAAACACAGCTTTGCCGGAACCACGCTCGTCGGCAGGAAGTCGAGCCAGCCCTTCTCCGCCATAAACCAGCTTTTCAATCTCGAGCCGCAAG
Organism: Terriglobia bacterium; assembly: GCA_963725615.1. Classification (GTDB taxonomy): domain Bacteria; phylum Acidobacteriota; class Terriglobia; order Terriglobales; family Acidobacteriaceae; genus JAIQFF01. The sequence goes on along the minus strand of CAVRZO010000001.1, from coordinate 277,274 downwards.
CCTAGATTCTACAGGGCAAACCCGTGTGGGGCGGGCGCCCGCGCCCGCCCCACACGGGTCACATATAGAACAAGCTTAGCCTGGGTAGCCCGTACTTCTCCAGCAACCGCTTGTGCAGATACTGCTTTTGCAACTGATCGACCTGCGCCGCCGGCATCTTGCGCCGGTAGGGGCTGAGGTCACGATCGGCCTCGGCGCGCACAGCGACGATCTCCTCGTCGGGAGTTGCCGCCAGCAGCACTGCGAACAGCTTTTCTTCCAGCACGGTGAGCCGGCGCTCCAGGTCTTCCAGGCGGGGTGAAGTGCTTTCCAGATCGGAAGCCAGTTCTCGCAATGTGCCCGCTGTCGCCCGCGCAGCAGCCAGCCCTGAAATCCCGGGCCGCTCGGGCAGTTTCGCGGTGAGTAGGAGGTCTGCATTGCGCCGCAGAAAAGCGACGATATCAGCGGTCTGAAAACCCGCCGGTTTTGCGGCTGGCTGGTCGTTGCTCGGCGCGCCTACCGCCGCTTCCTTCATCTCTTCTGCGGCTGCCAGCACCTCCTGCGCGCAATAAGCCAGACTGTTGACCTTGCGGGACGTGGGGCGTTTCTCGTAGCGCTCGAACGCGCCATCGATCCCGCGCAGGACGGCTTCGAGTGGAATGCCGGCATCCTTCCAGGTCTCGATCAACGCCCAATCCAGAGTGGAAAGCAGCAGGATGCCGCCCCGGCGCCGTTGAAACTGCTCTTCGATTTCAGTGAAGTAATTGAAGTAATTTTCCACGAACAACTCAGCGGGACCGCGGCTTGCGGCCGGGGGCGGTCGGGACGGGAGAAGGTTTCGCGGAAGCGCCGCCGTTGCTGGACTTCGCCTCGGTGTTTCGCTCCCAGATGAGTCGCAGGCCGTCCAGAGTAAGCAAATCGTCCACGTGCTTGATGTATTTGGATCCTTTGCCGATCAGCCGGGCCAATCCCCCGGTCGCCACGACGGTGGTTTCCGGTCCCATTTCCTCCAGCAACCGTTCCAGAATTCCATCCACCAGTCCAAGGTAGCCGTAATAAAGACCGGACTGCAGGCTGCCGACGGTTGTGCTGCCAATCACGCGTGCCGGCTTGCGAATCGCCACGCGGGGCAGACGGGCCGTCTTCTCGAACAGAGCGTCGGCGGAAATCCCAATGCCCGGAGAGATGACGCCGCCCTGGTACTCGCCCTTGGCGGATACGCAATCGAACGTAGTCGCGGTGCCGAAATCCACCACGATGCACGGCCCGCCGAATTTTTCGAAGGCAGCAACCGAATTCACGATGCGATCGGCGCCGACTTCAGCGGGGCTGTCGTAAAGCACCGGCATCCCAGTCTTGACTCCGGGCTCAATAAACAGCGGCTTGGTGTTGAAGTACCGTTCGCAGACCTGGCGCAAAGTGGAATCAACCGGCGGCACCACGGAAGAAATAATGATGCCGTTGACGCCTTTGACCTCAATCTTGTCCATGGCAAACAGGTTGCGGAAGAGCACACCGTATTCATCCACGGTCTGGGTCGCGATGGTCGCCACCCGCCAGTTCGCCACCATCAACTCGTAATGTTGCGATTCCCCACCGCCATTACGCGCAGCTTTGGCGAATACCCCCAGCACCGTGTTCGTGTTGCCAACATCAAGAACCAGAAGCATAATGCGCCACCGATTGTGTGGAGACGGTTGGAGCCTGCCCTGAGCGAGGTCGAAGGACCCGTCCGGGCCGTCGCGGTTTAAGCGACGGCAGTCGAGCGGGCTTCGCCCCACACAGTCCGTGCAATCTCCTACTTCAGGATTACAGTCCCGCTCAACACCGTCCGCAAACCCTCCGCCGTTCGCACCTGCAGAAACCCCCGCGGATCAAGCCCTTCCGTCACCCCTTCAAATCCAGCATTCTCTTCCACTCGCACCTGCCGTCCCCGCACCGTCGACGACCGTTCCTGAAAGCGCCGCAGAATCGACTCATGCGCGCCGGGCTGCTCCAGCAGATCACGATATTCACGGTCGAGAGATTTTAGCAAAGCCGCGCACAGTTCCACCCGCGACCATTCCGTGCCGCTGACCACTCGCAAGGAGGTTGCGATCGGCTGTAGCTCAACCGGAAACGTCGCTTGGTTTACGTTGATTCCGATGCCGACCACAACGTAGCGGACGCGGGTCGGTTCCGCATTCATCTCAGTCAGAATGCCGCAAAACTTTTTGCCCTTGATGAGAAGATCGTTGGGCCACTTCAGATCGGGCAAGACGCTGGAGTCGATCTGCTCCACCGCCGACTGCACCGCCAGCCCTGCAGCCAGCGACAGCCCCAACGTCTCCGATGGAGGCAACGCCGGACGTAACACCACCGAACAGTAGATCCCCGCCGAAGGCGCCGACTCCCATTGATGCACGCCACGCCCGCGCCCGGCAGTTTGTTCTTCGGCCACGAAAACGCTGCCTTCCGGAGCCCCCGCGCTCGCGTTTTCCATGGCCTCGACATTGGTCGAGCCGATTTTGTAATAGTGATGAAAGTTGCGATGAACGTCCGCGCCGAAAATTGTTCCCTTCAGCGCCGGCGCCAGCATGTCAGGCAGCAACAAATCGGGCACGGACTTAAGCTGATAGCCAGTCGCGGGATGCCCGGCAATCTCAACTCCCAGCGTCCGCAACTGCTGCACCAGTCGCCACACTTCGGACCGGCCAGTGCCAATCTCGTCGGCAATCTTGGTTCCGCTCACGACTACGGTCGCGTTCTCCATCAGCAACCGCACAATCTGCCCGAGACGGAAATCCGTCCGCTGCGGCGCAACATCGTGTGGTCGCGGGCGACTCGCCCGCGAAGTCTTTCTGGGACTCCGGCCTTTGGCGTCTTTCATAATGCAGGGAATTATGCGGGAGAGAGAAAGAAAGAACAAATCCAAATGAAGCAGGATCGTCCTCGCCCGTCAGGTAATGGCCTGTGCACGACGGGCGGGGGACGCCCGTCCTCCAGCGATCTTGTGATTTGGCCAGGAGCTAGGAGCCAGAAGCCGCCTTACACTGGCGTCACGCGCAAACTCATATCTACCGCTACCGCCGAATGCGTCAACGCGCCCACCGAAATAAAATCCACTCCGGTCTCGGCATAGGCCCGCACGTTTTCCAGCGTAACCCCGCCAGAGCACTCTACCGGAATGCGCCGTTCCACTTTCGCACAGCGCGCCACTGCCTCCCTCACCTGTTCGACCGGCATATTGTCCAACAGCACGGCCTCCGCGCCATGCGCCAGAGCTTCCTCTAATTCCGCCAGCGTCCGGACTTCGACTTCTATCGGCTGCGAGCCACGCCGGTTGCGATGGGCTCGTTCGAGCGCCGGTGCGATGCCTCCGGCCAGCGCGATGTGATTGTTCTTGATCAGCACTCCATCCGAGAGATCGAGACGATGGTTCTGGCCACCGCCGCAGCGCACCGCGTACTTGTCGAGCATACGGAGGCCGGGCGCGGTTTTTCGTGTGTCGAGGATGCGCGCCCGGGTCCCGGAAACTGCGTCCACAAATTGGCGGGTCAGTGTGGCAATGCCGCTGAGCCGCTGCAGAAAGTTCAGAATCACCCGCTCGCAGGACAGAACCACCCGCGCATTGTGCCGCACCACTGCAATGGTCTGGCGATCGTGCAAACGCACACCATCGAAAATTTCGGGATGGCTGGTAACCTCGTAATGCGAAGTCACCGCTCCGTCAAGAATTGCGTAAACATCCAGAATGCGCGACACGCAACCGACGCCGGCGAGAATGCAATCCTGTTTGGCAATGATGGTGCCGGCAGCGCGCTGATTGGGATCGATGCACGCATATGTGGTGGCATCGCTGGTGGCGCGATCCTCCAGCAGCGCGTTCTCGACAATCGCGGTAATCCGCCGCCCATTCCATTCCATAAGAATCGCCGATCATGGAGGACGGGCGTCACGCCGTCCCAGCGTTTCCTGTTTACCCAAAAACTGGTACCTAGCCAGCCCGTCCGAGCAACGCTCGCCTGGTTTTCATGTCGAGCTGCGCTCGACCGCCCGGACGGGGGCGTCCGGGCCTACGTGGTCTGCAACTCTTCCAACTTACTCTTTGTCTTCTCCTGCATCACAGCCAATTCCTGTGCCCGTTTCTTCATGCCCTCCACAACTTTGGCCGGAGCCTTCGCCAGAAACTGCTCGTTTGACAGTTGTCGCTGCCCGTTGGCGATCTCTTTCTCAATCTGCTCCAGCTCTTTTTTCAGGCGCTCACGTTCTGCACCAATATCAATCTTCTTTTCGTAAACTACGTGGACGTCGAATCGCGCCGTGGATCGTGCGCCCGGCAGGTTCCCCAGTGAGTTCTGCACGAAAGTCAGACTCTCAACATTGGCCAGCCGCTCGATGGCACTGCGATTCTGATCCAGCAGCGCTTTGATCTCCGCATCCTGCGTGTAAACCTGGATTGGAACTTTCTGCTTCTGTTCCACCTTCAGTTCGGCCCGCAGATTACGCACGCTGACGATCAGGTCCTGCAAGATGGCCATGCTGGTCTCAGCCGCCAGGTCGAATTGCTTCTCATCGGCTTGCGGATAAGCAGCCAGCGCAATGGACTTCAGGGGCGGTTTGCCATCGTAAATTGCGTGCCAGATTTCCTCAGTGATAAATGGCATGACCGGATGCAACAGTCGCAGAGATGCCTCAAAGAGACTGACCAGGTTACCGCAGGCAACGCCCGCGGATGCCTTTTCCACGCCGTTCTCCGGGGCAAGGCGCGGCTTCACCAGTTCGATGTACCAGTCGCAGAAATCGCCCCAGAAGAAATCGTAAATCCGGTTTGCGGCCTCGTGGAAACGGTAAGTCTGCCACGCGTCGTTGACGTCTTTGGTCACCCGATGAAAGCGCGAGAGAATCCAATGATCCTCAAGAGTCGACGCCTTGAACCCGGCAAGATCCGGACCTAATCCTTTCAAGAATTCCTGCTGCTTCCAAACTCCAGCCTGTTCCGCTCGATCCACATTCATGAACATGAACCGGGCAGCATTCCAGATCTTGTTGGCAAAAGCACGGTATCCATCCGTGCGGCTCTCGCTGAATGCAATGTCCGTGCCCGGTGCCGCCATCGCCGCAAGCGTGAAACGCGTAGCGTCTGTACCAAAGCGTTGAATGACGTCCAGAGGGTCGACTACGTTCCCCTTCGTCTTCGACATCTTCTGCCGGTCGGCATCGCGCACCAGCGCGTGAATGTAGACCTGGCGAAAGGGCACGCTGTCATCGTTCTTGTTCGCCCAGCCGCTGGCCTGTTTCAACACCGGGTCCTGCTTGTGACCCGGCATGAAGTGGCAGCCGAACATGATCATCCGGGCCACCCAGAAGAACAGGATTTCGTACGCCGTGATCAAAAGCGTGGTGGGATAGAAAACTTCCTGATCGCGCGTTTGTTCCGGCCAGCCCAAACTGGTGAACGGCAGCAGCCCGGAAGAAAACCAGGTGTCGAGCACATCGGTGTCCTGCTTTAGCTCCGATTTACCACACTTCGAACACTTCGTGGGCGTCTCGCGGGCGACAATAATTTCTCCACATTTGCAGTGCCACGCCGGAATGCGGTGCCCCCACCACAACTGCCGCGAAATGCACCAGTCGTGAATGTTGTGCATCCAGTTCAGATAAATCTGCTTGTAGTTTTCCGGGACAATCGTGATCTCGCCGTTCTCCACCACTTCGATCGCATGTTCGGCCAGCGGCTTGATCTTGATGAACCACTGGGTCGAAAGCCGCGGCTCGACGACGGTCCCGCAACGATCGCACTTGCCGATCGCAATCGTGTAATCCTTCTCGCCCACGAGGAAGTTCTGAGCATGCAAATCTTCGAGCACACGTTCCCGCGCGGCATGGCGGCTCAATCCCGCATAAGGGCCGGCGTTCTCGTTCATGTGAGCGTGCTCATCCATGATGTCAATCTGCGGCAGGTTGTGGCGCAGGCCGACCTGAAAATCATTGGGATCGTGCGCCGGCGTGACCTTCACGGCGCCAGTCCCAAACTCTGGATTCGCCAGCTCGTCGGTGATGATTGGAATCTCGCGATTCATCAACGGCAGCAGAACCTTCTTGCCATGCAGATGCCTGTAGCGCTCGTCTTTCTCGTTCACCGCAATCGCGGTATCGCCCAGCATGGTCTCGGGCCGGGTAGTCGCCACGGTGATGAACTCGTTCGTCCCAATCACCGGATACCGGATCTCGTACAGCTTGCCCTGGATTTCCTCGCGCTTGACCTCAAGATCAGAAATCGCCGTCTCGCACCGCGGACACCAGTTGACGATGTACTTGCCGCGATAAATCAATCCTTCTTCATACAGGCGGACGAAAACCTCGATCACCGCGCGCGAAAGGCCTTCATCCATGGTGAAGTATTCGCGGTCCCAATCAACCGACGCCCCCAGCCGCTTCATCTGGTCAAGGATCGCGCCGCCGTAATGCCGCTTCCACTCCCAGACGCGCTCGATAAAGGCTTCGCGTCCCAGGTCCCGCCGCTTCTTGCCTTCACTCGCCAGCTGGCGCTCCACCATCATCTGGGTCGCAATACCGGCGTGGTCGGTGCCAGGAAGCCACAGTGTCAAAAATCCCCGCATGCGGTGCCAGCGCACGATGATGTCCATCTGCGTCTGGTTCAGCATGTGGCCCATATGCAGACGCCCGGTCACGTTTGGAGGCGGAAGCAGCAAGGTAAACACCGGACGTGTCTCCCCCGGCCCCGGCGTAGGCGCCGAAAACAATTTCTCTTTGACCCAGTACTCGGCCCAGCGCGCTTCAATCGCGCCCGGCTCATACGCTTTGGATAATTCGTGAGGCATGGAGTTTAGAGCACTTGGCAATTAGCAATTGGCACTTAGGGCGAGGCCCGCGCCCACGCAGACCTGGGACGCAGTCGCCAAGTTAACCGCCAATTGCTAAAGGCTGAACTTCGATACTACAGGCCGGAGAAAACAAGGGTCAAACGATCGAAGGGGTAGTGGAGCGCGCGGGAAAAACGGGGCCACCCGTGACGTTCGAGTAAACACTATTAACTGATGAGTAATCGCGCGATCGACGTGCGGCGTGCAGCAATGAGTGTAATCGCTTGTGGCTGTTGAAAAACTCACACTCTAGAAGTTCGCAGAAATTTCATCGCGCTAGGATGCCCTAAACGACGTTCTCGATTTTGGTGGACATTTTCTTTTCCGGGACAGTTTTTCAAAAGAGGGGGTTTTTCCAACAGCCACGCCTGATTTCGTCAGTTGAACTTCCGGATTGTCGTCAGTCATTCGGAAGAGGCAGAGAGCCAGCATGTAACTTCTGTAACCTACCGGAGTCGATCGCGCAGGTTCAGAATTGTGCGGGGTGCCATCGAAATTGCCTCAGCTTTCAAAAATCTGGGTTCTCACGCTTGTCTTCCTCACGGCGGTGCAGTCGGTGGCGTTCGCCCTACTCCCGCGCGGTCTTGCTCGTGCAGCTTTTAGCGACATTGTCTGTGCTCTCCTAATGCTTTCTGCACTGGTGGTCACCGGTTTGAACGGTATATCGAGCAAAGGGCGGATGCGCGTGTTTTGGATACTTCAGGCCACAGGGTGGGGACTCTGGCTGACTGACCAAATGCTGTGGATTGTTTTCGATCTTGTGCTGCAGAAAAAAATGCCGGAGATGTTTTCCGCCGATGCGCTCTTATTCATGGCGGGCGTTCCAATTCTAGCTGGCCTGTTGCTTCGGCCGCAGCTTCAACCCTCGGAGCGCAGTGCTCGATTGGGTGCCCTGGATTTTTCGCTGCTTTTGTTGTGGTGGCTGTACCTCTATGTGTTCTATGTGATTTGCTGGCAATACGTCTCTCCCGATCTGGCCCACTACGATAGAAACTACAATCTCCTTGATGCTGCAGAGGCCCTCGTGCTTGCCTTTGTTTTGGGAGTGTTCTGGCATCGAGCCTCAGGACGGTGGAGGAAGTTTTACGGTTATTTCTTTGGGGCGGTGTTATTCAATAGTGTGGCGTTCTACCTCCTGAATCGCGCACTCGACAATGGAGTGTATTTCACAGGTAGCTGGTATGACCTCCCCTATTCAGCATCGTTTGCGGCGTTCACCGTAGTCGCCCTGGCCGGACAAGGATTGTCGTCCACGACGACAGAAGCTTCCGCAGACGAAACATACGCTTCCTGGATTGCAACGCTCGCGATGATGGCGGTGTTGTCATTGCCGGTAATGGCTGCCTTTGCTCTTTTGGGCCACGAAATTCCTGCTCCAGTTGCACGTTTTCGTATACTAGTAACGCTCGGCGCAATGTTTGCGATGGTGTTCCTCATCTTTTTCAAGCATTACCGATTGAATGAGGAATTGAAGCGTACCAATAACGTGCTGGAGGAAGCTTCTCTGACCGATCCTTTGACCGGCCTCCGCAACCGCCGATACTTCTTGGCAACTATCGAAGGAGACATCAATCAGGTATTGCGTTCTTACGTGGACAATCGTGATCAACGAACCCGAGACTTGGTCTTTTACCTGATTGATGCGGACAATTTCAAAGAAGTAAATGACCGCTATGGGCACGATGTTGGTGACAGAGTGCTGGTGGAAATGGCACGTAGAATCAGTTCGGCCATCCGGCACTCCGATGTTTTGGTGCGGTGGGGCGGTGAAGAATTCTTGATCCTGTCGCGCTATACGGATCGCACTGAGGCTGAAGCTCTCAGTGCGCGAGTGCTGGCGGCGGTCAGCGATACACCTTTCACGCTTGCGAATCCGAATGAAACGACTTGTAGAACGTGCTCGATTGGGTGGGCTGCATTCCCCTGGTTTTCCGAACATCCCGAAATTGTCAATTACGAAAAAGTCCTCAATTTTGCCGATCGAGCCCTAGGGGAAGCCAAGAGGGCCGGGAAGAACCGGGCTGTTGGTTTGTTACCTGCGGGGGATCAACTTGCGCCGACATTGAGTGAGATGGCGTACTCAAACCACATGACTGCCGATGTTCTGGCCATCGTCGATACAACAGACACGCGGCAAGAATAGGCCGCGCGAGGTCCAAAGCCGCTGAACCTGCAAGCCACCCACCCGACCTTCCTACATCGAGCAGCTCTTTCTTGTGTCACAATTGAAGCTATGAACTGGGATCAAATGAAGAAGAACGTCCACGCGCGCGTTCAACTCATGCCGACATCCCACCGCCTCGATGAGCACGGTCGTAGACTGCCTGCGATTGACGATGATTGGCTGATCGAAGAGGTCACCGCCGACGGCGTGCGTATCAAGAACGTGCGTACAGGTCACACGACAACCTTGGGCAAAGATCACATTTACGACTGGAGATCCAATCCTGATCGGTCGCAGGCTGGCGTTAAGTGCGGTTTTCTCGTGCTCAAGGTGCAGATTTACCTGAAGCCAAAAGGCCTCTCGATAACACCGAACGCGCGTCCCGGTGAAACGGTCGAGCCCCCGAGAGTCGAAGTGGTAGAGAAGTGGGTCGCGTCTGACTATCCCACGCGCAGTGGAATCCAGAAGAGGCTGGAGACTAACGGGTACCGAATCAGCTGGTGCGCGGACGCGAAACTCACCCAGAAGACTGATGTCGAAGGATGGGAGATCGTCATCGAGCATGATGCGCAAGGCGTGCTCACGAAGTTTCGCTTCGATGAAGTCGGACCCCATCAGACGCTTATTAAGAAGAAAGATGCGAATGATCGAAGCCAGGTGCCAGACTTTGACGACTTCATGGATGAGCGAAACCAGAAAAAAGGCGATGCCGAGAACCTCGCTAGCGGCACGGTCGCAGAATGGTTACGCTTGAAGGAAGTTGTCCGCGACATTGTGCGGAATGGAAAACAGGTTGACGGTCACGAGTTTCAGTGGTTTGCCGACCCGAGCGCTGAACTGCTCGTGCTGAACTACTCCTCAGCCACGTTTTTAGGTCCCAGCTTGACAACACCTCCCAAATTTGGCGTTTACATCGACCGCAGACCGCCTGGTTCCGGCAAGATGTACACAGAAGACAAATCGCCTGTGCCCTCCAGAAGGTGGAATCTCGAGCCGGAGGTCGAGCGAGGCGAATTCCGGTGGACGATTCGTGAGACAGGCTGGAAGGGTTCAACAGCGGAGTTAGCAATCGGGGTCGCGAGAGTGTTGGTCGCGCACTACGACGAATACAAGAGGAGATTTCCGCAGGCAGTATAAACCCTGAGTGATGACACCTGAAAGCACGATGCCACTTGTGCAGAGTTCGTAATAAAGTTCTCGCGATCAAATCTGCTCTCGCGAGCGCATCGATTTGTGCCGATTTCCAGTAGAATCTAACGGCGATGATCATCTCTCGACTAAACCTGAAGAATTGGCGAAACTTCCGATCCATCGATATCGATTTGACGGATCGTGTCTTCATCGTCGGCCCCAATGCATCCGGTAAGTCAAATCTTCTCGACGCTGTCCGCTTTCTTAGAGATATCGCCAAACCCGGAGGCTGGCTTACAGCAGGCGATTTTTCAACGTGGCGGTGTGTCTAAGATTCGCTGTCTGGCGGCCCGCAAGGAACCGGCTGTGGAGATCGACGTGGAATTGAAGAATGGGGCAGACAGCCCCACATGGCGTTACGCCCTTGGGTTCACTCAACAGGTGCGTGGGCACAGGCAGCCGATTTTGAGTTACGAGCGGGTGTGGCGAGGACAGAATCAAATACTTGATAGGCCAGTCCCTGATGACAGTAGGGATGAGATTCGATTGACGCAGACATCACTGGAGCAGATCAATGCGAACTCCGACTTTCGTGAAATTTCCAGGTTTCTAGATTCAATTCGATATCTGCATCTTGTACCTCAGCTTCTGAAGCATCCTGAAGCTTTCAAGGGACCAGGGTTAGCGGAGGATCCGTTTGGGAAGAACTTCCTGGAGTTGGTCGCCCGCACGCCAGAAAGTACAAGGCGCTCTAGGCTGAGAAAAATCGAAGAGGCCCTTCGCCTGGCCGTGCCTCAGCTGATCAACCTTTCTTATGTTAAGGATGAAACCGGGATACCGCACTTAGAGGCCACTTACACACACTGGCGGCCCGGCGCTGGTCTACAACGAGAAGACCAGTTTTCTGACGGCACTCTGCGCCTGATCGGTCTTTTCTGGACACTATTGGACGGAGATGCACCGCTTTTGCTTGAGGAGCCGGAACTATCCCTGCACACGGCGATTGTCAAACAATTACCGGCGCTTTTCTACAGGATGCAGCGCAAGCGCAAACGTCAGATTTTCGTTAGCACCCACAGTTGGGAAATGCTTCAAGACAGAGGAATCGGCGGAGAAGAGCTTGTTATGTTGGAGCCGAATAACGAGGGCACGATTGCCACGGTCGCCTCAAAAAGCGCTGAGATTCGCAAACTTCTGTCGGCAGGCTTGAGTGTGGCCGAGGTCGCCTTGCCGCGAACTGCTCCTCGAAAACAGCTGTGGAGGTGGTGGGTTAAGCAGCTTCCATCGGCTCTAGAGTTACCTTGTGGCCGAGTTGTTCGAGCCGCTTCACCAAGTACCGCTTTAGACCGTCGGAGTGAATGCGGTCGAAGTAGTTTCCGCCCAGATCGTCATAGTTGCTTTGGTTTTTCTGCAAGGGATAGGCGATGACTATGAGGGTGTGCGCCACCGCGATGATGGCTCTTTTCTTGCCGCGTCTTGCCGCTAAGCGTCTGAACTGCGAGGACAAGTAAGATCCAAACCGCAACATCGTGGATGCAGCACGTCCATGACTACCTCCTGGACGTGTGATCCAGGACGCGCCGATAGGGTGAATCTCCCTCGCGTGCTCTCCCCTCACGAGGAGGCTACAGTCCGTTGTGCCAAAGCGCGTCCCGGGTCAAACTCATCCTCGGGCTCTCAAGCACCAGTAAGGTCGAAGACCTCTGGATCACACGCCTCGGCACAGCATACTGTCACCCAACTCCGTTTTCATTGATCGTTGTGCCGCTCTTCGCCATGCACAACTCATCCCATCTGGTTACGACAATTAGCAGCTAGGAGCATCGACACTCGATATATCATTGCCGATGATGCGAGACAATCAAACCGAGCGGGCTGAAAAAGACGTTGTCGCCTTGCCATTAACACACCGAGAACTGCTCGTAGTAATGCGCTGCCTAGATATCGCGTCCGAATCAGAACGCACCGACGCTGCCGACAAGCAAACGATTGGCTTCATTGAGAGAAACGTATTGCGCGGTTCGCCGAACGTCAGGGCGCTTGGTGGGACATGCCATAACTGCGTCCGCTGTAGCTGAACAAGTGGACGGGTGGCCCACTCAAGCCCGCCTTTGGCCTGAGTGGGGCAGTTCCACGGCTGGACAGAGTTCTCGACTTGTTCGCGTCTTCTTGCAGCCCACTCACGGCCTACCATCGTAGTAACAGAACGTCACAGAGTGAGTCTGCCCGGATTCATGAAATCGCTTCAATCCCGAAGGTATCAGTTCAGCTTAAGCTTTCCCAACTGCCCCACTCAAGCCAAAAGGCGGCTTGAGTGGGGCACCCGCCCGATGCGGTCCCAACCTTAACCAAGCCTTAATTCGTTGGCCTACAGCTAAGTCCTGACGGCCGCAACCCGCCGCGAACTGCGCTACGGCATCTAAGTATGGGAGTGGAGGCAACAATCATGAAACGCGTTAGAGCTGTCACGATGGCCCTCTTGTTTTTAGTTCTTGGAGCCGGTGTTCAGGCCTACGCACGACAGGATCAGCAGGACGAGAAACAAACGAAGCCTGAAAAGCAGGGCAAGCCGGATCAACATCCCAAGCCCGAATCAAAGCAGCCGCAAAATCAGCAGCGCCAAGATCAGCAGCGGCCAGAACAGGTCCAACAACAGCATCAGAGAGAGCAGAACCAGCAACAGCAGCAAGAACGAATGCAGCAACAGCAGCAGGAGCGGATGCAGCAACAGCAACGCGAACAGCAAAATCAGCAAAGAGAACGACAGCAGCAGAACCAGCAGCAAGAGCGCGTCCAACAGGAGCGCCAGAGACAGCAGAATCAACAACAGCAGCAGATGGAGCAGAAACGGCAGCAGCAGTTGAGCCAGCAGCAACAAGAACGGGCACGGCAGGAGCAACTGAAACAGCAGAATCAACAGCAGCAGCAGGAGCGGGTCCAGCAGCAACGGCAGCAACAACAGCAGCAACAACAGCAGCAACAACAGCAGCAGGTAAACCAGCAGCAACAAGAACGCTTGCGGCTGGAGCAACAGAACCAACAAAACCAACAACAGCAGCAACGGATGCAGCAGCAACGGCAACAGCAGCAACGGCAACAGCAGCTAAGCCAGCAACAGCAAGATCGCGCACGGCAGGAACAGCAAAATCAGCAGAACCAGCAGTCGCAGCAGCAGCGCATGCAGCAGCAGCGGCAGCCGCAGAACCAGCGGAACCAGGCCGATCAGGAACGCCAGCAGCAGCTGAATCGCCAGCAACAGGAGCGCGCCCAGCAGCAATGGCAGCAGCAGCAACAGCAGCACGCGCAGCAGGACCGCCTCTCACAGCAGCGTCAGCAGCAATTGATCCAGCAACAGCAACAGCGCATGGTGCAGTATCGCCAGCACCTGGACGAGCAGCAGCGTCGCCTGCAGCAGCAGACGGCGGCCTTGCAGCAACAGCGGCGCATGGCGCAGTACCGCTTTCAGGAGCAGTACCTGGAACGTCTGCGTGATCAAGATCGGCGTCTGCGCGACGAACGTCACGATTACAACAACGATCCCTACTTCTACACCGCACCGATCTATCGCTACAACCGCGGCGGCGCATACTACGAGACCAACCAGTACGGCGCCGATCTGCTAAGGCAAGCGGTGAATTCCGGCTACGAGGAGGGCTTCCGCGCAGGGCAGGCTGACCGGGAGGACAACTGGCGTCCCGACTACCGCAACAGCTACGCCTACCAGGACGCGAACTATGGCTACAACGGTTATTACGTGGATCCCGAAGACTACAGGTACTATTTCCGCGAGGGTTTCCAGCGGGGATATGAAGATGGCTACTACGACAGATATCAATATGGATACTATTCGAACGGCTCGTATGGCGTTCTGGGAAATGTCTTGTCGCTGATCCTCAACCTGCAGTCGCTTCGCTAGGAGATTGTGGCTCCTAATCGCGCCCGGCTGAGTTGATCGAACTTGGTTGATCCAAGAAGGTCAACTCTAGCCGGGCGCATTGTTTTTTCAGGGACAATCAGGCCGGGGAAACCTATCCGCTAGTGCCTATGCTCCTGCTGACCTTCTTGCGGTCTGGGCGCTGGCCTTGATTGCTGATGCTCCCTCGGCTGCGACTGTGGACGCTTCGGACCTCCAGGTTTTGGCTGAGGGGCTGGCCGCGTCGAACCTGGTTGACCCGAGCCAGGTTGACTCGGACGCGCCGGCCTCGTTTGACCAGGCTGCGCCGGCCGGCTCGGCCGAGTTGGTTGCGCGGGTGGCCGGCCCGGTGTACCAGGCCTGGATGGTTGCGTGGGCGGCCGGTTGCCATCGGGACGATTTCCCGGCCGGTTGTAACCCGGCGGATTACCCGGTCCGTAAGGCGGACGACTGTAGCCGGGACGGTTATATGGAGGATGCGGCGGCCGATAATTTCGCGGACGATAGCGCCAGTCGCCGCGATAGCCCGGGCGATTCGCCCACACAATCGGTCGCGGACGATACCACGGGCGCGGCGGCCGGTAAGGGTTATGCCATCCACCCCAAACGACGTGGTTGTAGTACACGCGACGCGATCCCCAGTTCCATCCCCAGCCGCCCCATCCCCAGGGCCGGTTGTCCACCAGCAGCGCCCCGATTCCGATCCCTACACCGAAGCTGATCAGCGACGCCACCACGATCGCGTCCGAACTCGGCCTGACGTAAACCACCGCGGGATCATATTGCGGCACATAAACCACCTGGGGACTGGCAGGCTGAATGACATAAATCGTCTGACCCGCGGGTTGCTGCACCACCACTTGTTGCTGCGGAGCGCTGCGCAACGTGCCCGCCGCGTAGGCCTGGGCGCGAAGCCGCTGGACCGAAGCAGAAACCGCCTCCTGATCGGCTGAAAATGCCTGCCCGATGGCGGCGTAGTCGTCCACGTGCTGCGCCATCATCTCCAGCACTTGCGGAAAATTCACCAACGCAATAAATGCAGGATCGAATCCCTGTTGCTGTGCCGCATCAGTGAGCGCCGTACCCGTCAGCCCCTGATTGTCCTGCAGCCAGTTATCGACATCCAGAATTTCCTGCGGATTCGTTGAGGCGGTCGTGATCTGGGCGAGCAGGGAGTCCGGGTAGAGCGCGACTGGGGCCAGCAACTGGTCCAGCTCTTGCGGACCGGGGATGGCAGTTTGTGCTGCAAGAAAAGGACCGAGGTCCGGGGAAACCACCAGAGAGACCAATAAGAGGATTGCCGTGAAACTGGATGTTCGTCGCATCAAATCCCCCGCAACTGGCGTGCGCCTGTGCGAATCGAACGCGATTATAGCAGCAGAGGTTGACGGTGCAGCACGAGCCCTATTCACGGTGAGGTTCTCGCTAGAGGCGCAAAGGCGGCTATGATGGACGCGAGACGGCGGTCTGCCCGCCGGAGGGAATGTACTCTTGAGTGACCATGTCAAGCTGGTGCAACTTCGCGACGCTGCCAAAGTACTCGGGATCAGTTATTCCACTCTCAAGCGATGGATCCACACCCGAAAAATCCGGACGGTTAAGACTCAAGGCGGCCATCACCGGATTCCGGAGAGTGAATTGGACAAGCACCTTCACTTTGCCGATAAGCGCATGCCCCTGCCCCAGCGTCGCGCCCAGTTTCGAAGAATCAGCGCGCGCAATCAATTGATCGGGCGCATCGTTGACATTAAAGTGGACGGCATCATGGCCCAGGTCACGCTGTCGATCGGCGGCCAGCAAATCACCTCCGTGATTACGGCGGATGCTGTCCGCGAACTCCGGCTGGAAAAGGGACAGGTCGCCGCTGCCCTCATCAAATCCACTGAAGTCATGATCCTGCGCGCGTGAACACAAGGTCCCTCCACTTCGCTTCGCTCCGGTCGGGATGACAGAGTTTTTGCGCTGACAGCTGAAGGCTGAAAGCTGACAGCTATGTTCGCTGCCCCGAATCAGGTGGAGCATCCGGCCGCACTACACGTCGCGAATCACTCTGTTCCGCCTCATCATGACTCGAATCGAGTCGAATTGACAGGTTACTTCGATCTGCATTAAACCATTTGATCTCGCAGTGTGGAATTAATTCTGAGCTTCAGGAGTCCAATCATGAACCGTCGAAGCATGTGCCTCACCCGGCTGCTCGTTGTGGTTGCTCTCGCCATTGGGCTGAGTGCCGTACTCTGCGCCGCGCAGGAGATTACGGTAGCCGCGGCTGCCGACCTGCAGTTTGCCATGCAGGAGGTCGGGACGCGCTTCCAGCAAGAATCCGGAAAGACGGTGAAGCTGATCTACGGCTCTTCCGGCAACTTCGCGCAGCAGTTGCAGAATGGCGCGCCATTCGACATGTTCTTCTCCGCCAACCTGGATTATCCCAGGCAGCTTGAAGCCGCCGGACTGACCGAACCGGGCACGTTCTATCCGTACGCGATCGGGAAGATTGTCGTGTGGGTGCCGAACGATTCCAAGCTGGACCTGAGTTCGGGGTTGAAGACTTTGCTGGATCCATCAATCAAAAAAATTGCTATCGCCAATCCGCAGCACGCTCCTTACGGAAAAGCCGCGGTCGCTGCCCTGCAGAAGGAGAGCATCTACGATCAGGTGAAAGACAAGTTCGTGCTCGGCGAAAACATCTCCCAGACTGCGTCCTTTGCGGCGTCGGGTTCGGCCGACGTTGGTATTGTTGCGCTCTCTCTGGCGCTCTCCCCGAATATGAAGGGCAAAGGCCGCTACGCTGAGGTTCCCGCGAGCGACTACCCGGCCATCGAACAAGCCTGTGTCATCATGCGCTCGTCGAAGAACAAGGACATCGCCCGGCAATTTGTGAAATTCATTCAAACTCCGCCGATAAAAAAGCTCTTCAAAAAGTACGGCTTCGCAATTCCCAATCAGTAATCCACCACCACAAACCACGTAGGGGCAGATGTCCTCATCTGCCCAGCGGAGCTAGGCTCCGCTATTTCGCGGCATGCAAGAGCCGGTCGAACTTCGCTCGACTGGGCAGATGAGACATCTGCCCCTACGTGGTTCCTGGTGAATTGCAGGTTGAGATCTGCGGGCGGGGTTTACTTTCTCTTCTTCTTTTCTTTTTCTTTCTCTTTTTCTTTCTCTTTTTCTTTTTCTTTTTCTTTTTCTTTCTTTTCCGAATTCATCTTCTTGGCAATCTCTTCCACCAGCTTGGGCCTCAATTCAGCCAGCATGGTGTCCACGATGCTCGCGATTGCGGTGGACTCGCCCGGAGCCTCACTGGGGGCTGCTTCAACCTCAGGAGTCTCTGTCTCGGCTTCCGCTTCCTCTTCCGCGGGCGCAGGCGCTTCTTCCCGGGCCATAATGGCTTCGGCGGCGGGCGGTTCCGCAACTGGTGCGGGAGGCTGCGCGCTGACGAACGATTCCCGAATCTGCTTCCAGTTTTGCCAGGCAGCAGCCAGTTCGGCTTCGCGCTGCGGCGTGACTTCCACACTGGCGACGGGAGCGGTCTCTGATACCTCCGGCGAAACGGTTGCGGAAGCTACTGCTTCCACCGTGGAGACGTGTTCCGAGCCGGCGCCTGCAGCCGCGGCCGCTGCGAATGCCGCTTCTTCTTTCGCTTCCGCCGGCTCGCTTGTCTGAACGAGCGATGATTCTACGGCGAGGCTCTCCGGAACTGCGCTTTCGGTAACACCGCTTTCCGGGACACGGCTTTCCGCAACAACACTCTCCGCCACTGCGTTCGCCGCGACTGTGCTCTCCGCCGCAACGCTCAGAGCCGGGACCGGTTCCGTGGTGGCGACGGCCTCTGTGACGCTCACTTCAGCTGCGACTGTCGCTTCGGCGGCCGCGACCGCCGGAGCTGGAGCCTGAAATTCAACTGCCGCCACAGTAGCCAACTCGTTGCGCGCGGCTTCGGAGGCAACCTTGGCCGCTGCCGCCAGTTCCATTTCCTGTTCCAGCGTGGGTGCCGACTCCTCCAGCGCCACTGCAACCGATTCGGCGATCCATCGCGGTCCGGTAGCTACGGCTTCGGCGACCACTGCGGAACTCACGGCGACAGGGACCTCTTGACTGGTTCCGTTCGCTCCCGCCGCCGGCACGCTTTCGCTGCCATGGCCATTCGTCGGCGCCAACGAGGCAAGTGCGGCCATGACCTCGTCATCACCTCGGGAAGATTTTTCGGCCTGGTGAACTTGTGTTTCAGATATTGCTGGAGGCACCCAAACTGCGTCCGCGACGGTCGTGGGCAATTCGGTTGCGGCAGCCGACTCCTGCACTGGCGGAGCTTCGCTGCTTGTGACCACTTCGGAAACGGCTTCAGCCGCCACGGGTGGTGCCTCGGCGGCGACTTCGACTGGCGCTGCTGGTTCCAATTCCGGCGTGGACGCCAACGTAGCCGCCGGAACTTCGAGCTCACTGGAAGAGACGGCGACAGTTTGCTCGGATGCTGCCTGCATACTGGTGGCCGAGTCTGACGCTGATCCCTCGGGGATTACGGTCGGAGTTCCGGCTTTACCGTCGAACGACGCTGCGGCAGCCGTAATGGCGGCGATTTCTTCCGGCGTGATGTCAGGCGGCAGGCCTGCTGGAATCGGGCGCTCAAACTCCGGCTTCGCTTCCACCGGCCGAGGCGCTTCGCTGCGGTCAAAATCGCGGGCGGGGCCAGCGAATGTTTCCGGCGCTTCTGTTTCCTGCGGGGGCCTGGCATTTGGGCCCGGGATGGTGAGGCGATTTTTCCAACCCGTCTCTTTGTCGCCGAATCGTTCACCGGTGGATTGCTCAACCGCCGCCAGCGCTCGCGCGAAACGGCCGGACTTCTGAGGCTGCGGTCCGGCGACGATCTTGTCTTCGAGTTTGGTAAGCGCGGTGAGCAACTCGGTCGCTTCAAAGGGCTTGATGATGAAGGCATCGGCGCCGACGCGACGCGCTTCTTCCGGTTTGAACGGCTCCAGTTTGCCTACTGTCAGCAACACCGGAATGCGCGCCGTATCGGGAGACTGCTTGACGCGCTGGCAAACTTCCAGGCCGCCGTAGCCCGGCATGTAGACATCCAGCACGATTATGTCCGGCTTGTTTTCCGCAATTTTCTTCAGAGCTGCCGAGCCGTTATTAACCGTGACGACTTCATACCCGGCATCCGCGAGGATGCGCCGGCCCATGTTCTGGGCTGTCACGCTGTCATCGGCAAGCAGTATTCTTCGAGCCAAGGAATGTCCTCTGGTGAGGGGGAGACAGCCTGAAGTTAATTGGTGCCGGATCGTAAGTCAATGACAAGAAGAGGGTAAGCACGTTACCACTGGTCAGAGACGAGTGGGTCGCAACGGCCCCTGGCTTGCGTATTGGCGCTGGCGAGTCCAACTAGGGCCAAGGCTACCCACGACAAAGCTAGAACGGTACGACCTTCCGCAGACCCTTCTTTTTCTTGCGCTTGCTCGAAGACATGGCGTCCTCGATCTCCTTGTCGTCGGCTGTGGCCGAGGCCGCGTCGGCGGTTTTGCCTGCCGCGTTGGCCCCGGGCTCAATCTCGTTGACTTGAGTGGGGATCGCCGCAGGCTGGGCGGTATTGTCCACATTAGGCTTGAGTTCGTTCGGGTCGGCCGCCGCCGTGTTCGGCTTCAGTTCATTGGGATCTGCCGCGGGTGCTGTCGGATTATCCGCCGGCGTGACCGCAGTTTCAGGCGCAGGCGTGTCTGACCGGGGCGCGGGCTGGTCGGCCTTCGGAGGCCCGCCGGTCCCCAGGGTTTCGATCGCCACCGAGCCCTTGTCCCCTGCGGCTGCATTGCCCATCATGGCGCGCGTCGCCTCCTGTACCACTGCCGTGGCGCTGACCACTTCCGGATCCACCAGCGTAGGCTCGCCGACTCTCGCCGCCTGGGCCACATCCGGGTGTTTCTGGAAACTACCCATTACCTTCGAAACCGTGCTGGCTTCACGACGGCTTTCTTCTTCAGCTTTGTTCTGAGCCAGCGCCGCTTTCGTCGGCTGGGGAATGGGCTGATGCAAAGCCTCGAGCCGTGCCTTGGCATCCACGCGACGATCCATCAAGGGATAGCGCGTGAGGATGCGGGAGTAGGCATCCGTCGCATTCTTGGTAAATTCCTCGATGATGCGGGCCTTGTCAGTCTCCCTACCCGGCCTTGACCGCACGATTGCGATTTCAGATTCATAGGCTTGACCCAGAAGGAACAGGGCGTCATCGGCTTTGCTGTACAGGGGATACTTGTCCATCAGGGACCGCAGGCGCGCGATGGCCGCAGGATACGACTGGCGCAGAAAATAGAAGCGCCCCACCCGGAATTCGCGCTCCGCGATGACTTCCTGAACTTCCATCAGGCGCTTCTTGCCCTCTTCCACCACTTTCTTGTTGTCGGGATATTGCAGGATCAGCTGGCGGTATTCTTCTTCGGCCCGCATGGCATGGGTGTAGTCGCGGTCCGGCTTTTCCATTTCCTGATAGTGGATGTTGGCAATCTTCAGCTGCGCTTCCGCCGCCTCCGGCATGTTGGGAAAGAAGGTCTCAAAGTCCTTGTACTCGATTTCAGCCTGGGTGAGCGAAGTCGAATCGCCCTCGGCGTACCAGGAGTCAGCCACCGCCAGTTTGGCGCGAGCAATGAATTCCGAGTCAGGATAAGTGTTGATCAAAGTTTGCAACGTGATCCGCGCCACATCGAAGCGATTGTGCTTCATGGCGTCCATGGCCCGGTCAAACAGGACCTTGTCGGGCTGCTTGGAGCCCACATTCGACAGCGGATTGTTGACCTTCTTGTTGGTACAGCCGACGGCAAACGCCAGCACGCCCAGCAGAAGAATGACCGGAATACGACGTGACATAGGGGACCTCGGAAGAGTCGTCAGTCGTCGGTCGTCAGTCCTCAGCAAAACCAGATTCTGCTGACGACTGAGGACTGACGACTGAAGACTGGAACCTAGACTTTCTGCAGTGTGGCCTCCACCGCAGTCTTCAACATCTGTTGCGCATTTACCTTTGGATCGCCTTTACCGAAGATGGCGTTGCCTGCCACCAGAATTTCGGCGCCCGCGCGCACCACGACGGCCACGGTGCTGAGGTCGATACCTCCATCTACTTCAATACGATAGCCCAATCCGCGCTGCGCCCGGAGGTCGGCCAGCCGGCGGATTTTGTGGACCGCCCCGGGAATGAATTTCTGGCCTCCAAACCCCGGGTTCACCGACATCACCAGTATATAGTCCAGCAGGTCGAGCACCTCGGTCAGGGTTTCCACCGGTGTCGCCGGATTGATGACTACCCCCGCCAGGCAACCGTGATCCTTGATCAGATGCAGGGTGCGGTTCAAATGCGGGCAAGCTTCCTGGTGCACCGACATCCAGTTGGCCCCGGCTTCCGCAAACTCGGGAATAAACTGGTCAGGATTCTCGATCATTAGATGGCAATCAAGCGGCAACTCGGTAGCTTTGCGCAGCGACTTCACCAGCGGCGGTCCCAGAGTAATGTTAGGGACGAAATGGCCGTCCATGACATCTACGTGGATGAGCGTGCCGCCGCCTGCCGCCGCGGAACGAACCTGGTCCGCCAGGTGGGCAAAGTCAGCCGCTAAAATCGAGGGTGCGAGTTCAATCAAACCTGGGCCTCGCGGGGAACGCTTGAGTGTGCAAATTCTACCACGCGAGACGACCTCAAATTGGCACGAACCACGTAGGGGCGGACGCCTTCGTCCGCCCAGTCGAGCGAAGCTCGACCGGTTTGTGCGCCACACATTGCGGAGCTTCGCTCCGCTGGGCGGACGAGGGCGTCCGCCCCTACGTCGTCCGTGGCGGCTCTCCCTTGCGATCGAGAAAAGTCTCCAGCCGGGCAATCTCAGCTTCCAGCTCTTGCTTGAATTCGCGGTCTGCGGGTCGTTTCTCAACAAAACCGACCTTCACGGCGAGCTTGTTCTCAACAATTCCTGCGTTTGCCCATCCGATTACCTGATCGCACCACAGCAGCGGCATCGCATAGTAGCCGCGAACCCGCTTAGCCGCAGGCGTATAAGCTTCAAACCGGTAAGGCCAGCCCCAAAGATGCTCAAACCGCCGGCGATCCCATACCACCGGATCAAAGGGAGCCAGGAATCGCACCCGGCATGGCGGCGGTTCGGAAACGACTGTCCCTGCCGGCCAGAGATAGCCGATCTCGTCTACGACTTGCCGTTCCAGTTTGCCGGCGCTGATCAAGCGTTGAATCGTCGTTCGATGTCGTGGTGCTTTAGGTATCGGTTGTCGGAGAAAACTCGCAATCGTGTGCAGAGTTTTCTCCGGCACCGGCGCCAGGATGTTTGCGATCGCAAGCACCAGCCCTTGCAGACGCCCATCCGGCGAAAGCGCCCCGCTGACCGGCGGCACCGCCTCATATACCCGTATTCCTTTTTCACGATGAGCAATGCGAAGAAATCCGCCGTAATGCAGCCGTTCCAACGCGCTCTTGGTGGCCTTCGAATAACCGCCCCAGGCATTGATCACCCGCTTGCCTCCGAAAGCCGCCTCGGGATGGCTGGGGTGCATGGCGCCGACGCTGCGGACCAGCTCCAGGACCTTTTGGTCCAGCTTAGGCAGGCGAGTCGCTATCCGCGGATGGAGCAGTTGCCAGAGCGCGCGAGAGAGGAATCCGTAGGCGTACAGATAGTCCTCTTCGATATCGAGCGAAGGGTAATGGCGTTCGAGATCTCCCGCTTTGTAATCGTTCACTCTGTGGCGAAGGATCAGGTCCTGAGCCCTGGCGGGCGAGCGGATGGGATCCGCCTGGATAAAACCCATGCGCTGGATAGCCGCCTTCAGCGCGACCGGAGGAAAGAGCGAATGAGAGACGGCGTAAACGCGCAGTTGTTGAAGGCTTGTCACAGGATGGAACACTCAAGTCTACAAGAGCCAGCCTGTGTGGTCGCGGGCGACTCGCCCGCGGCTTTTGACTCTGACTCGAGACATTCGCGGGCGAGTCGCCCGCGACCACACAAAAGGACCACACAGGCGGTGCTTGAATGACGATTCCTCTACGAAATTTTCCCCGTAACCTTTTCCCTCCGAGAAAGTTTATATAGTTAGAGGCGCGATGGCCGTCAGACGACCGGCAGCGAAAAAGCCCGAGGGGGAAGCGTCCGGCTTACCTCAGGGAGACGACCGCCTGCTGGTCGAAGCCGCCAAAAAAGACCCCAGCCGCTTTGCCGAACTGTACGAACTGAATTTCGCGCGCGTGTATGGGTACATCGCAAGGCGCGTCGGCGACCGTGATGCGGCGCAGGACCTGACCTCGGATGTCTTCCACAAAGCGCTGGCCAGTATTCACACTTTTGAATGGCGGGGCGTGCCCTTTGCCGGCTGGCTACTGCGCATTGCTGCCAACATGATTGCCGATCGGTCAAAGCGTGGAGCGAAAGAGGTCACCGGCCAGGAGCTCCCGGATCTGCCTGACCTCGGCAAGCGGCCCAAGCTGGAGGAGGCCGATGAGTGCGCGCGACTTTTTGGCCTGGTAGACCAGCTTCCGAAAGATCAACGCCGCGTGATCGCAATGCGCTTCGCCGAGGAGAAAAGTATTCGTGAAATCGCGCAAGCCCTGGGACGCACCGAAGGCGCAGTGAAACAGCTGCAGTTCCGCGCCTTGCAGAACCTGCGTGCCCGCATGGAGGGTGCCAATGCCTAAGCGCTCTCTGCCCAATCGCAAGGTGCCGAATCGGAAGCTGATCGACCCTCTCGACCAGGCCGTGACCCAGCTTCTCGCTGCGCCGGTCGTGACCGTTGCGTCGGCGGATCCGGAGCTGTTGCCGCTGTTGCACATCGCCGCCGAGCTGCGCCGGCTCCCGCGCGAGGATTTCAAGGCTCGTCTCAAATCTGATTTACAAAGGAAATCATCCATGGCAACCACGACGGAACCCGCCGCTGCAGTCCGAATCGTCGCCTCTCCACGGTTGGCTTTCAAGAGCGCCGCGAAAGCCATTGAGTTTTACCAGAATGCTTTTGGCGCAAAAGAGACTTTCCGCTTCGAGAACGAATTGGGAATCGGCCACGCTGAGATCATGATCGGAGACTCGGTCATCATGATTGCTAATGAGTGGCCCGAGGGCGGACGCTACAGCCCGGAGACCACGGGCAGTTCGGCCGTCGGCATGGCGCTGCGAGTCCCGGACGTGGACGCCTTCGTCGAACACGCTGTCGCTGCCGGCGCCAAGCTGCAGGGCGAGATCAAGGATCAGTTCTATGGACGTCGGGACGCAAACTTGCTCGATCCCTTCGGATACACCTGGAATGTGTCCACGGTAAAAGAGGAGATGTCGCTCGAGGAGATGCACCGCCGCTTCCGGGCAATGATGGGTGAAGCGAAGAAAAAGCCGGCAGTTGACCCGGTCCCTAAAGGCTACTCGACCCTCACCACCTACCTGGTGGCGCAGGATGCGGATGGTCTGATTGATTTCCTGACCAAGACCTTCGGCGCGGAAGAAACCTTCCGCAGCGGCCCCGGCTCCGAGGGCGGCCTGCACGCCGAAGTGCGTATTGGTGATTCGATGCTCATGGTCGGCGGCGGCGCAGCCGGAATGAAGTGGCGCGGAACTCCCATGCCCAGCGCGTTCCATATTTATGTGCCCGATTGCGATGCCACCTACGCACGCGCCCTGGAGGCCGGAGGCACTTCCGTCGACAAGCCCACCGACCAGGTTTATGGCGAGCGTTCTGCCACGGTGAAGGATGCTGCCGGGAACTCCTGGTACATCGCCACGTACAAAGGCGAGAGTTACAAGTGGGCTGGCGCGCCTACGCTGCAACCGTATCTGCATCCGCTGCGCGCCGAACCGGTACTGGATTTCGTAAAACGCGCCTTCGGAGCCGAGGAACTGGGCCGGCACGCGACGCCGGATGGCGTGATCCATCACGTCACGGTAAAGATTGGCAACGCCCTCATGGAAATGGGCGAGGCACACGGCCCTTATCAGCCCATGCCGACCATGTTCTATCTCTACGTGCCAGACTGCGATGCGCTGTACAAACGAGCTATGAGCGCGGGCGCGACATCAATCTCCGAACCGAAGGACCAGCCCTACGGCGACCGCAGCGGCGGCGTAACCGATCCGTTCGGCAACAAGTGGTACATCGCCACCCACATCAAAGACATGTAGGCGCGAGCGCCCCCGCTCGTGCAGGGGCGGCACGAACCACGTAGGGGCGGACGCCCTCGTCCGCCCAGTCGAGCGCGGCTCGACTTTTTTATAACCGGGAAACAGCGGAGCTACGCTCCGCCGGACAGCCGAGGGCGGCTGTCCCCACGTAGCTGGTGGTGGCTCCCGCGCGAGCGGGACGCTCGCGCCTACATTAACTTGGCGTACTCCGCTTTGGCTTCTTTCAGGATGGGAACGTCCGGGTCGGCATCTTTCCAGAGTGCGAAGAAATCCTGGTACGCCGTGCGGGCACCGGCATTGTCACCGGAAAGCACCCGGGCGCGCCCCAGCTGGAGGTGGGAAAGGGAGCACATCGAAGAAGATACGCAGATCCCGCGGTGATCGAGAATTTTCTGAAACTCCGCGGCTGCTTCTTTGCCTTGTCGCATCTTCAGCAGAGCCAGGCCGCGGACATAATTCGGAGTACTACGCGACTCCCAGCCAAACTCGTATGGAATGGATGCCTGGAGCAACTCGATGGCCTTGGCGGGATTGCCTTGACCGATTTCGATGCCCGCGTGAATCGCCGGCAGGTTGACGCTGTTGACGATAGTGTCGAGCGGAGACAGTTTGCTCAATTCGTTTGCCGCTGCTGTCGCTTGCGAAGAGTCGCCAGCAAGAGAAAAGGCCAGTCCCGCGAACGGCAAGGTTTCCCGGCCCCGGTCGAGGTTGAGCGCCTGCGCTGCTAGCTGCCGCGCCTGTGCCTGGTTTCCGAAGACTGCTTCGACAATGGCACTCCGGGCGGTGATGGCCCCTGCCGACTCCCTGAATTTCCCGCGCTGGGCGCTGTCTGCCGCCTGACGGTAAACTTCCCGGGCCCTCTGCAGCCGGCCGGAAAAAGCAGCCGCTTCGGCCACGCCCTCAAGCATTACAAATTCATCGGACTTGCCTTTGGCCCAGTCCGCCTGCCGCTGCATCTCTGCCGCGTCCCCTTGCAAAAACGCGATGTTGAAGAGGCCTCGATGATCCCCCATGCCATCGAGCTTGAGGTCCAGCTGCCTCTGGCGGATGGCCTTCGCCTCGGCAACACGGTTGAGCGCGATAAACGCTCTGCTCAGGACCTGGTAGCTGAGAGCCGCATCGGGAGACAGGCGCATGGTCTCTTGAGCTTCCTCTAGAGATTCGTTGAGCTTGCCGGCGTCCCCGTAGAAGACGGCCAGATTGTTGGTGGGAATCGAGTCGCGCGGATAGGTCCGCTTCCAGAGCTGATAAGCCTCGATTGACTTGTCCACTTCCTTGGTGACGATGTCATAGTAATGCGTCGTGATATAGAGTTTCTCGACTTCACTGGTGCGCTCACGCCGCTCGAAGGCTTGCCTGGTGTTTTCGACGGCTACTGCGTCCTGACCGGTATTGGCATAGCACTGGCCCAGGCGCGCATAGGCGACGGCAAAATTGGGATCCAGTTCGATGGCGTGTTTGTAAAATGGGATCGCATCCAACTCGGCTCCCTTGTCCCGTTCCGCTTCGCCCAGACTGAAGGCCTTGAGCGCTTCCAGTGAAGACGTTGTGGCTTCCTCTACCGGCGCATCGAATTTCTGCACCGAGGCCAGCGACTCTCCCAGTTTGCCGCGCAAATTCGAAGCCGCTTTCCCAACGGCTGCCAGAACCTGCTCTTTCTTCTCCGCCTGAATTTGCTCGCGGGCCAGACTGTCGCCATTCTGGCAATTGATCGCGTTCACGTCCACGACATACTCACTCCCGATGCTGCTGATGGTGCCGTTCAGCACAGCTTTGATACCCTCGCGCTGGCAGACATCCCGAGCCAGGTCCGGAGTAAGCCGTTCGTCGGCGGAACGGCCCATGAAGCGCAGCGTATTGCGCACCCGCTCCTGGGGAAAAACATTCAGATACGGCGACTGCTCCAGTTGCACCGCCAAAGCTTGTTTGAGAGTCCCATCGAATACCGGGTCGGCGGTCGTGTTCACGAAGTCGGTAAGGAGAATGGAATCTTTCTCTGTCAGAGCGCGTGCCCTGCGGGTGTAGAAGAAACCGCCGATGGAGATGGCCGCGACCACCAACGCCGCCACCGCGATGTACCACCGCCTTCTGCCTGGGCTCGTCGGGATCGCAGATGCAGGGGATGAAGACGGTCCCGAGATCGCTGACGACGGTTGCATCGCGGGAGCCGAGGGCGGCGGCCCCCCAACCGCGGATGCCGCCGAAGGCGCCGAGTCCACCGGTGTAGCCACGCTCACCGACGAATTCCTCCCCGAATCGAGCTCACGCTTCAGCCGCTTCAAGTCGCCGCGCATTTCTGATGCGACCTGGTAGCGCAGATCGCGGTCTTTTTCCAAAGCTTTATTGATGATGCGTTCCAGTTCCGACGGCAAAGAAGGATTCAGCCGGACCGGCGCGGTAGGCGCGCGATTCAGGATGGCGTCGAAGATTACCGCCGAAGTGTTTCCGATGAAAGGCTGCCGCCCCGTGGACATCTCGTAGAGCACTGCGCCGAATGAAAACAGGTCGGTGCGAGAGTCGAGTTCCTCCCCCCGCGCCTGCTCCGGAGACATGTAGGCGACAGTCCCTACCGTGCTGCCGGGGCTGGTGAGATGCGCCGCATCCACGGCCGCCGTCGCGAACGACCCGCCCGCTGGCTCCAGGTCGGGCATTGGCCGTCCCGACACTTTAGCCAAACCGAAATCGAGAATCTTGGCCTGCCCGCGCTTGGTGAGAAACAAATTCGCCGGCTTCAGATCGCGATGGACAATGCCCGCAGTGTGCGCCACATCCAGCGCGTCGGCGATCTGCGCCCCGAAGTCGACTAACCGTTCCACCGACAGCGGCTTCCCTTCGATGCGATACTTCAGGGTAGTTCCGTCGAGATATTCCATCACCATGTACTGGCGGTTCTCGTCTTCGCCAATGTCGTAGATGGTGCAGATATTGGGATGGTTGAGCGCAGACGCAGCCCGCGCTTCGCGACGGAACCGCTCGAGTGCCTGCGGGTCCTGCGCCAGTTCATCCGGCAGAAACTTCAAGGCCACGCGCCTGCCCAGGCGCAAATCCTCCGCCTCGTACACCACACCCATACCGCCGCCGCCCAGTTTCTGCACGATGCGGTAATGCGATATGGTTTGGCCGATCATTTACTGGTTGGTCATGTTAGGCCGCAGAGCTTCGGCAAGTCAATTTGGGTTGATGTTTGTGTGGTCGCGGGCGACTCGCCCGCGGCTCTTGACGTCAAGCTCGGAAGCTCGCGGGCGAGGGCGGCCGCGCCACAAGTCTTATCGCGTGCTACTCTCGTCCTCCGGACGAAAAGCAGAAGGAGAAATTTGGATTGGTCTCCGCGGAACAACTTGTCCCCGTCGGCTTCAGCCTGGCGGCGGTGCTGTGCTGGGGCACCAGCGACTTTACCGGTGGCTACGCCTCGAAGCGCTCTGACGCCTTTATCATCACCCTGCTGTCGCATGCCGGCGGCTTCGTGCTCATGCTCACGCTCGCATTGCTTACCCGCGCTCCGCATGCCTCGGCGTCGAGCCGACACTGGGCGCTGCTCGCGGGCGCGTTGGGCGGGACGGCGTTAGCAATTTTCTATCGCACCCTCGCCAGTGGAGATATGGGCATCACCGCGCCGGTCGCGGCGGTTCTAGGAGCGGCGATCCCAGCCGCATTCGCGATGATCACGCAGGGACTGCCGGGAGCATTCTCCATCGCCGGATTCCTGCTCGCCGGCATGGGCATCTGGCTCATCTCCCGTCCCGACGGCTCGGCCCGAAGTTACGCAGGCATTTCCATGGCCGCTTTGGCAGGAGTCGGCTTTGCCGGATTCTTCATTTGCATCGACCGGGCCGGCGACAGTTCCGCCCTATGGTCGGCGGTGCATTCACGCGTAGCGTCCCTGGTGATTGTGGCCGTGATCGTATTGTTTCGCCGCGGTCGCGGCAGCCTGCAACCGGCCGGCGCCGCCCTCGCCCTCTTCGCCGGAGGCCTCGACGTCAGCGGCACCGCACTCTTCATCCGCGCCGAACAGACCGGCCGCCTGGATACGGCGGTCGTGCTGAGTTCTCTTTATCCTGTGATCACGGTTGTGCTGGCGCGAGTGGTTCTGCACGAACACTTCACCCGCTGGAAGACGGTAGGCATCTTCGCCGCCCTGCTGGCGGTGCCATTAATTGCGCTGCAATGATTGACCACGTGGGGACAGCCGCGCTCGGCTGTCCAGCGGAGCGAAGCTCCGCGAGGATGGTTCCGGCAAACGCCGTGTCGAGCGGTGCTCGACCGGACAGCCGAGGGCGGCTGTCCCCACGTGGTCTGCGCTGCTATAATTAAGGTTTGCGCTCATGCCTACGAAGCGTCTGATTCGATCCACCACAGTTCTTAGCGTCCGCCGCAACGGCAACGTCGTCATGGCCGGGGACGGCCAGGTCACGCTCGGCGAAGGCGTCATCAAGCACTCCGCCAAGAAGATCCGACGCCTCTACCAGGACAAGATCCTGGCCGGATTTGCCGGCTCGACAGCCGACGCTTTTACTCTCTTCAGCCGCTTCGAATCAAAGCTGGAGCAATATCACGGCAACCTGGGACGCGGCGCGGTCGAGTTGGCCAAAGACTGGCGCACCGACAAATTTCTGCGCCATCTCGAGGCCCTGCTGCTGGTCTCCGACAAGGAACAGACTTTCCTGCTAAGCGGCCAGGGCGATGTGATCGAGCCCGACGGCGGCATTGCCGCCATCGGCAGCGGTGGTCCCTATGCCCAAGCGGCGGCGCAAGCGCTGGCCGAGCACACCCAACTGACCGCGCGCCAAATCGCCGAAGAAGCAATGAAGATTGCTGGCAAAATGTGCATCTATACTAATGACAAGGTAACGATTGAGGAACTCTAGTCGTCAGTCATCAGTCGTTAGCAAGACGATCTGGCTGATGACCGACGACCGACAACCGACGACTGATCTATGGCTATCTACCTACCCGCTACCGCTGAAGAAGAACAAATCGCACTCGACGAACTGACTCCGCGCGAAATCGTCGCCGAGTTGGACAAGCATGTCGTCGGCCAGAAGGACGCCAAGCGCGCCGTCGCTATCGCCCTGCGCAATCGCATGCGCCGCCAGAAACTTACGCCCGACCTGGCGGAAGAAGTGATCCCAAAGAACATCATCATGATCGGCCCGACCGGTGTGGGCAAGACCGAAATCGCCCGCCGCCTGGCCAAGCTCGCCAACTCGCCCTTCCTCAAAGTGGAAGCTTCGAAGTTCACCGAAGTCGGCTACGTCGGACGCGATGTCGAGTCCATGATTCGCGACCTGGTCGAAATCGCCATCGAGATGGTGCGCGAAGAAAAGCTCGAAGACGTTTCTGACAAAGCCGAACTCAACGCCGAAGAGCGCTTGCTCGATATCCTGCTTCCGCCGGCTACGCCTCGCCCCCTCGAGGGCTCCGCGGGCGGCATGGTGCTCGAAGGGACGACGGCGGCTTCCCCCAACAATGAGTCGCAAAGCCGCACTCGCGAAAAGCTTCGCCAGCAGTTGCGCGAAGGCAAGCTGGATGAACGCACCGTCGAGCTTGACGTGCGCGAACGTAACTTCCCATCTTTCGAGATCATTTCCAATCAAGGCGTCGAAGAGATGGACGTCAATCTCAAAGACATGCTTCCCAACCTCTTCGGCCAGCGCACCAAGAAGCGGAAGATGAAGGTCAACGAAGCCTTCGAATACCTTATTCAGGAAGAAGAGCAGCGCCTCATCGACATGGATCAAGTCACCCGCCTGGCGATAGACCGCGTGGAAGATTCCGGAATTATTTTCCTCGATG
Source organism: Terriglobia bacterium (assembly GCA_963725615.1). Lineage (GTDB taxonomy): Bacteria > Acidobacteriota > Terriglobia > Terriglobales > Acidobacteriaceae > JAIQFF01. Next base: position 246,284 of record CAVRZO010000001.1, on the reverse strand, counting down.
AAATCGACAAGATCGCCGGACGCGAGAGCGGCCACGGTCCCGACGTCTCCCGCGAGGGCGTTCAGCGCGACATCCTGCCCATCGTCGAAGGCACCACGGTGAACACACGCTACGGCATGGTGCGAACCGACCACATCCTGTTCATCGCCGCGGGCGCATTTCACGTTTCGAAACCCAGCGATCTGATTCCCGAACTGCAGGGCCGCTTCCCCATCCGCGTGGAACTGCAATCGCTGACCATGGAAGACTTCATCCGCATCCTGACGGAGCCGAAGTCCTCGCTGGTGAAGCAATACGTAGCTCTGCTCGAAACCGAGGGTGTGAAGCTGGAATTCACCCGCGAAGCCCAGGAAGAAATCGCGCGCTATGCCTTCCGCGTGAACGAAGGCACGGAAAACATCGGAGCCCGCCGCCTGCACACCATCATGGAGCGCGTGCTCGACGAAATCAGTTTCGACGCGCCCGACAAAAAGGGCGAACACATCAAGGTGGACGCCGACTACGTGCGCAAGATGCTGGCTGATATTGTGAAAGACCAGGACCTGTCGCGCTACATCCTATAAGTGGGCGGACATACACAAGGGCGGGCGAGTCGCCCGCGTCCACACATTTCAACCACAATCAAACCCATCCCTGTTCTGCTATGCTCTTCCGCAGCAAACATGAGAGCCATTGACCGGCAGCGCCTCAAGTCCCTCATGCAGCGCGAGCAGCAGCGCTTTGTGAACGAGCGCCCCAAATCCAAAGCTCTGTTCGAACGCGCGGGCAAGTCGTTGCTGGGCGGCGTGCCCATGAACTGGATGATCAAGTGGGCCGGCGCCTTCCCGCCCTTCGTTCGCGAGGCCCAGGGCTCGCACTTCTACGACGTGGACGGGCATCGCTACATCGACTTCTGCCTGGGCGACACCGGCGCCATGACCGGGCATTCTCCTTTCGCAACGGTAAAAGCTGTGGAAGAGCAGATGAGGCGGGGCATCACCTTGATGCTGCCCACCGAGGATTCGATTTTCGTCGCCGAAGAATTGCAGCAACGCTTCGGCCTGCCCTTCTGGCAGTTCGCGCTCACCGCCACTGACGCTAACCGCTTCACGATACGGCTGGCGCGCCAGATTACCAACCGTCCCAAGATTCTGGTTTTCAACTGGTGCTATCACGGCACCGTGGACGAAAGTTTCATCACTTTAAAAGATGGCGTGGCGCAAGCTCGCCGCGGCAACATCGGTCCGCCCGTTGATCCCGCAGTCACCACCAAGGTGGTTGAGTTCAACGACATTCCAGCATTAGAGCAGGCGTTGGCGCCGGGCGACCTAGCCTGCGTGCTGGCCGAGCCAGTCATGACCAACGTGGGCATCGTGCATCCCGAACCCGGCTACCATCAGGCTTTGCGGGAGCTCACCAAGAAATTTGGAACTCTGCTCATCATCGACGAAACTCACACCATCTGCGCCGGGCCGGGCGGCTATACGCGTGCCGAAAATCTCGACCCTGATTTCTTCATCTTTGGCAAAGCCATCGCCGGCGGAGTGCCGGGCGCAGCCTACGGATTTACGGAAGCGGTTGCGCATTCCATAAACAAAGACCAGAACCTGGAAGATTGCGATACCGGCGGCATTGGCGGAACGTTGGCTGGCAACGCGCTTTCGCTTGCCGCCATGCGGGCCACGTTGACCAAAGTGCTCACAAAGGATGCGTTCGCGCGCATGATTCCCCCGGCTGAACGCTGGACCGCCGGAGTGCAAAAAACGATCGCTGACTTCGGCGTGCCCTGGCACGTCACCCGTCTGGGCGGTCGCGCCGAATATCAGTTTTCTCCCACGCCTCCCCAAAATGGCGCTCAGGCGCACGACGCTATGGATTTCGAACTGGAGCGCTTCATGCACCTGTATGCCATGAACCGCGGCATTCTGCTCACTCCGTTCCACAACATGGCGCTCATGTCGCCTCAGACTGATCCCGACGATGTTGATCAGCACTCTCGCGTCTTCCGCGAAGCGGTCAAGGATTTAGTGCTTTAGCCATCGGGCCGAGAGCTATTCTCCTGCCGAATGCCGCCCGGGGATCCGCGCGCCGTCTGTTACCCTGTTTGTTCCCGCGATGAAGCGATCCGGTTGGAACATTCTGATCTGCGTGCTGGGCAACGCGGTGCTTGTTTCCTGCGGCTATCCGGGCGTTCCCATCCCGCCCGCTCTGGAACTGGCCAAGCCAGTGACGGACTTGCGTGCCGCGCGCAAGGGCGACAAGGTCTATGTGGCCTGGACTGTGCCCGCCCAGACCACTGACCGACAGACCGTGCGCCATCCAGGTCTCACTCGCGTCTGCCGCAGCCTGCAGGTGCCCGTGGCAGATTGCAAAAATCCGGCCGCTGAAATTCCCGCCGCCCAGTTTCCCTTGCCCACTGGCAATTCAACCCGTAACGGTGCGCTGCCTCCGAAAGTTCAAGCCAACTACACCGATGTCCTCTCGGCAGAACTGCAAGAAAATCCCACTGCTCAGATCACGTATGCAGTGTCGGTGCTGAACGAAAGTGGACGCAGCGCCGGGCTCTCCAACCAGGTGCAGGTTCCGTCCGCCCCCACCCTGCCGCCGCCAGATCACTTCCGTGCCGAGGTCAAAAAAGATGGTGTGCTGCTTTCGTGGGAGTGTCCTGCAGCCGTAGCATCCTCGAATGTGCTTGATCACAAATTGCGCATCTATCGCCGCGAGCAGGGAAAGCAGGCCGACACCAAAGTGAGCGACGCGAGCTTGATGGAGTGTGCGCAAACTCAGCCGGCCAGCCAGTTGCCCGAATTTCTCGACCAGAGCTTCGAATGGGAGAAGCGTTACGACTACCGCGCCACGGTCGTGACCGTTGTTTCCGCGCCCGGCAAGTCCGAGGTTGAAGTCGAAGGCGACGACACGCCTTCAGTCGCGGTTTTCGCCCACGACATTTTCCCTCCCACCGTGCCCGGCGGACTACAGGCGGTCTTCTCAGGCGTCGGTCAAGCGCCATTCGTTGACCTGGTATGGTCTCCTGACACCGAAGCCGACCTGGCCGGCTACAACGTCTTCCGTCATGAAGGAAATGAGCCGCCGGTAAAATTGAATTCCGAACCAGTGAAGGCCCCGGCCTTCCGTGATCTGAAAGTGCAATCCGGAAAGAAGTATTTCTATTCTGTGTCAGCGGTAGACGAACGCAGCAACGAAAGCGCGAAATCGGAAGAGACGAGTGAGCAGGTGCCATAAAAGCTGTCAGCTATCAGCTCTCAGCTTTCAGTTCGCACCGTCGAGAATCTTGACGTTCCATATTGGAAGGCTCCACGATCATTTTTGACTGATAGCTGAGAGCTGACAGCTGCACTTGAGGACCCTATGAAATATTGCCGCTTCCAACTGAACAGCCAGTCCCACTACGGTCTCGTAGAATCCGTGGCTGGCGTGGATCAGATCACCCGCCTTTTTCTCAGCTCTCCGCAAGATGCGAGTGGAGATCTCGAAGACGTCCCCACCCGAAAGATGGACCATCTGTCGCTGGCCGAAGCCGCGCTGCTTGCCCCGGTCAGCCCGTCGAAGATCGTTTGCGTGGGGCGCAACTATCGCGAACATGCCGCCGAACTGGGCAACGAAGTTCCGGCCGAGCCGCTCATCTTCTTCAAGCCGCCGTCGTCATTGTTGGCTCCGGGTGCTCCGGTCCACCGGCCCAGCATCGCCGAGCGGGTGGACTATGAAGGCGAACTCGGAGTCGTGATCGCCAAGAAATGCTACCAACTGGCGGCGGACGAAGATGTGCGTCCCTACATTCTGGGTTACACCTGCGTGAATGACGTGACCGCGCGCGACCTGCAAAAGAAAGACGGTCAGTTTACCCGCGCCAAGGGTTTCGATACCTTCTGCCCGGTCGGCCCGCTGGTCACCAATGAAATCGATCCCTGGGCCGGAATTGGCGTGGAAACCCGGGTCAATGGCGTGGTCCGGCAACAAGGCAACACGCGGGATTTCATCTTCCCGCTCGATGTGGTTATCCGCTATATTTCCCAGGTCATGACGCTGCTGCCGGGAGACCTGATTCCGACCGGGACGCCGCAAGGTGTGGGCCCGGTCGTCGCCGGAGAAACCATGGAGGTGATCGTCGAAGGAATCGGAACCTTAAGCAATCCAGTCCTCTGAAAATGCAGGCGCGAGCGCCCGCGCTCGTGCGGGGACCGCCACGGACCACGTAGGGGCAGGTGTCCTCACCAGCCCAGTCGAGCGAAGCTCGACAGGGTTTTGCCGAAAGCAAAAGAATAGCGGAGTTTCAACTCCGCCCGGACAGCCGGGGACGGCTGTCCCCACGTGGCCCGTGGCCCTGCCACGCGAGCGGGACACTCGCGCCCACATTGAAACTTCCCCGATTCTCCCGCAAGCCTTATTCTGTTGGTGGGTCCGCCGCACGCCACGGCCGTGTCCCATCGCGCAAATCATGATCTCACTTCATCTTTATGCTCTGATTCTGGTGGTCGGTGCCGTCCTGGCCCTCGCCTACTTCCTGCTGCGCCGCAAGCCGAAGACCGCTGAAGACCTGGAACGGGAGCGGCGGGGCTGGCTTGATCGCATAGGCCGCATCACCGATGGCACCGTGATTGACGTTCAGGAAATGCCTGGCACTCGCGAGCGGCCCTCCACCTTCCTGATCTATCAATACGACGTCGCCGGAGTGTCCTACGAAGCCTCGCAGGACGTGACCTATCTGCGCCAGCTCATCAATCTCCACTCCTGCCGTCTCGGACTTCCCACCTCCGTCCGGTACGATCCGCACAATCCCGGAAACTCCATCGTGCTCTCGGAGCGCTGGATGGGTCTGCGACAGTAGGAAGATTCGTTTTTGACTTCGCTGTGCGGTGAAACTAATATCAACGCTCGTGAGCGCGTCTAACTTGATCGGACGAACCATCTCTCACTACCGTGTCGTGGAAGAGCTCGGCGGCGGCGGCATGGGGGTGGTCTACAAGGCGCAGGACACCAAGCTGGGCCGATTCGTGGCCCTGAAATTCCTTCCTGAAGGCTTTTCCCGTGATCCCCAGGCGATCGAGCGTTTTCAGCGTGAAGCGCGCGCCGCCTCCGCGCTGAACCATCCGCACATCTGCACCATCTACGAGATTGATACTTTCGAAGATGTTCCGTTCATCGCCATGGAGCTCCTGGAAGGCGAGACGCTCAAGCACCGTATCGCGGGCCGTCCCTTCAAGGTAGATCAGCTGCTCGATATCGCCATTCAGATCTCGGACGCGCTCGACGCGGCACATTCAAGCGGGATCGTGCATCGTGACATCAAGCCGGCAAATATCTTCATCACGCAGCGCGGCCAAGCCAAGATCCTCGATTTCGGCCTGGCCAAGCTGACGCCGCAAAAACATAAGCCCGATGAAGCCACTGCCGTCACAGCGGTAGCCGCGGACTATCAGCTCACCAACCCTGGAACCGCGATGGGGACCGTCGCCTACATGTCACCGGAACAGGCGCGGGGAGAGCCGCTCGATCAGCGTACCGACCTGTTCTCTTTCGGCGTCGTCCTGTATGAAATGGCGACGGGCCGACAGCCTTTCTTGGGGACCACTTCCGCCGTCATCTTTGAAGCGATTCTGAACAAGGTGCCGGCATCGCCAGTCCAGCTGAATCCGGGATTACCCGCGCAACTGGAGCCGATCCTCAACAAGACTTTGGAGAAGGACCGCGAGTTGCGCTGCCAGACCGCGGCCGAGTTGCGGGCTGATCTCAAGCGCCTGAAGCGCGATACGGATTCCTCGCGCGCCGGAGTCAGCGCCGCCGCCCAGCCGTCCGTTGTGGCGGGAAGTACCGGAAGTAAAGACGCCCCGCCCCCGGCAAAACAAGGGAACAAGCTCACCGCAGTGCTGGTTGGCCTAGCGCTGCTGGTAGGAGCAGGGGCAGGACTGCTCGCGGGCAAGCCATTCTGGCGGCTTAGCATACCCAATCCGCGCTATCACGAGATCACGTTCCGGCGCGGCGACATTCGCTCAGCGCGCTTCGCTTCAGACGGGCAGACCATCCTCTACAGCGCGGCGTGGCAGGGCAATCCGGTCGAAATCTTCAGCGCGCGTCCCGGCGCGGCGGAATCGCGGTCTCTTGGCCTCGAACATACCCAACTGCTGGCAGTCTCTCCTACGGGAGAGATGGCCGTTGCCCTCAACAGCCATCGCACCGGAACCTGGGTGAATGTGGGCACTCTGGCCAGCGCCCCGCTGGCGGGAGGGGCTCCGCGAGAGTTGCTCGAAAACGTGCAATGGGCGGACTGGGCGCCTGACGGCAGCGGCCTGGCTGTGGTACGCGACGTAGGTGGCAGGAATCGCCTGGAATATCCCATCGGCAAAGTGCTCTACGAGACCGGAGGCTGGATCAGCCATCCCCGCATTTCTCCCAAGGGCGACATGGTGGCGTATCTCGACCACTCTTTACAGGGAGACGATAGCGGTTCGGTCGCAGTCGTAGACCTTTCCGGCAACAGAAGAAAGCTTTCCGGCGATTGGTATAGCGTGCAAGGCCTAGCCTGGTCCGCGGACGGGCAAGAGGTCTTCTTCACCGCCACGGAAACCGGCCTGGACCGCGATTTGTCGGCGGTGAACCTCAAGGGAGAAAAGCGCCTAGTGGCACGAATGCCGGGGACACTCATGCTTTTTGATATTTTCCGCGACGGACGCATGCTGATGGGTCGAGCCAGTTGGCGGCGGGAGCTGATGGGCATCTCGGCCGACAGCGATAAGGAACATGATCTGTCGTGGCTGGACTATTCCTACCCCGGCGACCTCTCGACCGACGGGAAGACTGTTCTCTTTGACGAAGAAGGTGTGGGTGGCGGCGCCCGTTATGGCAAGATGCAGGAGCTGACCTATACCCTCTACATCCGTAACACCGACGGTTCCGCGGCGGTTCGGCTGGGTGAGGGAACGGCGGAAGCCTTGTCCCCGGACCAGAAGTGGGCGATCGCTCAGAATCCGGGCACGCCCGCGCAATTTCGTCTGCTCCCCACGAAAGCCGGAGAATCCCGGCCCCTGACCAACGACAACATAAACCACAACGCAGCGCGCTGGTTACCCGATGGAAAGCAGTTTGTCTTTTCGGGGAATGAACCGGGTCACGGAGTGCGGCTGTATGTGCAGGATGTCGAGGCTGGCAAGGCACTCGCCATTACTCCGGAAGGGGTGAACGGAACCGCGTTCGCAGTTTCATTGGACGGCCAGCAGGTGGCAGCCATAGGACCTGATTTGAAAGGGTATCTCTATTCCACCTCCGGCCATGGCGAGCCTCGAGAGATTCCGGGACTTCAGACAGGTGATCTGGCATCCAGCTGGAGTCAAGACAACAAGAGTCTTTTTGTGTATCAGTCGGGAGAGGTTCCCGCCAAAGTCTACCGCCTCGACCTGGCCACAGGAAAACGGACGCTGTGGAAGCAACTGGTGCCGGGAGACCCGGCTGGCGTCGCCACCATTGGTCCAATTCTGGTCACCCCGGATGGCAAGACCTTCGTCTACGGATTCCACCGAACCCTGGCCGACCTGTATCTGGTCGAAGGCCTCAACTAGGCCTTCATAACGTAGGCGCGAGCGCCCCGAACCACGTGGGGACAGCCGTCCCGGCTGTCCAGTCGAGCGAAGCTCGACAGGCGTTTGGCCAAAAGCAAGAAAATAGCGGAGCCTTGCTCCGCCCGGAAAGCCGGGGGCGGCTGTCCCCCACTGGCTGGTGGCGCTGCCGCACGAGCAAGACGCTCGCGCCTACATTGGCCGCACTAGTCCCCAGTCGGGCGTGGTCTTCGGAGCGTTTCGTACTGGTCTTAGGTGACGTTCTCAGGACAGCATGGCATTGCTAACGTGGCAGGTGAGCCGGGAAGAGAAAGGCCGGCCCAACTCCACTATGGCAAACATCTCGAAATCATCGTCAAAGCTAAGGATTCTGTACGCCGAAGGCGATTCAGAAGTCCTTGCATCACAGTCAGTTACGATTGAAAAGGCGGGCTACAGCGTCACTCAGGCGGAGGGCCGCAAGCAGGTCCAGGACATCCTGCAGAAGGAAAAATTCGACCTGGTCATCCTGGGGCCCACATTGACCAAGAACGACCGGCACCACCTGGCCTACATGGTCAAGAAGGCGCAGCCTGGAACGCGCCTCCTGGTCACGCACACCGACGGGGAAGGGCATCCCGCAGTTGACGCCACCCTGGAGACTGGCCGAAGCATGAACGCCCTGCTGGAAAAGATTGCCTCATTACATCCTCAAGCAGCAGGCGCAGCTTCGGGTCGATAGCTTCCATCTTGATGTGTAGGTTAGACGGTAAAGGCGGCCAGCGGGCCGCCTTTTTCATTTTGAGACTTCGTTTGAGGCATTCATCTCGTTACGAACCCCGTTAGTAAACAAGTGGAAGGATGTTCAGGTCAAAGCCTGGCCTCCCTGTCTTTTTTAACCCGCATCATCTGCAAAGTGGAACTCCGAACCGTCTCTTGGCAGAGACCTGCCTGAGCGAAGTCGAAGGGACCCGTCCAGGCCGAGCAAGGCTCGGCTGGGTCTGCATCACAATCAGTAAGAACCACGGAAGTTATCGTGGTAAAGATAAGCCTGCCAAACCCATCTTCTGCTAGGCTCGATCCAATTTCTTGCTCACCCAAACCCCAAAGTGGAGTGGCGACGGTTAAAATACAAATTCCACATCAATCTCATTATGAACAGCGCCATACAAGCAAACCAAGCACAGGAAAAAAAAGTCTACGTCTGTCTCAGCGGCCTGCCTCTCTCCTTCCATCTGGAGTGGCCGTTTCACAAGTCCACCTCGGGAGCGGATTTTTACGTGCTGCACGCCGATATCGCTCTGGAAAATTCTGCCGGGCTGCATGCGCCTGTGTCGGTCAACCTGTCCGCGACCGTGTACGAGGTCATGCCGTCGCTGGAGCCGAAAGACATTGAGGCTCCGGTCATCAATGCCCTGCGCAAGGAAGTGGATCGCCGGCAAATTGAATTTCTGAAGTCGGGGAAGCGGGTGCCGGTGCAATTCTCCAGCCGCTACTATGATTTCAAACGCAGCAAGTGGGTGTTTGGCAAGGCCACGGACGAGAATGCGGCCCTGCTGGTGGCGCGCAAAGTCTACTGGCAGACCAAAGTCGCGAAAGGGCCGGTCTGGGTTGGCGATCCTACCGAAGCGCTGTTCCTCGAAACCACACCTGCACACCTGATCGAGGTGGCGCAGAAACTGCGCGGCCAGGAATTGATCACTTTGGAAGGCGAGTGGGCTTCAGCCAATGCATCGCTGATGGCGCAGGCTGAGAAGTTCGAGGCCGACATGCGCGCCGCCCTCGCCGAACTGGAGCAGAAGCACGCGTACGAACGCGGTTGACGATTTTCCCCCACGTAGTCCATTTTACTGCTGCTTGCTGATGGTTCCGTTGAGCTCTACATTCGGGTCGGTCTGCACTACATAGGCATCGTTCCCCGAGACCAGGTAAAAAATCAAATTGCTCGAAAGGTTGCTGATCGAGGCCCCGGTCCGCCCGTTCCCGGAAACCGCGTAATTTCCTGAAAGGGTGGCACTGCTGGGGACTCCATCCGTGTTGGTGAATTCATTCAAGATCAGCTTGCCGGCTCCATCCCACTGCAACGTACCCACCCGGTCTTTTGGCGTGCTTTGGATGTCGAATCCATCCATGATGAACCCGAACTGTCCGTTCATGGTGGAATTCGAAAACGAGGAAACTTGCTGCAGATCGAGGCTTCCATCCTGGACGGTGTTGGGATCATCAACCAGGAAGAGGCCGCGTGTCGGACTGACCATCCACACCACATAGTTGCTGTTCGCAGCAGTGGTGAGGTTGAGCAGGGCGCGTCCGTTGGGGGTCTGGGTATAGGTTCCGGTAAAACTGACGTTGGTCGCGGGACCGCCGTCTTGCACCAGGTCGCGCGCGCCGGTGGTGATGTTCCCTCCACTGGCAGTGAAGCGGCCAGCCATATTGACTCCGCCCAGGGAGCCAGTATCCCCCTTGCTTCCGAAGGCGTAGCTGCCGGAGAGCGTAGGCGTGCCACTCTGGAGTTCCGCGCGGCCCTGCCCGACGATGTTCGTGTCGCCGGCAAGCAGCCGTATGTTGTTTGCGTCCACGATGTAGTAGTTGAAGCTGGAAGTGACGAGGGCGCTGTCGGTGAAAGTTCCGTTGCCCCGGCCGGTTGCGGGGTCGGGAGCGTTAAATGAACCGGTGAAGGTCAGGGAACTGAGCGTCCCGCCCACATTGACGTCTTTATTCCCGTTGCTGGCGACGCCGCCCGTAAGCGTGAATGCGCCCACGCTGGCCGTGGACTGTAGCGTGCTCAAATTTACGTCGTGCTCCCGGAAAACAAACGTTCCGTTCGGGGCGGCGGTAATCGCCGTCAAGTTCTGCTTCTCCGCGATCCCGCCCGCATTCACCGCCGAGTCCGCCTCCACCAGGTAGACCTTTGAAGCACTCACCATCGTTACTTCCAGCGTGATCGGCCCCAGCAGCGCATTGCTGAAGGTGATGCTGCCGGTCCCGTCGTTGTTGATGGAGTAGGAGCCGGTGCTGACCGTGGTGAACACACCCGTGCCCTCGGAAAAATCGTCGGTCGCGCTGGTGATGACCTTGTTGCCGTTGGCGGTAAACACGCCAGCTTCACGGTAGGGAACTACGTTGTTGGGATTGCTGAAGTCAAAGCCCTCGATCTGGTACACATACTGTCCATTCAGGCTCGCATTGGAAAAGTTTCCTTTTGGAATGAATCCGGGGACGCCGCCGTTATTCGATCCACAACCGGCACAAACCAGAAGCAAAACCAGGCCCAGATACAAATATAGAATTCTCATAAGAAAATGGTGCAGCGTAAGTACCCTCAACCTCTAACACAGCCAAGCCAGGAAAGTTGTCAAAGCCAGGTCACTTTATGTGTTGGAGGACGGGCGTCCCGCCCGTCCAGCGAATCTGGAGAGACGCCTACTCCTGCGCAACTTCCGTCCTCCGCGTCACCAACGAAGCCGCCTTTCTTTTTTGCACCAGCCACGCCACAATCCGGTACCCCAACAACAAAGACAGCACGAAGGCGTATTGCGCCGGCTTGCTGACATCAGCCTTCACCAGCCACCAATAATGAATCACGCCCGCGATCGCACTGACATAGATGAGACGGTGCAACGCCCGCCAGCGGTTGCCTCCCAGGCGGCGTATCCAGCCTGCGGTGGAAGTCAGCGCCAGCGGAATGAGCAGAACGAATCCGGTGAAGCCGACCGTGATGAAACGGCGCTTGCTTACGTCGGCCCACACCTCATGCATGTCAAAAAATTTGTCCAGCCAGATGTAAGTCAGGAAATGCAGCAACGCATAGAAGAATGCAAACAGCCCGAACATGCGGCGATAACGAATCAGCCACAGCTGCCCGGTCGCCTTGCGCACCGGCGTAACGGAGAGCGTCACCAGCAGGAAAATCAGGATCCAGTCACCCGTCGAATGGGTGATGACTTCGATGGGATTGGCCCCCAGGCGACCCGTGTACGCCTTCCATCCCAGCCGCGCCAGCGGCCCCAGACAGGCAAGAAACACAACGGGTTTGAACCATTTCACCATGAGCTCTTCAAATGTGGACGGTCTCGTGTGGTTTGTGTGGTCGCGGGCGACTCGCCCGCGGCTGTTGACTTTGACTCGAGGCCTTCGCGGGCGAGTCGGTCGCGACCACACAAATCCACATCCACTACCTAGAAGTTCTTCTTCAAATCCATGCCGGAATAAAGCGACGCCACTTGATCGTAGCCATTGAACATCAGCGTCGGACGCTTGCGAAATTCTCCCAGCCGCCGTTCCGTGGCCTGGCTCCAGCGCGGATGATCAACATTCGGGTTCACATTGGAATAAAACCCGTATTCGCCAGGCGCCGATATATTCCAGGTGTTGACAGGCTGGTCGCCGGTAAAGCGAATGCGCACAATGGCCTTGATGCTTTTGAATCCATACTTCCACGGAATCACCATGCGCAGCGGCGCGCCGTCCTGGTTAGGTAACACTTCGCCATACATGCCAAAACACAAAAGCGCCAGCGGATGCATGGCTTCATCCATCCGCAAGCCTTCGACGTAAGGCCACTGCAGCACCCGGCTGCGCTGGCCCGGCATCTGCTGCAAATCGAAAAGTGTGGTGAACTCCACAAACTTCGCTTTCGGCAGAGGGTCGGCGCGCTTGATCAATTCGCTGAGCGAGAATCCGATCCATGGAACCACAATCGACCAGCCTTCCACGCAACGATGGCGATAGATGCGCTCTTCCGGCGCGGCCATCTTGATGATGCTGTCCACATCGAGCACCTGCTTTTTCTTGACGGCGCCGTCAATAGTGACGGTCCAGGGGCGCGTCTTGAAATTCTTGGCCAGGCCGGCCGGCTCGTACTTGTCGGTGGAAAATTCGTAATAGTTGTTGTAGTTGGTGACGTCTTTGTAAGGCGTGATAGTTTCGCTGGTCGAGAACGGGCTCTTCTGCAAGCCGTCAATCTTGGTATTGGCTTGCGCCACCGATGACGGCGAAGCCATTTCACGCAAGCCCACTCCGGCGGCCACTGCGGCTGCACCCGCCAGCGCCGTGCAGGCCAGAAACTTCCGCCGGTTCAGATACAGGCTTTTCGGGGTGATCTCGGAGGATGGAATGTCGGCGGCCTTCTTGATCAGCATGTAGGGAAGCTCCTGAGAGGTTTACGTACCAACCGGCAGTGCTGGATTGCTGAGCTCTATTCTCTGTTAAGTAGGACGCATCTGGCCGGAAAAAGTTGCATGGACCAGCAGCCGCGACAAACCAAAGTCCATTGATTCGAAGGTACTTGTTCCCGTCGACACGATAAACTTTTTTCGTTACCCGTTGCCGCTCACATGCCGGCGGAGAGAGTCTCGCAGACCCGGCGGATTTCGTCGCGCTGGGTCGCGCTGAGGGTCAGAAACTCAAAGCCATGGCGCAGTCCGTCGCGATATCGTACCAGCGCCCTGATCTTGATGGGAAACGGCGCCATCGGCAACGATAGTTCCATGGACACGACTTCCCCGGCCTCCAGTTCACCGGTCAAGGTCGCCCCAACGCCGTCTTCTCCAATCTCACTCGATCGCCCCCAAAATGACAGGCTCTCTCCTGAGCGAAAGGTGTGTACGGAGACGCGGACATCAAGCGGGTGGCGGGGAAAGCGGCGCAACGTTTTGGAATCACGGTTGTTCATGTAGCGCCCGCCGGACAGCCGCCGGGACGGCGACGCTACCCGTTTTCGGACTACTAGTTCCCATGCAATGGATACCCAGCTTCCAGCGGAAGTTTATTTTCGACCCGCAACACCGTAATGCCCCCGGTGATCGAGTACACATCCACCAACCCAACTGCGCCCGGCGTCGATTCCACAGCTTCCACCAGATCTTTGTCGGACTTCACGATAATGATGGCGGGATGATTCGCCCTGCCGTGGTTGGCCGTGGCGATCAGAGCGCTGACTTCGTCGCTCGACATGCCATAAACTTTTTCCAGCACCATCCTCATCGCGTTCGAGGCAGGGTTGAGGCTGAACAAAGTGACAGGTTTGCCCTTGGGCCAGCGGCTGGTCTGACCCTTACAGATCTTCACCAGCTCGGACATGCTGACTTCGGTCACCTCATTCGACTTGTTGGAAACCAAGGCGATGTCTTTGGCCTGGGCCGCGGTGAGCGCAGCACCAACCATCAGCCAGATTCCGAATGCACGCCGGCAAAGCACAGCTCTCCCCCGAAACTCGGGAATCCGTCAAATGATTGTCCTCGAAGGCCGAGCGATGCTCAATGCCAACCGGGACCGGGTTACCAGCAGAGACAATACGTAAAGAAGCGCCACGAACCACGTAGGGGCGTCCGCCCCTACGTGGTTCGTGGCAGCAGCCTGTCGTATGATCTCCTGCATGGCTGCCGTGCCCGAGCCGTCTCTTATTTTGAGCTTCGAGGACGCGCGTCACCTGGTCGAGGCTCATGCCGCGCAGCTGCGTCCCCGCGGCAAGGAGCTGGTAGAACTGCTGGAAGGCGCCGGACAAGTTCTGGCCGAGCCCATATTCGCTGACCGCCATTTCCCGCCGTTCCCCCGGGCTATGCGCGACGGTTACGCAGTGCAGGCCGCTGACCTCTCCCCCCTCCCTGCCAGCCTCGAAGTGATCGGAGAAATCAAAGCAGGAGCTCGAAGTGAAGATGTCCCCACCCTGCAACCAGGCCAGGCCACGGCCATCATGACGGGCGCGCCCGCCCCTTCGGGCGCCGATGCAGTGGTGATGGTGGAATACACTTCGCGCGACGCCAGCCGAGTGCAGATCATGAAGCCGGTGCTGGCCGGCGACAACATCGCCCCCGTCGCCTCAGAGGCGCGGCGCGGCGAGAAGTTAGTATCTCCGGGAGCGCGGCTGGATTTCGCCGCGGTTGCAATCGCAGCATCGGTGGGCAGAAGCCGGCTTCTGGTTTACAGCAAACCCAAAGTCGCGATTCTCTCCACCGGTGACGAAATCGTGGACATCGATGTTCCTCCCGCGACAACTCAAATCCGCAACTCGAATTCGTATTCTCTGGCCGCGCAGGTGCAGGCCGCCGGCGGAGAGCCCGTCCTGCTGCCGATCGCACCCGACGAGCCCGAACGCCTGCGTGAACTCATCGCCGACGGCCTCGAAGCCGATCTACTGCTGCTGGCAGGCGGGGTCTCGATGGGCAAGTACGACCTTGTCGAACAAGTCCTGGCAGAATTACAGGCAGAGTTCTTCTTCACCGGCGCCCAAATCCAACCGGGCAAGCCGATAGTCTTCGGAAGAGTCCCATGTGGTCGCGGGCGACTCGCCCGCGAAACGCTGTCGTCTCCTCCGGCCCATGTTTATTTTTTCGGCCTCCCAGGCAATCCAGTCTCCACCATGGTGACTTTCGAACTCTTCGCTCGCCCAGTCTTGGAAGCACTGGCCGGCATGCCGTCACGCAAGCTGGCATTTCTAAATGCGCGCCTCAAGTCCGACATAAAAACAAAAACCGGCCTGAAGCGATTCCTCCCCGCAATTCTGTCCGGAGAATTCGAACACGCAGAAGTTGAACTGGCGGTCTGGCAAGGCTCGGGCGACATCGCCTCCATGACGCGAGCCAACTGCTACATCGTGATTCCCCCGGACCGCGAACGAATTGCCGCCGGTGAATGGGTCCCGGTCCTGATTCGGTAGCACCACGACCCACGTAGGGGCGGACGCCCTCGTCCGTCCCAGTCGAGCGAAGCTCGACGGGTTTCTGCACAACCCTACATAGCGGAGCTTCGCTCCGCCGGGCGGACGAGGGCGTCCGCCCCTACGTGGCTTGTGGCACTCCCCGCACGAGCGAGGACGCTCGCGCCTGCATCCACGCGTGTAAGATAGCTTTTCGCGATGCCTCGCAAACTCTCTCACTACGATGGCTCCGGCCGCGCCGGCATGGTGGACGTTTCTGCCAAGGCTCCCAGCAAACGCGAAGCCCGCGCCAGCGCTTTCGTAGTCCTGAAACCCGCCGTGCTCAAAGCGCTGCCAAGAAATCCCAAGGGCGATCCCCTCGAAGTGGCCCGGCTGGCGGGCATCATGGCGGCCAAGCGCACCTCCGATCTGATCCCCATGTGCCATCTCCTGCCGCTTTCCCGCGTTGATGTGACCATACGGCTGTGCGAAAATGGCGTCGCTATTAGCTCAAAAGTTATCACCACGGCGGTTACGGGCGTCGAAATGGAAGCCCTGGTCGCAGCCAGTGTTGCCGCGCTGACCGTGTACGATATGTGTAAAGCGCTGGACAAGGGAATCGAAATCCGGGAGATCGTGCTCGAGCACAAGTCCGGAGGCAAGAGCGGTAACTACACCCGCGTGCGCAAGAAGACCTAGCCTGCCATGCCGAATAACGTCAAAGTCCTGCTGGTGGACGACAACCCCATGGTCCTCGCACTGCTGCAAGGCGCGCTGACGCCGTTGGCCGCGGTCACCACCTCCAGCGACACGGCTGACGCGCTGCTCAAAGCTGTGGACGACCCGCCCGATCTGCTGGTCAGCGATTACCGCATGCCCGGCATGGATGGGCACCAGCTGGTCGAGCGTCTCAGAAGCCGCCCCAAGACTGCAGGCATTGCCGTGATCCTGCTGGCCAGCAAGGCAGATATCAGCGAAAAACTTTCCAGCCAGGAGCCGGTCGATGATTTCGTCGAAAAACCGTTTTTCCTGCGGGACGCCACCCAGCGCATCAAGCGCGTGATTGACAAGATTGCTCTGGAAAAAATGGCCAAGACCGCGCCCTCCGACGGCGTGTTGCGCGGCAACCTCTCGCAGATGAACGTGATTGACCTGGTGCAATCGCTTGAGATGGGACGCAAAAGCTGTGCCCTCACTCTCACCAACGACCGCGACAAATGTGAAATGTACTTCAGCGAAGGCCAGGTAACCCACGCCGCTTACGGTTCGCTCACCGGCGATAAGGCGGTCTTCAAGGTCCTGAGTTGGACCGGCGGCAGTTTCCAGATCAATTTTGAAGGCAAGACCAGCAAACAAACCACCACCCTGAACACCCAGGGCCTGCTGATGGAAGGCTTGCGCATGCTGGACGAATCAAAGCGCGACGAAGGCGGCTCCGAGGAAGAAGAGGAAGATGTCCTCCTCGAAGATTGAGCTTTTAACCGCCGCCGTGCTCACCGTCAGCGATTCTTCAGCCCGCGGCGAGCGCACCGACCTCTCCGGACCCGCGGTCGCGGAAATCCTCAAAAGAAAACATTTTGCGGTAGTCGCAAGTGAAATCGTCACAGACGATCAACCCAACATTCAGCAGGCGATCATTCGCCTCGCCGCTAAAGCCCGCCTGGTCGCGACCACCGGAGGCACGGGAATCGCCGAGCGCGACGTCACTCCCGAAGCCACACGCGCCGTCTGCACGCGCATTCTCGAAGGTATTGCAGAACGCATGCGCTTCGAGGGTTCTAAGAAGACCCCAATGGCAGCCCTGAGCCGGGCAATTTGCGGAGTGCGAGAAAAGTCGTTAGTTTTGAACCTCCCAGGAAGTCCCCGTGGCGCAGCTGAGTCCCTCGATGCGGTCGTGGATTTGCTTCCGCACGCCCTGGAGTTGCTCGCAGGAAATACGAAGCACTCCGTTTAATCTAGGCGCGAGCGCCCTGCACGAGCGTGGGCGCTCGCGCCTACATTTTCGATTCGTTGTACTATGACTGGGCCTTGCTGTCTGCCCGGCGTTAAAGAAAATTTCCTGCACGTTGAATAGAACCTTGTGCGCCACGAATGCGCACAATCGGAGGAAAGAAACTCATGAAGCGAATCCTGACCATCGCAATCATTCTTCTATGTGCCTCAACCTCAGCCTTCTCCCAGACGCTGACCGCAGCCGACCGCGACCGCGCCCTGCAATATCTGGAAAGCACCAAGCAAGGGGTGCTGGATGCCACCGCCGGCCTTTCCGACGCGCAATGGAACTTCAAGCCCGCACCGGATCGGTGGTCAATCGCCGAGGTGATGGAGCATATCGCGGCCGCCGAGGATTTGCTGATGGGCATGGTCACAACCCAGGTCATGAAAGCCCCTGCGCGTCCCGCCGGCGACGATGTAAAGGCGATCGACGACATGGTGGTGGCGAAGATTCCCGATCGCAGCCACAAGGCGCAGGCTCCTGAGCCGCTCAAGCCGACCAACCGCTTTGGCTCTCCCCAGGCCTCCCTCAAGCATTTCACTGACGCTCGCGCCCAGACAGAAGTTTTTCTGAAAGACCCATGATGACCTCCGCGAGCACGCCATTGACAGCCCGATGGGAAAGAAGCTCGACGGCTATGAGTGGGTGCTGTTCGTCGCGGGGCACAGCGAACGCCACACCAAGCAGATCAACGAAGTAAAGGCCGACCCGAATTTCCCCAAGGCGTAGTGCATGTGTGGGGCGGACACCGCCGCCTTTGATCTTGACGTTGCCCTCAGGCTCAGCGCCACCTGTAAACAGACAGCGCCAGCGCAAAATCAAGCAGGATCGACTTCAATAGCGGTGGACAAGAGTGTCCGCCCCACATCAAGGCCGGTTCGCGTACACTGCTAGTCTTACGATTTGAACACAATCAAGCACATATTCCTGCGCTACTCGGCGTTCCTGTGGGGACTGCTGAAGCCCCTGGGCGCCTGGGGTGTTTTCGCAATCGCCGCTCTCGACGGCGCCGCCCTCGGTTTGCCCATGGACCCGATCGTCGCGGCCTACGTCTATCAGAACCGCTCCCGATTCCTGCTTTACGTACTCATGGCTTCCACCGGGTCGGCGCTGGGCAGCATTGTGATTTACGGCATCGGATATGTGGGCGGCGAAGGGCTCCTGCGGAAACGGATCTCGCCCGAGCGCTTTGACAAGTTTCACCAGGCTTTCGAAAAACATCCCGTGTGGAGCCTGATGTTCCCTGCGATGCTGCCTCCGCCCACGCCGTTCAAACTGTTCGCGCTGGCAGCGGCCGTTTCCGAGATGAAGTTCACGCACTTCCTGCTGGCCATCTTCGCCGGCCGCTTCGTGCGCTTCCTAACATTGTCTATCCTTACGCTGGTATTTGGCCCCGAGTTCGTACGCATTTCTGGGGGCGTATTCAAGGAGCATTGGCCATGGGCGCTGGCAGCGGTCGGAGTGGGATTGGCAATCTGGTTGGTGGTGATTCGCGTAAAGAAAAGAAAAGTGTAGGCGCGAGCGCCCCGCTCGTGCGGGAATTACCACAAGCCACGTGGGGACAGCCGCCCTCGGCTGTCCGGCGGAGCGACGCTCCGCGAGTTGTCGTTCTGGAAGGATTCTGTCGAGCCTTGCTCGACCGGGACAGCCGAGGGCGGCTGTCCCCACGGGGGGCGGGGGTAACTAGGCCGCAGCGGCGTGGTCGCTGCCGAATGCCTCAGATAACGCCGCCAGCACCACCGGCGCCGCAAAAAATGCTGACGTAAAGAGCAAATCCCCTTCCACGGCATGACGGAAGAAGGGCAAAGCCAGCGTGTACGACGTCATCAACCCGCCGAAGTTCTTGGGATACATGTCATACGCCGCCCACACCGCAAAATTGCTGATCACAAAGAAGGAAACCGAGCTGGCCAGGGCCGCGCCAATCACCGGCAACGGTTTTGCGTTCGCCCGCAGCCGGGTCCCCAGCCACAATACCGCCGCATACCACGCCCAGGTCACGAAGTGGTCCCAGACAAACGGGTAGGCATACACCACTTTGGTAAGAACCACATCCGAGGCCATCAGCGCCACCAGCGGTACCCACAGGAAGCGACGCGAACCGCGTGCTCCGAAGAAAAGCAGGGCTCCGGTCACCGGAGTAAACATCCAGGGATGGGGTATGAACCGGACCGCAATGGCAAGCGCCAGAAACAAGTAAGCCAGCATGATCACCTCTGGAATCTCAGTCCATGATTGTGGCTCGCCATGAGCGCGCCGTCAAGCCAGCATCGGACTGTATGGGATTGTGTGGTCGCGGGCGACTCGCCCGCGCCTTTTGACTTTGACTCCCCGGTTTTCGGTTGACTCGCGGCTTTCAATCTCACTGTCGGCACCGCGGGCGAGTCGCCCGCGCCCACACAAACCAACCATCCACAATCCCGCCTAGGGCTTGCTCGGCACCCAACGTCCGCGCGATCCAAACCCCTCCCGGACAACATTCAAAGACCGGTCAAGCTCCACGCTCGCGCCCAGAAGGTCGCCACGCGTCGAATTGGGGTCGTAGTAGCGAAGGTCCCGGAAGCGAACAATGTAACCCGACTCAATCTCCTGCGTTTCGACCACAGGATATTTCGCCCAGTCCAGATAGACGCGCCCCAGGTAGCTCCGCTTGGCTGCCAGCGTCACCGGCGTTTCTTCCGGCTTTCGTCGAATTCCCATGCGGCCCTCGGGATCCACATCAGGGGCGGAAGCATCCACCTGCGCGACGGCGAAGAAATCCCGGGTCTCGACCACCCCATGCCATTGAAACGGATTCAACCAAGTGGGAAAAGCAGAAACCCGCACCGGATCAGCCCCGTCATAGAGTCGGGAATTGAGCGCACCAACTGCCCGCCGGTGCTCATAATCCCGGACGCCCCAGACTATGATTACACCCAGCAGGGCCACCGTCGCTGCCAGACGTCCCGCCGGCCCTTTGCGGCGTACTCCGATCTCGTCGTTGATCAACGAGAACAGCCCGGGAACTACCAGGCCGCCAATCAGCAAAATCCAAAGCAGCGGCTCGATGATGAATACGATATCCCACGAATACCACTTCTCCCAGAAGGGCCAGAACGGGCGAACTCCATAGTTGTTGGTAAAGTCGAGCAGAATGTGGGTCAGCCCGGCCAGATACGCGAAGAGAAACAACAGACCCCAGCGCGGCGGCAGATTGGGATCTTTGACCTTGCGCCCGCGCAGGCGCCAGATGCCGTAGATCAGTCCAACGATCAGTACCTGCACCAGCAGAAGCCCGAGAAATGAATGCGTGAAGCCCCGATGGTGAGCGAAGCCAAATACCGGATCTTTGAAATTACCCAGTATGTCGATATCGGGTGCTTCTGCCGCCAGCGTCATCGTGGCGGTAGCCAGCGCTGTCTTCCGGTTGAACCCGGCACGGGCAAGGCAGGCTCCGGTAAGAAAGTGGGTAACAGGTTCCAAAGTTTATTGTATAGCCATGTGGGGCGGGCGCTCTCGCCCGCCGCCTTTGAATTTGATTTTGATCTTGATCTCGGTGGTGATCTTACCGGGTAATTTAGGACCCCATATCAAATTCAAAGGCGGCGGGCGAGGGCGCCCGCCCCACACGGCACCAGCAACGCCAGCGCATCGGGCACAACGCTGATGGCGGCGGGCAGCGTCCCCAGCAATTCACCGTCGGCCTCGACGAAGATGCGGGAATCTCCGGTCGCATCAACCAGCGGCTGGCAATCGATCTTCAGGCTATGCATGAGATCGATTCCGCCCACCGGCCATCGCGCCCCCACCAGTCCCCGAATGATGTATTGCAAATATGCCCAACGGCTCGAGGTGCGAAACAACACCATCCGCAAGTCGTCGCGATCGAGCGAAGCTCCCGGCGCCAGCTCGCGCAGTACTCCCCCGAAGTTCCTGATACGGACGGCCAGCAGCTGAGAAACCTCCGCTGCAGCCCCCCCGTTTTTTTGTCCGGCTTCCTGCTCGACTTCGACCGCGAACTTCTCCATGGGATGGGTCAGCCACAGCCGCGTAGCTTTGGCATAGTAAGCCGCCATCCCCAGGTGGCCTTTGACCAGCGGGTTCAGCTTGTAGAACAGGTGCGCATCCACCCCGATGCCGGCGGCGACGGTGAAGAATCGGAATCCGCGATTGCCTTCAAGATCCGCATATTCCACACGGCCCAAAGCGATGCGCCGGGGTTTTGCGGTCAGAAGAGCGCGCGCGGCCCCCACCGCAGACAGCGGCAGCCGCAGATCGTGCGCCAGGGCGTTGGCCGTGCCCAGCGGAATGATGCCCAGGGCCGTATCGCTTCCCACCATGCCCTGCAGCACGTCGTGCGCCGTCCCGTCGCCTCCGCAGGCAAAGATGGTGTCGAAGCCTTTCTCAATGGCTTGGCGCGCCTGCTCGGCCGCATCTGCCTGCCCCCGCGTGGGCTCGGCGATCGCCTCGACTCCGGCCTGGTGCAGTACGGCCAGGGCCGCTCGAACGTCCGCCAGCCGCCGTTCACGGCGACGGCCGGACAGCGGATTGTAGAAGAGCGCGGCCTTATGCATGTAGTTCAATGGGATTGTACTGAAAACGTATTCCGGGCAGGTTACAGCCAATTGCTTCGTTCCATTACTGGCGTCATCCTGAAAGACTTCAGTCCTGAAGGATCTGGCGCGTACTTCCACACTGCCGTGAAAGTGCATATCCGCTGCACGCTAGATCCTTCGCAAGCTCAGGATGACCCCATCAGGTTGCGACTTCGGCGTCTTTTCACTAAGCTACTGGCCGGGGCTCGCTTTCTCGCTCGATTTTGACGTTCGTCAAATTCAGGAGGTCACTCAAATGAGGCACGCTCTCGTCCTCTCACTGTTCTTCGCGATGTGCAGCCTGGCAGTCGCGCAGGATCACGCCGCGCATCCGCCAGCGAAGCCTGCCACTTTAATGACCGGCTACGGCGACCTTCATCATCCGGTCTCGACCAGCAACCCGCAAGCCCAGCAGTTTTTTGACCAGGGGCTGCGCCAGATTTACGCCTTCAACCACGACGAGGCGGCGCGCTCGTTTCAGCGCGCGGCAGAACTTGATCCCAAGCTGGCCATGGCCGATTGGGGAGTTGCGGAAGCAGTCGGTCCCAACTATAACGATCCCGCCAGTGACGAGCGTTTCGCGGCCGCGCACGCGGCCATCCAGAAGGCTGCAGACCTATCGGCCAACGCTTCTCCCGTCGAACAGGCCTACATACAGGCCATGGCGCTGCGCTTCCCCGCCGATCCCAAGGCCGATCGCCGCCCCGCGGCTGAGGCCTATCACGACGCTATGCGCGAAGTGTCGAAGAAGTTTCCTGATGATCTCGATGCCGCCACGTTGTTTGCGGAATCCGGCATGAACCTTCATCCCTGGGGCTTGTGGCATCGCGACGGAACTCCGGAACCCGGTACCGAAGAAATCGTCGCCACGCTCGAATCGGTCATTAAGCGTGATCCCAACCACATGGGCGCGATTCACTACTACATCCACGCGGTCGAAGCCTCTGCCTCTCCGGAACGGGCATTGGCAGCCGCGAACCGCTTGGCCGCCATGGCGCCGGCTGCCGGACACCTGGTGCACATGCCGGCCCACGTTTACATTCGCACCGGCGATTATGCAGCCGCGGTCAAGACCAACCAGGCCGCAGCCATTGCTGATCGGGCCTACATCAAGGCCAGCGGCGTTCAGGGCCTTTATCCGATGATGTACTACAGCCACAATCTGCATTTCATCGCTATGTGTTCGGCCATGAGCGGAGACTATGCGGAGGCGATGAAGAATGCTCAACTGCTGGCGGCCCACGTAAGGCCGCACGTAAAGGAGATGCCGCCGCTCGAAGGTTTTGTGACGATTCCCATCGCCGTCAATGTCCGCTTTCGCCGCTGGGATGACATTTTGAAGATGCCGAAGCCGAGTCCGGAAATGCAGACCGAGACTGTCTTCTGGCACTTCGCCCGCGGCATGGCCCTGGCCGCCAAGGGAAAGCCGGACGAAGCTCAGGCGGATTATCAGGTTGTGGCCGACGCGGAGAAGAACACTCCGGAAGACGTCGTCTTCGCAATGCCTGTCAACAACAAGACCAAAGACGTATTGAAGATCACGCGGGATGTATTGGGGGCAAAAATTGCCCTGGCCCGGAAGGACAACACCGGCGCGATCGCACAGCTGCAGGAAGCGATCACGGTGCAGGATTCTCTGAAGTACGACGAGCCCGAAGACTGGTTCTTCCCGGTACGCGAGTCGCTGGGTGGAGTGCTCCTGATGAACGGAGATGCCGCCGGGGCTGAAAAAGTCTTCCGCGAAGACCTGGACCGCCATCCCCGTAATCCACGTTCGCTGTTCGGCCTGGAAGAGGCGCTGAAAGCGCAAAAGCGGGACTACGATGCTGCCTTCGTGCAAAAGCGCTTCCTGGCGTCATGGAAGGGCGGCCCGCTGAAGTTGAAGGTAGAAGACTTGGTGTAAGTGGTCACAATAGCCGCGGTCGGCTGCCCGGGCGAGAGCAGCTCGCCAGAGTTTGTCAGCCCCTATACCGATTTTCGCCTCTTCACCGCGGAGCTGCGCTCCACCGGACAGCCGAGGGCGGCTGTCCCTACGCGGTTCCTGGCAAATCTCTCAGCTCTTGCGAATCACATACACGCAGTGCAGCAAATCCCTCCACATCACTTCCTTCCACAATGACAGGCCCACTTTCTCCGCCACCCGCCGCGAAGGCAAATTCTCCGGTCGGATGAGCGAAATCAGCCGCTCGGCGCCGAGCCGCGCGAATCCATAGTCGCGGCACGTTCCAGCCGCCTCAGGAGCCAGGCCTCGCCCCCAAAGATCGCGGCGCACGTGATAGCCAATTTCAATCTCATCCACTCCATCGACCGTCTGCCGGGTCAACCCGCAATCGCCAATCACTTCGCCGCTCGATTTCAAAACCATCGCCCAAAGTCCGTGGCCATTGTCCCGGTAGCGCCGCCGGTTGCGTTCAATCCACGACTCGACTCCAGCCCGGTCCCGTGGCTCGGGATAGAAGCGCATGGTCTCAGGGTCGGAAATAACTGCCGCCAGCGCGTCAGCGTCGCTAGGAACAAACTCCCGCAGCAGCAATCGGTCAGTTTCAAGAATCTGCATATCCAGTGTGGCGCGGGCCCCCTCGCCCGCGGCTCTTGACGTTGACTTGCCGATTTTGTTTCAGTGTCGGCTTCTCGCGGGCGAGGGCGCCCGCACCACACAATCATGAGACGAATATAATCTCTCAGTCATGTCCAAGGGGTTCGAAAACAAGATCGAATCACTGCGGAAAAAAATCCGCCACCACGAATATCTCTATTACGTCCTCGACGATCCCGAGATCACCGACGCCCAATTCGACCAGTTCATGATCGAGCTGAAGAAGATTGAAGCCGAACACCCCGAACTGGTCACTCCCGACTCCCCCACCCAGCGCGTCGGCGGCAAGCCCCGCGAAGGTTTTCTCAAAGCCCCCCACTCCTCGCCCATGCTGTCGCTCGACAACACCTACAGCGAGGACGAACTGCGCAACTGGGAACGCCGCGTGCACGAATTAAGCGGTCGCGAAGACATCGAATACGTCTGCGAACTGAAGCTGGACGGCATGTCCCTGGCCCTGCATTACGAGAATGGCAAACTGGTTCGCGGCATCACCCGCGGCGATGGCACCATCGGCGAAGATGTCACCCTGAATGTGCGGACGGTCCGGTCCATCCCGCTTTCCATTCCGCAGGACAAGCTGAAGAAAGCCGGAATCCCTTCCGATTTCGAGGTCCGCGGCGAGATGCTTATGCCGATCGCCGCCTTCAGAAAAATGAATGAGGAGCGCGAACAAAAAGGCCTGGCAACGTTCGCCAACCCGCGCAATGCCACCGCCGGAACCGTCCGCCAACTCGAGCCCAGTGTCACGGCGCAGCGCCGGCTCGACTATTTCACCTACGCGCTGCTCAAGAATGGCCGCACCCACTTCGGCCGCCACTGGGAGACTCTGAACGCGCTGGACGCCGCTGGCTTCAAGGTCAACAAGACCCGCAAGCTGGCGGAAACCTTCGACCAGATGTGGACCTTTATTGAACAAGAAGAACCCAAACGCGAAAAGCTTCCTTATGAAATCGACGGTATCGTCATCAAGGTAGATCGGACGGCGTTACAGGCGGAGTTGGGCTACACGGGCAAAGCCCCCCGTTGGGCCATCGCCTACAAATACGCAGCTCGTGGTGGCATCACGCAGATCGAAGACATCCTGGTGCAAGTCGGACGCACTGGGAAACTCACCCCTGTCGCGGCATTGAAGCCGGTTCCCATCGGTGGCACTACGGTCAGCCGCGCCACGCTCCACAACATGGACGAGATTGAGCGCCTCGGAGTAAAAATCGGCGACTGGGTGGAAGTCGAACGCGGCGGTGACGTGATCCCCAAAGTCACGCGCGTAGTCGAAGACAAAGACCATCCCCGCGGCCACAAATCCTACCACATGCCGGAGCGATGCCCGGTGTGCGGAGGCCATGTCGTCCGCACCGAAGGCGAGGCCGACCATCGCTGCGTTAACGCCAACTGCCCTGCCAAGCTGCGCGAGACCATCCTGCACTTCGCCTCCCGCGGCGTCATGAACATTGACGGCCTGGGCGACGCGCTGGTCACCCAGCTCACCGACCGGCAGCTGGTAAAGAACGTCGCCGATATCTACAAGCTGACCAAAGAAAATCTGCTGTCGCTTGAGCGCATGGGCGACAAGTCGGCACAGAACGTTCTCGACGAGATCGAAAACTCCAAGAAGCTGCCCCTAGAGCGAGTGATCTACGGCCTCGGCATCCGTTTCGTAGGCGAACGCACGGCACAATTTCTGGCCGAGCATTTCGGTTCCATGGACGCGCTGATGCAGGCCAGCGAAGAAGAACTGCAAGAAGTGAACGAAGTCGGCCCGCGCATCGCGCAAAGCATCGTGGAATTCTTTCAGGAGCCAAAGAATCGCGCGCTGGTAAAGCAGCTGCATGACTTGGGCCTGCGCTTGACCGGAACCAAGAAAAAGCGCGGCATGGTGCTGGCCGGCAAGACTTTCGTGCTCACCGGCACGCTGGCCCACTTCACCCGCGACGAAGCCAAACAGTTGATCGAAGACGCCGGCGGCCGGGTCTCCGGCTCAGTCAGCAAGAAGACTGATTTTGTGGTAGCAGGAGACGACGCCGGATCCAAGCTGGAGAAAGCCAAAGAGCTGGGAGTAAGAGTAATCGGCGAGAAAGAAATGCAGGAGCTGGTCAGCTAGCAGAGTTGGTATGGGATAGCACCGGCTGTATGGGACCGGGTCTCCGACCCGGTCCCACACGAGCACTACTCGACCATCGCTGCTTTAATCCTCCCGTACGTCGTCTCCAGCTTCTCCGGCAAGACCCTGGTTTCCCCCACCACCGTCATGAAATTCGCGTCCGCCACCCAGCGCGGCAGGGCGTGCATATGGACGTGTCCCGCCACCCCCGCCCCGGCCGCCTTGCCCAGATTTATCCCCAGGTTGATCCCCTCCGGCTTGTACACCTGGCGCAACACGTGCTCCATGCGCTGCGCCAGGTCGATCATTTCATGGGTCGCTTCCGCTGGCAGCTTTTGCAGTTCATCCAGATGGGCGAAGGGAACGATCATCACGTGGCCGGCGGTGTACGGATAGGCATTGAGGACGACGTAGCAGTGCTGGCCGCGGTGGACAATGCCGGCTTTAGCATCATCCCTAGCCCGCGACAATTCGCAGAAGATACAGCCGGAAGTCATGTCAATGCCAGCCACGTAGGTATAGCGCCAGGGAGTCCAGAGATAGTCCATAGGCAGGGCAGAGTAGCAGAAAAGCACTTCTAGCTCCTAGCTGCCGGCTTCTAGCTAGCTAGCGCGTCTTAGCCAGAGGCTGAATCTGGAAGCTGCTTTTGCTGTTTGACACTGTTCGGAAGCGGTTGCTACACTCGAAGTGTTCCCTTTGGACGCGGGTTTGCTTAGAGACGTCCGACCGCTGGGATTGTTCCAGTCCGTCCGCCAGGGCGGGCTCAACACAACCTTAGACTAACGCCAGCCGTCCGCTAATCACCCGCACCCGTTCCCCGCACCCACGTGCGTGGAAAACCCGAGAGAGGCCATTAACCTTGCCTGACGATAACAACGCCCATAACCTGGATTCCTCGTCTTCGACTTCGGTTGCCGAGCGACCCGTGGAATCCGCGGAGGGCTCGACCTTAAACAGCGACTCCCCCCAGCCAACCCAGTCTGCGCACACCGATTCGAGCAGTACCGACTCGACCCGTAACGAAGCGACCCAGAGTCTGGACGAAAAACAACCCTCAACCGCCGAAGATTTCGCCTCCGCCCTCGAGAGTTTCACGACCGAGAGCGAAGAAGCCGCCCGTGAAGACAAAGTCATCAAGGGCACCGTGCTGAAGATAACCACCACCCACGTGGTGGTGGATATCGGCGCCAAGTCCGAGGGCATGCTCCCCATTGCCGAGGTGATGGATCACTCCGGCAAGCCGCGCTTCCAACCCGGCGACGAAATCGCCGTCATGCGTGACAAGGGTGAGACCGAGGAAGGCTACATCAACCTCTCCCACCAGAAGGCGCAGCGGCTGCGCGCCTGGGACGAGATTGAAAAAGCGCACAACGAGAAGAAGCCGATCAAGGCGACAGTGATCGAGCGCATCAAGGGCGGCCTCACAGTCGACATTCTGGGCGCCCAGGCCTTCCTGCCGGGCTCGCAGGCAGACTTGCGCCCCCTGCGCAATCTGGACGTGCTGAAGGGCGAGACCATCGAAGTCGCCGTCATCAAGCTGAACAAGAAGCGCGGCAACATCGTCGTCTCCCGCAAGCAGTTGATGGAAGAGGAGCAGAACGAAAAGAAATCCAAGACTCTGGAACACCTGGAAGAGGGCACGATCCTTACCGGCGTGGTGAAGAACCTCACCGAGTACGGCGCTTTCGTTGATCTAGGCGGAATTGACGGCCTTCTCCACATTACAGACATGTCCTGGGGACGCCTCACCCATCCGCGTGACCTGGTCAACGTAGGCGATCAGATCCAGGTGAAGGTGCTGAAGTTCGACAAAGATAAGCAACGCGTCTCACTGGGATTCAAGCAGCTCACGCCTGACCCTTGGTTGGACGCCTCGCATCGCTACCCGGTCGGCGCGCACGTCAGCGGACGCGTTATCAGCGTCACCGACTACGGCGCGTTCGTAGAACTCGAACAGGGCATCGAAGGCCTGGTCCACGTGAGCGAAATGACCTGGTCCAAGCGCATCAAGCATCCGTCGAAGCTGGTCAACGTTGGCGATCAGGTGGACTGTGTGGTGTTGAGTGTCAATCCGCAGGAACGGCGCATTTCTCTGGGCATGCGGCAGTTGGCAGCCAATCCCTGGGACGCGCTGCATGACAAGTACCCAGTGGGCGCGACGGTCGAAGGCCGGGTGCGCAACCTCACCGACTTCGGAGCATTCATCGAAATCGAAGAGGGCATCGACGGCCTGGTTCACGTCAGCAATCTGAGCTGGACCAAGCGCGTCAAACATCCCTCTGAAGTGTTGAAGAAGGGCGACAAGGTGAAGGCCATCGTCCTGGCCATCGAGCCAGACAAGCGGCGGCTTTCGCTCGGCGTGAAACAACTCCAGCCCGACGTTTGGGAGACTTTCTTCGAGCAGCATCACGTCGGCGATGTGCTGCACGGCAAAGTCCTGCGGGTAGCCACGTTCGGCGCTTTCGTCGAGATTGCCGAAGGCATCGAAGGCCTCTGCCACAACAGCGAAGCCGTGGATGCCAATGGCCAGCCCATCACCCTCGAGCCCGGTGTCGAGCACGACTTCAAAATCATCAAGATGAATCAGGAAGAGAAGAAAGTCGGCTTAAGCATTAAGGCAGTCGGCGAGGAAGCCTCCCG
Organism: Terriglobia bacterium; assembly: GCA_963725615.1. GTDB lineage: Bacteria > Acidobacteriota > Terriglobia > Terriglobales > Acidobacteriaceae > JAIQFF01. The sequence continues at coordinate 217,212 of CAVRZO010000001.1, read as the reverse complement.
CTCCGAGGTCGAAGCCTACAAACAACCGGTATCAAGCACCGGCGGCTCCACCATCGGCGAGCTGATGTCCTGGAAGCGCGCCGGCGGCGACAACAACTAGTTGCGTGGCCGGTGTGGTTTGTGTGGTCGCGGGCGACTCGCCCGCGACTTTTGATTTTGAATTGCAGCTTTTGAGCGTTGACTCCGAGCCTTCGCGGGCGAGTCGCCCGCGACCACACGAGACCTGACCACACTAGCCATTACGTCAGCTTGACTTCCACCAGCTTCCGGTCATCCTCCGAAACCTTGAAAAACTCCCGCGGCGGCAAAGCCATCAGGTTCGCCAGAAACACTTCGGGCAACTGCCGAATCCGGGTGTTATACGTATTCACATCGTCGTTGAAGAACTCGCGGCGGTCCGCGATACGTTCTTCCAACTCCGAAATACGGTTCTGCAACTTCAGAAAATTCTCGTTCGCCTTCAGCTGCGGATAATTCTCCGCCACCGCAAACAGCCCGCGCAGCGCCCCGGTCATCATCAGATCAGCCTGCGCCTTCTGCCCAATGCTGGCCGCATTCATCGAAGCCGCCCGCGCCTGCGTCACCGATTCCAGCGTCTGCCGCTCATGCTGCATGTAACCCTTGACCGTCTCCACCAGGTTCGGAATCTCGTCGCGGCGCTGTTTGAGCAACACATCAATATTCGCCCAGGCGCGGTCATTGTCGTTCCGCAGCCGGACCAGTTCGTTGTACATGATGATCAAGTACAGCAGCAGTCCCGCCACCACAAAGAAGACCACCGCCGCCGCAACAATACTTACTCCCATATTCAATCCCCTGTCATCCTGAGCGCAGCATTATGTTTCGCTTCGGGAAACGCAATGCGGAGTCGAAGAGCCTGCCCCGAGCGGAGTCGAGGGGACCCCTATAAGCAGGTCGGTAGCGAGAGTTCTAAGTGTTCTACCTTGCCCAATCCCCAGCCTAATACATATGCAAATGCCCCAGCAGCAAAGCCAAGCAAACCACCGTCAGCGCCGCCCCGCCAAACACCATGCCCACTGCCCGCTTGCGCAGATCTTGCTGCACCTCCTGCTCCCCCTTCCAGGAAATGAGGAAGGTCTTCTCATTTTTCCCCAGCACAATCATGTTCCGGTCATGCGAGTCCTGTGCCTTGGGATTCTCCACGCACGTCCCGGTCACGTGATACTCCTGCCCGGGCAGAATGAGATATTCGCGCAACCGGTAGCGGCCCGTCGCCGAGGAGACAGACACCGATACAGGCGGCATGGGTATGCTGCCCGTGTCGTGCAGCTGCTGCAGAAATTTCTGCCGCTGCGCTTCCTTTTGCGGATCAGCCAGCGGCGGTGACGCCATGATTCTGTCGATCAGAGTGGCAGGAATCGTCCGGGGAATATTCGCCCCACCCGACATCGCCTTGGGCAGCGCGCGGGCGATCTCGAGAAGAGTCTGCCTGCCCTGCTCGTGTTTGGGATCATCAAGTGGACCCTTGCTTTCCAGCCAGTGCTCCATTTTGCCGGCCAGCTGGTTCACGCCCGCTCTCTGAACATACTGCAGCAACTCCTGATCGCTGGCTCCCGTGCCCATGAGAGGCGCAATGTGAGTGCCATCCACGATCCGGGGCGGGCTTTCCGGCAAATCGTATTCCGCGGAGTAGGAATCAACCAGCACTTTGCCGGTCTTGTCCTGTATGTAAAACTTGGCGCCGTCCATGTCGGTGCGCTGGTGCTTCCATCCGCCATGCTCGCCGGTTTCGTAGCGTTCGATCTTGACCTGGTAAAAGCAGCAGGGTGTGTGGGTGATCGGACTGGGGATCAATTGGTCGGTCACAGCCTGCCCGCGCACCTGCACCAGTCCCATCGGAATGCTGCGGACGGGCATGCAGGGTGTGTCGGCGACGATTTTGAACTCACGAAATACGCGGAAGCCCTTGAAGAAAATCCAAACTCCCGCTCCCGTGCCCAGAAGCAGTGCGCCCGTCGGATCGGATCGGCTCATACCGGAACTTGCAACAGAATGCTACTGAATCAGCCCGTCGCGAGGCAATTGCATTTTTAAAATCGCCACTGGCGATGGGGGGACAGCCGCCCTCGGCTGTCCGGCGGAACGAAGCTCCGCCAGGGTTGGGACGTCACGATCCGGGAAGGGACTGATATATCTGCCAGTGACAACATCGGTCGAACTTCGCTCGACCGGACAGCCGAGGGCGGCCGTCCCCATGTGATTTGTGGTGGCTACTTCGTATCAATCTTCAGATTGATGTTTACTGTGGGGCGCGTATCAAACTGGCTGACGGTCTTAGTATCGCTCTTGCGGTCTTTGTACTGGGCGTAGACTTCGTAGTCCACGTTGGGTGAGAGCGCCGGGAAACGGTACATCCCATCCTGGCCAACAATAAACGTCTTCACGGCGCGGGTGCGCGTATTGGCGAGATAGACCACGGAGCTGGGCAGCGGCGCGTCTTGCTTGTCCACCACTCTCCCCGTGAGCAAACGTCCGGAGTCGCCAGTCTTGTCCTTGGCGTCAGCAGGCAGGCTGGCTACGGCAAGACCTATCAGCAGAACCAGTAGAGCCACCGCCGAGTGCCTTTTCATGAGGTTCCTCCCCCTGAACATCCGCACAAGCAGCTACCTTTTTAGATGCAAACCGAGGTCTTGACGCTCGTCATTATCGACGTGCACCTTGACCTCTCCGTCCTGATGCAACTCCTTGCCAGTAAGCGACTTATAGTTCTTCAAGTCGGCCGAGACGAGGTAGTCAGCCGGGCCCGGACGGACGCGCAGGGCAAACTCTCCGTTGTGATCAGAAAACAGCTCCCAGTGCGCTTTCTTCTGGTCCGCCCGGCGAATCTTTACCTTCACACCATACAACGGATGGTTGTCCGGCCCCCATACCGTTCCAAGAATAAGTGCGTAAGGTTGGTCGGGCTTTTGGTAGACGGGCGCAGCCGGACTGGCAGACACCCTGTCGGCGGAAACATTCAGGACGATGAAGCAGAGGATGGCGGTCAGGAGCCCGGGACGGATTCGTGAGGGAAACAGCGGCATGCAGGCAGGCCTAGGAATCGTCCCCGTCCCCCATTTCCTCTAATTCTTCCTCGTCGATGACCGCGTCTTCCACCGGCTTCAATTCGATGGGACTCACGGTGACGATTTCGAAATCGGTGCCGCACTCCGGGCAGGAAACAATTTCGCCTTCGTCAACTTCCTCCTCGTCAATATCGAGGTTGGTTTCGCATTCGGGACAGTAAATCATCATGGCCTCCGGGCTGGACGGGTGTCCTGGGTAAGAGTGCTCCTGTTAATATTTAGTTTCTTCGGGGCCAGAGGTCAAGAGGCTGGCCGCCGAAAAGATTGCGGTCGTAAGCTTACCCTGTGGACATCATGTTTGCTTCCAGAATTTCCCTGATTTTCGCACTGCTGGCCGCATTGCTCGCGTCTGTACCCTACCGCACCGTTGCGCTGGCGGCGGCTCCGGAGAATGTTGCGCCGCCCGCGGACCCGCAAATCACCGCCGCCCTGGCCGATATTTCAGCGCAGCGCGTCCAGTCCAATATCGAGAAGCTGGTAAGTTTCCAGACCCGCCTCACGCTCTCCGCCCAGGACCCGGATTCTATCAAGGCCGGCCACGGAATTGGCGCGGCCAGAGAATGGATTAAAGCAGAATTCGAAAGCTACTCCCACGCTTGCGGCGGATGCCTCGAGGTCAAGACCGACAGCTTCACCGAAAAGCCCGCCGACCGGATTCCGAAGCCCACGGTAATCACCAATGTTTATGCGGTCCTGAAGGGCACCGATCCGGAAAGCGCGAAACGCATCGTGCTGGTTACCGGTCACTACGATTCGCGCAACAGCGAGACTTTCGATGCCACTGGCATCGCGCCCGGCGCCAACGACGATGCCAGCGGCACCGCCGTGAGCCTGGAGTGCGCCCGCGTCCTTAGCAAGCTGAAGTTTCCCGCGACCATTATTTTTCTGACCGTAGCTGGCGAAGAGCAGGGACTGAACGGCAGCGCTCATTTCGCCAAGATGGCCAAAGACCAGGGTTGGGACATTGAAGCCGCTCTCAACAATGACATCGTTGGCGGTGATCGCAGTCCGCAGCAGAACTCGGGCATCGTGCGTGTCTTCTCCGAAGGCGTGCCGCTTGCCGCCACTGACGCTGAAGTCCGCCGGATCCGCAACCTGGGCGGCGAAAATGATTCCGCATCCCGCCAACTCGCCCGCTACGTCGCCGAAGTCAGCAGCACCTACCAGACCACGGTCAAGCCCCTGATTGTGTTTCGCCTTGACCGCTACCTGCGTGGTGGAGACCACATTTCATTCAACGAGCAGGGCTTCGCCGCGGTTCGCTTCACCGAATACCACGAGGATTACAACCACCAGCACCAGAACGTTCGCACCGAAAATGGCATCGAATACGGCGACGTGCCCAAGTTCGTGAATTTCGATTATGTCGCGAATGGGGCGCGGCTAAATGCCGCGACTCTCGCGTCTCTGGCGTCCGCGCCCGCTCCGCCAGCCAAGGTACGTCTGCAAACCAAGCAGCTCGAAAACGATTCGACCTTGATCTGGGAGGCCGCTCCGGGCGCCGCTTCGTACCAAGTGCTGTGGCGCGACACCGCCAGCCCGGAATGGGAACACGCGAAATCGGTTGGAAATGTAACCCGCACCACGCTGCCCTTGTCGAAGGATAATGTGATCTTCGCCGTACGCTCGGTTGATGGCGCAGGGCACCGCAGCCTGCCGGTGGTGCCCCAGCCCGAAAGATGAGAGAGTATTAGCTGCAAGCCGACCGATAAAGAACGACCTATAAGTAACACCGGAGCCAATCGTGGCACGAAGTCGAGAAATGACACTCAGCCTGCCGCCCTTTACCCGCGCGGTCACCTGGCTGCTCGCGATTAACACCGCTGTTTTCCTTCTGCTCGAACTCTTTGGGATGACTTTGATCGACGTCGCCCGCTGGGTGCGAGACAACCTGGCGCTAGAGCCTCAGGCGGTTGTCCACGGCGCCCTCTGGCAACTGGTGACGTACAGCTTCCTGCATTTTGAATTCTGGCACTGGTTCGGCAACATGCTGGGTATCTGGATGTTTGGCTCCGCCTTCGAGGGCGCATGGGGCACGCGCCGCTTCCTGGAGCTCTATTCTTTCGGCGTCATCGGCGCCGCATTGACCACGACGGTGCTGTCCTACAGCCACGTGCTGGGCAATCCCACGATCCCTACGGTCGGCGCATCGGGTGGAGTATTCGCCATCCTGATCGCGTTCGGAATCGTCTTCGGCGAGAACGAAATCCTGATGATCCCGTTCCCCATCTCGCTCAAGGCCAAATATTTCGTCGCGATTCTGATCGTAGTTACGCTGGCCTTCGCCATCCAGGGCGGCGGCAACGTCGCCTACGTCGCCCATCTGGGCGGCTTGTTCTTCGGATACATCTACGTAAAGTTTGTGCCCCGTGGCGGCATCCCCCGCATGGGAGTGTCAGAGCGCTATTTCGGACTGCGCAACCAGTACTACCGCTGGAAGCGCCGCCGCGCCGCTCGCAAGTTCGAGGTCTACATGCGCAAACACAACCGCACGGTAGAATTCGACGAACAAGGCAACTACATCCCCCCGGATGAAGAAAAGAAAAATGGCGGCTCGAAATCCGGCTGGGTGAACTAGCCGCGTCAAATTACCACGAACCACGTAGGGGCAGGTGTCCCACCTGCCCAGCCGGGCAAAGCCCGGCCAAATGTAGGCGCCAGCGCCTACGTTCGTGCAAAGCGTCAATCTCTACGAACTCATTTCCCGAAGAAACTCTGAAACGCCCGCACCACTCCACCCACCAACTCCTCCGGCATCACCTTCGCCTTAAATCCCAAATCGTGCCCCGCCCCATCCACCTTTAATAACTCAGTCTTCGCCGGAATCATCGCAATGGCCGCCTCCACCTCCTCAACCGAACCAAACGGATCCCGCGTCCCATGCACAAACAATGCCGGCACCCGTAACTCCGGCAAATGCTTCACCCGAAGCTGCTCCGGTTTGCGCGGCGGATGCAGTGGATAAGAAAGCAGCAGCAGACCGTTCACCAGCCCAGGTTCCGCAGCGCACAACATTGTGGCCTGCCGCCCACCGTATGAATGTCCACCCAGAAAGATCCGCGCACAGCCCAGCTTCCGCAAAACCGCAACCGCGTTCCTGAGCCCATCACGATCGCGCTCAGCATCCCCCGGCCGCGGTGGACCATAACGCCGATTCTGCCGGTAAGGAAGATCGCAACGAAGCACAGCCAGCCCAGCGCGGGCGAATGCTCCGGCCACAGTAATTAAGAGCGGAGAATTAGAATTTGATCCGGCGCCATGCGTCAGCACCAGCCCGTCACCCGAGCCGTGTTCGGGACGATGTAGAAATCCGCGGACCGGCGGATTCAGCGACGCATCATGAAACGCCTGGACGTCTCCGGCGGTGGTCATTGCGGTTCAGGACAGCTCGACTTTCTCCAGCACTTCAAATACTTTGAGGATACGAATTTCGTTCCCCAGCTTGGCCCAACAGCGTTGAACTTCGGGGTCTTCGTACGCCGCCCGGCGCGCGTCCTCCGACTTCCAGTAGCGTAGAAGCACATACTGGGAACTGTCTTGGTAGAGAAAATCCCGGCTGAAACCCGCGGCAGAAAGGACTTTCAGCAGCAGCCCCATGGTCTCGAGAGAGTCCTGTTCGCGGCCGGGCAGAGGCTCGTAGACCGCCACCGATAGAATCTCCCGGGACATTCGAACCTCGTTCCCGCCAGGTTCGGACACCCTAGCCTCTCTTGGAAAGCTTGCGGCGCCGCTGGGGCTGGGACATTTCCCGCTCTTCATCGGACGTGACCAGGTGGAGGCGCATGAAGTTGGTCGACCCGGACGCCATCTGCGTTCCCGCCACCACCCCCAGCACGTCTCCGGTCTTGACCCGGCCCCGGCGGAGCAATTCCTGTTCCGCCGCCAACAGCATCTCGTCCGCAGTCAGCGCCTGGTCGCGCACCACCGGCTGAACGCCCCACAACAGGTTCAGCCGATTGCACACCGGCAACGAGCGGCAGAAGGCGTAGATCTCGGCCAGCGGCCGGTACTTCGAGATCAGGATCGCGGTATTTCCGGTCTCGGTGAACACGGCGATGGCGCTCATGTGGAGATCTTCGGCGGCATGCGCGATGGATTCGCAAATCGCCTCCGCAATCGAAAGGCGGCGCTGCTGGCGGCGTCGCGGCTGGGTGAACTCCGCCATATTGCTCTCCGCTTCCACCACGATCCTGGCCATCATGGCCACAGTTTCGCGAGGATAGTGACCGGTCGCAGTCTCCGCCGACAGCATGACGGCATCGGTGCCGTCGAACACCGCGTTCGCGACGTCGCTGGCCTCGGCGCGTGTGGGACGCGGATTCTCGATCATGGACTCCAGCATCTGCGTGGCGATGATCACCGGTTTGCGCCAATCCGCCGCCCTCCGGATTACATATTTCTGAATCACCGGAACTTTCTCCGCCGGCATCTCCACGCCCAGGTCGCCGCGCGCCACCATCACGCCATCGGCGGCTTCGAAAATTTCCTCCAGCCGTTTCAGGGCCTGCGGTTTTTCCAGCTTGGCGATCACCGGCACATCCTGTCCCCGCGCCGTGATGATCTCCTTCACGCTACGAACGTCGGTGGCTGAGCGCACGAACGACAGGGCAACGATGTCTACCCCATGTTTCAGCCCAAACTCAAGATCGGCGCGGTCTTTGGCCGTAAGCGCGGGGATGGAAAGTGCCGCCCCCGGCAAATTGATGCCCTGATGCTCGGCCAGCATGCCGCCGTTGACCACCTCGCATTCCACGTCGCTGCCCCGCACCTGCCTCACTCGTAACTCGATCAGCCCGTCCGAGAGCAAAATGCGCGATCCCGGCCGCACTTCCCGCGCCAGGCCCAGAAACGTAGTCGAGATCAAGGTGGGAGTACCGGAGACATCTCGGGGCGTAATGGTGACCAGCGATCCGGTCGTGAGCGTGACGGGCTCGTGGTCTTTAAGCCTCCCGGTGCGTATCTTGGGGCCCTGCAGGTCCTGCAGGATACAGATGGTACGGTTTTCCTGCTTGGCTGCGCGTCGCAGGCGGGCGATATTACGCGCATGCTCGGGATGGGTGCCGTGCGAAAAGTTCAGCCGGGCAACGTCCATGCCCAGCCGCATCATTTCACGCAAAAGCGGTTCGGTATTGCACGAAGGACCGATGGTGCAGATAATCTTGGCGCGGCGAGTGGGCGCGATGGCGATGTCCGCCGACAAATCTCCAGAAACGAGATCAGGCTTTCCAGGTTTCAAGATCCCCCTATTGTAAATGTAGGCGTGAGCGCCCTGCTCGTGCAGCTACCACAGGCTAGGTGGGGACAGCCGAGGGCGGCTGTCCCCACGCAGTCCGTGGTGATTCCAAAAATGGATGGGACGTCTACGTTGAGCGGTTAGGGTTTTCTTAGATGCGCGTTCGACTCGATCAGCTCGATTCCCAGCCGGGCCCGCGGAAAGAGCATGGCGTTGAACTCCGCGCCCACCAGCACCACCAGCGAGATCATGTACATCCACACCAGCAACGCGATACCCACGCCCAGCGAGCCGTAGAGAATGCTGTAGTCGGCATAGCGCTGCAAATACCAGCCAAATAGGGTGGTGGCAAAAAACCACAGCGCCGATGCCAGCGTGGCCCCGGGCAGCACGCTATGCCAGGGTTGGGTTCGGGGCACGGCGTTGTGATAGATCAGCGCCATGACCGCGATGCTGGTGAGTCCGGCAATCAGCCAGCGGATCGCTGTCCACATCAGAAGAATGAAGAAGCCAAATTCGTGTCCGATTTGAAACAGTATTTGAGTTTCGATGCGATTGCCGAAGGCAACCAGGATGGTCGAGAAGGTCAGCGGAATGCCGGCAAGAATGACCAGGGAGAACGCGATCATCCGCTCTTTCACAAGCCCCCAGCTCTTGGGCAGCTCGTAGCAGCGGCGAAAGCCTTCCATCCAGGAAATCATGACGCCCGACCCGGTCCACAACGTGATCAGCGAAGCGGTGACCAGCACGCCCACCGAACGCTGGGTAGTGCCTCGCAGGTAGGCCAGCGCTGTTGCAGCCCCTGCAGGAAGGATTTTGCCCACGGCGTCGGAAATCTCCCGCAGGTAGGCCTCGGTCTGGCGGGAAGTTGCGAGAACGGATCCGATCAGAAGCAGGGTGGGGAAAAAAGTCAGAATGGAAGAATAGGCCGCGGCTTTGGCGGTGGCGAACGCGTCGTGCTGAAACGCGCGCCAAAAGGCGAGGCGAAGCAGGCGCAGGAAACGCGACATGAATGGCCCCAGAGTATTGCGCCGGGGCATCTCGTGCAACTGCGAAGTGCTGCTACGTTCCTGATCTTGCAATCGTTCTGGGTTAGCGTGCATTGGGGGACTCCATGACGCAAACTCAAGGACGCAGAATTGTATACGCAAACTGGGAAGCAGGGGGCGGAAGATCCGCCCCCCTCCTCCCTGATACTACTCGGCCGTCAGTTCCTCGGTTTCGCCTTCCGTACGCATCAGCTCGAGCGCTCGCTCGGCTTCCTCGTAGGCCTGTGAAACCTCTTCCTGGACCTTGGCCGCGGCTTCTTCCATCTCTGGCGAGAGCCGTACGTTGCGGTAGTACTCCATGCCGGTTCCGGCAGGAATCAACCGCCCCACGATGACGTTTTCTTTCAGTCCTCGCAGGTGGTCCACTGCGCCCTGAATAGATGCTTCCGTCAGGACTCGGGTGGTCTCCTGGAACGACGCCGCCGAAATGAACGAGTCGGTCGAGAGCGAAGCCTTGGTGATACCCAGAAGCAGCGGCCGGCCCGTTGCCGGACGTCCACCCTGTGCAATCACCCGCTCGTTCTCTTCCGCAAAGCGGAACTTGTCGATCTGCTGTTCCAGCAGGAACTGCGTATCGCCAACGTCTTCCACCTTGCGCCAGCGCATCATCTGGCGAACGATCACTTCGATGTGCTTGTCCGAGATGTTCACGCCCTGCAGTCGGTACACTTCCTGGATTTCGTTCACCAGGTAAGACTGCAGCTCTTTTTCTCCCAGGACGGCGAGAATGTCGTGCGGGTTCAGCGGACCGTCCATCAGCGGTTCGCCCGCCTTGACCCGTTCGCCTTCCTGCACGTTGATGTGAACGCCGCGCGGTACCGAGTACTCCTTTTCGGTGCCGTTGTCGGCGACCACATACATCTTGCGCTGTCCCTTGGAGACTTCACCGAACTTCACCGTGCCATCGATTTCGCTGATGACCGCGGTCTCATGCGGCTTGCGCGCTTCGAACAATTCGACCACGCGAGGCAGACCACCGGTGATGTCTTTCGTCTTGGTGGTCTCGCGCGGGATCTTGGCCAGAACATCGCCTGGGTGAGCGGTCTCGCCATCCTGCACCATGAGGTGAGCGCGTGAGGGCATGAGGTAGCGCTTGCTGGTCTTGCCCTTGATCACGATGGCCGGCTGGCGCTTCTCGTCGGGCGAATCCGCCACCACGTGCCGCGACAATCCGGTCACTTCGTCCACTTCTTCGTGCAGCGTGACCCCTTCCTGCAGGTCCTTGAACTGGATGGTTCCGCCGATTTCGGTCAGGATCGAGAAGGTGTAAGGATCCCACTCGACCATGACTTGTCCGAGTGTGACCTGATCGCCTTCGTTGACCTTCAACTTGGCGCCGTACACGACCGCATAGCGCTCGCGTTCGCGGCCCTTGTCGTCAACCACCGCAATCGAGCCCTGGCGGTTCATCACCACCAGATCGCCCGACTTGGCTTTGACCGTCTGCAATCCGATAAAGCGCACGATGCCGTTGCTCTTGGCATCAAGCCGCGATTGCTCAGACACTCGCGACGCCGTACCACCGATGTGGAAGGTACGCATCGTGAGCTGGGTTCCAGGTTCGCCGATGGACTGCGCCGCGATGACTCCCGTGGCCTCGCCCAGTTCGACCAGCCGGCCCGACGCCAAGTTGCGTCCGTAGCACATCACACAGACGCCGCGTTTCGATTCGCAAGTCAGCACCGAGCGGATTTTCACCCGTTCGATACCGGCCGCCTGAATCGCGCTGGCCAGGTCTTCGGTGATCTCGTTGTTGATGTCAACGATCACGCCGCCGTCGTAATCCTTGATCTTCTCGAGCGACACGCGACCCACAATGCGGTCGCGCAAGGGCTCGATGATCTCGCCGGCTTCGACGATTCCTGCCACGTAGATTCCATCCACGGTGCCGCAATCGTATTCGCTGATGATTACGTCCTGCGCGACGTCAACCAGACGCCGCGTGAGGTAGCCTGAATCGGCCGTCTTCAGCGCGGTATCGGCCAGACCCTTGCGGGCGCCGTGAGTCGAGATGAAGTACTCGAGCACGGTGAGCCCTTCACGGAAGTTGGCCGTGATCGGGGTCTCGATAATTTCGCCCGACGGCTTGGCCATCAGTCCGCGCATGCCGGAAAGCTGGCGAATCTGCTGTTTCGATCCGCGAGCGCCGGAGTCGGCCATGACGTAAATCGGATTCAGCGCGCCTTCTTTATCGCGCTGCTGCATCTGTCCGAACATCTCGTCTGCGACCTTTTCCGTAATCGCCGACCAGATTTCGATGACTTTGTTGTAGCGTTCGCCGTTGGTGATGGCTCCGTCCAGGTACTGCTGCTGCACGGCCACGCCCAGCTTCTCGGCGTCTTTCACCAGGGTCTTCTTGTTGTCCGGGATGACCATGTCGTCAATGCCGATGGACAAGCCAGCCTTGGTGGCATAGCGGAAGCCGAGGTCTTTCACCTCGTCCAGCATCTTGACGGTCACTTCCAGCCCAAAGCGCAGGTAGCAGTACGTGACGAGCTGTCCGATACCCTTCTTCTTCAGCAAGCCGTTGATGAACGGCATGCCTTCAGGAAGGTGATCGTTCAGGATGGCGCGTCCGACAGTCGTATTCAGGAAGCCACGGTCCGAATTGACTGGCTCGGTGTGGATGATTTCCTGATCGTCGTAGGCGGTCATCAGGTCGATGACTTCACCGGTGTAGCGCAGACGAATCGGACTGAGCGTTTCGACCGCTCCGGCTTCGAGAGCCAGCAGCACTTCTTCGATGTTGGCAAAAGCGCGGCCTTCGCCCTTGGCGCCCGGCTTGCCCTTGGTCAGGTAATAGAGGCCCAACACCATGTCCTGCGTCGGCACCGTAATCGGCTGGCCCGAGGCGGGAGACAGGATGTTGTGCGATGACAGCATCAGCACACTGGCTTCAACCTGGGCTTCCGGAGACAGCGGAATGTGGACCGCCATCTGGTCGCCGTCGAAGTCGGCGTTGAACGCCGTGCAAACCAGCGGGTGGATCTTGATTGCTTTACCTTCCACCAGCACCGGCTCGAAAGCCTGAATGCCGAGGCGGTGAAGGGTAGGAGCGCGGTTGAGCATCACCGGATGGTCTTTAATGACCTCTTCCAGGATGTCCCAGACGATCGGTTCCTGCTGCTCCACCATCTCTTTCGCCTGCTTGATGGTGGTGCAGTGTCCGGTCTGTTCCAGCCGGTGATAGATAAACGGCTTGAACAATTCCAGCGCCATCTTTTTCGGCAGACCGCACTGGTGCAGCTTGAGTTCTGGGCCGACCACGATGACGGAACGGCCGGAGTAGTCGACGCGCTTGCCGAGCAGGTTCTGGCGGAAGCGTCCCTGCTTGCCTTTGAGCGTGTCGGACAAAGACTTCAGCGGACGGTTGTTGGCGCCACGCAGCACGCGGCCACGGCGTCCGTTGTCGAAGAGGGCGTCGACAGCTTCCTGCAGCATGCGCTTTTCGTTGCGCACGATGACTTCAGGAGCGTGCAGGTCCATCAGCTTCTTCAACCGGTTGTTGCGGTTGATGACGCGGCGATACAGATCGTTCAGATCGGAGGTGGCAAAGCGGCCGCCGTCCAGTGGAACCAGGGGACGCAGCTCCGGCGGAATAACCGGGATGACATCCAGAATCATCCAGTTCGGCTTGTTGCCGCTCTTGCGGAAGGCTTCGACAACTTTCAGGCGCTTGGCATACTTGAGCCGCTTCTGCAGCGAGCTCTCATGCTTCATCTTCTCGCGCAGTTCGCCGGACAGGCTTTCCACTTCGACGCGTTTCAAGAGTTCCTTGATGGCCTCGGCGCCCATCATGGCCTTGAAGCCCGCGGGACGGTACTGCTGGTCCAGTTCGCGGTATTTGGCTTCGTCCTTGATGACTTCGTGATCTTTTACCGGCGCATCTCCAGGCTCGACCACCACGTAAGCCTCGAAATACAGGACCGATTCCAGATCGCGCAGCGAGATGTCGAGCAGGTGCCCGATGCGGCTGGGCAGTCCCTTGAAGAACCACACGTGCGAACAGGGAGAAGCCAGCTCGATGTGGCCCAGGCGCTCACGCCGTACTTTCGAGAGCGTCACTTCCACGCCGCACTTGTCGCAGATCACTCCGCGATGCTTCATCCGCTTGTACTTGCCGCACAGACACTCCCAATCCGTTACCGGACCGAAAATGCGCGCGCAAAACAGTCCATCACGCTCCGGCTTGAAAGTCCGGTAGTTGATGGTTTCGGGCTTGGTCACCTCGCCATGCGACCAGCTCCGGATTTTTTCCGGAGAGGCCAGGCTGATGCGAATAGCGTCGAAGTCAGCGATGGGGTTTGCCATGTCAAAGGGGCTAGAACGATACAAGGTGGTCCTCCGCTTCCTGCGGCACTCACGCGACCGCTGGCGGCTCTTGAAATCGGTCGTTGGTCGTTGGCCATTGGTCGTTGGCCAAACCAGCGAAAACCTCTAAGGTTCGGCGGTCCAAGAGCCCGACCGCCGGCCTCTATTTCTCAAAACCTGCACGCCGTTGTTGGCCAACGACCAAAGGCCAACGACCAACGACGGTTCTACTAATCCGCCGCCGCGCTCAAAACCGGCTTCTTCTCTCCGGCCTTGATCAGCTCCACATCCAGACACAGCGACTGCAACTCGCGGATCAGCACGTTGAACGATTCCGGCACACCCGGCTCCATGGCCGCTTCGCCCTTGACGATGGCCTCGTAAATCTTGGTGCGGCCATAAACGTCGTCGGACTTCGCGGTGAGAAGCTCCTGCAGGATGAATGCCGCGCCGTACGCTTCGAGAGCCCACACTTCCATTTCTCCAAAGCGCTGACCGCCGAACTGCGCTTTTCCGCCCAGCGGCTGCTGGGTGATCAGCGAGTACGGCCCGATGGAACGGGCGTGGATCTTGTCATCCACCAGGTGCGAGAGTTTCAGCATGTAGATGTAGCCGACGGTGACCGGCTGTTCGAACTTGTCGCCGGTCATGCCGTCGTACAAGTAGGTCTTGCCCGACTCCGGCAAACCCGATTGCTTGAGCAGTGCCTTGATCTCGCCTTCGCGTGATCCGTCGAACACCGGCGATCCCATGTACACGCCCTTGGTCAGCGTCGGAGCCACCGCCATCAACTCCTCATCGCTGAGGTCGGCAATGGTATCCGCCAGGGTCGTGTCCTTGAACAGCGCTTTCAGTTCGCGCCGGATCGCTTCTTCTTTCGTGTTCTCAGCCAGCATTGCCGAGATCTTCGTGCCCAGCTCGTGTCCGGCCCATCCCAGGTGGGTTTCAAGAATCTGCCCCACGTTCATACGGGAAGGAACGCCCAGAGGATTGAGCACGATCTCCATCGGCGTGCCGTCTTCGAGGTAAGGCATGTCCTCGTCGGGCAGGATGCGGGCAATCACGCCTTTGTTACCGTGACGGCCAGCCATCTTGTCGCCCACGCTCAGCTTGCGCTTCATGGCGATGTAAACCTTCACCAGCTTGATCACCCCCGGTGGCAGCTCGTCGCCCTTGGTCAACTTGTCTTTCTTCTCGTTGACGATTTTCTTCAGCACGTCAATCTGACGCGAGGTCATCTCCTCGATCTCGTCAATCTGCTCATTCACCCGCGGATCCTTGTCCGCATACTTGATGCGTTTCAGGTTGCGGGTAGAAATGCGCTCAATCGTGTCGCGATCAAGAACGGTGTCCTTGGTCAGCAGGCGCTTGTTGGTGCGCTCGTCGTGCAGATCGGCCTGAACTTCCTTGCCGCCCAGGATGTTTTCCAGACGCTTAAGGCGCTCGTCGGTAAGAATCCGGATTTCATCCGAAAGGTTCTTTTCGAACTTCGCAATCTGCGTGCCTTCGATAAACTTCGCGCGCTCGTCCTTCTCTTGGCCCTTGCGGGAGAAAATCTTCACATCCACGATCACGCCTTCAATTCCCGGCGGACAGTAGAGTGAAGCATCGCGCACGTCGCCGGCCTTTTCACCGAAAATAGCGCGCAGCAGTTTTTCTTCCGGCGTTAGCTGGGTCTCGCCCTTGGGCGTGACTTTGCCCACCAGAATGTCCCCCTGCTTGATGGAAGCCCCGATGCGAATGACGCCGGCTTCATCCAGATTACGCAACATCGATTCGCTGACGTTGGGAATGTCGCGCGTAACTTCTTCTGGACCAAGCTTGGTGTCGCGGGCTTCGATCTCGTACTCCTCGATGTGCACCGAGGTGTAGTAATCCTCTTTCACCAGCTTCTCGGAGACCAGAATCGCGTCTTCGAAGTTGTAGCCGCGCCACGGCATGAAGGCGACGAGGACGTTCCGTCCCAGCGCCAACTCGCCATGATCGGTGCAGGGACCGTCGGCAATCACCTGTCCTTTGGTGACGCGCTGGTTCTTCTGCACAATCGGCTTCTGGTTGATGCAAGTGTTCTGGTTGGACCGCTTGAACTTGGTGAGCTGATAAATGTCGCTGCCCACCTCGCGCGAAAGCTGTCCAGGATGATGTTCGCCCTCGACGCGCACGATAATGCGCTCCGAGTCCACCGAATCAATGATGCCGTTGCGCTTGGCCAGAATCACAGCTCCGGAATCGCGGGCGGTGACGCCTTCCATCCCGGTGCCGACGATTGGCGCTTCCGCGCGCAGCAGAGGAACTGACTGGCGTTGCATGTTGGCGCCCATCAGTGCGCGGTTGGCGTCGTCGTGCTCCAGGAACGGAACGAGCGAGGCTGCCACCGAAACCAGCTGCTTCGGACTCACGTCGATGTAGTCAACTTCGTCGCGGCTCACCAGCACAAAGTTGCCGGCCTTGCGGGCATTGACCAGGTCGCCCACGATCTTGCCCTTGTCATCCAGTTCGACGTTCGCCTGGGCGATGGTGTGGCGGTCTTCTTCCCATGCCGAAAGATAGAAGGAGAACGGTTCGAGTTCAGCCGCCCGCTTCTTCTTTTCTTTCAGCTCAGCATTCAGCTTTTCGGCTTCATGCTTCTCCATGTGGTCGCCGACTTTGTGATCGCTGTCGCCGGCATTGACGATGCTGACGTAGTCGAGCACGCGTCCGCCCTTGACCCGGCGGTAGGGCGACTCGATAAAGCCGTAGTCGTTGATGCGGGCGTAGCAGCTCAACGACGAAATCAGACCGATGTTCGGACCTTCCGGCGTCTCAATCGGGCAGATACGTCCGTAGTGCGTCGGGTGCACGTCGCGAACTTCGAACCCCGCGCGTTCCCGTGACAGACCACCCGGCCCAAGAGCGGAGAGACGCCGTTTGTGGGTGATCTCCGACAGCGGGTTGGTCTGGTCCATGAACTGCGACAGCTGCGACGATCCAAAAAATTCGCGGATGGCAGCCATCACCGGCTTGGCGTTGACCAGGTCGTGCGGCATAGCCGTCGACATTTCCTGGTACACGGACATTTTTTCTTTGATCGCCCGTTCCATGCGGACGAGTCCGATGCGGAACTGGTTTTCCAGCAATTCGCCGACAGCGCGCACCCGGCGGTTGCCCAGGTGATCGATGTCGTCCACGGTGCCGATGTTCTTGCGCAGCTTCAGCAGGTAGCGGATCGTGCCGTAGAAATCTTCCGGCTCGAGCGTCCGGTTATCCAGCTTGCTGGCGTCCTGGTTCTCAAACAGCTTGATGTTGAACTTCAGCCGGCCTACCCGCGAGAAGTCGTACTTACGGGGATCGAAGAACATGCCGTGGAACAAGGCAGTGGCCGTGTCCAGCGTCGGCGGATCGCCCGGCCGCAGCTTGCGGTAGATTTCGATCAGCGCCTCTTGCGGCGTCTTCACCGCATCGCGCTTTAAGGTCTGGCAGATGACAGTTCCTACGTCGTCGCGCTCGGGGAAGAAGAGGTTGAGTTCGACCACGCCGGACTCAAGAATCTTCGCAACCTTGTCGGCGGTCAACTCGGAGTTAGCTTCGAGCAGAACTTCGCCAGTGGTCGTGTCAACCACATCGCTCGCCACCCAGGCGCCTTCGAGGTCCGAAACGTCAATCTCGATCTCGCTGATCTTGGCCTTCTGAATTTCCTTCAGCGTGACTGCATTGATCTTCCGTCCCGAGTGCGCGATCTCCTCGCCTGACTTCGACTTGATGCTGTGGGCCAGCTTCATGCCCAGCAGGTTGGTCGGCTTCTCGCTGGTCGGATCAAGCGTCCAGTAAAGCTTGTGGTCGCGGATGACCAGCCGGTCGACGGTGTAGAACGTCCGCAAAATGTCTTCACCGGAACGCAGGCCCAAGGCGCGCAGGAAAATTGTGCCCAGGAACTTGCGCTTGCGGTCAATACGGACATACAGAACGTTTTTCTGGTCGTATTCGAATTCCACCCACGATCCGCGGTAAGGGATGATCTTGCCCAGGAAGTAAGTGCGGTTGTTGGCAGTTTCGAAGAACACGCCGGGCGACCGGTGCAACTGGCTGACAATCACGCGCTCGGTGCCGTTCACGATGAACGTTCCGTTGTCGGTCATCAAGGGCACGTCGCCGAAGAACACTTCCTGTTCCTTGATGTCGCGGATGGAGCGGTTGCCGGTCTCGGCATCCTTTTCGAATATGGTGAGCCGCATCGTGACCTTGAGCGGCGCGGAGTACGTCATGCCACGCTCTTCGCACTCGCTCACGTCATACTTCAGTTGCAGTCCGACCGGGTCGCCGCACTTGTTGCAGAAGTCGGGAGTGTTCGCGTTGTAGGTGCCGCACTTGGTGCACAGCACGTCGCCGGGATGAAACGGATCGGTGATGACGGTCGAGCCGCAGTTCTTGCAAGTGGTGCGGAGGTGATGCAGTCCCTTGAGGTGTCCGCACTTGCACTCCCAGTTGCCAATAGCGAAGTCCACGAACTCCAACTGCGACACGTTGCGGAAATCGCTGATCGGAAACACCGACTGAAACACGGCCTGCAGGCCGGCGTCGTCGCGCTCGCTGGGCAACCGGTCCATTTGCAGGAATCGTTCGTAGGAACGCTTCTGAACCTCGATCAGGTTCGGAATCTGGATGGTGGCTGGAATTTTTGAAAAATCAAATCGTGTACGGTAGGCATTATTCTTCGACATTCAGAGGCTCCCAAACTCTCAAGCGCAGCCGTGGGCTGCGAGGCACATTGCGTGGCGACGGGACGGAGTCCCGTCGGGGCAGGTCAGCAGTTACTCGACCCGCTTATGTACGGTCACCGAGCTCGCTCACTGCAGACACGAATACGCCCTCGGGGGCATAGTTCCCCGCGGGCGCCAGTTGCAGCGCTTAACGTCAGTTGAATTTTTTCTTTCCGCGCCAGTTCTCAGGCCTGTTTCCGTTCCGCTCAACGCGGAACAGTTTGCCAACTCGTGTGCGACTCAGCTCCGCTTCCCCGGATCGTTGGAGTGGAGAGTCGCCTAACCGTGAAGTGGGAAGCAGACGATATATAGATGCTACCACCGCTTCCCAGGGTTCACCAGTCAAAATTGTTGCCGCAGGACCCATTCCGGGACAGCCGCCGCAGTCATTCCGACCCCCGCTCCGTTTGCCATCCTGAGCGGATTGGCTGCTTCGCAAAGCGAATTAGCCACGCAGTCGAAGGACCTGCTGTTCCCTGCAGCATCACCGGCCTAGCTGCTGTTACTTCACTTCAACGGTAGCGCCGGCATCCGCGAACTTCTTCTTGATGGTCTCCGCCTCTTCCTTGTTGACGCCCTCTTTGATGGTCTTGGGAGCGCCATCCACCAGGTCCTTGGCTTCTTTCAGGCCCAGGCTGGTCACTTCGCGGACGGCCTTGATAACATTGATCTTATTGGCCCCAACTGCGGTCAGAACCACGGCAAACTCGGTCTTTTCCTCGGCCGGCGCCGCACCTGCCGCAGCTCCGCCACCGGCCACCATCACCGGGGCTGCTGCCGCTGCCGACACGCCGAGCTTCTCTTCCAAGCGCTTGACCAAAGCCGCCGCGTCCAACAGCGACAGGCCCACGATTTGTTCTTCCAACTGCTGCAGATCCGCCATTTGTCTAGTCTCCTCGAATTTTCGGTCTATCTATTCCGTCAATCGCAAGCCAGGTTTCCAGTGCGCTCAGCCTTTAACGCCGTGCCAGACAACACGGCAGTCAGGAACCGCGCAACCCCCGCTATTGATACCTTCCGGATTCGTGTGGCGCGGGCGCCCTCGCCCGCGTTCTCGTGTGCCACCAGAAATCGTGCCTCCCGAACCGCCGGTCGCGGGCGAGGGCGCCCGCGTCACACAGGCCTACGCTTCTTTGAACTTTTTCTTCTCCACGCCCTGGCCAATTACGACCGCCAGGTCCTTGCCGACGGCATTCATCACCGTAACCAGACGCTGCGCCGGGGCGCTGATCAGGAACAGCAGCTTGGAGTAAATCTCTTCTTTCGACGGCATGGTGGCCAGCGCCTGGATCTCCTTGATCGAGATCACGCGGCCTTCCACCACGCCCGCTTTGAAGGTGAATTCCGGATTGTCCTTGGCGTACTTCGAGATCGCTTTAGCCAGGGCCACGGGATCGCCCGAGGTGTAAGCCAGCGAAGTCACGCCCGACAGGTCGTTCAGCGCACCCTCCGCCGCAGTGCCCTTGGCCGCGAGCCTGGCCAACGTGTTCTTCACCACCCGGTACTTGGCTCCGGAGCTGCGCAAGGTCTTGCGCAATTCGTAATCCTGCGCCACCGTAAGCTTGCTGTAAGTAGCGATAATCAGGCTGGAGACGTTCTTCAACTCCGCTCCCAGCTTCTCCACCTGCTCAACTTTCTTCGCTCTGCTAACCGCCATGGTTCAATCCCTCTTGAATGTCTTTATGTTTTGTCATCCTGAGGCGACAGCTTTATCGTCGCCGAAGGATCCAGGCGCGCCGCGCGATGCGCCGAAGGCGCATAAATCGCGCGTTCGGCGCGCTTCCCTAATTAAGCCTTCGCCGCCGCTTCCACCTGAGCCGTATCAATCGAAATCCCCGGCCCCATGGTCGAACTCAGGTAGCAGCCCTTGATGTACTTGCCCTTGGCCACAGTCGGCTTCGCCTTGATCACACTGCTGATCACGACGGTCGCGTTCTCGACAAGCTTGTCGGGCGTAAACGAAATCTTGCCTACCGGCACATGCACCAAAGCCGTCTTGTCGGTACGAAACTCGACTTTGCCGGCTTTGACTTCCTGCACCGCTTTGGCGACGTCAAAGGTCACAGTGCCGGTCTTTGGATTGGGCATCAGGCCCTTGGGTCCAAGAACCTTGCCCAGCCGTCCCACCGACTTCATCACATCGGGAGTGGCGATCAGAGCATCGAAGTCGGTCCAGTTCTCCTTGTTGATCTTCTCGACCATCTCTTCGCCGCCGGCGTAGTCCGCGCCAGCCTGTTCCGCCTCTTTGATCTTGTCGCCGCTGGCGATCACCAGCACTTTCTTGGATTTTCCCAGACCGTGGGGCAGAACGACCGTGCCGCGCACCATCTGGTCGGCATGCTTGGGGTCCACTCCCAGCCGCATGGTGATTTCTACAGTCTCGTCAAATTTGGAGTATTTGACCTTCTGCAGCAGCGGCACAGCGTCTTTCAACTGGTAAGGGCGCGCTTCTACAGCCGCACGCGCCTTAGTGATGTTCTTTCCTGCTTTTCTCATTTGTTCTTCCTGTCTCCCACCGTCCACCGCTCTTCCGATGGACCGTAGTGTTTTCGACCGACTACATTGATGGAGGACGGGCGTCTCGCCCGTCCTCCACCTGAAACCCTAACCCACTACTTCGATGCCCATCGAGCGCGCTGTTCCCCGCACGCTCTTCATCGCCGATTCCACCGAGGCCGCATTCAAGTCCGGCATTTTCTGCCGCGCGATGTCTTCTACCTGCTTGGCCGTGACTTTTCCAACTTTGTCTTTGTTGGGTGCACCCGATCCCTTGGCGATTCCCGCCGCGCGTTTGAGCAGAATCGATGCCGGTGGCGTCTTGGTGATAAAGGTAAACGAACGATCGCTGTAGACCGTTACTACCACCGGGATGATCAGCCCTTCCAGTTCCTTGGCTCCGGTGCGGGCGTTAAACTGCTTACAGAACTCCATGATATTGATCTGCGCTTGCCCCAGAGCCGGTCCTACCGGGGGCGCTGGCGTAGCTTTGCCCGCCGCGATCTGAAGCTTTACTGAACCTGTCGCCTTCTTAGCCATGATCTCTTTTCACTCTTTCCAGAAACTAGAAACCAGAAGCCGAAAACTGTTTCCTAAGCTACCTTCTCCACCTGATTAAATTCCAATTCCACCGGCGTCGACCGCCCGAAGATCGTGACCATCACCTTCAGGGTCTCGCGGTCTTCGTTGACGTCGTCCACAACCCCGGCAAAGCTGGCGAACGGGCCTTCGGTGACTCGCACAGTCTCACCCTTTTCGAACTTGACCTTGAGCTTGGGCTTGTCCTTGGCCTCGCCCACCCGATAGACGATGTGCTGGACTTCTTCCTCGGAGAGCGGGGTAGGCTGTTGCCCGGTACCCACAAATCCAGTGACCCGCGGCGTGGATTTCACCACGTGCCAGACGTGGTCATCCATGTCCATCTCGACCAGTACGTACCCGGGATAGAACATGCGCTCGACGGTGTACTTCTTGCCGTTGCGGACTTCCGTGACCGCTTCGGTCGGGATCAGCACCTTGCCGATCTTCTCCTGCAGCCCGAAGGCCTGGACCCGTGACTCCAGCGATTC
The DNA here is from genome assembly GCA_963725615.1 of Terriglobia bacterium. GTDB lineage: Bacteria > Acidobacteriota > Terriglobia > Terriglobales > Acidobacteriaceae > JAIQFF01. The sequence goes on along the minus strand of CAVRZO010000001.1, from coordinate 195,231 downwards.
CTTCACCTTGCGCTCAAACCCCGAATAGGAGTGGATGATGTACCACTTCATGTTGGGATTGCGGGGAGGTTCGAGGGCGCCGGCAGCCTGCGGCGAAACATTTTCTCCGCTCGGTCCGGCCTCGTCTTTTTCTTCGTCCTGCATAGATGTCTCTGTACTCGTCGTTTCCAGCACTTCGGTTCCTTCCTAAACTCAGTGATGCCCGAAATAGCGGAACACCGAGTCAATCCCGTGCCCGATCACCAGGTCCACCGCCCAGAAATACGCCGCAAACAGGAAAACCGTGATAATTACCACTGCCGTCGTGGCCCGCACTTCCTTGAACGAAGGCGCGGTGACCTTCTTCATTTCGGTGCGCACGTCGTTGTAGAAGGTCTTGACCCGCTCCGGCCAGGACTTGATGCGGTCGCCGAAACTACCACCGGCTGCTGCGATCATGTTTCCCATCTTCTTCGTCTCGACTCCCATCACGGCCTGACCTTATCTTCCCTCAAAACTCTGGCAGGGGCGGAGGGATTCGAACCCCCAAGTTCGGTTTTGGAGACCGACAGTTTAACCGTTGAGCTTACGCCCCTGAATTCATTGCGAAATTGGCGAATTGCGTAATTTGGTAATTGAAGGCCAAGTCGCGCTTTTTCAATTACACAATTACACAATTTCCAATTTCCCAATTACGCAATTATTTCACTTCCTTATGCGGCGTATGCTTGCGGCAGATGCGGCAGAACTTCTTCAGCTCCAGGCGCTCCGTCATCGTCTTCCGATTCTTGGTGGTCGAATAATTCCGCTCTTTGCAATCGCCGCACTGCAAGGTAATGATCTCTCGGGGCATAACACAGCTCCTAGCTTCTAGCCATTAGCTTCTAGCTCAATCCATCTGAGAACTGAGAACCAGAAACTGATTACCGGTTTTTCAATTCCTCAGATCGGTTTCAACTCAACTGCGCTACTGAATAATCTCGCTGATCGTCCCGGCGCCTACCGTGTGCCCGCCTTCGCGGATGGCGAAGCGCAAGCCCTTTTCCATCGCCACTGGCGTGATCAGCTCAATCACCAGCTGCACGTTGTCGCCCGGCATCACCATTTCGGTCGCCGCCGGCAACTCTGCTACTCCGGTCACATCCGTCGTCCGCAGATAAAACTGCGGTCGGTAGCCTTTGAAGAACGGCGTGTGTCTCCCGCCTTCTTCCTTGGTCAGAATGTAGACTTCGGCTTTGAATTTGGTGTGCGGAGTAATGGATCCGCCCTTGGCCAGCACCATGCCGCGCTCCACATCTTCTTTCGCAATGCCACGCAGCAAGAGGCCGGCATTGTCGCCCGCCAAGCCTTCGTCCAACTGCTTCTTGAACATTTCGACGCCGGTCACCACCGTCTTGCGGGTCTCGCGGAAGCCGACGATTTCTACTTCCTCGCCAACTTTCACCTTGCCGCGCTCGATTCGTCCGGTCACCACCGTGCCCCGGCCCGAGATCGAAAAGATATCTTCAATCGGCATCAGGAAGGGCTTGTCCAGTTCGCGCGCCGGTTGCGGCACGCTCTTGTCCACCGCCGCCATCAGCTCGTCAATCTGCTTCTCCCACTTGGCTTCCCCGTTCAGCGCGCCCAGCGCCGACAGCCGGATCACCGGCACATCGTCGCCCGGGAACTGGTAGCTCTTCAGCAACTCGCGCACTTCGAGTTCGACCAGGTCGAGCAGTTCGGGATCATCCACCGCATCGCACTTGTTGAGCGCGACCACGATATAAGGCACACCAACCTGCCGCGCCAGCAGCACGTGTTCCCGCGTCTGCGGCATCGGACCATCGGTCGCGGCCACTACGAGAATCGCGCCATCCATCTGGGCCGCGCCCGTGATCATGTTCTTGATGTAATCGGCGTGGCCGGGGCAATCCACGTGGGCGTAGTGCCGGTTCGCCGTCTCATACTCCACGTGCGCCGTGGCGATCGTGATACCGCGGGCCTTCTCTTCCGGCGCGTTATCGATCGAATCAAACGACCGGAAAACGATCTTCGGGTTGTGCTTCTGCAACACCTTGGTGATAGCCGCCGTCAACGTGGTCTTGCCATGGTCAATGTGACCAATCGTCCCTACGTTGCAGTGCGGCTTATTCCGCTCAAATTTCTCTTTCGCCATATCTCGCTCGCGGTTTCCTTCCTTCAGTAATAGCGATACAGTTGCTGAAACTTTGTCCGCAGCGCGGAATCCACTTCTTCTACTTTCGACAGGTAGAACTCCCGCATCTGCGCCTGGTCCGAAACCGTCAACGCCTGGTACAGCTTCTGCGCTCCCAGTTTCGCCAGCGTGTCATCAACCTTTTCAAATACGCCCCTGGCCAGTATCACTTCCAGATCGCGTATCCGAGCGCCGCTCCTGCGCACCCGCTTAAGGAACTTTTCGACTCTTTCCGAACCGAGCGCGCGATTGATCGCGCCCGTCAGTTCCTCGAACTCTTTTTCCTTCTCAACCGGTATGACAGTTGGCTGAAAGCTCACCATCACGCACCTGTGTCAGAAAACTCTGGAGCGGGAGACGGGAATCGAACCCGCGACCAACAGCTTGGAAGGCTGTGACTCTACCACTGAGTTACTCCCGCTTTTGAAACCCAGCCATCAGCTAGCCGTCAGCCTCACCTAAAATCCCCGGCCCGGCCGCCTTTTTCCATTCGCTCAAAACTTCACAACCCAATCTCGTGGAGCCGATGACCAGGATTGAACTGGTGACCTCTCCCTTACCAAGGGAGTGCTCTACCAACTGAGCTACATCGGCCTACCGCTGCCGCTCGTCTTCCGGATCAATCACGTCCGGATGCATCACATCGTTGCGCCGCAACCAGGTCTTCAGCGCGAACATGGCCAGAACCGCGAGTGTGGCGAAGCGCAATCTTGGATCGCTCAACGTCGCCCACGACAGCGCCCCCAAAACCACGAAGGCGGCCAGCGCCATGTAGAGACGATTCATTTCAAGTCTCTGGTGCACAGGGAAGGATTCGAACCTTCGTACCTCCGAGGAGGGGCAGATTTACAGTCTGCTGGCTTTAACCACTCACCCACCTGTGCAGAACTGCAGAACAGTTCGGCCTTACCTGCCTATCCGGCATTTCTCGCAGACATCCACGCTACGGAAGATCGTTCAGACGGACTCTTCGATTCGAAACCATCGAAAAGTGAAGAACAGAAAAGCGCGCGCGAATATGCCCTCGCACGCAAACACCACACTTGGAAAATTCCTTATGGAGTGCTGTTGGAAAACTCTGTCAAGCCGCCGCCGCGCCGAATATCCTGCCTTCCGGAACCAATGCTGGAGCTGGCGAAGGGATTTGAACCCCTGACCCTCTGATTACAAATCAGATGCTCTACCAACTGAGCTACGCCAGCAGGTCTTAGATCGGGGCTCTCCCTTTTGGGGACAAGACACCCTCTGATCCCTTCCTGATGTCCGGGACAATTCTAAAAGTTACCATAACGGCATTTTGCGTGCAAGGGGAGGTGATTTCAGCGGTGCCACTAATCTGGACGGCTCTTCTTCTTGAATTTACTGCACTCGTGCCGACCAAATTGCCATATAGCTTCCAAACGATATTCCCTTTTGTATGACTCTTTCACCAATGTCTTTCTGGATTTTCCGCTCCACTCACATTTCCGAGCAGGTTGGTCTTAAGCCACCTAACAGAGGACGTTTCCAGACGATCCTTCGCGCCATGATTTTCCGCCGAATCGCACCCAAGATCTTACGCAACCAGATCAGGCATTGCCAAATACCGTCGGATAACTCACCAAATGCAGTTACCTAGGAAACTGTGGGAGACTGTATCTATGCCTAAGTGCAACCTTCGTATTGTGAAACGCGTCAAGAACGTTCCGGTGATCGGAATCTGCGAGAGCTGCCAGGTGCAGTTCCAGGCAGAGCATCAACCGGCGGGACAGCAGGCACGAGCCCAGGCTGTGATCCAGCAACAGTTCAATGCGCACAAATGCAAGCCCGCAGATGCGAGCCAAGCCGGTGCGGACAAGAATTCCTGAATATGTTCCGGAGGCGATGGCCTCGCAAAGCGCGTTGACTTGCCACTTTGCCCCTCCTAACATGGCCCTTCTAATTTCCACGCCAGCCAGGATTGGAATCCATGAAGAGACGCACGTTTATCAAGTCTTTGGCCGCCGCCGCAATCGCTGGCGCAATTGGCCCTCTGCCTGCTTTCGCCGCTCTTCCGAAAATGAAGATGACGCGGGTGCGGGCCTACCTGCCACCCAACCCCAATCCGCTGTTCAATCAGAGCGATGTGGTGGTCACCATCGAGACTGACGCCGGAATTACCGGCATCGGCGAAGGCGGATCGAAGGACATGCTGGCGCAGCCCGCGGGCCGATTGATCGGCCGTGACCCGCAATATGTCGAACTTCTCTGGCAGGACATGAACCGGGCCTTCTTCTATCCGGCAGGCCGCGAGAAGACCCACGCCATCGGCGCGCTCGATCTCGCGTTGTGGGACATCAAAGGAAAAGTTCAGGGTCTGCCCGTACACGAGTTACTCGGTGGCATGGTTCGCAACTATTGTGAGTGCTACAACACCGCTGGCATCATTCCGGGCATCACGCCGGGAATGAGCATCAAGGAGCGCGCCCACGCCACCATCGAAGCCGGGTATCGCGCATTCCGCTTCGGCGCCATGGACCTTCCCGCCAACACCACTTACAACACCCGGGAACGAGTGACTCATCTACGCGACGAATGCACGCAGGCGAGAGAAGGCGTCGGCAAGGACGGCGACTGGCTTATTGATTTCCACCAGCGCTTCGACCTCGACGATGCCATTCGCGGCTGCAACCTGATCGAGGACCTGGCTCCGTTCTTCGTCGAAGACCCGGTCCGCACCGAAGCCTTCTTGCAGGACATTCCTATCTTGCGCAAGAAAGTGAATGTTCCCCTGGCGGCGGGTGAAGAGTGGGGCAACCGTTGGGACTTCAATAAACTCGTCGAAGATCACGACATTGATTTTGTACGCGCCACCCTGCCGAATGTCGGCGGCATTACTGAGATGATGAAGATTGCCGCCATCTGCGAAACTCACATGGTCGGCATCACTCCGCATTTCACCGGACCGATCGCGACAGCGGCGCTGGTCAACAGCCTGGGAACTTTCCCGGGGCCGGTGCTCATGGAGTACAACTACGAAGGACGCACGCTGCCGCACCTGCCCGTGTGCCTGGACTTCAAGAACGGAAAGCTCTATCCCAATGAGCGCCCGGGTCTGGGAGTAGAACTGGACTTCAAACAACTGACGCCGATCGCAGAGATCACCGAACCGGTCACGGCCCGCGCCCAGACCTACTTCCGTCCGGATGGTTCGATTACGAACTGGTAGGGCGCTTGAGTGCCCGCTCGGCCATGCCCGGGTAGGGGAGGGGACCCGGCTACGTGGTACCGAGTTCGCCATTGAGCGTGCAACCAAGCGGGTATGAAGCAACTGGCAAGAATCAATCCTGTCGCCGCCAGCGGATAGTACTCAGGAAATGGCTCGATCCATCGATTTTCGGCGCCACTCGCCAACATCGTCGCCGCAACGCTCCATACAAATACTTGCAGCGAATGTTGGCCGAGGAAGGCGATAGCCTTACCGGGCGAGGTTTGTGCGACGACGGTGAGGGGGCGGCGGAAGCGATAGACCACGGCGGAGAACGCCGCGAAATCAAGCAGGGCCCCGAGGGGCAGCGTGCGTTTCCAGTGGAACAGCCATTCAAAATAGGAAGACCACTCTTGCCCCGTTAAGAAATGCCAGCGGCGAACCACGAAAAACGTTCCTACCACCGCAAGACAGACAGTTGTCCAAGAGGACCGTGTGCCCAACTTTATGAGGTTTGGCACCGGAGCAAAACCGAAATATATCCCGGCAACGAACAACAACTGCCAGGACATGAGATCGAAATAGCCGGTGCCTTCTGGCAATGCGGTCATCCCGTATCCCTGCGATGCCGCCAGCCACAAGCCTCCGCTTAGCGCCATCAGGTAGTAAAGCCGATCCGTCATCAATGCCCAGATCACACCCGGGAGCAACAGGACGAAGATGCAATACATTCGTAGAATATCGGCGTTGATTGGGGATGCAATGAGGAGCATGAACTTGCTCCACAGAGACCAGTTGGGGTAAATCCCTCGCCCCAGTGTCACCAGCCCTGCCATAGCGGCGAGGATCATCATGGTCATCAACACCGCATTACTCAGGTAAAGGGTTGCCGCGCGCCTTAGTGCGCACTGCCGCAATACGGCGAACCCGCGGGTGATCGCCATCCGGCCATAAACTCTGCCGGCAACCAGTCCCGACAAAAATACGAAGCATTCAGCGGCCGAGAAAAAACCGAAGCCCTGCCAAGTAAACTTTTGAATGAGGGTCTCCGGCAGGTGGTCGACCGTCATCACCACCAGGCAAAGGCCGCGAAGAAAATCGATGAGCACAATACGCGATCCAGATCGATTCTGCCCCATCGTATGCAAATTTGGCACTGGCCTTGCCTCGCAATTCATTGGCCCCCGAAGTGTAGGAAAGGCCCCTAAGTTCAGAAGTGAGTGTTGATCTCCGAACAATGCGGGAAACGGAGCACTACCCTTCTCAATTCCCCCATTTTAAGAAACGACGCCGCCCGATGGCGTCGCCCAATTGCCTTCATGTCTTGTCGTTACGCTAATTGCTGGTATGTAACCGAGCCATCAGGTAAATGGGGTATTTTTGTGGCACAAGGCTGTAGCTTCGGAGTACGGATCTACCCGGTCTGGAGGATGCAGTGTCCCTTCGCGTTGACTTGCTTCCCCACCTTACCTAACATGACAGCCTCATCTCTTTGGCCAGCCTTGGGTTGGCACAGGGTTGTCACGATCATGATCGGCCAAACCATTTCGCACTACCGCATTGTTGACAAGCTGGGCGGGGGCGGAATGGGTGTGGTTTACAAAGCTGAAGACACGCGGCTGCACCGCTTTGTCGCACTGAAGTTTCTGCCCGATGAAGTGGCCAAGAATGCCCAGGCGCTCGGGCGGTTTCAGCGCGAGGCGCAGGCCGCTTCGGCGCTGAACCATCCCAACATCTGCACCATTTACGATATCGGCGAAGAGAACGGCAAGGCCTTTATCGCCATGGAGTTCCTGGACGGCGTGACCTTGAAGCACATGATCGCCGGGCGCCCCATGGAACTGGACACGCTGCTGGCACTGGCCATCGAGATCGCCGATGCGCTCGACGCGGCGCACGGCAAGGGCATCATCCATCGCGACATCAAGCCCGCCAACCTTTTCGTCACGGAGCGCGGGCATGCCAAAATCCTGGACTTCGGACTGGCCAAGGTCACGACGGTAAGCGGCAGTGTCGAGGCAGCGGGGTTTTCTCAGGCAACCGCCATGAGCGAAGACCACCTGACCAGTCCCGGCTCGACCATGGGGACGGTGGCTTACATGTCTCCCGAGCAGGCCAAGGGCAAGGAACTCGATGCGCGCAGCGATCTGTTTTCTTTTGGCGCAGTGTTGTATGAGATGTCCACCGGCACGCTGCCTTTCCGCGGAGACACTTCAGCGCTGATCTTCAATGCGATTCTGGAAAAGTTGCCCACGCCTCCGATCCGGCTGAATCCAGATCTGCCCTCCGAACTCGAGCGCATCATTAATAAGTCGCTGGAGAAAGACCGTAATCTGCGTTATCAGCACGCCGCTGACATGCGCGCCGATTTACAGCGGCTGAAGCGGGACACAGATACGGGACGAGCGGTAGCGGCCGCCAGTTCCGGGAGCATCGCAGCGGTGCAGGAGCATCCGGCTTCTTCGTCTCCGGTTGTGGCGTCTCCGGGATCGGGATCTTCGGCGGCGGCCCGGCCAGCTTCTGGCAGCAATGTGCAGACGGCCCACATATCGGCGCCCGCGGCAGTCGCGGAGTCTCCAGGGAGTAAGAAGTGGTGGAAGGTTGCCGTCCCCGTCGCTGCGCTTCTGGTCGTGATCGCCGGCGGATTTTTCTTTTACTCGCGGCGTTCCCAGGCGTTGACGGAGAAGGACTCCATTCTGCTGGCGGACTTCGTCAACACCACCGGCGATAACGTCTTCGACGGAACCCTGAAGCAGGCGCTGGCCGTGCAGTTGGAGCAATCGCCGTATTTGAATGTACTGCCGCAATCGCGGATTCAGGCGGCGCTGCGTTTCATGGGCCGGTCTCCCGATGAGCGGGTGACCAGCGATGTGGCGCGGGAAATCTGTTTGCGGGAAGGCGTGAAGGCCATGCTGACCGGCTCGATTTCCAGCCTGGGTAGCCACTACGTAGTTGACCTGAACGCGGTGAACGCACAAACCGGCGATTCGCTGGGACGCGCTCAGGCAGAGGCGGACAGCAAGGAGCAGGTGCTGAAGTCGCTGGACAAGGCGTCCTCCGACCTGCGGCAAAAACTGGGTGAGTCCATCGGCTCGGTGCAGAAGTTTGCTACCCCTTTGGAGCAGGCCACGACATCTTCATTGGAGGCCTTGCAAGCTTTCACCCTGGGACGGGCCGAGCATCAGAAGCTGAATGACGACGGCGCCGTTCCAAACTTGAAGCGCGCTGTTGAGCTCGATCCTAATTTTGCCATGGCCTACGCGACGCTCGGGGTGGTCTACGGCAACCTGTCGCAAAGCAAACAGCAAAGGCAAAATCTGGCCAAGGCTTTTGATCTGAAGGATAGAGCGAGTGAACGGGAGAAGTTTTACATCTCGGCCCACTACTACAGCGAAGCGACGGGAGAAATAGACAAGAGCATAGCCATCTATGAGCAGTGGAAGCAGACCTACCCTCGCGACAATATTCCATGGGACAACCTGACGCTCGCGTACTTGTCCACGGGGCATCACGACAAAGCCCTGGCCAATGCCAGTGAAGCCCTGCGGCTCGACCCGAAGGATTTCTTCGCCTATCAAAACGTAACCGACGCTTATGAGCGCCTTGGCCGCTTTGATGAAGCCCGGGCGATTCTCGATCAGGCAACTGCGCAGAAACTCAGCACGCCGACCAGTTCCGGCGAACGCTTTGAGTTGGCGTTCCTGCGGGGCGACGAGACGGGAATGCAGAGCGCTGTAGACGCCGCCAAAGGAACTTCGTTCGAGCCGATCATTTTCCTGATTAAGGGAAACAGCCAATGCGCCGTGGGCAAGGTACAAAATGCCCGACAATCCTATTCCCAGGGAGCAAGTCTGGCGCAGAAGGCTGGCATGAAAGAGATGAACGCGACCCTGCAACTGTTGGACGCATTTTGCGAAGCTGAAGTTGGCAATGGTGCGGTCGCGCGACAAAAGGCGGCCGAGGCGCTCGCCCTTTCCGATGACCGGGATACACGCCTCGGCGCTGCATCCGGGCTGGCCCGCGCCGGGGACGCCGGGCAATCTCAGAAGCTGGTTGAACAGTTGGCCAGGGATTACCCTACCGATACATTGCTGAATGCGGTCTGGCTGCCGATAGCGCGGGCGACAAACCAGATCAACACCAACCAGGCGGCCCAGGCTGTTGCCTCTTTGGAAGCCGCCACCCCTTATGAACTGGGCTCGCCGCCATCGGGCGCGAGTTACTGGCCGATGTACGTTCGCGGCCAAGCTTATCTGCGTTTGGGTGATGGCCCAAAAGCTGCCGCCGAGTATCAGAAGATTCTCGATCGCCGCGGCATTGATCCAACCAACCCGCTCTACAATCTGGCCCGACTTGGATCGGGACGGGCCTACGCGCTGCAGGGCGATAAGGCCAAGGCGAAGGCGGCCTACCAGGACTTCTTTGCGGCCTGGAAAGATGCCGACCCCGATGTGCCCGTCCTGAAAGAAGCCAAGGCCGAGTACGCCAAGCTCCAGTGACCGTGTGGGGCGGACACTCTTGGCCGCCGCTTTTGAATTTGATTTCCAGAACCCCCGCCCAAGCGAAGCTTGGACGGGGCACCCTCCCGGGTTAAGCAGATCATTTTGCCCTGATATATGATTACTGCTCCCTGATCGTCGTCGGCTGGTATCGCGACGGTCGCATTTCATGCGCATACGACGTCGACTCCCCATTCTGTTTGGCGTGGTGCTGGTTATCGCCGCCATCGCCCTGGCCGTCGTACTGCGCCAGCACGCCCCGCCTGAACCTGCCCGCCTGCTTCCCGGTGCGGACGGTTATTTTTACGTCAATCTCAAATGGATTCGCCGCGCCAATATCGCTGGCCAGATACCCGACGTTCCCCACGAGCCGGAATACGAGCAGTTCATCCAGGCGACCGGGTTTCAGTTTGAGCGCGACCTCGATCAGGCCGCCTTCGCCATCCATTATCCGGCGGTCAGAAAGAACGCCAACCCCGCAGCTCCGGATCCCCCGCGATTTTCGGAAGTGTTTGTGGGCAGGATCGAAGGCGAGCGGTTGCGGGCTTACCTGGGCAAGATCTCGGGGTCAGTGGAGAATTATCGCTCGGTGGATATCTACAACATTCCGCTCGAGGGTCGCACCTTGCGGGTGGCGGTCCTCGGTTTCGATACGGTGGCGGCGTCGAACCACGACGATCCCATGGTAATTCGCGGCATCGTAGACCGGTCGCGCAAAGTGGCTTCGCCCTTTGGTGGGCCGGCGTTGCTGCGCCGGTACTATAAGTATGTTCCGCTGGCCAGCTTGGGTTGGGCCGTCTTCAGAGTAGATCCGGTCGACAGCTTGCCCAGCCGCAATGCGTTGTCATTCCTGTTTACCAAGCCGGCCACGGTCGTGGCTTCCGCGCGTTATCTGGGGCGCGTGCACTTTCGGGCGGAGGCCTTCACCGGCAGCAAAGACGAAGCCCAGCGGTTGACCCAACAGCTGGAGACGTTTCTGCAACTCTTTCACACCGCGGAGGGGACGGCTTCAACGCCGGGCAGCGATCCCGACGTGAAAGCGTTTTTCGATGGACTCAAAGTGCAGCAACATGACGATCGAACCGTGCTGACTGCTGCCATCCCGCCGGGATTCCTCCGCAAGGCGGTGGCTTCGCCGCCGGCAGAGCTTCAGCCGGCGCCTGCTCCTCCTCCTTCCGCTAAGAGCAAATAACTGTAACTTTGAACTTCCCGGAGCATCTTCATCTGAAGGAGATCAACAACGGCCACGTGGGGACAGCCGCCCTCGGCTGTCCCGCGAAGCGCAGCTCCGCAGAGGTGAAAATCGTGTTTGAGGCCAAGAACATGAGGCGAGCAAAGCTCGCCTGGACAGCCGAGGGCGACTGTCCCCACGTGGCTTGTGGCGCCCGGTATTGATTAGGGCTCCCTTGTTGCAGCAGGTACAATAATCCCGATGTCTACACTTCCTCTTCCCATTGCGGCGTTCCTGGCAGGGCTGGTTTCGTTCCTCTCGCCTTGTGTGCTGCCATTGGTTCCAGGGTACATTTCGCTGATTTCGGGAGCCGGAGTCGAGGAACTGAAGACCCAAGAATCCCGCCTTCTGGGCCGAGTGATGCTGAATTCCATCGGCTTCATTCTGGGTTTCAGCGTGGTATTCATTTCGCTGGGCGCGATCTCGACCGAGGTAGGGCAGTTGGTGGCGCGTTACAAGTCGGTGCTGGCGCAGGTGGGCGGCGTGGTCATTATTCTGTTTGGATTGCATCTGACCGGCCTGTTCAAGATCAAGGCTTTGTACACCGACGCACGGCTCCACAGCGTGAAGGGCGGCAGCACACCCTGGGGAGCATTTCTGATCGGCTTTGCCTTTGCTTTTGGCTGGACGCCTTGCGTAGGCCCGATCCTGGCCGTCATTCTGGGGTTTGCCGCGACCCAGGACTCCGTCGCCAAGGGGATCCTGCTGCTGGCGGTTTACTCGATGGGACTGGCCGTGCCCTTCCTTCTGACATCGCTCGGTATCGAACGTTTTCTGAAATTCTACAAGCGCTTTCGCATGCACATGCATGCGCTGGAGGTGGGTAGCGGGGGTCTGTTGATTGTGCTCGGCCTGCTGCTGGTGTTTGGGCGCTTCACCATCATCTCGAACTATTTATCGTTTCTGAATCGGTTTGCGCTTTAATTGCGTTCTAAATTCGCACTCTAAAGGGAGTCTGTCGTGAAACGCGATCCAGTGGTCATTATCGTGGTCGCCATGGTGGTGACCGTCATGATTGTGTTCGGGTTTCAGGTGGCGCGGCGAAAGAACGGACAGACCGTCAACGCCGGTCCCAACATGAATGGCCAGCCGGCGCCCGATTTCACTCTGGAATCGCTGGACGGCAAGACCGTGCGGCTGTCCGATTTTCGCGGCAAGGGCGTGCTGCTGAACTTCTGGGCTACCTGGTGCCAACCCTGCAAGATCGAGATGCCCTGGTTTGCCGAGTTGCAAAAGCAGTACGGACCGCAGGGATTGCAGATCGTCGGCGTGGCCATGGATGACGCCAGCCCCAAGGAGATTGGAGAGTTCGCCCACGACCTGGGCGTCAACTATCCCATCCTCGTGGGAAAGGAAGAAGTTGGAAATGCCTACGGCGGGGTGCAGTTTTTGCCCGCGACTTTCTACATCGGGCGCGATGGCAAGGTCGTAGACAAGGTGTTTGGCCTGAAAGGCCGGGGCGAAATCGAGGATAGTATCAAGAAGGCGCTGGCCGAGGGCCAGGCGGTACAAGCGCAAAAGTAACGTAGCCGGCGGCTCCAAACGCTTCTAACATCTCCTGATGCTCGTACTGCGAAAGCTCGTGCCCGGTTTGGCTCTGCTGACCGCTTTCGCAGCCGCACAGGAGAGTCCCGCCGGGTTTTCTGCGAATCAACCCGCTCCTGATCACGTTATCAGCCAGGATATTCCGGGCAGAAGGAGCCCGTCGGTCACGATGGCGCCCTTGCCGGTCATTACCGTGACCCGCGGGAGGTCGAACCCGGTAAATCTGCGCTTTCGCGTGAGCCCGGGCTTTCATGTGAATTCCAACCGGCCCAAGTCCGAATTTCTAATTCCCACCGTGCTCAAGGTGAGCGCTCCGACGGATATTGTGATCGGTCGAGTCACCTATCCCGCCGGGTCCGAAATGAGCTTCGCTTTTGCCCCGGAGGACAAGCTGAGCGTCTATACCGGAGAGTTCCCGGTCGTGGTGGAGGTGCGTCCCCTGGCGGAAGTCATTACCGCCAAATACATGATTCGCGGAGAACTGAGATATCAGGCTTGCGATAATGCCGCCTGCTACCCGCCGAAAAAGTTGCCGGTGCAGTTTGAAGTGAAAGTGATCAAAGGCCCTCCTCCGCATCGCAGGAACCCAGGACAGAGTCCGCACGTCCACTTGTAACCGGGCCTCCTGACTGGCGGTCACGCTGGCAAAAAAGAGGTGGCGACTATATCTAAGCTTGAAAGCTTTAGCCACCAGAGTACAATTGCCGGGATAAACAGGCTCGCTGGCACTTACCGGTCAGACAAGCATTCGATTTCTGATAGGACTGGTCAGGCTCGCGAACCAGAAGTCACTGTTTCTTTTGTCGTCGGATAAATTGCATGGCTATTTCGCCTGAGCAGCAATGGTTGGACTCGAAAGCATCTACTGAAATCCTGCCCCCTGAGATTCTCTCCCCTTTAGATCAGTCCACGTTGACCTTCAACGATCCATCCCTACACGGCAGTCTGGCTGAATATGTCAGCGAAACAGTTCTAGGGACCTTGCCCAACGACCTGACTCGAATGATTTACCTGGCGTCGCTGCGGGATTGTAACAGTGGAGTGTATCTACACCCCGAGCTGTCACATCAGAGGGGAATTCAGGCGGCGGATGGGGCCTTGCGGGCTTGCCATGAGCGAGTCTTTCACCGCCTGTTAACCACACGACTGTCGGATTACGTGATCCAGTTGCAGGAATATATCCGCTACACCCGAGGCGAAGTCCTCACCGTGCTGAAAACCTGGAGGTCATTGCAGGCTTACCGCGCGACGGTTCCGGTAAGCGCACTCGCAACATCCACCGAGCTGTACTTCCTGAATGTTGCCATCGCTCTCGAAGTCGTGAGCAAGCAGGTGCCGGGAGACCAGCAGTCCTAGTGAGTCGCCCCGCTGTTGGGAAGTTGCTCGAAGGGAAGCCAGGCGTTGATCACGCGGCCGATCACCGAAGCCTCTCGCGGCACTTTGAAGCGCCTTACAGATTGGCGAGAGAGTGGATACGGCAACAGAGTCAGTTCTTTTCCTTCCAGTTGGCACCAACAACAGCTATGCCCATCGGTGTGCCAGACCAGGTAAACCGGACGTTCACGAATGGTCTTCCAGTCGAATACCTGGACCGCATTCTGCATGACGTCAACTTCGACCAAAGATCCGGGAGGAATCAGCTCGCCCATAGTGTCATCTTTAAGGCCCACTACGGCGTAGCGGTATCGTCTGGGATCAAGGCGTTTGCGCAGTGCCGGTGGAAGGGTGGCCAACTCCTGCGGATTCAGTTTGAGCAGGCTGGTCTCGTGACTGTTGAAGGCGGCATCGAAGTTGAGTTGAAAGCGGAAACCAGGCTCTCGAACTTCCGCAGTCTGAAGCCGAGGCAGACCTGCTTCGGACTGGCTGGCGTACTGCCTCACCTCATTCAGGTCAATTCCAAAAACTAGGAGCAGTTCCTCCAGGGAGACTTTGAGGCACGCCGCCAGGCTGAAAAGCTTGTGAATGCTGGGCACCGATCCGGTTTCGATATCGGCCAGGGTCGAGTGCGAAACATAGAAATCAGCATTGCCCTTGACGTCGGCAATCGATCGGCTGATGCGCTCGATATCGCTGGACTTAACGAAGCGCTCTTCGCGCAACTCCCGAATCCATTTACCCGAGTCCATGTGAGTGGCCCTGATCTTCCCGTGTCAACCGAGGGTCTGCGGACCATGAAGGGAGGCCCTTCCATGGTCCGCTCAAATGTCCTACAAATGTCAAAAGAAAAAAACTTCTCCCGACTCCCGCAATCGCTAAACTGTTCACTGGAAAACACGGAAATGCAACCGACTGGCAGTGGGTTTCATTGCAAACAGCCCTCACCCTGCCATCACTGATCGCGGCAGGTTCCACTGTCGTTGTTGCCGCATCCGACCGGGATACGTTAGCAATTCCCGGTACGATGTTCCGACCGCCGGTAATGACAACGTCCAGCCCGGGAAAATCCACTTCAACCACAAGCAGGGCTCGGCCAGCATCAAGTTTACACGAAGCCGGAGTGCTCCATGGATCAAATCCGCAGCTTCCCGGGCCAGCTCTGGACTTGATTCCGTCTTCGTTAGCTGCCCCAGTTTCATCAACATAGCTGCGTTTTCTCCTACCAGATCCAGCCAGCGCAGGGCCAACGCCATGCGCTTTCTCTGGAAATGACGGAACTCATACGGGGGCAGTGACTGGCGCAGAAACCGCTCCTCGGCAGGATCGATTAGGATCCGGAACATTTCGGGATCGACGGCGTGGTTCTTTGCCTCCCAGTCCTCGAGGCTCTTGATCTGGGGCAGGCCGGGGCGAACGATCGTCCAGACCAGGTACAACGACAAGACACTGACCAACAGAATTGTTATCGACGATACCATTTTTCAATATGCTCAGTCAGTGTTTCGTTCCAATTCGCCACGTCGGTACCCGGCAAACGGTCGATCGGGTTACCGCCCCGAGGGCCGAGGAAATAAAAGGCCCAGATCAGGACGCCGAGATTATATGCTGCCGACCTCAGTAACACAAAGGTCGAATCGCTGATGACGTGAAGATGGGCGCGAAGCTCAAGCAGAACCAGGTCCAGGGCCGCATACACGCCAAAACCGGCAGCGATACCGAGAGCATAGCTGCGCCAGTTGAGCCCCAGGCGCGACATCATCGCAATAGCCACGATCAGCAGAGATACCTGCAGGAACCTCGCCGAGCGTTCGGTGAGGATAATCCACTCGAGAGCCACATCGGCCCCCGCCGGACCTTTGGTCCAGATGAGCATGGCCAAGGCTGCGAGCCCGACCACCACGGCCGAGATCCAAAGTATTTTCAGAAAGAGTCTCAGGAAGGGGTAAGGCCTTACGAAATGCCAACTGATCTCGAAGACGATTCCGAGAGATAAAAGGATCGCAACCGCATCGCCCCACCAAAACACAGTCGAGTAAAGGTTACCCGGCCGCGGCAGAAAATAGAGGATGGTATCCCGTGCGGGCAGCAGAACGGTGTAAACGAAAAAGAAAGGGAATTGCCCAACCAGTCCACGGCGCAGCATGACCACGGCGATTACACACTGTATCGCCAGGGGCATGACCCAGAGGACATACGTGGCCAGGCGGAAGAAGTTCATGGGCCGCAGTGGAAGGCTACTCGCAATCCAGACGGCCCACAAGTGATTCGGATCTTACGTCGCCGAAACTTATTTACAGCTTACTTTCCACCGCAATGTCCGGGCGAGCACATAGGGGTCGGAGCCCCACCGTCGGCAAAGGAAGAGATCGATACGGCGCTCAGAAGCACCAGGGTTACCACCATCAAGCGAACCATCTTTTTCATCGGAAGAATCCTCCGTGGGATAGCGCCCACTGGGGAACCAACATATTTTTTTCCCGGGATGAAATTCGAAGTGTTCGAAAATCGCGTGCTGCATCGTCGGGGTTCGTCGGTATACCGACAGCCCGCATGGTGCAGTGGAGCGGTACCAAGCGGCGGCATGATGACGATCCTGCCTTGGTTGCACGTTTTTCGCCGACTCTTGGCCAAGGGGCCGGGTGAGATAAGCGGCAATACGGGGCAGATGGTTTCGTCGGTTTACCGACGAGAATGGCCGACTCTCAATCGGAAACGTAGAGAAACGTATCCTCATTGCTGGCGTCACCAGTCCGCCCCGACATGTTTTTTCCCAAGGACACATCTCTCTTACTCCGCGCGGCGGTTACCGCGATTCTGGCGGTCGCGACACTGCTGTTCTTGGTTCCGTGTGTGGTCTTGTTTTTCGCCGTGAGCCCGGAGTCAGCTTCGCCACACTTACGCCTGTTTCAGTTGCCGGTGGCATGCTGGGCGGCCTGGGCGCTGGTCTCGCTGTGGGCGGCCCTCGATTCGTCCCGGCTGTGGCGCGTACTGGGCCGGCCGGTAGATCCTCTGGGCACGCAGGCTTTGTGGGGTGCGCTGCTGGGCATCCTGAATATCGGTGCTTCCCTGCTGGTGGTGATGTCGCGGGCGTCGCATTAAACAGCCGCGATGGTCACGGCAACCATCTGGTTCGCAGAGAAATTTCCATCATGAAAATAGCCTGAATTCCAATAGTGCTTTGTCGAAGGGTGGGGAAGTTCTGACGTGCGAAGGTTCGCAATGCGGGGCGAGTCGCAAGCACACCACGTTGCACAAAAGTCTTCTGCGCGGCAGCAGCAGTGCACCAAAAGAGGTAGCACCTGCCTCTGCTGACAGAGCAAGGAGTCGGGCTAGTATCGATGAATGAACGCGTCCGCAGCGGTCCCTGGTTGGTTCGAGATACCTCGCGCAGGGTACGCGTTTCGCCGGATCGAAGCCGGCGAAAATGCTGAGCGGCCGTGTGACTGGGGAGCTCGAGCCGAGAGCCTCAGAAGTATTTTGTGCCGCGACGGCCACACCATCACTCAAATTTCCGCCGCCACTCGCCGCCGCTACGGAAGCAGATCGCCATATTTTATTCCCGCAAGTTTTCTCTACCAGCTGAGAAGCGGTGTCACGCCTCATGTTTGTCAGATCGTAGCCTTGAGCGAGAGTACCGGATATCGCTTCGTGGACTGGCTGCGAATGTTCGGTTTCGATCTGCACCAGATTCCCCGCCTGCAAATCCGGCTCCATCCGCAGTGCACGACTCTGGTGACTCCGATGGAAAGTTGCTTCGATCCGTTCCTGCCCCAACCTTTATTGGGATGTGAAAGAGACGGGCGTTCAGAGCTCTGGCCTCGGCCGGAAGGGTGGAGTGGCCAGCGCCGCTATTGGTTCGTCAAGATCGGAAGCAGCGATGCCGCGGGTCGTCCCAGGCTTTCGCCCGGCAGCATCGTACGTGTCGACCGGTACTACAGCCAGCGGGTTCGCGGCCTCGATCCTGTTTCGATGAGCCGGCTGCTATGGCTGGTCGAGCAACCCAGCGGACTGGCGTGCACTCAGGTGAGATGGATCGACGATCGGCAAATCGTGTTGCTGCCGAGTCGCCCTCCCTGGGGAAGCTGGCCGTTGCATGTGCCGACCGAGGCGCGGATCCTCGGTCTGGTGGATACGGAAATTCATCCGCTGCGGCAAGTGAAATTGCAACCCCGGGCCGGACCGACGAATCTTGAACCGTCTTTCCCGCCGCCACCAACCGAAGAGCCAATGAGGTTTTCGGATCTGCTCAGAATCTCGCGCCGACGGGCGGGCTTGACCTTCCGGGCAGCGCACCACCTCACCCGCGCGACCGCTCGAATCCTGGGAAACCGCGAGTACGGAATTGCTTTAGGTATGCTTTCCGACTACGAGGCCATGGGCCGGTTGCCGCGCCACATTGCCAAGATACTGAGCCTCTGTATCGTTTATTGCATGGATGTCAGAGAGTTGATGGAATCCGCCGGTGTGCGTATCGACGATTCTGCGAAATTGTCCCTGCCGGTGCCCGATGGCCGCCTACCCGTTGAGTCCGAGTTTCTGGAGCACTTCGCACCTTCCGGAACGAGCGGCATTGTCACCGGCTACGCTCGCTCAGCCGGCGCACTGCCTTAGTAAGAAGACTCCCACAACTGACTTTCATTGCACTGCGGACGTCGGTAACTGGTCGCTTGGTTACTTACCAAAGTGAAGACAAAGCCCGTTGGGTGTGTGACTCTCGTGTTTTGACGCGGGCACAGACTGACCCTACGATGATGCCTACACGGGAGCCCCCGCTTCCGCCCATTCTCTCCCACGAAAAAGTTCTGTTTTTTTAGGACGCTCCGCCGAGTTGGCGGCAAATGGAGGCTGGGCCGAGCAATGAAGGGTCATCACAAAATGAAGATTTCGCATCGCAGTTCGAGCCGGGATTGCGGAGCTCGCGGCTTCAGCCTGCTTGAAATGATGATCGTGGTCTGCGTGATGATGATCATCGGCGGGATCGGTTTCATGGCACTGCAGCCGGCGCTGAGAGACGCCAAGGTCAATCAGGCCTTCGAGAGTGCGATGATGCCGCTGCGCGTGGCGCGTCAGCGCGCCATCGCCGAACGCAAGCAATACATCGTGTGCTACGGCATTGCGGCCCCGGGCTGGCGCTCTTACCCCGTTGGGCGCGCCTACCGCGCAAAGTATCCAGACCTTCCGCTGGGATGCAGGCACTGCGCTCTCCGCAGCCACGCAGATCACCGCCATCACATTGCCGCAAGACATCCAGTTCCAGACCATCGCGGGCCTGCCTAACGGCGTGGCAACGGTGCCGGATGGATTCGGCAACGCCACGGTTGCCCTCGATTTTGATCAGAATGTCGCGGGGGCGATCAAGAACCAGGTCATGTTCATGCCCGATGGTTCGGCGCATGACGTAAACGGAAATTTGAACAGCGGGATCCTGTACCTCGCGCGCAACGGCGATCTGTACAGTTCCCGGGCCGTCACTCTGTATGGCGCGACCGGGCGGATCCGGGGATGGCGCCTGCTCCAGAACGCCGGCGTTCCCAAATGGTTTCAGCAGTGAGGACAACGATGACCTACAACCGACGACAGGCACGGGCGGAGAAGAGGCAGCAGGGATTCGCATTGCTTGAAACCCTCATTGCCATCGTTGTGCTGATGATTGGTTTGCTGGCGGTGCTGGCAACGTTTGCCATGGCCATCGGCAACACCAACTCGGTGCAGCTCGACAGCATCGCCCGCCAGAAGGCGACCGAAGCTCTGGAAAGCATATTCACGGCCCGCCAGACCAGCCAGATCACATTTGCCAACATCCAGAACATTGGCGCCGGCACTGGAATATTCACGGCTGGATTTACTCCGATGACCGACCCAGGACCGGACGGCTTGGACGGCACGGGGGACGATGTTCCGGCTGTGCCGGTCCGCTTGCCGGGCCCGAGCGGAGTGATTACGAACACGGCAGCGGATGTGCTGGTCAACCTGGGCAACTTTACGCGCCAGATTCAGATCGCGAACGTGCCCGGCAACCCGAATATTCGCCAGATTACAGTCACCGTGCGATATCCGGTGCCACAGGGCTGGTTCAAGTCGTACCAGGTGCAGGCCCTGATTTCTTCCTATCGTTAAGAGGAGAGATATGCGATCCACTGAACATAACGCGCGCGGCTTCAGCCTGGTGGAATTGATGGTAGCCATGGCCCTCGGCCTGATCGTTCTGGCGGCCACGACGCAGCTGTTCAAGAGCGGTATGGATGCGACCATCCTGGTGACGCAGTCCTCCGAAATGCAGCAGAGCGCTCGTGCCACGCTGAACCTGATCGCCAAGGACGTAAGCATGGCCGGCTCGGGCCTGCCTTCGGGCGGTTTGGCTCTGCCCAACGGCGCCGGGTCGGTGGCCCCGCTCTTCGCGGTGGATGCCAACCGGGCCTGGCTGGCCAACAATGCTTACCCTGGAAACTTCATGTTCGGCATCATTCCCGGCGATAACAACGGAATGGAATCCGGCGGGCCGATCAACGTCACGGCAACAGGCGCAGGATCGGATGCGATCACCATCATCTACGCGGATTATTCTTTCCCGCTTAACCAGTACACCACCGCGATCCCGGCTGCCAACCCGAATGGAGATAAGGTCACTTTCACGCCCCCGGCAGCTCCACCGCCAGGTTTTCCCGCCATCCAGTCGCCCACAGGAATTCAGGTCGGAGATTTGATCTTGTTCACCAACAATACGGGCAGCGCAGTGGGCGAAGTTACGGGCATCACGCCCAACGGTGCCAGTACTGATATTTCATTCGCCAACGGCGATCCGCTGAAGATGAACCAGACCGGAGCGGCCGCCGGAAACATCAAGTCCATCATTGGCGGCGGCGCAACCACTGGCACACGGATATGGGCGGTCACTTATTTCATTGAAGTTCCCGCGGCCGCGTCGGGACAGCCGCCCCGCCTGATGCGCCAAGTCAGTGGACAGCCTCCGTCTCCGGTGGCCGACAACATCATCGGCCTGACCGTCACCTACGACCTGTGTGACGGGACCAATGGTCCCAACTGTTCGGGCGTGACCAATCCATTGCTGGCTCCTTTCTCCCCCAGCCAGATCCACAAAGTGAACATTCAAGTCATGGCACAGACGCTCAATGCCTATGGAAACAGGTCGAGGAGCACGGCGCTGGCAACATCAGTGAGCACGCGCAGTCTGTCCTTCAAGGATCGCTATCAGTAAAGACCGCTTTCGAGGAGAAGAAGAGTCAGGAGATTAATTACTATGTGCAGGACTAAGGGCCGATCACGGGGATTTACGCTTGTCGCCAGCTTGCTGGTGCTGGCGCTGTTGTCCGGCATCGCGATAAGCCTTTTATTTATGGTTCAGGGGTCGGGCCAGGTTGGCGGTAATGATCTTGAAACCAACCAGGCCTACTACGGTGCCGAATCCGGTATGGAGTTGCTGACGGCGAACCTGGCTGCGCTGTACCAGCAGTCCCAGTCCCCCACCCCTGCGCAAATCACCGCCCTCACCAACAATCCGCCGGACAGCACCATGATTTCGTCCATGAATTATCAGGAGAGCATCACGTGGACGCCGGATGCGTTCGGCAACCCGGCTTCGCACACCAGTGTGATCGATCCACCGTCGCCGAATGCCGGCCTTACTGCGGAAATCATTCCGCTTACGCTGAAGGTAGTTGCCAGCCGTCCCGGTGGAGCGTCGGTGAATATGACGCGGGGCGTTGAAGTGGCGCTTATCCCGGTCTTTCAATTTGGAGTTTTTTCCGACAGCGACTTGAGTTACTTCGCCGGTCCCAATTTCAACTTTCAGGGCCGGGTGCACACCAATGGCAATCTCTTTCTGGCTGAAGGTAACGGGAATTCGCTGGTCCTGAACGACAAGGTCACGGCGGTGAATCAGATCATTCGCGACCGGCTAGCCAATAACTTCCTCACCAATGTGAACTATACCGGAGACGTGTACGTACTCAAGCAGAGCCAGGGCTGCAATGGGACTGTCGCAGTCGCGATCACCAGTCCCAACTGCATAAAATTTACTGTGCCCATGGCCAGTTGGAGTGGCGGGATTCCGGCTGCCGGTGCTCAGACCCCGGTCGCGACCTGGGATAATACTTCCCAGACCACGTTTGGCGGATGGATTGGAAACAACACATCAATTGCAGTGCAACCCCTCAACCTTCCTTTCGTGCAGGGCGCGGCCAATTCGAACGGACAGATTCAAATCATCCGCAAGGCTCCGCTGGGCGAAGCTGTGAGCTCGGCGACGGGATCGTCGCGCGAGTACAACAAGGCCAACGTGCGCATCCTGCTGGCCAGCAATCAGGCCGATCTGCATCCCGACCGGCCAGGCTTGTTGGCTGAGGATATCGATTTGACGGCTGGTGGTTGCGTAGCTTCTCCGCAGGGCAAGCTGGTGCCGGTAACCGGATCCGGAGGAAGCACGAGGCTCGCGATGGCAGCGAGCGGAGTGGACGCGGCATGGACCGCAGTGGGATCTCCAGCAGGATCTGGCTGTGGCGCAGGGCCCTGGAACCTGGTTGACGGCTGGTTGCGGGTGGAATATCAAAATGCAGCGGGCGCCTGGGTAGGCATCACCACGGAGTGGTTGCAGCTCGGTTTCGCGCGCGGCGTCAATCCTCCTACCAAGCCAGTCGGCGGCGGCGCGGGATCGAATCCAGTCCATCCGAACGCCATCCTGATCCTGCAGGAACAGGCCGACCGCAATGCCAACGGCAGCGCGGCCGACGCTGCGGACGCTCCGAACAACACGATCGACATCGGTGCCACGCTCTCGCAATACAGCTGGTATCCCATCAACCTCTTTGATCCCCGTGAAGGCTTCCCTCGCGATGCAGCTCCTCCGGGCATGGCGAATCCCGCTTGCTATGTGAACGGGATCATGAATGCGGTCGAGCTGGATGTGGGCAACTTCAGAAAATGGTTGCTGGGCACAGTCCCGGGCGGAAGCGGGCCCCTGGTCTCGTACAGCAGCCAGAACGGTTATCTGGTGTACTTCTCCGACCGTCGCGGCATGATTCCGAATCCGAATGTCGCTCCGGTTCTCACTAACGGAGAGTACGGCTTCGAAGATGTGATCAACTCGGCGTCGGCCACCGGAACTCCCGACGGCGTGATGGAGGCCGCTGAGGACGTGGATCAGAACCTTATCCTTGACCGATGGGGTGCGGCCAATGTTGGGAACGGCCTCAATGTGGCGACGGTCAATAATCCTTACGCGAACGTAAACTGCTCGACTCGCGGACGGCAAAACATCGTTACCGGCGCTCGCCACGTGTTAAAGCTCGTCGATGGCGGCCTGGGGAACCTGCCGGTGCGCCCCGATAACGGTCTGGGTGGCTTCACGGTGGCGTCGGAGAATCCGGTTTACATTCAGGGAAATTACAACTCCGACAATACCGATCCATTCTGGGGCAATCCTCCACCGGCCGTGCAGCCGGACATTGCTCACGCTGCCGCTGCGGTCATCGCCGACACGGTGACCGTCCTTTCTAATGCCTGGTCCGATACCAACAGCATGCTGAACCCGCTGAACGTGGGCAACCGGAACGCCAACACCACTTACTACCGGCTAGCCATCGCCGGCGGAAAGAACATCAACTTCCCGCAGCCTGCGGGCACCGGACAAGACTTCGGAACTGACGGTGGAGTCCACAACTTCCTGCGCTACATCGAGGCATGGGGTGGAGCTGGCGGACTGTACTATCGCGGATCGCTGGTCAGCCTCTACTATTCGCAGTACGCGACCGGGGTTTACAAGTGCTGCAACCTGGTCTACGGTCCGCCGCCGCGCTACTACTACTTCGACAACGCGTTCCTGGATCCGGCGAAGCTGCCTCCAGGCACTCCGATGTTGCAGGACGTAGTGAACCTGACTTATTGGCAGGACTTCAAACCGTACTAGCAGAACAGAATTGCGCCGGCTCCTGATCCAGGGGGCCGGCGCTTTTTGTTGATACCAAATACGCTAAGTAGATCTACCACTACTCGCGTAGACCCGGACGCCCTCGTCCGGGTGGGCGAGCGAAGCTCGCCTGGGTTTCGAATTTCGGAGCAAAAGAAAAGCTTGCCGGGCCTTGCCCGGCCGGGCGGGTGGGGGCACCCGCCCCTACGTGGATCGTGGTGGATTAAGCAGTTCGTTCTTTGGCGGCTTGGCGGGCGGCGGTGCGTTCGTTCAGGGCGAGCGTGACGACGCGCAGCATGTCGTCCCAGGGCGCGGGCTTGCCCGTCCAGATTTCGAACTGGCGTGCCGCTTGGTGGACGAACATCTCGATTCCCGGAATCACTTCCGTGCCACGTTCTTTCGCCATCTTCATGAGGCGCGTCTCCGCGGGATCGTAAATCATGTCGAAGACATAGCGCGCGTTGATCTCGTTCTCGTTCAGCGGAGACTCGCGCGTGTTACCCATGCCGACCGGCGTGGCATTGATGATGACGTCGAAGGTGAGCTTCTTCAGGTCGGCGCGCTTAGCGATCCTCGCCCTGGCCTGGTGGGCCAGTTTTTGCGCCGGGCCTGCCGTGCGGTTCAGAATGTAAACTTCGGCCCCGCGTTCCTTGAGCCCGAAAACCGCGGCCCGCGCTGCGCCGCCCGCGCCCAGCACCAGGATCTTCGCTTTCTCCAGTATGATTCGCTGTTCCAGAGGGCGCACGACACCAGCGGTGTCGGTATTGAATCCGTAAAGCTTTCCATCCTGTGCCCGCACCACGGTGTTGCACGCGCCAATTTTTGTGGTGTGGGAATCGGTGTTATCGAGATGCTTGAGGATGGCTTCCTTGTACGGCATGGTGATGGAAAGGCCGTGAATAGGAATATCGCGGACGCAGCCCAGCAGATCTTTCAGCGTCTTGGCATGCAGCGCGAGATATACGCCGTTCACATTCTCGCGGCGCAGCGCCGCATTCATGATGGCGGGCGAGAGTGAATGCGCGACCGGATCGCCCACCACCCCGTAGATCCGGGTGGCCGCGTCCATCTGCTCGATGCGATAGGTACTGCGCAACTCCTGTGCGGTGACCTGACCGGGTGCCGTTTTCTCATCGGGACTGACCGCGGCGAAAGTGAACACGCTGCCCGCCCGCACCCCGAGCAGGCGGCTGATGATGCCCTGCTCACCCATGCACAATCCGACCAGAGAATAGCGGTCGCCAAACTTCTCCAGAAATTTCATCATGGTCACGTTGTCGTAGAGGGTCGTGGCCGTGCTGACAACTTTGTAGAAGTCGGCGGGAATCTTCACCATTTTTTCCAGGGTCTGTTCCAGATTCTTGGTGCCCCGGAAATCGTGATACGAAAGAATCAATGCGGACTTTGTCCGCAGGCGCTGCACTTGTTCGGGTTTGCACTTGACCGCGCTCTGCAGTTCGATATCGAGCAACTGGCAGCCCGATGCGCTGGCCTTTCCCAGAATGTCCAGCTGGGCGGCCAGGGTACCCTTGAACTTTCCTCCGCTGGCCGTGCGCCGGCAGGTGGCGATGGCGGTGAGGTGAGGATGGTACTCCATGAACCGTTTAATTCTGGGGAGGGCGAGCGCAGGCTTGGGCAAGTAGTCTAACCTGAACTCCAGAAAGGTGTTATCCCGAACCAGCGCCTCTGCTTTCTCCACTAATGCGGCAGGATCGGAGTCGGTCACAGCCACGCAAACCCGGGGCAGGCGCAGGGGCAGGAACCGCGCAACGTAGCTGTTGGGGGCAGCACTCATGATCGGAGAACGACTGGGGATATTACAGGCGCGTAATTGCAGATGCAACAACGGATTATCGCAAATGGAGCCCTGGCAAACTTTTTAACGTACCCCCGATAACACCAGCGTAACCTTGACCGACCCCTATCCCCTTGTTACTGTGCGACTTGAAAGCCCTTCTGTTTGCAGGAGTTAGCGGTACATAGCCGGCAGGGGCCCGGCCTCGATTTTGGAGGTAACATGAAGAAAACAGGACTGTTGCTGTTACTGTGCCTGACGGTGGCGGCAGCTGCGCAGCAAGCCGGTTCCACTTCGGCAGACCAGGCTGCTCCTCAGAACACCGAGATTACGACAGGAACATTTCCGGTCGAGCGGGTACAGACCCCGACCAATGCCGATATTTACTGCGGTGGCTTCGTCAGCAAAGATTTGGTGCCGAACGCAAACTTCGTCGCGGGCGGACTGGAAAGTCCCAACACCACCAAGTTCGCCACCAATGACACTGTGTTCCTCGCAGGCCAGGGCTATCAGGCGGGCCAGAAGTACCAGATCGTGCGCGAACTCGTGGATCCGAACAAGTATGAATTGTTTGCCGGTCAGCATTCGATGCTGAAGGCGATGGGTCAGCCCTATTCTGAACTGGGCTGGGTGCGCATTGTTGACACCCGCGGCAAGATGGCTGTGGCGCGCGTCGAATTCAGTTGCGAGAGCCTCGCTCCCGGAGACATCGCGATACCGTTTGCGGAAAAGCCCGCGATTGCATACCACTTGCCGGAAAGGTTTGACCGCTTCCGTCCGAGCAACGGCAGCGCCAGCGGTCGCATTGTACTGGCCAAGGATTTTGATCTTCTGCTGGGAAATGGTTCGAAGGTATACATGAACCTCGGCGCCAGCCAGGGAATCAAGGTCGGCGACTATCTCCGTGCAGTGCGCACCTACGAAGCGGACCTGCGAGACCCGGTGGATTCGCTTTCGTTCAAGGCCTCCGCCACCGAAGACACACAGAAGTACCCACCGTCCATCGAAGGGCACATGTTCAGCAAGACCAAGGGGCCTTCGGTTCGGGTTGCTGATATGCCACGGCGTGCCATCGGAGAAATCGTGGTGATCAATACCACTCCGACCACCGCTACCGGCATGGTTGTGTTTTCGCTCGAGGATGTGCACGTCGGCGATGGTGTGGAACTCGATCCGCAGTAGTCTTCCCGTGCAAGAAACCTTTCAGGGAGGCTTCGGCCTCCCTGATTTTTTTGTCATGGTTTCTTGTCATCCTGAGCGGAGTACCTGCTTCGCGAAGCGAAGCAGCTACGAAGTCGAAGGACCCCTATAAGCGGCACGAGCCAAGTTTTACTGCGGCATTCTCAAAGCTGTAAGCAGCAACAAATTCCCAAGAATCGAAACTGATAATCGCCTATAGGGGTCCTTCGACTCCGCCAGAAGTTTCGCAAGCTAAACTTCCGGCTTCGCTCAGGATGACAATGGGCAACATCTGGAGCGCTGCTGCACGAGCGTAGGCGCTCGCGCCTACATTCTTGGGTCGACGAAAATTTCGGCGGTGAAGGCTTCCAGTCTGGCGCCGGTTTGCCACGCGTCTAGCGGCAAGCCGGCTTTTCTACAGGTTTGTTCGAGGAAGGTAATGCGGTCCCATCCATGCTCGATGGGCACTTGCGGCAGCAGCAGGCCGCGGTAGGGGCCAAGACTGATCAGCAGGCCGTGGCGTCCAATTTCAACCTGGTCCGCCTGAATGGATTGGGGCGCTGAGAGGATGCTCAGGGAGACTTGCAGTTCCAGGGATTCATCCCGAGTGACCGGGGAGAAGCGCGAGTCGTCGAAGGCCGCCCCGCAAGCGCTCTCTGCGATGGTGCGATACAGGGGCGTCACCGGGAGCACGAAGCCAACGCAGCCTCGCAGTCCGCCCCGATAATAAAGAGTGGTGAAGGCGCCCCGAGGCTCGGCCAGATGGGCGGACGGCGGAGCCAGCGAGATCGCACGCTGATCGAGGGCTGCGGCAATGGCTTCGTGCGCCAGTCGCAGCAGCAGGCTGCGTTCGCCCGGAGAAAATTCATCCGGCTGAGAGAGGCCGGAGAGGCAAGTCAAACGTGAGGAGCGGTCATCATGTGACGGGGACATCGCGTTTTCTCCGCCGGCTCAGAATGAAGGCGCGGCGTCGGCTCTTCACCACCTGGCGATCAATCTTCGACCAGAACGCGACAAAATAATCGAGGGCCGAAGCCAGCGACAGAAAGACCATGAACCAGATGGCGACGATAGCGATCCAGTGAACGGGAAAAATATAGGGGCCCACTGGCCACTCTTTCCAGCGGTGGTCGAGGATGACCGCGACCACGGAAACAATCTGCACCAGCATTTTAAATTTGCCCAGATCGCTGGCCTCGATGGTGAACCCTTCCGAGGCGGCAATCGAACGCAAACCGCTCACCAGAAACTCGCGCGCAATAATTACCACCGCAATCCAAGCAGGAACCAGGCTGGGATTGAATTGGACCAGCGTGATGAACGCGGCGGCGATGAGAAGTTTGTCGGCCAGCGGATCGAGCAGGATGCCCATGGTCGTGATCTGTCCACGGCGACGGGCGAGGTATCCGTCAATCCCGTCGGTGATGGAAGCGGCGATAAACAGGGCGGAAGCCAGCAGCTCTTGTTCGCCGTCAAAGGCGTGAAAATGGTTGGTGGACAGCAGCCAGATCAGCAGTGGGATGCTGAAGATGCGGGTCAGCGTGATGGAATTGGGCAGATTCACCGCGGGCACCGGCTGTCAGCAGGGTCGAGAAAAGGCTGGCAGCACCTCATTATCCTCCACCACGAAGCGGGAAGCAATGAAGCAAAACGCGGGGTAGTGGTGCAGTTTGCGCGAAAACAAACCCACCAATTCTTTGGGGATTGGAGAGCCAGTTTGAGTCCGCGTCCCGTCCGCCGCCGGCCCTCATATTCAAGAGACTGTCATCCTGAGCGCAGTCTTTCGTCCCGCGAAGCGGGGCGAAAGCAAGCGAAGGACCTATGTAATCCTCGCTGCGTGCGTCCAGGTATGCGGCGCGACCACCAGCAATGCAGAGGTCCTTCGTCGGGATCCCTTCGCTTCGCGAAAGGACCCGCTTCCTCAGGATGACAGCGCTGCTTAGGAGTCTGTGCCAGTCCTGCCCAGTCCCAGATTCTTCAGCATGCCCATGCCTTCTTCCAACAGCGAGCCGCCTTGAGGGACCTGTCCGTTGGGCGTGAGTTTGTCGACCAGCACAGGCAACAAGGTTGACAGATGAGAGCTGACGGCATCAGGCGAAATTCCTGCCCTGGCCGCGAGTTCCTTCACCTGTTCACTGCCCAGGACATGCTGAATCTGATCGGCGGAAATGGGAAGGTTCTGGCCCGTGCTGACCCATGAAGAAACCAGGCCGCCCAGCCCTTTGTCGTGAAATTGCTGGATCAGTCCGGAGAGCCCGCCGGGCTGGCTATTGATCATCTGCATCACTGAGGACGCAAGCGGATTCGAGCTGTTGGCCAGCATGCCGCTGACTTCCTTTCCCGCCATATCTTCGAGAAAACTCATAATGCCTCCTGTTACTCACTGCTGAATAATCGCGCCAGGAGCCGAAGCGCCCGGCGCTTGATATTTCACGAAACTACTTTTGCTTGGCGATGATCTTGTCCTTGATCTTGGCGTAGGTGGCGGCGGGAATGATCTTTTTACGGGTCAAATCCGTCTTCTTGGCATAGGGGCGGCCGTCAATGATCTTTTGCGAATACTTTTCCCCGATGCCGGGCAGAGCGTCCAGCTGATCCTTGGTGGCCGAGTTGATGTCCAACAAATCGGCATCCGCCGGAGCTGCCATAGCAGAATGGGTTTTGCCCATCTTGCAATTTTTGGCGGGCGTGGTCTGCGCCGCGGACACGCCGGCGAGCAGCGCTAGGGTGAAAAGTGAAAACAGAATTCTAGTCATCAGGTTCTTGCTCTTCATAATTTCTCCTTAGTCCTTTTCCGAAGCTTTGTAGCCGGCGGCCTTGGCATCCGCCTCGCTCATGAATTTTCCCGTCTTGGTTTTACCGTACCAGCGCCCACCCTTGTGGTAGACGCCGCTATCGGTGTTGACCCACACCATGCCGCCGGCCTTGGCCGACGCGATTTGCGGATCGGAAGCCGCCGGAGTGGCGGCCGCCTTGGCAGTCTTTACTGGAGCTGCCTTTGCCGCAGGCGCAGCCATAGAACTAGCTGGCGCCGGTGCTGGTGCGGAAGCGGGTTGACTGGCCGGAGCCGAGCTAGCAGCAGGCGCTGCTGCGGGCGCGTCAGAGGCCATGGCCGACTTCTTGCTCTTGCGAGTGCTCTTGGCTGGAGTTGCGGCCGTTTCCGTGCTGGCAGCCGGAGCCGCAGCCGGTGGTGCGCTGGCAGCCGCGGCGGCTGTCTTGCTCTTGCGAGTTTTCTTGGTGCCGGTGGCGCTGGCCGTAGCCGAAGTGTCGGAACTGGCTGGTGTGGCATCAGCGGCGGCCGTTTTCTTGCTCTTCTTGCTGGACTTTTTAGCTTTGTCGCCGGTTGCAGCCGAGGTGTCAGCGCTGGCAGCCGCGGTGTCCTTCTTGCTCTTTTTTGATTTCTTCGCCGGAGTGGACGAAGTATCGCTGGCGGCGGTCTTATCGTCCGACGCGGTTGCATCGGTCGCTGCCTTCTTTTTCTTTTTCTTCTTGGTCGTGGTCGTAGCTTGATCGTCGGTTGTGGTTGCCTGGGGCTTAGCCATGGCGGAAATCCCACTCAGCACGAATAACATGCAGAGCGTGATTGTCCATGTACCGAGCCTGATGTTCAGTCTGTTCATGTGATTTCCTCTCTCGTTTCGGCTGGCCGAAGTCTGCCTCAGGGGCGCTGGGGTGCTTCCCGGCTGGCCGGCGGGGGCAACATGATGACACTTCGACCCATAGGGGTCAACCGGGGAAAGCATGATGGACAGACCGTGTGGGGCGGGCGCCCTCGCCCGCCGCTTTTGAAGTTGATTTGCGAATGAGTTTTATGATCAAAGTCAAAAGCAAAAGCGGCGGGCGAGGGCGCCCGCCCCACACAGTTCGTGGCTACGCGTAGATGCCGCGTTGGCGAATGGTGTAAGCGACGCGATCGATGGCCAGCATATAAGCTGCGATGCGATTGTTGACGCCATGCGTCTCGGAGAAGCGGACCACATCTTCGAACGCGCCCTTCATGATGTGTTCGAGCTGTTCGTTGACCACGGATTCCTTCCAGAAATATCCCTGGCGGTCTTGCACCCACTCGAAATAGGAAGTGGTTACGCCGCCGGCGTTGCACAGAATGTCAGGAATTATGAAGACCCCTTTATCCGCCAGAATGTCGTCGGCGGTTGCCGTCGTGGGACCGTTGGCGCCTTCCGCCAGAATCCTGCACTTCACGCGATCGGCATTGCGGCTGGTGATTTGATTTTCGGTGGCGGCCGGGATAAGGATTTCGCAATCGGAGACCAGCAGCTCGGCCGGATCCTCGGCGGAGGCGCCGGGGAATCCGTGAATACGGCCGTTGCGCTGGCGGAATTCCCAAAGCGCCTCGGTGTCGATCCCATTCTTATTCACCAGGCCGCCGTCCACTTCAACGATTCCGATCACTTTGTAGCCAGCTTCCGCCATCAGGCGGGCGGCGTTCGATCCCACGTTGCCAAAACCCTGCACGATGACGCGCGTGGACTCGGGACTGAGATTTAGTTTCTTGACCGCCTCGTCGCACACGATCATGATGCCGCGGCCCGTGGCCTCACGCCGTCCGCGAGAACCGCCAATATTGATGGGCTTGCCGGTGACGCAGGCAGTCACGGTCTGGCGCATGTGCATGGAGTATGTGTCCATCATCCACGCCATGGTCTGCTCGTTGGTGTTCATGTCCGGGGCGGGCACGTCTTTTTCCGGACCGATGAACTCGATCAGCTCCGCGGTGTAGCGGCGGGTCATGCGCTCCAGTTCCCCCTGGGACATCTTGTGGGGATCGCAGATCACTCCACCCTTCGCGCCACCGAACGGAATATTGACTACCGCGCACTTCCAGGTCATCCAGCTGGCCAGGGCGCGAACTTCGTCGAGGGTGACGTCAGGCGAATAGCGCAGGCCGCCTTTGGCTGGACCGCGGGCAATCGAGTGCTGCACCCGAAAGCCGGTAAAGACTTCGAGGTGTCCGTTGTCCATCATGACCGGAATGTGCAGGATGATTTCCCGGGTGGGATACCGCAGGACCTTCATTAACCCCTCATCCAGGTTCAACTTCTGGGCAGCAAAGTCAAAACGGGCGGCTTGTGCCTCCCACGGGTTGATTTCCTGCTCGAGGGATATGGTCTTCAATGCCATTGGCGGTCTCCGTTGGTGCGGTCAGACAGTAAGATGCCTGGCCGGCGCCGGGCGATACATCCCGGAGGGGGCGGGCAAACGTTCAAAGTATATGCAGGGCCGGGGCGGCGAGGCAAGTTACGGGTTAGTGCAGAAGGTTCATCACGAACCACGTGGGTACAGCCGCCCTCGGCTGTCCGGTCGAGCGAAGCTCGACGGCTCTTTTTGCTGGGGCTAACCTGGAGATCAACCTAGCGGAGCCTCGCTCCGCGGGACAGCCGGGGGCGGCGGTCCCCACGTGATTCGGGTCTTACTAGAGCGTTATTTCCAATCCTTCGGCAGCCGCCCGCACTTTTGGGTAGTGGTTGCGGGCTTCCTCCACGACTTTATCGATGCAGGCATCGTCGTGGTCGGGATCGTGATGAAACAGGATCAGCTCTTTCGCGCCGCTTTCCATGACTACGTTGACGGCTTCGCGCCAGTGGCTGTGTCCCCAGCCGCGTTTGCGGGCTTCGTATTCTTCCGGCAAATACTGCGCGTCGTAGATCAGCACGTCGGCGTCGGCGGCCAGCTTGCGCACGCTCTTGTCGAACTGGGGATCGCCGGGTTCATTATCGGTGGCGTAGACCAGCACTCCATCCCTGGTTTCCAACCGATATCCCATGCAGCCCTGGGGATGATTGAGCCACATGGCTTCGACCATCACGTCCTCCAGCGGCACTCTGCCTTGTTCGAGGTTGTAGAAGCCGCGCTGGGCTTTCATCTCGCTCATATCAACCGGAAAGTATGGTGCGGCCATCTGTTCTTCCATGACCCGCTTGAGAGTGCGAAAGCGGCTGGAGGAGTGGAAGGAGAAACAGTTTTCCGGGTTGTCGTAGAGCGGGCCGAAGAACGGGATGCCCTGGATATGGTCCCAGTGAAAATGAGAGACGAAGATGTGGGCACGAACCGCCCTGCCCTCAGCGTCGCGCTGCAACTGCTGTCCGAGCGAGCGCAGTCCGGTGCCGCAGTCGAAGACGTAGAGGCTGTCGCCTATGCGAACCTCGACGCAGGAGGTGTTGCCTCCATAGCGCAGGTTGTCGGCCTGGGGAGTCGGCGTGGACCCGCGTACGCCCCAGAACTTAATACGCATACTTTCCCATGGAAAGACTTGAGCTGACTCGCCATCTTCCAACGGTTAGGCCCATCCGTCAATCCTTTCGCTGGTTACTCCCGATTGGGCTTGCGTCAGAATGGAGGACGGGCGTCCCGCCCGTCTGGTCCCGGCCTGTGCACGACGGCCGGGACGCCCGTCCTCCATTGGTCGGACATCTCGTCAGGGACATCTAGTTAGAGACATCCGCATTCCGTACCGGGGGCGGAGGGTGATGCTGGGCAAGGCCGCCACCGGGTGCCCGGGGACCAGCCGCAACTGAAAACGCTGGGCAATCGCCGCCAGGAGCAGGTTTGCCTCCATCATGGCGAAGGAGGCCCCGATGCACAGGCGCGGGCCGCCTCCGAAGGGAAAATAGGCGAATTTGGGGAGATGCTGGGCAGCGTCCGTGGTCCAGCGGTCGGGATTGAACTGCTCGGGCTGTTCGAAGAAGCGGGGATCGCGGTGCAGGATCCACGGGCTCATGACCACGTTCGATCCGACTGGAAGCTTGTAGCCGGCCAGCTCGATTTCTTTCGCTACCGTCCGGGCCAGGCTCCAGGCGGGCGGATACAAACGCATGGACTCCTTCACCACTTTGTCGGTGTAAGGGAGACGAGCCAGGTCTTCCAGTTGCGGCGTGCGGCCGCCCAGGACCTGGCCTAGTTCCTGACGAAGTTTCTTTTCAGCTTCGGGATGCTGGCTGAGGAGGTACGAAGTCCAGGAGAGAGAAACGGCGGTGGTCTCGTGCCCGGCCAGCAGGAACGTCAGGACTTCGTCACGCAACTGGCGGTCGGTCATGCCGCTGCCATCTTCGTCGCGGGCCGACATCAGCATGGAGAGCAGGTCGCCAGTGTCCTGTCCGCTGGCGCGGCGCTCACGAATGATGCGGTTCACAATTTCGTCGAGCTCGCGGACTGCGCGCTTTACCCGGATCATGGCTGGTACCGGGACGTGGCGCATGATGGGCGGGAGAATCATTCGGCCTCCGGAAGTGTGGCGCATCAGTGTGTTGAGCGCGGCGGCCACGCGCTCGGTGTCTTCTTTTACTTCGACACTGAAAAGCACTTTGGCGACGATGCGCATGGTGAGTTGCATCATTTCCTGGTGGATGTCGCGGACCTCGGCGTCCACCCATGTGGCCAGCATTTCTTCCGTGTATCCGCTCATGGTGCGGCCGTACGAGGACATTCGTTCGCGATGGAAGGCGGGCTGGCAGAGGCGGCGCTGGCGCAGCCATCCCGAACCTTCGTTGGTCAGCAGGCCCTCGCCCAGAAACCAGCGGCTGTTCTGGATCACTTTGTCCTTGGCGAAATTCTGTGATTGCGAGACCAGCACCGACTCGATCAGGCTGGGATGGTTCAGGAAATAGACATCCATCCAGGCAGCGCGGTAGTAAAAGATGTCGCCGAATTCGCGGGCCCAGCGGGTGTAGATCGCCAGCGGGTCGGAATTGAATAACGGAAGATTGCCGATCAGAAATCGTGGCGGAGGCCCGGGGGGACGGCGCATAAGAAATCCGAATGAGTGTGTATGGAGGCCGTGGGTTTGTGGTCGCGGCGACTCGCCCGCGAAGGCCTGGGGTCAAAGTCAAAGCCGCGGCGAGTCGCCCGCGACCACACAAACCACGGCCTCCATACACACGCTTATTTTACTTTAGAGGCTCTGCCGGTGAGTGTCTGAGAGGTGTTGTCTATAATAACTGAACTCAGAATGACGCCGCCCATGCTTCGTCCCGACTACAAGGAGTTTTGCCGGCTCTCCGGAAACGCCACCCTGGTGCCGGTGGTGAAATCGGTTGCTGCCGATCTGTTGACGCCGGTCTCCGCCTTCCTGGCGATCGCAGCCAATGAGCCCGATGCTTTCCTGCTCGAATCCGTGGAGCGTGGCGAGCAGATTGGACGTTACACGTTCTTGGGAGCGCGTCCCTACATGCAAGTGCGGGCGCGCGGCAAACACATTGTGGTGCAACGCGGCAAACGGCAGGAGAAGCGCCAGGGCAGCGCGATCCAGGTCATCAAGGAATTGCTGCGGCAGCATCGTCCGGCGACCGTGCCCGGGCTGCCGCCATTCACCGCTGGCGCGGTGGGTTACTTCGCGTATGATGCCGTCCGGCAACTGGAAAATATCGGCGAGCATGCCAAGGATGATTTTTCACTGCCCGATTGCGTGTTGATGTTTTTCGACCGGCTGCTGGCTTTCGATCACCTGCGCCACCAGATCCACATTATTGCTACGGCTGATGTCTCGCGCGAGAGTCCGCGCCGAGCTTATGACCGGGCAGCGGCGGACATTGCGGTCCTGGAAAAAAAACTGGCGAAGGGACTGCGCCCAGAGCACTGGCACAGATCCGTGCGGCCGGCAAGAGGCAGACTGAAAGTACATGCAGGGACGCCGCGGCAACGTTTTATCGATTCGGTAGAGCAGGCCAAAGAATACATCGCTGCCGGGGATATTTTCCAGGTGGTGCTGTCGCAGCGCCTGGATTTTACTCCGTCCGTCGCGCCGTTCGATGTGTATCGCGCACTGCGCACCGTGAATCCCTCTCCGTACTTATATTTTCTGCGCATGGGAGACACGCATGTTCTGGGCTCGTCCCCGGAGATGCTGGTGCGGGTGACGGGAAGGAAGCTGGAGTACCGTCCGATTGCCGGGACGCGTCCGCGCGGCCGCGACGAAGCCGACGATCAGCGATTGGCGGAGCAGATGCTGCACGACGAGAAAGAGCGCGCCGAGCACGTGATGCTGGTCGACCTGGGACGCAACGACCTGGGGCGAGTGAGCGAATACGGTTCCGTGAAAGTGAAAGATTTGATGTACGTGGAACGTTACTCGCACGTGATGCACATTGTTTCGGCGCTCGAAGGCAAGCTGCGGGGTAATCTGGATGCGCTCGATGCCTTCGCGGCGTGCTTTCCCGCGGGCACGCTGAGCGGCGCACCGAAAGTTCGCGCCATGCAGATTATCGAAGAGCTGGAGCCGACGCGGCGCGGGGTTTATGGCGGCGCGGTCCTGTACGCGGATTTCGACGGCAACCTGGACTCCTGCATTGCCATCCGTACCATGCTCATGCAGGGGAAGAGAGCGTTTCTGCAGGCAGGAGCGGGGATTGTGGCGGATTCCGATCCAGCGCGCGAGTTTGAGGAGTCCATGAACAAGGCGCAGGCGGTGCTGCGAGCGGTCGAGGCGGCGCGGGGCTTACACAAACCACGTAGGCCGGGACGCCCTCGTCCGGGTGGGCGAGCGAAGCTCGCCAGGGGTTAGGGGTTGGTCGAAAACTGCCGGGCTTTGCCCGGCAGGGCGGGTGGGGGCACCCGCCCCTACGTGGTTCGTGATGGTTCGCGCGGCGCGGCAGATTTCCGGCGCAAGGATTAAACTAGAGATCAGGAAGGCAATTATTCTATGAACAGTCTTGGCAGCCGCTCCGTTCTGCGTGTGGGCAGCAAGGAATACGAGATCTACCGCCTTAAGGCGCTGGACGAAAACGGCGTTTCCACCAAACATCTCCCGTATTCTCTACGCATTCTTCTGGAAAATTTACTGCGCACGGAAGACGGGCGCAACGTGACCGCGGATGACATCAAGGCGCTGGCCGCGTGGAACAGCAAATCCAAGCCGGACAAGGAAATTGCATTTACTCCCAGCCGCGTCTTGCTGCAGGACTTTACCGGAGTCCCGGCGGTGGTGGACCTCGCTGCCATGCGCGATGCCATGAGGCGGCTTTCGGGCGATCCCACGCTGATCAATCCGCTGCAGCCGGCGGAACTGGTGATTGATCACTCGGTGCAGGTAGACGAATTCGGCACGCCGCAATCGTTCCAACTCAATGCGGAGCTCGAGTTCATCCGCAACAAAGAGCGCTACGCTTTCCTGCGCTGGGGACAAACAGCATTTCGCAATCTGGCGATTGTGCCGCCCGACACCGGCATCGTTCACCAAGTTAACCTGGAGTACCTGGCGCGTGTTGTCTTCGTGCAGGAGACGAACGGTAAGCCCACGGCGTATCCCGATACGCTGGTCGGCACCGACTCGCACACCACCATGATCAACGGCCTCGGCGTACTGGGCTGGGGCGTGGGCG
This sequence comes from Terriglobia bacterium, assembly GCA_963725615.1. Taxonomy (GTDB): domain Bacteria; phylum Acidobacteriota; class Terriglobia; order Terriglobales; family Acidobacteriaceae; genus JAIQFF01. Next base: position 158,010 of record CAVRZO010000001.1, on the reverse strand, counting down.
GAATCGAAGCCGAGGCCGCCATGCTGGGACAGCCTGTATCCATGCTGATCCCGCAAGTGGTTGGCGTGAAGCTGACCGGCCACCTGCACGAGGGCGCGACTGCCACCGATCTTGTGCTCACCATCACCCAGATGCTGCGCACCCACGGCGTTGTCGGCAAGTTCGTCGAGTACTTCGGCCCGGGATTGCCCGAACTTTCGCTGGCCGACCGCGCCACCATCGGCAATATGTCGCCGGAGTACGGCGCCACCTGCGGCATTTTTCCAGTGGACAAAGAAAGTCTCACCTACCTGCGCCTTACTGGCCGTTCGGAAGAGCAGATTGCGCTGGTCGAGGCTTACTGCCGCGAGCAGGGCATGTTCCACGACGAGAAAACTCCCGAGGCGGAGTATTCCGAACTGCTGACGCTTGATCTGAATACGGTCGAGTCGAGCCTCGCCGGTCCCAGGCGTCCGCAGGACCGCGTGACGCTTTCGCAAGCAGGAGAGTCATTCCGGGTCGCGCTGCCCTCGCTGATCAAGCCCAAGTCTTCAGCGCAGGTGGCGGCGCCCGCAGCCGTCGCCTCCGGCAGCGCGCCGTCGGCCAGCGTTCCCAAACAGGTGGACCGTTGGGAGCAGGAAGGCGGCAGTCCCGCTGCAGTAGGAGTCGAGGACGCGTTGTACGAGGAACATGTCACCGCCAACGTGAAGAAGGCGCTGCGCCACGGCAGCGTGGTGATCGCCGCGATCACTTCATGCACCAACACTTCGAACCCCTCGGTGATGGTGGCCGCCGGATTGGTCGCCAAGAAAGCGGTTGAGAAGGGATTGACCGTTCCGCCGTGGGTGAAGACTTCGCTCGCGCCCGGCTCGAAGGTGGTTCGTGATTACCTGGAAAAAGCCGGGCTGCTGCCTTATCTCGAAAAAATCAAATTCCATATTGTGGGATATGGATGCACGACCTGCATCGGAAATTCCGGGCCTCTGCCGAAAGAAGTATCGGAAGCGATTGACGAGAAGGATCTGGTGGTGGCCTCGGTGCTATCGGGCAATCGCAACTTCGAAGGGCGCATCAACTCCGAAGTTCGCGCGAATTATCTGATGTCGCCGCCGCTGGTGGTGGCTTTCGCGCTGGCCGGACGCATTGACCTTGACTTGCGACGAGATCCCATAGGCAAAGGAAAAGATGGCCAGCAAGTCTATCTCGCGGACTTGTGGCCGCCGCAGCGCGAAGTGGAAGAGACAATTCGGAAGTCTATTTCATCCGACATGTTTACCAAGAGCTACGGCGAGGTCTATGAAGGCGACGCCCAGTGGCGTGGATTGCCGGTGCCCAAAGGCGAGACCTACGCGTGGGAAAAGGATTCCACATACATTCGCCGCGCGCCTTACTTCGATGATATGACGCTGCAACCCGCGCCGGTTGGTGATATTCAAAGCGCCCGGGTCCTGGCTGTGCTCGGCGACAGCGTCACCACCGACCATATCTCTCCCGCGGGTTCGATCAAGAGAGACAGCCCGGCCGGCAAGTATTTGATTGAACATGGCGTAAAACCTGCGGACTTCAACTCCTACGGATCGCGGCGGGGCAACCACGAAGTCATGGTACGCGGCACTTTCGCCAACATCAGGTTGCGCAACAAAATGGTCCCCGCCCTTGAAGGCGGCTTCACACGCCACCTGCCCGATGGCGCGGAGATGTCGATCTTCGAGGCCTCCGAAAAATACATCGCGGAGGGTGTGCCGCTGGTGATCCTGGCCGGAAAAGAATACGGCTCCGGTTCATCCCGTGACTGGGCGGCCAAAGGCCCGCTGCTGCTGGGCGTTCGTGTGGTGATCGCGGAAAGCTACGAGCGCATTCACCGCTCGAACCTGGTCGGCATGGGGATTCTACCGCTTCAGTTCGTGGCCGGAGAGAGCGCCCAGTCGCTGAACCTCACGGGCGAGGAAATCTTTGAGATTTCGGCCGTGAGTGACCTGGTCCGGAAGTTCGCCCCCGGCAAGCAGGTGAAAGTCCGCGCCACGAGCGCAAGCAAGACCAAGGAGTTCCATGCGCTGGTGCGCATCGACACGCCGCAGGAGGCGCAATACTACGCCAATGGCGGCATCCTGCAATTTGTGTTGCGCCAGCTGATTGCCAGCAAGCCGGCGCCGGTACACGTGTAATCCTTTGCCTCTGGTCGAGATCCGCAATCTGACGAAAGTTTTTCCCCTGGGCGAGTCGATGTTCGGCGCCCGCGCCAAAGGGGAAGTCCGCGCCGTGGACGATGTGTCGCTCGACATCCACGCCGGCGAAACCCTGGGCCTGGTGGGGGAATCGGGATCGGGAAAGAGCACCTTGGGCCGACTGGTGTTGCGGTTGATCGAGCCCAGTTCCGGCAGCGTGCGCTTTGCCGGGCGCGATCTGCTGGCCGCGAGTCATGGCGACATGCGGCGTCTGCGCCGCGATATGCAGATCATCTTTCAGGATCCGTTCGGATCGCTTGATCCCCGCATGAATGTAGAAGACATCATCAGCGAGCCGCTGGTGATTCATGAAGCGATGAGCCTGACGGCGCGCCGCGTTCGTGTGTCCGAATTGCTGCTGGCCGTGGGCCTTGACCCGTCGGTGTTGCCTAGATTCCCGCACGAATTCAGCGGCGGACAGCGCCAGCGCATCGGAATCGCGCGTGCCCTGGCGCTGCGTCCGAAATTCATTGTGGCGGATGAGCCGGTGTCGGCGCTTGACGTCAGCGTGGGCGCACAGATTGTAAATTTGCTGGCGCAGTTGCAGCGCGAATTTGGCCTGACGTATCTCTTTATCTCTCATTCCATGCCGGTGGTGCGCTATCTCGCGACGCGCATCGCGGTAATGTATCGCGGAAAGATCGTCGAAGTTGGTGATGCGCGGCAGATCACGGAGCAGCCGCAGCACCCGTACACGCGCAGTTTGCTTGAGGCCACACCGGAAATCGTGGCCTGTCCTTGATTCGGCACCCCATGCAGTCATGCCGCCACTACGCGGTCACGACCTTCCTCCTTGGCACGGTACAGTGCTCCATCGGCCATCCGCAAAAGGATCTCTCCGGTGTTGCCATTCCCGGGGAAGGTGGACACTCCGATCGATAACGTGACCCGATCAAGTGTCTTCCCTCGAAATTCGACGGCCGCATTTTTAGCTGCCTCCCCGCAATTGCTCTGCACGCTGGAGGGTGCCTTCCAACGTGGCCTCCGGCAAAATCATGGTAAATTCCTCTCCTTCCGTAGCGGCACGCGACGTCTTCCCCGCGGAGTTGCGCTCGAAACAACTTTGCCAGAACTCGCAACACCGAGTCGCCCGCCTCATGCCCGAAGGTGTCGTTGAAGTGCTTGAAGTGATCGATGTCGATCATCATTACCCCCAGTGAGGATTTCTTCCTGACAGAGCGATGCAGTTCTCGCTCCAGCGATTCCTCCATGTAACGGCGGTTGTAAAGACCAGTCAGGGGATCTCGTACGGACTGTATGCGCAGAATCTCGCGCAAGTTCAGGTTGGCCAATGCCAGTGCCGCATGCTCGGCCAGCGTTCTAGCCAATCGCTGTTGAGAGTCCGGCGATTGCAGAGGCGGCTCTTCGGGCAGGTTTCGGGAGGTAGTCCCGCCGTCCAAACATAGAAGCCCGAGTGCTTCACCATGCGCCATCATTGGCACGCACATCGACCAACGGGGCCGAATCGGTCCGAAATGCGGACAAGCCAGGGGATCGGAGGGATCCCTCAGCACATGCGCGCTTCCCCGTCTCAGTCCCCAACAATCTTTGGGAGAGAAGAATCGTTCAGCAAGAGCCGGTTCTCCCCACGTCGCCTTCACCTCAACCAGATCCCGGGAACTGGCAGTCATGCACAAGGCGCCGGACGAGTCGGGGAATATGATTCGCGCCCTGTCAGCAATCAGAGCATAAGCTTCATCGGCAGAGAGACAGGCTTGCAGCAAATCACCTAATTCCCCAAGCAGGGTTGACTCCCGGTTCAACCTGGTCATCTCATCATAGAGTCGCTCGTAATTCTTCAGCTGCCTCGACAATTCCAATCTTGAAAGAAAGCCCAACGAGATCACGAGCATCATCGTCACGACGATAACCTCGTCAATTTTTGTGTCTTTGTGTTTGCTAACCCAGTCTGCGAGCGAGCCTGTATCGAGGAAAAAGACAAGAACAATAGCGCATCCGAGGGCTGACACCAATCCGATAATGTCACGACGTAGCGCCTTCTTGACATCGCCACGGTGAGGCGCCTTTTCGCGAAGCATAATCTTGAGGATAAGCTTGTTCTCAAGACTGTTGCAAAGCGTCGCCGCTCCTCGACAGCAGGCATACCCGGCGCCAGGGGAAAAAGTGGAGAAATTCCTCTATAGCCCAAGTCCTGATAACGAACCAGGCTGGGCCCGGTTTCTATGTGTTTCACCGTGGGGCTGGCATTTGTAATGAAATCGTCTATCCTTGAACCGCTTCGGAGGAACTCATGAAATTAACGGTTGCCGTAGTCCTGTTATCCGTTACCGCTTTCGCCCAGCAGTCCAAGAATCCTGTCACCGACGTATTGCGCGACTCGCTAGCTGGCCGTCAGAAGAACACGATTGCTGCTATCGACGAAATGCCGGCTGACAAATTTGGTTTCAAACCCACGCCGGAGCAGATGTCATTCGGCCATCTTGCGGCCCACATCGTTGAGGGCAACTACTTCTTTTGCGCCAAAGTTGGCGACGTTCCGCAACCGAAGTTCGAAGAGTTGGCGGAAACTGCTGCCAAGGAAAAATTGGTCGCGGCAGTAACCGCATCGTTCGATTTCTGCGGCACCGCGCTCGCCAAAGCGGAAGATGCCAAGCTCGGCGACCCGATCCAGGATTTCGCCGGCAAGACGCGGCCACGCGCCTGGGCGGCGCTGGCTCTCGCTGGAAGCTGGGCGGATCACTACGGCGCCGCTGCCATGTATCTCCGGCTGAACGGCCTGCTGCCTCCGACGGCGCAAAAAAAGCCGGAAGAACACAAGAAATGACGGTGGAACGCCCCGTCGGAGTGACCGCGGTGGCGGCTGCGTTCTTTCTTGCCGGAGCCTATCTCGTTGTCGTCGGGCTGACGATGCTGGCCAGTCCTGGACTCGTATCCATGGCGGCGGGCGCAGAGTTGCTTGGCGGTCTGGAACTCGCTGGCCCTTACATGTTTCTGCTCGTAGGCGGGCTGGGCGCTGTGGTCGCGCTCGGGCTCTGGCGCCTGCACCGATGGGCGCGGTGGCTGGCCATTCTGGCGGCGATAGTCGGCGTCGTGATGCTGTTGCCCAACGTCTCCAGTGCGATGCTGGATTTCCACATCGGTAAGCTGGGCTGGGCGGGTTTCGGGACGATCGTGCGGGTGATGATTGTCTGGTATCTCTTTCAGGAGCCGGTGCAGGAAGCGTTCGCGTCGAAGTAGCCACCCACGAGGAGGCCTTCCAGCGCGCCTCTTAAATGCGTCGCTCAACTCGAGGGTCCTAATAAGCATGCCGGAGCTGCCGGATATCGCCGCTTACATCACCGCGCTTGAACCCCGCATCGTCGGGCAGCAGATTGAGCATGTGCGACTGGCCAGCCCTTTTCTGCTTCGTACCGCACAACCCCGAATAACGGACGTGGAGGGACGCATCGTGCGGGAGTTGCGACGAATCGGCAAGCGGATCGCGATTGGAGTGGAAGGCGAGCTCTGGCTGGTGCTGCACTTGATGATTGCCGGCCGGTTGCACTGGCGGCCTCCGCTGGCAAAGCTGTCTGGACGCAAGAGTCTGGCAGCCTTCGATTTTTCCACCGGCTCACTCGTGCTTACCGAAGCCGGCACCAAGCACCGGGCATCGTTGTCGGTTTTCGCTGGCGAGGAGGCCTTGCGTTCCGTGGATCCGGGAGGAATCGATGTCTTCAGCAGCGATCTCAGCTCGTTTCGTGAAGCCCTCACGGTCGAAAATCGCACGCTCAAGAGAGCGCTTACCGATCCCCGCATCGTCAGCGGCATCGGCAACGCCTATTCAGATGAAATCCTGCATTCCGCCCAGCTGTCCCCCATCACCCTGACGCACAAGCTGCAGCCGCATGAGTGGGAAAGGCTATTCGCTGCGACCCGCGACACGCTCAAGCTCTGGACGGATCGGTTGCGCGCCGAGGCGGAGGCTGGCTTTCCAGAAAAAGTGACTGCATTCCGCAAGGACATGGCGGTACATGGACGCTATGGAGAGCCTTGCCCGAGATGTGGCGAAAAGATTCAACGCATTCGCTACGCAGATAACGAAACCAACTACTGTGCGCGATGCCAGACGGGTGGAAATCTTCTTGCCGATCGGAGTTTGTCCCGGCTATTGAAATCAGATTGGCCGCGTACGCTCGAGGCGTTGGAGTCTCTCAAGCGCCGCTAGAATTGTACTTAGAGTGTGGGGCGGGCGCCCTCGCCCGCCGCTTTTGATCTTGGGGTTGACTTGCATCGTCAAGCGGCGGGCGAGGGCGCCCGCCCCACACCTACTCTTCTTCTTCCTTCACATCGCCGCGTGCGGCTTTGGCTTTCTCCACAATCTTTTCCTGCAGAAGTCCGGGGACGGCGTCGTAGTGATGCATTTCCATGTTGAAGCTGCCGCGGCCTTGGGTCATGGAAGTGAGATCTACGCCGTAGGTGAGCATTTCGGCCATGGGTACTTCGGCTTTCACGACGGTGTTGCCGCCCTTGTTGTCCATGCCCTGGATGCGTCCCCGGCGGCTGTTCAGGTCGCCCATGATGGCGCCGGCAAAATCGTCGGGTACGGTGATCTCGACTGCCATGACGGGCTCAAGCAGCGTGGGTTTGGCCTGTTCCATGGCTTTCTTGAACGCAATGCGGCCGGCCATCTGGAATGACATGTCGTTCGAGTCGACATCGTGATATGACCCGTCGTAGAGGATTACCCGGAAATCCACCATGGGATATCCGGCCAGATAGCCGCGTGCGGCCGCGTCTTTAATTCCCTTCTCGATGGCCGGGATGTAATTTTTGGGAATGGCGCCGCCGAAAATGTCGTTGACGAATTCGAACTCGGCGCCGCGCGGCAGCGGTTCCATCTTGATTTTGCAGTCACCGTACTGGCCGTGTCCGCCGGTCTGCTTCTTGTGTTTGCCCTGTACGTCGGCCTTGCCGCGGATCGTCTCCCGGTACGGCACCTTTGGAGCTTTCAGAACTACCTCGGTGTGATACCGCTTCTTCATCTTGGAGACTACAACTTCAATATGCTGCTGGCCGGTCCCCGCGATCAGGAATTCCTTGGTCTGGGGATCACGGAAGAATCGCAGCATGGCATCTTCTTCCATGAGCTTATGGATGCCGGGTCCCAGCTTGTCCTCGTCGGCACGGCTCTTGGGTTCGATGGCGAAAGTGATAGCGGGTTCAGGCAGCTTTACTCGGGGATACTGGATGGGGGCTGACTTGTCGCCCAGCGTGTCGCCGGTCAGGGTGTCTTTCAGTTTTGCGACGGCTCCAATGTCACCGGCGTGCAACTCGCTCACCGGCACCGCAGTTTTCCCCTGCATGATGGAGATGTGCGCCAGCTTTTCCTGTGAGCCGCGGCTGAAGTTCAGTACCGTAGCGTCATTTTTCAGGACGCCGGAAAAGACTTTGAAGTAGGAAATGCGTCCGGCGAAGGGATCGGAAACCGTCTTGAACACATAAAGTGATACTGGCTCCGAATCGGTCTCGTGCCGCTTTGGTGGTTCGCCGTTGCTGGACGCCGCCGGATCGCCCTGTACCCATTCATGCTCCGAAGGCGCGGGCGTGTAGTCGACGATGAAATCCATGACCCGGTCGGCGCCGATGTTTCCCAGGCCGGAGCCAAAGATTACGGGGAAGATTTTGTCCTCGCGAATGGCATTGTGAAGCGCCGGTATGAGGTCTTCTTCCGGGATGGTTCCCTTTTCGAAAAATTCTTCCAGCAATGCGTCGTTGCCTTCGGCTACCAGTTCCACCAGTTTTTCGTGCTGGGCCTGGGCTTCCTCCTTCATGTCGGCAGGAATCTCGATTTCCTTGCCCTTGCCGTTGCCGCCCAGTTCGTAGGTGTAAGCCTTCATGGTGACCAGGTCAACCACGCCACGAAAGTTTTTCTCTTTGCCGATGGGCAGTTCGAGTGGAATCACGGACCGTCCGAAGGCGTTGGTCAGGGATTCCAGGACGCGATCGGCGTCGGCGCGATCGCGATCCATGCGGCTAGCTACGATCAGGCGTGGCGTTTGATACTCCTCGCAGTAATTCCACACCCGCTGGGTAACGACTTCCACGCCCGCCACGCCATCCACGACTACGATGGCTGCATCCACCACCGGCAGCACCAGTTTGGCTTCGTGGACAAACATGTTGAAGCCGGGCGTGTCCACGATATTGATTTTCGTTTTGCCCCACTCCACGTGGGCCAGGCTGGCGGAGATGGACATCTTGCGCGAGATCTCTTCTTCATCGTAGTCCGTTGGGGCGGTGCCGTCGTCCACGCGGCCCAGACGCTGGTTTGCGCCTGCGGCATACAGCATGGCGGAAACCAACGAGGTTTTGCCTGCGTGTCCGTGCCCAATCACCGCTACGTTCCGGATGTTCGCGCCTTCGTAAGCCTTCACGGGTTCGCTCCTTGAGAAAGAGGGGGGCTCATTCGAGAATCAGAGAAGAGGCAACTTATAGACTGAAGCCCTGTAGCCTGTCAAAACGCTAGGATGCTACCACAGCGGAATTTGGAGGCTCAAGGGAGTGGAGGAACCCCAAAATGTAAAACCGCAAAGGACACTAAGGTTCACGAAGGAACCTCGGAATCTTGACCTTCGAGTACCTCTGTGTCCTTTGTGGTCCAGGATTTTAGGACGGCGTCGGATTCTACTGACGCGGGAGGTGTGCCACTGGTTGATATGATGTACTTGTTTGAGGAAATTCTTTTCCAAGGTCTTGAAATCTATGCGAAGAGCTCTTGCTATGTTTCCGAGGATGGCTTTGTTAGGGCTGGTGTTGTTCCTGGCCACCGCGTATGCGGCGGCGACACCAGACGACGCCATCGCCTCGCGCAACGCGACGGTCGAGGGTGTCAGCCTGCACTATCTGACTGCCGGCCACGGCCCGATGGTGATCCTGATCCACGGCTACGCCGAGACTTCGCGCATGTGGAAGCCGCTCATCCCGAAGCTTGCAGAGCGGTTTACGGTGATCGCGCCAGACCTTCCGGGCATTGGAGATTCAGCGATTCCAGCAGATGGTCTGGATATGAAGACCGCAGCCATCCGCATTCATGCCCTCGCCCGCTCGCTCGGCGCTCAGAATGCTGAAGTCGTTGGGCATGATATCGGCTTGATGGTGGCTTATGCCTATGCGGCGCAGTTTCCGGCTGAAACGACGAAACTGGTAGTGATGGACGCGTTCCTGCCGGGCGTGGCGGGATGGGAAGCGGTTTACAACAATCCCGGCATTTGGCATTTCCGTTTCAATGGGCCGACGCCTGAAGCCCTGGTGCAGGGCCGAGAGCGCATTTACTTCGAACATTTCTGGAACGACTTCGCCGCCGACAAGGCGCACTCGATCCCGGAAGCAGACCGCGTGGCATACACCGAGGCCTACTCCAAGCCGGGACGCATGCGCGCCGGCTGGGCCTACTTCGTCTCATTCCAGCAGGCTGCCAAAGACTTTGCTGAACTCTCTCTGTCCAAGCTCACCATGCCGGTGCTTTCGATCGGGGGTGAAAGGGCCAATGGAGACGTGCTGGCCCATCAAATGAAGCTCGTGGCCTCCGACGTAACTTTCGTCGTTCTGAAAGACACAGGGCACTGGGTGATGGAGGAACGTCCGCAGGAGACGATGGCGGCCCTGGTGAAGTTTCTCTGACGCCGCAGTCGGGCCTTCACTTGATCCCGACGACCATCGAGTCCGGACCCAGCAAGTGCTCCACGCGGGTTTCCCGGAAGCCCGCTTCCTTCATCCAGGCTACGCAATCGGCGCCGGTATAGTCGAAGCCGCCGGGGGTTTCGATCAGCATGTTCAGGCTCATGAGGAGACCGAAAGCATTTTTGGAGCGATCGTCATCGATGATGCTGTCATAGACGATCAGCGCGCCGCCCTGGGGAATCGCTTCGAAGCTCTGGCGGATCAGGATTTTCTTTTCCTGCAGGTTCCAATCGTGCAGGATGTGCCCCATCATCACGACATCGGCCTTGGGCAGGTCCTGCTCAAAGAAGCTTCCGGCCCGGAATGTGACGCGCGATGTGAGACCGTTGGCGGCCACGTATTCCTCAAAAGTTGGAGCCACTTCGGCCAGATCGAAACCGATGCCTGAGATATGCGGGTTGGCCAGCGCTACTTGCACGATCAGGTCTCCCTGCGCCGTGCCAACATCCACCGCTGTCTTGTAGTTCTTCCAGGGAAACTTGCTGGCGATGAGTCGGTTCGCGCCTGTGCTGATTCCGGTCATGGCCTTCAGAAATCCTCTGAGGTTTTCCGGATCGGCGTAAAGCGCCGCAAAAAAATTGGGCCCGCCTCCTTTGGCCTCGTTCTGCAATTCCCCTGTCCGGAGCGCCGCCGTGAGATTGCCCCAAAACGTGTAGAGGCGGCGGTTCGCCATCTCCAGAATTCCGCCGACATAGGAAGGCTTCCGCCTATCGAGAAATTTATCGGTGGACGGAGTATTCGAATACTTTCCGTTGACTCGCTGCAGGAAGCCAAGCGCCACCAGGGCGTCCAGAAAGTCGCGAGCCGATCTCGGATGCAGTCCCAGCCGCCCCTGAAGCGTATGCAGGTCTTCGGCATGACTGGCAAGTTCGGTGAAAACTTCCATTTCGATTGCGCTAAGCAGGGTCTTCGAAGCCCAGAACCCAAGGCCGACCTGCATGATGGCATCCATGGCCGGTTCGTTCGTCTTAGACTCATTCATTTGGTGTATCGCCCCATTCCGGCCCTTTTGGAACCATCGCGGGCCGCGAGATTCACCGCAGTATACATTTGGTGATGCGAGCCGCTCGATACCTGGTGATTCTTGACGCGGTACTGTTCACCACTTTTTGAAAATCACGAAGACCGCGGCCACGATCAGGACAAAACCAAGAATGTAGTTCCACTTGATGGGCTGGTCGAGATAGAGGACCGAGAAGACGGAAAACACGGTCAGGGTTATGACCTCCTGAATCGTCTTGAGTTGGACCGCGCTAAATTCGTAAGATCCAATGCGGTTTGCCGGGACTTGAAAACAGTATTCAAAGAACGCGATGCCCCAACTGACGAGGATGACCTTGAACAAAGGCGACTGCCGGAACTTCAGGTGGCCGTACCAGGCGAAGGTCATGAAAATGTTTGAAATGGTGAGCAGGATGATCGTCGTCATAGTGGATTATGCTGCCTTAAACCCTCGTGATATTTCCAGTTTGCGAAGTGGCGCAGTCGAAGGAGCCCTATAAGCTGATCCGCCTGCGGTAAGGTAGGGGTCCCTCGACTTGCTCTCCCCGCGCCAGCGCGGCTCGAGTCGGCGCTCGGGATGACAGCACTACCGTAACCTGGAAATGCTTGCGCGCCAGTCCCTCCTCCCCTATCCTAAGGGGGCGAGAGGTTCGCTTCCAGTCATGTATCGGCTGACCGCCAAAGCGTTGCTTGTGCTGCTGCTTGCGAGCACGCTTGTCCCGGCGGCTCTGGCGATTTCTGCGCCTCCACCCCATGCCTGTTGTATGCGGAAGCCGATGCACGAGCACGGCTCCGGCAGTCGCGACATAAGAGCCGTGGACGGCCAACACCACAACTGCTGTCCTCCGGTGACTGCTCATTGGGCCGATTTGGGATCAGGAATCGACGCGAGTGTTCATCCCCTTCTGGCCTGCCTGTCTCCCGACTTGCAGCCGCTTCGGCTCACCAATCAGTCCAATACTCTGAGGCCCGTCCGCGGCCCCCCGCTTAGCTGACAAAACTGATCTGACTTTCCCCGGTTTCAGTGACACCGCGTTTCGTCCGGGCTGCTTTCTGTCTCCGTTTCTTGGAGTGCGGGGCGCCCTGACAAGACCTTGGCCGTTTGGTCCGGGGTAAGCCTCCTGTTCCGTTCTTACCGCATGAAAACTGTGCGGCGCCGGCGTTCTCGTGGGAATGCAAATGTCTCGTGTGCTCTGGGCTGGGCTGATTGTGGTTCTGTTGCTGGGGGCTGCCCTTTGGGTATCCGGCCTGTTGCCGCATTGTTGCGGCGCACGGCAGGCGCCCAGTGGGATGGAAACAGCGCTGGCGCGCTGGTTGCGCTCGTGGTCATTGCCTTCGGGCGCGAGTCAGAAGCGGAATCCGTTCACCAGTTCGCCCGAGTTGTTGCAGGAATCGTCCCGGCACTTCGCTGATCATTGCGCTTCCTGTCACGGAAATGACGGGAGCGGTAACACCGAGATGGGTCGAAATCTCTATCCGCCGGCGCCTGACATGCGTCTGGCAACGACGCAGGAACTCAGCGATGGAGAGCTTTACTACATCATTCAAAACGGAGTGCGCTGGACCGGCATGCCGGCGTGGGGCCAGCCCGGCAATGATAACGATCAGGACAGCTGGAAGCTGGTCCTGTTCATGCGCCGTCTTCCCCATTTGACGGCTACTGAAATCCGCGACATGGAGCGTTTTAATCCGCGGAGCGATGCCGACCGTGAAGAGGAAAAAGAAGAGCAGGAATTCCTGAAGGGCGGTCGGGCTGGAGATTCGTCCCAGAGGCCGCGATGAGCAAAGTTCGATAAACGGAACTATGGAGAAGAAATGAAAAAGATTTCTTTAATTCTTGTTCAAGTCCTGATTTGCACGCTGCTCCTGGGCACGTTGACCTTCGCCCACGGCGGCATGGAACACATTCTGGGAACGGTCACCGCGATCACCGATCGCTCTCTCTCAGTGAAAACCCGCGAAGGGGTCACCAGAACAGTGGAGTTCGACGGTGAAACCAAATTTGTCAAAGGCGATGCCGCAGCCACGATCAAAGACGTTCAGGTAGGAAGCCGGGTCGTGATTCATGCCGATAAGCATGATAGTTCGCTCCGTGCGGCAGAAGTGAGAATCGGCGCAGGTGCGGCTCCGGGCCAGCACTAGACCTTCCGGACTGGGGAAAACATGACTTACCAAACAAAGCGAGCGTTGGTTTTCGTCGGGCTGCTGCTGAGCAGCCTGACTGCCTTTGCCACTATCTTCGGCACGGTCACCGGTCTTATTCACGATCCGCAGCACCGGCCGGTGCAGGGAGCGCAGGTCACGCTGCGCGCGGCCAGCTCCGCTTGGACGAAGACCGTCAGCAGTGACGATGCCGGAGAATTTCGGTTCGACACTATTCCCCTCGGCGAGTACACGGTGAAAGTCGAATCATCCGGCTTCGCTTCGGAGGAGCAGAAACTTGTCCTGAGTTCAGGCCGCGAAGCCCGAACCCACTTTTCGCTTACCGTGGCTCAGGCGAAAGAGACGGTTGAAGTCAAGGACGTCTCCGCGGAGATCAACACCGAATCCTCTGCTACCACTACCCTGGTGAGCCGGCGGCAGATTGCGGAGACCCCCGGCGCCGATCAGACCAACAGTTTGAGCATGATCACCAATTATGTTCCCGGCTCGTACATGGTCCACGACCAGCTCCACATTCGCGGCGGACATCAAGTCTCCTGGCTGATTGACGGCGTTCCTGTGCCCAATACGAACATTGCTTCGAACGTCGGCCCCCAGTTCGATCCCAAGGACATCGACTATCTCGAAGTGCAGAGTGGCGGATACTCGGCGGAATACGGTGATCGCACCTATGGCGTGTTTAACGTCGTAACCCGCTCTGGATTCGAACGCGATCGCCAGGCTGAGCTGGTCACCAGTTACGGCAGCTTCAACCGAACTGAGGACCAGTTCAGTATTGGCGACCACACCGACCGCTTCGCCTACTATGGCAGTGTTTCCGGCAATCGTACCGACCTCGGCCTCGAAACCGGAAGTACCGAGGTGCTCCACGATCTGGGCGCGGGCCTGAGCGCCTTCACTTCCCTGACGTTTAACAAAACCCCGAATGACCAGTTGCGGCTGGTTGCTTCCGCGCGAGGCGACCACTACCAGGTTCCGAACGATCCGGACCAGCAAACCCTCGGCATTCGCGACGTGGAAGACGAGCGCGATAACCTGGTTAATTTCTCCTGGCTCCATACCATGAACCCGGGAGCTGTGCTGACGGTCTCGCCCTTCTATCACTTCAATCGTGCCCACTATATCGGTGGCTATATTGGCGAGCCTGATCCGGACGTGGTCATTCCGAAGGATGACCGGGGTTCCAACTACTTTGGCGGCGTGGTCTCTCTGGCGGTCAATCACGGCAAGCACAATGCTCGCGCCGGTTTCCAGGTCTTCGGGGCGCGCGACAATCAGCTCTTCGGAGTTGTTACCAGCGACGGCAGCAACCCACCGCTCAGCCAGCGCGAAATAGTCTGGGGAAACGTCGAAGCGCTGTTTCTGGAAGATCAGTTCAAGCTCACCAGCTGGCTGACCATCAACGGCGGAGTGCGGCTCACGCATTTTGGCTCGACCATCAGCGAAAACGCAGTTGATCCCCGGATCGGAGCGGCCATCCGCATACCGCGCCTTAACTGGGTGCTGCGAGGATTCTACGGACGGTACTATCAGGCCCCGCCTCTGCTCACGGTGAACGGTCCGCTGCTGGAGCAAGCTGCCCAGCAGGGATTTGGCTTCCTGCCGTTGCGCGGTGAGCGCGATGAGCAGCACGAGTTCGGGCTCACGATTCCTCTGGCGGGCTGGACCTTCGACGTCTCGAACTTCCGCACCGGTGCGAGGAACTTTTTCGATCACGACATCCTGGGCAATTCGAATATTTTCTTCCCGCTCACCATTGATCGCGCCCGCATCCGCGGCTGGGAAGGTACAGCGACCTCGCCACGGATCGCCGGACGGGCCCAGTTCCACGCTGTCTATTCTCACCAGTACGCTGAGGGGGCCGGCGGCGTTACCGGTGGTCTTACTGATTTCGAACCACCGGACGAAGGCTATTTCTTCCTCGACCACGATCAGCGCAACACGCTATCCGCCGGTGTGAATCTGGTGCTGCCGTGGCGCGTGTGGGCCGATTTCAACGCGAATTACGGGTCGGGCTTCGTTGACGGCGAAGGGCCGGAGCACCTGCCCTCGCATGAAACCTTCGACTTGTCGCTGGGGAAATCGTTTGGGGAAAACTGGGACGTCCGGCTGACCGGCCTCAACCTGTCCAATCACCGCTATTTGTTGGACAATAGCAACACCTTCGGAGGGACACACTTCGTGAATCCTCGCGAGATCTCTGTCCAGGTGAAATACAGGTTTCATTTCTAGAAGCGGACGTCGGGAGTCGGACCTCGGACGTCAGCCCTCAGATGTCGAGGCTAAATGTCAAATGGCTGAAGTCCGAGGTCCGCCAGGGAGGTCTTTGATGAGATTCGTTCTGGCCTTGTTAGCGGTAGTGGGTATTGCAGCTGCCGCGCTGGCGTTGCGGGAGCACTATCGGACTGACACGTCGCCCTGCAGTATCAACGAGAGGTGGGATTGTGGGATCGTGAACCACAGTCCCTATGCGGTGCTTTGGGGCGTGCCGGTAGCCACGATTGGAATCGCAGGCTATCTGCTGTTGGGGATACTGGCTCTCAAGCGCTGGTATGGCATCTTGTTGCCGGTGTCATTGGCAGGACTCGCGTTCTCGCTTTACCTGGCGCACATTGAAGCGCATCTTCTGGGGGTTTGGTGCATTTACTGTGTGGCGTCCCTCGGCGTGATCTCTACCTTCAGTCTGCTGGTGCTGGGGACGGTTCTGAACCGCCTTCGCGGTTAGGCCGGTAGCTCCTCGAAGCTGCGATTGAGTGAAACCAGATCTCAGCCAGACAGGTTCTCAGTTCGGCAAGATCCTTTCACGACTGAAGTCGTTCAGGATGACGCACTGTGTAAGAGCTACTAACCCTGGGCACCGATCTTCTTCAATGCTGAGAGCAGCTCTTCGTTATTCGGTGCCTGGTCCAGGGGATAGATCCTGGCGAACGCGATCTTCCCCTTCTTATCCACGATGAAGACTGCGCGCTCAGAAATGCCGGGGAACGGCTGTTCCTTGCGCAGAATTCCAAATTTTTCAGAGACCTCGCCGTGGGGATAAAAATCCGCGCACATGGGCGTGTGCATGATCCCGATTTCCTTCTTCTGCCACGCAATCTTGCTGGGAATGGAATCGACGCTGATGTCTACCACCTGGGCGTCCAGACTGGCAAATTTGTCCCGGTCGGCGTCAAACGCGGGCAACTGCGCGGCGCACGTCGGCGTCCAGTCCAGGGGGTGGAAGCTCACCACCACGTTCTTCTTGCCGTGGAAATCACTCAGTCTTACCTTCAGATGCCGTTCGCCTTCTACCGCCGGAAGCTCAAAATCCGGCGCTGTGTCTCCCACCTTCAGGGGCATAGCTGTGTCTCCTTCTGCCTATGGTACTCGAGGGCCGGCGGAGACGCGGGCGAGTCGCCCGCGACCACACCGGCATTCGTCAAAATTAACATTGCTTTAACACTTCCCGAACCTCTCGAGATTAATATTCCCCGATGCCCCAGGAGCCGCTAGTCATTGAAGATATCCCCGGGCCCAAAGAGGGGCAGCGCATGCTGCGCCTGACTGGGCCTTTGACCATGAGTACACTGTTCGATTTTCAGTCCAAAGTCCGCACCGATACCTCGCGCGTGCTGCTGCTGGACTTCAGCAACGTTCCCTACGTGGATTCGGCCGGGATCGGCGCGCTGGTCGGCGCCTACGTTACTCATCAGAAGGACGGCCGCCGCCTGTATCTGATCGGAGTGAACGAACGGGTCCAGAACGCCCTCAAGGTCACTCATGTGGAGAAATTCTTCCACTTTGTCGATTCGTTGACCGCGGCCGAGCAGGCGATCAACGCGTAGAAGGTTGTCGCCGTCAGGGTTTATCATGGGGCATGGTTGCCCGCCTGCTGGCTGCACTTCTTCTCTTCTCCACCGTTTCGTTCGCAGGAATTACAGATGACGTACGCGAAGCTTTGGCGCGGAACAACGCTTCTGCTGCCGAAGCAGAGCTGCAGCAATACCGCGGGCGGCAGGGTGTAACCCCGGACTACGTCGAAGCTCTTTCCTGGATGGCTCGGGCCAGTCTTCTCTCTCACCAGCTGGATCGCGCTGACACCTACGCCACGCAAACAGAAAAGCTCTCGCGCCAGTTGCTGGCGAAAGGCCCCCTGGATGCCGAGCCGCATCTTCCGATCGCTCTCGGCGCAGCGCTTGAAGTCCAGGCCCAGGTGTTGGCGGCGCGGGGGGAGACCGCACAGGCTGTTGCCTTGCTCCGCCGCAGTGTGGAGACCTACCGCAATACTTCGATTCGTGCCCGGCTGCAGAAGAATCTGAATCTTCTCGGGCTTGCGGGACAGCCCGCGCCGCAGCTGAAGATTACGTCATACCTGGGTCCGAAGCCGATCGCCCTGTCCCAGCTTAGCGGCTCCCCGGTGCTGCTTTTTTTCTGGGCGCACTGGTGCTCAGACTGCAAGGCGGAAGGCCCGATAATCGCTCAGTTAAGCTCGGAGTTCGGTAGCCGCGGCCTGATGCTGCTGGCTCCGACTCAGCTTTACGGCTACGCGGCGCAGGGAGAGGATGCCGCGCCGAAGGTTGAGCTTCCCTACATCCAGCGTGTCTGGCAGCACTTCTATCCCGGATTGCAGGGTGTTCCCGTCCCGGTCAGCAAGGAGAATTTCAATCTCTACGGGGCCAGTACCACGCCGACTCTGGTCTTGCTCGATCGAGCCGGCCGCGTTGCCATGTACCATCCCGGCGCGATGCCGTATGAAGACCTGAGGGCGGCCATCGAAAAAGTAGTTCGCTAAGTCTGAGAACTGGGAACTGTTAACCAGGAACTGGTTTGTAGATTCAAGATCGGCCCCGAAATCCTCGGCGTTTCAAGATTACTCTCTGGCATCACATGGACGACGCCCGCATCGCGGAGCTATTAGCGCCTTTCCTGAGCGAGGGATCAGCGAGCGCCGGCAAGGTTGCTGTTCTCTCCCCTGCCCAGCTTCGCAGTATATCGATGTATATCGATATACTGCTGCACTGGAATACCCGGATCAATCTGACCGCCGTGCGCGAGCCGGAAGAAATTGTCACTCGCCATTTTGGAGAGTCCTTTTTTGCCGCAAGGCACCTGTTCCCTCGGGCCCAGCCGGGGACGTCCGCGACAGGGCCCGGTTCGTGGTCCGTAGCACCCACGCCGCATGTCATTGATGTGGGTTCCGGGCCTGGGTTCCCGGGCCTGCCCATCAAGATCTGGGCTTCGCACGTGCGCCTAACGCTGATCGAGTCAAACCACAAAAAGGCCACGTTTTTGCGAGAGGTGGTCCGTAGCCTGAAGTGGACCGGCGTGGACGTCTTTACGGGCCGCGCGAACGCCTTTGCGGGATCGAAGGGGGACGTGGTTACGCTTCGAGCTGTCGAACGCTTGGAGTCCGTCCTCCCGGTGATTGCGCGTTTGGTCGACGCGGCTGGTTGCCTCGCGATGCTGATTGGGGAGGCTCAGGTGAGAGGGATTCGTGAGCTCCTGCCGGGCCTGCAATGGGCCGACCCCGTCCGGTTACCGCTCTCGGACAGTCGCGTGCTGATCCTCGGGAGGAAAGAACCATGATCGTCAACATAAATCTTGATGTGGAGTGATTTGGTCACTTATCAGCTTTTTACAATCAGTAATGAAACCATGAGATCGACTATTCCCTAGCCAAAGTGGGAATTAGTTGGAATGTTGGCAGAACCATACGCTGGTTATAGGAATGGTAAATAGCGACGTACCTTACCAGTAAAAAGTGGGATAGGTGTGCATATCAGTGCCATTTATGTTAGCTATAATAGGCTAAAACGTTAAAAAGTGGGATTATGGTGAAACTATCATTCCCATTTATACGTTAACGCGAGGTCAATCGCAGTGACGTTCGACGTGGGACCAGTCCTCATGGCGTCTTGCTTATCCCAACATGTGCGTCCTGCGGTTTATTCCGATTATCCCCGTTAGCTACCAGGTGGGGCGCCTTCTAAACGTTGCGGAGCTTTGCTCGGCGTGGAAGGGCGGAGAACCTTCCTTCCATTTTTTAATCCATCCGGCGGTGATGTTCCACGTGGAACATCGGCTATTGATTCGGAATTGTGTTTCACGTGGAACAGTTCTGTGGAAAACCTGGGTCGTCTTCTGTCGAACTCATATCTTTTCAATGCAGCTAACTAGTTCCTGGATTGCACCAAAATACGTCATTGCAATCGCGCATCGGTTCGGCCTATTCTGCCAACATCTCTGGGTTCTCCTTACAATTAAATGGGACGCATTATTGCGGTAGCCAACCAGAAGGGCGGCGTTGGCAAGACTACGACCGCCATCAATTTGGCCGCATCCTTCGCGGCCGCTGAAGTCAATACTCTGCTCGTCGACTGCGATCCGCAGTCGAATACAACCAGTGGACTCGGTCTGTTGAGGGATCCGGAGCGGATCTCGACCTACCATCTGCTCATGGGTGCCGTAAACCCGGAGCAAGCGGTGCAGCCAACTGAGCTCGAACAGCTGTTCCTGGTGCCGGCGCACAAGAACTTGATTGGCGCCAACCTGGAACTGGTGGAAGCAGACCGCCGCGAATACCGGCTGCGGGATGCGCTTTCTGTCTTGAAAGAGCGCTATCAGTTCATCGTACTCGACTGCCCGCCTGCGCTCGATCTGCTCACTCTGAATGCTTTGGTGGCTGCAGATGCGGTGCTGATCCCGATGCAGGCGGAATATTTCGCTCTCGAAGGCATCAGCGAATTGATGGACACGGTGGAGCGGATCCGTGCCAGCTTCAATCCGGAGCTGACCATCGAGGGCGTGGTTCTGACCATGCTCGACGATCGCACCAACCTGGCCCAGCAGGTGATGTCGGAGTTGAAGAGATACTTTGGCGAGAAGCTCTGTGCCACGACCATTCCGCGGAACATACGGCTCGCGGAAGCGCCCAGTCATGGACGACCCGCGCTCTTGTACGATCCGCGGTCCAAGGGAGCGGAAAGCTATATTCGGCTGGCTAAGGAAATCATCGCGCACTATTTGCCGGCGGAAGAGCAGGCGCCGGTGGCGGAGATGGACAAGACAGCTTAGTAGATCGATAAGCGTCTATGTACAATTTACATTGATAGTCATCTATATGCATTGCGCGGCCCGGTGAGAAGGGTGAGACGCCGAGCTGTGCTCGGCCGGATAGCCGGGGGCGGCTGTCCCCACGTGGGTATCGGCGGTGTAGGAAGAAGATCGGCGAGGGGATATGACAACGACAGCGGAGAAAGTTGTGGCTGAGGTGGAGAAGGCGGTTCCGGAGAAGCGGAAGGCTTTGGGGCGAGGGCTGGAATCGTTGCTGCCCGGCGGGCCGCGGGTGGTTGCGCCGGTGGCAAGTTCGCCCGGGGCTGCGGCAACGCCCCTCGCGGGCGGGGCGCCCGCGCCACACGCGCCCGCGCCGTCCGATGCGGTGGTTCAGATATCGATAGAGCTGATTGAGGGGAATCCTTACCAGACGCGCTATCACTTCAGCGATCAGGCTTTGGAAGAGCTGGCGAATTCGATTCGGGCCAACGGAGTGGTCCAGCCTGTGGTGGTGCGTCCCAGCGCTGACGGGCGCTACACCCTGATTTTGGGCGAGCGGCGCTGCCGGGCGTCGAAGCTGGCGGGGAAGACCACGATTCCGGCGATGGTGCGCCGCGTTTCCGACCAGCAGGCAGCGGAGATGACCGTCGTCGAGAACTTGCAACGGCAAGATTTGAACTGCATCGAGCAGGCGTCGGCATTTTCCAAGCTGAGTCGAGATTTTGGATTGACCCAGGAGCAGATCGGGCAGCGGGTCGGAGTGTCGCGGGAGTCGGTGTCGAACTACATGCGGCTGCTGAAGCTGCCGGCTGCGGTGCTGCAGCACTTGCAGGAGGGGCGGCTCGGATTCAGCGAGGCCCGCGTGCTCTTGCAATTGCTTGACCCTGGTCTGATTGAGAAGATCGCTGACGAGGCGGTACGGAAACATCTGTCAGTGACGCAGTTGGAAGAGTTGGTGGACCGGACCAACATTCCCCTGGTGAAAGAGGAGACACCGCAGCGGGCGCGTTGGGTGGATCCCAATGTGCGCGCGGCCCAGACAGAAATGGAGCGAGTGCTGGGCATGCGGGTGCGCATTCGCGACCGCAAGGGCAAAGGGAAGATCGTGATCGAGTATGCTACGCTGGAGGACTTTGATCGTGTGGTGGAGATGTTGAAGGGCCGTTAGGCGGATTTCTCGTTTTTCTGGTCCAGTGAATTGCAACCTGATCAGGAGAAGTGCATGAATTGCCAGAAGTCCAGATTTTTCTTGGTGCTCGCAGCTGTGCTTTGTGTAATTGGCTTGAACAGTTGTGGGCACGATCAACAGTTGGTCTCGATCACCATTCAACCTGACCACGAGATTTTCGGGGCGTCGAACATTCCAATAAGCCTGGATGCGGGATTGACCGTCCAGGCGCGGGCCATTGGAAACTTTATCCATCCGCCGGTGAGCAAGGACGTCACCAACCAGGCTGTCTGGAAATCGAACACTCCAGACATCGCGACGGTCGATGCGGCGACCGGACTGGTAACCGCCACCGGACTGGCCTGCGGGGATGCTCTGGTCACGGCAACGGTCACGACCAATCACAGCATCGGCAACATATCGTCGAGCGGGGCCATAGTGACCGGCACGATGACAGCGACCGTGGTTTGTCCTACGGCACCGTAACCCACATTAATTTCGTCGGCAAAGAGCCGGAAACCGGTTTCTAGTTTCCGGTTTCGGGTTTCCAGTTTCTTCCTGCCGCTCTTCACCGAATCGCGGGTTTGAAATTTACGTCGATCGCTATCAGTCGAGCATCAAAAAGGCATGAGCTCACTGAGGAAGACCTTCACCATCGGCGGCGACCTCGAAGTGAATCGGCTTGGTTACGGCGCGATGCGCCTGACGGGCAAGGGGATCTGGGGCGAGCCTAAGGACCCTGGCGAAGCCAGGCGCGTGCTCAAACGCGCGGTCGAGTTGGGAGTGAATCTTATCGACACCGCGGACAGCTATGGTCCCGTAGTCAGCGAACGCCTGATTGGCGAGACGCTGTCGCCTTTCCCCAAAGGCCTGGTAGTCGCTACCAAAGCAGGGTTTACGCGCCAGGGGCCCGACCGGTGGGTTCAGCTGGGCCGGCCGGAGTACCTGGTGCAGCAGGTAGAGATGAGCTTGCGTTGGCTCAAGACGGACGTGATCGATCTGTGGCAGCTGCACCGCATCGATCCGAAAGTTCCGGTGGAGGAGTCACTGGGAGCGATTGCGCAGCTTCAGAGGCAAGGCAAGATCCGGCATGTGGGACTGAGCGAGGTAAAGCCGAAGGAGATTGATCAGGCCCGCAAAGTGATCGAGATCGTCAGCGTGCAAAATCAGTACAACGTGGGAGACCGGCAGCACGAGGATGTCCTGCAATACTGCGAGAAGCATCACCTTGCCTTCATCCCCTGGTTTCCCGTGGCGGCCGGAAAGCTGGCGCAGGTCGGCGGCAAGCTGGACAGGGTTGCGAAACGGCACGGATCGACAGTGTCTCAGCTCTCTCTGGCATGGCTTCTGCACAAGAGTCCGGTGATCTTGCCGATTCCTGGAACTTCTTCGGTCACGCACCTGGAAGAGAATCTGAAGGCTGCCGAGATTGCGCTCTCGACTGAGGACATGAAGGCGATCGAAGAAGCGGCGAAGTAGCAGTTTCTGGTTTCTAGTTTCTTTCCCCGCCTCATCAACAGGGAGCCATCCATGCATGCGTGGGGACAGCCGCCCCCGGCTGTCCAGCTGAGCGAAGCTCGGCAGTGTGCAAGACTTCACGAAATCTCCCGGCTCGCGAAATAGATATCTACACCCCGAAGCCGAGCCTGGCTCGGCCGGACAGCCGGGGGCGGCTGTCCCCACGTGGACTTTGGCGCGGCCCCATTTGACATATTCCCATATAGGAATGTAATGTAGTGGGCATGGCAAGGGCGGCTACGACTTCGGATGCTTTCAATGCGGTGGCTGAGCCTCGGCGGCGCGAGATTTTGAACTATCTCGCGCGTGCAGGAGCGGCCGGTTGGCGACATCGTGGCGAGCCTGGGCCTGGAGCAACCTTCGGTGTCCAAACATCTGGGGGTGTTGCGGAACGTCGGGCTGGTGCACGTGCGGCGCGACGGACGGCGCATGCTCTATCGCACGAATGCGGAGGCCATCCGTCCGCTTCATGAGTGGACGAAGACCTTCGAACGATTCTGGCAACACCAATTGAATCGGATCAAGGAACGGGCCGAGGCTCGGAGCAAGTCCCCGGAAAAAGGATAAACAGACATGACGCAAGGAGGAACGATGATTTCGACCGCAGCAGGGATTGAGAGTCTGATGTTGAATCTGACCAAGGAAATACAGGTACACGCCAACCTGGAGACGACATTCGCCGCATTGCTCGAACAGCTTGGGCCGGGGAATGACACGCCGGACGGCAAGCCAATGCCGATGAAGCTCGAGCCCTGGCCGGGCGGCAGGTGGTTCCGCGACCTGGGCGAGGGAAACGGCCATTTCTGGGGAGTGGTTCAGGCCATCAAGCGGCCGACATTGGTCGAAATCGCCGGACCGTTGTTCATGTCCTATCCGGTGGTCTCGAATGTGCAATACCGGCTGACCGAAGAAAACGGTGTCACCCTGATCAAGTTCCATCACACGGCGCTCGGACTTATTCCGGATACCGACAAGCAGGGAATGGCGAAAGGCTGGACGCATATCCTCAGTCGTGTGCAAGCACGGGTTGAGGCCGGTCGACCGCACTAGACGTGTGCCTGAGCGGATAAGGAGAAACGCATGTGTCCAGCATGTACGGCGAGCATAGCGCTGACGGCGGGTGGCGTGATTACGACCGGCGGGCTTACCGCTCTGGTCGGGAAGATATTTCATACAAAGAAGGGTGCGAAGAAGAACGGTTTGGACAATACAACTCAAAGGAGAAATGATCATGGCTATGGCGACGAGCAAGACGGAACTTTCGACGGTCGTGCCGCAATCTGATTGGCTTGCGGCACGCAAAGAGCTCCTAAAGAAGGAGAAGGAGTTCACACGGTTACGCGATGAGTTGAGCCGGCAGCGGCGTGAACTGCCATGGGAGAAGGTAGAAAAGCAGTACGTGTTCGACGGGCCCAAGGGCCCGGAAACTCTGGCCGACCTGTTCGGGGGAAAGAGCCAGCTGATCGTCTATCACTTCATGTTTGGGCCGGGATGGAAAGAGGGTTGTCCCAGCTGCTCGTACCTGGCGGATACCTTCAACGGCGCTTCGGTCCATCTTCCGGCGCGCGACACGGCGTTTGTGGCCATTTCACGCGCCACCCTGCCCGAGATCGAAGCCTTCAAGAAACGCATGGGATGGCAGTTCAAGTGGGTGTCCTCGTCCGGGAACGACTTCAACTTTGACTACCATGTTTCATTTTCGAAGGAAGAGAAGGCTAAGGGCAAGGTCTATTACAACTACGAGATGATGGAGTTTCCCAGCGAGGAAGCCCCCGGCGCCAGCGTTTTCTATAAGAATGATGCCGGCGAAGTCTTCCATACCTATTCCAGCTATGCCCGCGGCCTGGACATCCTGATTGGAACGTACAACTTCCTGGACTTGACGCCCAAGGGGCGGGACGAAGAAGGCTTGGCCCACTCTATGGCCTGGGTCCGCCATCACGACCGCTACGGCGATGGATTCCTTCCAGTATCGAATATCGCCGCGGCCGAAAAGAAGCGAGGCTAATCATGACAGTCACTATGACGAAGGCACTAGAACCGACTCTGGAGGAGTTTCGCGAAGAGGCCGCCACTACCAGGAGGATCCTCGAACGAGTTCCGGCAGACAAGCTAACGTGGAAGCCGCATCCGAAGTCAATGTCGCTGGGCCAGCTGGCGCTTCACATTGCGGGCATTCCCGGCGGCCTGACCAAACTTCTGCAAATGGAGGAGTTTGACACGGCGCACGCCAACTTCAATCCGCCGCAGCCCAAGAATGTCGAAGAAATTCATGCCGCGCACGACCAAAGCGTTCGTGCGGCGGAGGACTTTCTCGCCGGCATGAGTGACGAATCGGCGATGGCGAACTGGCGTCTATTGGCGCAAGGGAAACAGATCTCAAGCCAGCCGCGGATCGTGGTGCTGCGCTCAATCATGTTGAACCACTGGTACCACCATCGCGGTCAACTATCGGTCTACCTGAGACTGCTCGATGTCCCGGTTCCCGTGATCTACGGCCCCAGCGCCGACGAGAATCCGTTTCGATGATTAGTGCGGTCGCGGCAACTCGCCCGCAAGGCCCTGAGCCATAGTAAAAAGCCGCGGGCGGGTCGCCCGCGACCACACTAAAGGGAGCTAGCTGCCGGCTGAGAACCCGCCTACGTTTGCCACCGTCAGGCGAAGGTATTTGTGGGGATTTACCGGAGTGTCGTTGATACGGACTTCGTAGTGGAGGTGGGGACCGGTGCTGCGGCCGCTCTCACCGACGAATCCGATGGTGTCGCCGCGATGTACATGCTGGCCCGGCATGACAGCGAAGTTTGCCAGGTGGCCGTAGCGTGTGGTGATGCCGTGGCCGTGGTCAATCATGACCGCCCGTCCGTATCCGCCCATGAAATCGGCGAAGATGACCATGCCGTCGGCGGGCGCTACGACCGGTTGCCCGTCGGTTGATCCGATATCAATACCGCTGTGGAATGCGCCTTCTCCGTTAAACGGGTCTATGCGCTCGCCAAACGAGCCGGTCACCGGACCTTCCACCGGCCAGAGATTGGGAGCGGAATTTGCCCGCAGCCAGTCTGCCGTGGTCACGTTACGCGTAAGCCCCAAAGAAAGACCGGTCATGGTGGCGCCGCTCAACGCCGAAGTCTTGAGTGCTCCGAGCTGGTCCAACGAAGAGACGACTTGAGAGCCGGCGACGTTCTCGGAAGACGCCGTCACCAGGTTGGGATCGGCCTTCAATCCGTAAAGCGAAGAAACCTCACCCGCCAGCGAGCCCAGCGATGCGACCTGAATGTCCCGCTCCTTGGCTACCTGCTCCAGCCGAGAGTAACGGTTACGGAGATCCTCGCGCTCGGTGCGCAGCTCGTTGTAATGCGAAACCTTCAGCAGCATACGCAGGTACGAGCTGGCGATGCCGGTAAGGCTCAGGCCCACAATCGACGCCCCCACCAGGAACACGTACAGGTAGTGAACGGGGATGGAGATCTTGCGGAGCTGACCGTCGTCACCGCGTGCCACAAAAAGAATGTAAAAGCGTTTTTGCAATTTTTTCCTTCCGTTAGTGATCAGGATCGGACCAATCAGGGCGGCTCGCGGTTACGAGAGCCCTACCGCCATCCTGAATCCGGGCCAGCTTTCCTATTCTGGAACCAGAGCTGTTTACGCGCCCGAAACCTACCGGAACTTGGATGCCGAAAAAGACCTGCCTGCAATCCCTACTGTAAGCAGCACTTAGTTCGGCTATGTACTTCTGAACAGCTTGGCAACGGTAACAAAGTAGGTTCCCCCCTGTCAACGTTGCCGGGCTTACCAACGCCGGGTGTGGAGGACTGCCCTTAGGGACGTATTACTCGGTGGTGACTTTGGGAGGGAGGGTAACGTGTACCCAGCCCCCTGGATTCATTCTACCCCTTTTTGGGGCTCACTCCCGGTCGCCGTTGGTAAAAGCCCCCGCATTAGCGTGGGCGCTCGCGCCTACATTGAACCTTGTATATTGATGGCGCCGTGCCTCTGCCTGAGAAAGCGCTGATTCGCCGCATTCGCGACCGGGCCGCAAAACGACCTAGCTCCGGCCTCCATGGCGGGATTGGCATTGGGGACGATTGTGCGGTGGTACCCATTCCGAGCGGTCATGAAGCCCTGGTCACGACGGATTTCAGCCTGGAGAATGTCCACTTCAAACGCGCCTGGCACCCGCCGGAGAGCGTGGGGCATCGCTGCCTCGCGCGCGGGCTCAGTGACATAGCAGCCATGGGAGGGGAACCTCTGGCAGTGTTTCTTTCACTAGCCGTGCCGCGGAGCTTGCCGCAGAGTTGGGTGGATGGATTCCTACGCGGTCTCCTGAAGCTGGCGGACGAGTTCAACGTGAGCCTGGCTGGTGGGGACACCGCCGAGTCTCCCGGCGGTGTCATGGCCGACATCGTCGCGCTGGGCTCGGTGCCGAAGGGTATGGCGGTGTTGCGTTCGGGCGCCCGTCCGGGGGACCGGATTTACGTGACTGGTGAACTCGGCGCTTCGGCGGCGGCGATCGATTTGCTTTCCGGTGGAAAGAGGCTTCGGCCATCGGATTTTGTCAGCCACTTCTATCCCAGGCCCCGAGTCGCGGTCGGCCGGTTCCTGCGCGAGAAGGGATTGGCTTCGGCCATGATTGACATCAGTGATGGACTTTCCACTGACCTTGGCCACATCTGCGAGGAAAGCGGAGTGGGAGCTGAGCTCGAAACCGGAAGCATCCCGGTAGCGGCAGTGGGGAAGTCGGCACGGAGGGTTGAGCTCAAGTTTGCCTTGCACGGCGGGGATGACTACGAGCTGCTGTTCACCTTGCCGCCGAGGAAAAAAATTCCATCCCGGATTGCGGGCGTTCCCGTCTGGCGGATTGGGGTGGTGACGGGCGGACGGCAAATGTCCTTGGTGGATAAAGAGGGTGTGAGGCAGAAACTGCAGCCGCAAGGTTGGGAACACTTTAAGAAGTAGCACAGACTGTGTGGGACCGGGTCTCCGACCCGGTCAGGCCGAGCGAAGCTCGGCTAGGTTTGTGCGGGCACCGCAATGTAAACCCCTGTCGAGCTGCGCTCGACCCGGCCGGGTCGGAGACCCGGCCCCACACGGTCCGTGCCTGTCACCTACTGTGTCTCTACTTTCTGGTTCTGAACAGGACTACAGTAGATGTATGCAGTCTTCTTTTTTCCGGCTGATTCTTGTTTCGATCACATTGTCAATTTTGACTCTGGCCCAGCAGTCCCCGCCATCCCCCACCGTGAATGACGATTTTATCCAGAAGCAATTCGGGTCCACTTGCAAGCTGATGCCGGGACCGCCGCAACTCAAGGCGGACCTCGACGGCGATGGCATTGAAGACTTGGTCGTGGCTGGCCGGTGCACCAATCCACTGGCGGACCAGGCGGAAGACAACTTTACGGTCATTGATCCCTACAACCAGTTTTACGGCTACGGAAACACCAAGATCACCACCCAATTTGCGTCGGAGGACCCCGCCGTGCGAGGCCTTGCGCTGCTGGTCATCCACGGCGCGGGCCCCGAGGCCTGGCGGGCGGCGATCCCCAAGGCGAAATTCGTGATCATCAACCTGCCGTTCAAACAGATTGCGGTGAAGAAGCTGGCGGTGAAGAAGAAGACCGTGATGGCCATCTATGCCGAAGAAACGGGCGGCGATCGCATGACCTCTGCCACTTTTTGGGACGGCAAGAAATATCGCTACCAGCCGATTGGATCCAGCATGGAGCAGTGAACCAGCGTCGGGCATCGGACCCCGGACGTGCGCAACGCCTGGTTTTGAGGTCCGAGGTCTGACGCCCGAGGTCTGGTGTCCGAGGTCTGCAATGAACCTGGAACAGAAACTTGAAGAACTGAAGAAGCGTGACCGCCTTGCCGCCGAGGGCGGTGGAGAGCAGCGCCGGGAGCGCCAGCATAAGGAAGGCAAGATGTCGGCCCGCGAGCGGGTTGAGTTCCTGCTCGACGAAGGCACGTTCGAGGAGACCGACAAGCTGGTCACGCACCGCTCCAACGACTTTGGCATGGCCGAGCAGAAGTTCTACGGCGACGGTTTCATCACGGGTTACGGACGGGTCGAAGGGCGGCTGGTGTTCGTCTTCGCCCAGGATTTCACCGTGTTTGGCGGATCGCTTTCCGAAACCAACGCCGCCAAGATCGTCAAGATCATGGACCTGGCGGCCAAGATGGGGGCGCCGGTAATTGGCTTGAACGATTCCGGCGGCGCGCGCATTCAGGAAGGCGTGGTGTCGCTGGCGGGATACGCCGACATTTTCCTGCGCAACACACTGTACAGCGGAGTGGTGCCGCAGATTTCCGCCATTATGGGGCCGTGCGCGGGCGGCGCTGTGTACTCGCCGGCCATCACTGATTTCATCCTGATGGTGGACAAAACTTCCTACATGTTCATCACCGGACCGGACGTGATCAAGACGGTCACGCACGAGGAGGTCACAAAGGAGCAGCTCGGTGGCGCCCACACCCACAACGAGACTTCGGGCGTGGCACATTTCATGGCGCACGACGATGCGGAGTGTCTTTCCATGGTGCGCGAACTGTTGAGCTTTATTCCGTCCAACAATCTGGATGATCCTCCGCGGCGGGCCTGCAGTGATCCGACTGACCGCGCCGATGAGGCCCTGGACCGGATCGTACCCAACGAGTCGAACCTGCCCTATGACATCAAGGATGTGATCCACTCAGTCGCCGATGACGG
This sequence comes from Terriglobia bacterium, assembly GCA_963725615.1. Classification (GTDB taxonomy): domain Bacteria; phylum Acidobacteriota; class Terriglobia; order Terriglobales; family Acidobacteriaceae; genus JAIQFF01. The sequence continues at coordinate 128,534 of CAVRZO010000001.1, read as the reverse complement.
GTATTTCTTCGAAGTCCAGGAGCACTACGCCAAGAACATCGTCGTGGGTTTCGCCCGGATGAATGGCCGCTCGGTCGGGATCGTGGCCAACCAGCCGGCGTTTCTGGCCGGCACGCTCGATATCAATGCGTCTACCAAAGGCGCGCGGTTTGTGCGTTTCTGCGACTGCTTCAACATTCCGCTGATTACGTTTGAAGATGTACCCGGATTTTTGCCCGGCATCACGCAAGAGTACGGCGGAATCATCAAGCACGGGGCCAAGCTGCTCTTTGCCTTTGCCGAAGCCACAGTGCCGAAGATCACGGTCATAACGCGCAAGGCCTACGGCGGAGCGTATTGCGTGATGGCGTCAAAGCATATCCGCACGGATGTGAATTATGCCTGGCCGACAGCAGAAATTGCGGTGATGGGGCCGGAGGGAGCGGTGGACATCGTCTACAAGCGCGAGCTCGATCGCGCCTCAAAGCGCGAAGAACTGCGCCAGGAGAAGATCGAAGAGTTTCGAGAGAGGTTTGCCAACCCGTATGTGGCGGCGGAGCGGGGCTATGTGGATGCCGTTATTCAGCCGCGCGAGACGCGTAAGAAATTGATTCAGGCCCTGGCCATGCTGGAGACCAAGCGGGATAAGAACCCGCTGAAGAAGCATGGGAATATTCCGCTGTAGCGGTGTGGGGCGGACCCTTGTCCGCCGACTTTGACTTGGACTTTCTGCACAGCGACATTCACTGCCGCATTGAGCAACTGACGTAAGGTCTCAAGTCACTTCAAAAGCGCCGGACAGGAGTGTCCGCCCCGGTTCAAGGCTACTCCCCCGGCCGCTCCACCATCATCGGCTGTGATTTCTTGGGATCTGCCGCGGGCACCGCCGGTGACGACACCGGGGGCACTACTACCGGCACTCCGTTTACCGCCGCGCGAGATTCGCGCGACTGCCGGTACGGTCGTCCCATTTGCCGAAGATCATTTTGCCGGCGGTGGTTTGCAGCACCGACGTGACTGAGATGTCGATGGTCTTGCCGATCATCTTTCTGGCGTTGTCCACGACCACCATGGTTCCGTCGTCGAGGTAGGCGACGCCCTGGTTGTATTCCTTGCCTTCCTTCAGGATGAAGACCCGCATGGTCTCGCCGGGCAGCACAATCGGTTTCAGCGAGTTGGCCAGTTCGTTGATGTTCAGCACGGCGACGCCCTGAAGTTGCGCGACTTTGTTCAGATTGAAGTCGTTGGTGATGATTTTGCCTTCGTAGAGTTTGGCCAGCTCGATCAGCTTCAAATCCACTTCACGGACCGCGGGGAAGTCATCTTCGACGATCTGAATCTGGAGTGACGCCACTTTTTGCAGGCGTTGCAGGATGTCGAGGCCGCGCCGTCCGCGATTCCGTTTCAGCGAGTCGGCGGAGTCGGCGACAAGCTGCAATTCGCGCAGCACGAACTGTGGAGTGACGATGATGCCGTCGAGGAATCCGGTCTCGGCAATGTCGGCGATCCGGCCGTCGATGATGACGCTGGTGTCGAGGATCTTGTAGCTCTTCTTGCCCTGCTTCTCCCCGCCGAAGATGCCGCCCAGGGCCGCCAGATTCAGCAGGTCACCCTTGTTGGCTCCAACGATCAGGCCAACGTAGGCCATCAGGAGCATCACCAGGATTTGCAGGAAGCTTTGGGTATGGCCGGGGGCAATGCTGTTGCGAATGACCAGGGAAAACAGGTAGGCGCCGAAGATGCCGAGGACACTGCCCGCGGCCGCGCCAATCAGGCGCTTCAGACTGACCCGGCGCAGCCTCCACTCGAACAGGACAATGCCGAGGCCGATGAGGACGCCTACGCCGGCATCCAGCCTCGCAGGCAGGTCGAACGGATCGGTCAGATAGCAGGTAACAGCAATTATGAGAACGAATAAAAAACGCACCACTACCAAGTCCACCGAAGGACCTCCCCGGAACTCGTGCGCGGACCCCTCCGCACATGAGCGTCCCGCACCGGTTACCCGGGTGCTTCTAAACTATGGGTACCAGTGATCTCTTAAACGGAGCCTATGAATTGATTATGAAAAGCGCTCCGACCTCCCCTTCCGAAAATTGTCCGGAACGGGAGCCCCAAACTTTTGTTACGCAGAGTATATACCTGACGCCAAAATATGGTGGCCGCAAATTGGCTGCGGCGGCGCTGTTACACTGCTGCTCATGAAGGCTCTTGTCATCAGCCGCTTAGGCGACCCCGAGGTGCTGGAAGTACGATCTGTGCCGGACCCGGTGCCCACTTCGGGACAGGAGTTGGTCCAGGTGGAAGCCGGTGGCATCAACTTTGCCGACATCATGTCCGCGCAAGGCGGATATCCCGGAACCCCGAAACCTCCGCTGGTGGCGGGACGTGAATTCTGCGGAACGCGGATCAACGATGGGCAGCGCGTCATGGGCTACACCCAGTGGTCCGCGTTCGCGGAACGGGTTGCGGCTCCATCGCAATTGCTGTGGCCAGTGCCTGCGGCATGGAGCGCGGAAGAAGGTGCGGCATTTCCGGTCAACTACTTCACTGCTTACTTTGCATACTGGAAGGCCGGGTTACTGGAGCCGCCTGCGGGGAAAGCCGCGCCCCGAGTTCTGATTCATGCCGTGGCCGGCGGAGTGGGAACGGCCGCGGTGCAGATTGGAAAGCTGCTCGGCATTGAGATGTACGGGACCTCTTCTTCAGAAGAAAAACTGGCGCGGGTAAAAACGCTGGGGCTGCAGCACGGGATCAATTACAAGCAGCGCGATTACGAAGAAGCGATCAAAGAGATAACCCATGGAGAAGGTGTGGATGCGGTGTTTGAAATGCTCGGAGGGGAGCACACTGCGAAAAGTGTTCGGTGTCTCCGCGAGTTCGGCCGGGTGATCGTGTACGGTGCGGCTACGGGACAACCTGCGCACCTGGATGCGCGCATCCTGTATGCAAAAGGCGCGAGTGTGCATGGCTTGTGGTTGACTTATTTGTCCGGGAACCGCGAGCTGATGAAACAGGCCTGGATGCAGCTCTCGGCGTGGACTGCGAACGGCCATTTGCGGCCGGTCATCGGGCATGTGTTTCCCTTGGAGAAGGCGGTGGAAGCGTATCGCTTACTGCTGGAGGGAAAGAATTTTGGCAAAGTTGTGCTCAAGATAAATTAGTTCTTCTGGTTTGATCTGTTCTGCGGTCATGACTCTCCTCTGACAATCAAAGTCAAGGGCGGCGAGCGAGGGCGCCCGCCCCACACTTGCATAGACAAGACAAAACGCTGTTGTGTTGCGGCTTTTCGGTGAACCAGTGGCTGCTAACAACGGCGGGCGCACGTCGTCCAAAGATGTGCAGATGAAAATATTCGCAGCGGAACTTTTCAACTGCGGTTTGCGTATCAGGCAATGATTGAAAACCAGGTCTGAGGGAACAACCACCAGCCGACCTGGTTTTGCGGAAAAATTTCAGGGGTTAAAGGGACTGGCTCACGCTCGGTTTGGCGGCCCAGGTGAGGACAATCCCCGAAGCAGAAAGCGCGCGGCCTTGCGGCCGGACTCTTTTCGCTTAACCCCGAGGCAGCATTTTAGGCCTTCGACGGTAAAACGCAAGTTTTTCCTGACCCAGGCAAATTCAAGCCGCCCAGAACCGGTTCCCGACGTTTTCGGGAAAGAAAAAGGAGTGCAATGAGCGTATCGAAAATCTCCAAGGGCTTGCTGCTGGGTTTGGCTTTGCTGCTGGCCACAAGCGTTTTTGCTGCCAACAAGGGTACCCTTCAGGTGAACGATCCCGTCACCGTAAACGGAAAGCAACTGGGCGCCGGTGAATACACCGTGAAGTGGGACGGCGCTGGACCGAACGTTGAACTGAACATCATGAAGGGCAAAAATGTTGTCGCCACGGTGCCGGCGCGCATGCTTGATCTCGAGCAGTCTCCTAATCGGGACACGGTGGTCACCAGCACCAACAGTGACGGGCGCAAGTCGCTGAGTGAAATCCGGTTTTCGGGAAAGAAGTACGCCTTCGCGGTGAACAATGAATCCGCCAAGGCGGAGTCGAACGGAACCAGCAAGTAGAATTAGAACTAATTTGAGAAATGAGCGGAGAGAAGAACTCTCCGCTCATTTTTTCTAAAGACTGTCAGCGTACCGAACTAATACTTCGGCATCTTGGGATCCACGCGATCCGCCCAGGCCAATATTCCGCCGGCCAGGTTGTGTACTTTTTTAAAACCTGCCTGGCGCAGAAAATCTACCGCCTTGGCGCTGCGCACACCGGAGCGGCAGTGGGCAACAATCTCCTGGCTGGAATCCAGTTCGTTGACTCGTTTGGGCAGGTCGCCCAGCGGAATCAGATGTCCGCCGATATTGCAGATCTGATATTCGTGGGGCTCGCGCACGTCGAGCACGAACAGGTTTTCGCCTGCGTCGAGCCGTTTCTTTAACTCTTCCACCTGAATGTCTGCTGTTAATGTTTCCACTGGCTTCTCCTCGCCGCGAATTCCGCAAAACTCGTTGTAGTCGATCAACTTGGTTATGGTCGGATGAGTTCCGCAAGCCGGGCAATCGGGATTCTTGCGCAGTTTGAGTTCGCGAAACTTCATGTCCAGCGCATCGATCAGCAGCAGCCGGCCAATCAGGGACTCACCCTTGCCCAGAATCAGCTTGATGACTTCCGTGGCCTGCATCACTCCGACCAGCCCCGGCAGAATGCCCAGGACGCCGCCCTCGGCGCAGGACGGCACGAGTCCCGGCGGTGGCGGCTCGGGATAGAGGCAGCGGTAGCATGGACCTTCCTTGGTCGCGAAGATACTGGCTTGCCCTTCGAAGCGGAAGATCGAACCGTAGACATTCGGTTTTCCGGTGAGCACGCAGGCGTCATTCACCAGATAGCGCGTGGGAAAGTTGTCGGTGCCGTCGGCGATGATGTCGAATTCGCGGAACAGTTCAAGCGCATTCTCGCTGGAAAGCCGGGTGTCGAATTTCCGGATATTCAGGAACGGATTGATGGACTTCAGCTTCTCCGCGGCTGAATCGAGCTTCTTGCGCCCCACGTCGGCAGTTGAGTGAATGATCTGCCGCTGCAGGTTGGTGTAGTCCACGACATCGAAGTCCACGATGCCGAGCGTGCCCACACCCGCCGCGCCCAGGTATAACGCCAGGGGCGAGCCCAGGCCGCCGGCTCCGATGCAGAGCACCCGGGCCGCTTTCAACTTGAGCTGCCCTTCCATGCCGACCTCGGGCATGATCAGGTGGCGCGAGTAGCGCAGGATCTCGTCATTGCTAAGGGTGGCGGCTTCGGGTTTGACTTCAAGAGTCGTGGCCATAGGGACCTCATTTCGGATTCTGATTGACCGAAACAGACTACAGACAGGAAGGGCGACAACAACCTGGAGATCGCGGATTGGAGCTGTTTTCCATTCAACAATCAAAAATCAACAATCTGCAATGCTACCGGCCTCCCGCGATGGAAGGCACAATCGAAATACTATCACCGTCCTTCACCGCCGTGGCTTCCTTTTGCAGGTAGCGAACGTCCTCGTCGTTGAGATAGACATTGACGAAGGCGCGCAGCTTCCCGTCGTCGGTATAAAGATGACGGCGCAGGTCGGGGTGCTGGGCGACCAGGTCGGAAAGGGCGTCGCCGATGGTGCCGGCCTTAACCTCAACCGCAGGCTGCTTGCCAGCGTACTGGCGCAGGGGGGTGGGGATTTGGATCTTGGGCATAGGCTATACATGATGCCACAGGAAGGGGGGAGATTCAGCCGGTGGCCGCCTGTGTAAAGCGGGCGCCCTCGCCCGCCGCTTTTGACTTGGAGTTTCTATCCGGTCCCTAGCCAAGATCAAAACCAAAGGCGGCGGGGCGCCCGCCCACACAGACAAATCACATTACTTCAATCTTTTCATCCACCAGCTTTTTGTCGTTCTCGTCACTTCCGGTTAGCTCGAACGCGTTGGTCAGCACCGCCCTGCCTTTCTCCACACTGGTGATGACGTAGGAGCAGCCAAACCAGTGGGCCTCGGCCAGGTCGGTCTGCGACCACTGGGCCGGATGGTCGGGGTGGGAATGATAGAAACCGATGATGTCCTCGCCGCGCTCGCGTCCCTCCCGCTGGATGCGGATCAATTCCTTGGGATCGATGTTGTAACGGTTGTGAGCGGAGTCGGTGCGCGTGTTGCCGGCGCGAGCGACTGAAGTCACGGTTCGAACACCATTGTTGTCTTGTCCGAGCAACACGCCGCAGCATTCGTGGGGATACGTTTCTTCGCCGTGCTGCCTCAGAGCTTCGTATTCTTTGCGACGGATATTCAGCATTGAGAGCCCAATCACCGCGAAGACTAGAGGCGCCCAGCGAAATCACGATAACGGAAAACCAGTTCTCGGTTGTCAGTTTGAAGTTCTCAGTTGTGATTTCAGCCTTCTTCCCAGAAGCGCTCACTCAAATATTTGTCGCCGGAGTCGCACAGAATCGTCACGAACACGGCGGGCTCACCACGGCGTAGCGTTCGTGCGACCTGCAGACAGCCTACAATCGCGGCGGCGGCCGAGATCCCGACCAGCAATCCTTCTTCGCGGGCCAATCTTTTGGCCATGCGGTAGGCTTCTTCGGTGGAGATGCCAATGTCCTCATCGGCAAGCTTGGTGTCGTAAATTTTGGGGACGATGGCACTGGCCATGTGCTTCGCCCCTTCGATTCCGTGGAAGGGAGAGTCAGGTTGGAGCGAGATGCAGCGAATCGCCGGGTTGAGTTCTTTCAGGCGCCGCGTGGTGCCGACAAAAGTGCCGCTGGTGCCCATCATGGAAACAAAATGTGTGACACGTCCTTGCGTTTGTTGCCAGATCTCGTTGGCTGTGCCATGGTAGTGGGCCTGCCAGTTGGCGTCGTTGGAATATTGGTCGGCATAAAAATATTTGCCGGGATCCTGGGCGTAGAGTTCGCGGGCGGCCCGAATGGCGCCATCGGAGCCGTCGGCGGGGTCGGTGTAAATAATGTTGGCGCCATAAGCGTGCAGGATGCGCTTGCGCTCGACCGAGACATTTTCCGGCATGCACAGCGTTACCGGGAAGCCTTGCGCGGCCGCGATCATGGCGTAGGCGATGCCGGTGTTTCCGCTGGTGGAATCGAGCAGGATTTTGCCGGGGCCGAATTTTCCGCTGGCGCGAGCCTGGGTCACGATGTTCGATGCGGCTCGGTCTTTCACTGATCCGCCGGGGTTGTACCACTCGGCTTTGCCCAGTAACTCGATTCCGGGCAAGTCGCGAGTGAGATGCTCCAGACGTAACAGTGGAGTGTTGCCGATGAGTTCGAGGGTTCGCCGGCCGAGCGCGTGATTCGTGGCTGGCTTGGCCGCGAGCTCCGCGGACGTTGTGGCCGGAGAATCAGGCACTTCCGTTGATTTGGTTGAGACTGGCTGCATGGATCTCGACTCAGGCCGTGACCATCGTAACCTATGGCGAGCCCGAATTAACGGCGTCGTAACGGTTGATTGGATTATAAAAGAGGCTACTTTGATCCATCCACGAAGGTGGAATTGCACTCTTTTCGGAAAATCGGCATCTCATGGAATGGAACGGGAAGAAATAAAGAGCGAGGGATGGGATACCCAAAAACGAATGCCAATTAAGGTAGAGCAACGAAGTTATGAGGAAGCGCTGAGTTGGTTGCGCGAGCACGGCTTTGATCTGATCGAGGCGCCGGGTACACAGGGGCGTGTATTCCTCAAGAAATACAGCGTGTCTGCCGCCATCCAGAAAGACGGCGACGATGGCGTGAAGATATTCGCCTACCCGGGATACCTGATCGGTAGCGAGATTTCCAAGCTGGTCAACCGCGGCTACCAGCAGTTTCTGAAAACCGCCAAGACCGAAGTTCCGGCTACGGCGGATCATCTGAAAGCGTTGCAGCAATTCACCGAAGAGCTGAAAGAAGGCCTGGGATTACCTGTCCTGTACAACGAATCGCTGGGCACGGTGAGCGAATCGTATCATTACGACCGCATCAAGGATCGCGACAAGCCTGCGGCGGAACGGCCCAAGCGTCCGTGGGAAAAAGCGGGAGCGGCGGCTGCCGCCAAAAAAGGCCGGGCCTAAAGTTTGCTGGAGGACGGGCGTCCTCGCCCGTCCTTCATTACGACTACAATCCCACTTATTTTTTTACTCGCACTTGCACGCGGGTTCCATCTGGCAACTGTCCGTTCATCAGTCTGATTGCGCCCGCTTCCACTATTCCTTCAAACTCCTGGGGCCCGGCAGCGGTTGTCGCGGGCGAGCCGCCCGCGGCCACACGGGGTGTGCTGCTGGTTCGGCCAGTACCCTTGTCCATCGCCTGGTTCGCCAACTCGTCTGCCTCGCGATTGTGTTCTCGCAGCGCGTGGTCGATGGAAAACCATTCCATCTGCGCAATCAATTCTTTGGCACGGCCGTGAAGTTCCTGCAACGTCAAGTTCTTCACTTTGTAGATGCCCTTGATCTGCCGTACCAGGAGTTCGGAATCGCTTACGACCTTGAGCGCCTTGTGTCCGTGCTCGAGGGCATACTCGAGCGCTGCAATCAGGCCCTGATATTCCGCGAAGTTGTTGGTCTGGTGACCCAGGTACTGGCTGAGCGCTGCAACTTTTCTTCCGGCTTCATCCTGAATCACGACGCCGTATCCGGCGGGACCGGGATTGCCCCGCGCTCCGCCGTCGCTGTGAGCGATCAGATAGTGCTCGGGGGCCTTGGCGTGCGACGCGGGAAATAGACTGCGAGATGAATGTGAAGGCATGGCGAAAGTTTACATCCGTGACCCTGTGGGGCGGGCGCCCTCGCCCGCCCCTTCCCGTTCCATCGCGAACATGCAGCTTTGCGTCCGCAAGAATGATCAAGATTAAGGCATGTTAGAAAACTGGGACAGTGACTGGTTACCTTCCTGCGGCTAACCGGGTGGCCAGGCGTTGTGGCAGATTGGCAGCAATGATGCGGTCCTGAGCCTGCTTCAGGTTGTAGGGCACGCGACAGAAGGTGACGATGCGGGCATCGGAGTCGAACACTGCAAAGGCGGCCCGCCAGTCTCCATCGCGGGGCTGTCCGACCGAGCCTGGGTTCACCATATAGCGCATGTTCTCTTTGAGCGGAAATTCTGCCGTCTCGCTCTGTCCCACGGTGTTGTATTGCGGACGATAGTAGTCGCTGGCCACCACGTTGCTGCAAAAACTTCCCTGCAGATGGGTATGCCCAAAAAAAGTCAGCGGCGTAGCAGCAGTGAGCAGAGGCTCGATGGCATCGCGCAAGGTGACTACATATTCATCTTCATCCACGGGAGAGCCGTGCACGAACTGCACGGCAGACAACTCCCCAGTCTGGATGGGGCCGTGGGGCAGGCCCTGAAGCCATTTCAGGTTTGGAGGAGTGAGCTGGTCGCGAGTCCACAGCGCCGCCAGTCCGGCGATAGGATTGAAGTCTCTCAGGTCCATCGCACCGCTGGCTGCCTTGTCATGGTTGCCACGCACGAAGATGTGCCCCAGGGAGCGCGAGCGTTCGATCACCTCGTTAGGGCTGGCACCGTAGCCGACGATGTCCCCGAGGTTGACTACCATGTCGTGCGCCGGGGCAGCGGCCAGACACGCTTCGAGAGCTTCCAGGTTGCTATGAATGTCACTTATAAGAAGAATGCGCACAGTTCACCGGACAAACTCGGGATTATAGACCTGTCAGGCTTGTCTGTGCGCTGAAATGTGGGCGCGTGTGAGGCGGACAAGCGTGTCCACCCTACACTAGCCGGCGTTCACTACCGGGCATCTTGCCCAGTGTCCATCCGAAACCTGCGCGAGCGGAGGCAAACTGCGGGCGCACTCATCCACCCGAAACTCGCAGCGCGGCTCAAACGGACAACCCGGCGGGACGGCGTGCAGCGGAGGCACGCTGCCTTCGATGGTCTCAAGCGGCTGGTTGCGATCCGTCTTCAATGTGGGCACGGCGTGGAGCAGCCCGCGAGTGTAAGGATGCGCCGGGGCCTCGAATATGTCGCGTTTCGGTCCCAACTCCACCAGGTTGCCGGCATACATCACGGCCACCCGGTCGGCGACTTGCGAAACCACGGCCAGATCATGCGAAATAAAGAGCATGGTCAGACCAAACTTGGCCCGCAGTTCGGCCAGCAGTTCAAGAATCTGCGCCTGGATAGTTACATCGAGCGCGGTCGTGGGCTCGTCGGCGATCAGCAGCCGCGGGCGATTGACGATGGCCATGGCGATCATCACGCGCTGGCGCATGCCGCCTGAGAGCTGGTGGGGATAATCTCGCGCCCGGCGTTCGAAATCGGCGATGCCAACCTCGCTCAAGGCAAGGAGGGTTCGCTTCCACGCCTCATCTTTTCTGACTTGATTGTGGGCGAGGACGGCCTCGGCAATCTGATCGCCCACACGCATCACCGGATTCAGGGCGGTCATCGGCTCCTGAAAAATCATGGCGAGCTGGGAGCCGCGAAGAGGGCGCATCGCCGCGTCAGACAATTGCAGTAAGTCTTGAGTTCCGGCGCCGTTGCCGAATTGAACCTCTCCGCGAGTGCGGGCATGCGGGGGGAGGAGGCGCATCAATGCCAGCGAAGTAACCGATTTTCCCGAACCCGATTCACCCACCAGCCCCAGCACTTCGCTCGGGGCAATGGAAAAACTGAGGTCGCGAACGGCCACGAGGTTGCTGCCTCCGCCAGCGCTCGAGCGGGGGAATTCGACGACGAGATTCCGGACTTCGAGAAGATCAGCCATTTTGAGTGGTGCCGAGGTTCAAAGGGAGGAACTCTGCCGGCACCCACCCTTTTCGCCAAGTGCACGGAAAGGATGGGGCACCCGGCACTCGGCGCGTCGTGCCTTCCGCCATCCAAACCTACTGCCCCAGAATCAGCGGCAAGCCATTTTTGCTGTTGCCAATCACAACCACTTTCGCGTTTGAACTTTTAGCCAGGTTCTCCGTCGCCTCGATGCCCTTCCACTCCAGCAGTTGCGGGCTGATCCCCTGGGCCACGATCTGTTGGAAGTCGCGAATGCCGGCGGCTTCAATGCGCTTACGCTGGGCCTCCTGCGTTTCCTTCTGCAGACGAAAGCTCATCGCCAACGCTTCCTGCTCGGCTTGCTGCTTCGATTCGATGGACGCTTTCAACGTGGTAGGTAACTGGATGTCGCGCAAGAGCACGCTCTCCACCAGGACTCCGCGCTGCCCTAATTTGTCACTGAGCTGTTCGTAAATCTGCTTGGCCACCATTTCCCGCTCCCCGGTGTATAGGGCATTGGCGCTGTGCGAGGCGGTCGCCTCCCGGATGGCTGCGCGCAAGTTTGGTTCGACCAGAACCGCCATGTAATTGGGCCCGATCTTCTGGTAGACCTCGGCAGCCTTCTCGGGATTGAGGTGATAGATGAGCGAGGTATCGAGGTTCATCACCAGCCCTTCGCTTGAAGGCACGCTGGCGGATTCCTTGATCTCCTGGGTACGAATGGAGAGTTCATGGCTCGCCTTGAAGGGATTGATCAGATGAACTCCCTCAGGCAGCACCTCTCCCGTCACTCGTCCAAACAAGGTGAGCACACCGACGTGGCCGGAGTCCACGCGGGCGACCGAAGCGAAGATCATGATTACCAGCACAAACGCGGCCGCGGCGATCCCGAACAGCCGCAGTACGGACCCGGAATTGGCATCAATCACGTGGCCGCGTGGCTCATTGAATATCGTCATAAGATTCCCTCCCCGGCGATTGTATGCCAACTGATAAGTGCGCCAAGTAGCATGTGTGGTCGCGGGCGACTCGCCCGCGAGAGGTAGAGTCAAAAGCCGCGGGCGAGTCGCCCTCGACCACACAAACACCCGCTGCACGCCTGGCTACCTCCTTACAAAATCAAAACCCGCATGACAATTGATTTCTCCAGAAATTTTCACAACCGCAAGACTGGCGACAATCAAACGTCCAACGCCACGCCAAAACCGAATCGCCCAAGAAATCGCAATGCTTCCAACCCCGCCAGCCTGGCCCGCCGAGGCTGATGCACCAATTCCGGTCACCCCCTTGTGGACAGGCTGCACTCGATTGCATGCAAACGAGATAAATCAGGCCATTTTTCATTGACTATAAAAATGAAAGGAGTAAAAACAACCTCGTTCTTTGACACGTTCTGAAGTTTACCCGGTTGGTGCGGCGTCCGGGGCTCAAGCGCGGTCACTCTGAAGCATCGCAAGATGAGTCAGGGAGGGTCAGCAAGGGTCTATAGCCAAGTGCTGGTCGAGGCGAACAGGAACACCCGTCAAAGGCAAGATAGAGTCCCGAGGCGTTGAACAGTTTTTCCGGTTGGCGGTAAGCCCGGAGCCCAAGCACAGATCGCGCGCCGTCGTCTTCGCAAGAAGAACACGAATGCAGGTCAGCAAGGGTCTAAAGCGAGCTACTGGCCGAGGCGAACAGGTTCAACATCACTTCGGGACTCTTAATTTTTTGTACCCCTTCGAATTTCTCATGGCACCCTCCCCCAAGGTTTCGCGACTCGATGCTCGTGTACCCGTGCTTCCATCTCTGGAGAAAAGCGCACGACCTGCGAAGCTGGACTTTGCCGGAAATCCGAACCACTATCGGGCAGATCGAGTTGGAAAGGCGAAGCCCAAGGTAGGGCGGGGGTTCGATCTGTCGCCGCGGATCGTGTTAGGGCTCACCCTCGAATGCGAAGCGGTGCAGTTGCTGCATCCCGACTTCGAGGAATAGCAAATCTCGGGCGCTCACCTGAGATTCCCAATCTAGTTCACCACTACTGTTCGTGGACATTTGAACCTGCGCTCCCCGGGCCTTATACTGACAGCCCGCGATGAAGGTCGTAGTGATCATTCCGGCGGCGGGGTTGGGGACACGCATGACCCCCGTCTCCGATGCCAAAAACAAGAAGCCCACGGCGTCCAAACAGTTCTCCGAAATTGGGGGAACGCCGATTCTGATCCATACGCTGCGCAAGTTCGCCGCCAGCCCGGAGGTCGCGGAAATCTACGTGGCACTGCGGGCCAACGAGATCGCGGGCTTTCGCGCCCGGCTGCAGGCGGACAAGGACCTTTCGCGAAAGAAGATTGAACTGGTGGAGGGGGGCGAACATCGCCAGCAGTCCGTGGCCAACGCGATTGGCGCAGTCTCGGCCGAGCCGGACGACATTGTTCTGGTCCACGACGCCGTCCGTCCCTTTGTGACCGTGGAAATCATTCACGACGTGATCACAGCGGCTCGAAAATATGGCGCGGCCATCGCCGGCATGCCGGCTATGGACACAATCAAGGAAGTGCAACGCACGGCGGAGGGCGCCGTGATCACCGCGACGGTCCCGCGCGAGAGAGTGGTGATGGCCCAAACCCCGCAGGGCTTTCGGCACAGCGTGCTGAAGAAGGCCTTCGATGAAGCCACGGCTGACGGTTTTCTAGGCACCGATGAGGCGTCGCTGGTCGAACGCTCGGGGCATGAGGTCGTGGTGGTGATGGGCTCCCCGCGAAATATCAAGATTACAACGCCGGCCGATATGGAATTGGCGGAGTTCTTCCTGAAACGGTAAGAGCGGCCACGGATTTTCGGCCAACGACGAACGACCAACGACTAACGACAAGACTGGAAACCTTGAAACCAGAAACTCGCATCGGCTACGGCTGGGATTCTCACGAATTCAAACGCGGCATCCCATTGAAGATTGGCGGCCTCACCCTGCCGCACCCGAAGGGCTTGGGCGGGCACTCGGACGGCGATGTGCTCCTACACGCCATCACGGATGCCTTGCTGGGCGCGGTTGCCGCTCCCGATATTGGTTCGCTCTTTACTCCGTCCGATCCGCGCTGGAAGGGCGCTGACTCTTCGCTTTTCCTGGCGGAGGCCGTCGGGCGGGTGCATGCGGCAGGCTATAAGGTGGTCAATCTGGATTCGACCTTGATTCTGGCTGCACCCAAAATTGGGCCGCACGCGAGTGCGATTCGGGGCCACGTGGCTGAGTTGTTGGGGATCCCTGCAGATTGCGTGGGCGTGAAGGCCAAGACTCCCGAGGGCATGGGGACCGACAATGCTGCGATTGCGCACGTCGTCGTGCTGCTGGAGAAGACAGCCGTGAAACGTGTGCCGAGGAAATCCGGAAAATAGGTTATGTGGGCGCTCGCGCCCACATAATCTTCAGCGGCGCGCGGCGTCTACCAGGGCGCGGAAGATTGCCCGCGAGCCCTCGTCGTCTTCTACGGAACGTTCCGGGTGCCATTGCACTGCCAGGACAAAGTGATCGGGAGACGTTCCCTCTAACGCCTCGATGATTCCATCCTGCGGACATCGGGCCACGACGCGGAGTCCGCCGCCGATTTTTTCCGCTGATTGATGATGACTCGAGTTGACTGCGACGGAAGCGTGCTTTTCTTTCCCGTCCGGAGCGACAATCTTGCCTACTCTCGAGGCGGAATCAACCTCGACGGCGTGGGCCATCCGCACTTCCCGCCCAGCTTCATGATTGACCGGTGACTCAATATGCTGCAAAAGCGTTCCGCCGCGAAAGACGTTCAAACTTTGTAATCCGTAGCAGATGCCGAGAATGGGCTTGCGCAGGGTGTACGCATCGCGCAGCAGCAGGTCATCTACGGTGTCCCGCGCGGGATCCGCTGGTGCTGTTCTGGCGTCGCGGGGTGAATCGTACTTCGCCGGGTCTATATCGGCCTTGCTTCCGGGCAACAGGATCGCATCGCAGCCTTCGATTAATTTCGCGAGGTCCGCACGCGACTCCTCCAACGGAATGCGCACCGGTTCTCCGCCAGCCATCTCGACTGCGTGCACGTATTGCGGGAAGGCCCGCTCGGCGTACTCCGTGTCGGTCGAGTGGGGAACGGGAATGGCAATGCGCGAAGGCATGGAACGATTGTAGCGCCCGTGGAGGTTCGTATGACGCAGCGGCTGAAACCCCCGCCCAAGCGGAGCTTGGACGGGGCACCCTCAAGAACAGAAGTCGCTAGAGCCGGAGATCTCCGCGATAGATCAGTTCACCATCAATCACGCGCGCCTCAGCGAGTAGCTTATGAGCCTGTGCTGGCCCGGTGCGGTCAATGTGAAGTACTTCATGGCCATGGGCTGTCAGCCAGTCCGATACCAGCATGCGATGGCACTGGAAATAAACGCGCTCGGCGCACATGTAGGCGGTGCGCGACCTCTCAGCCATCCGGACCAGCTCTGCTGCGGCGTGCTGAAATTCTTCCGTCATCATGTAGTCGGCATAGTTGCGAAAGCTGGAGTTGCGCAGGGCAATATTGGGGGAATCGTCTCGAATGGATTTACGTTTCCCACCGAGTTCTTTTAGCCAGACGTACTGGATTCCGGCGGCGGGCAGGGTTTTCTCCAGTGATTCACGGTTGAAGTGAGGCAGGCGACGCGACATGGGGAACGAACGAATATCAGCCAGCGTCAAGACGGAATGGGCATGCAGGGCCTCGATCAATTCATCGAGAGTGCGAGTGGAATGGCCGATGGTGTAGAGGGTTGCCAAGTGACAATCACACCGCTCGCAGAGCTGCCGTTACGTACTCGTCCTGCTCCGGGAAAACGGTGCGCAGATCCAGCAGCACACGGCCTTCTTCTACGCGAGCGATGACTGGCGGCTCTGAAGCCCGCAAGCGGGCGGATATTTCGTCCGCGCTCAGGCCAGCGCGGGTCACGGCCAGCAGCCTGGTGGGCAACATGGCCGACGGAGCGGCGCCACCGCCAATCACGGATTCGCCGTCAATAATCTCAACCGTCAATTCCGGCGACGCGGATTCCGCCGCGACCGTCTGGGTCCGTCGGCTGATTTCTTCTTTGGATAGATGCATCATGCGCAGCGCGGGAATCGCGTCGTGGTCATGCTTCACGTAGGCCAGCAGCGTGGCTTCCAGCGCGGAATAGGTCAGCTTGTCAACGCGAAGGGCGCGGAACAGGGAGTTGGACCGCATGTGGGCAACAAGATCGGTGCGGCCGCTGAGCATGCCGGCTTGTGGTCCGCCCAGCAGCTTGTCGCCGCTATAGCTGACGACATCCGCACCTGCCTGCAGACTGTCCAGCACAGTTGGTTCGCCACTGACTCCGATGCTGTGCAAGTCGAATAGCGCGCCGCTTCCCAGATCTTCCATTAGCGGAATGTTTCGGGTGCGGGCGAGAGCCGCCAGTTCCTCGATCGCCGGCTGTTCGGTGAATCCGGTGATTTGGAAATTCGAGCGGTGCACGCGCAGCAGCAGCCGGGTCTTTTCATTGATCGCCCGCTCGTAATCGGCCACCCGGGTGCGGTTGGTGGTGCCTACTTCGCGTAGAGTCGCATTCGACTTGGACATAACGTCCGGGATGCGGAACGATCCTCCGATTTCGACCAGTTCTCCGCGCGAGACGATGACTTCTCCGCCCTCGGCCAGGGTGTTGAGCGCCAACAGGACGGCGGCTGCGTTGTTGTTGACGACGATGGTCGCAATATCTTGTGTGGCGCGGGCGCCCCCGCCCGCGAAGCCTTCGTTCAGCAGTTTGCGAAACAGAGGTTCCACGTGGACATCGCGCTTGCCCCGTGCGCCGGTTTCGATATCGAACTCCAGGTTGGAATATCCCGAGGAGGCGTTGCGAATGTGTTCCAGCGCGGATTCTGCGAGCGGGGCGCGTCCCAGGTTGGTGTGTAGGATGACGCCGGTCGCATTGATTACCGGACGCAGTGAGTAAGTCAGTGACTGCCGAACCTGGCGCTCGATTGCGTCTGCGATTCCGGAAAGGGCGAGGTCAACCGCGGCTAGGTCCAGTCGCGCGGCGGCAATCTCCGCGCGCATTCGGTTGAGCACGGCGCGGGCCGCGTCAACTACGGAGGCCTGGCCTTCGCTCGAAACGATGGCGGCTAGATCGGGGCGGTGCAGCAACTCATCAACGGATGGAAGTTTGCGATAGAGATCGGCTTTGGAGGACGTCGGCACCGGGGATGATTATCCCATCCGGTGCGCTGGAAGCCAAAGGCCGATTGTGCGCCGAAGGGCACGAAATCCACTCGGGCCGTGAGAGCGAACTCAAGCGCTAAAGCGCGACAGAGTTTCGGCAGCTTACGGCATGAGTAAACTCGTGCCCTCCATTTTGTCGCCACGCGGCGATTTTTCCTTGGCTGGTGAAAGTACTTCCCCTTACCGTCCCACAATCTTGCTCTTCAACCCGGCGATGGCGCTTACCACTTCTCCTTGTTCGCGCGCGGGTACCTTGAACTTGTTCAGGGTATCGCCCAGGGCTTTGACTGCGATGGTCCAGTCTTCTTCCGTAATGTTCAGGCCGGTGTGCGCGGTTTCCATATCGCGTCCGGTGTACTTGCAGGGTCCGCCGGTGGCCACGCACAGGAAGTCCACTACGTGCTGGCGAACGCGAGTCTTCGAATCGTTACTTAGGCCGACGAAGAAGCGGCCCTCTTTGGCGTCAGTGGCCAGGCGGCCGAGGAAGTCGTCGGTAACGGCAGCCAGGGCGTCGTAGCCTCCCAGGCGCTTGTAGAGCGAGTCCTGGGCAGCAGCGGCCTGGGGTGCAGCCGGGGTTGGGGGGAGAGGTGCGGCAATGGTGTTCAACACGCTGGCTGGGACAAAGCCCAGCATGAGCGCCACCAACAGGGAATGCCGGAAGGTTCTTGGCATGGCGGATAGTCTCCTTCAGAGATGTGATTTTTTGGGCCCACATCAAATACGGGAGGGAACAGATTCCGGATTTAGGGGATGGTTGTCAAATGGGTCGCTGTGGGCTTGTGTGGTCGCGGGCGGCTCGCCCGCGAAAGCCGGGGGCAAGAACCGCAGTGGGAGTTATAAGGAAAGGATCAAAGGCAAGAGCAAAGGCAAAGGCCGCGGGCGAGTCGCCCGCGACCACACAAGCCACACGAACCGCTATCCTACCTCTACCAGGCCGTAGGTTTTCTGCCAGTGGGTGCGCATGTGGCGGAGAGCGCGGTCGACTTCTTCTTGGGGAACCTCTTCGCCAGGGCCGGCCAGGACGGCTGCGGCTTCGCGTTTGGCGGCTTCCAGCAGTTGGCGGTCGCGGATCAGGTTGGCGACCTGGAAGCTGGGCATACCGGCCTGGCGGGTGCCGAAGAACTCGCCGGGGCCGCGCAGTTCGAGATCGAGTTCGGCGATCTGGAAGCCGTCGGTGGTGCGGACCATGGCGTCGAGGCGGCGTTCGCCATCTTCGGAGATTTTTCCGCCGGTCATCAGGATGCAGAAAGATTTGGCTGCGCCGCGGCCGATGCGTCCTCGGAGCTGGTGTAGCTGGGAGAGGCCGAAGCGCTCGGCGTGCTCGATCACCATCACGGTGGCGTTGGCGACGTCGACTCCGACTTCGATCACGGTGGTCGAGACCAGAATGTCCACCTCGCCTTTTTGGAATCGCCGCATGACGTCTTCCTTCTGATCTGGATGCAGGCGGCCATGCAACAGTTCTACGCGCCGATCGGGGAAGATTTTCTTGCTGAGCTCTTTGTGCATTTTAAGAGCGGCTTTGAGTTCGGACTCCTCGTTTTCCTCGATCACGGGATACACAACGTAAGCCTGGTGGCCGGCGGCGACTTGCTTGCCAACGAATTGCCAGACTTCATCGGCGCGATCGCCGGAGATGCGGCGGGTGACGATGGGGGTGCGGCCTGGCGGCATCTCGTCGAGGACACTGACGTCGAGGTCGCCGTAGAGAGTCAGGGCGAGAGTGCGCGGGATGGGGGTGGCGGTCATGACCAGGACATCGGGCTCGCCGAGAATTGCCGAGCCTGGCTCGGCTGGGCGGACGAGGGCGTCCGCCCCTACGTGGTTCGTGGCGGCGGTTCGTGGGTGGCCGTTGCCGGCTCCTTCGTCTGTCGATTTCTTCATCAGCTTGAAGCGTTGCATTACGCCGAAGCGGTGTTGTTCATCCACGATGACCAGGCCCAGTTTGGCGAACTCGACCTTTTGCTCAATCAGGGCATGGGTTCCTATGATCAGCTGCGCGTTGCCCTGGGCGATGTGGCGGCGGATTTCGCGTTTGCGGTCTTCTTCGACCGATCCGGTGAGGAGGACGATCCGGTATCCGGCATTCTCCAGAATCCGGCGGGCGGAAAAATAATGCTGCTGGGCCAGAATTTCGGTGGGCGCCATCAGTGCGACCTGATATCCATTTTCCATGGCAATGATGGCGGCCTCGAAGGCCACGATGGTCTTGCCTGACCCGACATCGCCTTGCAGCAGACGCCGCATCGGAAACGGCTTTTCCATGTCGGAGGCGATTTCCTTGAGCACGCGTTTCTGCGCCGCGGTGGGATGAAAGGGCAGGATCTTCTTGATCGCCTCGCGAGCGCGATTGTCCAGCTCGAACGCGATTCCGGTTTGTGCCTTCTGCTCGCGTCGTTTGAGCTCGAGCCCCAGTTCGAGGAAGAAGAGTTCCTCGAAAATCAGGCGGACGTGAGCCGGGGTGCGCGAAGCCTGCAAGTCCTGAAGGCTCTCGCCGGGATCGGGCCAGTGGACTTGTCGCAACGCGTCCCGCGGCGAGATCAGGCTCAGATGGTTGCGCACGGCAGTTGGAACCGGATCGGTGACTTGCGGCGAGAGATTCTCCAGCACGGTGTGGATGATGCGCCGAAACCAGCGCGGCGTAAGGCGTCCCTGGCCGGCCGACTCGTAGATAGGGACGATTCTTCCGACTTCGAGCGAGGAAGCTGCTTTCTGCTCCCCACCTTCGGTGTCGTCAGCAGAGTCGCCGAGAATTTCAAACTGCGGTTGTACCAGTTGCAATTCTCCGCCGCGCTCCTGCTCTACCTTGCCGTAAAGCGCTACCAGTTGTCCGGGCTTGAAGCGATCTCGCAGATACGTGCCGTTGAACCAGATGCACTTCAATCGGCTTCTGCCCTGGCCGGCGGTCATCTGGAAAATAGGCATGCGGCGGGTGCGGAACAGTCCCGACGTACGCACCTCCGCGATGACCGTGGCCATCTCGCCTGCGCGCAGCTCGGAAATCCCACGCGGGTTCACGCGATCTTCGTAGCGGAAAGGCAGGTAATGAAGCAGATCGTCGACCGTGTGGATGCCCTTGGCACCCAACACCTCGGCCAGGCGAGGGCCGATGCCCTTTACATATTGGACCGAGGTGGAAAGTTCGAGCATCTCAGGGGATGTTAGCAGGAGAGATCGGTGAAGAACTTTGCCCAAGCCCTGATCGCAATCCTGGCCGGGAACGTGGCGTACTTTCTTCTGCTGCCCTACATGCCGATGCCCGCTCGGCATGTGCCTTTTCGTACCGACCTGGGGCTACTGGTAGATGCCGGCTTCTGCCTGGTTGCGTTGGCGGTCACCAAGCTGGTGAGCGGTTGGAAGCCTGGATCCAAGGGAACTAGATGAAGTTGTGAACTCATATACGTTACTTTGGGAACATCGGGCAGGTATCTCTGGCGGGTTACAATCCGGCTGGCCCCATGCAGAAAATCGCCATCCTTTACGACGCCAGCCAGGCCGTGCTGTCCACGTTTGACCTGGACGAGGTGTTGCAGCGCATCCTGCTGATTGCGCAGGACTATTTCCACTTGCAGAACGTGGCTATCCTATTGCTGGACAAGGATACAGATCAGCTTTGCACCCGCTCTCAGATCGGCGGCGAGCAGGGCTTTGACAAGGTCACGGTGAGCATTGGGACAGGACTGATCGGCACCGCTGCCCAGAAGAAGCGTCCCTTGTACGTGCCGGATTTCACCAAAGAAAGCCGCTACAAACCGTGGGGCAAGAAGACCCGTTCTGAACTCGCGATTCCGCTCATGGTGCGGGACGAAGTTGTCGGCGTCTTGGATTGTCAGAGCGAAAACCCGGACCACTTTGATTCCGAAACCGTCGATCTGTTGACCCTCTTTTCCACGCAGGCTTCGATGGCATTGCAGAATGCCCGGCTGTATTCGCTGGAACGGCGGCGGGCGTCGCAGCTCGAGGCCATCAATACCGTCGCGCGCGAAACAACGGTCGTGCTGGACGTGAAGGAACTTTTGTCGAAAGCCTGCGCGAAGATTCGTCCGGCGTTCGAAGTTTCCCACGTGTCGATGCTGGTCAAGGAAGACGAGGACCTGGTGCTGCAGGCGCACCATGGCGACCTGACGCTGCGCATCCCGGAGGGCGGAAAGGTGCCGGCGGGGGCAGGCCTGTGGGGGCAGGCGCTGCGCGAGAGCAAGACGGTGATCGAGAACAACGTCAAAACAGACCCTGATTTCGTGGGCATCTATCTGGAATCGGGTTCCCGGATGTGCATTCCGCTGGTTTCCTTCGGGCAGACGCTGGGCGTTCTGGTCCTGGACAGCGCGCGGCCGGGGTCGTTCAGTGTCAGCGATATCCAATCACTGGAATCTGTGGCCGACATTTGTGCGACTGCGATTCAGAATGCTCACTACGTGGAACGGGTCAAGCGTCTGGCTTATCTGGACGGCCTTACCGGAATCTTTAACCGCCGTTACTTCGAACTTCGAATTGAGGAAGAACTGGAGCGGGCGCGCCGCTTTAGCTCCGGGATGGCGGTGATCATGGTGGATATCGACCAGTTCAAAAGGCTGAATGATGAATTTGGCCATTTGCTGGGCGATGAAGTGCTGCGCCAGGTGTCATCCATTTTCTCCCAGCAGCTGAGGAAGATCGACGTGGTCTGCCGCTATGGAGGAGAAGAGTTCGCAGTGCTCCTCTCGCAGACCAGCCAGCAGCATGCCCTGGGCGTAGCCGAGAAGCTGCGGCGAATGGTGGATAGCTGGCAATTTCCCGGAGTGCCCCGGTCGGTCACGATCAGCGCCGGGGTGGCAACCTGTCCGGACCATGGCAGCACTCGCGAGGAGTTGGTGAAGGCGGCTGACGCAGGCTTGTATGCCGCTAAGCAGGCGGGAAGGAATTGCGTGCGGGAAGCTTCGGTTCAGCAGGGCCGGGCATTGGGGATCGGGAGATAGGCACCGCCCGGAACGTGGTTCGTGCGCTTCACACTACACCCCTAAGAACCACGAGCTAAGAGCCAGAAGCTGCGTAACGCTGTTGTAAACTCCACTGCAGTGTCCTCCACTGACCAGCTGGGATTCAGCTTCAAACCGCCCGATCGCCGCATCTGGACGGTGCGGGATCTGGTGGCGGCGGTGCGCACTCACATTGAGCGCGAGTATGGCGATGCCTGGGTGGAAGGCGAGATATCGAACTTCCGGGCGCATGACTCGGGGCATCTCTACTTCACTTTGAAGGACCAGAACTCACAGATTCGTGCCGTGATGTTCCGGTCGCAGGCACGGCTGCTGCGGTTTCGGCCCGAGAACGGCATGCAGGTGGTGCTGCGCGGGCGAGTCACCATCTACGAAGATCGCGGCGAACTGCAGATTTCAGCCGAGTACCTTGAACCCAAGGGCGCAGGGGCGTTGCAGGTTGCGTTTGAGCAGCTCAAAGCCAAGCTTGAGGCGGAAGGGTTGTTCGACGCCGGCCGCAAAAAACCGATTCCCACTTTGCCGCGCCGTATAGGGATTGTGACTTCGCCGCAGGCGGCGGCCCTGCGCGACATTCTTAACATTCTGCTGCGGCGGCATCATACAGCCAGCATTTTGATCTTCCCGGCGCAGGTACAGGGCGAGTCCGCTGGCGCTGAAGTCAGCGCGGGCGTTCGCTACTTCAACCAGGCGTGCAGTGTTGACGTCATCATCGTGGCCCGTGGAGGAGGTTCTGCCGAAGACCTGGCGGCCTTTAACAACGAGGCGTTGGCGCGCGTCGTGGCCGCGTCCATGATTCCCGTGATCTCAGCGGTAGGGCACGAGACCGACTTCACCATTATTGATTTCGTGGCTGACCTGCGAGCTCCGACGCCTTCCGCTGCTGCCGAATTAGTCATTCGCTCCCGCCAGGAAGTAGAGGACCAGGCCGAGGGGCTGCGCCAGCGGCTGGTTCGCGCTGTGCGCTACCGGTTGCTGATGGGGCGGCAGGCGCTGACTGAAATTGCCCAGCACGGCGCGTTCGCGCGCATGGTGGATGTCATCAACCGGCGGCAGCAGAGACTCGATGAGCTGAAGAACCGGCTGGATCGGGCAGAGCGACAGATTCTGGAGCAACATCGGCGGCGGCTGGAATCCGCGGCGGCTGTGGTCCGGCATTACGACGTGCGTCGCATGCTGGCCGGAATTCGTCAGGAACTGGATTCTCGGGTGGCTGCACTCGCGGCCACCGCCCGAACGCTGTTGTTGCGGCAGCGAGGGGTACTCAATCAACTTACAGGGCAGTTGGAGGCGCTTTCGCCTCTTGCCATTCTGGATCGCGGGTATGCTCTGGTGTTCGATTCCGCAGGAGTGCTGCTGAAAGATGCGGATGGAGTGAAAGCTGGAGACGAGATTTCCGCACGCCTGGCAAAGGGCACGGTGACCGCGACGGTCAGGCGAGGAAAACAAGAGTAGCCGTGTGTGGAGCGGGCGCCCTCGCCCGCCGCTTTTGACTTGGACTCCAGTGTCGAGTTCTGCGTTCTTAGCCGCGATCTAAATCAAATTCAAAGGCGGGGGGCGAGGGCGCCCGCCCCACACACCCACATATCTTTACAAAGCCTTTACTTCGATAAAGATAGCCGGGATTGTATGACCCTGGATTACAATTGATTTTCGAGTACTGCCAATTCTTTCAGAAAGGGATCGCCGGTGAAGTTCTTCGCAGCGCCGTGGCCACATTTGTCGGTGCTTTCTGTAATCGACATCTTGCTGGTCGCGGTGATTATTTACGAGCTGCTGGCGCTTATCAAGGGCACACGCGCCGCCTACATGCTGGTGGGCGTAGCGGGCTTGGCCCTGGCGTTTTACTTTTCCCGTGCGGGCGAGCTGGCCACGCTGAACTGGCTGCTGAGCACGTTGCTGCCTTACGCGGTGTTCGCGCTGATCGTGATTTTTGCGGGCGAGATCCGGCAGGCCCTGGCGCGCCTGGGGCGCCGGCTGCTGCGCAGCCGCACTGCGGCATCTGAAGCCGACGCTTACGATGACATCGTACTTGCAGCCAACCTGTTTTCTCAGAACCAGACGGGCGCCCTGATAGTGATCGAACGGGAAATCGGATTGCGGACATATATTGAAAGTGGTGTTCCGCTCGACGCGCACCTTTCGTACGATCTGCTGGCCACGATTTTTCGTCCCAGCGCTCCCCTGCATGATGGCGCCGTGATCGTGCAGAAAGACCGCATCTCAGCGGCGGCGTGCTTTCTGCCGCTTTCCATGAATCCGGTGCTGTCGACTCAACTCGGCACCCGGCACCGCGCCGGGATCGGCGTGACGGAAGAGACTGATGCCATTGCGGTCATCGTTTCCGAGGAAACCGGTGCCATCAGCCTGGCTGTCGGCGGGACCATCGAACGGGATTTGACCGTCGAGCAACTGCGAGAGCGCATCGGAGAGCTGCTGCGCCGCTATGTGCCTCCCTCCACCTTGCCTACTCCCATGACGAATGGCAGCGAGGAGCTTGTTGTTCCCGAGGAGGATGCCGAGAGGTCCGCGCCGCGCCCTGCCGAATCGCGGGTCACGCCGGGAGGCGAACGCTAGTCATGAAAGATTTCTTGCGCCGGCGGGTGCTGCACAATTTCGGCATCAAGCTGCTATCGCTGGCGCTGGCTGTCGGCTTGTGGCTTGCGGTGACACGGGATCCTGTGGCCGAAATAGCGGTCGAGGTGCCCATTGAATTCCGCAACATTCCAGAAAATCTTGAGATCAATACTGAAAGCGTTCCGCGGGCCGAGATCCGGGTGCGCGGTCCGCAGCGCATTGTGCGGCGGCTGCAGCCCGCGGATATCTATGCCGAAATCGAGCTCAGCGGGATGAAGCCGGGGGAGCGAACGTTCGATCTGACGTCCCAGCAGATCCATCAGCCCCGGGAGCTCGAGGTCGTACAAGTTATTCCCAGCCAGTTTCACCTTACCTTTGACACTCGTCTTACCCGCCAGGTCCCGGTGCGGCCCCGGGTTTTCGGCACCTTCACGGCGGGCTACCAGATCGGGCACATCGATGCGCAGCCGTCCACAATCACGATCAGCGGGCCGCGTAAGCGGGTGGAGGCCGTCGAAGCCGCCATCACCGATCCGGTGGACGCGAGCGGGACTATCGAACATGCCACTTTCGTCCGGCATGCTTACGTTTCTGATCCCCTGGTCCAAGTAATGGACTCCAATCCGGTGCGGGTCACGGTTATCATGGAAAAGGCCCCGGACGGAAGCGGCGTACGCTAGTCATTTTCGATTCAGCATGACAACCCAGACGCGACAACTCTTCGGCACCGATGGGATTCGCGGCGTCGCCGGCGAATTCCCCCTGACCCAGGACAGCACGTATATGATCGGCCGTGCTCTGGGCCACGATCTGAAACGTTCGGGTGGCACTGGACGTGTGGTGATCGGGCAGGACACGCGGCAATCCAGTGCGTGGATTGCGGACCGGGTGACGCACGGGCTGACCTCGATCGGAATTGAAGTCCACAGCGCCGGCGTGATCACCACACCGGGAGTCGCATACCTGGCGCGCTCGCGCAAATACGCCGCCGGCGTGGTGATTTCGGCGTCGCACAATCCCTGGACCGATAACGGCATCAAGGTTTTCTCCGGCGACGGCTACAAGTTGCCGGATGCGCATGAGATCGCCATCGAACAGGAAATTTTTGCGCTCCTGCAGAACCCGGAAGCCCACGTGGACTCTTCTTTCCAGTTTCCCCCGAGTCTGCCAGGGCAGGCCGAACTGCGCCACGCCTACATCGCGTGGCTGGCAAAAAATGTGGGTGCCGACATTAGCAAGTTGCGAGTTCTGGTGGATTGCGCCAATGGCGCGGCCGCGGTAGAGGCGCCGGAATTGTTCCGCCTGTGTGGTATACGCGCGACTTTTCTCAGCGCAACGCCGGACGGCCAGAACATCAATGACAACTGCGGCGCGTTGCATCCCGAAACCGTCGCCCGCGCGGTGGCGGAGAAGTCGGGACGATTCGATTTAGGTGTGACCTTCGACGGCGACGCCGACCGCGCGCTTTTTTGTGATGCCAATGGCCGGGTGGTGAATGGCGATGCCGTCCTGCTCCTGACTGCAAGGGAGATGAAGTCGCACGGAGCGTTGCCCGGAAACACTGTGGTCGCGACCACGATGTCGAACATGGGACTGGAAATCGCGCTGCGCAATTCCGGCATTCGCCTGCTGCGCGCCAACGTTGGCGACAAGTATGTGCTCGAGGAAATGCAGAAGAGCGGCGCAGTGCTGGGCGGGGAGCAATCCGGCCACATCATTTTCCGGGATGGCGAAGCCACCACCGGCGACGGCCTGCTCACCGCGCTACGGGTCATGGAAACCATGGCTCGGACGGGAAAGCCGCTGGCCGAACTGGTGAGCGATCTGAAAGTCTTTCCCCAGATGATCCAGAACGTGCGAGTCAGGGAGAAAGTACCATTTGTGAGAGTGCCGGAGATTCAAGATGCAATCAACGCTGCCGAGCGCGAACTCGATGGGAACGGGCGCGTGGTGGTGCGGTACTCGGGGACAGAGGCTCTGGCGCGGGTGATGATCGAAGCGGAGTCGGAAGAGAAGATGAAAGTGCTGGCGCATAATATCGCCGGGGCAATCAAGAGCGCGCTGGGAGCGTAGCCACTTCCGCCTGTGTGGGGACGGGTCTTCGACCCGTCCGGGCCGAGCGCCGGCTCGGCTGGTTTTGAGGTGGTCCCGAGAATTACTCAGAGATTTCCGCGAGTATTGGAGTTTGTTATCACCACCTTCTACCCTATTGACAAACTCGTCTCCCAACTCAGGCGTCATGCTGAGCTTGCGAAGCATCTTGCGCGAAGCGGATATGGACGTGGGTCGGGTACCGTACCGCTGCACGCCAGATCCTTCACGGCCTCCGGCCGTTCAGGATGACGCCATTATTGTTGAATCGGAAAGCCGCTAGAAAAGGTTACTCGAGCTGCGCTCGAACTGGACGGGTCGAAGACCCGTCCCCACACGGGCCGTGCCGGGCTCCAAGCCTTACTCCAAATCTCTCCAATTTTGTCCTACTCCAACCTCTACCAGCAACGGCACCGTCAGTGGCGGATGAACATTCTCCATCTGTTCACGCACCAGGCTGCGCATGATCTCGACTTCGTTCTCAGGGACTTCGAACACCAGTTCGTCGTGAACCTGCAGCGTCATGCGCGACTTCAGGCCGCGCTCACGCAGAGCATTATCGATCCGGATCATCGCAATCTTGATCAGGTCCGCGGCTGTTCCCTGCAACGGCGTATTCACCGCGGTACGTTCGGCGAAGCCGCGCTGGTTGATGTTCTTGCTGTTGATGTCGGGGATGGGGCGCACCCGTCCGAACAGTGTCGTGACTTTCTGTTCGCGGCGGGCTTCTTCCAGAGTCTTGTCGATAAAGGCGCGCACGCCTTTGTATTTTTCAAAATAAGCTTCGATGAACTGCTTGGCCTCCCGAGGTTCGATGCCGAGAGTTTGTGATAATCCGAACGCTGAGAGCCCGTAGACGATCCCGAAGTTCACGACCTTGGCCTGACGGCGGTGATCGGCAGTGACCATCAGAGGTGGCACGCCGAAAACCTGCGAAGCGGTCAGAGTGTGGATGTCGTCGCCGCGCCGGTAGGCTTCAACCAACAGCGGGTCTTTCGAGAAGTGGGCCAGCAGGCGGAGTTCGATCTGAGAATAGTCCGCGGCCAGCAGCACGTGGCCCGGTTCCACCGTGAACGCGGCGCGAATCTCGCGGCCCAGTTCGGTGCGGATGGGAATGTTCTGCAGATTTGGGTTGGTCGACGACAGCCTTCCTGTAGCCGTACCCGTTTGTCCAAACGTGGTGTGCAGGCGGCCAGTGGATGGACTCAGCAACGCGGGTAGGGCATCAACATAGGTTGATTTGAGCTTTGACAGCTGGCGGTACTCAAGCACCAGTCGCGCGATGTCGTGGGTCAGGGCCAATTGTTCGAGGACATCGACCGCGGTCGAAATAGTTTTACCTTTGCCATACTTCACTGGCTTGGGCAAGTTCATCTGGTTGAAGAGCACATCCCCCAGCTGCTTCGGAGAATTGATGTTGAACTGAGATCCGGAGTGCGCGTAGATTTCACGGGCCTTGGCTTCGACTTCGCGTTCGAGTCGTGACGACATCTCTTCCAGGACCTTGCGGTCGATCTTGACTCCGGCCTGCTCCACGCGGGCCAGTACCTGCACCAGGGGCAAATCAATTTCTTCATACAGCTTCAGCAGCCCAGCGCTTTCTATGTCACGGCGCAGAGCAGTGGCAAAACGTCCCGTAACGTCGGCCGATTCCGCGAGCGTGCCACCCAGCTTGAGGTTGAACCGGCGCAGCGCTACCTCGGGCAGCCGGTGCGAGGAATACGTGGGATCGAGCAGATAGGAATACAGCATGGGATCATGCCGCACGCCGCGCAGGGTGATGCCTTGTGAACCGAGCGCATGAATCGCAGCCTTGTAATCGTGGATCGTTTTGGGCACGCCTTCGTCTTCCAGCGCGGAGCGTAACCGCGAGCCCGCTCCTTCCTGCATCGAAACCGTTAACGCCGTCCCGGCCGCTGCCGAGATAGCAACATTCCTGGCTGGCACAGCTTCGGCAGGCGGGGCGGTGAGGGGCAACATGCTCCCTTGCGGCTCGTCTGCTTCATCTTCCTCCTCATCGGCGAGCGCGGGGGACTCGGCCTCGATGGCTATCGCGAGCGCGTTTCCTGCTGAAACTTTCTTCAGCACCGCCTCCACATCAGCCTCGGATTTGGCCTCGCTGTAGTGCGCTTCGGTTACCTCCACCACGGGAAGAAGTTCCTTCAACAGGGAAGTGAACTCGAGCTCCGTGAACAGATCGCGCAGGCTCTCGACATCCGGCGCCCCGGCGCGCATGGCATCCAGATTCAGGTCGATGGGGACGTCACAATCAATAGTTGCCATGCGTTTGCTGAATAAGACGATGTCACGATTGTTCTCTAGCGACTCGCGATAAGACTTCTTCTCCACCTCGGCGGCCCGATCGAGAGCCTGCTCCACAGTTCCGAAACGCTTGATGATTTCGACTGAGCCCTTGTCGCCGATTCCCGGAGCGCCGGGAATGTTGTCGACCGAGTCTCCGCGCAGGGCCATTACATCCACGACCCTCTCGGGAGGAACACCGAGAATCTCCTCTACTCTTCTTGGCGTCGCAAATTAGATTGTCTTTGGGCGGATTCAGCACCAGTACTCGGTCGTTGACCAGTTGCAGCATGTCCTTGTCGCTCGAAACCACATACACCAGATACGATTGCGCGGCCGCTTTGCGGGCCAGGGTGCCAATCACGTCATCGGCTTCATAACCCGCCAGCTCGAGGATGGGAATACGGTAAGCCTCGAGCGCCCGCCGGATGTAGGGTACCTGTTGCACCAGCTCCGAAGGCATTTCGCTGCGATTGGCCTTGTAGCCCCGATACTCGATTTCCTGAAACGTCTGAGTCTTCAGGTCGAACTTGCGCACCTTGGTGATGGCTTCCGCTTCCTGGTCGCGGAAGGTGGGGGCGGCCACGTCAAACACTGCGGCGAGATATTCGGGTGAGAAATCCTCGCGCAATTTGCGCAGCATATTGACGAACACATAAGTTGCCGCCGTGGGTAAACCGGTCTTGGTGGTCATGCCGCGAGTTCGCGCCATGGCGTGATAGGCGCGAAAGATGAAAGACATCGCATCCATGAGAAAGATGCGGCGGCCATTGCTCGCTCTGAGCTGCGGCTTGGAAATGTGAGCAGCCAGCTCCTGCGTTGGAGCGCTTTCGAGCTCTGCATTCGAGGATTTTCTTCGGGGAGGCAACGGCTAAGTTTAGCAGGACAACAGTTGTTAGTTGGGAGTTCTCGGTTCTCAGTTGAGCTAATTGCTACTCTTCACCGGCTTACCGTACTCGGTTTGGTAATGCAGTTTGATCACACCGCAGGTGCGCTGCTCCTGCGAGTACACCACGCAAGTGTCGAAGGGGCGGGAATAGACGTGCAGGCTTACCGCGCGCTGGTTGAACTCACGGGGATTGTAGACCCGGTGGACGGGCTCCAGAGGGTCCACGGCGCAGGGCTGACGTGGATTCATTTCCACGGTGTCGGCAGTCTCGAGTTCGCAGGTGCCGGAGGCCAGGTCCTGCGAAATGGTACGGTAATTTTCCACCCGCAATCTTCCGATCGGAACTGCCATCCAGCAATTCTGCTCGCGGTGGTTGTGGATCGAACTCGCCTGACCGACTTCCCAGCAGATGGCGACCAGTTCGTAGAGCGGCGTCTTGTCAATCAGATTGCGCGTGTAGTGCTGGCGGTCCCAGGTCAGGTAGGGTGTCAATGTGTCGGATGAAACCGGTGTGCTCTGGAGAAAGCGGATGATCTCGTCAATCCGGGTGAAGGCGGGTTCGGGAAATCTCCTCAGCTCGGCGACAAAGTCTTGGATCGAAACCGGCTTGGATAGGGCTCGTGTTCCCATATTTTCACCCCCTACAAGCTCAGTATATTCCTGAGACAGGTTGCCAGCATTTACTCCACGAACATGCAATCGCCATAAGAATAAAATCTGTAGCGCTCAGCGACGGCATGACGATAGGCGTCGAGCACTCGCTGTTGGCCGGCGAAGGCGCACACCAGCATGAGCAAAGTGGATTGCGGCAGATGAAAGTTAGTGAGCAGCGCGCCCACCACCCGGAATTCAAAGCCCGGATAGATAAAAATGTCAGCCTCGCCGCTGCCGGCCGTCACCCGGCCCGATTCCGCGGCGGAAAATTCCAGAGTCCTGACTGTGGTGGTCCCGACCGCCACCACTCGCCGCCCGCTGTCCAGGGCGCGGTTGATCGCGGACGCCGCTTCCGCCGAGATCGAGTAAGACTCGCGATGCAGCCTGTGATCTTCCACCCGGTCCTCGCGCACTGGTTGGAATGTCCCCAGTCCCACGTGCAGCGTGACCTCTGCTGTTTCAATCCCGCGCCCTTTCATGCGGGCCAGAATCTCGGGCGTGAAGTGGAAGCCTGCGGTGGGCGCGGCCACCGAGCCTTTTTCCCGGGCATAGATGGTCTGGTAGCGCTCGCGGTCAGCCAGAGCATCGGGCCGATCAATGTAAGGCGGCAGAGGCACATGGCCGATGCGCTCGACTTCGGCAAAGAAATCCTGCACGGGAGCGAACCGGATGCGGCGCTCTCCGAAGTTGCCTCGGGCCAGAACTTCCGCCTGCAGTTGGTCCTGCTCTCCGAAGAATAAGCGCTCTCCTACTCCGATCTTTCTTCCGGGGCGCACCAGGCACTCCCATTCATGGGGGTCGCGAGATAGCTGGCGGGTCAAGAGAACTTCGATCTGGCCGCGCAGAAAATCGCGCGACGCGGGATTCCCTGGGCTGAGTGGCTGCGCCTTCACGCCACTCCTTCTGCCATAGAGCCGGGCCGCAAAGACTCGGGTATTGTTAAACACCACCAGGTCGTCGGCTCTCAACAGATCAGGAAAACCGCGGAACCAGGAGTCACACAACTCCGGTGATCTGCGATTCAGATGCAGCATGCGGGAAGCGGCCCGGTCAGGCAGGGGCACCTGAGCAATGAGTTCTTCGGGAAGTGAATAATTGAAATCGGAAACCAGCACGCTGCGTTGATTATAGGATTTCTTCCCCGGACGCACCGGACGGCGACTTGGGGTCACTCGAGACCAGGGTGTAGTAGTGTGTAAACGAAGTGTGTAAACGAAGTTGTAACCACCAATCGCTTGGGTTAACATACGCGGAAACAGCCGGGGCTGTCGGTTTTACCTTTCCCAACGATGTCTAGTGAACGTCAATATCGGCGCGAAATTGTCCTCTTTGGCAGGGCCCTGCACGAACGGGGTTATGTGGCCGCCATGGATGGCAATCTTTCGGTGCGCCTCGACGAGCACCGCATTCTGGCTACTCCGACCTCTATGTGCAAGGGCATGATGAAGCCTTCGGACATGGTCATCGTGGACATGGCGGGCCGTCGCGTGGAAGGGCGTCGCGATGTTTCGAGCGAAATCGCGATGCATCTCCTGATTTACAGGCTGCGGCCGGACGTGCAAGGCGTGGTGCATGCGCATCCCCCCACCGCCACCGGGTTCGCCGCGGCCGGCATGGCGCTGAACCAGCCGCTGGTGTGCGAAGTGGTGATCGGACTGGGCTCGATCCCGCTCGCCAAGTACGGCACTCCGGGCACGCCTGAACTTACCGCCGCTCTCGAACCCCTGGTTCCGCAATACGACGCCATTCTCATGTCGAACCACGGCGTGGTGGCCTATGGCGCCGACCTGCATCATGCGTATATGAAGATGGAAACGGTTGAGCACTTCGCTCAGATCGCACTGGTTACGCATCTGCTAGGACGGCAGCAGCCTCTGGGCAGCGAGGAGCTGGGAAAATTGATGGCGGCGCGGAGCAAATATCAAGGGTCGCGATCGGCCGCTCCGCTACCCCTGGCTGTTCCCTTCTCCGCCGAAGTCGATGCTCAGCCGCAGGCAGCGCCCAGGCCGCGTCGCGTCCGTCATCGCTGACTCTTGTGGTCAAAGGCCCGATGTGGTCGTGGCTCGTGTGGCCGCGGGCGACTCGCCCGCGTTACAGCCTCCAGCTAAGAAGAACTCAGCAATCTGACTCGGACATCCATCGGTTGCTTTTAACTTAAAAAGCCGCGGGCGAGTCGCCCGCGACCACACACCAACCTAATCTCCCCCGATTCGGAAGCGCATGCCTGCCCGGACATTTGCTCCCAGAGCGGGATAGCCGACCACCTCCTGATAAGCCTTGTCGAAGGCATTTTCCAGATTCACGTAGGCCGTGATCCGCGGCGTTATCGCGTACCATCCGCCGAGATCTACGCGAGCGTAGCCGGCGGCGTGGTTGATGCCGTAGCCCAGGAAATCGGAATCAGTGCGTCGGCCGATAAAACTTCCGCCCAGATTTGCTCCCCACCGGGTGCTCGGGTAGGTCAGCAACAAACTTCCCGAATGCTTGGGACGCCGGAGCAAGGGCTCGCCGGGCTCCAGCAACGGATCGAAGGCGAAGGGCTGCTCGAGGATCTGAGTCGAAGTGTAAGTGTAGGAGCCGTCGAGCGACAGTTTCGCCGTCGGTCGGCCGTGAAACTCCAGCTCAGCGCCATGCGCGATCGCTTCGTTGACGTTGACGTACTGTCCGCAGAAAGCGCTGGGTGGAGGGCAGGCCGCACCCGTCAGGAAATTGAAATCAATCTTGTCGCGAAACAATCCGTTGAAGTAAGTGGCGGTGAGCGAGTAGTTCCGGGAAAACTTCTGCTCGAAACCGCCTTCAAATGAGCGCACCTCTTCCGGCTTGAGATCGGGGTTGGGGATCACGGGAAAGCCGCCGCCATTCCCGAAGGACTGCGCGAAACTGGGCTCCTTAATGCCGGTGGCGTAGCTGAAGCGGAAGTGGGTGCCGGAAAAGAAATTTCCCCCGCGCAGGGCGGTGAACCCCAACGCAATTCGCGGTACGGTTTTACTTCCGAAACTCTCGTTGTGCACAAAACGGGCCCCGGCCACCACCGAGAGACGTCCCAGGGTCAGAAGCTGCTGTCCGTACACGGCATGGTTGAGTCGCACTCCATGACTGAGCGAATCGGGCAGGCTGCCCGTGGTGCCGTTTTCATCTTCGAATTCATATCCGATCGTCGTCTGGGCCCAGCTTCGTTCCGTATAGTCGCCCTGATAGTCGAAACCGGCGCGGTTGATGTTGGTGATGGAATGGAATGGAGTATCGATTTGATTGCCGAAAGGGTCTACACGTCCAGGCTGATTGACGGGCTGAATGTTGGTGCGATGCAGGGCGTACTCGAAGCCGGTGAAGCGGTGTTGCCAGCGCGAGGGCCCCGCAATAGTCAACTCCGCGCTGGCCAGGAGATTGTTCTGGCGCGCACGCTGGTCACGGTCGGGAGGCAGGATTGGATCTCCGTTGAAGTTCCAGTAGCTCTGCACGCCAGTGACGCTGTTGGAGTGCCGGGCACGCAGACGGAGCGCCGCCCAGTCGGTCAACTTCACGCCGACGTTGCCACCCTCCAGGGAGTTTGAATAGTCGTCGTTCGGGCCCTGGCCCATGGTGTTGAACTGGTCTCCGAACAGGTTGTAATCGAAGCGGCCATGGGCGCCGGCCAGGGATGCATATCCATTCGCCGTTCCCAGGTTTCCCCCGTCCGCGCCGAAACGCAGTTCAGGGACGGGCGTGCTTCCGCTGCGAGTGAACACTTGTACGACGCTGGTCATGGCATCGGAGCCGTAGAGAGTGCTCTGCGAGCCGCGCACAAATTCCAAACGGTCCGCTCCCGCCAGGGGCAGTACGCCGAAGTCGAATATTCCGCCGGGATCATTGACGGGAACACCGTCCACAATGACTTTGTTGTAGGTGGACTCGCCGCCGCGCACAAACAGAGATGACAGTCCGCCGCGTTGCCCGGCAGTGCTCACCACCGCGCCGGAAAGAAAATGCAGAGCATCATCGGCCGCAACCGGCCGCATGACTTCCAGTTGTCCGGCACTCAGGACTTCGACGTCCGCTCCCGCCGCGCTGCTGGGAACCAGGGTGCGCGTGGCGCTTACGTTTACTGTTTCGGTAGCTGGAGCCAGTCGGAGGCTTGCCGTGACTACTTCCGACGTAGGGGAAGAAATATCTATGGTCCGCTCCGCGAATCCTGCAGCCAGGATGCGAGCGCGGTAGGATGCAGCGTTCACTCCGCGAAATACCGCCAGCCCGTCGGCTGAAGTAGTCTGG
This sequence comes from Terriglobia bacterium, assembly GCA_963725615.1. Classification (GTDB taxonomy): domain Bacteria; phylum Acidobacteriota; class Terriglobia; order Terriglobales; family Acidobacteriaceae; genus JAIQFF01. The sequence continues at coordinate 93,881 of CAVRZO010000001.1, read as the reverse complement.
ATGGCGGCTGGAGTTGAAGACTCGCCGCGGAACAATTCAACCTGTGCTCCGGCGAGCGCCGCAGACTGGGGATCGACAACCTTGATTTTGAGATCGGCAGCCGACGCTGCTGCCAGCAGGACTAAAACAGAGACGAAGATTCCGAAGAACCGCATGCACTCCTCCTTTGTCACGCGAAAGGGGTTGGTGTGGACGGTTCACGCCGGTCTCCTGGCTTGCGAGTAAGGACGCGTTTTCGTGTCCGATGAATACAACCGGCCTTCCCGGGTCTCCCCAGTGACCGGCTGCGATGTCCTCGCTTACAGTTGCGCGGCAGCGCGGGATTTTCACCCGCTTCCCTCCTCGTCAGAGTGACGAGGGTGCGCGAACCAAAGAAGTTGTGAAAGAACAAAACTGATGTGGTTGGGAAAATTTACTCGCTCAGCGCGGTGAAGTCAAACTCCGGGAATGGAGGACGGGCGTCCCGCCCGTCCCCAGTGTGCTCCGCACCACTCATCGTCGAGCTGCGCTCGACCTGGGCGGGTCGAAGACCTGTCCCCACATCATCTGCGACAATCTACAGAGTGTGCAGGTATGCCAGCAGATCCTGCACTTGCGATTGCGACATTACCTGGCCGAAGGCCGGCATCATGTTGCGGCCGGTCACGATCATCTCGCCCACGCGCTCGTCGTTGGCCGGCATTCCGCTCCCTGACAGAAACGGCTTCTTGAAAACTCCCTGCAAGCTGCGTCCCTTCTTATCGCGGGACGAGTAAGGTTCATGACAGCGATCGCAATATTGATCATAGAGCCGCCGTCCGGCCGCCTGCTGCGCGTTCAGTCCCAGTTCGGCATCGCCCTTGCGACGTTGGGCGTCGCAGCCACCGCACACAATCAGGATCATCGCCCCGACCGCAAGAGCAAGCAGTGTTCGAAAGGTTGAGCGATGACCAGTAGCAGTGCGAGATGATTCCATTCGTCCCTTAAAAACAGAAACTTGACTGGGCAGCGAGCAACAGCGCGCCGAAGTACAATAGCAGAGCACTACCCATGCCTGCCGCCGGCAAACCCGTTACCGTCAAACGAGTCTACGAGAAGCCCGCCCGCAGTGATGGTTACCGCGTTCTGGTGGACCGGCTGTGGCCGCGCGGACTCAGCCAGAGCCAGGTTGCGCTGGACGCATGGTTACGCGACCTTGCTCCCTCGGACGAACTGCGCCAATGGTTTCACGCCCGTCCCGAGAGTTGGCTGACTTTCCGCAAACGCTATCTCAAGGAACTGGCAGCGCCCGAGGCAGCGGGAGCCCTCGATGACCTCTACCGGCTGGCCCGCAGGAAAAAGAATCTTACCCTGCTTTTCGCCTCTAAGAACGAGCATCACAATAATGCCGTAGTCCTGAAAGATCTGCTGGAAGGCATGCGTAAGCCGCCAACCGGCACCGGACCCGGCGCCGCGCGCAGCATGCGCGGCCGGCAAGCCAAGCGGTTGCATCGGTAGCTGTTCGGGTTGGTGTGAGTGGTCTGGGTGGCCGCGGGCGACCCGCCCGCGACTTTTGATCTCGGACCAGCCCTCATTTTCCAATGAACATAGTTGGATGGTGGACGCCCTTCGCGGGCGAGTCGCCCGCGGCCACAAGGCACATCCACAGCCCAGACAAACCAGCACCCACATCACCACGGCTGCTTCTTGGGTTTGTCGTCGTTCATGATTTCCGCGACGATGTTGTCGATGGTTTCGTTGATGCGCTTGTCGGGCAGGTTGAAATTGTTCGACAGGATGGAGAATGCCACCCGATCGCCGTGATTCGTGGTGGCATATCCGGACAGCGTCTTGACTCCGCCCAGGGAACCGGTCTTTGCGTGGATGCGTCCTTGTATATCCACGTCCTTGAAACGATTGGAGAGCGAGCCGTCGGTGCCGGACAGGGGCAAGGTATCGCGGAAGCTGGGGCCCCAGGGCTGGGAGTCGGCGTAGCGCAACAACTGGACCACGGCTTGTGGCGTCACCAGGTTTTGCCGCGAGAGTCCGGAGCCATCGTAAAACGCGTACTGATCGCCCATGATTCCGGCCTGGTTCAGAAATCCTCGCAGCACCTCGAGGCCGCCCTCGACCGTCCCTGCAGTTCCTTTTTCGCGGCCTAGAAGCCTGAGAAGAATTTCCGCGTGCAGATTCTGACTGACTTTGTTGATGACCCGCACATCCTCAATCAACGGTTTGGACTGATAGCTGGCTAGCACCAGGGGCCGGTTCTGAAACGCCCGCGAGGGCTCGTCGCCGCCCCGCGCGGCTGCGGAAGCCGTTACCGTTAAAGTGGACAGACTCGACAGCTCGGTGTGTCGCGTCTTCTGCTTGCCGTATACCGCGATGCCGCGTACTTCCAAAAGTCGCCGGAACAACTCCGCCGCAAACTCCGCTGGATCTTCGATGGCGAGGGCCTCATTCGCTCCGGCGTCGCCGAGCGGCATGTTGCCCCAAAGCGTCAACACGGTCGCGCCGGGTTCGCGGTTGATGAATATCTTCCGGCCCGTGCCTGCGGGAGTGGTCATGATGCGATTGTCGATGCGATAGTAGCCGGCAAAAGGCGTAATGCTGACAAAGGCCCGGTCTCCAGCGCGGTCGGCGGGCAGGATGTTTACGAAAATGACATTGTCGTTGATGGTGAGCGCGGAGACGGGTGCGCCGTCAGCCCACACCAGATCATCCTGGCTCCAACCTTCGCCATACCGTTCGAACGCGAAGTAGGAGTCGTCGGCGATGATGTCGCCGTCCACGTACTTCACACCTTTTTGCGCCAGCGTATCGGCCAGCAGCTCAAGCACGCGAATGGGGTGATCATTGCGCTCGGTATGCAGCGCGTAAGGTAGCTCGCGGCCGGAGAGATTGGGATCGCCGCGTCCCACCAGCACCAGATCGCCGGTGAGACGGCCGTGAGTGTCGAGACTGCCGTTGGTTTCGACCGTGGTTTGAAAAGTGTAGTCCGGACCGATCAGCGCCATGGCTGCCGCGGTCGTGAACAGCTTGGTGTTGGAGGCGGGCGTAAATAGCTTGCCCGAATCGCGGGCGTAAAGCACTTTGCCGGTGGAGAGCGAAACTACTTGGATACCCCAGAACCCGCGCGTGAGATCGGCAGACTCAAGAATTGCGCCCACCCGTTTGTCGAGCGGCTTGCGCGAAGCGGCGTGCAGTTGCGTGCATAGCAACAGGCACAGCGCTATCTGCGGGAACAGGCGCGTGCAGCGCATCGTACATGAATTGTACATCGGAGATGGTGCCTCATTGCTATGTGCAAGTGTGGGGCGGGCGCCCTCGCCCGCCGCCTTTGAAATTGATTTTGACGGTTAAAGACCGAAACACCTGGGCCACGAAAAGGAACGTCAAAGGCGGCGGGCGAGGGCGCCCGCCCTACACATTCGTCAGGGTTTAGAATCGCTGCCATGCGCCCCGTGTTCGAGTGGCAGATCGGTTCCCGTGCTGTGCGTTTGGGAAAGCGCACGCTGATCATGGGCGTGGTCAACGTCACTCCGGACTCATTTTCCGACGGCGGGGTCAATTTCGATCGCGACCGCGCCGTGGAGTATGCGCTGAAACTTCTGCACGACGGCGCCGACATTATCGACGTGGGCGGGGAGTCCACGCGCCCGGGGGCGAACGTCGTGTCCGAGGGTGACGCCGTGACGGAGAAGGAAGAACTCGAGCGGGTGATTCCGGTAATTTCGGCGGTGAAGCAACAAAATGCCCAGGCGATTGTCTCCGTGGATACCTACAAGGCCGGTGTGGCGCGTGCCGCCGTTAGAGCCGGGGCGGAGATCGTCAACGATGTCAGCGGATTTCTGTGGGACCCGCAAATGAGGAAGACGCTGGCTGAATTGAAGTGTGGGGCGGTGCTGATGCACATGCGTGGGCGTCCTCAGGAATGGAAAACGTTGCCGCCTCTGTCGGACGTGGTGACGGTGGTCAAGCGCGAATTGCGGGAGCGCTCGGACACCGCCGTGGTTGCGGGCATGAAACGCGAGCGCATGGTGATCGATCCGGGATTCGGTTTCGGCAAGAACCGCGAGGAGAACTATCCCCTGCTAAGGCGTCTGGAAGAATTTCATGAGCTGCGCTTTCCGCTGCTGATTGGGATGTCGCGAAAATCTTTCATCGGCCGCGCCCTGGCGCACAACGGAGCCGATGCGGCGGTCTCCGACCGGCTATTCGGGACTCTGGCCGCGGAAACTGTGGCCATCATGAAGGGCGCGCATATCATTCGTACCCACGACGTACGTGCCTGCGCGGACGCGGTGCGGATCGCAGACCTGGCGAGCTAGGACTCCTCAGGCCGGCACGCATCCGCGAACTTCCGGATAATTTCAGATTCCAATTTCTTGTTCCACGCCATCCCGATGTCCCATTCCGCGTAGCTGCTATGGACGGGCGCAAATTTCACTCCGCTTACGTGCATCGCGCGCGCGACCCTGGGTACAAGCGACACCCCAATGCCCGCACTGACCAGGTTCAGGATGGTGAACATGTCATTCGGTTCGTAGACAATTCTCGGAGTGAATCCGGAGCGGTCGCACAGGCTGATGCAGTGATCGTGATAGGTGGCGGAGACTCCGCGGTCAATGAGAATGAAAGGCTGCTCCTGAATTCCTTTCATGGTCACTGGCCCCGCGAACTTCTCCGAAGTGGCGATGGTAAGGCGCTCGGTCAGTACCTTCCGCACTGCGACCAGGGGATGCTTCACCGGCAAGCGCACGAAGCCGACATCGAGGCGGCCGGCGATGAGGGCTTCGATCTGGCTGAGCGTGGGCATATCGGCGATCTCAATTTCGACCCCAGGAGAGCTTTCGCGGAACCTGACCAGGGCGCGGGGAACCAGACTGTGCACGGTGGACATGCCCACGCCGAGCCTCAGTTTCCCCCGTTCACCGCTGGTGGCTCCGCGCACCGCCTCGAACGCAACGTCCAGGTCGCGGATGATTCGGCGGGCTTCTTTATAGAACATTGACCCCGCCGGGGTAAGTGCAACCCCGCGCCGGTTGCGGACGAGCAGCGGCCCGCCGACCTTGTCTTCCAGACTCCGGATGCGCTTGCTCAACGCCGGCTGAGAAATGTGGAGACGCGCCGCCGCCCGCCCGAAATGCAACTGTTCGGCGAGCACGGCGAAGGATGACAACTCTTGGGTCTCGAGTGCCATAAACTAAAGTTATCACACGCTTCAAAACATTTCATTGGACGAATCAGTCGTTGGGGCGATCTACTATAGATATCGAGAGAGGTATGCGTATGTCGGTAACGGCCTATATAGGCGTTGTGGCGGCTTTCTGCACGACGGTGGCTTTTGTCCCGCAAATTGTGAAGCTGCGAAAGCAGGGCGGCAAAGATCTGTCCTATCCCATGCTGTTTCTTTATTTGACGGGCGTGCTGCTTTGGCTGGTTTACGGGGTTCGGGTGCATGCGACGGCGGTGGTGTGGGCGAATGCGCTTAGCGGATTGCTGGTGCTGGTCTCGATTGTGCTGAAGGCCAATCCGCCAAGGAGAAAACTGGACACGGGAGCGCGCAGACTGCGCATTGCGGTGGATATGGATGAAGTGATTGCCGACGCATTCGGCAAGCATCTGCAACACTACAACCGGAGTGCAGGCGCGGACCTGACTCCGGATTTGGTCACCGAGAAGGGACTGGGCGCGCTGATCCCGGTCGAACAACGGAATGAGTTCAGTTCGATTCCGCATCGCGATGGATTCTTTGCCGACATTGCGCTCATTCCCGGCAGCCGGGAAGCGCTGCTGGAACTTTCTCGAAACCATGACATTTTCATCACCAGCGCCGCAATGGAAGTTCCGAGCTCGTTTGCCGACAAGTTTGCGTGGCTCGAAACGCATTTCCCTTTTATCCCGCCCAGCCGGATCGTGTTTTGCGGGGACAAAGGCATCATCAACGCCGACATTCTGATTGACGACCGGTCGCGGCACTTCAAGGACTTCCGGGGCACGGGAATTCTATTTACTGCCCCGCACAACGTCTCCGAAACTGAGCATCTACGCGCGAACAGCTGGAATGACGTACTGGAAATCCTGGAAGGCGTACCGCCGGGAAAAGCCGGGGCGGAGGCGTTTTCTAGAAAGCTTTCGATGAATCCAGCAGGATAGTCACGGGCCCGTCGTTGATCAGTTCCACCTCCATCATTTCTTGAAACCGGCCGGTTTCGCAGCGCAGACCTGCGGCGCGAATGCGCTCCACAAAATATTCGTAAAGCACGCCCGCCTTCTCCGGAGGAGCGGCGGCATCGAATGATGGCCGCTTTCCGCGCCGGACATCGCCGTAGAGCGTGAATTGGGAAACCGCCAGGACACTGCCGCCGATCTCGGCCAAACCCAGATTCATCTTTCCGTGCGCATCCTCAAAAATACGGAGGCCGGCAATCTTGTCGGCAAGGTAGTCGGCGTCGGCAAAAGTGTCGTCATGGCCGACGCCGAGCAGGACCAGCAATCCCGGGCCAATCTCACCGGCAACCTCGTCGCCGACGCGTACCTGGGCCTGGCTTACTCGCTGCACCACGGCGCGCATAACATTTTGTTCCCGTTGTTAAAAGTTACAAGCGGGATTCATGATACCGCGCCATTTCGCGTTCTCCCCCTTTTCGACTCTGATTGACGATGTCGCACGCCGCCTCTTAGAATCCCGAGGCTGTCTTCCAGAAAGCGGGGAGTAGTCATGAGGCGCAGGGTCGCCAAACTATTTTCAATCGCAGCTGTCGTACTAATTTCATTTCATTCGCCGGCACAACAATCCGCCACACCCTCCTCCCACAATGAGGTGGTGATCAAGAACGCTGTCGTCATGACCGTGACCCACGGCAATATCCAGAATGGCAGCGTCTACGTCAAGGACGGCAAAATCGTCGCCGTCGGGAAAGACGTGAGCGCTCCCTCAACCGCCACCGTGATTGACGCTGAGGGCAAATACGTCACGCCGGGCATTATCGACTCCCACTCGCACATCGCTCTGGACGATGACGTGAACGAAGCCACCAGTCCGGTCACGCCGCAGATGATGATGATGGATGCCTTCGACTATCAGGACAAGGCGATCTATCGCGGACTGGCGGGCGGGGTCACCACCTCGTTGCTCCTGCATGGCTCGGCTAACATGATTGGCGGCCAGGCGATTGTGATCAAGCATAAGTACGGCGCTAATCGGGATGCAATGTTATTCCCCGGCGCCCCGCGTTCCATCAAATTTGCCAGCGGCGAAAACCCCAAACGAGTGTATGGAAGCAAAGACCAGTTGCCTTCCACGCGCATGGGAAATTTTGCGGTGCAGCGCGCCGCCCTGGTTGAGGCGCAGGATTACATGCGCGAGTGGGATGACTATGACGCGAAAGTCAAACGTGGCGACAAAGACGCCAAGCCTCCCAAACATGATCTGAAGCTGGAAGCGCTGGCCGATGTTTTGCGCGGCAAGCTGCTGGTCCAGATCCATTGCTATCGCGCCGACGAATTTCTTACGGAGATGACGATGGCGAAAGAATTCGGCTACAAGGTTCGCGCCTTTCACCATGCGCTCGAAGCCTATAAAGTCGCGGACGAGCTGGCGGCGCAGGGTGTGGCCATTGCCACCTTCTCTGACTGGTGGGGTTTCAAGCAGGAAGCCTGGGACGCGATCCCTTGGAACGCGGTGATGTCGATGCGCAAAGGTGTGCGAGTCGCGATCAAGAGTGATTCCGAAGATTTCGCCCGCCGCCTGAACCAGGAGGCCGCCAAGACCATGCGCTACGGCGGCGCCACTGAGGAAGAGGCGCTGAAGATGATCACGATCAATCCCGCCTGGATCATCGGCGTGGATGATCGCGTGGGATCGATCGAGGTGGGGAAGGACGCCGACCTGGTGCTCTGGGATGGTTATCCTCTCTCCAGCTTTGGTCTGCCGGATAAGGTGTTGATTGATGGCGACATTTATTTTGACCGCTCGCTGCCGGGTTTCGGCATGCCACACTACAGGGAGGGAGAATGAGGCAGTCGTCGGTCGTCAGTCGTCAGTCGTCAGGTGCGGTCGGTGGTCGTTCGTCGTTGGTCGTTGGTCAACTGCTCCTTTTACTAGTTGCCATTTGTCTGTATTCGGGTGCAGCGTCGGCGCAGCAGAAGACTCTTGTGCTTAAGGGCGGAAAGTTGCTCACGGTTTCGCACGGCACGATTGAAAATGGCGTACTGGTGATCTCCGGGGGCAAGATCGCCGCCATCGGCGCGGCTGGCTCGGCCAAGATTCCTAAAGATGCGGAAGTAATCGATGTGACCGGGATGACGGTGTATCCCGGGCTGATTGATTCCGAAAGCTACCTTGGGCTCACTGAGATTTCCGCCGAGGGCAGCACCAACGATCTGATCGAGACCAGCGATGAGATCATGCCCCACATGCATGTCTATGACGCTTTCCATGCCGAGTCGGAGCTGATTCCGGTAGCCCGCCTGAACGGGATTACCAATGCCGTCGTGGCGCCCCAGAGCCAGGACACCTTGCCCGGACAGGATGCGTTCGTTCAACTCGACGGCAAATCGGCGAATGACATGCTCCTGGACCGCGACATCGCCATGCCGCTTAATTTTACCGGCGAGCAGAGACGCAACGAGTCCTGGGAGAAGAGGAAGTATCCGCAAACTCGCATGGGCCTGGCGGCCCAACTGCGGCAGGCGTTCATAGATGCTCAGGATTATTCCGAGCGCTGGTCGGAGTACGAGAAGAAAAAGTCTGACACGGTCGCGAAGCCGGACGACAAGAAGGGTCCGCCATCACCGCCGAAGCGTGATCTCAAGCTGGAAGCATTGCTGCCTTATCTGCAGGGCAAGAAGCCGATCGTGCTGGCGGCCCAGGAACCCAGCGATCTGGAAACAGCGGCAGGTCTGGCACAGCAATTCAAACTGCGATTTGTGCTCAACCACGTCAGCCACTCGCAGCCCGTCCTCGACTATGTCGCCAGCCTGAAAGTCCCCGTCATCGTGGGACCGATCTACGAAGCCCCCAAGAACTATGAGCGCTACGACGCGGTCTACAAATTGCCCGGCGAACTTTACAAACGCGGAGTCAAGATCGCATTTGCGTCGTACGATGCTCACGCCGTACGCAACCTGCCTTACGCTGCGGGCTACGCTACTGCGTTCGGGCTCCCGCATGACGAAGCGCTCAAGGCGATCACTTTGAATCCGGCGGAAATATGGGGGGTAGCCGACCAGTTGGGTTCGCTCGATGTGGGAAAAACGGCCAACGTGGTGGTCGCCGACGGAGATCCACTGGACGTCAAGACGGATGTGAAAAGAATTTTCATCGCCGGGCGTCAGGTTCCGATGACTAGCCGACAGACGGTGCTGCGGGATCGATATTCTGCTAAGTAGTTCATTGCTGAGCTTCGCTCGGCAGGGCAGCCACGGGCAAATCACCACGGACCTGTCATCCTGAGCGGAGTAGCTGCTTCGCGAAGCGAAGCGGCTGCGCAGTCGAAGGACCCCTATAGCGAGATTGCCGTCGAGATCACGTCAGGAACGCTGCAGGTGGCGAGGAGGGCACTCGATCCTAATAGGCTGTTGCAGCCGGTAGGGGTCCTTCGACTCCGTATCTGCGTTCGCAAGCGAACGCAGATACTCCGCGAGCGTGTTGCCAAAATAGTTACGACGACAAACTGATCATAAATTCAAAAAAGTTACAAACTCCAGAATGACACGGGAACCGAGCTTCGTTGACCGCTTGCAGTGGGCGCAGTAGCATCTTCTTAACCTTGCTTCGCGGGCTTTACAGCAATTCGCACGGGCCAGTACACTACTCGTTCCCCTTAAAATTCCAGGAGGTGGAATTTATATGGCTGCTGAAGAGAAAAAAGAGATTGTGGAGAAAGTGAAACAGATCATCTCCGAGCAATTGGGCGTGGATGAAAACGAAGTCACTCCCAGCGCGTCGTTCGTAGATGATTTGGGCGCGGATTCGCTGGACCAGGTCGAGCTGGTCATGGCACTGGAGGAACACTTCGGAGTCGAGATTCCGGACGAGGATGCGGAGAAGCTCCGCACCGTCCAGGATGCCATCGGCTACATCGACAAGCATGCGAAAGTGGGCAAGTAAGACGCCTTACCCTCTGTCTGCCGCGGTTACGCTGCTAGGGGTCCTTCGACTCCATCAATTCATTCGCAAGCGAATGAACTGACTCCGCTCAGGATGACACGGGACCGGGGCGGAGCCAGGCGCTAGTAGCCGGAAGCCAGCAGCGCACTTTGAGCGAAGGATTCACGCGAGGAGAAACAATGGCAGCCATTGACGACAAGGTGAAACAGATCATCGTAGAACAACTGGGAGTGGACGAGGGCGAAGTCACCTCGAACGCGTCTTTTGTGGACGACCTGGGCGCCGACTCGCTGGATACCGTGGAACTGGTGATGGCCTTTGAAGAAGCTTTCGAGATCGAAATCCCCGATGAGGACGCGGAAAAAATCCGCACCGTGCAGGACGCCGTCGATTACATCGGCAAGCACGCGAAAGGCGGGAAGTAGTTGGGACGAAGGGTCGTAGTCACCGGAATCGGCCTGATCTGTGGGGTGGGCAACAATACGGAAGAAGTGTGGAAGAACCTGCTCGCGGGCAAGAGTGGCGTGGCCCGCATCAGCGAGGCGGTGAAGCAAGGTTCGTTTAAAGAAGAAGACCTACCGAAGTTCGCCTGTCAAATTGCCGCTGAAGTCAAGAATTTCGATCCCCTGCAATTCATCGAAAAAAAAGAATTGAAGAAAATGGGACGCTTCATCCACCTGGCGCTCGCGGCCGCGGATGGGGCCATGAAAGCTTCGGGCTTGCAGGTTACGCCTGAGATTTCCGAACGCGTCGGCGTCCACATTGGATCCGGTATCGGCGGGTTCGACGTAATCGAGCGCGAGCATATCAGCCTGTTGAGCGGCGGTCCACGCAAAATCTCCCCATTTTTTATTCCGGCGGCGATCGTCAACCTGGCGGCGGGCCATGTCAGCATTCGTTACCACGCCCGGGGTCCGAACGAGGCCACCTGTACGGCCTGCACCTCCAGCGCTCATTCCATCGGAGATGCTTTCAAGATCATCTCCCGCTGTGACGCCGACGCAATGATTGCCGGCGGTACGGAAGCCGCGATCACGCCGATGGGCGTCGGCGGGTTTGCCGCCATGCGCGCTCTTTCGACCCGGAATGACGATCCCGAAAAGGCCAGCCGCCCCTGGGACTCGGGGCGCGACGGATTTGTGATTGGCGAGGGCGCCGGAATTCTGGTGCTGGAAGAGCTGGAATTTGCCCGCCGCCGCGGGGCCAGCATCATGGCGGAGATCATGGGCTACGGCATGAGTGGCGATGCCTTCCACATCACCCAGCCCGCCGAAAACGGCGATGGCGCCTATCGCGTCATGTCGAACACGCTAAGAGACGCCAAGGTGCTGCCCGAGCAGGTGCAGTACATCAATGCCCATGGAACCTCGACCGATATTGGCGACAAGCTCGAAACCATCGCCATCAAGCGGGCCTTCGGCGACCACGCGTACAAGCTGGCGGTAAGTTCCACCAAGTCGATGACCGGACATTTACTCGGGGGAGCCGGTGGCCTCGAAGCCGGCATTACCCTGCTGGCACTGCGCGACCAGATTCTGCCACCTACCATCAATCTGGAGAATCCGGAGCCCGATTGCGATCTGGATTATGTTCCCAACCACGCGCGCAAAGCCGATGTAGAGTACGCCATGTCGAATTCCTTCGGATTCGGCGGGACCAACGGCGCGCTGCTGTTTCGGCGCTGGGAAGAGTAAAGCCCTTCCATCCGGGCACAGGTGAAAATTTGTGACAGCGAAACCAGGCAAACCGATGATGATTCTGGTTGCCGGTCCCTACCGCTCCGGCACGAACGACGATCCGGCGTTGATCAAGAAGAATGTGCAAGAGATGGAGTCTTACGCGCTGCCCATCTTCCGGGCCGGGCACATCCCAATTCTAGGTGAGTGGCTGGCGCTCCCGCTGGTTGAGCTGGCCGGGTCCAGGAAGATCGGCGACGACGCCTTCAACGAGATATTCCATCCCATCGCGGTTCGACTTCTGGAGAAATGCGATGCCGTCCTTCGAGTGGGAGGCCCCTCGGCCGGGGCTGATGAAATGGTGCGCGTCGGGGGTAGTCTGGGACTGAAGATCTACACCACTCCAGGCGAGATTCCGAAGGCGGAGTAAGCGCCGCCACGAGGTCGGATGTCCATTCCCGAACGGTTCCTGCCCGGGCAGTCCGGCTTAGATGTCTCTCATAAAGCTGGCAATCCCTCGTTGGCCTAACCCCTCTGAAACTCTGGTTTTGCAAGCCAAAATGGGCCATCCTCAGTCCATTCCCGGTAATGGCACCTTGGTACCCGTATATTGGCCTTCTATCCCTTTGCCAAGCGGCGCAGGCGGGGCGAGAATGGTGTTTCAAGGCATTCCCCAATCGCCATGCAAAAATCGTCTGGAATCGTTCTCGCGCCTCCTCCTCGCAGCAGAAGAAGTTCCGCCCGAGTCGCCCTCGTAGATATCAAGGAACCCGCCCGGGCTTTGCTGGTGGACTGCTTCAAGCAATTCGGAATTGAAGCCGTGGTCATGACCGGAAATGTGCGGGAACGATTACAACACGAGAAGATGGAAGCTTGCGTAGTGCCGCTGGCGCCCGAAGCCGTTCCGGTGATGGAATCTGTACGAACCTCGGCGTCCAACAACCGCATGGTGCTCTATGGGCTGGGAGGCAGCGCCCAGGAGGCGATGAAGTTTTCGAAGTACGGCGTGAATGCGGTTTTCCACGAACCGCTCGAACGGCAAGCGGCGCTCAAACTCGTGCGGGCCACCCAAATGCTGGTGCTGCACGAATTCCGCCGCTACATACGCATTCCTATCATCACCGAAATCGCGATGGTCTCGTCTGACAACCGCCGCTTCACGGCCACCAGCAAGGAGATCAGCACCGGCGGAATGTCGGTCAAGAGCCCCGAGGAAGTCTCCATCGGAATGGAGTTGGAGGTTTCGTTTGCCCTGCTGACGCTACCGCGCATCTGGGTGCGGGCACAGGTCAGCTGGCGCAAGCCGGACAAGACTTTTGGCGTTCGCTTCGACAGCAAAGACGAGCGCCGCCTGCGGATCAAGGAGTGGATCGAGGCCTACCTGGAGAATTAGGGAGCCCGCATCCCACTCGCCCACCCGTAAAGCTGTCATCCTGAGCGCAGTCTTTCGTCCCGCGAAGCCGGGACAAAAGCAAGCGAAAGGACCTCTGCATTCCTCGCCCCCCTCTGTACAGTGTCTGCTCAAACCCAGCATGAAGACCTAGAAACAAACCTGGCGGCGGTTTGGCGCCGCTATCGTCGGGAATGCACAGGTCCTTCGTCGGGAGTCCTTCGCTCTGCGAAGGGCTCCACTTCCTCAGGATGACAGCGTCAGGTTTTGGTATCTCAGCTGCCGCATGTAAAATCATAGCGAGACGATGGCCGCCAGCTCCCAACTTGTGCAGATCGAACTCAGTCCTCCTGTCCGGCAGCCCAAGCCGGATTGGCTTCGGGCCAAGGCCCCGGTTGGGGAAAATTTTCACAATCTTAAGAAGCTGGCACGAGGGTTGGGACTGCACACCGTGTGCGAGTCGGCGCAGTGTCCCAATATCGGCGAGTGCTGGAACCATCGCACCGCCACTTTCATGCTATTGGGGGATATTTGCACCCGGCGTTGCGGATTTTGTGCGGTGCCCAAGGGCAAGCCCGGCCCCATTGAGTGGGACGAGCCACGTCGCGTGGCCGAAGCCGTTGCCACGCTCGGCCTGAAGCACACTGTGGTCACCAGCGTGAATCGCGACGACGACAACCTGGGCGGAGCGCGCATCTTCGCCGAAACCATCCGCCAGATTCGCGAGTTGGTACCGGATTGCCGGGTGGAAGTCCTGATTCCCGATTTTCAGGGTCTTGATGAAGCTTTGAAGATCGTCCTCGATGCGCAGCCCGACGTTTTGAACCACAACACCGAAACGGTGCCGCGCCTCTATCGCTCAGTGCGCTCCGGCGCACGCTACGAGCGCACCCTACGTTTGCTGGACAATGCAAAAGCATTCGCGCCGGAGACGGCGACTAAATCCGGCGTGATGGTGGGCCTCGGCGAGACCGTGGACGAACTGGTAGAGGTCTTCCGCGACCTGGGTTCGCGAGGCGTGGATATTCTTACGGTTGGACAGTACTTGCGGCCTTCACGCGACCATCTTCCTATTTCCCGCTTCTACACGCCGGATGAGTTCGTCTATCTGAAACAGGAAGCGCTGCGTTGCGGTTTCCGCCATGTCGAGTCTGGACCGCTGGTGCGTTCCAGCTATCACGCCCACGAGCAGGCGGAAGCAACCAGAACAGTGTAGGCGCAAGCGTCTCCCTCGTGCGGAAAGCCATCACTGCGGTACCAAAAGCGGAGCTTCGCTCCGCCGGACAGCCGAGGGCGGCCGTCCCCACGTGGTCCGTGGTCATTAGAAGACTTTGAAGTGGATGGTCAGATATTTCTTGGGATTCTCCCGGATATTCTTGACCAGGCCCCGGGTCTCAACCAGCATTTGGTCGGCGTTGTTGTAAAGAGAGGGATCGCGCAGCAGTTTGCCGGCTGAGCCTTCGCCTGCTTCCAGGCGATCGGAGATGGCGGAGAGCTTGTCCATCGTATCCTTCAGCTTGCGGGCAAATTCTTCGTCCTTGGCCAGGATGCCGATGGGACCCTTGCCGGCGTTTACATCGTCCGTGAGCTTCTTTACGTTGGCGATGGTGGCGTTGGCATTGTCATAGAGTGCCGGATCTTTAAGAAATTTTCCGGCGCTGCCTTTGCCCGAGTTGATGTCATCAATCACCAGGTTCAGCTTGTCCACCGTGGCGTTGGCTTTCTGGTACAACTCCTCGTTGGAAAACAGCTTGCCCAGCGTGCCCTTGCCCTGGGCCACCTGGTTCACCAGTCCCTGGAATTCGTTCACGGTTGCGTTCAGGCGGTCGTAGAGCGTGGGATCGTACAACAATTTGCCGACCGAGCCCTGGCCGCTTTCAACGAAGGCGACGATGCGATCCAGGCGCTTGAGCAATGCGTCCATGTTTTGCAACGTGCCCTGGCCGGAGCGCACCATGTCGCTGAAGTCGGGAACCTCGCGGCTGGGCAGCACATCTCCATCCTGCGCTTGCGGCCCCTTGGACTGCGAGCTGTCTATGTCGATGTAAGTTTCCCCCAGCACGCCGGCGGTCGAAAGCAAAGTCAGCGAATCTTTGCGC
The DNA here is from genome assembly GCA_963725615.1 of Terriglobia bacterium. GTDB lineage: Bacteria > Acidobacteriota > Terriglobia > Terriglobales > Acidobacteriaceae > JAIQFF01. The sequence continues at coordinate 78,641 of CAVRZO010000001.1, read as the reverse complement.
AGGTTAAAGAGATAGCGGGTGCTTACTTTCATAGTGACTTCGACGGGAGTGAGCTGTTTGGTTCGGTCCCGCACGACCAGGATATTGGTCACGTTGCCGATGTCCACTCCTGCCAGACGCACGGGTGCGCCCTCGCGCAAGCCGTTGGCGTTATCAAAATAGGATTTCAGCTTGATTTTGGAAGTGAACAGGCCGCCCGTACCGCTCATGAGGAAAATCAGGAGGGCGAGCGTGACCGTGGCCGCCAGCACCGTGAGCCCCACCTTCAGTTGAGACCACTTCAACTGCTTCTGGCTAGGCACGCATTCTCCCGAGCAAAGTTTATTCCACTGGTAGCCCAGAATGATAGCAGACGGCAAGTCCACTTCATCCGATTCTGTGTGCTGGACGAAGCGTTGTAGTCAGCAGGAGTGCAAGCACGTAAGCCGCGGCTCCGGTTGCAAGTGTGACATTCAATCCCAACTGGATGGCGATGATGATAGCCAAAACCGAGCCCAGGACGCTCGATGCCGCGTTCATCGCCCAGGCCCATTCCACGAGATTTCCGCCGGCGTCGTCGGCCGGCGGCACGGGCAAAGCATCCACACTGCCTCCTGCTAAGGCCCGCAGACCGGTAGGAAACGGCATGCCCATCGCGAAGCCCAACGGGACCAGCAGCCCGGCACTCACCAGGAGCTTCACGATGAAGGGCAAGCCCACAAGCCGCTCCAGCAGGCTGGGTAGCACGGCGACATAGAGCAGCAAGACGGCGGCGATCAGCAGCAGGGGCAGCCATACCCGCCTCGTGTCCGGCAACCACCATCGGGAAACCATGCTGCCCGCACCGCTCGACAGCAGAAGCAGAAATACCACTACCGTCAACGCGTAAACCGGATGACCTAGGAACAGAACGAAGCGCTGGATGAAAGCGATCTCCACCAGAATGTATCCCAGGCCGACTGCGATGAAGTAGAGCAGGCGCACCGGACGCGGTTGCTGGCCTCGAGCCCCCCGGGCCAGCGGAAGAACCAGAAACACCAACACGGCCAGGAGCGAGATGGCCAGCACCATCCCCAGCACGGCCACGCCCAGGTTGACTTTCCAGTCCATCCCCTGCATCAGCGATTTCGGATGCAGGATCTGTCCCAGCTTCAAAGTGAAGAAGAAGAACGGAGCGTTGTCGGTGACGGGAGACACGTCGTACGGGTAATGCGCCGCGAAATGTTTCGGATCGTTCGAGCGGATCAGCTGGGTGAAAGAGTCGGCGCCGGCAGCGTAGTGCTCCTCCCGCCCACCGGCCGCGGCCAGAGCCGGATCGGAAGGCGGATACAGCAGAAACAGTCTGGAGTGAGTCGCCAGATGTTGCTGCACCCCCCCCAGCTCCTCGGCGGTGAATGCGGTGCGTTTGGCCAATACGACGACGGGGATTCCATCCGCGTCCAAGTGCCCCTCGGAAACCACGATGAAGTTGCCGGCGGGATTCGCCACTCCCATCTCATGTAAAGCCTGCATGGCGACCGAAACTACGCGCAGGGCTTCGCGAGGCTGCTGAAATTCCCAGCGGGTGATGGCGATCATCCCATCCGGCTTCAGGTGTTCGAAGTATTCGCGGAACGCTTCGACCGTGTACAGGCTGTTTTCGCTCAGGGCAAAGGCGCCCGCCGCGGTGGAGGCCCAGGTGTCCACCAGCGTCATTTGCACGACGTCGAACTGCTGCGTCGCATTGCGCACAAACGAACGGCCATCGGTGACGTGAATGTGCACCTCGGGCCGCTCATAGAGATGAAAAGTGTAGTCCGCGTAGCGGCCGCGCATGATGGTATTGGCAATGATGGGATTGATTTCAATTCCGGTAACGTTGGGACTGCCGCTGCCCACCGCGCGCAAAACGTCCACGCCGCCACCCGGGCCAATAATTGCATAATCGCCGCGCGGGCGCAGCACATTGGCCAGCGCCGGCGGCGCCGACATCAGATTTCGTTCCCAGACGCCCTCCCAATTCTTGGGTTCCACGTTCATCAGGTAGGTGGACGCGTCGGCATCGATGACGATCGCTTTGCCCTGGCCCTGGGTGTCTACTTCGACGCGGGAGATGGCATTCCAGCGCGCGAACTCGACCCAGGCGGCATCGCGGAAGCCTCCCTTGGCGTAAACAATATCGAACAGTTTGCCGGAGTAGTTGAGGGCGATCAGGAGCAGCACGAATAGCGCGCGTCCAGCGGCCGATTTTCTCGCCCGGTTGCCGACGGCCCAGATCGTTCCTGCCAAAGCCATGCAGACGGCAGTGAAAAGCACGGTGTTGGGGCCGCCCAGCCAGTTGAGCAGCGGCACGATAGCCAGACAGGCGAGCGCTCCCCCGGCCAAATCAGCGGCATAGAGCGGGGAAACGTGCCGGGCCTCGCGTGCGAACACGATGGAGAATTCGAGTCCAGTGATAAAGAAGGGAACGGCCGAAGCCAGGTAGATCGCGGTGAGCCTGAGGAAATTCGCTTTCGAAATATCGAGCGAGACCGGAATGCGCAGCACGATTACCAGCACAACCGGAACGATCAGTGCGTTAATCGAACATAGACGGGAGACTAGGGCGCGCGTCTCGAACCGCGCCAGCTGATTCTTTCTCAAATGGGCGAATACGCCCCCAGCTCCGAGGCCGAGCAAGGCAATCGAAATCGCCAGAAACGCGAAGTGGTAAAACAACACGACGGAAAACAGCCGGGTCAGCGCCAATTCAAGCAGCAGCGCGGAAAAGCTGCAAAGCGCCATGCCGAAGAGCATCGGCCGGTTCGGACTCTGGTCTGCGTTAGGGGCTGGGGTCAGGAGGGATGTCTCACTCTTCGCGAAAAATTTGCCCGGAACGCGGCCAGTTTAACAGAACCGCGAGTGCAACTCTGGGCTTCAATCTTCCAGAATCACTTGCGCAATCGCCTGTTGGGCAGTGTGCGAGAGCGAAAGCGCAACATGCACCGCCCCCAGGCGCGCGGCAAACTCGGCCGCCTTGCCATGGAAAGTAATAGTAGGCCGGCCTCCGGGCTGACGCGAGACTTCGATGTCGCGCCAGCGAACGCCATGGTTCCAGCCGGTGCCGAGGGCCTTCATGCCGGCTTCCTTGGCGGCAAAGCGGGCAGCATAGCGCTCCACGCGATTGGCCTTGGAATCGCAATAGCGGATCTCGCCTTCGGTAAATACGCGATGGAGGAAACGGTCGCCGTGGCGGGCCAGGGCTTGCGCGATGCGCGGAACCTCTGCGATGTCGATGCCGGTGCCGACAATCATGAGGAGATACGTTAGCACTCGAATGCCGGAAGCCGCCACAACCCACGTGGGGACAGCCGCCCTCGGCTGTCCAGTCGAGCGAAGCTCGACAGGCTCTTCCGGGAACCATCGCGATGCTTCGCTCCGCCGGACAGCCGAGGGCGGCTGTCCCCACGTGGTGGGTGTGACTACAGCAGGGTTTCGATTTTTGGCTGCTGGCGGTGCCGTATTTCCATGACAATTGCCGCCACCAGCGCTGCCGCTCCCGCCAGAATGGCGGCGGGAAAGGCAATCTCCCTGTACGCGATAGTCAAATTGGGTTGGGTACCTCGCATCGCGGCGGTGATTACGAGCCCCAGAATTCCTAAGAACAGGCATACCGCAAACGAAAGCAGAGCCAGCAGAAACGTCACCAACAGCACGCGGAGCGGGACCAGAAACCATCGAATCAGCGGGGACGGGACTTTGGCCGCCGGCATGGCTTGATTGTAGCTCCGCTGCCCTCGAATTCACTCGGGGCAAGCAGTTCTCGCACGGTGCGCTAGAATACATCCCATGCCGCAGGCAGCACCGCCGATTACACGCCCCCCGGCGGAGGTCGTTCGATTGACCCCCGTCTCGCAAGCTCCGAATGGAATCTGCTACGCCGCCTCGGGAGAGATCACTGTTCCCGCAGCCGACCTGGAGCGCATGGTGTCCGCCGTGCCCGACGCTGCCGCGGCCGCGCTGAAGCGCAAGGCTTACTACTTTGTCCCGCTGACCGTAAACCAGGGCGACGAGACCGTGATCGCCGACCGCTACGACGTGGCGCTGAGCGACCACGCGGTGTGCCATCGCAATCTCGACCTGGGCGATTCGCAGTGCGTATTTATTTCCACCCGGCTGATGGACGACAAGTTCTCGGTGGCCTTCGAGTTCTACATCAACGTGGGCCACGCCGTAGTGGAGCGGGCCGGTGTGTCGCAGGCCTTCGCCGATCTGGCGTGGAAGCAGGTTCAGTCCAAAGCACGTGGTGAGACCTCGTTGGACGCCTGGGAGTCACGCAAGCTGGCCACCGATGGCGGTCCGGATGCGGAGAAGTACAAGAACGAATATTTCGCCGCCAGCTTTTCAGACGCCATCTCCATCTATTTGCTGTCGCTGTTCATCGACGTGGATTACTACGACTTGCGGGAGCGCGACTATCCGCTGCTAGCGCCGGCGCAGATGGCGGAACGGTTGAAGAAGGTGGCGGAGTTGTTTCCGGCGAATCCTGGGTTTGAGTTCACGATTTACTACAAAAGACGAACGTAAGAGCCACGGATTTGAACGGATCCCACGGATAAAAGCCTCGATAGCGCCAAACCTCTGTGTCCTCCGTGTCCTCTGTGGTTAAAATCATCACGCCATGACCGTAACGGTCCGCTCTTTCTCGAAGATCAACCTCGGCCTTTCTATCGGCGGACTGCGTCTGGACGGCTTCCACGATCTGCGCACGATCTATCAGACGATTGCATTGCACGACATTATTCGGGTGCAAGTTGGGCGCGGAACCGGCATCGAGATTCTTTGTGACGACCCGCGTGTTCCCAAAGATCAGACCAACACTTGTTACCGCATTGCGGAACGTGCCATGGCTGCCCTCGGGGCCGGTGGGCGCGTGACCATCATTATCGAAAAGAAATTGCCGGTGCAGGGCGGGTTGGGAGCTGGTTCCGGAAATGCGGTGGCCACGCTGCTGGCGCTTGAGCGTACGCTGAAGAAGAAACTGCCGGGAGAGGAGAGGCTGCGAATTGCGGGTGAGGTCGGCTCGGATCTGCCGCTTTTTCTGGTGGGCGGAACGGTGCTCGGAGTGGGGCGCGGGGAAGAGGTTTATCCGCTGCCCGATTTGCCGGCTACTCACTGCGTGGTCGGGACTCCGGGGATTGGGGTTTCGACGCCCGAGGCGTTTGGGAATTGGGATGCAGTGGTGGCGGACGAATCTGCCGACCTTCGCTCGGCCAGGACGGCCGAGGGCGGCCGTCCCCACGTGGACCGTGCCGATGCCAAATTGACGCCCCAACTTCCCTCCGATAGAATGATTGAGTTCGGTCGCGCGGTTTCTGCGTGGCTGAGTGGTCAACCTTTATCCGGTGTCCCTGTGAAAAAAGGCAGGGGCCGGGCCGAGACCTCGCTTCTCGACCTTGTCCGTACCGGGATCGAAAACGACTTTGAACGGGTCGTCTTTCCTAAGTATCCCGAATTGCGCGAGGTCAAGAGTGTGCTCGAACGGGCCGGGGCGTTTTATGCCTCGCTTTCGGGTTCCGGTTCAGCGATTTATGGGCTTTTTCGGTCGCGGGAGGCGGGCCAGAAGGCAGTGGTCAGGTTGCAGCGTGACGGCGTACCGGCGGTGGCCACCACTACCCTGACGCGACGGCAGTATTGGAGAAAGTTTCCAGTTTCCGGTTTCTAGTTTCCAGAGGATAATGCGGGCACAGGTTTTACCTGAAAACAGAAACTTGAAATTGACTTACTGGGCCGTCGACTAATGGTAGGTCAAGTGCCTTTGGAGCACTTTGTCTAGGTTCGAATCCTAGCGGCCCAGCCAGAAACCAGCTTTCAGCTGTCAGCCTTCAGCTCTCAGCTTTTGCGAGGGAGCGGGCGGCTTGGGCTGAGAGCTGAGAGCTGAGAGCTAAAACATGGCAACTCTTGCGACAGCGACCGAAAAGAAGGCCCAGATGAACGCCGACGAGAAACCTGAGCGCAAGCCCCAGCGCTCCCGGGTGGACGACAAGTTCAAGATCTTCTGTGGCACGGCCAACGAACCGTTGTGCGATGAGGTCTGCGCGTTTCTCGGCTTGACGCGTGGGCAGGCGCAGGTCACGCGCTTCAGCGACGGCGAGGCTTACGTTCAGATTCAGGAAAACGTCCGCGGCGCGGATGTATTCGTGCTTCAGCCGACCTGCCATCCGGTGGACGAGCACCTGATGGAGTTGCTGTTGATGATTGATGCGCTGAAGCGGGCGTCGGCCCGGCGTATCACTTCGGTGATTCCGTACTTTGGGTATGCCCGGCAGGATCGCAAGGACAAGCCGCGGGTGCCGATTTCGTCCAAGCTGGTGGCCGATTTGCTGACCACGGCAGGCGCCGATCGGGCCTTGATTGTGGATTTGCACGCGCCGCAGTTGCAGGGATTTTTCAACATTCCGGTCGACCATCTGTTTGCGTCGCCGGTGCTGGTGGATTACTTCAAGCGGCTGAATTTGCCGAACCTGACGGTAGTCTCTCCGGATGCGGGTGGCGTGGAGCGCGCCCGGTTCTTTGCCAAGAAAATGGATTCAGCCCTGGCTATCGTCGACAAGCGCCGCTCGGAGATGAACGTTGCCGAAGTCATGAACGTCATCGGAGATGTCAACGGCCGCACTTGCCTGGTCATTGACGACTTGATTGATACGGCCGGGACCCTGGTAAAGACCGCCGCTGCGCTGATGGAAAACGGGGCCAGCCAGGTTTATGCCTGCGCTTCGCATCCCGTGTTGTCGGGGCCGGCGGTGCAGAACATTTCGCAGTCCTGCATTACGGAAGTGGTCGTAACCAATACCATCCCGTTGAGCGAAGCTGCTGCGCGGGAGCCGAAAATCAAAGTACTTACCATCGCTGGTTTGATCGGACGCGCGATCCAGTCGATTCACGAAGAAACGTCCGTCAGCAGATTGTTCTTATAGGAATCTAAATTTATGGCGACCGCAACAACTGAAAGCAACGTTTTAGAAGCGCAACCGCGAACTCCGGGCAACAAGAATGTCGCCCGCCGCGTGCGCATGGGCGGCAAGATACCCGGCGTCCTCTATGGCGCCGGCAAGGAGTCGACGCCGGTGACGCTCGATCCGCGCCAGGTAACGCGCATTCTGCACTCCGCGACTGGTCATAACACCATTTTCGATCTCGCGGTCGAAGGCGGCGAGCGCACCAAGGCCATGATCGTGGACTGGCAGTATGAGCCCATCAAGAGCCATCTCCTGCATATTGATCTCAAGCGCATCGCGATGGACCAGAAGTTGACGGTCAGCGTGCCCATCGTGCTTAAGGGAGAAGCTGCCGGAGTCAAACAGCAGGGCGGCATCATGGAGCAGATTTTGCGTGAAGTGGAAGTCGAGTGCTTGCCTGGCGACATTCCGAGCGCGATCGAAGCGGACGTTAGCGAGCTCGTGTTCGGCAAAGTTCTGCGCGTCTCCGACTTGACGCACGACGAGAAGAAGATCCATTTCATCACCGACGCCAACCAGCCCGTGGCCCACATCACCACGGTCAAGGAAGAAGTGGCGCCGGCCGCGGACGCGGTCGCCGCGGACGCTGCCGCTGCCCCTGCCGAGCCCGAGGTCATAAAGAAGGGCAAGCAGGAAGTCGAGGGCGAAGAGGGCGCCGAAGCTGCCGAGAAGCCGGAGAAGCCCGAGAAGAAAGAGAAAGAGAAGAAGTAGTCGGCAAGGTCCGTGTAGGGACGGGCGCTCTCGCCCGTCCAGTCGAGCGACGCTCGACTGGGGTTGGGTTCGGGCCAGGAGATTGTCGAGCTGCGGCCGACCGGACAGCCGAGGGCAACTGTCCCCACGTGGTCTGATGAGGGTGCGGAGCGAATTGACGCAGCGTGAAACTGATTGTCGGGTTGGGCAATCCGGGCATTGAATACCAGTTCACGCCGCACAATCTGGGGTTCCTTACCATCGACCGCATCGCAAATGACTGCGGCGTGGAAGTGAGAAATCGCCAGTGCCGTGCGCTCACGGCCCGGACGACGATCGGCGACGAGCAGGTCCTGCTGGCCAAACCAGAGACCTTCATGAACCTGAGCGGCATGGCGGTTCGTGAGCTGGTGGCCAAGCATGAAGTCAGGCCGGAGATAGACCTGATCGTGATTTACGACGAACTGGATTTGCCGCTGGGCACGATCCGTATCCGCCAGCGGGGCAGTTCGGCGGGCCACAATGGCATGAAGTCAATCATTGGGGCGCTGGGTACGCAGGAGTTTCTACGCATCCGGCTGGGAATTTCGCCGGAGCGGAAGATCGCGGATGGCGTGAAGTTTGTGCTGACTCCATTTCGCAAGTCACAATTGAAGAGAGTCGACGAATTGCTGGACGGCGCCGCTGAAGCAGTAGGCGTGATTTTGAAAGAAGGTCCGGCTGCGGCCATGAACCGCTTCAACCGGAAGGCTGAGCCCGAAGAGAAGTAGCCACGGATTTACACGGATGAACACGGATTCGAATCAATGAATCGAACGTGCTGATCCGTGAGAATCCGTGGCGGATGGAGAGAAAATGAACCGCACTTATGAGTTGATGTTTATCGTCCGCCCTGACATGGTGGAAGAAGAACAGGACAAGCTGATTTCCACGCTCGAGACCGCGGTAACTTCGTCAGGCGGAAATGTAAAGAGCGTGGAGAAGATGGGCAAGCGCCGCCTGGCTTATATGGTCCGCCGGTTTCACGACGGCATCTACGTCCTGCTGACGGTGGAGGGTGGCGGCGGGCTGATTCACGAACTGGAGCGCCGCCTGCGCGTCACCGAACCGGTGATCAAGTTCATCACCGTGCGCATCGATGAGGAGCAAAAGCGCCTGGACAAGGTCAAGGCCATCCGCGACGCCAAGCGCAAAACCCCGCCGCCCGCCCCGGTCACAGAGGCCGGCGGAGAAACGGCAGCGGTCACGGCATAACAGTCGTCGGTCGTCAGGCGTCAGTCGTCAGCAAGGCGACTGCGAACTAACGACTGACGACCGAGGACTGACGACTGATTTTAAGGAGCATCATGGCTGAAGAAATTAGAGCGACAACAGCAGCAAGTTCTGGTGGCGAGCGTCCGGCGGGCGGAGATCGGCCTGCCGGGGACCGGCCCTCGTTTGGAGACCGTCCCGATCGGGAACGCCGTCCTCCCCGTCCCGGAGGCCCGGGTGGTGGCCGCGAAGGCGGGCGCAAGTATTTTCGCCGCAAGAAGGTTTGCAAATTCTGCGTGGAGAAGATTGAGGCCATCAATTATAAGGACGTCCGGTTGCTCGCCCAATTCGTGGCAGAGAGCGGCAAGATTGTCCCACGGCGTTTGACCGGAGTATGCACGCCGCACCAGCGGCGCCTGTCCCTGGCCATCAAGCAGGCGCGGAATATCGCGTTGCTGCCGTTTGCCGGACGCGCCTCGTAAAAATAACGGCCACGGATTACTCGAGTTCTCGCGGATTAAATCTAAGGAATAAAAAATCCGTGACGATCCGTGTGAATCCGCGGCAGAAAGAATTTCTAAGGGAGTCATCCATGGAAGTTATCCTGAAGGAAGATGTGCCCAAGCTGGGCTCACGCGGCGACGTGGTGAAGGTCGCCGAAGGTTTTGGACGCAACTATCTGCTGCCGCACAAGCTTGCCATCGAGGCTTCAAAGGGCAATAAGGCCGTGATCGAGCAGATGAAGGCCGCCGCTGTCCGGCGCTCCGCCAAGGAGAAGACCAGCGCTGAAGCTCTAGCCAAACAGTTCGAAGGCGTGTCGGTTTCGTTCACGCGGCGCTCGGGCGAAAATGATCAGCTCTTCGGCTCTGTCACCTCCGGCGATATCGCGGACGCACTGGCGAAGAAGGGCTTTGACGTGGACCGTCGCAAGATTCAGATCCACGAGCCGCTGAAGACCGTGGGCGAATTCACCGTACCGGTCAAGCTGCACAAGGACGTGACGACTCACCTGAAGGTGGTCATCGAGAAGGAAGCAACGGAATAAGTACGCGTCTACGGCACGCGGCGTAGTTTCCCGCTGGTTTGTCTTTGCGACCTTTGCGGTGTCTTTGCGCACTTTGCGGTTAAGGCTTTTGATCTCTGCCGCAAATCAAATCAAAATCTTAACCGCAAAAGGACGCAAAGAACTGCCGCAAAGGTCGCGAAGAACTACCTTCCTGAGGCGACTTGATGGGTTGGTTTTTCCTATTCTTCTTCGTCTCCGGATTCTGCAGCATCCTCTACGAAATCGTATGGCTCCGCCTGTCCATGGCGCAGTTCGGCGTCACTACGGCGCTGGTCTCCATTGTGCTTTCCATGTTCATGGCTGGGCTCGGATTGGGCTCGTGGGGAGCGGGTTACGCTATCCGGCGATATGGGGACCTCATCAGCATTCCCGCGCTGAGCCTCTATGCATTTGTTGAGTTGCTGATCGGAATTTCTGCGCTCGCTGTACCCGCCGAACTCTCTTGGGGACGAGTCCTGCTGGAGCGCGCTTCAATTTCCTCCTCCTCCACCTACTATCTCTTTTCCGGCGCCTGGGTTGCCCTGACGTTGATTCCGTGGTGCGCCTGCATGGGCGCGACGATTCCGCTGGCCATGCTGTCCATCAACAAAAACTTTCAGCGGGAAGCCCACCGGTCTTTCAGCTTTCTTTACCTGGCCAACGTTCTGGGCGCGTTGGCGGGCGCGACAGTGCCTCTGCTGCTGATCGAAATCTACGGATTCCACGGTACGCTCAGAATCGGAACGCTGCTGAATGGTCTGCTGTTTGTATCGGCCGTGGGCTTGTCTTGGCGGTCGTCGGCCGGGAACGATCAGTCGTCGCAAGGACCTCCCGTGGCTCGTGTCTCCAATCGGCCGCCCGTCCGGCTCCCGTCCGGCAACAAACCGCTGATATTGCTGTTTCTCACCGGGCTCTCGAGCATGGGCGCCGAGGTAGTGTGGATCCGTCAGTTCACTCCATATCTCAGCACCGTGGTGTATGCCTTCGCGTCAATTCTGGGCGTTTATCTGGCCGCGACGTTCGCGGGATCGCGAGTGTATCGCTTCTGGAGCCGCACCCATGATCACGAAGGAGGATTGGTCTGGGGAACGCTCGGATTTGTTTCGCTTCTGCCTGTGCTTACGGCTAGTCCTTTTTTTCAGGTGCCGAATTTCTATTCGCCTCTTCTGCGCCTGGTGCTTGGCATCGGACCATTTTCAGCCATTCTGGGATTCGTAACGCCCATGCTGGTGGATCGCTGGTCGGGAGGCGATCCCGATCAGGCAGGCAAGGCTTATGCGGTCAACGTGGTGGGCTGCATCCTGGGGCCGCTGGTCGCGGGATTCATCCTCTTGCCTTTGATGAGCGAACGCTGGGTGCTGTTCGTGTTCGCGCTCCCGTGGTTGATGATCGGCCTTGCGCCGCGATGGTCAGTCGGTCCCGAAAGGGCAGCGGCGCAGACTTTGCAGCGCAAACTGTCCTACGGGCTCGCGGTATTGGCGGTGGTTGGAGTGATTGCCATCAAAGGCTTCGAGGACCTGTTCGTACCGTCCCAAGTGCTTCGCGACAACACGGCGACGGTGATTGCCACCGGAGAGGGAATGACCAAGCGATTGCTGGTGAATGGAATCGGGATCACTTTTTTGACTCCCATCACCAAGATGATGGCGCACCTGCCGTTGGCTTTTCTCGACCACGCTCCCCGAAGTGCCCTGGTGGTGTGCTTCGGGATGGGCACGACCTATCGCTCACTGCTTTCGTGGGACATCCAGACAACCGCGGTGGAGTTGGTTCCCAGCGTTCCGCGCCTGTTCTCTTACTACCATTCCGATGGTGCGGAGTTGATGAGATCACCGCTGTCCCGCATAGTGATTGACGACGGACGCCGCTACCTGGAACGCACTTCTGAGCATTATGACGTCATTACCATCGACCCTCCGCCACCAGTGGAAGCGGCGGGCACAAGCCTGCTGTATTCGAAGGAGTTCTATTCCATCATCAGGCGCAGGCTGGCGCCGGGCGGCATCCTGCAACAATGGCTACCCTATGGAGACGCTGTAGTGAAAGCCGCTGTCGCCCGAGCGCTGCAGGAATCTTTCCCTTATGTTCGCCTTTTTCGTGCGCTGGATGGAAAGGGCTTTCATTTCCTGGCGAGCCAGCAACCGATAGTTTTCCGAACACCGCGTGAACTGGCGGAGCGCCTGCCAGCCAGGGCGGCGCAGGACCTGGTCGAATGGGGCCCCGACACCGCGCCGGAGGGTCAGTTCGCGATCATCCTCAGCCGGGAGTTAGCGCTCGACCAGGTGACTTCTGGCGCTCCCGACGTCCCCGCGCTCCAGGACGACCGCCCGGAAAACGAATATTACCTGCTGCGCCGGAATCTGCCGGAACAATGGCTATCCCGTTTGGCCGTACCCCACTAAGCCCATGCACGGACAGGGCCAAACTCCTATAATCGCTGCTCACGGTTCTTTTGCTGCCACGTCCATAGCTATGCAACCGGGAAGAACGGCAGGGCACCCGGCTTAGTCGAGGACAACTAAAGATGCCGGCCGATGCATGGGCAGTACATCTAGCGGTTGGCGGGGTTTTGCATCCGGACGCGAATCGCGGGGTGGAACGAAGCGACCATTCCCAGGACGCCCTTACTCGGGGCCAAATGGCTGGGCAAAGTTCAGCTCGTATTGATGACACGCTGCTGGTCCGCGAAGCGCAACGCGGCAATCGCGCCGCCTTCGAGGAGCTGGTGCGGCACTACGACCAGGCTGTCCTCCGGCTGGCCATGCACCTGACTGGGTCGGAGCACGAGGCCCAGGACATCTATCAGGATGCCTTTCTGAAGGCGTACAAGAGCGTGGGGAATTTTCGCTTCGAGTGCTCCTTCTATACCTGGATCTACCGCATCGTGACCAACCTTTGCCTGGATCACTTGCGGAAGAAGCAGGTGCGGAAAGAAGATGCACCGGTCGCGGTGGATGCTCAGGGCGAGGCTTACGACGTCCTGGCGCAGGTCCCCGACGCCAGGGCTGGCGCAAACCCCGAGCGCGACTTGATGCGCCGCGAGTTGGGGAAGCGCATCAACCATGCTCTGGACAAACTGACTCCGCGCGAGCGCATGGTTTTTGAGTTGAAGCATTACCAGGGACTGAAATTAAGGACCGTCGGAGAGATTTTGAATACGACGGAAGAGACGGCAAAAAATACTTTATTCCGGGCCACCCAGAAATTGCGTGGCTCGCTGGCGGACATGCGATGAAGAAGGTTGATGGAGGGACGGGCGTCCCGCCCGTCCAGGCCGCCCGCAGCGCGGCAGAGAAGACAAATCAAAGGCGACGGACAAGAGTGTCCGTCCCACACCTCCCCTGCGAAGGGGTGAAACTATGAAATGCGAATGGGTTCAGGAAAATATTCTGCTTCATATCTATAACGAGCTGCCTGACGACGCTCGTTACGAACTGGAGCAACACGTGGCGCGCTGCACCGATTGCGCGGCGGAACTGAAAGCGGCCCGCCAGCTTCATGCCACGCTCTCCCAGTTCCCCGTGCAGGAGCCCTCCCCCAACCTGGTTACAGCGTCGCGCATGCGGCTGCAGGAAGAACTCGAAACCACGGAGCAGGGCGGCTTCTGGCAGCGCCTGGTGTTCGACCCCGGTGCTTGGCTTCGTCCCATCAAGCTGGCGCCAGCGCTGGCGGCGGCAATCTTTATAGTGGGTTTTGCCGGGGGAATCGGGGCTACATATCAAGTAATGAATGGCCGAAGTCCGGTTGACCTGTCCACAGCGGCTACTCCTACGGAATCTTCAATTACCGGTATCCAGTCCATCTCGCAACAGCCTGGGTCATCTCAAATCAGCATCCGCTACAACACAGTTTCCACCCAGGAGGCGCAAGGATCGATCAACGATCAGCGCATCCAGCAGTTGCTGTTGTTTGCTACCCGGAACAACTACAACTCGGGCGTGCGTATGGACTCAGTAGACCTGTTGACTCAGACGCCGAACGATACCCGGGTGCGCGAAGCCCTTCTGTATGCGCTGCGCTATGACTCGAACCCCGGCGTGCGGCTGAAGGCGATCGAGGGGCTAGGGTCCTATGTAAAGAACGACGTCCGCGTGCGCGATGCAGTACTCGAGGCCCTAGTGAACGATTCCAACCCCGGTTTGCGGACGCAGGCGCTGCATCTGCTCGAACCGGTGCGTGCCGACAGCAGCGTGCGCATGGTGCTGCAAAAGCTGGCGGAGAGCGATCAGAATCTTTACATCCGCACCCAGGCGCGCAATGTGCTGTCGCAGATGTCGGAGATTGATTGAGAAAGATTGATCGAGAAAAAGCGGTTGGTGTGGAACAAAGAATCGGAAGGTGAGAGTTGAAAAAGTCATCTAAAATCGTTGCGCTCCTGCTGCTGGTCCTGCCCCTGGCGGTTGCACAGGAGACGCGCCCCGATGAACAGACTCGGGTTTATCAGGAAAATGGCAAGTGGTCGCGGCAGATTACCGGCTCCCTGGCGGCTGCGAAGAATCTGCGAGTGAAGGTGGACTCGGGCGTGGTGCGGGTTGCAGGCGGTTCGCAATCGACAATCAATTACGTCATCAGCAATCATTCGTATGCTTCGTCAGAAGAAAAGGCCCGCCGCGAGTTCGAAGCTTACAAAATCAGCGTTTACGTTCGCGGAGACACTGCCTGGGTAACGGGTGAGTGGGCAGGCAGCAAACCCCGGCGCTCCTCGAGCGAATTCGTCATCAACGTTCCGCGCGGAACTGATCTAGTTAAGGTGGAGACTGACGGCGGCGATCTGACGGCCACGGGCATCGCTGGCCGGGTCGAGGGTGAAACCGGCGGCGGCAGCATTCGCCTGGATGATATCGGAGGCGTGATCAGCGCCGAGACCGGGGGCGGTAGCATCGACGTGGGAACCGTGGGCGGCGAGATCACACTGCGAACGGGTGGGGGCAGCATCAAAGTAAGCTCGGCCAAAGGAAAGATCAATGCGGAGACCGGCGGTGGCAGCGTGCTGGTAGTTTCCGGCATGCAGGGCGCTGTGCTCGAGACCGGGGGCGGCAGCATTGAGGTGCAACGCTGCTCCGGGCCGCTGAAAGTCACTACTGGTGGCGGCAGCATTGACTTGGGCGAGATTGCGGGCCCAGCGGAAATTGAAACGGGTGGCGGCAGCATCCGTCTGAGTTCAGCGACCGGAGCGGTGAAGGCGGAGACCGGAGGCGGCAGCATTACACTCAACGGCGTGCCTGCCGCGCGAGCCGAAACCGGGGCCGGCGGCATTGTGGCCAAGTTCGTTTCCGGAACCGACCGTACGGATTCGGTGCTGGAGACTTCGGCGGGGGACATTACGGTTTATCTGGCGCCTACACTGAACATCACGATTCGGGCGTCCATCGAACTGGCAAACGGCCATCGCATTCGCTCTGATTTTTCTGAGATTCGAGTTACAACTGAAGGTGGCGAGTGGGGTCCGGGGACCGCCACCGCCGAGGGCAATTTGAACGGCGGCGGCCCGACGCTGAAGGTGCGTACGACAACTGGAGACATCACCTTTCTCGCCAGCCGCTGAGTGTGGGTTGATGGAGGACGGGCGTCTCGCCCGTCCAGCCGGGCGGGACGCCCGGCCTCCATTAGTAAAAGAGGAGAACGAATATGCGCAGATCAATCCTCGCCATTCTAATTTTGCCGGTGTTTGCCGCAGTCGCGACCGGAGGGCAGCTGTGCTTGCAAGAACCTTTCAGTGAGGCCTTCGGGTACTCCAGCGAGGACTTCGGCGGCGGATCCTACCTGGGCGTTGACACTCGTGATATCACTACCGACCGGCTGGCCGATCTGAAGCTGAAGGAAGAACACGGCGTCGAGGTCACACTGGTTGATCAGGATGCTCCCGCCGGCAAGGCCGGAGTCAAAGAGCACGACGTAATTCTCAGCCTCAACGGCAACCAGGTGGAGAGCGTGGAGCAGTTGCGCCGCATGATCCGTGAAATTCCTCCCGGACGTTTAGTAACCCTCGGAATCAGTCGCGGTGGCCAGCTCGTCACCCTCAAGGCCCAACTGGCGGACCGCAAAAAGGCTTTTGCGATGGGCGGACCGGGCAAGTCATTCAACTTCGCCATGCCGGCGATACCCGCGATCCCTGGGATGCCCGCCATGCCGTCGGTAAATGCGACTCCATTTGTTCCCGAGATGGATATGCCAGTTTCGATCGTCGTCGTTCACTCTTCCGCGCGCAGCGGGCTAATGGTGGAAAACCTTACGCCGCAGTTGGGAGACTTCTTCGGCGCCAAGAATGGCAAGGGAGTGCTGGTGCGCTCCGTGGAGAAAGGCAGCCGCGCCGAGCAAGCCGGCTTCCGCGCAGGCGACGTGATTGTGAAGGTCAACGGAGAGTCCATCAGTGACAGCGGCGATTTCACGCATGCCATGCACGGCCGCAAGAGCAGCACAGTCACGGTCAGCATCATTCGGGAAAAGAAGGAGCAAAATCTCACCCTGACCGTGCCGGAACGCAACCAGTCAGAACTGCTCGATACCGACGAGACTCTCGAGGAGCCGGACGTTGACGCTGAAACTGTGATTGACATGAGCGAGGTCCAATCCGAGATGGCCCGCGTGAGGCCCGAGATCGAGCGCGCCGTCCGTGAAGTCCAGAGAGTGAGACCAGACATTGAGGAAGCCACGCGGGAACTGCGCAACCATCAGGAGGAGCTGAAGCAGGAAATGCGCGAAGTGGAGCGCGAGCTCAGAGACCGGGAAGAGGAAATGCAAATGGAAGAGAACCAGAAGGCGGTTCCCTGGCAGCCTCAAGCAGATATCTGAGGTTTACCTGTCTCCGTAGTATCCGTCCCGGGCCTGGACGACGAGATCTTTCTTGGTCGCTGCGACCTGGATCTTGTGATATCCGGGCTCAAGCGGGTTGGGTGTGTAGCCCAGACTGTATTGGTTGCGCAGCTCTTCCTGAATCTGAGAATAGATCTGGTTGACCGGCTCCTTCTTGGAAACCTGAAACAAGCGCCCGCCGGTTTCACGCGAGATCCGCTCCAGCACTTTCTTGCCGTCGGCATGCTCTTCCGGGAACCTGCGCCCGCCTCGGCCGCCACCCATCCCGCCGCGGCCCATTCCCGGCCCACCCATCCCAGGGATGCTGATTCCGGTCCGACCGAAACCGCCGCCGCCATTTCCGTAGGCCTCGTCATCTTTGAACAGGATGGAATAGACGATGGTGTTGGCGCGTTGGGCCGACTCAATTGCTGTCTCAAGACTTTCCTTGCTGCCCTGGTCCACGCCGTCGGAGAGGACGATCAGCGCCTTGCGGCCGGGCTGCTTTTGCATCATCTCGTCGGACGCCAGGAATACAGCGTCGTAGAGAAGGGTGCCGCCGCCGTGACGGCCGGAGCCGCGTCCTTGGCCTGATCCGGGGCCGCCGCTTCCTCCCCCTCCGCCGCTGGTGCGCGTGAACTGCGGCGTTTGCAGGGACTCAAGGGCGGTCCGCAATAGTTCGTGGGACGCGGTTAGGTCTTGTGTGAGCTCGACCTCGTGGTCGAAGTGGATGACAAAAGCTTTGTCCCGGTCTTCGCGCAACACTTGCGCCAGGAAGCTCTCGCTGGCGTCACGTTCCTCGTTGAGCACCCGTCTTTGGCTCATGCTGGTGTCCACCAGCATGCCCAGCGTGAGCGGCAGATCGGTTTCGCGAGCGAAATATTTCAGGGTCTGCGGACGGCCGTCCTCGGACAGGGTGAAATCATCTTTGGTCAGGCCGTTCACAATCTTTCCGTGCTTGTCGCGCACTGTAGCCAGCACGTTCACCACCTTGACCTTGACCGACATGGTGGTTACCGGCTGGTCCGTGGAACTGGAAGCGGCGACGGAACGGTCGGTCGCCTGGCCTTCGCTGGCGGATTGCGCCAAGGCCGTGCCGAGCGCCAGGACTGCGATCGCGCTCAAAGCCGCAAGACGGTTGAAGCTGAACTTCACTTGCTGGCCTTTCTGAAATCTTTAAAGAATGGGAGGCCGGATGGCTTGACCTGCCGCGGAACGATTTGCTCCGCAGTGGTGAGAACGTGGAAAAGCAGCAATTGGTTGTGAGCTAGATCGTAAAAGTTTGTAAAGGTATTGGCGAATGGGTGGGGGAGAGGAAGAATTGCAGGAAGTGGGCGATGAGAAACGCACCCCCGTT
This sequence comes from Terriglobia bacterium, assembly GCA_963725615.1. GTDB lineage: Bacteria > Acidobacteriota > Terriglobia > Terriglobales > Acidobacteriaceae > JAIQFF01. The sequence continues at coordinate 60,550 of CAVRZO010000001.1, read as the reverse complement.
GCACTATAGTGCCAGATGCGGATCGATTGCGGGCGCGGTCCGGATCCAACGATCTATAAAGGACGAACCGTCAAGAGGGATAACGCCTTGCCTGGATCAGAGAAGTCTGAAGTAGCGAAATCTGACGTCGCAATGCCGATCGGCACGCGCGTCGAGGGCTCCCCGGCCCGGCGTCCGGGACGGACAACGTTGCCAGGACGAGTAGTTACGCTGGTACCGCTCGACCCTCACGCCCACGGGGACGCGCTTTATGAAGCGATAGGCGGGGAGGGCGGAGACCGGGTGTGGCTCTACTTGTTTGAAGGACCGTTCGCCGATCGCGCGGCCTTCGACATCCACCTGAAACGGATCGCGGCTTCGGAAGATCCCCTATTCTTTGCGATCCTGGATAACGCCTCAGGAAAGTCTGTGGGATACGCTTCCTACATGCGAATCGAGCCCGTCCACCGGGTGATTGAAGTGGGCAGCATCCTGTACACCCCGCGGCTGCAACAGACCACGATGGCCACCGAGGCCATGTATCTCATGGCGCGCCATGTTTTCGAAGACCTCGGGTACCGGCGCTACGAGTGGAAGTGCAATGCTCTCAATGCGCCCTCGCGGCGGGCCGCGTTGCGCTTCGGTTTCACCTTCGAAGGGATTTTCCGGCAACACATGATCGTCAAGGGGAGAAACCGGGACACGGCATGGTTCTCCATGCTCGATTCGGAGTGGCCGGCGCGGAAGGCGAACTTCGAGCGCTGGCTTGATCCCTCAAATTTCAACGCGGACGGCCGGCAGAAGGTAGCGCTCTCCACGCTGAATGAACGCTGAATCGGCGAGCGTTCGTCACATCATTCTCCTGAACATTTATTGAATTTCGAGCTCGGGAGATTCTCGTGCGGGCACATTCCTGCAAAATTTTGTACACTGTCGAATCCCGCAATCCCGCGCCGATTTTTACTGCTTTTCATTTGAATCGGTTACGCAGTGAGTGCGGCGCGCTGACTGGCAATTCGATTGCACAGGCCATTCAAAAATTATTCCCCCATGTCCTCCCTCATCTACATCACCCGGATCCAATCGCCTTCGGCGGAACTGGCCCAGGCTCTGGAATCTTCCGGAGTGCATGTCAAATGGTTCGGACCGGGCGAGATCACTGCCGACGAATGCGTACTGGTGATGACCTCGGAGGCTGTTCTCGCTGGCCTTCGGCGGCGAGGCGAATCTCGCGGCATGCCTCCGCTCGACGTGATCCAAAAGCATCTCGGAGCGGACGCTGCGATATGGAATCGCATCAGGGCGGGCGGGGTACTCGAATCCAACGCCGCGGAATCGAAGGCAGCCTCTGAGCAGTCTTCGGTACCAGCGGCCGCTGTGGTGCCTGACAATCTCGGTTTTGTAGCCAGCCAGGCTGGAGTGCGAGCTCTCGCGGCTTCACAGCTTTTGCCAGCGCCGGAAAAGAAGGCTCCGGCGAGCACGAAAAATGCAGGCGTTTCCGGTTTGCCCGTGCCATCCCTGCGGAGAGCAATCGGCCGTCCGGGGCAAGCCGCTATTTTCTCTTCGCAGACTCGGGTTGCTCAGGAAGTTCGTTCGGCGGATGGGCGGAGCCCTAAACCATTCTGGCAGCCGGCGGCCCTGGTGGCCGTACTAACGGTGTTTGCCGTGATGCTGTTGGCAGGTCGCGACTCGATACTGCCTGCGTCGGACGTCGCTGCGATCGACAGTAGAAATCCGGGCGAACGCCCTGTTTCCGGTGCTGCTGCTGTGGGCCACAAAGCGTCTACCGTCAGATCCTCGGCTAAACCGTCGAATCCCGCTGCCGAGGCTCGACAGCATATATCGGACTACGATTTTGTGGCCGAGGACTACACCACTCACTTCGACCAGCGTTCGCATCCCGGGACGACGACCCAGGCTCCAGACCTCGGCCGCGGGGCCTCGAGCCGGCCGGTGCGGAAGAGAGTGGTTATCAACTGAGCCCGAGTCGTTCCGGCTTTACGACGGTTCCAATCTTCCTATTCCGGTTTTCCGACGAAGTGGATTTTAATCCGCAAGCGCCTCATTTCAGGGGACAATCTGCCAGCGACAGAGCAAATGCAGGCGAGTACCCACAGGGAGGGGTCTGGCAGAATGAGTTCTCCTGGGACTGGCGTTGCCGAGACTGGCACTGCGATGGGTTGTGTGCTTCTGGTATGCGCCGATTCGGCCCTCATTCAGCAACTGGCCGAGGGCATGCAACAACTGGCCATTGCGACCGAAGTCTGTGTTGATGTAAGCACGGCTCTTCGCCAGCTGAACCGCAAAAAATTCGAAGCGATTATCGTAGATTTTGGGCTGCCGCAGGCGAACGAAATGCTCGGCCAAGTCCGTCTTTCTCCATCCAATCGCACGGCTGTGACCTTTGCCATTACGGAGCCCGGAAAGGCGGGCAAATTCGAGGTCCAGCCGAACTTCCTGATGGAAAAGCCTCTTTCCGCGAGCTCGGTCGGTCGGACATTCAAAGCCGCATTCGGATCGATCGTGCGCGAGCGGCGACGTTCCTTTCGTTGTCCTATCCAGATTGGAGCGGCCATCCAGGTCAATGGCGAGGAAGTTACTTGCCATATCGTGAACATCAGCGAGGGCGGAATGGCGATCACGGAATCGCCTTCTCTGAAGCCCGGAGCGAGGCTGAAAGTGCTGTTTACGCTGCCCGGCGAGCAGATGCTCTTCAAAATCGAGTCCGAAGTCTGCTGGTATGACGGAAAGGGACGCTCCGGCCTGCGTTCACTGATGATTCCATCGGAGCAGAAATCCATATTGCAGCAGTGGCTGGCCGTGAAACTTGAAGAGGACTTGCCGGAATCGGTGGCCCGGCAATTCCGCAAGGAATAGTTGTTGTGGCAGCCTGAGACCGGGCACGCTTCCATGAAAAGCCAGGCTGGTTCAGGGTTTTGGCCTTGTCTGATCCGGCGCTGCTGGGCAAGAGCATGACATCGCCGCAGCCACTAATTCCGAGGTTACCGTAGGCACTTGTCCTTAGGGACAGGTAACCGGCTTCGCAGTTACGTGGCCTGCAGCGGCCGCACTCGCGGCACTTCGTAACTTGTCGCTCCTTCCGAGCCGAACTACTCTCAATACTATGCGGCCACACTCTCTGCTGTTCTCCTCCGATGAGGAGGCCTCACGCGCCCTGAGTCACGCTTTCGAGGACCTTGAATTCGAAGTCGAGACTTGCCCGGAAATCTTCAGTGCGGTGGAGAAGATCACCACCCGAAGTTTCGATGTCGTCGTCTCGGACTGGAACGAAGGACTGGAAGCTGTTTTCCTGCTGAAGACGGTTCGCGAACTGAAGGGCAACCACTCAGCCTTTACCCTGGCGATCGCCAATGCCGAAGCCGCTGCCGCTGCCCGTGAAGCGGGCGCCGACCTGGTGTTGAGCCGGCCGCTGGTTCCGGATGAAGTCAAGTACGCCTTGCTGACCAGTGATTTATTTCTCGCCCAGATGAAGTCCTGGTTGAGCAGGATGGGTCCGTCGCCGGCGGAAGCCCCGATTCAGAATCAGGCGAGTGCCATGGCGCTCGGCGATACACCAGGCTGGACTTCAGAAGACAAGAATTCAGAGGGCAGGAATTCAGAGGTCAGCCATTCAGCAAACAATAATTTAGAACACCAGAGTTTAGAAAACAGGGTTTTCAATTCGCTGCCCCGCCTTCGTCCCTGGCCCTCCCCTCCTCCCCAACGCCGGACAGAATCCGTTTCACCCGTGGTTGCGGCCGAACCGATTTTTGAAGATGACCTGCTGTATCGCTCGCGGGTGCAGACCTTGTTCCAGGCGCCGCAGCCAACTTTTTCGACGTCGTCATCGACCTTTTTGAAAAAGGGGCGAAGCCGGGTGCTGCCAGGTCTGGCGATTGCCGTGGCCTTTCTCTCCGTGGGTTATGTATTCAGTGAACCGCTGCGCGGAGAAGGCACGACGAATTCGGTCGCCAGGATGTGTGGGCGCGTGCTGCAGAAGACGGAGGGCTGGTTGCACCGGCCCAACGGGGGCGAGACGCCGGCCCATGCGGTTCAGACCGCCGAGGAGAATGGCAGCCCTCAGTTCGTGCGTCCCGGCCGGGCAGTGTCGCGTATCACCATCACGCCGGTCAGAGATCCCTTTCAAAACGACGCTGCCGCCACACCGGCAGAGCCGGTCCAACCGGTTCAGGCTGAAACCCAACCGTCCCACCCGCAACCTGCGGCCGCAAGCGCAGTCCGGATTCCGGAAAGCTTGAAGATGCAGGTCCAGAGCGCGAGCATGCGGAGCGTTGCGGAACGGATTACGCCATCGCTTCTCGCGGCGCTCGAGCCCGTGGCGCTATCCGAGGACCTTTCCCGCCGTTTGCTGCTGCAGAAAGTTCTGCCCAACTATCCCGAACGAGCGGTCAAGGCACGCTTGCAGGGCGCGGTCGTGCTGCAGGCATGGATCGGCCGGGACGGCACCATCCAGGACCTCAAGCTGGTGCGCGGCTCGATGCTGCTCGGCCAGGCCGCCTATCGCGCGGTGAAGCAGTGGCGCTATCAGCCTTACTTGATCAACGGCCGCGCAGTTGAGGCAGAGACCTTCGTCACGGTAGATTTCAGGCTACCGTAGCTCCAGCCGCAAAACCGGGAACCAGCCACGGATTTTCGCCGATCTTCACGGACTAATATCCAGGGATTTCTTGCTCACGAACCTCCCCGATCACCTCGTTCACAACTTTTTACATATTGTTACCCCCGATTGACACCTGCTGAGGCCCACTTGACTATCTTGGTTGTGGGCCGAGAGGATACCGGCCTGGACTTGGATCAAGGATCTGGAATCAACCATGAAAACCAAACGGCGGAACGAGAAGACGCGGTTGCTCCTGACGCTGGAGCTCGCGGTCATCTTGCCCGCCGCGGCCCTGGTGCTTGTGAGCGCGTGGCATGTGCTGCACATTCAGCGCGATCGCGCCGTGGAAGCTGCCATCCAGCGCGACTTCAGCCAGGTGCTGGCCATCTCGGAAAAGCAGATCAACCACAAGGCATATGAACTGGTAGACGACGTGCGCACCGACCTCCCTGCGCCCAGTGAGGCCTGCGGGCCGGCTCTCGACAAGCTCCTGGCCGCCCACCCCTACGCCGCGCACATCTTCATGTATTCCCCGGAAACCGGGATGATTTTTCGCTCTCAATCCGCCCAACTGGCGAAAGATGCCGGGTTTCGCGAGGAGGCCGATTACCTGAGCAAGATGTTCGATGGCTGGCTGAAGATAGAATTCAAGGGTTTCACAGAGAAGCTGGAGCGTAACGAAAAAAAGGGGTCGCCCTACATCTTTGACGGGGAATGGGTGTCGCGCGGTGACAAGAAGGTTTATCAGTCCGATGGAATGTTTCTGATGAAGAACCCGAAGACGGGAGCGCTCGCGATCGGTGGGGTTGCGTTCGATGCTGACTATCTGCGCGACCAATTCTTCCCCGAGATGCTGGATGACGTGATTAGTCGCAACGTGAGTGACGCCCAGACCGAAAAGAATCACGCGGTCATGATGCTGCGCGGCAAGTATGAATCCGCGGCGCTGGCTCAGTCCAGCGGCTGGGATGGCGGTACTGCTGAAGTGGAGCGAAACCTGGAAGGCGCGTTCCCGGGATTGGTCCTGGCGATCAAACTCAAGGGAACCACGTTGGCAGCCATCGGTGAGCGTTTCGCGCGCATCAGCTTCCTGACGCTGGCCGCTCTCTCCCTGGTGCTGGCGGGCGGCATCGCGTTGACCTACCGCAACGTTACCAAGGAAATGGCCCTGGCGCGGTTGAAGTCGGATTTCGTCTCCAACGTTTCGCACGAGTTGCGCACTCCGCTGTCGCTGATCCGGTTGTACGCCGAGACGCTGGAGATGGGGCGGCTCACCAGTCCGGAAAAATATCAGGAGTATTACCGCATCATTCGCAAAGAGAGCGAACGCCTGACCGCCCTTATCAACAACATTCTCGACTTCTCCCGCATCGAGGCGGGGCGCAAGGAATACGACTTCCGCGAAACCGATATGAGCGAACTGGTGCACAACACGCTCGATTCGTATCGCTACCAACTGGAGCAAAGTGGTTTCCAGTTTGAAGAGAAGATTGATGAAGTGCCGCCGATGCGCGTGGACCGCGAAGCCATGGCCCGGTCTCTGCTGAACCTGGTGAACAACGCGCTCAAGTACTCGCAGGACAGGAAGTATATCGGCGTGAACCTGTATCGCGATAACGGCTCGGTGAAGCTGGAAGTGGTGGACCAGGGCATTGGAATCCCGCATCAAGAGCAGCAGAAGATATTTGAGAAGTTCTATCGCGTGGGTGATCCACTGGTGCACAACACAAAGGGCAGCGGCCTGGGCCTTTCGCTGGTGCGCCACATTGTGCAGGCCCACGGCGGCGAGGTTGCGGTGGATAGCGCGCCCGGCCAGGGCAGCAAATTCACCATCGTGCTTCCGGTCAAGTCGCCTCAGAACGGGGCATCGAACAGCTAAGAGACAGTTTAGCGAGGTTTTTCGGCTCCAGTAAAGTTTGGCAGCGGCAAGGACTAGCGATGACCAGAATTCTGATTGTCGAAGACGAACCCAACATGGTGGCGGGCTTGCGCGACAACTTCGAATTCGAAGGCTACGACGTCATCACCGCTCCCGACGGCGTGGCAGGGTTGGAGCGCGCGCTGAAGGAAGCTCCCGACCTCGTCATCCTCGACGTAATGATGCCGCGCATGAGCGGTCTCGACGTCTGCAAGCAACTTAAAGCCAAGCGGCCTTCGGTGCCGATCATCATGCTCACGGCGCGCGGCCAGGAAGTGGACAAAGTGGTCGGACTCGAACTGGGCGCGGATGACTACGTGACCAAACCATTTTCCATCCGCGAGCTGCTGGCGCGGGTAAAGGCGGTCCTCCGCCGCGCCAAGACAGTTCCGAAAGAGCAGGAACGCTACTCGTTCGGCCAAGTCGAGGTGGATCTGAAAAGTTGCCAGGTTTCACGCAGTGGCCAGGCCATGGATTTTTCGTCCAAGGAATTCGAACTGCTGAAATATTTCCTGTGCCATCCCGGCGAGACCCTGAGCCGCGACCGCCTGCTTGAGGACGTGTGGGGTTACGACCGATTTCCCACCACACGTACTGTAGACGCGCACATTGTGCGCCTGCGTCAGAAAGTTGAACCGAAGCCGGATGAGCCTCGCTTCATCCTCACGGTGCACGGGACGGGTTACAAGTTCGTTGGGTAAAACCGATATGAGTATGTCTGAGAGCGGCAAAATTCGTTTGACGCCCTACCTGAACCGCCCGGTGCTCGGCCCGGCCAGCACAGGCGCGCCGATCCGCGTGGACGATTCCGCGCTCATTCGTCAGGCCCAGCAGGGCGACACTGCCGCGTTCGAAGAACTGGTGCGGCAGTACGATCGCGCCGTGCTGCGGCTCGCCATCCATCTCACCGGTTCTCCGGAAGATGGACAGGACATTTATCAGGAGGCGTTCCTTCGTGCGTACATCAATCTGGCGCGCTTCCGCTTCGAGTGTTCGTTCTACACCTGGATCTATCGCATCGTGACCAACCTCTGTCTGGATCACTTGCGCAAGAAGAGTTCGCGTGGCCGCGACTTGAATACGACGATGTCACCAGACGGCGAGCCGGAAGACATGCTGGACCGCATGCCCGATCACAGTCCAGCGGCCAGTCCGGAGCGAAGCTTTGCCGGACGAGAACTGCAGCATCGCATCGTCCGCGCTCTGGGCCGGCTCTCGCCTCGCGAACGGATGGTATTCGAGCTCAAGCACTACCACGGCATGAGGCTGCGCACGGTAGCCGGAATGCTGAACACGACGGAAGGCACGATCAAGAACACGCTGTTCCGCGCCACCCACAAACTGCGCACGCAACTCGCCGAAGTGCGCTGATCCCTCGCGGCAGACAAGCGGCGAATGCGGCGAACTCGTGACTGCAATCACTGCGATGCGTGTCCGGCGTCACTGCTTTTTCATGGTTCAGAACCTAACGTACTGCCGATGGAATGGCTCGTCAAAATACTCCGCTGCTAAGACGGAGCAGCTTCCGTGCCTCCCATCCATCTGAACGGTAAAGGAGAATTCCCATGTTTGCTCGTGTTGTTGAATTCATCCCGAAGCTGGAAAAGAAAGAGGAGTTTGTAAAGGCAATCCGGAACGAAGTGCTTCCCATTCTGAAGAAGCAGACCGGATTCATGGAACTCCTGCCCTTCTTCCCCGAGATCAAGAATGAAAAGGCGATTGCGGTCACCCTCTGGACGGAGAAAGGGAATGCGGAGCGTTATGGGCGCGAGGTGTTTCCGAAGGTCGAGGAGATTCTGAAGCCCTATCTGACCACTCCAATTACGTACAAGCTGTACAACGTCGAGACCACCCTCTGTGAGCACTTCGTGCAAGCCCTGACTGCATAAGCGGTCACGAGCACTACACAGCAGGGTACCCGGAGCAGAGTACAACCTGCTCCGGCTTTCTTTTGGTCATCCGTGGCCTGCGTATTCAGAAGTTGAGATTCGAGTCTGCGGGCTCAACTCCCCGGTTCTCCAAGACAAATCACCGATCGGCGTGATTGAGATCACAGCAAAAGCCGATCCCAAGATCCTACCGTAGGGTGGTTGCTATTCCCATGAGGAAGAACAGCATGCTTGTTTCTCAACCGCCTTCGCTCACCATGGATCCCCGACGTTACGATTTCGCCCGTAATCCCATGCTGGTGTACTGGGAAATGACCCAGGCATGCATGCTGGCATGCAGGCACTGTCGCGCAGAAGCGATGCCACGTCCACATCCTCTGGAACTGACCCCGATAGAGAGTATGGGCCTGTTGTGTCAGATCGCTGCCTTTGGCGACCCCTTGCCCCACCTGATACTTACTGGGGGCGACCCACTCAGCCGCAAAGATCTGTTTCCAGTGATCGATCAAGCCCGAGCCTTGGGCCTGGAAGTTTCGATCACCCCGAGCGCCACTCCCGCCCTCACCCTGGAGGCGTTGGATCGATTGCGGTCGCACGGCATCCAGAGCCTTGGCTTGAGCCTCGACGGGTCTTCCGCCGCTCGCCACGATGATGTGCGTGCGGTTCCGGGATGCTTCGACCGGACGATAGAAATAGCGCGCGAAGCGGGACGGCTCGGGCTGCCCATTCAAATTAATACCCTGGTGGCTCAGGAAACCGCCGACGATTTGCCCGCGATTTATGAACTGCTGAAGACTTTCCCCGTAATGCGCTGGAGCCTGTTCTTCCTGATTTCGGTGGGCCGGGGCAGGGCATTGCAGGAGGTTTCGCCCCACCGTGCCGAAGAGATCATGAACTGGATTCTCGACCTCGTGCCGCAAGCGCCTTTTGCGGTCAAGACCACGGAAGCGCCATCCTACCGGCGCCTTGCCTTGAACCGGATGCACAGTGCCGGTAAGTCCATTACCGAAATCAGGGGAAGTTCTGTTTACCGGGGTTTCCAGATTCGCGACGGCAATGGCATCGTTTTCGTTTCCAGCCAGGGAGAAATTTATCCTTCCGGCTTCCTGCCCCTGAGCGGAGGCAACGTACGAACCCATTCATTGGTGGATGTGTACCGGCAAGCGCCACTCTTTCAGGCACTGCACACACCGCAACACTTCCGCGGAAGATGTGGCGAGTGTGAATTCAGCTGCATTTGCGGCGGATCGCGCGCACGCGCTTTTGCTCACACCGGAGATGCGCTGGGAAGTGATCCGCTGTGCCTGTATGAACCGACGAAAGTTGAAATGGCCACTGGTTCCGGAACAACGATCGCGCTTCCCGACACTAGTCGCGCTCGTAAGACTCCAAAGCCTTCAGGCCGCCATCACGATTCGTCTCACTTGTTAGTGTTCCCGAGCCCCGGAGGTTCGGGATCAAAGGTCTGGTCCAAGTAAATCCAGAGGACGCGCGCGAAAAGTGAAATGCTCGGAGCCAGGGGCAGGAATAATACCACTGCCCAGATTACGTCCTTGGTAATCCACCAGCCCGTGATGGCCCACAACAATGCCGCGATGAGAGCGATGATCGCGAGTGCCAGGCCAAAGCTAATGTACATCGCGCCCAGAAAGTACCCTTCCTCCCGTTGAAACTTGAGGTCGCAGACTGGGCAGCGCTGGCACATCCTGGGGAAACCACGAAAGATGGAGTACAGAAATATTCTCCCCCGACGGCAGCGCGGACATCGCTGGCGAAAAATAGCTGCCAGGGTTGACGATTTTGTCGAGGTTCTCATCTGCGGACCGGTGCTGATAGCTAAAACAGTCTATGCGCAATTGTCCTGGTGAGCGCCTGGCAGAATTGGAATCTGCCGAGGGCCAAGGCATAGCGGACACGACTCCGTTCTAACGAGGCGTGGTGATCGTGAAACCGGGATGAGGGTTTTTACTCTTTCGGCGTCGCGTCGTCGGCAATCACTACTTGCGCCTTCGGGGCCACGGCGTGAGCGGCGCGGGCTTTGCGGGCGATCTCTCCCAACGAGGGATTCAGAGGCGGCAGCGCTTTCGGTTCAACCATGGGCGCGGGCCGTTGCGGCGAGCCGGTGGCGATCATCTGCGTTGTGGATGCGGCGGACGGCGCAGCAGGTTCCTGCGCAACCACGGCATGTTTTGGTTCCTGGGCAAACGCTACGGTCAGCAGCACCGCACCGCCAAGGAGCACTTTCAAGAGTAGTTTCATAAGTCCATCCCAGTGAAATCAGGAAATCCTTACTTTCAGTGCCTTGCTACCGGTATAGGCAGCATGTTGATCTCCGTTGGGACACGCCTATATCTATATGATAATAAAATGGATAGCGTCGAATGATAAGGCTGAGAGGCAGGCACGGAACTTGTTTTCCACTTTCGCGTGGAACGGGATTTCCATCGGGCCTGAATCTGACAAACGCTCTAAACTATAAATTCATGTCCTCTCCATCCATGCCGTCCCCGCGAGCCATCCCGGTGGAACCGCAACTCGTGCGCATTCCGGGAGGCTGGTTTTGGATGGGATCAGAGGCCGGCCAGGACAACGAACGTCCTGTTCATCGCGTGTGGGTGGATGAATTCCGGCTGGCCTCGGGTGCGGTGACGAACGCCGCTTATGCCGACTTCGTGCGAGCGACGGGAAATCCGCCGGCGGCGTTTTCTGAGAATCCCGATTTCAATCATCCCGAACAGCCGGTGGTCGCGGTTTCCTGGTTCGACGCGGTCAAGTATTGCGAATGGCTCAGCCTTAGCACTGGCCTGAGTTATCGATTGCCGACGGAGGCTGAGTGGGAACGGGGAGCGCGTGGCGGCGCGGAGAACCAGCGTTATCCTTGGGGAGACAATCCGCCGCAGTCATTGCCGGACTACGAAAAGCGTTGGAAGAGAGGGCCCGAGCCGGCCGCGCAATACGCGCCCAACGGATTCGGCCTCTATGACATCTGCGAGAACGTGCACGAGTGGTGCAGCGACTGGTATCAGGCAAGCTATTACGCCGAATCACCCGAACGCAATCCGACGGGACCGAACCACGGCGAGCGGAGGGCATCGCGCGGCGGTTCGTGGCGACATCACATCAAGGCCAGCCGGTGTGCGGCCCGCTCCAGCATCCCGCCGGAATTTCATTACGCCGACTACGGATTCCGCGTAGCGTGTGATCTGTAGAACGGGGACTTATCAGGAATGTGTGGGAGTGGGTCGGAGCTTGCCCTGAGCGAAGTCGAAGGGGCCCGCCCGGCCGAGGGGAAGCTCGGCAGTCCTCTTCGCGATTCAGTCGGCGACGGCTTAACCCCGGTCTCTGCCCGTTCCCGCCAGCCACCGAAAGAACATATTGACCAGCGCGAGAACAATCGCTCCCACGAAGGCCGCGCCGAACGTATCCACATGGAAGCCGGGAACCACGGCCGAAGCCAGTTCGATCATGGCTGCGTTGATGACCAGCCAGAATAGCCCGAGAGTAAGCAGAACCAGCGGGAAGGTAACAATTTTCAGGAATACACCGAGAGTGGCATTTACGAAGCCGATCACCAGGGCTGCGATCAATGCCGCCAGCGGTCCGCTAACGTGAAAACCCGGCACCAGCCGGGCCACAATCCAGACGGCCAGCGCACTCAACGCCCAGTTGAGGAGATGTCTCATGGCTCTCTCCGAAACGGTGACTATAGACCGCCTTTCGACGGCGTGCAACACGCGGTTCGTGGTCGCTACGAATGTTCCTTGCGCCGCAGCAGGGCCGCACCCAGAGCTCCGCCCAGTCCGGAGAAAATAACGAAAGCGATCAGGGTGCCGATCAACGCAGTGGTCAGAAGCAGGACGATGCCTTCGGGAGATTTGAAGAACTCCAGGGCCTGCTGGGCTTGCGGATCTGGATTGCGAGCGGCGGTTTGTTCGACGACCTCAATCAGTTTGGCGCGGACGCTGTCCCAGGCGTGGAACAGCATGGTTCCGATTGACAGCAAGGCGGCAAAGATTCCGCCGCCAAGGATGCCGGTCACCATGCCCAGGCGGGCCCCCATTCCGGGCGTGACGTGGACCACCGGGATGCGGCGCCGGTAAAACACTACTGACAGACTTCCGCCAATCAGCATGCCCAATCCAAAGCCGGCAAGAGGGGTCATCATGAGCACGGCCGCGATCAATCCGGCCAGTGCGGTGGCGGGAAGAGCTTGCGACCATTCAATCCGGTTGGTAAGGGGCGAACCGAAATAAGGCGGCAAGGACGAAACAGCAGGGTCAGAAGAGGTTCCCGAGGAGATCGCGATCTCAGGGACAGCAACCCTAATTTGCGGCGCGCGGCACTGGGGGCAGAAGGCAGTCCCTTGTTCCACCGCCGCACCACATTGATGACAGGGATACTCCACTAAGTTTCAAGTTACAGCAGGGCAACGAGCAGAGGCAAGGAAGGGGGATGCTCGATGTCAGATTGAAGATTTCAGATTGCAGAATGTGTGGTGTCAAGATCGCCCGGTTCCGATCGAGGAACCATGTAGTGGCTCTTCAATCTAAAATCTGCAATCTACAATCTGAAATCTCTTCAGATTGTGTCTTTGCCGCCACGCATCTGAATATAGACCAGTCCAAAGTCCGAGCCTTTGCCGTCGTCGGCGGGTTTGACGGAAACGATGCGCTGGTTCTGCTCGGTGCCGACTTTTAGTTCGACCGTCTTGCCGTTCTGGTCGTCCTCGCATTTCAGTTTTTTGGAGTTCCCGGAAGTGTCAACGCCACTCATGTTTGTTCCCGGATGACGCTCATTGGTGTGGCACTCCAGCACAAAGCCATATTTCTTCAGTTGGTCTTTGTAGTAGGCGACGAGCTTTTCCGGCGGATCATCGGACAAATATTCGATGGCCACGACTTTAATACCGAAGAGACTGGTGGAAATATTTACGTGGGCGCTGTTTGGATTGTTGTCGTCGCTCTTCTCCTTGCGGCGCGCACCGGGATAAACCGGGAGGCCGATGTCGCGGACGTCGGCTTCGCTCGTGACGTGAAGTCCGCCCACAGGGGTTTCGATGTCTACGTTCTTTTCTTTACCCTCACTGTCTTTCTTCACGTTGACATTGCAGCCCGGCAGGGCGAGCAATGTGCCGACGACCACGATGAATGCCAGCCGTGAACTACCGTAGAGCCGCGTTGGTGTGCGCATGTTGAGATCCTTCTTCTGCGATTTGTGGCGGCCGCTCAATTCCGGCGCCACGTTGAGCGATATTGGGAATGCTGACCGGCAAATGGCCGCGAATGGCGATCTCGCCAAAGAGCGCTTTGACCGCGCTGATTTCAGAAATGCTGGCGTTGGAGAAAGTGCAAAGATAATTTTGTATTGCGGGAAAATCCTGGGCCACATACGGATTTCCCATGGCAAGAACCGCCGTTTTCGGCGCAACACGATTCAGGACCGCCTGCAGCAGCGTGCCGCTGGCATCGTTCAGGGAAACCGAGTTGGTCAAGCCGTTTGCGCTCTTCATGGCCTTACCGGCGGTGGGCACTACGTACACGGCCGCAATCACCGCTTGCGCCTGGTCCACGGCGTTCAATATCCCCTCGGACAGAGCGGGCGCAATGCGCGGATCCACATAAATCACATTGGCATCGGACACGCGGGCCTTGATGGCACGCTCCAGGGCTCGCCCAGCCTCGGTGCGGACGTCCTCGGAGAGCACCAGCACCACGACGCCGTTGCGTACCTCTTCCACATGTTGATACGGAAGCCCATCCTTAACAGTTCCCGATTGTTTCAGCGGCAACAGCTTGCCGTTATCACGGACCAGGGTGACGGCGTGGTCAGCAATCTGCTGGCCCATGGCCAGATTCTCGGGCTTGCCGACGATTTCGGGAAGCAGGTTTACGTCCACAAGCCGGGCCTTGTGTAAGCCAAGCGAAGCCTTTGCCTTCAACAACTTGAGGACTGACGCGTCGAGCCGGGCGGAGGGGATTTCTCCGCCGCGAGAAGCTTCAAGAACGGCGTTGTAAGACGCCTCCAGGTCGGCGGGGATCAGCAGCAGATCGCTCCCGGCTTTGAAGGCCTCAACCGCGGCACGACCGATGTTTGCGGAGTAAAGGCGGGTGAGGCCGGCCATATCGAGGGCGTCGGTCACCACGATTCCCTGGAAGCCGAGCTGGCGCTTAAGCAGATCGCCGACGATTGCCGGGGAAGTCGTAGCCACGCGATTGGGATCGGGTTCGAGCGCGGGGACGGTCACGTGCGCAACCATCACGGAGTCGACACCGGCTGCGATGGCTTTGCGGAATGGCGCGAGCTCGACGGAATCCAGCCGCGTCCGATCTCCGGTGACCTGGGCCAGGCTGAGATGCGAATCGGTTGCGGTATCTCCGTGGCCGGGGAAGTGCTTGGCCGTGGTCATCATCCCGTTGGCCCGCGATCCCTTGATGTACGCGGCTACGAGATCTCCAACCTGCTGCGGATCTTCTCCGAAGGAACGAGTGTTGATGATCGGATTTGCGGGATTGGAGTTGACGTCGGCATCGGGAAAAAAATTCCAGTGCACTCCGATGGCGCGAGACTCCTGCGCGGTGATGCGGCCGAAGGCTTCAGCGTATTCCGCTTTTCCGGCAGCGCCGAAGGCCATGGCATGCGGGAACATGGTCGCGCCATGGAGGCGCATGGTAACGCCGCGCTCAAAATCAGCGGCGAAGAGCAGGGGCAGTTTGGAATCCCGCTGCAAGCGATTCAGAAGCTCGGCGGCCTCGTAAGGCTGGTTGCGATAGAGGAAGGGAGGCTCCCAGCGTACCGTCATGGCGAATGAGCCGACGTGATACTTGCGCATGGTGTCGCGGAGCTGGAGATACTCGGGGCTGTTGACGTTGAGGAACTCCGCCCGCACCCAGACCATGAAAAGCTGTCCCACTTTTTCTTCCAGAGAGAGCTTGCGGAGGGTCTTCTCTGCCCACTTCTCGCCGTCGCGGTCGAGATGAATGGGGCCGGCGTGTTGATATTTTTCCTTGGCCAGGACAGGGAGACTGATGGACAAGAGCAGGAGGAAAACGGCCAACGGTCGGATCATGAGAGGACGATAGCACGGCCGGCAATGGGTGTCAGTGTTCGGTATCAGCGCAGTTTGCGTAAATGCAACCCCCGCACCCTTGTGACTCCGAAGCCAGCTTTATCGGCGAGGAATCTGTTTTCTGCCGGCGTCGAAACAGCAGATTCCTCGCGCGATACGGCCGCGCGTCGGAATGACAATTCTTTGGGGACTTGTTGAACTACACCACCAATGGAATCACTTCCCGTGGGCGCGGGCCTTGGCGAATTCTTCCACCCGCTCGTACACGCTGAGGACGTGCTTGGGCAGCTGGAGCCGGCTGCCTTCTTCGAGGATGGGAATCAGCTTGTCGAACTCCGGTCCGGAGTGCGAGCCGGTAATTATGATGCGAATGGGATGAAACAGTTCTTTCCCTTTTGCGCCCGTCTCAGCTTTTACTTGGTTAACAAACAGTTTGAAGCATTCGGAAGTGAGGTTCCCGGCTTTGGCCGAGTCATCTTCAAGTATCTTGACCGTGAATCGGGCGAACACCGCGTCGGTATTCGGCCAGGCGAGCACTTCGGCGTTGCCGGGCGCGGCGAGGGCCGCGCGCGCGTCGTAGTTGAAGATCAGCGACGCACGTTCCGGAAGCTGGTCGAGGCGGTCGACTGAGGGAGCTAACAATTCCGTGACCTTGGTGAGCCAGAGTTGTAATTCTTCTTCAAGGTGAATGTGCGGGAAGCTTTCCGCGCTCAACCACTTCGCATCCTTAAGCTCGATGTAGCCGGCCAGCGAGAGAAACCACGCGCCCAGTGCTGTAAGATTTCCCACCGGCCAACTCTTGATGTAGTGCCGGTTCAGCCAGTACAGCTTCTCCATGTCGAACATGGCTGCCGCGGGCGTCACTCGCTCCAGAGAAAATTCCTTCTTCAATTCTGTTGGGTTGAAAAGTTCGCGGGTGCCGCCGGTCGGAGCCCATCCCAGAAGGGCCAGGTAATTTACCAAGGCCTCGGGGAGGACGCCCATGTCGCGGAAGTTGGCGATCGAAGTTGCACCGTGCCGCTTGGAGAGACGTTCCCGGTCGCCGCCCAGAATTGTCGAAAGATGGGCAAACTCAGGCACGGGCCAGCCCAGGGCCTCATACAGGGCAACTTGTTTCGGAGTATTCGAAAGATGATCGTCGCCGCGAATCACGTGCGTGATCTTCATCAGCGCGTCATCGATCACCACCACGTAGTTATAGACCGGCATCCCGTTCGAGCGCAGGATGATGGGATCGCTCACCACTTCGTTCGAAAACTCGACATCGCCATGCACGATGTCGTGAAAACGGATGGGGTGCTCCGGAATTCTCAGCCGGATCGCGCAGGATTCTCCGGCGGTACGCCGTTGCTCGGCTTCCGCCGGAGGGATGGCGCGGCATTTGCCGGAATAGATCGGCTGGCGATGCTCGGCCTGGGCTCGTTCCCGTTCCTTTTGCAACTCATCCTCGGTGCAGAAGCACAAGTAAGCTTTGCCTTCCTCAACCAGTCGTTCGGCGTGTTCGCGGTAAACGCCCAAGCGGTCGGACTGGCGATACGGTGTGTACGGTCCGCCCATGTCCGGTCCTTCGTCCCAGTCGAGGCCGAGCCACTTGAGGTCGGCGATCAGCTGATCTTCAAAGCGGGCCTGGCTGCGTTCGATGTCGGTGTCTTCGATGCGCAGCACCATGGTGCCGCCTTTTTGCCGGGCGAAAAGCCAGTTGAACAGCGCGGTACGCGCGTTGCCAACGTGAAGATGTCCAGTCGGAGAGGGAGCGAAACGTACGCGCACAGGAGAGGCTGGGGTCACCAAAAGATGTTAGCAGACCATCACGGTCCACGTAGGGGCAGGTGTCCCCCGGCGAAGTAGCCTCCAAGACCCTGTCATCCCGACCGGAGCGAGCACAGCGAGCGAAGTGGAGGGACCTTGTGTTGTGCGAGCGGAACGGTTGCTACTTAGCTCTGTCAATGCAGCGAATCTCTGCCTGCGGCGTCGGCCCCAGGAAAAGCCCATGACGGCAGCTGATATCAGTTCACCTAGTACAAGGTTCCTCCACTTCGCTCGCTGTGCTCGCTCCGGTCGGGATGACAGGGGGGTACATCTGGTTTTTGACTCAAGAATGCCCATCTGCGCCGAGCCCAACGCCATCCACCTGCCCGGACGAGGGCTTCCGGGCCTACGTGGCCTGGGGCGCTACCATTTCTTTGGCGCCATGTAGGTTCTGGTGATGCGGTCGTGCCAGCAGAGTCTGTCTTCGTCGAGGAAACACCAGGCATAACCGAGGCCCAGCGACAGGCCGGAAAGCACCGACGTCAGCACGCGCCAGCGGCGGATCCGCAGCGGGACCGGGCTTCCGTCGAAGCGGTGCAGTTCGAGCCTGGCCAGTTTCAGGCCCGGCGTGGTGCCGCTGTAAACCAGCAGCAGGTATTGATAAGCGGACCACAACAGTCCGATAAGAAGAACTCCAGCGCCGGCGATCCTGCTCAGGGGCGGAAGTTCAGCATTGATGCGAAAAAAAAGATAAGCGAAGGCGGCGAACGCAGACAGAACCAGAGTGGCGTCGATTGCCGAAGCCGCCATGCGACGTGACATGGGCGCTGCCTGCAACGGAATCTCGAATCCAGGCCGCCGCTCGTTGGCAGGCTCTTCAACTGGCTCAATCAGAATGCCGCCAAGGGCTGGCGGAGCAGGCACGAGCTCAGGAGTGTCAATGATTCTGGGACGGTCCAGTACCGGTTCGGCCAATTCGTCCAACGCTCGGGGCGCGGGGCTGTAGCTGGCAAACTCAATCACCTTGGCCGTGGACTCGGTGATGGCAGCAGGCAAGATCCGCGGATAGTTCGTGGGATAGTTTGGGGAACTGTTCGAAGCATAGCCGGAAGGCTCAGCCAGGGTGATACGGGGAGCAGTCGCTGTTTCCAGATAGTCCGCGGCCTCTCTCTCGACTGGAGCAGAGGGCGGCAGTGTTGGCTCCGGACTAGTGGAACTCGGTTCAGGCTCAAACTTCAGATGCAGCGAAGGATAGCGAGGCTCCCGCGTACGCCGCCGCGCCCGATAATGACTCAATCGGGCGGCCACCTCCCGACGCCATGCATCGGGATCTGGCAGCGGCTGCGGTTCGGCTGGCTCCGGCGGTGTTGTGGCCTCCTGAGTTTCCGCACCAACAGCCCCGGGATCGGTCGGCAGCATCGCCACTTCCTGTGGCGCGTATTCTTCAACTACGAATCTGGGCCCTACCGACCTGGGCGCGACTGCCCTCTTTTCTCCAAACTTTTCTTGCCTAAACCTGGATTCAATCCGCGCTGCATTTGGCTCGAGGCTGGCAGCAAATTGCTGCTCGCTGGCATCGAACGCTTCAGGATCAATCAGGCTGGCTGAGAGGTCTGGGTTCGCATCGGTTGGTACATCGGGTTCGAATCTTGGTTTCATGAAGGAACGATCGGGTCCCGCTGAGCCTCCAGCGGCAGAACGACTGCAATGCGGTGGACTGGTTCCGCAGGAAAAAAGCCAGAGCCCTGAAAGTAAATTGCCCGGAAGCCCGGCTGCTTTGCCACTCGGGCCGAGCCGTGCTACCGTCACCTTACCCCTGCGTGGATCTCCTCACTCGGGGTCTCATCCGCTTGCGATGACATCCCGCACTCGATTCCTTATCACGGCGGCGTTGGTTTGTCATCTGCTACTCGCTCCGTCCATAGTTACCAGCCAGTTGCTTTTCGCTTCGGGACAACCGGGCGAACAGTCGTCGTTGCCGTCGGCGCCGTCGTCGGTGAGAGAGCAGGACGTCACTATCAGTGCCCTGCAGCAGGAGAAGGATGGCGTCGTGTACAAGCTGCGCGGGCAGGCGGAGATCCATTACGGCACTTACATACTCCATGCCGATTCAGTGGACTATAACTCAGACACCGGAGAGGCGACCGCGGACGGACACGTCGTGCTCGACGGCGGACCCAACGATGAGCACGTCGAGGCTACGCATGCCACATACAACGTCCGGTCTGAATCCGGGCGCTTCGAACACGTCGTAGGGACGACGGGCATGCAGTTGCGGGGGAAACGGATGATCCTGACCACCGAGAATCCTTTCGCCTTTACCGGTGGAGTGGTGGAGAAGACCGGCCCCGACCACTATGTGGTCTACGACGGAACCATTACTACCTGCGAGCTGCCGCGGCCCAAGTGGGAGTTCAACGCTCATAAGATTGTCGTGGAAGTCGGCGGCAACGCCACCATTTATCACAGCACGTTCCGTATCCAGGGCGTTCCGGTTTTTTATTTTCCCTTTGCCACGCACCCGGTGGAGCGGGAGCCGAGGCAGACCGGGCTTCTCATTCCCAACGTCGGCAGCTCTTCGATCAAGGGAACCATTCTCGGAGACTCAATCTTCTGGGCCATCAATCGCAGCATGGACGTCACTGCGGGCGCAGAATATTTCACCCGGCGAGGGTGGGCGCCGCAGATCGAGTTCCGTGCCCAGCCCAGTGAAAAGTCTTATGTGTACTTGAACTACTTCGGAGTTTTTGACCGGGGCGTCGGCAAACCACCGGTTGATCAGGGTGGCCACGAGGTACGCCTCGACGCTGAAGATACTTTTGGACACTTTCGCGGCGTCGCCAGCATCGACTATCTGAGCTCTTTCGTCTTCCGCCTCGCATTCAATGACGTCTTTAGCCAGGCGGTAAACTCGGAGGTTAAGTCGGAAGCCTTCCTCTCCAATGCCACGCGCGGGTATTTCAATAACGCGTCGACGCAGCGTTATCAGAACTTCGAAAGCACGACTCCGGGCGACGTCATCACCATTCTGCATGCCCCCAGCTTTGAGGTCTCCAGCGTAGAGCACTCGATCGGGCACTCACCCTTCTATTGGTCCTATGAAGCCGCTGCCGAAGGGCTGTCGCGCAGCGAACCTTCGTTTCGAACTGCACCGCTGGTCGGACGTTTCGATCTGCGCCCGTCGCTGTCTCTAGCCCTGGTGCTGCATGGCTGGTCGGTGCGTCCAGAAATTTCTTTACGTGAAACCTTCTACACCCAGCAACTGGTGCCCAGCAGCGGCGGGGTGGGCGTGGCGGAGAGCGACGTCATCAACCGCAGGGCAGTCGAGGGATCGGTGGAAATTCGTCCGCCCGCGCTGGAGCGAGTGTACGACCGCGAATTCTGGGGACGTAAATGGAAGCACGTCATCGAGCCTCGCGCCACGTATCGCTACGTGACTGGCGTGGACAATTTTGCGCGGATTCTGCGCTTTGACGAACGCGACATTCTGAGCAACACCAGTGAAGTGGAATATGCGGTGGTGAATCGGCTTTACGCCAAGCGTACCTCGGCGAAAGCCGAGGACTGCGACGCTGCGGGCATGGCTACTCTTAACATCGGACGTCCGGCGGTGCAGAGCCTTGTCCCGTGGGAGCGGCGTTCGGAACGCTACGAAACTCCGTGCCCGACTGAACCGCAGGTTCGAGAAGTCGTTACCTGGGAACTGGCCCAGAAATATTTTCTCGACCCGAACTTCGGAGGGGCACTGGTGCCCGGGCAGCGAAATGTGTTTACCACGACCGCCGATTTCACCGGAATCGCCTTTCTCACAGAAGCCCGGCGGCTTTCGCCTTTGATCTCCCGGCTAAAATTTCAAGCCACCAGCCGCACTGAGGCCGAGTGGGACATCGACTACGACTTCAAGCAAAGCCGGATCAATGCCAGCACCGCGTTCGTGAACTATCGTTTCGGGCCGTACACGGTTGGCGGAGGCGACGCCTATCTGCTGGCGCCGAGCAATGGCCCTACGCCTACCGGGCAGCAGGCTTTCAATCAGTTTCGGATTCTGCTGGGCTATGGACAGCCCAACAAACGCGGGTTTAGTGGAGCGACCAACCTCGGTTTCGACGCTAATCTGGGTTTTCTGCAGTATGCGGCGGTGCAGACCGCCTACAACTGGGACTGTTGCGGATTGAGCATCGAGTACCGCCGCTTTGCCCTGGGATCGGTCCGCAACGAAAATCAGTTCCGCTTCAATTTCGCTCTGGCCAATATCGGCTCAATCGGAAATCTCCGCCGCCAAGAGAAGTTGTTTTGAATGGAGCCACCAGTTGCCACGTGGGGACAGCCGCCCCCGGCTGTCCAGTCGAGCGCAGCTCGACAGATTTTTTGCTGGTGTCTGAAATAGCGGAGCTTCGCTCCGCCGGACAGCCGAGGGCGGCTGTCCCCACGTGGTCCGTCGTGACTACTGTGCGTTTACTGTTACTGTTGCTGTGCTGCGTCCGAACTGGTTGGTGGCGTAGAGCGTGTACGTAGTGGTCTGGCCGGGGTGGACAGTCACGCTGGTGCCTCGCACCGCTCCTGCCTGCGGCGACACGATGACATAAGACGCATTGCTGACACTCCAGGACAAGGTCACGCTGCCGCCCGAACTCACGCTGGTTGGCGTTGCCGTGAAGCTCGTGATGCCTGGAGCCGCGCCCTGCGGCACGTTCGACGCGGTGTACACCGGGTTCATCTGGACGACTTCAAAAGCTGACGCCGGAACCTGGCCCAGATTGTGCAGATCGTCATTGTCCCAGCGGCTGTCGGGCGCGCCGCTGATGTACATGGCGCTGCCGTTATCGGCCATGATCAGACCGTACTTCTTCATGGCGGACAGGATTACCTGCATGTTTGTGGAAAATCCGGAAATGTCGTAACTCGCCTTCAGGCGCAGCCGCATTCCCATGGGTGGAGCGTTCGCGCTGGTAGAGTTCGATGCCCAATGGGTGGCAGGCAACACAACCGCAGCCCGGCTCTGCGGAAGAGTGAAGCGAATCGCGTGCGGAATTTGTCCGGCAGCGACTTCATCGTAACGGACCAGGCCGGGAAAAATCGGCAGGCCCGCGGCATCAGCTGAAGTCCAGGTCCAGGGACGCTGCGCGTTGGCGTCACCCAGCAGGTCCCAAATTGCCGCTGAATCGGCATTCCAGCTCCCGTTGCCATTGGGGACGGCGGTGAATAATTCGTAGAGAAAGCAATTGTCGTTATCGAGCACGAGTACGTGGCGATCGCCGCCAGTTGGATTCGGACCGCCTTCGATTTGAGCGTTGGCCGGAAGCGGCATCGGCCCCGGATCGCTTTCGTCGCCGTAGGCGGTGAAGTTGATGTTAACCGGAGCTTGCGTTCCGCCCACCACGGAGTATGGGATTCCGATAATCGAGCCCTGGTACAGGCCCGACCCAAAATCAGCGTGCATCCCGACAGTCGGCCCGATGAAATTGATGATGGCACTTGAGTTCGGGTCTACCGGCGAGGCGGAAATATCCTTGTTCCAGGGACTGGAACTGGCGAAAGGAAGGAAGCCGTTGAGGCTGGCGCCCTGCCCGGTGCTCATCGCGCCGCAAGCGCTTTGACTGTTCCCGCCCGAACCGGAACCGGCTGATCCGCTGCCGCCCCCAGATCCGCCACTGCCGCCCGAACCACTCCCGCCACTGCCGGAGCCGCTTCCGCCGCCCGCTGCCAGCGTCGAGCCGGTTGTGCCTCCTCCGCAATTCACGCACGCGAGCGCCAACAACAGCGCGGTCGTGGCGGCCAGCAGGCTCCTCCAGGTAAATTTCATGCTTCTATTGTCACAAGGAAATAACGGGCAAACTACGTGATCTCAGGCCATGCCCTGCGGCAAATCGGGACATGTACTCTTAGCATCTGGCCAGGGATCCGGCCGGAATGGCTTTACTCCCGCACGAGTTCCACGCGCCGGTTGCGGGCGCGGCCGGCCAGCGTGTCATTGGGCTCTTTGGGACGGGTGGCGCCGAAGCCCTGGGGCGTGAGGCGGTCTGCGGCAATGTGATAGCGAGTGACCAGCGCCAGTTTCACGGCCTCGGCGCGGCGCTGGGAAAGATCCAGGTTGTACTCATCGCCGCCGATGTTGTCGGTGTGGCCTTCCACGCGCAGCTTCCAGGCGGGATTGTGGCTGAGCGCGTCGGCGATTTCGCGCAACACCGGCTCGGATTCAGGCTTGATCTTGTCGCTCGCGAAATCGAAATAAATACCGTAGACCTCGGCTTGTCCCGTCTGCTTCAACGCCTGTTCGATCTGCTGGCCGCCACCCGCACCGGAAGCAGGCTGCGTGGCCGATGAACTCCCCGTCGGAGAAGTTGCCGGTAGGGCTGGATAAGAAATCTTCACCAGCTGCAGCGTGTCGCTGCTGCCCAGCTTCCAGGCCAGGGCCAACGGATTATCGAGGTCATCGAGAAAGTAAAAGTCAGCCAGACCGTCATCAGTCGTGCACTGTGCATGCACGGCAGGGAGCAACACGCGCTGGTTGTTCAGCAGCACAGGGAAAGAGGCCAGACCACTGCCGACGCGCTTTAGCATGCATTCGTCTTTTCCCATGTTGGCCAGGTCTTTCGCTTCTTTCGACGCGCCCGATGCACCTCCGCCCGCCATCTGGCCGAGAGCGCCCAGCAGCGAGCCCGCCATTCCCTTCAGACCTCCAGTGCGGAAGCTGAACTGGGTTTCTCCCTTGCCCTTCAGTTCGGTCAGGACTTCGCGCGAAACGCTGATGGCTGTCGTTCCCGGCATGACTTCCGGCTGGTTGGGGCCAAACCACTGCATGTAGTCGTGGGCGGTTTGCAGGTCTTCAGTGCGGACCGTGCGCTGTCCGGAGATTGACCCGCTCGACTTCGGCGCCTTGTCACCGCTGAGTTTCTGCAGACCCTCCAGCGGGTTGGGAACATTGTCGGCACGATAAGAGAGGCGCACCACAGAAGGGCCCACCTGCTGGATCTGTTTGATGGACTCGTAGTCGCCGCCAAACTGGGCGATCGCGGTCACCACCGTGAGTCCGGGACGCAAGGGAACTCTTGTTCCCGATTCAGCTCCCGCCGCCGAAGGCGTCCAGGGCGGGAAAGAAAGCGGTGCCACAGGCGCTGTAGAATCGCCCCCGGTTGTTCCCTGAGATGATCCGTGAGAGGAACCCGAAGTGCCTGGTGAGTTCCCGACTCCGAGCGCCCCCGCCAGCTTGTTCAGGTCGTTCGACTTGTAGGCCTGCTGGATTTCATCGGCCTTCTTTTTGGCGCGGTAACCGATGTAAACGCAACTGCCCATGACGGCCAGAACAATCAGCAGAATAAAAACCAGAAAGCCCACCAGGACCTTCATCAGGACATTGCCGCCTTGCGCAACCGGTTGAGCCACGGGCGGATTAGGAGCGGGCGTGAGCGGGCGAGCGGGCTGCGCAGGAGAAGGGGCAGGAGGCGCCGGAGCCGTCCCGGCCGCCTCAGGCACGCGAGCGCCGCACTTGGAGCAGAATTTGACGGCGCCAATCGCGGAACCGCACTGCGCGCAAAAGGGCATGAATCCGGCTCTCCGATTCTCTTTAGATCAGCGGCGATCAGTCGCAGTCTTACCGCAGGCGGTCGGCGATCTTGCTCGCCATCTTTTTGGCTGCGTCTGCGTTGACGCCAGATTCGCGCAGGTCAATGTTCACCATCACGTCGCCCTTACGCATCATGAGAGCAGAATTTCCCGGAGCCAGGTAGGCCTCGTCGCCGATGCCTTCGAGAGGCGTGAAAGTCTCCATGCCGGAAATCTGCTTCATGGCGCCATGCGCGATGCCCATGGTGATGCCGCCGCCCTGCCAGGTGTATTCCACATCGAAATGCTGGCCATTGGTTCCGTAGCTGTATTCGCAAACCGAGGTGCCACGCTGCTCCACTGAGGCCACGGTTTGGCCCAGGGCAGCCGAAGCTTCGCTGGTAGACAACATGGCGCAGGGCTGCCGCCGGCCGGTGTAGGGTTTCGCATCGCCACCCATGGACCGGGAGAACTCGCGGGCCCGCTGCTTCACCCGGTATCCGATATAGAAGCAACTCCCGGCCGCGATCAAGCTCAGGAGCACGAAAAATCCCACTACCCCGATGATGATCTTTACCGCGGCGCTGCTGCCTTGGGAAGCTGGAGCGGCAGGCGGCGGAGGAATCACGGTTCCGGCCGGCGCGGCCGGCTGAGTAGCGCCGCACTTGGTACAGAACTTGGCTCCGTCCGCCAGCGGGTTTCCACAACTTACACAGAATCCGGCCATTTGTCCCCCTTCTATCAAAGGGCGAATGTTACGAAGCCAGAACCAGCCCGTCAAGAGCATTCGAGAACCAGATCGCGGGCAGCGCTAACCGCCCAAGTGGGGACAGCCGTCCTCGGCTGTCCAGCCGAGCGAAGCTCGGCAGTCAGCAGCAGAGCGCGGGACGGATTCCCGGCAGAGAGAGAAAGAGCGACCTCAATAATGCGAGAGTGGGGAGGCACAAGAGCCGAGCCTTGCTCGGCCGGACAGCCGATGGCGGCTGTCCCCACGTCGACTGTGGTTACTAGAAACTAGAAACTCGACACTGCCCCAAGTGCTAAACTAAGCCATCTGTATGGCTGAAAACGGACGTTCGCGAACTTTTCTTTGGATCCTCATCGGGGGAGGAGCCTTCTTCCTCTTTGTGCTGGCCGTGTTTACCCTGGTTTACCTCTCGCTGCACGCAGGCGGAGATAACACCTCGCTGCGCGCCAGTTTTGGGGACAAGATTGGCGTGGTCGAACTGGAAGGCGTCATCCTCGATCCCAGCACGGTGGTCCAGCAAGTCAAGAAATTTGGCGACGACGATTCCATTAAGGCCATCATCATCCACGTGAATTCGCCGGGTGGCGGAGTGGCCGCCTCGGAAGAGATTTACCGCGAGGTCAAGCGCGTTCGCGATGAGAAGAAGAAACACATTGTGGCTTCGATCGAGACCGTAGGCGCCAGCGGCGCTTACTACGTTTCTTCGGCCACTAACAAGATCTATGCCGACAATGGCAGCGTCGTGGGATCGATCGGTGTCATCTCGGAGTGGGTCAACTACGGCGATCTGATGCGCTGGGCGCATTTGAAGCCCGAGGTTCTGACCGTCGGCGAATACAAGAGTACTGGCGATCCTTCTCGCGACATGACCCCCAAGGAACGAGCCTACCTGCAGGCGCTGATCGACAACATGTATGGCCAGTTCGTAAAAGCCGTAGCCGATGGCCGCCACGCCAAGGTCGAAGATATAAAGTCCCTCGCCGATGGCCGGGTCTGGACCGGTGAGCAAGCCTTGTCCATGCACATGATTGACCAGATCGCCGACTTCGAGGCGGCAGTGGACGACACCGCCAAGGCAGTCGGTATAACCGGCAAGCCCGTCCTGGTGCATCCCGACAAGGACCGCAAAACGGTGCTCGATCTGCTGTTCGGGGACATCTCCCAGTGGCTGCCCAGCCGGGAAAAGCTGTTGGATCAGCACACCGGGTTCTATTATTTGTGGAAGTAGGAGCTGCCCCTGGGGCAGTCACGTGTTACGTGGGCTCTGATTTCTTGGCCGCGAGCTGAAATCCGGAAGCCGGCCCCGGAAAAGCCTCTTGCATAAAACCCCTGAAATTTGAGAAGTTTATACAGGCGGTCCCCAACGATGTCGCTATCACATATAATCCAGACGGACTGAGGAGCGTATGACAAAAGCCGATCTGATCGACGAAGTCTCCAAGCTGGCGGAATTAACACGTAAAGACAGTGAGGTCATCGTCGAGACCATCTTTGACAGCATCGTGCGTTCGCTCCGCGTGGGCGACAAGATCGAGATTCGCGGCTTCGGCAGTTTCCGCACCCGCCAGCGCAAACCACGCGTCGGCCGCAACCCCAAGACCGGCGAGCGCGTCGAAGTCCCTGCCAAGAAGATTCCGTTTTTCAAGCCCAGCAAAGAGTTAAAAGACCTGGTCAACACCGGCGGGGGACAAGCTCCAGCGCCACCAGCACCGCCAGCACCAGCGCCTGCGTAGGGGCGGACGCCTCGTCCGCCCAGCCGAGCCAAGCTCGGCTAGTCAGATCCCGGCACAATCTCGACGATCTCCGTGAAAACCTTGCCGTCCTTTGACGATAGCCGCCCGACGGTCACCGCCAGCCGAAACCTCCTCGGTCCCGCGCTACCGGGATTGAAGTAAAGC
The DNA here is from genome assembly GCA_963725615.1 of Terriglobia bacterium. GTDB lineage: Bacteria > Acidobacteriota > Terriglobia > Terriglobales > Acidobacteriaceae > JAIQFF01. The sequence goes on along the minus strand of CAVRZO010000001.1, from coordinate 33,140 downwards.
ACTCCATTTTTCATTTCCTGCCTGGCCACATGGCTGTGCCCGTAGACGACTACTGAAAATCCCGCAGCTTCAGGTTTCAAATCCAATTCGTTCAGGTTGTGCAGAACGTAGAGAGTCACGCCGTGGACTTCAAGCACGTCGGTGGCCGGAATCTTTCTGGCCCAGGCTTCCCGATCCACGTTGCCGCGGATCGCTGTCACTGGGGCAAGCTTGCCGAGCTGTGTGAGAATAGCGGGATCGCCGATGTCGCCGGCATGAATGATGTAGTCAGATCCGCGCAGCGCGGCGAGAGCCTCAGGGCGAAGCAGTCCGTGAGTATCAGAGATAACACCGATAGTCACCACCGCCCACGTAGGGGCAGGTGTCCTCACCTGCCCAGCCGAGCGAAGCTCGGCTCCGGTGTTGGTGTGATCCACAGCCAGCGATATTCCGCCTGGAGAAGACACCAATTTCTTCCGCACCGGACTATCCAAGATGTAAGCGAACCTTCTCGTCAAGCCTCTCCGAAACACGCAAGACGCGATCGAACGACTCTGTTTGCCAGACCCGCCCGGGTCTTCCTAGACGTCGGCTGACAAATGCGCCGAAGTGCCCTTGATAGCTTTCGTAATGCGGGGCGAGTGAAAATACCTCGGATTTCTCGATCTCTACCAACGGGGTAAAGATCATGTGGACATGATCCGGCATCACCACAATTGCGCGGAGGTCGATTGTCCATGAGTTCGCGCGCATGCAGGTATCCATGACGACGGTCCGGGTCCAATCAGGCAAGGTCAAATTTTGGTAAGTGCAAAATGTCAGGAAATGTGGTTTGCAGTCGCGTTGGAGATGCGGCAGGTTGCGTCGGTAGAAGGGTTGCGGCACGAGGTAATTCTAAGCCCGACTTCGTCGGGCCGGGCAGGTGGGACACCTGCCCCTACGTGGCCGTGCCGATTCGGAAGTACCTACAGGCTGGCGCTTTTCTCGACGATCAGCTTCCTGATCTTCTCCACGAACTCGGCCGCCGGCATATCTTCCGTCTTCTCTTTGCCGCGAGTGCGGACGTTTACTTTGCCGGCCTCGGCTTCTTTATCGCCCACCACCAGAAGGAATGGAACCTTCTGCATGGCATGCTCGCGAATCTTGGCGTTCATCTTTTCATTGCGGGAGTCGACATGCACGCGCACGCCAACTTCTTTCAGGTCTGACGCGACTTTGTTTGCGTATTCCGCGTGGCGCTCGGAAATCGGAATCATCACCGCCTGCACCGGCGAGAGCCAGACGGGGAATGCTCCGGCATAGTGCTCGATGAGCACGCCGAAGAAGCGCTCGACTGATCCGTACAACGCCCGGTGTACCATCACCGGCTGCTTGCGCGATCCGTCTTCGGCGACGTATTCGAGGCCGAAGCGCTGCGGCAGATTGAAATCAAACTGCACCGTTGAAAGTTGCCACAGGCGCCCGATGGCGTCCACCAGCTTGATGTCAATCTTCGGCCCGTAGAACGCCGCTTCGCCGGGGATGGTCGTGTATTCGATGTTGAGTTGCTTAAGAACTTTCTCCAGCGAACTGGTGGCGCTGTTCCATTGCTCGTCGCTGCCCACGAAATTTCTACGATCGGCCGGGTTCCAGGTGGAAAGCTCGGTCTGGAATTTATCGAAGCCGAAATCCTTGAGCACATCGCGGGCAAACTCGACGCAATCGGCGATCTCTTTTTCAATCTGCTCCGGCGTGCAGAAAATGTGGGCATCGTCCTGGGTGAAGCCGCGCACCCGCAGCAGGCCGTGCATCACGCCCGACCGCTCGTAGCGATACACCGTGCCCAGCTCGCCCAGACGCACCGGCAGGTCGCGATACGATTTCAGCGAGTCCTTATAAATCAGAATGTGGAACGGGCAGTTCATTGGCTTCATGCGGTATTCGGCATCGTCGAGCTCCATGACGTCGAACATGTTCTGCGCGTAGTAGCCTTCGTGGCCCGAGGTCTGCCACAACTGCCGCCGCGCCACGTGCGGCGTGTACACCAGCGAGTAGCCGCGCTTCAGGTACTCGGAGCGCATCCAGTCTTCCATCTCCTTGCGGATGATTCCGCCCTTGGGATGCCAGAAAATCAGTCCCGGTCCCGCCAGTTCCTGGATGGAAAACAGATCAAGCTGTTGCCCGAGCACGCGATGGTCGCGCTTCTTGGCCTCTTCCTGCTTGTTCAGAAAATCGTCGAGGTCTTTCTTCGAAAAAAACGACGTCCCGTAAATGCGCTGCAGCTGCGGATTCTTCTCGTCGCCCAGCCAGTAGGCGCCGGCAATGTTCAGCAGCTTGAACGCTTTGATCTTGCCGGTCGAAGGGATGTGCGGGCCGCGGCAGAAATCCAGAAACTTGCCGGTCTTGTAAATCGAAATCTTTTCATCGGGCTTGGTGAACTGTTCGATGAAGTGGCACTTCATGAAGTCGCCTTCGCCCTTGAACTTCGCCAGGCCTTCGTTGCGCGGCAGAAACTCGCGCGCGTAAGGAAGGTCCTGCTGCACCAGTTCCTGCATCTTCTTTTCAATCTTCTGCAAATCCTCCGGCGTAAACGGAGTAGGACGATAGAAATCGTAGAAGAAGCCAGTGTCGGTCGGCGGCCCGTGGCCGAGCTTGGTCTCGGGAAATAATTCGAGCACCGCTGCCGCCAGCAAGTGAGCGGACGAATGCCTGTAAACCTCGAGCGCCTCGGGATCGCGATCGGTCAGCAGCCGTAGGTCGGTGTCTTTTTCCAGCGGCTTGGTGACGTCGATGAGATCGCCGTTGGTCTTGGCAACTAGCGTGGCATCGGCCAGTCGTTGGCCGATTGATTTGGCGATGTCGAGTGCGCTCGTCCCCTTGGGAACGTCTTTCACGGACCCGTCGGGAAGCTTGACGTGGATGCTGTCTGCCATAGGTTAGGTTCGATGTGGAATGTTTTCAGTTTATTGGAGGGTGCAGGGCGGGTCAAACGGATGCCACGATGGAATTGTCCGTGACTTTCGAGGGTGCCCCGTCCAAGCTCTGCTTGGGCGGGGATTTTCGCGCGGGGCGCAACGCCACTGTGGAAAATTCCATTGCTTGATTTTCCTCCAACAATGGGACCAAGTCTAAGTGAATGAGAATCAACAACCCCGCCCAAGCAGAGTTTGGACGGGGCACCCCCGAAGGTCAGGAGAAGTTTGCTTACGGAATCACTCGGGGCCTGAAATTCAAACTCCTTTAATCCTTTTGTAACCCTCGCTTCACCTGAGGCTGCTAGGGTCTGGCTCACAGGAGAATTTCCATGCAAAAAGCTGTAAGAATCGTTTTAGCAGGCGCGGTCCTGCTTCTCGCCCTTTCGCTTTCCTACGCCGAATCTTCCCACCCCAAAAAACATCGGAACGCGATTATCTTCATTGCTGACGGCCTGCGGCCCGGCTCGGTAAGCTCCACCGACGCCCCCACTCTCTTGAGTGTGCGCAATCAGGGCGTCAATTTCGTAAACAGCCATGCACTGTTTCCGACTTTCACCACCCCGAATGGTTCTGCCATCGCCACCGGCCACTATCTCGGCGACACCGGCGACTTCAGCAATACGATTTATTCGGGATATCCCATCTTCAACACCGGCAACTTTGGCCGCACTCCGGGGACGAACACGCCCTTCATCGAAAATAACCCCATCCTGGCGGACCTCGATGATCACTACAACGGCAACTACCTGAGTGAGGAGACGCTGCTGTCGGTGGCCCGCGCCCACGGCTATAACACGGCTTCGATCGGAAAAGTTGGCCCCGTGGCCATCCAGGACGTCACTCAAATCAACCCGGTGGGTCAGGCCTTTCCGACCCCGGTCACGGTTTTCATTGACGACGCGACTGGAACCACGAGTGGAATACCGCTGCCCGCCAGCGTGATCACTGCTCTGACCAACGCGGGGTTGCCCACCGTCACTCCGTTGCGGGTGCAGCCCTCGGGCAACAACACCACTCCGGGCACGCTGGTCCCGAACGCGACCCAGCAACAGTATTTTGCCGACGCCACCACGAAAGCCGTCCTGCCGGCCTTTAAGGCGAACGGCAGCCCGTTCGTTCTGGTCTACTGGTCGCGCGATCCCGATGGTACTCAACATAACCAGGGAGACAGTTTGAATACCCTGGTTCCGGGCATCAACGGGCCAACCTCCAAGGCTGGGGTCCACAATGCGGACAACAACTTGAAGCAAATTCTCGACTACATCAACAGCAATCCCGATCTTGCCGCGAATACGGACATATTCGTGACCGCGGACCATGGCTTTGCCACCATCAGCAAGCATGATGTAGCTCCGGACGGAACTTCAACTTCCAGCTATGCCGCCAGCTTCATTTACAAGGACACAACTGGCCGTCAGGAAGTCAACACGGGGTTTTTGCCCGTCGGTTTCGTGGCCATTGATCTGGCCCACGCCTTGAACCTTCCGATCTTTGATCCGGACAGTACTCCTGCCGGGGCGACTGGCGTTTATGAGCCGATCGATCCCACCATTCCCCAACAGACCACCACGGTCCGCCAGCATCCAGCCAATGGAGATGCGCTGATCGGCGGCTCGGGAGCCATTCTGGACAACACGGATGCGAAGGTGATTGTCGCGGCCAACGGCGGTTCCGACCTTATTTATGTTCCGGACCACGACTTCAATACCGCAAGAAAGATCGTGGAGTTCTTGTCGAAACAGGATTATGTGGGCGGCATATTCCTGGACGACAGCTTCGGCCGCCTTCCGGGCACACTGCCACTCAGCTCCATCAACCTGGTCGGCAACACGGGTCTGCCGACGCCAACCATAGCGCTGGCTTTCAAAACCTTCGCCACCGATCCGAACAATCCACTGCAGACCGCAGTGCAGATCGCGGACTCGGGTCTGCAGCAAGGTCAAGGCATGCACGGCAGCCTGGGACGCGACAACACGTTCAACAACATGGCGGCCATCGGCCCTGACTTCAAGAGCCATTTTGTTGACATCTCGCCGGTTGGCAACGCGGATATCGTTCCCACGCTGGCGCAGATCCTCGGCTTCCCGCTCTCCAGCAACGGCGACCTGAAGGGACGAGTCATTGACGAAGCGCTCAAAGGCGGGCCCTTTGCCGTCTTCTTCGAGAAGCAAGCCTTCATCTCTCCAAGAGCAGCGTCGGGACAGAGCACGGCCCTCGAATTCCAAAGAGTGGGATCGAGGCTCTATTTTGACGAAGCCTGCTTTGTGAAACCCAATCCCTTCCACTTCTTCAACCCCTGCCACTAAAGCCCGAAGGTTAGAAGTACAAGGGTGCCCCATTTCTCGGGTTCTTCGCGAGAAGTGGGGCCTTTCTTGATTTTTTTCATGGGAGGTCGGGGGCGAACCGGTTGGTCTTAGATTATCTTGTCCCCCTCGCACAAGTTCAACAGTTCCACAAATGCAAATATTTCTGCACGCCGCCCACTGCTCTTTCGAACTGTCTTCAGAACGCCGGCCTTGTGCAATCTCCTAAGCATTTGCATCACCGTAGGAACGCTTGGCATCTGCTTGTGTTGCGTCAGGTGGCTACTTCGGAAAATGGGCTGGTCAAATAGGCGATCCAGGAGAGGAACAGCGTATTGTGAATGCGTCAGTTCAATCAGTTTGATTTTCATTCGCTCGTAAAGCTCAATTATGGCGCGTGCTGTGGCCGCGTTGGCCCTCGCTTGTTCGATTACTGCAAGAAGAAAGAGCTCTATCCAGCGATTCCAGCTTTTCGGTTGCCCCAAACCGCGGAGCCTTTCGACATACAGGTCCCGATGAGCTTCCAGATAGCTGGAGATGTAGAACATCGGTCTGGAGAGAAGTTGTTTCTCATGCAGAAATAAGGGAACCAAAATTCGGCCCAAACGCCCGTTACCATCCAAGAGAGGGTGGATGATCTCAAACTGCGCATGCACAATAGCCAGCTGTACGAGAGGGTCTCGCTCCTCACCGTGATAGTACTTTTCCCAGTTATCCAGATGATCTCTAACATATAAAGGCGCAGGCGGAACAAAACGGGCGTTGTCAATTGTCGAACCGGGGGGACCGATCCAGTTCTGTTCGGAACGAAATTGCCTTCGTGCCTTGTTTCTCCCACGTACACTATCAAGCAAGATGCCGTGCAGTTGGAGCAAAAGATTGAGGTTAAATGGGCGTTTCTTCAGCTCCGCTTCGGCAGTCTGCAATGCTCGGCGATAGTTGATGATCTCCTGAATATCTTGTCGTTTGGATTCTTCAACTAGTTCGGCACCAGCTTCGAACTTCAAGACCTCCCCAAGGGTTGCTTGGGTTCCTTCCATGCGAGACGAAAGGACCGCTTCTTGCGTGGTTAAGGGGGAGAGAAGGACCTCAGGATTCGGAACTCCATATAGAATTCCGTCATATAGGGCCAGCGCTCGATTCGCTTGGCCTATGAGCGGCACCAAGGACGGCCAATCGATCATGGTTAGCGCAAGTCGCTCTGCTGCAAAGGGTTTCATGCGAGGTTTTCAGTTGTCTAAAGCAGGGGAACCCCTAATTTGCGTTGTGTAAAGAATTTCAAGTTTTTCTTAATACATCTTGACTTGTTGACGCTACACCTTACTCAAAGAGAATGCATCGCGTGTAAAAGGTTTGTATTCAATAGGCGAGACACCGTTGAATTCAGGTCGTAGGACAAGTTCAGTCCGATGCGGGCTGCTCGGAATGACGTCAAAGTGATAGGCAGACACTCCTTTCCAATCAAACAAAAAATCGCGCGCCATAGGGCGCGCGATTATAGCCTGACGACCAAGCCTACCGACCAGCAAACTAACTTGTGTTGTTCTTCAACATGAATCGCCTTGTGCAGCTGTTCGTCCTGAGGCGGAGGCTGCCTGCGTTCTAGTGAGGCAGGAGGCTCGCTTGTTGCAGCAATACATCTGCTCGAACGACTAGCAAGAGAGCTCTTAAGACGCCGAAGGGCTGGCCTTTAAATTCGGCGCCATCGAGCACCCCTTTTATCTCGGTTGCGAGGGCATCCCGCCGCGCGGTGAGCGACTGGATTTGTCCTTCGATCGAGGTGTAGGTTGCGTCCCCCGGGTCGTTCGATGCCAGCGCCTTGGTGGATGCCTTGAGCGTGGCCATGGCGAACTGCCCAAAGGGTGCGTTCAGCTGCTTGTAGGTTTTAGCCAGCGCGGTGAAGCCGGGACTAATCCTCACAGCGAACGGAATCGCGCTGTCTTCCAGAACTTCGGAGACGACGCGTCCATCGTGGACATAGTCATCTTTCAAACCGACCAGGTTCAGGATCGTCGGGCGCACATCGGTGTGATCGGACCAGGTTTTGCTGTCGATACCGGAATCTTCGACACCTTGTCCGACGTAGCCCACCCAGGTCGTGGCGATCTCGTTTTGAATGTCACCGTGGTTCCAGGCGAAGCTTTGACTGGTCCGCGCCGGAATGGATGCGCACACGTCCGGGGTCGCGCACGGAGTCGGCGTCGTCCCGCCGGTGGCAAAGAAGAACCAGTTGGGATCGGCAAAGGGAGTGAAAGTGGGCGTGCGGAAGGGATCGGCTGTGACCATGTGCAGCGTCTTCATGCCGATATGGTCTACCTGCGCGACCATGATGTTGTTTTCGACCACGCCGGTGTATGGGTTTAGCCAGCTGAGCCCAGCCATTTCTCGTTCCAGGTTGCGAACGATGGGATCGGTTTGGCCTCGGAGAGGTTGAGTGGCGGTGCCGTTGACGTACACCGTCGGCGCATCATCGGAATGCACTGAGAAAACGCTGGCGTCCCCGAATTGCGTGAAGACCATGCGCCGCAGGTCAGCATTGATTTCCCCGACGCGATTGTAGACGCAGGGTGTGCTTACGCCGTCGCAGCCATCGGGAGTCGGAGCATCGCCTACAAAATGATCGCCTTCGTCCACGGTAAAGACGAACAGGGTGTTACGCTTGGTGATCCCATCCTGAGCGAGCCGATCGAAGAACTTCTGGAAGGCCTGATCGTAGGCCTGCAGTTGCTGGGTATAGCCGGCTTCGCCGGGACCATAGGCGAAGTGGATGTTGCCGGAAGTGCCGTGTCCGTCATGCGCGTCCGAAACGTATGCATAGGTGATGGGGATACCGGCCTCCTGCATCTGGGCAACATATCCCAGAGAAACTGTGGCCTCCATGCCATCGAAGCCGGGGAAGCCGGCGTGTCCGTTGGCGTCCTGGATCACATTGCCGTCGAGATCGGTCATGGGACCGCTGGGCTTGATGATCGGATTGACATACGCGGCGCCGAACAGACCACTAAAGCCGTTGTAGCCACCCGGCTCGTCCGTCAGAGTGTCGGGCCGCGCATGGGTCGAGGAGGCGCAGAGAGTTGAGTTCTTTGCGCAGTGAACTCCGATGCCCACGAAGTCGGCGAATGATTGGGTTCCCGCGGCGCCACCGTCACCCGCCACCTCAGTCGCCTCGGGTGAGCCCGTGCCAAATACGGTCGGGATGTCAATCGCCGTGTTCTCGAGGATGGTATTCGCGGTCGCGACCGCTCCAAAATCACACCCAGCCCGGGTGAACGGCACCCAGGGAGCGGGAGCGATCTTGCCATTCTCGTTGATCATTTCGGGTGTGAGGTCGGTGGTGCTGCCCGCAGGATCAAAAAGCGGCGCCGTCCAGTAGGCGAAGGAGACTCCGGTCCGGGTCGTGCCGTCGGTCTTGAAGTAACGGAAGCTGTTCGATACCGGCTGGCCCATACGGTCGGGGTAAACGCCCGTGAGCGAGGTCAGGATCCCGGTGGCGGTATGCGAGATCAGGGCGGTGTGGTCATTCGCCAATAGGGTGCCATTGTCTTTAATGAAGTTGAGCAGGTGAGGCATCTGTTCCAGGTCCGAAGGCACGTTCGGATTGTCGCGGAGGAAATGGGTGTTGTCGAACTGCACGTAGATCACATGCTTAATTCGCCCGCTGGGCGATTTTAACTGACACTTGTTTTGTGTCAGGCCAGTGCCGCTTAGGACGGTCAATAGCGTTCCAACCAGTATGGGAAGCCGGCAACCAGAAAGTAGCCGTTTGGAAAATCTCATAGAACCTCCAGAAGAGTTAAGTCAACGGGGCGTGACTTAAAGGCAACCTAGCCGAGGACTGGCCGAAACTCGATGAAAGGAAGGTGAATTTCTGGTTAAAAGAGGGCGCGGTTGTGAAGATCGGGGCGGGATGAAGCCAGGCACGTGAAAAAGAGCGGATAGCCAACAACAATCGCGCGCCCAAGGGACGCGCGATCAAGGCAAACGATCAAGATAAACGATCTACGACTAACTTGTTTTACTCTTCAGCACCTGAATCGCCTTGTGCAGCTGTTCGTCCTGCTGCGGAGGCTGCTTCTTGTCGTCGTCCGCCGGAGCTGCGTTGTCTTCATCGTCGGGAAGCGCAGCGTCATCCTCGCTGTCCGCGACCACGATGCTGGGAGTGACGGCAGTGTCCTGGATCGCCTTGCCGCCCGGGGAATAGTACTTGGCAACCGACAGAATCAGCGCTGACCCATCGGGAAGCTGGATCGTTTTCTGGATCGAGCCATCGCCGAAGGTCTTGTCGCCCACCACATCTCCCCGCGCGTTCTCCAGCACCGCTGCGGCCACGACTTCGGCGGGACCGGCTGTGCCCTTGTTCACCAGCACTACCAACGGCAGGTTGGTGATGGCTTTCGAGGCGTCGGCATTGAAGGCCTCACGCGGATACTTCTGGCCCTGCAGATAAGTAATGGTGCCGTGATTCAGGAATAGGTTCGCAACCGCGATGCCTTCCGATTCTTCCCCCTCGGCGCAATTGCGCACGTCGAGAATCAGCTTTTTGGCTCCCGACTTTTGCAGCGCCCGGACTTTGGCGGCTACTTCCTGTGCCTTGCCTTTGTTGAGCGCATCCACCTGGATGTAGCCAATACCGTCGTCCACAATTTTGTCCGTGACCGGCGGGACGGTGACGACATCGCGGGTGATGACCATCTTCTGCGGTTCGGCGCGGCGGGCCCGGACGACGGACACGTTCAGGTTCGAGCCGGGTTGGCCCAGCAGCAGATTGTGGATTTCGGCGAGCGACATCTCGCGCGTGCTCTTACCCTCGATGGCTTCAAAGATATCGCTGGCTTGAACGCCGGCCTTGTCCGCCGGACCGCCGGGGATGACCGAGATGACTGCGGCGTAACCGAAGCGCTTCGAGACGGCTGCCCCGATCTCGCCTTTGGCCTCTGTCTGATTGGCTTTGTACTCTTTGAACTCGGCGGCCGTCAGATAGCTGGAGTTTGAATCCAGCGATTCAAGCAAGCCGTGCAGCGCGCCGTCGGTCACGAGTGGAATGTTCGGCTCTTCCACATACTCGCTGCGCACTCGCGACAGGACTTCGCTATAAACCTGTAGTTGTCGGTATGAGCCGTCGTTGTTGGAGGCGCGAACGCCATCCAATCCGCCCACGTACATGAACAGCAGAACAGCGGCGGAGGAAGCTACAATTGCGATCTTTGTCTTCATGGACATCGGCTTTGTTCTTCTTTGGAAGAGAAATTATCCCCTGAGCGTCACCCGGATATTATATCTGCTTTGATGCCGGTTTCCTGTTCTTTGCTTCGAGCAAAAACGACCGTCGGTAACTGGCGGGTTCGGGTGATGGTTGTCCTGCGCCGCGGCTCCCGGCAGACGCTCAGACAAAAGGACTTACCGGTTGCTGCGCCATTTCCTGGGAACAGCGCCGCGCTCTACACCAACTTGTCATCTTGAGCGGAAAGCAGGGACTCGCTTGCGAGTCATGCGCGGAGTCGAAAGACCTTGTGTTGGCCGGCGCCGCCTTTGCCGCCGGCAAACACAAGGTCCCTCGACTTTGCTCGGGATGACAGATTTAGGGATGGCAGACTTAGGGAGCAAACGCGCTTTTAGCACACCGGTTTGGTGTTATATTTCTCCCGCCTCGAAAGGGGGAGCTATGCGTTTTCGTCCGGCATTGATCACTCTGGTTACAGCCTTGCTCGTGGCAGCAGTTGTTCCCCTCGCTCGGGCGCAGTCGGGAGAATGGAAACAGTTGTTCGATGGGAAGGATCTGGTGGGGTGGAAGCATGTAGGCCCCGGCGAAATGACCGTCGAGGATGGGTTGATCCGCACTCACGGCGGGATGGGCCTGCTCTACTGGACCGGCGGGACGCTGGGCGATTGTGTGATCCGGGTCGTATTCAAGATGCGCGATCAGAACGACAATTCCGGAGTTTACATCCGCATTCCGATCGAGCCCCGCGAAGCCTGGATGCCGGTGCACTACGGATATGAAGTGCAGATCGACAACGAGCCTGAGAAATCCAAAGAAGATGAATATCACGTCACCGGCACTCTGTATTCGATGACCAAGCCGCTGGCCCGTCCCGGCAAGCCTGGGCCGGAGTGGAACACCATGGAGATCACTCTGGACGGGCCGCACACCACGGTGGTCCTGAATGGCGTGAAGGTGACGGAGTTCACCGAGGGCGATCCGGTGCCAGTGAAGAAATTTCCCTTCGAGCCCGAGCGCGGGCCGCGTCCGCAGGAAGGGTACATCGGCTTGCAGAATCACAGCGACAATGACGTTGTATTTTTTAAGGAAGTTGCGATCAAGATGCTGAAGAAATAGCAGTCGTCGGTGGTCAGTCATCAGTCGTCGGGATTGGCTGACGCCTGCAGACTGACGTCTGATTTTGGAGGCTTAATAATGAGAAACCGTTTCTCGCGTCGTGAATTCATTGGACTCAGCGCGGCCGCGGCCGGCGCGTCACTGGGGCTGAAAACAATCCTCCTGGATCCGGACCCGCTCTGGGCTTTGCCGCAAACCGTGGCGGCCAGCGACCGGGTGCGCTTTGGCATGATCGGCATCGGCATGCAGGGGTCGGGATTGCTGGCCAACTCGATCGAACTGCCGGGAGTGGAGTGCGTCGCGGCCTGCGATCTCTACGACGGCCGTCACACTCTGGCCAAAGAGATTGTCGGTCCGAATCTGCCCACAACGCGGCGCTATCACGAGTTGCTGGAGAACAAGGAGATTGATTGCATCGTGGCCGCAGTGCCCGATCACTGGCACAAGCAGGTCGTGGTCGATGCGGTCAGCGCGGGCAAGGACATCTACATTGAAAAACCCATGTCGCACACCGGAGCCGAAGGTGTCGAGATGGTCGCAGCCGCGAAGAAGAACGGACGCATCGTTCAAGTGGGCTCGCAGCGTGTCAGTTCGGTGATTTGTGCCAAGGCGAAGGAACTGGTGGCGCAGGGTGTGCTCGGCGATCTGATGCTGGTGGAGGGTTCGCTCGGCCGCAACGATCCCACCGGAGCCTGGGAGTATCCACCGCCGACCGACCTTTCCCCGCAAACGCTCGACTGGGACACCTGGCAGGGAACTGTGCCCAAGCGGGCCTTCGATCCCCTGATCTTTGCGCGTTGGCGTTGCTGGAAGGAATATGGCACCGGCGTAGCGGGCGATCTGCTGGTCCACCTGGTAAGCGGAATGCAATACGTGCTGGGCATCAACGAGGCGCCCAAACAGGCGATGGCGATGGGAGGGATCCTGCGCTGGAATGATGGCCGCAACATGCCGGACGTGCACTGCACACTATTCAAGTACGGCGAAGTTCCCGTGTATATGCGGCTGAGCCTGGGAACGGAGACTCCTGAGACCTATCGCTTTCAGGGCTCGAAAGGCATCCTGGAACTGACCGAATACAGCCTTACCTACACACCTCAGGCGGGCGTGGATACCGGACCCAGCTACTACGCGTCGGGCTTTCCCCGCGCCATGCGTGAAGAATACTTCAAGAAATGGCATCAGCAGCACGATGCCACGCCGGGTAAGGAAGCGGCGATGGAAGGCACCACCTACCGCAGCGTTTCCTGGGACGAACTGAAACCGCATCTGTGGAATTACTTCCAGGCGGTAAAAACGCGCAAGCCGGTTGTGGAAGACGCGGTATTCGGTCATCACGCAGCTTTGGCTTGCCACATGGCGAACCAGTCGTACTTCCGCAAAAGCGCAGTGACCTGGGACGAGGAATCGAAGACGATTAAGAGCTAGAAGCAGACTGCGGACCTCGGACTCCAGGCGTCAGCCTTGGGGCCGGCCGAGGTCTGACGTCTGAGGTCTGACGTCCGCTTTCGCTCCGCGCAAGGCTGCGACTACCTTGCCCATTTCATTCCGCTGGAACAATCGGATCGCCGCGATTCCCGCTGCACCCGCCTGAATGCAGGCTCCCGCGTTTTCTAACGTGATCCCTCCCAGAGCGAGGACCGGGGTTTTTTCCTGGCAGGCTTCCCGCAGGGCATTCAGGCCGGTGGGGCCGCTTAGCGCCTTCTCCTTTTCAAACACTGGTCCGAAGACGGCGAAGTCCGCGCCTTCCCGCGCGGCACTGGCAACCTCGGCTCGAGTGTGACAGGAGACTCCGACTGTCACGCGGGCCGGAGTGGTTGCAGCTTGAGTCCAAATATTTTTTGCTTCGGATGGAGAAATGTCATTCGAGCGGAGATGAACGCCCTGTGCGCCGCAGGACAGTGCAATGTCGGTGCGGGAGTTTATTAGAAAAACAGTTTTCAGTTTCTGGTTCTCGGTTCTCAGCCGTTGAACTGCCTCGCGGGCCAGGATTTCGAGATCGCGGGGAGAGAGATCTTTCTCGCGGAGTTGGATGTAGTCGACGCCGCAGCGAGCTGCTTCCGCAACGGTTGCAAGTAATCGAGAGCGACGAGCGGTTTCGTCACCAGCGAACTGAGAACGGTCGGTGATGTAGTAAAGGAGCAAGTCAGTCGTGATCGTCAGTCACCGCCGATCCTGACGACTAGTTACGGATTCGTCTTGGCAATCTCCGGCACGGCTTCGGGCGCCTTCGGCTGGGGTCCGAGGTGATACTTGGTCAAACCGTCGCGTAGAAACTCGAAGCCCTCCTCCGGCGAATCTACCATGTGGAACAAATCTAAATCAGAGGCGGCGATGGTGCCGGCATCAATCATGACGTCAAAGTTGATGAGGCGCTTCCAGTACTCGGTGCCGTAAATCACCACCAGGATCTTCTTGGCCAGTTTCTGGGTCTGTGCCAGGGTCAGGATTTCGTAAAGCTCGTCGAGAGTTCCGAAGCCGCCGGGAAAGATCACCAGGGCCTTGGCCAGATACGCGAACCAGAACTTGCGCATGAAGAAATAATGGAACTCGAAATTAAGCGACGGAGTGATGTAGGGGTTCGGGTTTTGTTCGAAGGGCAGATTGATATTCAGACCTATGGTCTTTCCACCCGCCTCCTGGGCGCCCAGGTTGGCGGCTTCCATGATGCCCGGGCCGCCTCCGGTGGTGACGACGAAGCGACGCCGGCGGGCCGGGATCTGGATTGACCATTGGGTAAGCAGCAATGCCATTCGGCGCGCGTCCTCGTAGTAGCGCGCGGTTTCTACCAAAGCCAGCGCTTTTTTTCGTTCAGCCTCGGACGCCACACCTGGTCTTTTTTCCAGTTCAGCGAGAATCCGGTCGGCGCCTGCCTTGCTCTGAAAACGCGCTGAGCCGAAGAACACCACCGTGTCCTGGATCTGCTCCCGCCGGAAACGGGATAGCGGTTCGGTGTATTCAGCGAGAAGACGCAAAACGCGGCCGTCCGGACTGTTCAGAAAGGTTGGGTTTTCGTATGCCAGCGGCGCCGACTTGAGCTTATCGTCACTCATGATGAGGTTGTCTTTCTATCAGTGCCGTTTTTCGTCGTGGAAGTGAACGGCTTCCCAAAATCCGATCCAGATATCCAGCAGCCCCAGGCCGCTGCACAAGCCGCGCACAAAACCGTTGGAAACGAATGCACGGAGTCCGGGGGAACCGAGCAGAAAATAATTATCGGTCCACTCCGGCCTCCAGGGCAGGATGACCAGAAGAACTCCCACCGTGGCGCAGAAAAAAACGAACAGCAGGATCAGAACGCGGTGCAGCCAGAGCTGAAAGCTGGTCTGAGGCAGGGACTCGGACACTTTGTCGACGGAAGAATCAGGACTGGCGGTCACGTCGCGCTCCCCAGGGTCGGGCACGCGACCGGTTGGTGCTCCCCCGAGCCTGCTCCCAAGCATAGAAAGAACCCCATTCTGTCATTCTACGACTTCAGGGCTTTGATGCGCTCGGAGACATCCCGGTAGTCAATGTTGCTGCCGTACACCTCCATGAAATAACTCAGGGCCTTGGCCTTGTCGCCGGCCGCTTCGTAGGAGGATGCCAGCTCATAGTTCAGGGCCGTGCGGGTCTCTTCGTCAATGTTGGGCAGTTTGAGGGCGCGTTCGTACCACCGGATGGCTGCCTCGGCGACACCTTTGTCGAGGAAGCACTGGGCCAGCCAGGTGTAGGTCTGCATCAGTTGCGGGAAGTTGTGGCCGCGATCCACGGCCTG
Source organism: Terriglobia bacterium (assembly GCA_963725615.1). Lineage (GTDB taxonomy): Bacteria > Acidobacteriota > Terriglobia > Terriglobales > Acidobacteriaceae > JAIQFF01. Next base: position 17,810 of record CAVRZO010000001.1, on the reverse strand, counting down.
ACAGACTTTCTGCAACTCGCCGATGGCTTCATCCAGCAATCCCATTTCGCGGAAGGCCACGCCCAGGTTGTAGTGAGTCTCGGGATCTTCCTGGGTGTTGGCGGAATCTTCTTCCAGTTCGTGCTTCAGCTCGCCGAACATGTCTGCCAGATCCACGCTGGCAGCGCTCGCTTGCGGGGCTGCGGGTGCGACTTCGGGAGCGAGCGTCCGCTTCTTGGTCGGCTGATAAGTGAAAGTCGGTGACGCGGCTTCCATGGCTGGAGCTGGAGCTGGAGCCGGAATCGGGGCAGGCGCTGCGGCCGCGGCGGCGTGTGAGGAACTGGCCGCGATCGACTCGCGAGCAGGCGGCAGTGGCACTTGCGGCGCAGGCGGCACGGGCGCGGGCGGCAAGAAGCCGTCCCCCAAAGAGGCTTCCAGATCGGAGACAAACTCACCCAGTACGCCCGCGGGCGCTGCCTCCGGGCTGGCCTTGGCGTATTCCGCCACTGCTGGCTCGGGTGTGGGCATGATCGGACGGCTTGGCAGCTTGAATTCTTTCGCTGGAGCCGGGCTCGGATCGGAAACGAATTCGTGTTCGGGCTTTAATCCTGAGGCATAAGCGCTCTCGGCTTCCGGTACGGATGGGCTCTCATCCGTTTCCTCCACCGAAACTTCTTCTACGACTTCGGGCTGCTTTGAGCCGGCTTCGGCGGCTTCGATTTCCTGCCACACAGCCGCCAGCTGGGCCGCGCCGGGCTTCAGCTTTTCCAGCTTGGTGAAGACCACGCGGGCTTGTTCCGCCATCGAGTGTGCCAGGTAGAAGCGAAGCTCTTCGATGGTTTCGGCGATAGTCTCGGCCCGGGCATGATCGGTTTCCGCGTCTGCAGCGGCAGATTCCCCGGCGAACGAAGCTGCTTTCGGTTCATCTGAGAGCTGGGTTTCCCATTCGGCGGAGATATCAATTTCACTGTCCGGTACCGCCGGTCCAGAACTAACCTCAAATTCGCTTGATCCGGCAGCAGTCGAAGATGCCGCTGTGTGAAAGAAAAGTCCCGAGGTTGAAGGTTCGGGGATTGACGGCGCAGCGTCCGCACCCTCAGCGCCGGCAAAATGATCAAAGGCGGGCGGAGTAATGGTCGCCGGCGCAAACGGCATCGCCGGCGCGGGTGTGGCAGCGCTCGCCGCAACTGGCTTGGCGGAGGTTCGTTCTTCGTACTTGCCGGCCAGGTCGCTATAACGGCTGGCTTCATCGGGATGACCAGCATCGTGATAAAGCTGTTCCAGATTGCGGCAGCAAACAGCGGCTTCGCTGAAGCGACCTGCCCTGGTGTGCAACGCGGCCAGACGCTGGTTGATCCGCAGATCGCGAGGAGCCTTGGGCAACGCGGACATCAAAGGTCCCAGCGCTTTTGCTGGCATGTTGTAAGAAACGAACAATTCAGCGTCGGTCAGCGCGGCGCGCACTGCCAGGGCAACATCGTCGGCATAGCGCTGGTCGATAAACGGTGCGGTGGCTTCGAGCTCCTCCACCAGGACTGCGCCTTCTTCGGGAGTGATGAGTCGCGAACCCGAGGTAGCGCCACCCAGCTTGGCCAGAACCTGCTCGTAGTTGCGAGTGTGCAGCTGGTTCTGCGGTTCCATCTGAGTCAGCTTCAGATAGTAGTCACGAGCTTTCTCGAGATTTCCCGCCTGCACGCTGGCATGCGCCAGCAATTCGTAGAGTTCCGTAATGTGAGTCGTGTCGCCGGCCTTTTGCGAAAGATCGAGAAGGATCTCCAGCGCGGGCGCATCCTCGCGCATATGGCCGATCAGCGCATGCAGGCTTTCGAGAACTTTGCCCGAGTCCGTAGCCACCAGGCGATCGCAATATTGCTGGTAAACCTTTAACACCTCGGCGGGTTGTCCCGCCGCCATAAGCGCGTCGGCGTAGCCGGTGATCGCGCCGGTGTCGTTGTGGACGGTGCACAATTTGGCCGCCAGCGTTCCCGCCTCCGGCAATCGTGCGGTTTGCAGGTAGGCTTGCATGAGCGCACGCAGTCCGTCGGGATGGCTATCGAGATCGGCCACTTTCTCCAGGTTCTGGATCGCACCGGCCATGTCGCCGGAATCGAACAGGTTGCGGCCTCGCAGCAACAGAGCATGACTGTTGCTTGGATCCAGCGTGAGCATGCGGTTCAGGATTTCTTCTGCCGGGCCCCAGTTGGCCGCGCGCCCGCAGGCTGTCGGCGGCGGCAGCGAAAAGCTGCCAGGCCTCCGTCTTCTTATTGAGCCGGACATAAACTTCTGCCAGGCGAGTGCGCATGGCGACGTTTTCCGGATCCATCTCCAGCGTCTTCTGGAAAATTCTTACTGCCTGTTCCAGTTCGCCGGAGCGCAGAAATTCTTCCGCCACTTGCAGATATTGCGCCCGGGCATCATTAAAGAGTCCTTGCTGGGTATAAAGTTCAGCCAGGCGAAGCACGCTCTCCAAGGTGGGTTTCAGCTTGGTGAGCTTCTTGTACATGGCGATGGCTTTGACGGTGAAGCCCTGGGCAGCATAGGCGTCGCCAACGCTCTTGAAAGATTCGACGGCCTTGTCGGCCTGTCCGAGACGGGCGTAGAGGTCTCCAATGGTGTTGGAGACGGTGAGTTCCTTGGGGTCGGCTTTGAGAACTTTTTCGTACTCAGCAATGGCATTGGGCAGCTTGCCCTGCTGGACGAACTTCTCCGCAGCACTGAGAGCCTTCTGTTTGTTGAAGCCAAAACCGAACGCCATAAGATTGCTGACTCCAGCTCCCGGTTTATTTCCCGCCAGAAAACATCTCCGTGAGAAGGTTCACCGACGGGTTGGCCATCCGACCGGCCATGTCTGCCGATCATACGAGGGATGGTCTTTCGGACAAGGGTCATTGTAAGACGTGTTACCAAGAATCGTATGGTTACTAAGGGTTACCGAAAGGGAGTGTACGACCGAGTTACGTCCGGAACCACGCTAGATAACGGAAAATCATGAGCGATTCGCCAAAAAACGGGCGGGACGGCCGTTCTCCATTTCGGACTGCCCCGGTTTCCTAAGGCGTCACTACTGCTGGAGGCTCGGTTCTTGTAAGATTGCTGCCAGCACATTCAGCGTCCCGGGGGGGCACGCTGGGTTGGACAAAACCTCACTTCGCTAGCATTCGCCGCTTTCCTGCCAGGAAGTAAAGAACTTATTCGGGCCCAAGTATTCTTTACCCCCTGCGGCAATGAGGGAGAATTATGGGCAGATGGCTGACTTGGGTGTCGCACACGCGCCTTACGGGGTGGGCGTGTTCCCAGTGCGGCTGGACCTTTCCCGTACCTGCAATGCTGACCGATAAGGACGCCAAGAGCGCCTATGACCGCCTGGCTTCGAGCAAATTCCAGGAGCACGATTGCGCGGTACACGGTGAACCGGCAGTGCTGGCAGACTCCGAGAGTTTCGCGGCGCGAGCGCGAAAGCTGGTCACCCGGGGTTTCAAGCCGAAAGACGCCGCTCAGATTACCTTGCAGGAAATTACCTTCGAAAATCGCAATGACCCCAGCGCCGCCAAGAAAGCCCAAATCGACGCGGAAGACTTCCTTCGCCGCGTTAAAGACGGCCTGATCTGACGCTGGCGCTCATGCCCTGCTGACTCGGATAACGGATTTGGACTATTGGCTGTTCTGAGTTTCTCGTTATAGCCTTAAGCTGGTGGCCGGTTTTTGCCGCGAAAACATCCCGCAAGGCAAGTGACTCTTTATGACGTGGATCCGCACTATTCCGCTCTCTGAAGGCGACGAGAAGTTGCGCCAGGCCATGGAGGGACAAAAGTCCCTCTATCCGATCGAGTACGCGACCCCGGTCCATCCCACCGAGGGCGGCGGGGCACAGATCACCCAATCCCACAGCCTCATTCCGGATGCCCTTTATCATGCATTCGCCACCTTCGGCGTGCTCATGTCTCCCGATCTGCCGCTTTCGAGGCGCCAGCACGAGATGATCACCACCGTGGTCTCGGTCACCAACCGGTGCGTTTATTGAATCGACTCACACGCAGAGTTTCTGCGTCGCGTGACGTTGGACAAGGAACTGGTCGATGCGCTGGAGAAGGACTACACCACCGCTCCCGTGACTGCGCAAGAGCGGGTGATGCTCGATTACGTGGTGAAAATTACCAAGGACGCGACGAAAGTCTGGAAAGACGATCACGAACGCCTGCGCGCCGCCGGTTTCGACGACAAAGCGATCCTGCAGATCACTTTGATTGCCGCCTGGTTCAATTACATCAACCGCGTGGCGGATGCGCTGGGTGTGGGGCGAGAGTAAAGACGGACAGGTTGTGGCACGGACTGTGTGGGGGCGGGTCTCCGACCCGCCCGGTCGAGCGAAGCTCGACAGATTCTTCAATGGATTTGCCTCGCCTTAGCCGAGCTGCGCTCGGCCTGGCCGGGTCAAAGACCCGGCCCTACATAGTTCTTGCCTTCTCCCGGCTACTCCGCTCCTGATTTATTGTCTCTTCACCGCTTGCGTCTGCGGTGGGAACCTGTTGCTTCCCGCCGCCAGCAGCAAGTCGGCAGAGTTGTCGCGCTCGACGATCCACTCCCACACCCGCCGGCCGTTTGGATCGAGCGAGCATCGGGCCTCGGTGTAGTCGGCCAGCCGGTTCAGCACTGTGGTTACCGAGGCCATGGGGTCCTTGTGGCGCTCGAGCAATTCGGGAAATTTCTGCTGCAAGGCCTGGCAGACCAGCCGGGCGCCGAGTGGTTTCTTGGCGTCCATCAGGATCACTCGACAAGCTCGTGTGAAGCCCGGCTGGCGGCTGGCGGTTTTGCGATCGAGAAAGGTCAGCAGCTGGTCGCTGAGCACGCCGTCGCCAAAAATGTTCGCTAATCCGGCCAGGGTCTGTTTGATCGTGCCAATTCGCTTCATGAGTTCCGCCCGCTGCGCGAGTAGTTCGTGCAGCTCTCGTTCCGCCGAGCGGATGACCTCCTGAACGTGCAGGTCACCCGCTTGCGATTGTCCATTGCTTCCGTTCATTCCGGTATTCATGAAACCCCCACTTTGTGATCGTGATGGTTAAGCGTCTAGCGCGGATTGCTCGCCTCGGCAGTTTGGACGTGTCCCGAGCCGTTTCGGACAGCAAGAGTGGCCGACTTCGAGCGCAAGACTTGCTGGCCAACCTCGTCCCCTTCCTGCCAGACCTGGGTGAGGACGTTCTGGCCGCCCTCTCTGTCGAAGTGCAGTTTGGGCTGGCCCGGCGCGGCGTGAGCTTGCACGGATTCGGTCAATACATTAATCAGGGTGCGGCCGCGCGAGTCGCGCAGCTCCAGCAGCACTGGCCCAACCAGCACCACCGAATACTGCCCGGCAGGGAAAATCTTGCTTCCCACGACGAAATCGAATGGAATGTTTGCCTTGATGACCCGCTGGTTGCGCTGCGCGTAGACCGCTGGGCCCAGCATCAGGACACTCAGAAGAAGTGAAGCAAATACTTGTCCAACCCGGTTCTTCATAACAACCTCCCCTTGTTTTGTCTATTGAGCTCGTTCGATTACGACTCCTGCGGATTTTCCGGACGTTCGACGGGAGTGTGCCGCGACTGTTCGCTGCTCGCTATCCGCTTCTTGCCGTCAAACCCGATTTCCTGCGTACTAGGCGTTGGACGAGATTTTCTATCCATGAGATTGATTGTTTGTTTTCATTCAACCGATGAACTACACTCATGTAAATATGAGTCCGAAACTGGAAGTCCGACACCTCAAGCTGCTGGTGACTGTGGCCGAAGAAGGCAGCGTCACCGAAGCGGGCAAGCGCCTGCACCTGACGCAATCTGCGCTGAGCCATCAGTTGCGTGATGCGGAAGAGAAGCTGGGGACCGCCCTGTTTTTGCGGCTGGGAAGAAAGATGGTGCTTACACCTGCTGGGGAGCGGCTGATTGCGTGCGCTCGCCGCGTGCTCGACGAACTGAGCAATACCGAGGTGCAGATCGAGGGACTAAACGGAGGAGCGCGGGGCGAGATCCGGTTGAGCACGGAATGCTACACCTGCTATCACTGGTTGCCCCCGGTGTTGAATAAGTTTCACGGGAAGTTTTCGAAAGTGGAAGTAAACATCGTCGCCAACGCGACTTCGAATCCGGCGGTCGCGTTACTCGAAGGCAAGCTGGATGTGGCGATCGTCAGTTCTCTCCCGCGCAACAAGAGCCTGCTGGTGACACCCATGTTCGAAGACGAACTGGTGCTGGTAATGTCCCCGAAGCATCGCCTGGCAGCGGCGAGCCAGGTGCGGCCCAAAGATCTGGAGACGGAAACTATTCTGATCTATCCTCCGCGGGAGGAGAGCACGCTGATCAACCAACTGCTGAAGCCGGCAGGAGTGGAGGCCCACCGGGTCATCGAAGTTCCGCTCACGGAAGCGATTGTTGAGTTGGCAGGAGCAGGTACGGGGATCGGATTTCTGGCGCGCTGGGCGGTGGCGCCAGCGGTCGAAGCGGGCAAAGTCGCCATTCGCCCCCTGGGCGGCCGCGGCTTCCGGCGGCAATGGTACGCGGTCACCTTGCGCAATCAGCCCACGCCGCCGTTTCTTGCGGAGTTCCTAAACCTGTTGTCCAACTTCGTTCCCAAGAACGCGCGACGCATGTCGGCGTAACATCTGTCACCTTGAGCCGGGTGGGGAGTTTGCTTCGCGAACTCGCGAGGTCGGCTGTCCCCACGTGGCCGCGAGTGGCTCCATCGAAGCGGTCACTTCACTCGGGATAACAATTGCCGTTCCCGAAGCGATACCATCCTAAACATGGAGCGCCGCTCCGTTGTCGAATACCTTGAGAGCTTTCTGCGACGGGGGCGGGAGTGCGCCTACGTGCAGCGGCGCGGGTACCGCACTGAACGCTGGAGCTACCGGCAGGTGGCAGAAACCGCGCACCGTCTTGCCCGCGAACTGGAAAAGCGTGGAATCGGCAAGGGCGACCGTGTCTTGCTATGGGGGCCGAACTCGGCGGAGTGGGTCGCGGTGTTCTTCGGTTGTGCGCTACGAGGCACGATCGTCGTTCCCCTTGATGAAGCAGGCACAACCGATTTCATGCGGCGGGTCTATCAGCAGGTAGATGGAAAGTTGCTGGTTTGCTCGCGTGAACATGCCGTGCCTGCAATTCCAGCCATGGTACTGGAAGAGTTGCAGGAGATATTGTCTATCCACCCATCTGCACGCCACGATGCCGCGGCCACCGATCCTGCGGATGTCCTGGAAATTGTTTTTACCTCCGGGACCACTGCCGAACCGAAAGGTGTCGTGATCACGCACCGCAACGTGCTGGGCAATATCGCGCCACTGGAAACGGAAATCCAGAAATATCTTAAGTATGAACGCCTGGTCCATCCTGTTCGCTTCCTGAACCTGCTGCCTCTGAGCCACGTGTTCGGGCAATTCCTGGGAATATTTCTGCCCCAACTGATGGGCGGCACGGTGATCTTTCAGGACGCACTCAATCCGGGCGAAGTCATTCGCACCATCCGGCGCGAGCGAGTGTCGGTGCTGGTAGCGGTTCCGCGCATGCTGCAATCGCTCAAGGAAAAAATCGAGCGCGATCTGGAAGATGCGGGCAAACTCGATGAGTTCCGGCGTCGGTTTCAAGCAGCAGAAGGAAAGCATTTCCTCCATCGCTGGTGGATCTTCCGCCGAGTGCATCGCCAGTTTGGCTGGAAGTTCTGGGCCTTCATTTCCGGAGGGGCCGCACTCGACCGCGTGACCGAAGAGTTCTGGGGACGGCTGGGATACGCCGCCATCCAGGGCTACGGACTGACGGAAACGACTTCTATCGTCAGCGTGAACCATCCCTTTCGCCTGGGCAAAGGATCGATCGGAAAAGTTCTGGCTGGGCGCGAGGTCAAATTGGCTCCGGACGGCGAAATCCTGGTGCGCGGCAGCGGGGTAGCGGCGGGCTATTGGACCGGCCACGAATTGCAGCCAATGACGGCGGACCAGGGCTGGTACGGGACCGGAGATATCGGCGCGCTCGACGCCGCAGGCAATTTGTATTTCAAAGGACGGAAGAAAAATGTGATCGTCACGCCCGCCGGCATGAATGTTTATCCCGAGGACCTCGAGGCCGCGCTGCGCCGCCAACCTGAGGTCAAGGACTGCGTGGTGGTCGCCCTCCCACGAGACGGGAATGAGGAACCCTGCGCGGTGATGATCCTGCGCGATGCTGGCGTCGATCCCGAACCGGTCGTAAGACGCGCAAACGAAACTCTGGCCGAGTACCAGCGCATGCGGAGCTGGTTCGTGTGGCCCGAAGACGATTTCCCGCGCACCTCCACGCAGAAGCCTCGAAGCAACGCAGTCCTGCAGGTTGTTCAGGCGCAATTGGGGGCGACGCCCGCCGGGCCAACCGGATCGAGTTTACTAGGCGAGTTGATCGCGCGCGTTAAAGGGAAATCGGCAGAGGGGCCGGCTCAGAGGTCTGATCTCGAAGCGGATTTGAATTTGAGTTCCCTCGATCGCGTGGAATTGCTCGGCGCGCTCGAGGACCGCTACCAGGTGGATTTGAGCGAAACCCGGTTCTCTGCGGTGAAGACGGTTGGTGATCTGGAATGCATGCTGCACGGCAAGCTTCCGTCGCGGGTGCCCTACCACTATCCGGCATGGGTGCAGCGTTGGCCCACCACCTGGGTGCGGCTGGTCATTCACTATCTTCTCTTGCGTCCTGCAGTATTGCTGCTGGGCTGGCCGGGCGTTACCGGGCGGGTAAATCTGCTCGGGCTTCGCGGTCCTGTGCTGGTGGTGTGCAATCACATTGATGACGTGGACGTCGGCTTTGTGCAGACAGCGCTCCCCGCGCGCTTCCGCCACCGACTGGCAACGGCCACGGGAGGAGAAGCGCTGGAGGCGCTGCGTACTCCACCACCGGGTCGAGGTTTGTTGGGCCGAGCCTTTGATCGCATGGAGTGGATCCTGGGAGTGTCCTTGCTCAACCTGTTTCCCTTGCCACGGGAGGCTGGTTTTCGGGAGAGCTTCGCCTTCGCAGGAGAATCCGTGGACCGCGGCTTCAGCATTCTGGTGTTTCCCGAAGGGCGTCACACCACTGACGGCAAGATCGCGCCCTTTCGCGCCGGCGTCGGATTGCTGGCGAAGAACTTGGCAATCCCGATCGTGCCCATGCGTATTGACGGGCTCTTTGAATTGAAAAAGGCAAAGAAGAAAGTTGCGCTGCCCGGGAAGATCACAGTGAAAATCGGGAAGCCACTTCGATTTTCTGATGAAAGCGCGCCGGAGGAGATTGCCGCCAAACTGCAGAAGACGGTGGAAAATTTGTAGATCCCAATCTATTCCGCCTTGTTTATTGATCTTGTTACCTTGTGAGACAAACCCTCGGAACGGCCTCCGCATCGAAGGTTGAGCGTGTACTATTTTTTTAGCACGCCGAGCTGCGCTCGGCCAGGACGGGTCACAGACCCGTCCCCACACAAGCGGTCTGCAACAACGAAATCTTAGGAGGTCTGCAGCACATGCATTTCGATATGAAACAACTATCCCGAGTCGCAACCGCGTTCGTTCTGGCCACGGTTTTCGCGCTTCCCCAGAATCTTCTGGCAGAGGGTCCCGCCCACGTAGTGAGCCCCTCTGACTTGCAGCAAGCGGCGGTGCAGGCCTCAGCGGTGCGGCAGCAAAACGTGGAGAAGGTCCGGGAATTCTTTTCGTCAGAGAGGGCCGACAAAGCCTTGCGGTCGGCGCATATGAATCCGGAGCAGGTGAAGAACGCAGTCTCCACGCTGGACGACGCCGAATTGGCGCAACTCGCCTCGCGGGTGAACAAGGCACAGGCGGATTTTGCTGCGGGCACTCTGAGTGATCGCGATCTGATCATTATTCTTGTGGCCGTGGCCATACTCATTCTGATCATTGTTGCGGTGCGATAGGCTGCCAAGATGCCCGGCGAGAAGTTTGGCCGCATCGTCATGATCGCGATCCTGTTGCTCGGTGTCTGCGGCTTGCTGTTGGCTGCCGACCTTCCCGGTGTCTGGCTGGATGTTCCTTTCGTTAAGCAGGAGAAAGATGGCTGCGGGGCCGCCAGCATTGCCATGGTGATGCAATACTGGCGAGCGCAGCAGGGTCAACCGGCGAACGACACTTCTGACGCGTCCCAAATCCAGCGCACGCTGTACTCGGTCAAAGCCCACGGCATCTACGCTTCCGACATGGAGCGGTACTTCCAGGAAAAGGGGTTCCGCACGTTTACAATTCGCGGAGAGTGGGAAGATCTCAAACAACATCTGGGCAAGGGCCGTCCGTTAATTGTTGCTTTGAAGCCCTCGTCCGGCGGCGCTTTGCATTATGTGGTCGTGACTGGCCTCGGACCGGAGATGGTCATAGTCAACGATCCGGCCCAGCGCAAGCTGCTGCAACAGGACTGGCCCAGCTTCGAACGGGAATGGAGCGCGGCCGGAAAATGGACCCTGCTGGCACTGCCCCAAGCTCAACCACGCTGATCCCAATCGTTGTCCTCATATTTATTTTTGCATTTGCGTCTGTCGCAAGCGCCCAACCATCGGATAGTTCCTTAGCATCCCGAGTCAAACAGCTTTCTGCCGAGCAGCGCTGGCATGAAATTGTCGGTCTCGTCGAGTCTGTGCCTCACCCTTCGGCTGAACTCGATTTCTACTACGGCACGGCCCTGGCCCAGTTGGGACGTTGGGACGATGCGCAAGAAGCATTTGCCGCCGGAGCGCGACTCCAGCCTGGCGACAAGAGGTTCCCGCTGGAACTGGCCGGAGTGACATTCAAGCAGAAGCGGTATCCGGTCGCGGTGCGCCATCTGCGGCGGGCGCTGCGTCTCGATCCCGCTGATTCCTACGGCAACGATTTTCTCGGCACGGTCTATTTTCTTCAGGGAAATAGCGAAGCCGCGCTCAAGTATTGGAACCGCGTGGGCAAACCGCAAATTGTCGAAGTAAGAAGCCAGCCCACGCCGCAAGTGAATGCGGCGTTGCTCGATCGCGCCATGGCGTTCGCGCCAGCCAGCGTCCTCCGCCTGTCCGATCTGCTCACCACCGAAGTTCGAGTTCGCGGATTGGAAATTTTCCCTCGCTACCAATTTGATCTGCGAGCCCGTAAGGACGGAAAGTTTGACATCCTTTTCCGCAACCGCGAGCGGGATGGGTGGGGCCAGGGCAAGCTGGAGAAACTATTTCTGCTGCTTCGAGGCCTGCCCTTTCAAAGCATTACTCCTGAGTTCTACAACCTGCGCGACGAAGCGATCAACTTCACCTCCATGTACCGCTGGGATGCGCCGAAGAGACGGATTCTGGCGCAGCTGTCAGGTCCGTTCAAAGCGAATCCAAAATTCCGCTACAGGCTGATGGCCGACTTGCGCGGCGAGAACTGGGACATCAGAAAATCGTTTCAAGGCCCAGCCCCGGTGCTGGGGACCTTCAACCTCCGGCGGGAGGCGGTGGCTGCGGATTTCGCCGCAATGGAAACTGGACGCTGGCGCTGGTCGGCCGGCGCCGAAGTTTCGCATCGCGACTTCCGCAGCGTGATTCCCGGAACAGTGCTGACTCCGAGCCTGCTGGCCAAAGGCTATCAACTCAAGCAGTTGACGCAGGTGGACGCCGAACTCTGGCGTCTGCCCGAGCGAAGATTGACGATTGAAGGTGGAGCGTCGTCGCAGGCGGGGCGCATCTGGTCGCAGCCCTCACATTCCTTCGAGAAGCTGCAAGGTTCATTGCGCGTTCACTGGCTCCCGCAATCCCAGGGCGACGATTACGAAATACAACATCGAATCAGGGCAGGCAAGACGTTTGGAGAGGTCCCGTTCGACGAACTTTTCATCCTGGGCCTGGAGCGCGACAACGATCTCGAGATGCGCGGACATATCGGCACCCGGGATGGCAGGAAGGGCAGCGCTCCCCTGGGGCGAAATTATTTTCTGTCTAATTGGGACGCCGACAAGAACGTCTATCGCAACGGAATCTTTACGGTCAAGCTGGGGCCGTTTCTCGATACCGGCAAAATTACTGATGCTTCGACGGAGCTGGGCTCGCAGAAGTGGCTGTGGGATTTGGGGGTGCAGGCCAAGGTACGCGTCTTCGGAGTTGGATTTGCATTTTCCTACGGCAAGGATCTGCGCTCGGGGAACAATGCTTTTTATGTCTCGGTGCGGTAGCAGGGAGTTATTGATTTGGACAAAGCTCCAACCCCCTGGCGTCATCCGGAACGGCCTACGGCCGTGAAGGATCTTGCGCGCAGCGTACAACTCCGCCCTGCGTCAATAGTCGATTCCAGGCAGATGCTTCGCACGCTCAGCATGACACCCTGACATAGGAGCCGTTATAATGAGGCGCCATGAAAACCACAAAGTTATTTTCTGTTGTCGTCGCATGGGTCCTCGCTCTCTCGATGACGAGCGCAGCCAAGACCGTGGTCGAACTGAAGGATGCCCAAGGCAAGAGTGTAGGAACGGCCATACTCGCGAGTAAGTCCGGGAAGGGCGCGTCGGCGGGAGTGGTCATCAAGGCGACCCTCCATGACCTGCCGCCCGGGGTGCACGCTTTCCACTTCCATTCCAAGGCGCAATGCGATGCACCCGACTTCAAGTCGGCTGGCCCGCACTTTAATCCGGAGGGGAAGAAGCATGGCCTGGAAAATCCCGAAGGCCACCATGCCGGCGACATGCACAACTTCACGGTAAATGCCAAGGGCGGAGCCAAATTCAAAGTGGTTAACAAAGACGTGACGCTGGGTGACGACAGCCACTCTCTGTTCAGCAACGGCGGCACGGCGCTGGTAATTCATGCCAAAGCGGATGATATGAAGACTGACCCTGCCGGAAACGCCGGGGACCGAATTGCCTGCGGCGTCATCACGAAATAGGCGGGATAGCACAGCTTGAACAGGTTATGCACAACTGGCGGGGCTAAATATACGGTAAAGACCCTATAGCTTCCACTGCCGGACCCGGAATAGGGTGTTCGCGCTCGTCACCTGCGCGTCAATGCTTCTTGAGGGTGATTTCGACGCGCCGGTTCTTCTGCCTTCCGTCCGGATCATCGCTTCCGTCTGGCTTGGTGTTTGACGCGATCGGTCTGGTATCGCCGAAACCCTGTGTATTCATCTGATTGGAAGCACCGTGTCCCACCAGCCAGGTCTTCACGGAATTAGCCCGCCGCTCGGATAGCTTCTGGTTGTAGTCCTTACCACCTTTGGCGTCGGTATGGCCGCCAATGGTGCACAGGTAGGCCGGGTACGACTGCATCACGGTCACTACTTTCAGCAGGCTGGGGATGGCCACTGGCCGAAGGTCGCTTTTGTCGAAATCGAACAGCACATCGCTAGAAAGCTCAATTTGAATTTCGGTGTCGGTGGCGTGCGCTCTCAGGTCTTTGAGAGCGGCGTTCAAGGCGTCGATCTTGCCGCTCACGCCTGAACTCATGCCCTTGAGGTCGGTGATCTGCCCCTTCAGCGGAAGGACCTTCCCGGTTGCGCCGGGCGGGATGGGGTCATCGAGCTTGTATTTCTGGGCCTCGGCGGTTCGCTGGAAGCAGACCGTGGCCAGTAGAAGGGCACAAATCAGCCATGCTTGCATCGCCCTCTTGCGGATCACAGTTGCCCTCCTTACGGAGACACGGGAACATCTTCAAAGGGCATAAATTTCGGGACGAACACCGTGATCTTGTTTGAAGTGGGCGGCGGCGCCGGGAACTTGGCCCAGTTCAGGTGTTGCTGGCCGGCTTCAAAATTCCCCCAAAAAACATCCAGGATTCGGTTGTTTTCGGAATCAGTCAGGAAAGCGTACTTTTTGTTCTCGGCGGGATCGGTGTAATAAAGTTCCGGCCAATCGAAATTGTAGTAAATAGGCTTGGGCGCCCCGCCGGCAGCCAAGCCGGTGGCTTGTCCCCCGGCGGTGTTGATGAGCCTCCAGCGGATCAGCAAGGCGCCGCCGCTGGTCCGTTTCACCTCCAGCAAGTCGCAGCGCAAATCCGGGTTGGCACTGAATTGCGCGCTGGCGATCGCGGTGCCCGCGCTCATCGGAGCCGCGGCGGGGGCGGCGGCAGGCGCAGAAGGTGTTGCCGCCATGGGCTGCGACGCCGGAGCCGCGGCGGACGATGCGGGTTGGGTGGGAGCTGTTTCCGGTTTCGAACAGGCCAGTGTTCCAGCCACAATACAAAGAGATGACGAAAGGAGAAGTCGCGCGAGCAGGTCCCGTGTGTTCATACGTTCCCTCCGCTTCGAGCGGACGAATTTTATTCCCAGGCTGTGCCTATTTCAAGGGACTTCAAGAGGTCTGGCCGTCGGACGTCAGGCCTCGGACCTCGGACTGCAAACCATCAGGCCTCAAATCTTGGGTTTCAACGTCCGAGGTCGGACGTCCGAGGTCTGACGCCCGCTTCAGTCATAGTTTCCCTCCACCCGCCACTGCCCGCTGAGCAGGTCCCGGACCAGGCGATAGAGCGTGATGCCCGTCGCTTCCTGCAAAGCAATATCCCACTCGTCGCGGGCCCATCCTTCCTGCTCCCACCAGTCTCCGGAAGTGCGCCAGGGGCCGGCAGCCCATAGAATTTCTCCACAGATTTCCTTGCGCTTCGGACATTCGATTCGCGACGGCTTCCCTTCCTGCAGGGTCACCGTGGCCCGCAGAGGTGGACGGAAGATACGCATAGCGGTGACCGGCACTTCGTTCTGTTTTTGAGGTTCCACGGGCTTGTTATTCCGGGGCGCCTTTGTTTTGCGAGCCTGTTCCTCCAAGTGAGGATCAAAGCGCCGCATCCGGAATGCTTCCGGGCGATGAGTGTCCAGCAATTGCAGTGATCCCACTTTATTCTCGCCAACAATTCCTGCGATTCTCGCCAATGTGAGCTCGAGTTTTTCCGGCTCCGGGGTGGGAGGCAGGAATAATCCGCTCTGCGCCGCTCGCGGGCGCACGGGTTCCGCCGACAATTGGACCTTTACGATGGGAGCGCCGGGTGGATGTGCATTCAAATCCAGTTGCAGCAGCTTGAGAAAAACTTTTGGGTCCAGCAGGGGGACTGGCAGGCGAAGAGTGCGGTGGAAATTCTGTCGAGCTTGCGCTCGGCTGGAGTACTCAATAAGACGGGCGGGGGCGCCCACCCCTACGTGGTCTGGGGCACTGCATTCCAGGGTCAGAGCCAAACGCAACTCCTGGGTGGACAGGGCACGCGCGCCCAGGCGGGCGCATAACTGGTCCAGCAGCCGGGCCAGCAAGAACGCCAGCGGTTCGAGCAGCACCAGGGGATATTCCAGCTCGATCGCCTCTTCAAAAACCAGCGGCGGCTCGACCGGAACCAGCGATCGGGAGCTGCAGCCACGCGCCAACTGTTGCAGGCGAATGCCCTCCTGCCCCAGGCGTTCGCTCAGGGCAATTTCCGGCAACGCAGCCAGGGCGCGAAAATTTCGAATGCCCCAGCGCTCCAGCACTTCGAGGGTTTGGAGACTGTGTCCTCCGGTAAACAACACTTCCAGGGGCAGATTGCCCAACTGCTCGGCTTCCCTTCCTTGAGGAATCACGATCACTCCGGAAAAGCCGTGAGCGGCGAGTACGGCCGTATCCGGATTGGAAGCCACGGCAACATTGGCTTCGAGGCCAAGGGCAGAAGCGCGGCGCGCCACAACCCGCGCGATTTTCGGCAACGGACCGAGAAGCGGCTCCATGCCGTCCAGATCCAGAAGGACAGTGTCATAGCCCGCATCTTCCACACGTGGCGAGAATGACTGGGCACAATCGAGCAACGCGTCGTGCGCGGCGGCTTCCTGTAATAAGGAGCGTGGACGCAACACCAGATCCGTGCAGGCTTCCACCTGAAGTTTCGTCATTCCCACCGAAACCCCAGCGTGGCGGGCCTTCTCGTTCAAAGCAAAAATCGTCTGCAGCGGGGCCTTGCCTTCGAGCACGGCCAGAGCTTGTGCGCGCAAGTCGGGTTCGACGCGGAGCAGGGCTTCCACAGGAAAGTCGGGAACGAAGATGCAGGCGAAAGCAGGCATTAGTCGTCAGTCGTCAGAAAAAAACTGTCAGCTCTCAATTCGTAGCGCCGGCATCCCGCCGGAAAACCTACGCAATCCGCACCGCTTTTGTGGCGAACGCCGTTGTGACGGATTGTGCCGGCTTTCGCTGCATACGCGAACGCAGCAGCTCTCCTTCAACCTGCAGTCCATCCAAAAGCTGTGAGTGCGCAGGCCCAAGTTTTTCTTCCGCTGAAAGCTGATAGCTGAGAACTGACGACTTTCCCCCTGCCTGCAGCCTGATCAGCAGAGAAGCACAAGTCCGAGCACAGGGCTCCTGGGCCACGACCAACAGCACCGTGGCGGTGGGTTCGACGGCGCGCTGAAAACGAAACCAGGAAGCCAGCGGAATACGCCGTGCCGCCGAGTCCGGCACATCGCCAAGATCAATCGCCACCAGGCCAAAACCCCCGCTCTGCAGGAGCAGATCGGTGACGCGCAAAGCCTGCTCAAGCCGAACTGCAGACATCGGACCTCGGACGTCAGACCTCAGGCCTTGGGCGTCAGTCTTTGAGGTCGGAGCTCTGAGGTCAGAGGCCTGAGGTCTGAAGTCCGAGGTCCGATGTCCGAGGTCTGACGCCCGGCCGCACCGTATCCACAGCAATCTTTCCAGTTCAACTCCGGTCGCCGTTGCCGAGACAGCATCGAGCGCATCCGTGGTGTCCACCAGTGCGCAGACTTCCTGACGCCGGGTAGCTGCGGCTAGCGCGGACAGCAACACGCTGGTGCGTCCGGACGATGCGGGTCCACAGATTTCGCTCAGACATCCCCGCGGCAGCCCGCCGGCCAGCTCATCAATCTCGCGAATTCCGCAGGAGACCATTTCCGGCGTAGACCGCACCTCAAGCCGCGATGCCGCAGTCACGCCCGCTAGCTTAGGCAATGCCGCCAGACGTTGTAGAACCAGCGCCGGCTCCTTCTTTGCAGCAAAGACGACAGCGCCGCCCAAAGAGGCGGAAAAAGCCAATGAAGACATTCAGGGACCTCTATATTTTCAGGGAACGCCGAGGCGGCTGGCCGAGGCTGCGAATTGCGTATTCGCTTTTTATTCGCTATTGGATATTTAGCTCCCGGAGGGGAAGATTGTCAAGAGAGAACGTGTTGCGGCAGTGGCAGTCTGGAACCAGCGCCCACTCATCATCTCTGGGACCGTCAGGCTGTCAGCCTGAGCGCAGTCTTTCGTCCCGAGAAACGGGACGAAAGCAAGCGTAGGACCTGTGGTATTCCGCTCCCCGTATTGCTGCTCCGAATCGCATTTTACGCATCAGTGATTAAACCTGAACACTGTCTGACAAGTTTGGCGCTGCTATCGCCAGGAAATGCATGGGTCCTTCGTTGGGAGCCCTTCGCGCAGCGAAGGACTCCGCTTCCTCGGGATGACAGCGTGTGAAAGTTCAACCCGTACTGCTGGCAGGAATACATTTTTCTAACAGGAACGAACCTCGAGTCGATATGAAGCAGCGCTCAATCGAAGAAGCAGTGCGAAGAAGCTGCTTCTCCACACTCCAATCAGTCGTCATCAGATGACTGCGTCGCTTTGTTATAATGACTGCTCCTCCGGGGGCGCTATCGTCTAGGGGTTAGGACGGAAGATTCTCAATCTTCAAACACGGGTTCGATTCCCGTTAGCGCTACCAAAATCTCTTTTGTTGTTTTTGTAGCCTGAAGCCTTCCGAGAAATAGTGGCAAACATCTTCCACTGTGGCGAACTGCGTTCCACTTCCTAGCTCTAATTGACTGCTGCGCTGGGACTTAGCTATGGCATCTCCCTTGCAGCCATACCTTATGGGGGCGGTGCTGTGAAGATTTCGGTTCGGAGTGTCATTCTGGCGTTGGCCGG